>CAVTXG010000009.1:0-191093 GCA_963738605.1 uncultured beta proteobacterium
CGCCCGCTGCCGCTGGTGTTGATGGTGCCCGCAAGCGTGACGCCGTTTTGAAACACGGTGCTGCCCGCGCGGGCCACGATCTGGCCGGCCCGGTTGCGGTGAGTTGCTGCTGACCAGCAGCGTGCCGCCATTGAGCGCACTCAGCGTGCCGTTGTTGGTGACGGGAGCCATGGTGATGTTGATGGTGCCGCCGGCCACGTCGGCGCTGATGGTGCCGTTGTTCACCAGCGCTTGCGTGCCGCCGACGAAGACGGCGTTGCCGATGGTGCCGTTTTCGCCGCGCACCGTGGTGCCCGCGGCGAAGGTGGTGGTGCCGTTGCCGTCGAGCGCGATGCGGTTGCTGCTGCCCGTGTTGCCCAGCACGATGGTGCCGATGCCCGCCAGCCCACCGGTGCCCTCGAAGGCGAGCACGCTGTTGTTGTTGAGGTTGATCGTGCCGCCCAGGCAGCCCGTGGTGATGCGCTCGAAGCCTGTGGCCGTGGCCAGGTCCAGGTTGCCGTTGAGGGTGACGCCGTTGAGGATGTTGGACGCGCTGGCGGGCGCGCAGCACGCCAGTGCCGCTGGTGCTGATCGTGCCGCCGACGATGGCATGGCCGTTCTGCAGCAGAAGCCGCCGTTGCCGACGGCGATGGTGCCGCCGGTGTTGGTCGTCGTGCCGCTGCTGCCCAGCGCCAGCGAGCCGCCGCTGGTGATGTTCACGCTGCCGGCGTTGGTGAGGTTGAGGATCGCCTGCGCGTTGTTCACGGTCACCACGCCGGTGCCACCGATGATCGCCGTGTCGCTGCTGCCCGGGGCGCCGGCCGGGTTGCCGTTGCCGGTGGCGCAGGTCAGCCAGTTGGCGATGGCCGACCAGTTGCCGGCGGTCGTGCTCCAGGTGCAGGTGGCGGCCGGGCGGGCACCGGCGCGACGGCGCAGGCCAGCCATGCGGCGGCGGCGACGGCGGTGCGGCGGATGCGAAGGCGGGGCGCGGACATCGAAGGCTCCCTCATCAGTTGGCGGACAAGATCGACGACCTCAGCATCGACAGCCACCGTTAGCGCACCATTAGCGCAGCGCTTGCCGAACCCCCCACGGGACCACTCGTTCGCGGGGGTTCACGCGCGTCGTCAGCGACCGGGCGCCAGCGGGTACCACCAGCCGTCGCTGCCGAGCACGAAGTACTCGCCGGCAGCGTCGACGCGGTAGCGCTGGCCCTGGTGCTCGTGCACGCTGTTGCGTTGCCAGGTGTGCGGCAGCACCAGCGGCGCGCCGTTGGGCGCGACGTAGGTGCTCTGGCCCATCAGCTGGCGGCCGGCCTCCTGCTGATTGGCAAAGTAGCGGTCGCGCTGCGTCTGCTGCGCTTGCCCGCGCGCGGCCTCGGCTCCACGCAGGCCCTGCACCTGGCGCGCTCGCGCGCCTGGTTGCCGGCCTCGACCGAGCGCGCATGCGCGATGCCCTGGGCCGAGAAGCCGTTGGTGTAGATCCAGTTGTAGGTGAAGGTCGGGTAGTCCATCGCCGGGCGGCCACCCGAGCGCGCGCGACGTATTGCTGGTAAGCGGCCTGCACCTGCGGGTCTTGCATGCGCTGCTGCACCACCTGGTTGACCATCTGCTGGCCGCGCGCGATGTTGGCGTTCATGGCCTGCATCTGCTGCTGGATCATGGCGTCGAAGTTCTGCGCGGCGGCGTGCGCGGCGAGGCCGGCCAGCAGCAGGCCGAAGCAAAGTGATGTGCTCTTCATCGTCGGCTCCTTGGCGGATCAGGAAGCAGGCTTGAACTCGACGAGCTCGTGCCCCTCGACACGAAACGGCAGCGAGCCGCGCGGCAGCCAGGTGCGGAACTCGCGGCGCACGAAGGTGCGCGCGGCCGGTGCGTACCAGAACACGCGCTCATGCTGGCCGGTGACGTTTTGCGTGTAGTTGTTGTAGGAGCCCTTGTCGGTGATGCGCAGCGTCTCGAACTTGCCGGCCGGCGACTCGATCGTCTCGGCACCCTCGACCGCGCACTTCAGCTCGTACTTGAGCTTCCAGCCGTTGGGGAAGGTGGCGTTCTCGCTGCAGTCGAATCGTCGCCGACCTTGATCGGCCAGCGCATCGCGAAGCCGCCGTCGGCGCTGCCGATGGCCGCGCCGCGCTGCTCGGGCTGGTCGGCGGCATGCGCGAGCTGCTCCAGGCGCACGGCGCGCGCGCTGTCGCCGCGCCACCAGTGCTTGCCGCGCGCGCTTTCGACGGCGAGCCAGAACTCCTTGTTGCTCGCCGCGTGCACGCGCTCGACATAGGCGTTGGTCTCGTTCTTGGTGAGCAGGTCGAACTCGCGAAAGCGCCAGGTGTCGCCCACCTTGAACGCCGGCGCGGCGGCCTCCTGCGCCAGCGCCGAGGCTGTTGCCAGCACGAACATCGTCGCCGCCGATGCGGTAAGGGTCCATCGCAGAGTTGTCATTTCGCTGTCCTCGTGGTGTGTCGCGCTCCGATCGGCGCAGGCGCACTGTCGAAGACCACCGTTAGGCGATCGCTAGCTAGCGATCGCCTAACGCTCGCGGCGCACGCTCGCGACCACGATGAACCACGACGCACGCCGTTCACAGCCGCTGCGCTTGCTGGCCGCGCGCTGCGCCAGCGCGCCAGCGGGCTGCCCTCGCGCATCGCGCGGCGACGCTTGCTGCGCCTGCTGCGCCCGCGCGCCCAGCCCGCGCCGACGTGGTCGAGCGCGATCGCTGCGCGTCAGCCGCCGTGAGCGCCAGCGTCACCGCGTCGGCCAGCGACAAAGCCTCGCCTTCTTGCCACAGCGCCTGCGCGCGCGCTAGCGACAGGCTCAGCGCGCAAGGCGTCGCAGCAGGCGCTGGTCGTGACGGTCGTCGGCCGAGAGCGCGCCGAAGTGGCGGCTCCAATAGACGCCGGCAAATGCCATCAGGCGCAGTGCGCCTCGGTTGGCGCAGGCGCAGCAAGCGGCCGCGGCAGGTTCCACAGGCCGTAGGCCAGGTCGTGGGCAGCCAACGCGCGCCATGATCGCGCACGCAGTCTCGCAGCGCCGGGCGCTTCGCGCCAGCGTCTTTGTTCGATCAGCGAGTTGCCCTGCACGTTCAGCGCCTGGCGATGCGGTGCGCGTCGCCCAGGCGGCGTGCGCTGGCGAGACCGCGTCGATCAGATCAGCGCACTGCTGCGGCTGGCCGCTGCTGCTGGCGATCACCGCCAGGTTGTACAGGCCGCTGTTGACCGCGTGCTGGTTGCCCTTGCGCCGCCATAACTCGAGCGCACGCTGGTGCAGGCGCTCGGCAGCGACCGCGTCGCGGTGATGCGGCGAGGATGAAGGCGCGCAGCGCACACAGGCTGGCCTGCACGTCGATGGCGCCGGCGGCGGCGCCAAGGGCTCGGCCTCGTCGATCAGCGCCAGCGGACGCTGCGCCTGGCGGCTGGCGCGCCAGATGACGCTGGCCATCGCGTGCAGCGCGCGCGCCAGCGCCGCGGGTCAGCGTCGCCGCGCCGTCGAGGCCCAGGCGGGCGTGGCGCAGCGCGTCGTCGGCGCGGCCGGCATTGAACAACAGGCCGGCGATCAGGCTGCGGCCGCGGCCGGCGCGCGCGCCGTCGCCGCAGGCTTCGATCGCGCTCTCGAGATGGCGCAGGCCCGCGGCCGGCAGATCGACGTCCTCGAAGCAGCGCCGCAGCAAGGCCAGCAGATCGATCGCATCGGCCGCGGCGTCGGCATCGCTGACGCAGCCGGCAAGAACGGCGACGATGTTGGGCATCTCGGCGCGCACCATCGCCAGCGGCGGCGTGGCCGGCAGCGCGCGCGCCCAGTCCAGCAGCCAGCGGCGCTGCGCGCCGCGCGCCGCGGCCGCGCGCTCGGCGTCGAGCCGCGCCGCAGCAAACTCGCGAATGACTTCGTAGGGCGCGAAGCGCTCGCCATCAGCCGGGCGCAGCATCGAGTGCTCGACCAACTCGTCGATGTGCTGCGCCGTCTGCGCCAGCGCCGCGCCACCGACGGCCCGCGCTGCTTCGAGGGTGAAGCCGCCGGGAAACAGCGACATGTCGGCCAGCAAGGTGCGCGCACCTTCGCCGAGCAGGTGCCAGCTCCAGGCGACGACGTCGATCATCGACGCGTGGCGCCCGTCGGCGCCGCCGCGTGGCCCGTTGCGCGCCACCAGCTTCAGGCCGCTGCCTGCACCGCCTTGCATCAGCGCCAGCATCTGCGCCGGCGCCAGCGTGCGCACGCGTGCGGCGGCGAGTTCGATCGCCAGCGGCATGCCGTCGAGCCAGCGCACGAGACCGGCCACGGCCGCAGCGTTGGCCGCGGTCAGGTGGAAGTCGGTGCGGGCCAGTCGCGCGCGATCGACGAACAGCGCCACGGCCGGGTTCGCGGCCAGCAACGCGAGGGCGTCGGGCTCGTCGGGCGTGGTCAGTGCCGGCAACGGCAGCACCTGCTCGCCATCGACGCCGAGCGCGCGCCGCGAGGTTGCCAGCACGTGCAGCAGCGGCAATCGTTCGAGCAGGAACGCGACCTCGCGCGCTGCGTCGCCGGCCACCTGCTCGCAGTTGTCGAGCACGAGCAGGGCGTGGCGTCCGGCCAGCGCGGCGCACAGCGCGTCGCGCTGCGGCTCGGTGCGCAGGCCGTTGCCGAGCGCGTCGAGCACGCCTTCGACCGACGTGGCGCCGACCAGGAGACGAAAGCGACCCGGTCGAAGCGCGCGTCACCGGCGCGGCGCGCGGCCTCGACCGCGAGTCGCGTCTTGCCGCAGCCGCCGGGGCCGATGACGCTGACCAGTCGCTGCTCGTGCAGCGCCCGTTGCAGCGCCGCGAGCGTGGGTTCGGCGCCGTGCAGTCGCGTCAGGTAGCTCGGCAACACCGCGGTGGCGGCGGGTTCGTCCGCGTGGCTGCGTGCGCTGACGCCACGCGGCGGCGGCGCGATCTGCAATGCGCCGAAGTCCATGCGCTCGGCCATCGCTTCGAGGCGCTGTCGCTCTTCGAGCACCCACTCGTCGAAGTGCCCCGGCAGCAGCGGCCCGCGGTACAGCGCGAAAGCCTGTTCGCGCGCGCGCGAACGCACGCAGGCTTCGAACTCGACGGCGTCGCAGGCGATGGTGTGCGGCGCCAGGCGCACCGCGGCGCGGTCGGCGACGATGACCGCGCCGCTCGCACCTTCCTCAGGCGGCTCGAGCAGGCTCTTCAGCGTGGACAGCGCCTGGCGCAGGCGGTTGCGGCCGACGTCCAGCGGCGCCTCGGGCCAGAGCAGATCGACCAGCTCTTCGCGCGGATGCGCGCGCTGCGGCGCCAACGCCAGGCGCGCCAGCAACAGCGCCACCGCGCGACTCGGCCAGCGCGACAACACCGTGCCGCTGGCGCCGACGGCCTGCACATCGCCGAGCAGGCGCACCTGCCAGCGCGTTGCGAAGCCGGCTGGGGTTGCGTCGAGATCAGCCACGCGATGATGTTGCCAGCCTCGCCGTCGCACGCAGCCCCCTTGCTGCGGGGTTGCGAAGCGGCTGCGGCATCATCTTGCCGTGATCGAATCATCGGCAGCCAACATATGAGCGCCCCCAGGCCGACGACTACGTCGTCCGCCCCCCGAGGGGGTTTGAGTAGCCCGGCAAAGCCGGATCTACTCAAGAGCGGCGCGGCGCGTTATTCGCAGGCTCGCGCCAAGCTCGCCGATTGCAGCGAGCACGGCCCGGGCTCGGGCGCCGAGCTGCTGCTGGTCGAAGGCGACTCGGCGCAGGACTCGGTGCTGGCGGTGCGCGACGAGCGCACGCAGGCGGTGTTGCCGCTGCAGGGCAAGCCGCTCAACGCCTGGGCCGCATCGCGCGAGCGCGTGCATGTCGCATGTGCTGTTCCAGCAACTGGCGCAGGCGCTGGGCCTGCCCGATCGCGACGCAGCTGCCGGCCGGGCGGCAGCGCGCCGCGTTGCGCTACGAGCGCGTGGTGCTGATGTTCGACCCGGACGCCGACGGCATCCACATCGGCGCGCTGATGCAGTTGTACGTCGCGCGCTGGCTGCCGGGGCTGGTCGAAGACGGCGCGCTGTGGCTGGTGCGCGCGCCGATGTTCGAGCTGGTCGATGGCGACGGCGTGGTGCATCACGCGCTCACGCCCGAGCACCGCGACCGCATCGTGCAGTCGCTGCGCGGCAGCCAAGACACGCCCGCGCCGATGGTGCGATCGCTGCGCGGCCTCGGCGGCTTCGCGCCCGAAACGCTGCGCCGCCTGTGCGTGGATCCGGCCACGCGGCTGGCGCGCGTGGTGACGCCGGACGACCTCCAGCAGGTGATCGCGCTCTTCGGCTGATCAGTCGAAGCCGCGCGCGGGGTCGTCGGCGCCGCGTTGCAGCCAGTTCAGCGGCGACCACGCTGCCGTGCCTTCGACCACGTGCAACGTGTAGGCCAGGCGCGAGCGCACGGAACGGTTGGGCGCGCTGGCATGCGGCAGCAGGCCGTGAAACACCACCAGCGTGCCGGCCGGCACTTCGAGCGCGCGCGTCGCGTCGCCGCTCGGCCAGGGCGTGGCGTCGAGTCGCTCCGTGACGAAGCCGCCGTCACGCCGCACGTAGCGCTCGCGCAGCGGCCCGCGCTGCCCGCCCGGCGCGACCCACAGGCAGCCGTTGTCGCGCGTCGCATCTTCGAGTGCGAACCAGAAGCCGACGACACCACTGGCGCGCGCAGGGCCGCGGTGCGGCCCGCCCCCCGAGGGAAGCGCCGAAGCTTGGGAGCGGCCCGGCGCTTCGGCCGGCTCGGTCATCAGGAAGCTCGCGTCCTGGTGCCACACCACCTCGCCGCCGATGCGCGGCTGCTTGAAGATCAGCATCGATTGCATCAGGCGCGGCTCGATGAACCCGAGGTCAGTCGCCAGCGCCGCCAGCCGCGCATCGCGCGAGAAGCGCTCGAACAGCGGCTCGCGGTCGTGCAGCGCGTGGCCGATCTTGTTGATGGCGCGCGCCTTGTCCACGACCAGGCGGCCCTGCGCATCGAAGGCCTCTTCCTCGAAGAAGCAGCGCACCGCGCCGGCCGACTCGACCAGTGCGCGCTGGCTCAGCTGCGATCGGTCGCGCGACGAGAACACCGCCGTCTCGTCCGGCGTCGGCTCGAAGGCGGCGACGATGTCGTGGGCGCGGCGCTTCAGCGCCTCGATGGAGTCGGCCGAGGCGAAGCCGGGCAGCACCAGCACGCCGTCGCGGCGCCAGGCGTCGAGCTGATCGTCGCTGAGGAAGGTTGGCATGGGCGTTGCGAAAGTGCTGCGCACGGGGGCTGGATCATCGCGCGTTGCCGCCGCATGATGCAGCGTCCATCCACCGCGCACCAACAGGAGGAGTCATGCACCGTTCGTTTGCCCGCCGCCTGCTTGTCCAACGCCATGCCGTGGCCGCCGCGGCGCTCGCTGCCTTCGGCGGCGCGGCGCACGCCCAGGAATTGCAGACCATCACCGTCACCGCCGAGCGTCGCACGGAGAACGTGCAGCAGGTGCCGAACTCGGTGAGCGTGTTGCCCTCCGAACTGCTCGACGTGCTCAACACCAGCGGCCAGGACGTGCGCATGCTGTCGGGGCGCGTGCCGAGCCTGAACATCGAGTCGTCGTTCGGCCGCGCCTTCCCGCGCTTCTACATCCGCGGCTATGGCAACACCGACTTCCGCCTGAACGCGTCGCAGCCGGTGTCGCTGGTCTATGACGACGTGATCCAGGAGAACCCGATCCTCAAGGGCTTCCCGGCCTTCGACCTGGCGCGCGTGGAGGTGCTGCGCGGGCCGCAGGGCTCGCTGTTCGGCCGCAACACGCCGGCGGGCGTCGTCAAGTTCGAATCCAACCGGCCGGTCAAGGGCAAGTTCGAAGGCTACGGCAGCATCTCGGCCGGCACCTTCTCGACGGTCAACCTCGAAGGCGCGATCAACCTGCCGACGAGTTCGGATTCGGCGTTGCGCCTGTCGCTGATGAACCAGACGCGCAGCGACTGGGTCGAGAACACCTTCGATGCCGGGCCGACGCAGGATCTGGAGGGCTACCGCGACAGCGCGTTGCGCCTGCAGTGGCTGACCGAACCGAGCAAGGACTTCAGCGCTCTCGTCAATCTGCATGCGCGCGACTACAAGGGCTCGGCGCGGCTGTTTCGCGCCAACATCATCGGGCCCGGCACGAACGATCTGGTCAGCGGTTTCGACGAGCGCAAGATCTCGATCGACGGCAAGAACGAGAGCGAAGTGCAGAACTACGGCGCCAATCTGCGCCTGCGCTGGGCCTTCGCGCCCGGGCTGGCGCTGCACTCGATCACCGGCTGGGAGCAGGTGAAGACCTACAGCCGCGGCGACATCGACGGCGGCTTCGGCAGCGACTCGGCGTTCCCCGGCCCGATCCCGACCGGCCCCGGCGCGATTCCGTTCGCCTCCGAGACCGCCGACGGCATGCCCAAGCACTCGCAGTGGACGCAGGAGCTGCGGCTCGAGTCCGACACCAAGACCGCGTTCGATTGGCAAGCGGGCGTGTTCCTGTTCAAGGAGGACTATCGCGTCGAAAGCTTCAGCTACGACTCGCTGGCTGCCAACGCGCAGGACGGCTACCAGCGCATCCGCCAGAAGAACGACGCCTGGGCCGTCTTCGGTGCGCTCAACTACACCGTCACGCCGGCGTTGAAGCTGCGCGGCGGCCTGCGCTACACCGTGGACAAGAAGAAGCTCAGTGTCGAGGTCTACGAGCAGAGCGGTTTCGCGCCCTGCATCGGGCCCACGCTCGGCATCCCCGGGACGGGCCCGCTCAAGTGCACGCTGGCGCAACTGGCCGGGCTCGAACCCGACGGCGATCTGTCGGCCTCGCCGAAGGACAAGAAGGTGAGCTGGGACCTTGCCGGCAGCTACGCGCTGAGCAAGGACATCAACCTTTATGCGCGCGCGGCCACCGGCTTTCGCGGCAGCAGCATCCAGAGCGCCGGCGCCTTCAACGGCAAATCCGTGGCCGACGCCGAGACCAACACCTCGGTCGAGGCCGGCATCAAGACCGACCTGTTCGACCGCCGCGCGCGCCTGAATTTCGGCGTCTTCAGCTACCGCGTGAAAGACCTGCAGCTCACCGCGGTCGGCGGCGCCGCCAACGCCAACATCCTGCTGAACGCGAAGAAGGCCACCGGCTCGGGCTTCGAGATGGACCTGCAGGCGCTGTTGACGAACAACCTGCTGGCATCGCTCGGCGTCGGCTACAACGACACCAAGATCAAGGACAGCAGCCTCGAAATCGCGGGCTGCGGCGGCGGCTGCACGATGACCGACCCCACCGGCCCCAACGGCGGCCGGCTGGTGGACGGCAACCCGCTGCCGCAGGCCCCCAAGACCACCGTCAACTTCACGCTGCGCTACTCGGTCCCAACACCCAGCGGCGAGTGGTACGTGCTGACCGACTGGGTCTATCGCAGCAAGATCAACTTCTTCCTCTACGAGTCGCGCGAGTTCACCGGCAAGGCGCTGACCGAAGGCGGCCTGCGCGTCGGCTATGTCTGGGGCAACGGCAAGTACGAGGCGGCTCTGTTCGGCCGCAACATCACCGACCAGATCCGCATCGTCGGCGGCATCGACTTCAACAACCTCACCGGCTTCATCAACGAGCCGCGGACCTGGGGCGCGCAATTCCGGGCCAGTTTTTGACCACCCCCGGAGCGGCTTCGCCGCTCCCCCTCGAGGGGGCACCGCCTGCGGCCCGGCAAAGCCGGATCCGCGGCGGTCGCTGGGGTTGCGCCGTGGTGTGCTGGATGTGCAGTGCTGTCGTGCAAGCGCAGCCCGCCGTCATCTACGAACTCGGCGGCAAGTTCGACAAGTCCTTCAACCAGGCGGCATTCGACGGCGCCGAGCGCTGGAAGAGGAAAAGCGGCCAGCCGTACCTCGAATTCGAGATCCAGAACGCAGCGCAGCGCGAGCAGGCGGCGCAGCGTTTCGCGCAGCGTGGCGCCGACCCGATCGTCGCCATCGGCTTTCCGCAGGCGGCGTCGATCGAGAAGGTGGCGCGCGCGTTTCCGAAGCTGCGCTTTGCGCTCGTCGATGCGGTGGTGGATCTGCCCAACGTGCAGAGCTTCGTCTACCGCGAGCACGAGGCGAGCTTCCTGGCCGGCATGGCCGCGGCGATGGCGAGCAAGAGCGGCAAGGTTGGCATGGTCGGCGGCATGGACGTGCCGCTGGTGCGCAAGTTCGCCTGCGGCTTCGAGCAGGGCGCCCGGCATGCGGACCGGAAGACGACGGTGACCGTCACGATGATCGGCAACACGCCAGCGGCCTGGACCGATCCGGCACGCGGCGCGGAGCTGGCCAAGGCGCAAGTCGCACAGGGCGTGGATGTCGTGTTTTCCGCCGCGGGCACGAGCGGCCTGGGCATCATGCAGGCGGCCAGGGACGCCGGCATCCTCGCCATCGGCGTGGACAGCAACCAGAACGGGCTGCATCCCGGCACGATGCTGACTTCGGTGTTGAAGCGCGTGGACCTCGCCGTGTTCCAGGCTTTCGATGGCGTGCGCCCCGGCGTCACCGCGCTGGGGTTGAAGGAAGGCGGCGTCGATCTGGCCATGGACGAGCACAACGCCGCGCTGGTGACGCCGGCGATGCGCGCGCGGCTCGACGTGGCGCGTGCCGACATCGTCGGCGGCAAGCTCGAGGTGATCGACTACACCAGGGCGCTGCGCTGCGCGCCATAGCGCGTCCCGCTATCGAATCCACCGATGTCTCTGGGCGCACTCACCGCCCAGAATCGGTCCACTTCGGGAGCGCGTGATGGAGAAGGTCTGGCTCAGGCACTACCCGGCCGGCGTGCCGGCCGAGCTGCGCACCGATCTCTACCCGTCGCTGATCGCACTGATCGAAGAAAGCTTTCGCAAACACCGCGATCGCGCCGCCTACAAGTTCATGGGCAGGACGATCACTTTCGGCCAGGTCGACGACCTGTCGCGCGCCTTCGCCGCCTACCTGCAGTCGCTCGGCCTGGCGCGCGGCGACCGCGTCGCGGTGATGATGCCCAACGTGCCGCAGTACCCGGTGGCCGTGGCCGGCATCCTGCGCGCCGGCTGTGTCGTGGTCAACGTCAACCCGCTGTACACGCCGCGCGAGCTCGAACACCAGTTGAAGGACTCGGGGGCGAAGGCGATCGTCATCATCGAACTCTGCGCGGCCACGCTGACCCAGGTGATCGACGCCGTGCCGACCAAGCAGGTGGTGCTCGCGGCGATGGGCGACATGCTCGGCGTCGTCAAAGGCCTGGTGGTCAACCACGTCGTGCGCAACGTCAAGAAGATGGTGCCGGCGTTCAAGCTGCCCGGTGCCGTGCGCTTCAACGACGCCATCGCGCAGGGCCGCCGCAAGACCTACACCGCGCCGCAGGTCGGGCGCGACGACATCGCGCTGTTGCAATACACGGGCGGCACCACCGGCGTGTCCAAGGGTGCGGTGCTGCTGCATCGCAACCTGATCGCCAACCTGCTGCAGGCCGAGGCCTGGTACCAGCCGGCGCTGAAGAAGATCCCGCAAGGCGAACAGATCGTCACCGTGTGTGCCTTGCCGCTGTACCACATCTTCGGTTTCAACTCGAACATGATGCTGGGCATGCGCATGGGCAACTGCAACATCCTGATTGCCAACCCGCGCGACATCGCCGGCATGCTGGCCGAGCTCGCCAAGCACCGCTTCCACAGTTTTCCCGCGGTCAACACGCTCTTCAACGCGATGGCCAATCACCCGGATTGCGCGAAGGTGGACTGGTCGTCGCTCAAGATCAGCGTCGGCGGCGGCATGGCGGTGCAGAGCGCGACGGCCAAGTTGTGGTTCGAGAAAACGGGCTGCCCGATCGTCGAGGGCTACGGCCTGTCGCGAAACTTCGCCGAGCGCGAGTTGCAACCCGGTGGACAGCGCGGCGTTCAGCGGCAGCATCGGCCTGCCGATGCCCAACACCGAACTGAAGCTGCTCGACGACGACGGCAACGAGGTCCCGCCGGGCCAACCCGGCGAGATCGCGATCCGCGGGCCGCAGGTGATGGCCGGCTACTGGCAACGCCCCGACGAGACCGCCAAGGTGATGACGGCCGACGGCTTCTTTCGCAGCGGCGACATCGGCACGGTCGATGAGCGCGGCTACTTCCGCATCGTCGATCGCAAGAAGGACATGATCCTGGTGTCGGGCTTCAACGTCTATCCGAACGAGATCGAGGACGTGCTGATGCAGATGCCCGGCGTGTTCGAGGCCGCCGCCATCGGCGTGGCCGACGACAAGGCCGGCGAGGCGGTGAAGGTGGTGATCGTGCGCAAGGACGAGAAGATCAGCGCCGCCGATGTGAAGGCCTGGTGCGAGGCCAACCTCACCGGCTACAAGCGGCCGCGCTACATCGAGTTCCGCAGCGAGCTGCCGAAGTCGCCGGTCGGCAAGATCCTGCGGCGCGAGCTGAGGGACGCGCCGGCCAAGTAAAGTCGTCGCATGCCACCGCGCCTGTTCATCGATGCGGCGCTCGCTGCACTCACTGCGCTCACAAAGGGCCACAGCCTCGCGCTGCCCGAGCGCGCCGCGCGCCACGTCCAGGTGCTGCGCCTGCAACCCGGCGCCGCAGTCACGCTGTTCGACGGCCGCGGCGGCGAGTGGTCCGCGTGCATCGAGGCGATGGGCGCGCGCGCGGTGAAGGTGCAGGTGCTCGACCACGATCCGATCGAACGCGAGCTGGCGCTGCACGTGACGCTGGCGCTGGCCATGCCCGCCGGTGACCGCATGGATGTGGTTGTCGAGAAGGCCACCGAACTCGGCGCCGGCGTGATCGTGCCGCTGCTGTCCGAGCGCTCGGTGCTGCGCCTGTCGGGCGAACGCGCGAGCAAGCGCGCTGCGCACTGGCAAGCGATCGCGAGCGCCGCGTGCGAACAGTGTGGCCGCAACCGCGTGCCGATCGTGCATGCGCCGCAGCTCTTGGCTGCGTGGCTGGGAGCGCTGCCCGCATCGGCCGCCGACGAGGCGCGCTGGCTGCTCGGCTGGCGTGATGCGCGGCCCTGGCCCAACACCATCGCACAACGCTCGGTCATCACTTTGAGTGGCCCCGAAGGCGGCTTCACCAGCGACGAAGAAGCGCTGGCCGCCACGCGCGGTTTCGTCACGATCGGCCTGGGCGCGCGCGTGCTGCGTGCCGACACCGCGCCGCTGGCGGTGATGGCGGCGCTGTCGTTGCAGGGCCGCTGACCGCCTGGTGAATCAGCCGCGCGCCAGCGGCTGCGCCAAGGCCTGTTCGACGGCGCGCAGCAACTGCTTCTTCGCGCCGCGCACCTTCTTCGCCTCGACCCAGGCGCGATCCTCGGCGCTGCTGCCGGCCAGCATCTGCAAGGCCAGGCCGCCGACGCCGGGCGCGCGCGCGCCCACGTCCTTCAACGGCTGCCACGCCGCCTCGCCCAGCGTGCGCAAGGCGCGGGCGCGCGCGGCGGCGTCGATGCCGTCGTCGCGCCAGGCCCACCACATCAGGCCGAGCAGCACGCCCTGGCTGAGCGGCCCGAGCCGCGCCAGCACGCCGGGGCGCGCCGTCACCATCGCCCACTCGATGCGCCCCGAGCTGTAGTCGAAGTCGGCCAGGCGCCGCAGCAGCCATTCGCGCCACGCCGCGGCGTGTGCGGCAGGCAGCGCGTGTTGGTGCGCGGCCAGGGCCTTGAGCCAGCGCTGGGTCGGGCGCGACGCCACGCCTTCGGCCATCCAGGCCAGGGCCGGCTGCATCGCTTCGCGCAAGGGCGCGTCCAGGCGATCCCACGCCGCCAACGCGCGCCCGCCCCAATCGTCGGCGTCGAAGCAGCGTGTCAGGCGGTCGGTGGCGGCATCGCGCAGCAGCCAGTGGCGCAGCACGCCGACGGCGGCCTTGTCGTCGCCGGACAAGCGCTGCTCCGGGAACTCGTGCAAACGACGCTCGATTTCTTCCGTGCTGCCCGCCGGCTCGGGCGGGTCGAGCGGCAGCGGATGCAGGGTCGCGTGCAGCGGGTGCGATGGGTCACGGGCTTGTTCGCGCTGCGCGTCGAGCGCGTGTTCGTCCGCGCGCCAGCGCTTGACGGCGTCGTGCGAGAACGCCTGCAGCCAGGCCTGCACCGCCGGCTTGAGCGCTTCGCGATGAACCGGCGCCTGGGTGTCGAGCCATGCGACGAGCGCTGCGAAGGGCCAGGGGAAGCGGCCGGTCACCATGTCCTGATCGAAGCGGCTGCACAGGCGGGCGCAGGTCCGAAGCACCGCCTCGCCCGTGGCGAGGCTCGGCGCGTCGATCGTCGGCAGCAGCGCCCGCACCAGCGGCGTCACCGATTCGTCGAGCATGAACTCGTTGCGGTCGGGCATCGACACGGTGGCGCAGCGCGATGCGCCTGCGCCTCGTGCGCGGCGTTTTCGTCACGCTCGGCCTGTTCCCGCTTCTCCTGCCACGCATCCGACGGCCGCGGCAGCGGCTGGCTCGGCAACGCCGACAGGTCCACCGGCCACTGGCTCAGCCACTGCCGCGTCTTGTCCAGGCCATCGACGGTCCAGCGCTCGTAGGCTTCGCGTCGGCGCTCGATCAGCCGCGCCGCACCGTCGAAGTCGCTCAGCACCAGGGCCGCCGCGAGTTGGGCGTCGATGTCGCCGCGAACCGTGCCGAATGCGGCATCGCGCAGCGCTTGCAGGCTGTCATGGCGCGCCAGCCAGGCCAGGCCGGACCCGAGCATCAGGGCTTCGAGCCGGGCCGCCAGCGCCGGCAGATCGGCGGACGGGCCGACATCGTGGCCGTCGCTGATTGCGCGTTGCACGGCGGGCGCCGTCTCATCCAGGCGTTCCAGACGCTCCCGGCACTGGCCCATCGCGTCGTCCGGCGTCTGCGCGTGTTCGAGCATCCACTCGCACCCGGGCCGCCGCGCCAGCACCTCGATGGCGGCCGGGAACTGCACCGCGAGGTTGACATAGCACGTGCCGCTCGGTCCGGTGTTCCACTTTCCCGACTGCAAGTTGACGATATGCCAGCGGCGCTGCACGCCCTCGCCATGCCCGGCGACCAGCGTGCGGCCCTTGCGCGCAAAGCCGTGCGGCGCGAGCGCTCGCGCCAGGCTCGCCGCCAGCCAATCGATCTTCTTGCCGGCGCTGTCGCTGGCGCCGGGCGTTTTCACGGTCTTCGGCATCAGGCGGATGCTACCCAGGCCCACCGCGCCGCTATGCTGCGGCCCTGACACCCCAGCCCCACGGGAGCGCTTGCATGAACCGACTTGTCCCTTCGATCGCGCTGGCCGCGGCGCTTGCGCTGACCGCCCCCGCCACGTTGGCCGAGAGCCTCGCCTCCTCGGCCGCGAGTTCGGCATCGATCACCGCCAGCAGTGCTTCCGAATCGCTCGGCGCATCGAGCAACAGCTCCAAGAGCGGCAACAACACCGCGCGCGCCGGCGACTACCGCATCGAGGCCGTTGCTGCCGCCGAGCCCGCGGGCAAGGTGCGGCTGGTGCTGCAAGCCCTGCAGCCCACGGCCGATCACAGCGGTTTCGTGCTGGTGCTGCCGCAGGCGGCGCTCGACGCGCAGGGCCTGGCGCGCGGCGACACGGTGAGCGTGCGCGAGCGTGCCTACGGTTTCGAGTTCGCGCGCGGCGACAACAAGCAGGCGTTCTTCCTGGTGCTGGCCGACGACTGGGAGCGTGAGCTCGACCCGCGGCCGGTGAGCGCCGCGCCGCGCACGCTCTGATCGCGCGCGCATTCGCCGCTGTCGCGCTGGCCGTCGGCGCCGCCACCGCGCAGGCCGGCGTCGCATCGGGCCGCTTCTGCGATTGGCAGCAGCCGCTCACGGCCGCGCAGCAGGACCGCCTGCTGTCGTTCGCGGCGATCGCGCGACGCGAACTCGAAGCCTCGGGCCACGCGCTGGCGATCGTCTCGCGTTCGGGCCTGAACCTGGCGCGCTTTGGCATCCGCTACACGCACGCCGGCATCAGCCTCGCGGCCAGCGTCAACGGGCCGTGGTCGGTGCGCCAGCTCTACTACGCCTGCGACGAGGGCCGGCCGCGCCTGTTCGACCAGGGCCTGGCGGGCTTCGTCTATGGCACCGACGATCCGTCGCGCGGCTACCTGTCGATCGTGCTGCTGCCCGCCGCTGCGGGCGAGCGCCTGCGCGACAGCGCCCTCGATCCGGCGCACGCGCTGGCGCTGGTCGGCAGCGGCTACAGCGCCAACGCCTTCGCCTTCTCGACGCGCTACCAGAACTGCAACCAGTGGCTGGCCGAGCTACTGGCGCTGGCCTGGGGCGACGTGACGCCGCAGCGCGAGGCGGCGCAGCAGTGGCTCGCGACACGCGGCTATGCGCCGCAGCCGGTGGCCGTGGGTTCGCGCGCGCTGATGTTCGCCGCCGGCTTGGTGCCGTGGCTGCACAGCGACGATCATCCCGAGCCCGACTTGCAGGCGCTGCAATTTCGCACCAGCCTGCCGAACGTCGATCGAAGCCTTCGTGCGCGCGCAGTGGCCCGATGCGCAGCGCATCGAGCTGTGCCACGACAGCGTGCGCGTGGTGGTGCGGCGCGGCTGGACGGCGCTCGGCGACGGCTGCGTTGCCGCTGAAGGTGACCGCGTGATCGCGCTCGACGAAGCCGCTACGGTTTCCCGGCCGCGCTGAACTTGTCGACCTCGCGCTGCGCGTCGCGCACATCGCGCGTCAACTCGGCCAGATAACGCGCGCGCTCGTCGCTCGACCACGGCGCGTCCGAGAACGACGTGAGCGCATGGCGCCCGCCGACCAGCACCGTGCCGTTCAGGCGCGGCATCAGCACGCGATCGGGATGGCCTTCTTCGCGCAGACGGAATGCGACCACGTCGCGCAGCGTCAGCGGCATCGGCGGCGCGGCGTCGCGCACCAGCTTGCCGAACAGCGTGAGCTTGAACTCGACTTCGCCGCGGCCGACTTCGTCGTTGAAGGTCAGCAGCGCAAAGGGCTTGCCGCCGGCATCGTCGACGCGGCCGGTGACGACGTAGCGGCCGGGCTCGCGCACCGTCGCGCCGAGCGCGTAGACCAGCGAGCCGCTGTCGTCGAGCGACTCGCGCACGCGGCCCGACCAGAGGGCCGGCGGTTGCGTGCTGACGTAGATGTCGAAGTAGGTGAAGCCGCGCTGGCCGCGGTGCTCCATGAAGACTTCGATGCGGATCTGGCCGTTGAGGCCGGCGAAGCCTTGCGCGCTGGGGCGCAGTTGAGCGCTGAACTCGCCGTCGTCGGCTTGCTCGTCGCCGTTGTGGCCGTCGTCAGCGAAGGTCACCGGCAGCACCGGGTAGGACGATGCCACCGTCGGCCGCGTGACTTCGCGCGCGGCGGCGTTGAGAACGCGCAAGGGCTGCGCCTCGCCCGCATCGTCGACCGCGGCGACGGTGAAGCGCACGCTCTCGTCGCCCTGCACGAAGACGCGCTCCTGCGTCGTGCGCAGGCGCACGACGGCCACCGCCGCGCCCTTGGGCTCGCGCAGCGGATGGTCCTCGACGACCGGCTGATTCGGATGCATCTGGTCGGCCTGTTCGGCCGCCGGGCGCGACGTGTGCGGATAGCGTGTCTGCGTGTCGTAGGTGTCGAGCGCCTCTTGCGCGCGCGCCAGGCGACCGCGCCAGAGCGCGAGCTGCGATTCGCGCAGTTGCAGGCCGACGGCGCTGTAGGGCGCGGTGGCCGCAGGCGCCGCGGAAGCTGAAGCCTGACGCGCCGGCGGTGCCGTTGCGGCCGTCGCGGCCGAGGCCGCGGGCGCGGCTTGCCACGCCACGACCCACCAGCCGAACAGCGCACCCACGAGCGCCGCGGCCGGCACGCCCCACCACCACCAACGCCCTCGCGTGGCATCGACGAGGACTTCCCGGCTCATCGCCGTGCACTCAGCGAACGCCGCGGATCTGGCTTTGCCGGGGGTGGCGCATCACTTTGCATTGGCTTGCATGTCGGCGCGCACGATGCCGACAATGCCGGCCCAGTTGCCCTGGTTGTAGTGGTTGACCGCTTCGCGGTCGTCGCGGAACTTGACCGAATGGTTGCTCCACTTGGCGCGGCCGCCCTGGTTGGCCGCCGTGCCCAGCGTCAGGTCGTTGCAGAACCAGTCCGACGGATTGCAGTACGACGAACCCGAGTTGCCCGAGACGCCGCCGGCCGAGTGATACGCCACGACCTCGTCGTCCTGGCCCGGCAGCAGGAACGAGTAGAGCGTGCCCTTGGCCGCGGCGAACATGTTGAAGTTGAGTGCGCGCGTGTTGTTATGGTTGTAGAGCGCACGCGCGGTGCTGGTCTTCAGGTCCGACACCAGCGGTTCACTCAGGGCCCACTCGCCGGCGTTGGCGAGTTCGCTGCCGCCGCCGGCGCCGCCGGCGATGTTGACCCACTTGATGTTCCAGCCGGTCTGCGTCGTGCCGTCGCTGTCGCCGCACTTGCCGCCGGTGGGCACCGGGTTCTTCTTCTTGCGCTGCGAGCCGCCGAAGAGGTCGAGCGCGTAGCCGATCTGCAGATTGCCCGCGCTGTGCGCGGCGATGTAGCACCAGTTGGGCCCCGTGCAGTAGCAGTCGAGCGCGTCGCGCACGAGGTAATTCTGGTCGGCGATGCGGTTGTAGCCGTCCCAGTTGGCCGACTTCTTGTTGACGCCCGCATTGGCCGTCCCAGGGCCGAAGTAGCTGAAGTCGTCGTGATTGCCGAGCTGGCCGCCGCCGGTGCGGCCATTGATCCAGACCGAATAGTTGGTGGCCTGCACGCCGGCCGCCACCAGGGCGCCGACGGCAGCCGCCGCACACCACACTGCCTTGTTGCCGAGCTTCATGAGCTTGTCTCCCCGGTGGGTCTTGTCGAACGCGAAGCCAGTTTAGAAACGCCCTGTCCACCCGGCCCGCGGGGTTACCCGCGCCGGTCTTGGCGAGGTCGATCGGCGCGACCACAATCACTTCTCCTCGCATTCGAGGTCCAAGGAGTCAAACGATGGGTCTTCTCGATTCGGTATTGGGCAGCGTGCTCGGCGGCGGCCAGCAGCAAGGTGGCGGCGGCGCTGGCGCGCTGATCAACATCGTGGCCGGCATGCTGGCCAACGGTCAGGGTGGCGGCGCTGCCGCGGGCGGTGGCGGTGGCCTCGGCGGCCTGGCCGGTCTGGCTGAACAGTTCAGCAAAGGCGGCCTGGGCAACGTCATGGGCTCGTGGATCGGCAAGGGCCAGAACCTGCCGATTTCGCCCGATCAGCTCGGCAGCGTGCTCGGCGGCGACTTGCTCGGCAAGCTGACGCAGCAGACCGGCATGGGCCAGGGCGACCTGCTCGGCCAGCTGTCGCAACTGCTGCCGCAGATGGTGGACAAGGCCACGCCCGACGGCGCGATCCCCACCGGCGGGCTGGGCGACATCGGCGCGATCCTGGGCAAGCTCGGCGGCCTCGGACGCTAGAAGGGGCCGAACCGCCAACGAAACGGCCGCCCGAAGGCGGCCGCTCTTTCAACTGCGCGCGGGCAGTGCTCAGGACATCTTGATGTCGACCAGCTTGTTGGTATCGGTGAAGCTCGGCGTCGTCACCTTGAGAACGACCGCGTAGTTCAGCGCGGCCAAGTACAGGTACTCGACGCGCGTGCTGACCACGCCGTCGAAGGCGCTTTCGCACTTCACGTCGTAGGCCATGCCGCCCAGGCTCGGCGCGACCGTGCGCGCCTCGCGCGCGGCGTCGACCTTGCAGGTCATGCGCTTGCCCTTCCAGCGATCGGTCTTGGCCGTCTCCAGCATGAAGGTTTCGCCGACCTTGGGATCGGCGAAGCCGCTTTGCATCGCGGTCAGCGGCGCGTAGGCATTGGGTTGGCTGAATCGCACCTGCTTGTCGCCGCTGTTGATGAACTCGCCCTTGAGCTCGACCCAGCCGTGCGCCGTCAACTGCGCGCGACGGCCCCAGGGAAAGCCGTTGGAAGTCTGCTCGGAGACTTCGCGCACCATGCCGTTGCCGACATCGCTGACGGCGATGTTGAAGCGAATCAAGCGCTCCTGCGCCTTCTCGTCCTTCTGTTGCCGCTCGAGCACCATCGTGAACGACGGCGTCGGCTTGAAGCCGACCGCCGCAGCGATGCGCTTGGAGTCGGGCTGCACGGCCTCCGGGGTGACGTGCACGGCGGCGAACATCGCCAGGTCGGCAGCATTCTGCGGTGCGGCGACCTGTGGCGCGGTGGCGCAGGCGCCCAGCAGGGCGGCCGTGGCCAAGGGCAACAAACTCAGTCTCATCGAATCCTCTCTCTTCGGCAAAAGCGAGCGGCGAGTGCCGCGGTGCGCGAATGCTAGGACCGCGCACGCCGTCCGGCCCATGAGCGATGCAACGCCGAACGCCAAGGCGTGAACTTCGTTGCGCCGGGCGCGCTCAGCGATGTCCACGCCCCGTTGCGCGGCCAAGACAGCCGCTGTCACCGACCGACGCTGAGGGCTCGGGGCTAGTTGTCGCTGTGCAACGCGTGGCCAGCAGCCGTCAACGCGCCGACGACGCAGGCCGTGAGCAGCGCCAGCATCTGCCCGGCGTCGAGCGCCAGAGTGCTCGACGCCGGCCACACCGCGAAGCCGCCGATGGCGAGCAGTGCGCCGGCGCCGGTGCCGGCAAGGGTCCAACGACGCGCGTGCACTGACGGCGCGGTGCGTCGCTGAAGTTCGGCCAACGCTGCGCCGGCGTCGATCGTCGAAGCCTCGGCCCGCACTCGACGCATCACGGCGGCGGTGAAGGCATCGCAGTCTTCGGGCGCCGCGCCGGCAGCGAGCAGCGTTTCGAGCGCGCTGTCGTCGTCTTCGATCGGACTCATGAGCGTCGCTCCTTGTGCGCTGCGGGATTCCATGCCGCCAGCCGCTCGCGCAAGCGCGCCTTGCCGCGCGCGACGTGCGACTTGAGCGTGCCCAGCGGCCAGCCGAGAACCTCGGCCGCTTCGGCGTGCGACAGGTCCAGGCCGAAGCAGTGGATCAGCGCCACACGCTCGGCTTCGGGCAGCAGGGCGAGCGCGCGCTCAACGTCGATGCGTTGCAAGGTCGCGCTGCTGGGGTCGGCGCTGCCGTCTCGTACCGGCATGTCGTCGTCCAGCGGCGCGAGTTCGCGCGCGCCGCGCCGATGCGCGAGGAAAGCGTTGTAGGCGATGCGAAACAGCCAGGTGCCCACGCGCGCATCGCCGCGGAAGCTGCCGATGTGACGCCAGGCCTGCACGAAGGTCTCCTGCGCCAGGTCGTCCGCGAGGGCATGGTCTCCGCGCGTCAGGCGGCGCAACTGCGCGCGCACGCGCGACTGGTGCGTGCGCACCAGGGCCTCGAAGCCGGCGGCAGGGCGTGGCGCGGCATCCTCGTCACTCACGTGCGCTCGACAGCCGGCGCGCATCGCGCGCGTCGAGCGCCAAGGCGATCAGCTGCGCCACGCCGATGCACACCAGCAGTCCGCCGATGCCGATGAGCTGCGGCAACTCCATCGACCAGAACATCAGCGCCGCGCCCAGGCCCAGGCCGATCACGCTGAAGGCACCGTAGCGCGGCGCATTCAGCAGGGCAGAGCGCCGCGGCGGATCGAGCAGCTCGCGCGGCACCGGCATGCCGCGGTCGGCGTGGTGCTTGACGGTGTCGTAGAGCTGACGCCGCTGGCGCTCGCGGAACAGCAGCACGATCCAGAGCACGGCGAGCGGGAAGACGATGCCCGCCAGCGGGATCAGCAGGCCGACGAGCTTGGGCAGGATGGAGAGATCCAAGGCGAACTCCAGTGAGGTACCGGCCCTTGGATGCGTCCCGGCGCGCGTTTGGATGCAGCGTCCGTCAGATCGCCCGCGCCGAGCCGGCCACCATGTCGAAGCGGAACAGGCGGCACTCGATCGGCCCGTTCCACAGGGGCACGCGCTGGCTTTCCTTGAGCCGCATCAGCGTCGGCAGTTTCATCTGGGGTGCCAGTACCCAGGCCGTCCAGCCGGGGTACGAGCGCTTCCAGTGCGCGGCCAGTGCAGCAAAGAACTCGGCCGGGCTGGCGCCGCCTTCGATGGTCTGCCGGCCCGCACCTTTGGCTTCGATGCGTTCACCGTAAGGAGGATTCAGCACCATCGTGCCGCGCGGCGTTGGCGGCGGGCGCTGCAGCGCGTCAGCGGTCTTGAATTCGATCGTGCCTTTGAGCGCTCCGGTCAGGCCGGCACGCTCGGCATTGCGAGCGGCGAAGTCGGTCATGCGAAAAGCGACGTCGCCGGCGAAGATCGGCACCGCGCTCGCATGCACGCGCGATCGCGCGGCCTCGCGCAGCTCGCGCCAACCGGCCCGATGCGCCTGCCACGGCGCCAGGCGCTCGAACGCGAAGCGGCGGTGCAGCCCCGGCGCCATGCCGCACGCCAGTTGCGCGGCTTCGATCGCGATCGTGCCGGCGCCGCAGAAGGGATCGAGCAGCGGGCCGTCGTCGGCGCGGCCTTGCCATCCCGCGGCAGCGAGCATGGCGGCGGCCAGCGTTTCCTTCAGCGGCGCTTCACCCGTCCTGCCGCCCCCAAGGCCGCCGCTGCGCGGCGACCGGCCCCCCGAGGGGGCGTCGGCAAGCTCGGGGCGGCCCGTCGCTTGCCGCGCGCCGCCGTCGCGCCAGCCGCGCTTGAACAGGGCCTCGCCCGAGGTGTCGGCGTACAGCGTGGCGTGCGTGGCAGTCAGGTGCAGCGACAGCGGCAGGTCGGGATTGCGCGTGTCGACGCTCGGGCGCGCGCCGGTGGCGTCGCGCAGCGCGTCGCACACCGCATCTTTGACGCGCAGCGTGGCGAAGTTCAGGCTCTTCAGCGGCGAGCGTTGCGCGGTGGTGTCCACGCGCAGGGTCTGCTGCGGCGTGATCCAGCCGGTCCAATCGACCGTGCGCGCCAGCTCGTAGATCTCGAGCTCGTGCCGATACGGCCCATGCGCCAGCGGCCAAAGCACGCGCTGCGCCAGCCGGCTTTCGAGGTTCAAGCGCATCGCGCTGCGTTCGTCGCCGCCCACGGTGACGCCGCCGCGTTGGCGCTCGATCGCGACGTCGGCGCCGAGCAGCCGCGCGCACTCGTCGGCGAGCAGGTGCTCGACGCCCTGTGCGCACGGCAGGAAGAGAGCGACGGTCATCGATCAGCCTTCGCGCCGCGCACTCCGGGGCCCATGCGCGCTCACAGTGCCTTGCGCAGGTTCGCCGGCGCGATCTTCAGGGCTTCGCGGTACTTCGCCACCGTGCGTCGCGCCACCGTGATGCCCTGCTCGGCGAGCATCTCGGAGAGCTGGTTGTCCGACAGCGGCTTGCCGGTGTCTTCTTCCGACACGAGCTGCTTGATCAGCGCGCGCACCGCGGTCGATGAGGCGTTGCCGCCGGCCTCGGTGGCCAAGCCCGAGCCGAAGAAGTACTTGAGCTCGAAAGTGCCCAGCGGCGTGGCCATGTACTTGGCGGTGGTGACCCGCGAGATCGTGCTTTCGTGCAGGCCGAGTTCGTCGGCGATCTCGCGCAGCACCAGCGGCCGCATCGCGATCTCGCCATGCGTGAAGAAGCCTTTCTGGCGCTCGACGATGGCCTGCGAGACGCGCGCGATGGTGTCGAAGCGCTGCTGCACGTTCTTGACGAACCAACGCGCCTCTTGCAGGCGCGCGGCCAGCGGCGAACCGGCGCCGTTGCTGCCGCGGCCGCCCTTGATCGCCTGCGCGTAGAGGTCGTTGATGCGCAGCTTGGGCATGACATCGGGGTTGAGCACCACGCGCCAGCCGCGGCCGGCCTTCTGCACGATGACGTCGGGCACCACCGGCGCGCCCTCGCTGCGGCCGAAGGGGCGGCCGGGCTTGGGCTCGCACGACACGATCAGCGCGTGCGCGAGCTTGAGCAGGCTTTCTTCGGCGCCGGTCGCGACGGCGAGCTTCTTGAAGTCGCGCCGCGCCAGCAGGTCGAGGTGGCTCTTGCAGATGATGATGGCCACGGCCTGCGCCTGGCTGCGGCTGCGCGCACGCAATTGCAGCATCAGGCATTCGGACAGGTCACGCGCGCCCACGCCCAGCGGGTCCATGCTCTGCAGCCACTTCAGCGCGACCTGCAGGCGATCGAGCAGGTTCTCGCGCTGCTCGTCGTCGGCGTCGTCATCGAGCAGTCCGGCGGCGATGTCTTCGAGCGAATCGGCCAGGTAGCCGTCTTCGTTGAGCGACTCGATCAGCACGTGCATGGCCGCGTGCTCCTCGGGCGAAAGGCGCATGCCCACCATCTGCTGCATCACGTGCTCGGCCAGCGTCGGCCCATGCAGCTCGCGCTCCTGCGGTTCGAAGTCCTCGTCGCCGCCGCTGCCGGCGCCGGCGCTGGCGGCGTTGAGCGAGGGCAGTTCGCGAATGCCGTCGAAATCGTCGCCCTCGGTGCCGTTGGCCCAGTCCTCGCGCTCGGTGGTGCCGAACTGTTCAGCACTGACTTCTGCCGCGGGCTCTTCGCCGCCGTTGGCTTCGTCGGACGCGGCGTATTCGTCGCGCTGCGCAGGCGCGCGCTCGGCCAGCGGCGGTTCGCTGTCGATCGTCGGCGTCTCCTCCTCGGTATCGAGGAAAGGGTTGCTTTCGAGCATCTGCTCGACTTCCTGTTGCAGCTCGAGCGTGGACAGCTGCAGCAGGCGGATCGACTGCTGCAGCTGCGGCGTCAGCGCCAGATGCTGCGACAGGCGAACCTGCAGACTGGGCTTCATGTCACTGACCGCAGGCCAGGTGCCTGCAGGTGGGCACCACGCCAAGTGGCCGCCGCGGAACCGGCTTCGCCGGGCCGCTGGCGGCGCCCCCTTGAGGGGGAGCGCCGAAGGCGCTTCGGGGGTGGGCCAAGGTCACATCCGGAAGTGTTCGCCGAGATAGACCTTGCGCACGTCCGGGTTCTCGACGATCTGCTCGGGCGTGCCTTCGGCCAGCACGTTGCCCTCGCTGATGATGTAGGCGCGGTCGCAGATGCCCAGCGTCTCGCGCACGTTGTGGTCGGTGATGAGCACACCGATGCCGCGCGCCTTGAGAAAACCGATGATGCGCTGGATCTCGATCACCGCGATCGGGTCGACGCCGGCGAAGGGCTCGTCGAGCAGGATGAAGCGCGGCTGCGTGGCGAGCGCGCGCGCGATCTCGACGCGGCGGCGCTCGCCGCCCGACAGCGCCGGCGCCGGGCTGGTGCGCAGCTTCTCGATCGACAGGTCCGCCAACAGCGCGTTGAGTTGTTTGTCGATCTGCGCAGCCGCCAGTCCACGGCCGTCGAGACCCTGCTGCAGTTCGAGCACGGCACGGATGTTTTCCTCGACCGTGAGCTTGCGAAAGATCGAAGCCTCCTGCGGCAGGTACGACAGGCCCAGGCGCGCGCGCTGATGAATCGGTTTGCCCTGGACGGGCGCGCCGTCGATCGTGATCTCGCCCGCGTCGGCGCGCACCAGGCCGACGACCATGTAGAAGGTGGTGGTCTTGCCCGCGCCGTTGGGGCCGAGCAGGCCGACCACTTCGCCGGCGGCAACCGCCAAGTGCACGTCCTTGACGACCGTGCGCGCGCCGTAGCTCTTCTTCAAGTTGCGCGCTTCGAGGCGGCTGACGGCGCTGGTGCCGGGCAGCACCGACGACGCCATCGCCTCGGCGACCACGGCACTCACTGGGGTGCAGAGGCCGCGGCCTCGGGCTTGGGCGTGATCACCACCTTGACGCGACCGCCCGGCGTCGACGCAGCGCTGCCGGCCGGCGCGGGCGCGCCCTGCACGCTGAAGGTCTCGTTGCCGTTGTCGTAGGTGATGACCGCGCCGGTGATCTCGTCGGCCGGCGCGCCGCCGCGCAGGCGCTGCACCTGCGCGTTGCCGGCGAAGCGCACCACGTCGCCGCGGCTGTCGTACTCGATGCGGTCGGCGCGGCCTTCGATCGTTTCATCGACGCCGTCGCGCTTCTGCTTGAACGTGGCCGGCTTGCCGTTGCTGCCGAGCGCGGTGGCGCTGCGATGCCCGTCGGCGCGCTCGCGCACTTCGACGCGCTCGGCGCGAATCGCCATCGTCCCCTGGGCCACGATGACGTTGCCGTTGAAGACCACGACCTGCTTGATCAGATCGAGCGTGCCGGGCTGGTCGGCCTCGATCGTCAGCGGCTTGCCGCGGTCGGCCTTCTCGGCATGGGCCGGCGGCAATGCAGCGCCGGCAAACGCCACAATGGCGAGCAAGGCGAGGGTGTTTTGAGGCTTCATGGCGGCACAGAACTTGCAGGCCATTCTAGCCACGGCCGAGCGGGCCATACCTCGGCGCTGCTCTTGGGCGCGAAATTTTCCGAGGAGTAAGTGCAGTCAAGCACTCGGTCCAGCGCCGGGCCGGTCCCAAGCTGCGACCGAGATCCCCTCGGGGGGCGACGCCGCGAGGCGTCTTGGGGCCGTCAGTTACGCGGGCTTGCGAGCACGGCCGATCAATTGATCGGCCACCGCCAGCGCGCGCTCATGCGAGCCGGCCAGCGCCCCCGAAGTGAACCAGCGGCCCTGGATACCGAGCGTGGGCACGCCGTCGATCTTGTAGGCCTCGGCCAACTGCTTGCCCTGGCGCAGCTTGGTGGCCACGCCGAAGGACTTGTAGGCGTCGAGAAACTTGGCGTCGTCGCCGCCGGCGCTCTTGACGAAGGCGGCGATGTCGGCCTCCTTGTCCAGACGCTGGCGCTGCACGTGAATCGCGGCGAAGACGCGCTTGTGCATGGCGTCGAGCTGGCCGCTGGCTTCGAGCGCATAGAAGATCTTGGCCAGACCCTCCCAGCTGGCGTTGAAGGCCGCCGGCACGCGCCGGAACGCAACGTCTGCCGGCAGCTTCTTGATCCACGGCTCGAGCATCGGCTCGAAGCTGTAGCAGTGCGGGCAGCCGTACGAGAAGAACTCGACCACCTCGATCTTGCCGGCGGGCGCGACCACGGGTGCCGGCGCGCCCAGACGCACGAAATCCTTGCCTTCGACCGGTGCGCCGCCTTGTGCGCGAGCGCCGCCGGCGGCGAGCAAGGCGGCGGCCAGTCCGGTGCGGGTCAGGTCACGTCGATTCATCATGTTTCGGTCTCTCTTCAAAAACAAAAAGGTCAGGTCACCGCAGGTCCACGCGCTTGGCGCGCACGGGAGCCCAGCGGACGCCGCGGATCCGGCTTTGCCGGTCCGCTGGCGTCGCCCCCTTGAGGGGGAGCGGCGCAGCCGCTCCGGGGGTGAATCATCTACCGCTCGACGCGCACCAGCGCGGCTTCGACGCCACTGCCGGCCAGACGTTCCTGGATCGCGTCGGCGTCTTCCTTGCGCTCGTACGGCCCGAGGCGCACGCGATAAACCGTGCGCCCGGATTGTTCGCGTTCGCTCACTTTCGCTGCCATCCCCATCAGGCCAACACGTGCTCGCTGCTGTTCGGCGTCCTCTGGCTTGGCATAGGCGCCGACCTGGACGAAGTAGCTGAACGGATCGGCGCCTGGTTTGGTGGACTTGGGTGTCGGTGCGGCGGCGGTCGTGGTTGGCGCTGTCGCGGGTTTGGTCGCGGTTGTCGGCGCGGGCGGCGGTTTGGCCGCGGCCGTTGCGGCCGGCTGGCCGGCGAGGATCGCCGCTGGGTCGCGCTTGGGCGCGGGCGCCACCGCCACTCCCGGCGGCGGCGCCGCGGCGCTGGCCGCACCCGCGGGCGGCTTGATCGGCGTCGCCGGCTTGGCGGCGAGCGGCGCGTTGGGATCCCAGTTCTTGTTGCGCTCGACCTCGGCCGCGTCCTGCTCGGCCGTGCGCTGCGGCACCTTGTTGACGAAAGGCACCGGCACCTTGGTCACGTACAGCGCCACGCCGATGGCCAGCGCCAAGCCGACCAGCAGGCCGACGATCAATCCGATGGCGAAGCCGCCGCGTTGCAAGGTCATGTCAGTGCCGCCTGGCCGTGCGAAGGTGACGCTCCCCTCGAAGGGACGTGGACAAAGTGAGCTTGGGGTCTTTTCATGTCAGGTCTTTTCTTCGAGAGAGGGAGTCTCGCGCTCCATGCGTTCGGGTGCATCGACACCGAGCACGCCCAGCGCGTTCTTCAGAACGCGCGCAGTGGCGGCCAGCAACGCCATGCGCGCGCGCGCCAGATCGGCATCATCGACCAGAAAGCGCTCGGCCGCGTAGTAGCTGTGGAACGCCGCGGCCAGCGATCGTGCGTAGAAAGCCACGTCATGCGGCGCCAAGCTGGCCGCGGCGCGTCCGAGCATCGCCGGATAGTCGGCCAAGGCCAGCATCAGCGCGGCTTCGGTGGGGGCGACGAGCCGCGACAGGTCGGCGCCGGACAACGTGGCGGCATCGCCCTTCCACAACGCCAGCACCGAGCAGATGCGCGCGTGCGCGTACTGCACATAGAACACCGGGTTCTCGTCGTTCTGTGCGAGGGCGAGATCGACGTCGAAGCTGTACTCGGTGTCGGCCTTGCGACTGATCAGGAAGAAGCGCACCGCGTCGCGGCTGGTCCAGTCGATCAGGTCGCGCAGCGTGACGTAGCTGCCGGCGCGCTTGCTGATCTTGACCTCGGCACCGCCGCGCATCACGCGCACCATCTTGTGCAGCACGTAGTCGGGGTAGCCGGCGGGGATGCCCAGGTTCGCGGCCTGCAGGCCGGTGCGCACGCGCGTGACCGTGCTGTGGTGGTCAGTGCCTTGGAGGTCAATGCACTTGGTGTAGCCGCGCTGCCACTTGTCGATGTGATACGCCACGTCGGGCACGAAGTAGGTGTACGTGCCGTCGGACTTGCGCATCACGCGGTCCTTGTCGTCGCCGAAGTCGGTGGTCTTCAACCACAGCGCGCCGTCCTTCTCGTAGGTGTGGCCCGAGGCCACGAGGCGCGCGACGGTGTCGTCGACCTTGCCGCTGCTGTACAGGCCCGACTCGAGAAAGTAGTTGTCGAACGCCAGGCCGAAGGCGCGCAGGTCGAGATCCTGTTCGTGGCGCAGGTAGGCGACTGCAAACTGGCGCATGCCGTCGAGATCGTTCGCGTCGCCCGACGCGGTGAACTCGCGGTCGTCAGCCTTCACGGTCTTCCTGGCCATGAAGTCGGCGGCGATGTCGGCGATGTACTCGCCCTTGTAGGCCTCATCGGGCCAGGCCGCGTCGCCGGGTGCGACGCCGTCGACGCGCAACTTCACCGACTGCGCCAGCTTGTCGATCTGCACGCCGGCATCGTTGTAATAGAACTCGCGCGTCACCTGCCAGCCCTGCGTCGCGAAGAGGCTGCACAGCGCGTCGCCGAGCGCGGCCTGGCGCGCATGACCGAGATGCAGCGGGCCGGTCGGGTTGGCCGAGACGAACTCGACCATCACATGCTGGCCGTTCGAGGGCTGTTGACCATAACGCTCGCCGGCCGCCAGCACCTCGGCCACCACCGCCTGCTTGGCCGCGGGCGCGAGACGCAGGTTGATGAAGCCGGGGCCGGCGATCTCGAGCGCGCTGACCCAGCGCTTGACCGCGGCTTGTTGGCCGAGCGCGGCGACCAGGCGCTGCGCCAGATCGCGCGGCGCGATTCTGCTCAGCTTGGCCAGCGGCATCGCCGCGGTGATCGCCAGGTCGCCATGCGCCGCCTGCTTCGGCGATTCGAACGCGGGTGCGAGGCCGTGGCCCGGCACCGTCTCGTCGAGCGCCTGAGCCAGGGCCGCGAGAAGATCCTGCTGGGCCTGCAACATCAGCGGCGCCCGGCCGCCCGAAGCCGCTGAAGCGCCCCTCGGGGGCCGCGAGCAAAGCGAGCTTGGGGCATGTCCATTCGTCGATTCTAAGGACGGCGCTGTTGCACAGCTTCGTGGCGAAGGTCACGGCGATGTGTAAGCGCAGTCATCGGCCACGCGGCGCGGCCACTATCCTCGCGGCCATGCCCGACAGCCGAGAAGTCCCGCGCCGATTGCCCCGGCACATCGGCAAGTACCGGGTGCTGGCGCTATTGGGCGAAGGCGCCACCAGCGAGGTCTTCCACGCCCGCGACGAGTTCCGCGATCGCGATGTCGCCATCAAGTGCATGCGCATTCCCGAGCGCGTCACCAGTGGGGATGACGACGGCCACTTTTTCGAGCGCTTCTTCGCTGCCGAGGCCGATCTCGTCGGCAAGCTCGAACACCCGAACGTGGTCCGGATCTACGACGCGGTGCCCGACCCCGAGCTGCCCTACGTCGTCATGGAGTACGTGCCCGGCACCACGCTGCGCAAGTTCTGCCGCGCCGACAACCTGCTGTCGCTCGAACAGATCGTCGAGATCGGCTTCAAGTGCGCGATGGCGCTGGGCTATGTCTGGCGCCAGGGCCTGATCCACCGCGACGTCAAGCCGGCCAACGTGCTGGCGGTGATGGATCGCGACACCGTCATCGACGTCAAGATCACCGACTTCGGCAGCGTGCTGCGGCTCGACGCGGACCGCACCGCGGTGCACCGCGTCGGCTCGCTGGCCTACATCTCGCCCGAGCAGCTCGACGGCGCCACACTCGATGCGCGCGCCGACATGTACTCGCTGGCCGCCGTGCTCTACCACCTGATCGCCGGGCGCCCGCCGTTCGAAGGGCCGACGCAAGCTGCGCTGATGCACCAGGTGTTCAACGAACTGCCGGCGCCGCTGGGCCCGCTGCGCGACGGCGTGCCGGCGAGCCTGGAGGCGCTGCTGCAGCGCGCACTCGAAAAGAACCCGGCCGACCGGCCCGGCAACTGGGACGAGTTCGCGCAGAGCCTGGCCGGCGTGATCTCGCGGCGCGAGGTGCCGCGCGGCAAGCTCCAGGGCGTGCTCGACTCCGAGCGCTTCAACCTGCTGCGCGCGCTCGACTTCTTCGCCGGCTTCGGCGATGTCGAGCTGTGGGAAGTGGTGCACCGCGCCAAGTGGCAGCGCTTCAATTTCGGCCACGCGCTCTACAAGAAGGGGCAGGAAGGGCGCAACTTCTACATCGTCGCGCAGGGCGGCGTTGAAGTCTTTCGCGAGGGCAGCAAGGTCGCCGCGCTCGGCAAGGGCGCCAGCATCGGCGAGATGGCCTACCTGGCACCGAGCCCGGATCTGCGCGTGCACCAGGCCGACGTGCTGGTGGCGCAGACCTGCACCACCATCTCCTTCAACCCGGAGACGATGGCGCAACTCTCGGCGGGCACCAAGCACCGCTTCGACGACGCCTTCATCAAGGTGCTGGTGCGCCGGCTGCACGCCGCGCACGAGGCGCTGGACCACCCGCGGCGCATTCTGTAGACGCGGCGCGGCGGGTCTGCTCCAATCGCGGCGGCAATTGTGCCGAGGAGAACTCCCCGATGAAGCAACTGATCACTGCCCTGGCCCTGGCCCTGGCCGCCACGGGTTCGTTTGCAGCCAGCCACGCGGCTGCCGCACCGGCAAAGACGCCGCAGCAGGAAAAGATGGCGATGTGCAACAAGGACGCCACCGGCAAGAAGGGCGCTGAGCGCAAGAGCTTCATGAAGGAGTGCCTGGGCGCCAAGCCGACCGCCGCAACGCAGCAGTCAAAGATGAAGGTGTGCAACAAGGACGCCGGCGAGAAGAAGGGCGATGAGCGCAAGGCCTTCATGAAGGATTGCCTGAGCAAGAAGACCTGATTGAATGGAGCCCCCGGCCGCAGGAGTACCTGCGTCCACCCCCCGCGGGGGTCGCCGGCCGCTTCGCAAGCGGCCGCGCGCTGGTCAATTGGAGCCCCCAGCCGCAGGAGTACCTGCGTCTACCCCCCGCGGGGGTCGCCGGCCGCTTCGGAGCGGCCGCGCGCTGGCCGGCGGAAAGTGCGATGGCTCCAAGCAGCCCGGCCCGTGCCGGGCTGCTTTGTTTTAGCTGGGAGTCCAGTACGCCGGATCGCCCCAGGCCTGCTTGAGAAAGTCCACCCACAGCCTGACGCGCAACGGCAAGTGCCGCGCGTGCGGAAACACTGCGTAGATGCCGTTCGGCGGCGCCGCGAACTCATCGAGCACCGCCGTCAGTCGCCCCGCGCCGATGTCCGCTGCCACCTCCCAGGTGCTGCGCCAGGCAATGCCCAGCCCTTGCAGGCACCACTCGTGCAGCACCTGACCGTCGCTGCAATCGAGGCGCCCGCTCGGCCGCAGGTGCGTCACCGCGCCGTCGGCAACGAAAGCCCAGCCGCGCGTCTGGCTGGCGTCGGACGACAGCGTCAGGCACTCGTGGCGGTGCAGGTCGGCGGGTGTCTTCGGCGTGCCGGCGCGCTTGAGATAGGCCGGCGTGGCCACGCACTGGCGCCGGTTGTCGGCCAGGCGCACACCCACCAGGCTCGAATCGGGCATGTCGCCGACGCGCACGGCGCAGTCGAAATGCTCGCTGACGATGTCGATCACCCGGTCCGACAGGTTCAGCGACAGGTGCACGTCGGGATGCTGGGCGATGAACTGCGGCACCATCGGCGCGACGTGCCTGCGGCCGAAGCCCGCCGGCGCAGTGATGCGCAGATGCCCGCTGGCCCGGGCACCGCCGGCGCTGACGCTGGCCTCGGCCCCGGCCAGATCGGCCAGCACGCGCTGGCAGTCGTCGAGGTAGGCGCTGCCCTCGTGCGTCAACGTGATGCGGCGCGTGGTGCGCAGCATCAGCTTGACGCCCAGGCGCTCCTCGAGGGCGTCGATGCGCCGCCCGATCACCGCCGGCGCCACGCCCTCGGCCTTGGCCGCGGCCGTCAGGCTGCCCTTGGCGGCCACGCCGACGAACGATTCGATCTGCTTGAGCTTGTCCACCGGTCAGCGGCGCCGGGCCGCCCCAAGGCGCTGACGCGGCCCAAGGGCCACGAAGGGGCCCGTACCGGGCCCCGGGGGCAGCGAACAAAGTGAGCGTCGGGGCGCCATGTCTCGATTTTGCATGGGCGTCATCAATGAACCTCAGGCGGGGCGCTTAATGTCGGCCCAGGTTCCGAATACAGTTGTGCTGTGATGAGCGACGACTCGCAGACCCCCATCCCCAAGGCCGTGCTGTTCGACGCCTACGGCACGCTCTTCGACGTGCACAGCCTGATCGACACGGCAGAGGATCTGTTTCCGGGGCGTGGCCACAAGCTGGTGCTGCTGTGGCGCGACAAGCAGCTCGAGTACTCGCGGCTGCTGACCATGAGCAACCGCTACGCCTCGTTCTGGGACCTGACCTGCAACGCACTGCGCTTTGCGGTGCTGCGCTTCGAGTTGCCGGTGGACCCGGCGAGCGAGGCCGAGCTGCTGGCGCAGTACCGCATGCTCAAGCCGTTTCCCGAAAACAAGGCGGTGCTGACGCAATTGAAGAAGCGCGGTGTGCGCACCGGCATCCTGTCCAACGGCGACCCGCCGATGCTCGACGCCGCGGTGCAAAGTGCCGGCTTCTCCGGCCTGCTCGACCCGGTGCTCTCAGTGGACAGCGTGCGCCGCTTCAAGACCGACCCGGTGGCCTACGCGCTGGGCCCCAAGGCGCTCGGCCTGCCCGCCAAGGACATCCTCTTCGTCTCCAGCAACTGCTGGGACGCGATCGGCGCCACCTGGTACGGCTACACCACGCTGTGGGTCAATCGCAACGGCGTGCCGCTCGAACAGCTCGGCGTCGAGCCGACGCGCACCGGCGCCAGCCTGCGCGAGGTGCTTTCCTTCTTCATCTCCGACCCCGAAAGACCATGACCGACCGTATCACCGTCGGCCGCCTGCAGGTGGCCGCTGTCCTTCATCGTTTCATCGAACAACAGGTGCTGCCCGCAAGCGGCCTGGAGCCGGCCGCGTTCTGGCGCGGCTTCGATGCCCTGGCGCACGAACTCGCAGCGAAGAACGCGGCGCTGCTGGCCGAGCGCGAGCGGCTTCAATCCGAACTCGACGCATGGCACCGCGCGCATCCGGGCCCGATCACCGACAAGCAGGCCTATCGCACGTACCTGACGAAGATCGGCTACCTGGTGCCGGTACCGAATCGGGTGAAGGCCACCACTGCCAACGTCGACAGCGAGATCGCGGCCCAGGCCGGCCCGCAGTTGGTGGTGCCGATCACCAACGCGCGCTATGCACTCAACGCGGCCAACGCACGCTGGGGCTCGCTCTACGACGCGCTCTACGGCACCGATGCGCTGCCCGAAGACGGCGGCGCCACGCGCGCCGGGGCCTACAACCCGGTGCGTGGCGCCAAGGTGATCGAGTACGCGCGCCACGTGCTCGACCGCACGGCGCCGCTCAAAAACGGCTCGCACATCGACTCGACCGCCTACCGTGTCGATGGGGGCCAGCTGATCGTCGCCTTGAAGGGCGGCAAGACCAGCGGCCTCGAAGATGCGAAACAGTTCGTCGGCTTCCAGGGCGATGCGCTGACGCCGTCGGGCGTGCTGCTGAAGCATCACGGCCTGCACCTGGACATCCGCATCGACCGCGGCACGCCGATCGGCAAGGCCGACGCGGCCGGCGTTGCCGATCTGATCGTCGAGTCCGCCATCACCACCATCCTCGACCTCGAAGACTCGGTCGCGGTGGTCGATGCCGACGACAAGGTGCAGGCCTACGGCAACTGGCTCGGCCTGGTCGAAGGCACGCTCACCGAGACGCTCGAAAAGGGCGGCAAGGCGATCACGCGGCGCCTGAATGCCGACCGCTGCTACAGCACGCCCGACGGCCGCGGTGAAGTCGTGCTGCACGGCCGCTCGCTGCTGTTCCTGCGCAACGTCGGCCACCTGATGACCAACCCGGCCGTGCTGCTCGAAGGCGGACGCGAGATTCCCGAAGGCATCCTCGACGCCGTGGTCACCACGGCGATCGCCATGCGCGACCTGCAAAGCAAGCGCAACAGCCCTAACAGTCGGACGGGCTCGATCTACATCGTCAAGCCGAAGATGCACGGCCCGGCCGAAGTGGCCTTTGCCTGCGAACTCTTCAGCCGTGTCGAAGCGCTGCTGGGCATCGCCGAGAACAGCGTCAAGCTCGGCATCATGGACGAGGAGCGCCGCACCAGCGTGAACCTCAAGGCGTGTATCGCGGCAGCCGCCGCGCGCGTGGCTTTCATCAACACCGGCTTCCTCGACCGCACCGGCGACGAGATGCACACCGCGATGCTCGCCGGGCCGATGCGGCGCAAGGGCGACATGAAGGCCAGCGAGTGGATCGCCGCCTACGAACGCAGCAACGTCCTGGTCGGCCTCGAGTGCGGGCTGCGCGGCAAGGCGCAGATCGGCAAGGGCATGTGGGCCATGCCTGATCTGATGCGCGCGATGCTCGAGCAGAAGATCGTGCATCCCAGGGCCGGCGCCAACACCGCCTGGGTGCCGAGCCCGACCGCGGCGACGCTGCATGCGCTGCATTACCACCAGGTCGATGTCGCGGCGCTGCAAAAGCAGATGGAGCAGATCAACGTCGATGCCGAACGCGAGGCGCTGATGGACGGGCTGCTGACGGTACCGGTGGTGGCCAAGGCGAACTGGAGCGCTGCCGAGATCCAGCAGGAACTCGACAACAACGTCCAAGGCATCCTCGGCTACGTCGTGCGCTGGATCGATCAGGGCGTCGGCTGCTCGAAGGTGCCCGATATCCACAACATCGGCCTGATGGAAGACCGTGCCACGCTGCGCATCTCATCGCAGCACATCGCCAACTGGCTGCAGCACGGTGTCGTCGACGAAGCGCAGGTGCGGGCGACGTTCGCGCGCATGGCGAAGGTGGTCGATCAACAGAACGCGGGCGATCAGGCCTACAAGAGCCTGGCCGCGAATCCGCAGGGTGCAGCGATGCAGGCCGCGCTCGACCTGGTGTTCAAAGGCAAGGAGCAGCCCAGCGGCTACACCGAGCCGCTGCTGCACGCCTGGCGCTTGAAAGTCAAAGCCGCGGCGGCCTGACCTCGCCCTCGCGCGCCGACTCGCAGGCCACGCAGCGCAGCGCCCACGGCTCGGCCTGCAGGCGGTCGAACGCGATCGGGTTGCCGCAGTCGAGGCACCAACCGTAGTCGGGCTGCTCGAGGCGCTTCAACGCCTGGCTGACGGCACCGAGTTCGCGCATCTCGGCATCGCCCAGCGCCAGGTCGATCTCGCGATCGGCGGCGCGCTGCGGGGCGTCGTCGCCGTCTTGCTGCAGCACCTCGCGCGCGTGGGTGGCGCGGGTGCCGCTGCCGAGCTGCCGCGCCAGGCGCTGGTCGAGCTCATGCTGGCGCAGTTCAAGACGTTGCTTGAGTTGGGCGCGCTGGCCCGGCGTGAGGTGCGTGCTCATCAACGCATGATCGGTCGAGTACTCGTGCACGAGGTTGACCCTGCGCAAGCGCGCTGACGGCAGCGCCCCGCGGGGCGCTGCCTACAATCGCCGCCCGATGTCCGCTGCTCTCCCCACCTCCTGCGATGTGCTCGTCGTCGGCGCCGGCCCGGCCGGCAGCGCCTGCGCGCAGCAACTGGCGCGCTCGGGCTTCAAGCCGCTGCTGGTCGATCAGCATGAGTTCCCGCGCGACAAGGTCTGCGGCGACGCGCTGATCCCCGACGCCCACACCGCCTTCGGCCGCATGGGCGTGTATGGCGAGGTGATGGCCCATGCCAAAAGCCTGCCGCACGTCAGCTGCATCGCGCCCAACGGCGGTCGCGTCGATGTGCCGGGGCGCGTCGCGGTGCTGCCGCGCGCGCAGCTCGACGACATCCTGCGCCGCGCCGCGATGGACGACGGCGCGCGCTGGCTGGCGCCGGCGCGCTTCGAGGCGCCGCTGATGGACGGCCAGCGCGTCGGCGGTGCGCGCCTGCTGGTCGCCGGCAAGCCGCACGACGTGCAGGCGCACTGGGTGGTGCTGGCCACCGGCGCGGTGCCCGCGGCGCTGATCGCGGCCGGCGTGTGCGAGCGCCGCACGCCCAGTGGCGTGGCGATGCGCACCTACGTGCGCAACCCGAACATGGCCGGGCGCATCAGCGGCATCGAAGTGCTGTGGCACAAGCAGTTGGCCAAGGGCTACGGCTGGATCTTTCCGTGCCCCGGTGGCCTGTACAACATCGGCGTCGGCCTGGCGCACAGCCACGCCAAGCGCGACGACGGCCGCGAGGCCATGGCCGAGATCAACCTGCACGACCTGTTCGAGCGCTTCTGCAAGATCTACCCGACGGCCCAGGAATTGATGGCCGGCGGCGAACAGCTCGGGCCGCTGAAGGGCGCACCGTTGCGCTGTTCGCTCGAAGGCGCGCGCTTCTCGCGGCCGGGCCTGCTCGTCACCGGCGAGGCCGCCGGCGCCACTTACGCCTTCACCGGCGAAGGCATCGGCAAGGCGCTGGAGACCGGCATCCTCGCCGCCGAGATCATCACCGCGGCGCGCGACACGATGCTCACCGACGCGCAGGCACGCGCGCGCTACGAGGCCGAGCTGCTCGAACTCAAGCCGCGCTTCGATCTGTACGAGCGCGCCAACAACGTCAACGAGCAACCCTGGCTGGCCAACCTCGTGATCGCTCGCGCCCGCAAGAGCCCGCGCGTGCTGCGCCGCATGAGCGCGGTGCTGGAGGAAAAGGGCAACCCGGGCAATCTGGTTTCGCTGCGCGGCATCATTCGTCTGTTCGTCCCGATCCCCTGATGACGACCTGCCGCGCGCACTGAACAAGCCATGTGCCAACTGCTGGGCATGAACGCCAACGTCCCGACCGACGTGATGTTCAGCTTCGACGGATTGGCACGCCGCGCCGACGAACACAAGGACGGCTTCGGCATCGCCTTCTTCGAAGACCGTGGCCTGCGCACCTTCGTCGATCACCACAGCGCGCGCGAGTCGCCGGTGGCGCAACTCGTGCGGCGCTATCCCATCAAGAGCGACAACGTCATCGCCCACATCCGCAAGGCGACGCAGGGCCGCGTCGCGCTGGAGAACACGCACCCCTTCGTGCGCGAGCTGTGGGGCCGCTACTGGGTGTTCGCGCACAACGGCGACTTGAAGGACTTTCGGCCGCGCCTGCACGCCGCCTTCAAGCCCGTCGGCGACACCGACAGCGAGCGCGCCTTCTGCTGGTTGATGCAGGAACTGGCCAAGTCGCACGCCGCGGTGCCGACGATCGACGAGCTGACGCTGACGCTGCGCGAACTGCTGCCGCAGCCGGCGGCGCATGGCAACTTCAACCTGTTGCTGTCCAACGGCCAGGCGCTGTGGGCGCACTGCAGCACCCGGCTGCACTGGATCGAGCGCGCCCATCCGTTCGGCCACGCACAACTCGCCGACGACGACGTGAGGATCGACTTCGCCGCGCACACCACGCCCGACGACCGCGTCGCGGCGATCGCCACCGAGCCGATGACGGCCAACGAGCGCTGGACTGGGATGGGGCCGGGCGAGGTGCGCGTGTTCGTCGGCGGGCGCTTCGCGGCCTGAGCGCCAGCCCGCATTTCGTCTTCCCCTGAGCGGGGGTCGAGGCAGGATCGAGGCCGGGCTATGCTTGCCCGGCCCTTTTTCACTTGGCCGCGCCCGTCATGTCCGCACTGCCCGTTCCGCGCTTCGACACCTTCTACCGCTACGAAGAACTCTCGCAACTGCTGCACGACTACGCCGCCGCGGCGCCCGGGCTGGTGCGCGTCGAGTCGATCGGCAAGAGCCACGAGGGGCGCGACATCTGGGTCGCGACCGTCACCAACTTCTCCACCGGCGACGCCGAGGACAAGCCCGCGTTCTGGGCCGACGGCAACATCCACGCCGCCGAGCTCACGGCCAGCACCACGGTGCTGTATTACCTGCACCAGCTGGTGGTGAAGTTCGGCGACGACCGCGACATCACGCAGTTGCTCGACACGCGCGTGCTCTACCTGTGCCCGCGCCTGAACCCCGACGGCGCCGAGCTGGCCCTGGCCGACAAGCCGCGCCACATCCGCTCATCGACGCGGCGCTACCCCTTCGACGAAGCGCCGGTCGAGGGCCTGACGATGGAAGACGTCGACGGCGACGGCCGCATGCTGACGATGCGCATCCCCGACCCGCACGGCGCCTACAAGAAGCATCCGCAGGAGCCGCGCCTGATGGTCGCGCGCGAGCCCGGCGAGTTCGGCGGCGAGTACTTCCGGCTGATGCCCGAGGGCCTGCTGAAGAACTGGGACGGGCTCACGGTGAAGGTCAACCGCGACGCCGAAGGGCTCGACCTGAACCGCAACTTCCCGGCCAACTGGCGCGGCGAGCACGAGCAGCTCGGCGCCGGCCCGTACCCGACGAGCGAGCCCGAGGTGCGGGCGATGGTGGAATTCATCGTCAGGCATCCGAACATCGGCGCGGCCATCAGCTACCACACGCACAGCGGCGTGATCCTGCGGCCGATGGGCACCAAGAGCGACGACGACATGACGCCCGAGGACCTGTGGCGCGTCAAGCGCTTCTCGGCGCTCGGCGAAAAGCTCACCGGCTACCCCTGCATCAGCATCTGGCACGAGTTCAGGTACCACCCCAAGGAAGTCGTCACCGGCACGCAGGACTGGGTCTACGAGCACCTGGGTGCGCTGTTCTGGGTGGTCGAGCTGTGGTCGCCGAACAAGGAGGCCGGCATCACCGACTACAAGTGGATCGACTGGTACCGCGAGCACCCGGTCGAGGATGACTTGAAGCTGCTGGCCTGGAGCGACAAGCATTGCCAGCGCCAGGCCTATGTCGATTGGAAGGCGTTCAAGCATCCGCAGCTCGGCGCGATCGAGATCGGCGGCTGGGACAAGATGAACTTCTGGCGCAACCCGCCGCCGCACCTGCGCGAGCGCGAGGCCGCGCGCTTCCCGCAATGGATGACGCAGATCGCACTGGCGCTGCCGAAGCTGGAGCCTCTGCGCACCGAAGTGCGCGCCCTCGGCGACGGCAGCTGGCGCATCCGCTTCGCGGTGGCCAACAGCGGCTGGCTGCCGGCCTACGTGACGCAACTCGCGCTCGAACGCAAGGTGGTCCGCGGCGTGATGTTCGAGATCCACCTGCCCGAACATCCGGACGTGTCGCTGATCTACGGCAAGCCGCGCTTCGAAGGCCCGCAACTGGAAGGGCACGCGCCGAAGACCAGCCAGCAGGCTTTCCTGCCCTCACGCGAGGTCACCGCCGATCGCGCGGTGGCGGAGTGGGTGGTGAAGGCGCCGAAGGGCACGCGTCTGATGCTCACTGCCAAGGCGGATCGGGCGGGGGCTGTGAGGAGCGAGGTGACGCTGGATTGATGTCAGCGCTGGCTGGCCGCACCTGACCTGCGATTTGCACGTATGCGTCCACACACCGCGCGGCGACAGCGTCCGGCTGATCTCCGCGCGCAAGGCCAGTCGCGGCGAAGCGGAGCACTACCACCATGCGTAAGGAATACGACTTCTCGAAGGGCAAGCGCGGCGCCGTCATCGCGTCGCCGGGCAAGACCCGCATCACGATCATGCTGGACGACGATTTGATCGAGCACTTCCGTGCGCTGGCCGAGAGCCAAGGCGCCGGCTACCAGACGCTGATCAATGCCGCTCTGCGCGAAGCGGCCTCGTTGAGCAAACGCAAACGCGCAGTCGATCGCCCGCTGACAGAGAGCCTGCTGCGCAAGGTGCTGCGCGAAGAGCTTCAGTCCGGCTGAAGTGGGAGACGCGCCGCCTCAGGCGATGTCCGTGCCGGCGTAGAAGCCGGCGACCGCGAACGCCTCGCCGTCCATCCAGGCGGCCGGCCGCTCAACATCTGTCTCACGCAGCCACTCCAGGTTCGAGCCTCACCCTTGCTGCCAGATCACCTTCTTGCGCGACCCCACCCAGCTCTCGTAGTTCGGCCCATAGACCTCCTCGATCCGGTTCCTCTTGACCTTGAAGGTCGGCGTGATGAAGCCGTTGTCCACGCTCCACGGCTCGGTGACGACGACCACGCAGTCGAGTTGCTCGTGCGGGTCGAGCTTGTCGTTGATGGTCTTCAAGTGCTCCGACAGCGACGACTCGATCTCCTTGCGGCCCTCGGCGCTCTTGGCGCGCGTGATGCCGTCGAGGTTCAGCATCGCGATGCCCAGCGGCTGGCCGAGATTGGCGCCGGTGACGGCGCAGGCCTCGATGTAGGAGTGCATGACGAGGCGGTCTTCGATCGGCGCCGGCGCGACGTACTTGCCCTTGCTGGTCTTGAACAGGTCTTTCACGCGGCCGGTGATGCGCAGGTTGCCTTCGGCGTCGAGCGCGCCCTTGTCACCGGTCTTCAACCAGCCGTCTTGCGTGAACGCAGCCTTGGTCTGCTCGGGCTCCTTGTAGTAGCCGAGCATCAGGCAGCCGGCCTTCATCTGGATTTCGCCGTTGCTCGGATCCATGCGGCACTGCACGCCGTCGTAAGGCAGGCCGACCGTGCCGGGGCGTTGCTTGCCGGGCAGCGTGGCATGCGAGATGCCGCAGTTTTCCGTCATGCCGTAGACCTCGACCAGATCGAGGCCGAGCTTGTTGTACCAGCGCAGCAGGTCCGGCGGCATCGGCGCGGCGCCGCCGGCGGCGAAGGTGCATTGGTTCAGGCCCAAGGCCTTCAAGATCTTCTTGCGCACCAGGCCGCCGATGATCGGGATGCCGAGCAAGCGGTCGAGCTTTTTAGGCGGCATCTTGGCGTTGATGCCCTGCTGGAACTTGACCCACAGGCGCGGCACCGAGAAGAACACGGTGGGCAGCGCACGCTGCAGATCGAAGGTGAAGGTGTCGAGCGACTCGGCGAAGAAGACCTGCATGCCGGTGGCCATCAGGCCATGTTCGACCAACGTGCGTTCGGCGATGTGGGAGAGCGGCAAATACGACAGCATGCGCCCCTGGGCGTTCAGGCTGGTGATGCGCTTCAGGCCCGAGGTGACGCCCCAGGCAAAGGTACCGAAGCTGTGCATCACGCCCTTGGGCATGCCGGTGGTGCCCGAGGTGTACATGATCGTGCACATCTCGTCGGCCGGGCGCACGGGGCTGTCGCTCATCGGCGCGGTCTTGGCGACGATGTCGTCCCACGCCGGCGCGCCGGGCACGGCATTGGTCGGCGCCAGCGGGTGCGTGATGCAGGCCAGGCCCTTGGGCACGCCGGCCTTCATGCCGTCCCAGCCGTCGAGCTTGCCGACGAACAAGAGCTTGCTCTCGCTGTGTTCGAGGATCTGGCGGATGGTCTCGGCCGCGAGCGTCGGGTACAGCGGCACCGAGACATGGCCGGCCATCCAGATCGCCCAGTCGGTCATCAGCCAGTGCGCGGTGTTCTTCGAGATCAGCGCGATGTGGGTGCCCTTGGGCAGGTTCAGGCTCTTCAGGTGCGCTGCCATGCGGCGCGTCTCGTCCATCGCCTGCTGCCAGGTCCAGGTGCGCACCTGGCCCGTGCCCTTGGCCGCGCCTTCATAGGGCTGGGTGAAGAGCAGCTTGTTCGGCGAGCTCTTTTCCCAGTGGTACAGGCGCTGCAGCGCGAGCGCGTCGGGGGCGACGGTGGTCATGGGCAAGTCTCCGCGTGGATTCGAATGTGGCGCGAGCCTAGCCGCATGCGAGCGCGCCGCGCCAGCGGGCTTTCCCAAGAGCGCCTGGAGCGACGGCTCTAGGCGCGTGTTCTATGCCAGCCCCGGGTTGCCGCTCACACCGATCAGCCGCGGCGCATCGAGCGCTCGCGGCTTGATCACCTTCTGCGACTTCAGCCACGGCTCGACAAGTTCCCACACCGGCTTCAGCCCGGACGTGCGCGCGCCCTCGGCCACCGGCGCCCAGCCGGCGACCTTGTAGAGCTTGTCGGCTTCCAGCGGCTGGCCCGAGAGACGCAGATCGCTGATGCGCGCGCCGATCGCGGCGGCCGGGTCGATCGCGTACGTCATCCCGCCGACGCGCACCATGTCGCCGCCCTGCTGGTAGTAGGGGTCGGGGTTGAAGAGGTTGTCGGCCACGTCTTCGAGGATGGTCTTGATCTGCGCGCCGCTGATCTCGTTGAGCGTGGCGTACGAATACGTCGTCGCCGTCTGGTCCATCAGGTGCTCGCGCGTGATCGCCGCACCCGGCAGCAGGCTCGTGCCCCAGCGAAACCCCGGCGAAAACGCGATCGGCGCGTCCTGCGTGGCCATCAGCGCGTCGAGCAGCAGCTGATCCCAGCTGCCGTTGAAGTTGCCGCGACGGTAAAGCGTGCCGTCGGTCGTGGCCAGCACCTCGTTCAACTGCGCCTCGTGCGGCGCGCGCAGCTTGGCGATCAGCGCGGCCATCTCGCGATCAGCAGGCAGCAGTTGCGAGAACACCGGCAGCAGCGTGTAGCGCAGGTCGGCGACGCGCTTGGCCTTGAACTGCAGGTCGAGCACGCCGAGGAACTTGCCGTTGCTGCCGGCGTTGGTGACCAGCGTCTGCCACGTGCCGTTCTTCACCCGCGCCGGCTGCGGCATGCCGTCGTGGGTGTGGCCGCCGAGGATGGCGTCGATGCCGGCCACCCGCGTCGCCAGCTTCAGATCAACGTCCATGCCGTTGTGGCTGAGCAGCACCACGGCCGCGGCGCCCTTGGCGCGCGCCGCATCGACCACCTTCTGCATCTCCGCGTCGCGGATGCCGAAGCTCCACTCCGGCGTGAAGTAGCGCGGATTGGCGATCGGCGTGTACGGAAACGCCTGGCCGATCACCGCCACCGCATGGCCGTTGATCGTGCGCATCGCATACGGCTTGAAGACCTCGTCGTTGAAGTCGTTGGTGCGAACGTTCTGCGCCAGGAACTCGATGCCGGCCGGCGCGAACTCCTTGTCGATCACTTCCTTGACGCGCTCGGCGCCGAGCGTGAACTCCCAGTGCCCCGTCATCAGATCCACGCCGAGCTGCTTGGCGGCCTCGACCATGTCCTGGCCGCGCGTCCACAGCGCCGTGGCCGAGCCTTGCCAGGTGTCGCCGCCGTCAAGCAGCAGCGCACCGGGGCGCGACGCCTTCAAGCGCTTGACCAGCGTGGCCAGGTGAGCAAAACCGCCGACCTTGCCGTAGCGTTGCGCCGCGCGCTCGAAATCCAGATGCGTGAAGGCATAGGCCTCGGGCGTGCCGGGTGCCAGCCGCGCCTCGCGCAATAGCGCGTTGCCCACCAGGTGCGGCGCCTTGCCGCGCATCGGGCCGATGCCGAGGTTGACGCTGGGCTCGCGGAAGTAGCTCGGCAGCAACTGCGCATGGCAGTCGGTCATGTGCAGCAGGCTGGCACTGTCGCTGCGCTTGAACGCCAGCGGCAGCTCGTAGGGCGAGGCGGCGTGCGCGCGGCCGCTGCGCCCCAGCGCGAAACCGGCGGCGGCCGCCGCGCCGAGCACGTTGATGAACTCTCGCTTGTTCACTGCGTCTTGTCTCCCGCCACCACTCTAACCGCCACGCACGAAGGCGTCGTAAGCGGTCTTGGCAATCAGCGCGGCCACCACCGCGATGAAGACGCCGCGCACGAAACCCGCACCATGCTTCAGGGCCAGACGCGTGCCGGCCAAGCTGCCGGCGACGTTGGCCAGCGCGATGACGAGTGCGAGGTGCCACCAGACATGACCCTTCCACGCGAACAGCACCAGCGCCGCAGCGTTGGTCGCCGTGTTCAGCACCTTGGCGCTGGCGCTGGCATGCAGGAAGTCGTAGCCGAGCGCGCGCACGAACAGGAAGACGAAGAAGCTGCCGGTGCCGGGGCCGAAGAAGCCGTCGTAAAAGCCGATGGCCGCACCGATGGCCGAAGCCAGCAGCGCTTCACGCGCGCCGTGAAAACGCGGTGTGTGATGCCGACCGAGCTCCTTGCGCAGCAGCGTGTAGATCAGCACCGCACCGAGCACGAAGGGGAGCGCGCGCTTCAGGCCGTCGGCGCTGACCAGCGTCACTGCCCAGGCGCCGCCGAAGCTGCCGAGCAGCGCCGCGGCCAACGCCGGCAGCAGCGCGCCCCAGCGCAACTGCACGCGCCGCGAGAACTGCAGCGCCGCCCACGCCGTGCCCCAGACCGCGCCGCCCTTGTTGCTGCCCAACAGCGTCGCCGGCGGCGCGTTCGGGAACACCGCGAACAGCGCCGGCACCAGCACCAGGCCACCGCCGCCGACGATGGCATCGACGAAGCCGGCCAGCGCCGCCGCCGCCGCCACGATCAACAACTCGGGGGCGGCGGCGAGCATGGCATCGGGCATGCGTGCGATTCTCGCCGCGCAGCGAGCTGGGGTCGGCAATCAAGCCGCGCCAGGCCGCTCCCAAGCGGCCACGCCCCCCTCGGGGGACGCGAGCGCAGCGCGCTGGGGGCTGTCAGTCGATCAAGCCGCCGCGCTGTTGTCCATCTCCGACCCGGCCGCCGCAGCGCGCGCCGACGTGAACCGAAAGACGAAGCGCGCACCCTGGCCCGGTTGCGACTGCGCGCGGATGCTGCCGCCGTGGCGCTCGACGATGCGGCGCACGATCGACAGGCCCAGCCCCGTGCCCTGGAACTGCTCGTGGCGGTGCAGGCGCACGAAGGGTTGGAACAGGCTCGCGGCCCTGGCATCGTCAAAGCCGGCGCCGTTGTCCTGCACCGCGAACGCGCTTTCGTCGGCCGCGTCGCGCTCGAAGACGACGCGCGGCTCGCGCTCGTCGCGCGTGAACTTGGCGGCGTTGCCCAGCAGGTTGGTGAGCACCACGCGCGCCAGCGGCGCGCTGCAATGGGCGACGAGCCCCGGATGCACCTGCCACTGCACGGGCGTCACGCGCTCGACCCAGGGCAGCTCGGCGATCACGCTCTCGGCCAGCGCCGACAAATCCACCGGCTCGAGCAACAGCGCGGTCGAGGTCGAACGCGCCAGCTCGAGCAGCGCCGTCACGGTATGCGACATCTCGCGCGCCGATTGCCCGGCCAGGCGCAGCCACTCGCGCTCGTTGTCCGCCAGGCGCTCCCAGGCGGTGCTCTTCATCAGGTCGGTCAGACCCACCACCTGGCTGATCGGCGTGCGCAGTTCGTGCGCGAGCTGGCGCGCGAAGGCTTCGAGATCGCGGTTCGTCTGCTCGAGCTCGGCGGTGCGCAGCGCCACCTGGCGTTCGAGCTGTTCATTGCGCGTCAGCAGCAGGCGCTCGGCGCGCTTCTTCAGCGTGATGTCGCGGCCGACGCCGTGGTAGCCGATGAACTGCTGCTTCGCATCGAAGCGAGGCACGCCGCTGATCGAAACCCAGCGCATCACCCTGCCGCCCTGACGCAGCGCGTACTCGAAGCCGCGAAAGGGCCGGCGCGCCTGCAAATCGTCGCGGTGGGCGGCCCACTCGGCTTCGCTCGCGCCGTCGGCAAAGGACTCCCAGCGTCTGTGGCCGAGCACTTGGTCGATGCGCATGCCGACGAGCTGCCGCGCCACCGGGCCGATCTCGACGGTGCGGTTCTCGGCGTCGGTCTGCCAGTACCAGTCGGCGGCGAGCTCGGCCATCATGGCGTGGCGGCGTTCGCTCTCGGCCAGGCGCAGGTGGGCGATGCGCGCTTCGGTGACATCGCGGCCAACGCCTTCGTAGCCGGTGAACTCGCCGAAGTCGTCGAAGTGCGCACGCGCCGTCAGCGCCACCCACACCGGCGAGAGGTTGCGGCGGCGCACTTCGAGCATCACGTCGCGCAGCGTACGGCGCTGCGCGACACGCTCCAACAGCGGCTGCCAGCCGCCTTCGGGCGGCTCGAAGGCCGGCACTGCATCGAGGCGGTGGCCGATCAGATCGGCGGGCTGCACGCCGAGCTTGACCAGCGAGGCCAGGTCCTGCGAGACCCAGCTGATCTTCAGCTCGCGGTCGGTCTCCCAATGCCAGTCGGCCGACAGGCGCATGCGGGCCTGCCAGCGGCGCTCGCGCTCGCCGAGCGCAACCTCGACATCGCGCGCGTTCTGGTCGAAGCGCGAGGGCGGCGAGGTCTGCGGCGACGCCGCGCGTCGGGCCTCGCGCAAGCCGGCGCCGCTGTGCACGCTCCAGATCGAGAACGCCGAGGCCGAATCGGCGCGCACCGCTCGCAGCGCGGCCGAGACATCGCCCTCGCGCAGATGCTCGGCAAAGCCCGCCAGCGCGCGCGCGTCGGCGCGCGAACGCCGCCACTGGCGCGCCAACACCAGCAGCGCCGCGAGGCCGAGCAGCAGCGCTGCGGCAACGCCGACCAGCGCCGGCCAGGAGCCGCTGGCGACCCCACGCCAGGCCAACGCGACCGAGACTCCCGCGAGGAGCACGATCGCAGCGGCCGCGGCCACGAGCGATCGCAGCTCGCGGCCAGGCGCGGGCGATCTGTCGGTGGGGCCGCTGTCCCGTTGTTGTTTTGCCTTGCCAGCGGCCGGCTCGGCAGATTCGACCATCGGGTCAGTCTAGGCACGGCACGCGCGCAAACCCATCGTCAGGTCTTACAAGTTCGCGTCGTTCATCGCCTCCGCCAGCCAGCGTGCCGCGCGTTCGGCGATCATCAAAGTCGGCGCGTTGGTGTTGCCGCTCGTGATCGTGGGCATGGCGCTGGCGTCGGCCACCACCAGGCCGCGCACGCCGCGCAGGCGCAGGCGCGCGTCGAGCACTGCCTGCGGATCGTCGTCGCGGCCCATGCGGCAGGTGCCCACCGGATGGAAAATCGTGGTACCGATGTCGCCGGCCAGGCGCGACAAGGCTTCGTCGCTGTCGAACTGCACGCCGGGCTTGAGCTCGCGCGGCCGGTACTTCGCGAGTGCGGGTTGCGCGACGATGTGCCGCGTCAGGCGCAGCGAGCGCGCCGCGACGAGCCGGTCTTCGTCGGTGCTCAGGTAGTTGGGCGCGATGCGCGGCGCATCGTCCGCACTCGGCGAACGGATGCGCACACTGCCGCGCGACCTCGGGTTGAGGTTGCACACGCTCGCCGTGAACGCCGGATAGGCATGAAGCGGCTCGCCGAAAGCATCGAGCGACAGCGGCTGCACGTGGTATTCGAGATCGGGCCACGGCCGCTCGGGCGACGAGCGCGCAAACGCACCGAGCTGCGACGGCGCCATGCTCATCGGCCCGCTTTGCGTCAAGGCGTACTGCAGCGCGATGCGCGCCTTGCCCCACCACGTCGATGCCAGCACATTGAGCGTGGGAACGCCCTCGACGCCGAATACCGCGCGGATCTGCAAATGGTCCTGCAGGTTCGCGCCGACGCCCCTCAGGTCGTGCTGCACGGCGATGCCGTGTTCATGCAGCAGCGGCCCGGGCCCGATGCCCGAGCATTGCAGCAGCTGGGGCGTGCCGATGGCGCCGGCGGCCATGACCACGGCGCGCGCGGCGCCCAGCGTTTGCACGCCCTCACGCGTGCGCACCTCGACAGCGGCAGCGCGCAGGCCCTGCGTCGCGTCGTCTTCCAGCAAGAGGCGCGTGACCATCGCGCCGCTGCGCACTTCGAGGTTGCGCCGCTGCGCCACCGGCCGCAGGAAGGCCTTGCTCGCGTTCCAGCGCACGCCGCGCTTCTGGTTGACTTCGAAGTAGCCGACGCCTTCGTTGTTGCCGCGATTGAAGTCGTCGCTCGCGGGGATGCCGGCCTGCTGCGCGGCAAGCGCGAAGGCGTCGAGCAGCGCCCACGACAGACGCTGCCGCTCGACGCGCCACTCGCCGCCCACGCCGTGGAACACGGCGTAGTCCCGATCTTCGTGCGAGGCACCGGCGCCGCGCCAATGGTCTTCATGCTGCTTGAAGAAAGGCAGGCAGGCGTCCCAGCGCCAGGCGTCGTCGCCGACGAACGCGGCCCAGCCGTCGTAGTCGCGCGCCTGGCCGCGCATGTAGATCATGCCGTTGATCGACGACGATCCGCCGAGCACCTTGCCGCGCGGATAGCGCAGCACGCGACCGTTCAGGCCGGCGTCGGGCTCGGTCTGGTAGAGCCAGTCGGTGCGCGGGTTGCCGATGCAGTACAGGTAGCCGACCGGGATGTGGATCCAGGCGTAGTCATCGCGGCCGCCGGCTTCGAGCAGCAGCACCCGCTTCTTCGGATCGGCCGAGAGGCGATTGGCGAGCAGGCAGCCGGCGCTGCCGGCGCCGACGACGATGTAGTCCCAGGTGGTCAATGGGCCCCCAAGGGCCTGCGGCCCGCCCCCCAAGGCACCGCAAGGGGCCGCTTCGCGTCCCTGGGGAGCGAGCGCCTTCGGAGCGGCCGTGCGGCGCACATGAGGCAACCTTCGCGCTGCGCGCTCCGGGGCGTGAGCGCTTTGGAGCGGCCATTCGCGCTCACTGCTGCGACGCAGCCCGCTGCTGCCGCAGCGCCGTCGCCGAGACGCCGCCCTGGCCCCAGTTGTCGGCGTCGATCTCTTCGATCAGCACCGTCACGTCCTCGGCACGCTTGCCCAGCGTCTCGACCAGCAGGCGCGTGGCACCGGCGATCAGCGCGTTCTTCTGTTCGCGGCTGGTGGGTGTTTCGCGCCGCGCGATGCGGATGGTGACGATGGGCATGTGGGCCTTTCCGCGCAGCGCCCCGCGCTGCGTCGCCGCGCAGCATAGCCGCGCGTCGCAGCCGCCTTCATGCCGGCAGCGGCTGGGCCGGCGCTGTCGTGCGCATGCGCGCAAACAACGCATACCAATCGACGCGGCGCGTCACGATCATCACCAAGGCGAGCGCGGCAAAGAGCAGCAGCGAGCCGATGACGAGCGCCGTCTGCTCGAGCTGCAGCAGTGCGTACATCGCACCGTAGAGCACGGCGGTGCCGCCGCCGAACATCGCCCCGCGGCGCCAGTGGCCGAGCATGTGGGCGGCGTAGTAGCCGAGCAGCGTCACGCAAGCGGCTGCGGCAATGGCATAGGCCTGGGCGAAAGCGATGTGCTCCGACAAGCTCAGCAGCAGCATGAAGAACACCACGAGCGCGGCGCCGACAAGCAGGTACTGCACCGGATGCACCGGCCGCGCCGCCACCGCTTCCATCAGCGCCACCGCCGAGAGCGTGAGCACGATGAAGAGCAGGCCGTACTTGATGGCGCGGTCGCTCAGCACGTAGACGTTGACCGGATCGATGAAGGCCACCGACAGCGTGTCGAGGCAGCCATGCGCGCCTGCCTGGTTGGCGCTGCCACACAACGACTTGCCTTGCGCCAGTGCGACGGCGGCGTCGGTGGCCAAGCCCGAGACGCGCCAGGTCGCATTGAAGTTGCGCGCTTCGACGCGGTGCTCGGCCGGCAGGAAGCGCCCACCGAACGACGGATGCGGCCAGTCGGCGCGCAGTGCCACTTCGGTCTGGCCGGCCGCTGGCACCAGCGCCCATTGGCCGGTGCCGACGATGTCCAGTTCGAGCCGCGCCGAAAGCGGCGGCAGCGCCTGCTCGCTCTCTTGCCACTCGCCCGTCAGCGGCGCGTGAAAGCCATTGGGGTTTCTGTCGTGCCGCGTGCCCGCTTCGAGCGCGCGCGCCGCACCGTTCAACGTGAGCGCAGCGCTGCGGATGCCGCGCGCGTCGGCCATCGCCAGCGACAAGGTCGGTGCATCGCACTTCAGGCGCGACGACGCCTGCTCGCGCACCGCGCTCATCGCCGTGGCTTGCGGCCAGTCGGCCGTGATCGCGAGACGGCCGGTGTAGGTGTTGACCTTGAACAGGCCGCGAAAGCGCGGCTGCATCGTCAGCTCGCCGCTGACTGCGAGCCGCGCCGGCACCGCCGTGAGCGCGAAGCGCCGCTCCTGCGTCTGCACCAGGCGCGCGCCGTCCTTCTGGCTGATGACGTCCCATTGCTCGACGCATTGGCGGCGCACGAAGGGGCCGAGCATCACCTGCGGATCGGCCAGGCTCTGGCTCACGCTGGCTTCGGCCTGGTGCTGGTAGGCGCGCCGCTCATCGACCAGAAAGCCGACGCGCGCCAGGGCGATCAGCAGCACGACGACGACGGCCGCCAGGGACACAGCCTTGGCGAAGAGGGGCATTCTCGGCATCACAGGCTCCCGCTGTTGAAGCCCGACTGTTGCCGCGCGCCGTGAGCGGCCGATGAAGCCTGCGTGAAGTCCTCGCGCGCCTCGTCAGCGCGTCAACTGCGACCCGAGCACCGGAAACAGCTTGGTCAAGCCGTCGGCCAGCAACTCGACCGCCATCGCCGCGAGGATCAGGCCCATCAGCCGGGTCATGACGTTGATGCCGGTGCGGCCCAGCACTTTGGCGATGCGGCCCGATGCGCTGAAGGTCGCGTAGGTGGCCAGGCCGATGACCACGCCGTAGCCCACCAGCACCGCCAGTTCCCAGATGTGGCGCGTCTTCTCGGCGTAGATCACCATCGTCGAGATCGTCGCCGGGCCTGTGAGCAGCGGAATCGTCAGCGGCACGATGGCGATCGACGCGCCGGCATCGACCTTCTGGTTGCCCTCGTCGACGTCGGTCGGCCGGGCCTCGCCCGGTTGCGCATTGAGCATCTGCAGCGAGCTGATCAACAGCAGCGTGCCGCCGCCGACCTGGAACGAGGCGATGCTGATGCCGAAGAATTCGATGATCTTCAAGCCGGCGAGCGCGCTGACGGCGATGACGACGAAGGCCGAGAACGACGCCACGCTCAGCGTGCGCTGCCGCTGCGCACGCGACAGGCTCTGCGTGAAGGCGATGAAGAAGGGCACCGCGCCGATCGGGTTGACGATGGCGAGCAGCGCGATCAGCGGCTTGAGCAAGTCCATGAGCCGATGCTACGGGTTGGCCGCCAGGGTGCGCAGGTAGCGCAGGCCCGCCGCCGTGCGCGGCCCGTACCACGACAGCAACTCGCCATCGACCAGGCGCACGCGCGCCTGCGGACACAGCGCCTGCGCCTGTGCGACATGGGCGGCCGCGAAGGCATACGGCTCGCTCGACAGCAGCACTTCGCGCACGTCGTGCAGCCAGGGCTCGTCTGCATCAACGCGCGGGTAGCGTGCTGCACCGTGCGCGCCGCCGTCGACCGCGGGCAGCGTGCGCCAGCCGACGTGGGCAAGCAGCCGCGCGATGTAGGTGTCGCGCGCCACCGTCATCCACGGCTCGCGCCAGATCAGGTAGAGCACGGGCACATCGCGGCCGGGTTGCGTCGCAGCCAGTTCGCGCTGCAACCCAGCGCGCAGCGCGGCCGCGTTTTCCGCCACGCCCGGCACGTCGTCGAAGGCATCGGCGATCTGCGCGATCAAGGCAACGACATCCTGCGGCGCGCACGGGTGCGTCACGATCACCTGCGGCACGAACTCGCGCAGCGCCTGCGCGGTCTCGGCCCGGTTCTCGTCGATGTTGACGAGCACATGCGTCGGCGCCAGCCGGCGCAGCTTGTCGAGATTCACGTCCTTGGTGCCGCCGACCTTGGGCACCGTGGCCACGCCCTGCGCCGGATGAATGCAGAAGCCGGTACGCGCCACCACCCGCGGCCCCAAGCCGAGGGCGAACAGCAGTTCGGTCAGGCTGGGGACGAGACTGGCGATGCGCATATAGCGGGGGCGATGCTACGGGTCAACCCTAGCTTTGGGCCAGGCTTGCGTCGGGACAGAAAACAACATTTTTGCGACCCCATGCGCACGCGGGCTTGCCATTCCTGAATAATCTCCTTTCCCTGTCTGGAGGCGGCGCCTTTGCTTGATCTGTTCGAGCCCGGCTCAAAGCTCCACTTAGGTATTTTTGTGTTTAGTTAAGGAGCTTGCCGAATGGGCAACAAGCTATATGTGGGCAACCTTGCCTACAGCGTGCGCGACGAGTCGCTGCAATCGGCCTTCGGGCAATTCGGAACCGTGACCTCGGCCAAGGTCATGATGGACCGCGAAACCGGCCGCTCGAAGGGCTTCGGCTTCGTCGAGATGGGCAATGACGCGGAGGCGCAAGCCGCCATCAACGGCATGAACGGGCAACCGCTCGAAGGCCGTCCGCTGGTGGTCAACGAAGCCCGTCCGCGCGAGGAGCGTCCGGGTGGCTTCGGTGGTGGCGGCGGCCGCAGTGGCGGCGGCGGTGGCGGCTATGGCGGTGGTGGTGGCGGCGGCTACGGCGGTGGTGGCGGTGGCGGTGGCCGCAGCCCTTACGGCGGTGGCGGCGGTGGCCGCAGCGGCGGTGGTGGTGGCGGCGGCTACGGCGGTGGCGGCGGTGGCCGCAGCGGCGGTGGCGGCGGCTACGGCGGCGGTGGTGGCAGCGGCGGTGGTCGCGGTCAGGGCTACTGACGCCTTCGGCCAATTTCGGCCAACAGATAACAGGGCGCTGCGGCGCCCTGTTTCGTTTCTGAGCGCCCGAAGGCCGGCCGAAGCCGGCCGTCCCCCGCGGGGGATCACAGCACCACAGCCGCTTTGACGAAGATCTCGGCCTTGCGCACGCCGCCCGGCTCGACCGTGGCGCGCGTCGCGCCGACGCTGAGATTGCGGCCCAGGCCGACGCGGTGCTGGAACACCAGCGACAAGGTGCGCGTGTCTTCGCGCGCTGCGGCCACCGCGGCCGCGACATCCGCTGCACGGCGGTAGCGCCCGGCCTGCCAGACCACGCGCAGCGAGTCGCGCGCTGTGAGGTGCAGCACGCCCAGCCAGCGCGCCGCGCTGTCAGTGAGCACACGCTGGCCTTCGCGATCGATGTAGGCGGCCTGCAGCTTCTGCTCGGACTCGACACCGAAGCCGCCGACGCTGCCGCGCAGCACGGCTTCGATGAAACCGTCGGCGCCGCGGCCGGGGCGATCGGCCTGCACATCGACGCGCTCGCCAATGTTGACTTCGGCGGTCAGCCGCGTGAACCACGGCGCCGGATTCAAGCCGATCTGCGCGGCAACACCGCGCGTCGGATGCAGTCGCCCGCCGCTGCCTGCACGCTCGGCATCGAGGCGCAGTTGCGCCCAGCCTTCGCTGTTGAGCGGCCCGACGAACCAGATACCGGGGTGAAAACGCCGCGCCACGTACTGCCCGCCGCCGATGCCGAGCACCGCGTCGCTGCGCGTGACGACCTGCTTGGTCCACAGATAGGTCTCGAACTCGTGCGCAGTCAAGCCGGCCAACTCGGTCTCGCCCCAACGCCGGATCAACTCGGCCTCGATGCTTTGCACGCCGGCCTGCTCAACGAAGCCGTTGTCGTTGCGAAAGCGCGGCGAGATGTCGTCGATGTCGAGGTTGACGATCCAGCGCTCGCTGCGCCGGTTCCAGCGCAACTCGAACCAGTGGCCGTTCTCGCCCTCGGTGCGCAGCGCCTGCCCCTGCGCATCGAAGCCTGCGCTGGTGTCCGAGCGGAGCAGGCGTGCGCGCAGCTGGTCCTGCGCCGACGGCGACCAATAAACATCGGCGCCGGCGACGCGGTTGCGCCCACGCTCGCCATAGTCGCGATCGGACAGCAACACGCCGCTGCTGAACGCACCGTCGTGCCTGCGCGCGCGCAACAGCGTGGCCTGCGACGCACCGTCCTGCGCGAACACCGCCGTTGCGAACGGCCCCGGCCGCAGCACCAGGCCGCCGCCCTCGTCGCGCAGCGTCAGCGCGGTGGCATCGGCGCGCGGCGCGCGCCAGGTGGCACGCAGGCCATAACGCGGATCGGTCACCGAGCGTGAGTAGAAGCCGCCGATCGGCAGATCGATGACATCCGTGCTCTCCAGAAAGAACGGGCGCTTCTCCGGCACCGACAGCGCAAAGCGCGTGTTGCCGGCGAGTTGCGGTGCGTCGAGCTCGACCTGCGAGAAATCCGGGTTGAGCGTGGCGTCGAGCACCCAGTCGGCACGCGGCCGCCACTTCAGTTCGGCACCGAGCGCCGCCTTGCTCTCGCGCTGCGCGGCCACGCCGTCGGCGCGATCACGCGTGGCGCGCAGCGTCAACTCGGGCCGCAACGTCAGGTGGCTCTGCTCGCGCGCACGCGCGCTGGCCGCATCGAGCCCTTCGATCGTCTGCAGCTCCGCGATGAACGACAGGCCGTCCTTGGTCAGCGGCGCCGACAGCAACAACGTGCTCGAGGCGCGCGGCACGCTGCGCGCGACCATCAGGCGCCACGGTGCGCCATCGGCAGCAGGATGCCTTCGGCCTTCGGCCCGCGCTGCGGCGCCTTCGGGCGGACGTTCGGCGCCAAGCGGGTAGCGCAACGCGATGAACGGCAGCCGGATTTCGACGCTGTAGCCGTCTTCGAGTCGCGCCGCGGCGGCATCGACATCGAAGTCGGGCGCGAAGTCCTCGCTGTCGCCGGCAGCGATGTACATGCCGTCGGCGAGCACGCCGGCCGCGTTGACACGCACGAACTGCGCGGCGCGGCGATCGCCGACGGCGTCGATCACCACGGCGATGAAGTCCTGGTCGCGCTTGACCTGATCGCGCCGCGTCAATGGCGCGCGGATCTCGTCGGGTCGCGGGTCGAAGGCGCGCACGCCGATCACCAGCGCGTCGCGCTCGGCCAGCACCTGCACCGTGGTGCGGTAGCCCGTCGGCGGCGCTTGACGGTCGGTCGGCAGGTACTGAACGAAGCGTTCGTGCAGCGGCGCGCGCTGCCAGGCTGTTTCGTCGAGGCGGCCGTCGAGCACGATGCGTTCGTTGGCATCGAGTTCCACGGCGCGCGGTTGCGTGCTGTGGCCCTCGCCATTTCGCGCTTGCGCCACCGCCGAGGCGGCCAGAAAGAAGATCAGCGATGCAGCAGCGACGCATCGCAAGAGCGTCCAGATCGGATGCATTCGAGGGTTCCTTGCACGGCGAGAAGCCGCGCGGTGACAGTGCAGGGCGCAACCGCGTGCGGTTGCGTCGAGGGGCGGCGTTCAGCCGCTAACCGAGGATGTCCTTCTGCGTCACGGAAACCTCCTTGCCGCGCCGAGCGCTGGCGTTGAGAAGGCGCGCACTGTAGCGGGCAGGCGCGCGCGCCGCAAGCCCATGCTGTTGCCTATTCGCCGCGCCGCTTCTTGCGCCCGCGGCCCGCGAACAACCTGTCGAACAGCGCGTTGGGCAGCAGCCGCATGAGCTTGGCGACGACGCCCATCTGCCACGGGATCACGCGATAGCTGACGCCGGCAGCGATCGCGCGGGCGGCGCGCGCGGCGAACACATCGGCCTGGAGCATGAACGGCATGCCGTAGGCGTTGCCCGCCGTCAGCGGCGTGGCGACATAACCCGGCACGATCGTCACCACGCGCACGCCGCTGCCGCGGCACTCGCCGCGCAGGCTCTCGCAGTAGGCGACGACGCCGGCCTTGCTCGCGCAGTACGCGCCGTGGCCGGGCAGGCCGCGGATCGCAGCGACGCTGGCAATGCCCACCAGCGTGCCCGCGCCGCGTGCCTTCATCGCCGACAGATGCGGATGAAAGGTCGCGGCCATGCCGACGTTGTTCAGCATCAGCGTGTCTGCCAGCACGTCGAGGTCTGCGCGCACGGCCGTGTCGATGCCTTCGCTGATGCCGGCGTTGGCAATCACCACGTCGGGCAGGCCCTGCTGTTCGATGCAGCGCTGGCCGGCGGCGACGATGCTGTCGATCTGCGACACATCGGCGGCGTAGGCAATGCAGCGCTCGGGCCCGAGCCCCTGCGCCTTCGCCCAGGCTTGCATCGCGTCGACGCGCCGTGCCACCAGCGCCAGGCGCCAGCCCTGCTGCGCATAGTGCGCAGCCAGCGCCTGGCCGATGCCGCTCGATGCGCCGGTGATGAAAATCAACGGCGCGCTCATGATGCGCGCGCAGGATCCAAGTGCCCGCCGCGGATCCGGCTCTGCCGGGCCGCTGGCGGTGCCCCCGAGGGCCTGGCAAGGGCCTCTTCGCGGCCCTGGGGGGTGCGCCGAAGGCGCTCCGGGGGGGTCATCGTTTCGGCAAGGTGAACTGCGCGCGCAACGGGCCGCCGAGCTTGGCCGTGCGCGCCAGGTGGTCGTACTCGATCGAGGCCACGCGCAGGTCGCTCGTGCCCTGGCGGATTCGCACCGGCAGGTGCGACTTGACGCGCTCGGTGGCGAGGAAGGCGTGCAGGAACTCGCTCTCGAACTCTATCGCCGCAGCGTTGGCGGTGGCCTCTTGCAGCACGCGCGCCCCGCCCTGCAACTGCACTTCGGTCGCGTCGCCGTTGCTGACCGCGCGCTGCGCCGTGGCCACGGTGACGCTGCCGTCGGCGGCGATGGCGCGGATCTGCGCCTGGTCGATCTCGAGCGTGTTGGTGTCGGGGTAGTGACGCATCTGCGTGCCCTGCACTTGCACGCGCAAGGCGCCGTCGGCGGCGAAGCGCTGCAGCGTGAAGCCGCTCATCGTGTAGTCGGGTTCGTGGCGCGGCGGTGCGACTTCGCGCGGCTCGTCCGGGCGCGGCGTGTTGCGCACCAGCCACCAGGTCGCCAGCGCCAGCAACAGCATCAGGATCAGCGGCAGGTAGGCCGAGACGAATTGGCCGACGCGCCACGCCAGCGGCTGCTTCGGCCGCGGCGGCGGGTTCTGCGGGCCCGAGGCCGGCAGCGGGTCCAGCGGTTGCAGCAGGCTGTCGAGGTCGATTGCCACGGCGGTGTCAGGCCAGCGCCGGGCCGCCCCAAGCGGCCTGAGTTCCCCTCGGGGGGCGCGAGCGAAGCGAGCTTGGGGTCGTCATCACGGCCAGCGCCGGGCCGCCCCAAGCGGCCTGAGTTCCCCTCGGGGGACGCGAGCAAAGCGAGCTTGGGGCTGTCATCTATCTCGCGTCGAGCGTCGTCAGATGGCCTTGCAGCAGCGACACGTAGCGCCCGCAGGCCATCAACAGCAGATCGCAGCACTCGCGCGCCGCGCCTTCGCCGCCGTGCGCGCTCGTCACGTGGTGCGCGGCGGCACGCACTTCGGCATGCGCGTTCGGCGGCGCGCAGGCGAAGGCGGCGCGCGCGAAGAGCGGCAGGTCAGGCCAGTCGTCGCCCATCACCGCCACCTCGGCCCAGTCGAGCGACAAGGTCTGCAGCAGCTCGGTGGCCGCGGCCAGCTTGTCGGCGACGCCGAAGCGCATGTGCTGCAAGCCGAGGTCGGCGACACGGCGACGCACTGCAAGCGAGTCACGGCCGGTGACGATGATCGGCTCGATGCCGCCCTGTGCGAGCAGCTTGAGCCCCTGCCCATCGAGCACGTGAAAGGCCTTGAAAGGCTCGCCGTGCTCGCCGATATACAGGCGCCCGTCGGTGAGCACGCCGTCGACGTCGAAGATCGCAGCCTTCAGGCCGAGGTTCTTGCCCTGGGCCTTGAGCAGCAGCTCGGGCGAACCAACGTTTGCAGACGCCGGCTGGGCGGCCCGCGCGACTCCCTAGATGACTTTCGCCCGCATCAGGTCGTTCGAGTTGAGCGCGCCGACGAGCTGGCCGGCGTCGTCGACCACCAGCACGCTCGTGACGCGGTGCTGCTCCATCAGGCCGGCGGCTTCGGCGGCGAGTGCGTCGGCGCGGATGCGTTTCGGGCTGGTGTGCATGACATCGCGCGCGCTCAACGCGCGCAGATCGGCGCCGCGCTCGATCAGGCGGCGCAGGTCGCCGTCGGTGAAGATGCCCTCGACCGTGCCGTCGGCCGCGGCGATCGCGGTGAAGCCCAGGCCTTTGCCGGTCATCTCGCGCAGCATCGCCGTGAAGCTCGCGTCGGCAGCCACGCGCGGCACCGCGTCGCCGCTGCGCATCAGGTCGCGCACATGGATCAGCAGCTTGCGGCCGAGCGCGCCGCCGGGATGCGAGCGCGCGAAGTCGTTCTCCTCGAAGCCGCGCGCATCCAGCAGCGCCACCGCGAGCGCGTCGCCGAGCGCCATCTGCGCCGTCGTGCTCGCGGTCGGCGCCAGGTTGAGGGGGCAGGCCTCCTGCTCGACGGTGGACAGCAGCACCACGTCGGCGTGCTGCGCCAGCGTCGAGCCCGGCTTGCCGGTGATCGCGATCAGCGGAACATGCGCGCGCTTCAACACCGGCAGGATCACGTTCAGCTCGTCGCTTTCGCCCGAGTTGGAGATCGCGAGCACGAGGTCCGACGCGGTCACCATGCCGAGGTCGCCGTGGCCGGCTTCGGCCGGGTGCACGAACATCGCCGGCGTGCCGGTGGACGCCAAGGTCGCCGCGATCTTGCGGCCAACGTGGCCGCTCTTGCCCATGCCCATCACGACGACGCGGCCGCGGCAGGCGAGGATCGTTTGCACCGCCTGCGTGAAGCTCTCCGACAGCCGCGCCTTGACGCCCACCAGCGCCTGCGCTTCGATGTCGAGCGTGCGTGCGGCGAGTTCGAGCGCGCGCGCGGCGTCGAAGGCGAAGGCTTCGGGCATGTCTTCTCGTGTTCTACTGACGAGCGGATTCTAGGCACAAGGCCTCAGCTCAACCCTCGCGCATCGGCGCCGATGGCCACCACCCTCGAACTCGTTCTGCTCTATCTCGTGGCCGCGGTGCTCGGCGTGGTGGCGTGCCGCTCGATGAAGCTGCCGCCGATGCTCGGCTACCTCGTCGTCGGCGTGCTGATCGGGCCCAACGCGCTGGCACTGACCAAGGACTCTGCCGCCACGCAGTACCTGGCCGAGTTCGGCGTCGTCTTCCTGATGTTCGTCATCGGCCTGGAGTTCAACCTGCCGAAGCTGCGGGCGATGCGCTCGCTCGTCTTCGGCCTGGGCCTGACGCAGGTGGGGTTGACGATCGCCGGCGCGCTGTTCGGCAACGCGCTGTTGCTCTGGCTGTTCGCCTTCACGCTGCGGCCGTGGGAGCTGGGCTTTTCCGGCGCACTGGTGCTGGGCAGCGCGTTCGCGATGAGCTCGACCGCGATCGTCGTCAAGCTGATGGCCGATCGGCTCGAACTCGAAACCGAGCACGGCAAGCGCGTCATGGGCGTGCTGCTGTTCCAGGACTTGGCCGTCGTGCCGTTGCTGGTGCTGATCCCGGCGCTGGGTCAACCCGGCGACACGATGGCGGCCACGCTCGGTTGGGCGCTGCTCAAGGCGGTGGCGCTGCTGGCGCTGCTGCTCACCGGCGGTCAGCAGGCGATGCGCTGGTGGCTGACGATCGTGGCGCGGCGCAAGAGCGAAGAGCTCTTCATCCTCAACCTGCTGCTGGTCACGCTCGGGCTGGCCTGGATCACCGAGCATGCCGGCCTGTCGCTCGCGCTCGGCGCCTTCATCGCCGGCATGCTGGTGGCAGAGACCGAATACAAGCACCAGGTCGAGACCGACATCCGGCCCTTCCACGACGTGCTGCTCGGCCTGTTCTTCATCACCATCGGCATGAAGCTCGACTGGCGGCCGGTGCTCGATCAATGGGCCTTGGTGCTGTTGCTGACGCTGGCGCCGGTGTTCGCCAAATTCCTGCTGGTGGCGCTGCTGGCACGCATCTTCGGTGCGCAGCCCGGCGTCGCGCTGCGCACCGGCCTGTACCTGGCGCAGGCCGGCGAGTTCGGCTTCGTGCTGCTGACGCTCGGCGCCGAAGGTGGCCTGGTGGCGCCGCAGTGGGTCAGTCCGGTGCTGGCGAGCATGGTGTTGTCGATGATCGCCACGCCCTTCATCGTGATGTACAGCAACCGCATCGTCTCGCGCCTGTCCGCCACCGACTGGATGATGCAGTCGGTGGCGCTGACGACGATCGCCAAGAAGTCGATCGCCACCGAAGCGCACGTCATCATCTGCGGCTACGGCCGCAGCGGGCAGAACCTGGCGCGGCTCTTGTCCAACGAGCGCATCCCGTACATGGCGCTCGATCTCGACCCGGATCGCGTGCGCCAGGCCGCCGCCGCCGGCCAGAGCGTGGTCTTCGGCGACGCCGCACGACTGAAGAGCCTGATGGCCGCCGGCCTGGCGCGCGCCAGCGCGGTGGTGGTGACGTATCACGACACGCCCTCGGCGCTGAAGATCCTGCAGGTGGTGCGTTCGCATGCGCCGCAGGTGCCGGTGGTGGTGCGCACGGTCGATGACACCGACCTCGACAAGCTCAAGTCCGCCGGCGCCACCGAGGTCGTGCCCGAAGCGATCGAAGGCTCGCTGATGCTGGCCAGCCAGACGCTGGCGCTGGTGGGCGTGCCGATGCGCCGCGTGATCCGCATCGCGCGCGATGCACGCGATGCGCGCTACAGCCTGCTGCGCGGCTATTTCCACGGCGCCGACGACGACACGGTGGAAGAGCTGCAGCAGGCGCGGCTGGCCAGCGTCACGCTGCCCGCGGCCGCGCCCTGCCTGGGCAAGGCGCTGGCCGATCAGGCGCTGCATGCGGTGGGCGTGCAGGTGGTGTCGGTGCGGCGTGCCAGCGGGCCGGTGCACGAGCCCGACGAGCAGCTCAAGCTCCAGGCCGGCGATACCTTGGTGCTGGCGGGGTTGCCCGAAGCGCTGGCGCTGGCTGAACAGAAACTGCTGCACGCTTGACGGCATGCGTGTCATGTTGTCGCGCCGCGCGCTGATGTTGCTTGCCACGGTGGCGGCGCCGACCTGGGGCGCCGCGCCGAAGGGCGTCGTGCTCGTGATGCGTCATGCCCAGACCGATCCGGGTGTGGGTGACCCGCCCGGCTATGTGCTTGGCCGCTGTGAGACGCAGCGCAATCTCTCGGCCGAGGGCCGCGCTCAGGCGCGAGCTTTCGGCATGCGACTGACCACGCTGGGGCTGCGGCCGAGCGCCATCCGCAGCAGCCACTGGTGCCGCTGTCTGCACAGCGGCGAAGAAGTCGCTGCGGGCTTGCACGGCGGCGGCTCCGCGCTGAAGGTCGAGCCCTGGACCGCGCTCGACTCGTTCTTCGACGAGCGCGCTCGCGAACCGGCGCAGACGGCCACCTTGCGCCGACGCCTGGGCGCGCTGCGCGGCCCGGGCTTCGAGTTGTGGCTCACGCACCAGGTCAACATCAGCGCGCTGACAGGCGCGGGCGCGGCGATGGGCCAGGCCCTGTGGCTGACGTCGCGCGCCGATGGCAGCATCGCGGCTTCGGCATTCGAGTGAGCAGCAACGACATGCATGCCAAGCCCAGCGCCATCAGCGATCCGGCCGCGTTCATCCGCGAGCGCATCCGCGCCGTGCCCGATTGGCCCGAGCCCGGCGTGATGTTTCGCGACATCACGCCGCTGCTGGCCGATCCGAAGGTGTTTCGCGTGCTGGTCGATCAATTCGTGCACCGCTACTACGACACGCACCCCGATGCGGTGGCAGGGCTCGATGCGCGCGGCTTCATCATCGGCGCGGTGCTGGCGCATCAGCTCAACGTCGGCTTCATCCCCATCCGCAAGAAGGGCAAGCTGCCTTTCACCACCGTCGAAGAAACCTATGAGCTCGAATACGGCAGCGCGACGGTCGAGATGCACAGCGACGCGGTGCGCCCCGGCGAGCGCGTGCTCCTGCTCGACGACCTGATCGCCACCGGCGGCACGATGGCCGCAGGGCATCGCCTGCTGGAGCGGCTGGGCGCGACCGTGATCGAAGGCGCCGCGATCGTCGATCTGCCCGAACTCGGCGGCTCGCAGCGGCTGCGTGCGGCGGGGCTGCCGATCTACACGCTGGTCAACTTCGAGGGCCACTGACTGACGCGAACTCGAAGCCAGCGCCGGGCCGCTCCCGGTGCCGGAGAGGCCCGAACTCCCCTCGGGCGCGATGCCGAAAGGCGTCTTGGGGCCGTCAGGAGACAGCCTGCCCGGCTTCGATGTTGGCGCGCATGCGCACCCCCATCAGCGCCGCAGCTGCGCGCACCAGCTCCAGCGCGAACGCCGCATTGCGCACCGCCAGTTCCTCGTAGCGCGGGCCGCGCAGCGCCCAGACGACGCACGCACCCATCGCCTCGACGTTGGCCATGCGCGGCTGGTCGCTGAAGAGACCTGCTTCACCGACCACAGCACCAGCGCGCAGGATCGCCAGCTTGTTGCCCGGCTTGGGTGGCGTCACGTAGACCTGCAAGGTGCCGCTCTCGAGCAGGTACATGGTCCGGTCGTTTTCGCCCTGCTTGACGAGCAGATCGCCGCCGCGCACTTCGTGCCGCGTCAGGAAGGCCTCGAAGATGCGCCACTGCTCGAAGTTCCAGCGCGGCTTGAAGGCATCGGGCGCGTTCAGCGAATGGACGGCGTCGTAGAGGGTCTGGATCTGGGTCGGCATGGTGGTGCGCGTGAGTCGCGCGCCTTGATTGTCCGCGTCCGCGCTTTCACATCAACCCCCGGCCGTGGGATGGGCAAGCACGACGCTACTTTCCGATGCAGAAGCGCCCGAAGATTTCGCCGAGCAAGGTGTCGGCACTGACGCGGCCGGTGATTTCTGAGAGGGCGCGATGCGCGAGGCGAAGTTCTTCGGCCAGCAGGTCGAGTGCAGCGTCGCCGCGGTCAGCGAGCACCCGCGCGACGTGCAGGTGTTCGCGCGTGCGCCGCAGCGCCTGCACGTGGCGCGTGCGCGCGATGTACACGCCCTGCGGGCTGGCGTGCCAGCCGGCGCGCGCCAGGAGCGCGCGGCGCAGGTCAGCGAGGCCGGCACCCGTGAGCGCCGACAGCCGCAGGCCGCCGTTCGACGACACGGTCGGCGCCGCGTCGCTCTTGTTGAAGACGTGCAGCACGCGTGTGTCGTCGGCCCGCTCCGGGTCCAAGCCCAGGCGCGCGGCGATCGCGCGCTCGCCGGCTTCATAGTCGCGCTGGCCGCTGCGCGTCAGGTCGTGCAGCAAGACCACCGCGTCGGCCTGCTCGATCTCGCGCCAGCTGCGCGAGATGCCGATGCGCTCGACTTCGTCCGTCGAATCGCGAAGGCCGGCGGTATCGACCACGTGCACCGGCACGCCTTCGATCTGGATCGTCTGCGCGATCTTGTCGCGGGTGGTGCCGGGCACCGGCGTGACGATCGCGAGTTCGGCGCCAGCCAGTGCGTTGAGCAGCGAGCTTTTGCCGACGTTGGGCTGGCCGGCCAAGACGACGGTCATGCCTTCGGACAGCAGCGCGCCCTGGCGCGTGCGGTCCAGCACCTGTTCGAGCTCGGCGTCGATCCGCGCCAGCCGCCCGCGCGCATCGGCCTTTTCGAGAAAGTCGATCTCTTCGTCGGGGAAGTCGAGCGTGGCCTCGACCAGGGTGCGCAGTTCGAGCAGGCGCTGCGCCAGCGCGCCGACTTCCTGTGACAGCGCGCCGGCGAGCGAGCGCGCGGCAGAGCGCGCCGCGGCTTCGGTGTGGGCATCGATCAGGTCGGACACGGCCTCGGCCTGGGCCAGGTCGAGCTTGCCGTTGAGAAAGGCGCGCAGCGTGAACTCGCCCGGTTGCGCCAGGCGCAGGCGCTGCGATGTGCCGAGTTCGAGACAGCGCGCCAGCAACAGCTGCAGCACCACCGGCCCGCCGTGGGCCTGCAGTTCGAGCACATCCTCGCCGGTGTAGGAATGCGGCGAGGGGAAGAAGAGCGCAAGGCCGTTGTCGATCGGCGCGCCTTGGGCGTCGAGGAAGGGCCCGTAGTGGGCAACGCGCTTGGTCAGCGTGCGCTGCGTGATCGCCTGCGCCAGGGTGGCAAGGCCGCGGCCGGACAGGCGCACGATGCCGACGGCGCCGCGGCCGGGCGCGGTGGCCACGGCTGCGATCGGGTCGTCGGGCAGGTCGATCAATGAAGAAGGCACCGAGCGATTGTCATCGCCGGTGCAGGGCCCGTGCCCCAAGGCCTGCGGCATCGCCGCAGACCGTCCCCCGAGGGGAGCGAGAAAGCTCGGGAGCGGCCCGTCGCTTCCTGTGGTGCCCCAAGGCCTGCGGCATCGCCGCAGACCGTCCCCCGAGGGGAGCGAGAAAGCTCGGGAGCGGCCCGTCGCTTTCACGTTGTATGGCGCGGGGGGAGTTGATTGAATTGCCCTCCCGAGCCGGCCACGGTCTCTTGATTTGAGCCGCGCCGGGTCATCCCCGCATGCATCAATGCTCGGCGTTACCGAGCCACATCTCAATCCCTCGATCGAGGCATCCGTCCCTGGTTCGCGACCTTCTCACGCAAACCCGGATCTGCCGTGCTCGGCACCGGGCTTACTTGACGCCGAGCTGGCGGTTGATCCACCACTGCTGCGCGATCGACAGGATGTTGTTGGTCAGCCAGTACAGCACCAGGCCCGCGGGGAAGAAGAAGAACATCACACCGAAGATGAGCGGCATCATCCACATCATCTTGGCCTGCATCGGGTCGGCCGGCGCCGGGTTCAGCCAGACCTGGAACAGCGACGACGCCGTCATCAGCAGCGGCAGGACGAACCACGGATCGGGCAGCGCCAGGTCATGGATCCAGCCGATCCACGGCGCGTTGCGCATCTCCACCGAGGACAGCAGCACCCAGTACAGCGCGATGAAGAACGGCATCTGCGCAGCGATCGGCAGGCAGCCGCCGAGCGGGTTGACCTTTTCCTCGCGGTAGATGCGCATCATCTCCTGCTGCATCAGCTGCGGCTTGTCCTTGTAGCGCTCGCGCATGTCGGTGATGCGCGGCGCCAGCGCCTTCATCTTGCCCATCGAGCGGTACGCGCTGGCGTTGAGCCAGTAGAACGCGATCTTCAGCAGCACCACCAGCGCGACGATCGACCAGCCCCAGTTGCCGAGCAGCTTGTGCAACTGATCGAGCACCCAGAACAGCGGCTTGGCCAGCACCGTGAACCACCCGTAGTCCTTGACCAGCTCCAGCCCCGGCGCCAGCGCTTCGAGCTGCTTTTCTTCCTGCGGGCCGGCGAACAGCTTGGCCTCGTGCACCTTGCTCGCGCCGGGCGCGAGTTCGCCCAGCGGCAGCACCATCTGCACGGCGTAGAGGTTGTTGCTGACCTTCTGCGTGCGGAACTCGCGCGGCGTGCCGTCAGGCACCAGCCAGGCCGAAGCGAAGTAGTGCTGCACCATCGCGATCCAGCCGTCGCTGGCGCTGGTGGCGTGCGCCACCTTGCCCTTCTCGATGTCCTTGAAGTCGATCTTCTCGAACTTCTTGCCTTCTGTGTACACGGCCGGGCCGGTGAAAGTGAAGTACCACTTCGACTCGCCACGGGCCGGGTTGCCGTCGCGCTCCAAGCCGAGGTAGAGCTGCGGTGTCACCGCTGCGCTGCCGGCGTTGGTGACTTCGTGCTTGACGCCGACGACGTAGCTGCCGCGCGTGAAGGTGTAGGTCTTGGCGAGCTTGACGCCGCCCTCGCCCGCCGCCTCGTAGCGCACGGCGAGGTCGTTGCTGCCGGCCGCCAACGAGCTCGGGCCGTCGGCGCGCTTCATCGGGCTCCAGTGATTCGGCAGCGCCACACCTGCCTGCGCCGTGATCAGCCCCGACTGCGCCTTGTAGACGCGCTCGGCGCTGCGGTCGAACAGCATCACCTTGCGATTGCGGTCTTCGGTGTCGGCGTGATCGAGCAGCTCGAGCCGCACCAGGCTGCCGCCGACGCTGTCGAAGGTGGCCTTGACGCGGTCGGTGGTGATCACGGTTTCTTCGCCGCCGCCAGCGGTGGCGGTTGGCGCCGTTGCGGCAGGCGTTGCCGCTGCCGCGCCGGCCACCGGGGCCGTGGCGGTCGGGATGCCGGTCTGGGCGGCGCCTGGCACAGCAGCGCCAGCCGCTGTCGGTGCCGGCGCGCTCGCGGCCGGCCGTGGCGGCGTTGGCGAGAACCACGACGGCTGCCCGGTGTGCTTGTTCCACCCGTCCCAGAGGAAGACGAGCGACATGGTGAACACCATCCAAAGGAGGGTGCGGCGAATATCGGTCATGAACGGCGGCTCTCTTGAATCGGCAAAGTCGGGGGTCGGGCGGCTGGCGGCACCGGATCGAAGCCGCCGTCGCACCAGGGATGGCAGCGCAGCACACGGCGGGCGGCGAGGTAGCTGCCCACGCCGGCCCCACGTTGATCGAGCGCGTCGAGCGCATAGCGCGAACAGGTCGGCTCGAAGCGGCAGGCGCTGCCCAGCCACGGGCTGAGGAAGAAGCGGTAGGCGCGGATCGGTGCGGCCAAGGCCATGCGCGGCCAGCGTCGCAGCGTGGTGAGCGCGATCATCGCGAAGCCTCGGCACCGTCGAACAACGCAAAGAGCTGGTCGAGTTCGCGCCGCACCGCGTCGCGCAACGCCGCTGACGCCGCGCTCGGGAACAGGCGTGGGCTGAAGGCAGCGCGCTGACGGATCAGCAACGCACCTGCGGCCTGTCCGACAGCGCGACGACGCACGGCCTCGCGCATCTGACGCTTGATCAGGTTGCGCGTGACCGCTCGCTTGGCGTGGCGTTTCGGCACGATCACCATCAGCGCCGCAGGATTCTTCCGATCCGAGTTATCCACAGATTCGGTCCGATCTGGTGCGATGCCGGTGGGCAACTCTTGCGCAACGGCCTCGGCCGGCGTCGCGTGCAGGCTGAAGTGTTCAGTTCTGGCAAGGCTCGGCGTGGCCAGTCGTGCCTGGACGGCCTTGCTCATGCTCGGCTTCGGCGGGGCCCCGGCCCGGACAGCGCAGCCGATCCGCTCTCAGCCCGGATCGGTCTCAGACCGCCAGGCGCTTGCGGCCCTTGGCGCGGCGTGCGTTGATCACAGCACGGCCACCGCGAGTTTTCATGCGCACCAGAAAGCCGTGGGTGCGGGCGCGACGCGTCTTCGACGCTTGATAGGTGCGTTTCATCGGGAAGTCCAGTGAATCGGAAAAACCCGCGATTGCAGCACGAACGCCGAACAGGGTCAACGAGAGCATGCTCCAGCGCCGCTGGACCGCCGCGTGTCGAGAAGATTTCAATCTGTGGATAAAGGGCTTTGCACGGCCCTTGCTGGGCTACACTCGCGCCGCTCCAAAAGAACTTGTCCACATGAGCGACGACCTCTGGCAGCGCGGTTGCGAGCAACTCGCCGCGGAACTGCCCGAACAGCAATTCAACACCTGGATCCGCCCGCTGCCGCCGGCCGACGTGGCCGTCAACGGCGAAGCTGCGGTGGTGTCATTGCGCGTGCCCAATCGCTTCAAGCTCGACTGGATCCGATCGCAGTACGCCGGCCGCATCGAAGACGTGCTGTCGCGGCTGGCCGGCAAGCCGGTGTCGCTGCTGCTGCAGTTGGCGCCCAGCGCGGCCAAGCCGCTGACCAACGGCGTGCCGACGGCCTTGCCTGCGGCGACCTTGGCGCGTGGCGGCGACGCCTTGCGCATCAGCGTACCTTTGCCGATCCACCGCCTGAACCCGGGCCTGACTTTCGACTCGCTGGTGGCCGGCCGCGCCAACCAGATGGCCCGTACCGCAGCGCTGCACGTCGCCGGCCAGCCCGGGCAGATGTACAACCCGCTGTTCATCTACGGCGGCGTCGGCCTGGGCAAGACGCACCTGGTGCATGCCGTGGGCAACGCGCTGCTGAAGGACCGGCCGGATGCGCGCGTGCTCTACCTGCACGCTGAACAGTTCATCAGCGATGTCGTCAAGAACTACCAGCGCAAGACCTTCGACGAGCTGAAGGCCAAGTACCACTCGCTCGATCTGCTGCTGATCGACGACGTGCAGTTCTTCGCCGGCAAGGAGCGTTCGCAGGAAGAGTTCTTCAATGCCTTCGAGGCGCTGCTGGCCAAACGCGCGCACATCATCATGACGAGCGACACCTACCCCAAAGGGCTGGTGGACATCGACGAGCGCCTGACTTCGCGCTTCGACGCCGGCCTGACGGTGGCCATCGAGCCGCCCGAGCTCGAGATGCGGGTGGCCATCCTGATCCGCAAGGCCCTGGCCGAAGGCTCGGAGATGCCCGAGGACGTTGCGTTCTTCATCGCCAAGAACGTGCGCGCCAACGTGCGCGAGCTGGAAGGCGCGCTGCGCAAGGTCATCGCCTACGCGCGCTTTTCGCAGAAGGAAGTGGCGATCGGCCTGGCGCGGGAGGCCCTGCGCGACCTGCTGTCGATCCAGAACCGGCAGATCGGCATCGAGAACATCCAGAAGACGGTGGCCGATTTCTACAAGATCAAGGTCGCCGACATGTACAGCAAGAAGCGCCCGGCCTCGATCGCACGGCCACGCCAGATCGCGATGTACCTGGCCAAGGAGATGACGCAGAAGAGCCTGCCCGAAATCGGCGACAGCTTCGGCGGTCGTGACCACACCACCGTGCTGCACGCGGTCCGCAAGATCGGCGGCGAGCGCACCAAGAACACCGAGCTGAACCAGCAACTGCACGTGCTGGAACAGACCCTCAAAGGCTGAAGCTCGGTGAGCTGCGGCCCTTGCCCGAACCCTGGGGACAATCCGCTGTCAACTGCCTGGCCGTCCACAGGACGCAGCCCGGCGGCGCAGTTGTTGTATCCGGCTCCCGCTTTCGCACGCAGGGTCACGCACAGGGCTTGTCATCAGCCAAGCCCTTGATGTCTCAGGTGAAAATGGCGTTCTCCACAGGCCGACGCGCCCTCTACTACCTACTACCAGTCTTAAAAAGAAGACTTCAAAGGAAGACAAGAAGATGATCGTGTTCAAGGCTGCACAGGAACAGGTGCTGGCTGCCCTGCAGTCGGTGGCGGGCATCGTCGAACGCCGGCACACGCTGCCGATCCTGGCCAACGTGCTGATGCGCAAGAACGGCGCGCGCATCGAGTTCACCACCAGCGACCTCGAGATCCAGGTGCGCACCGCGGCCGAGCTCGGCGGTGACGCCGGAACGTACTCGAGCACCGTGGGCGCACGCAAGCTGATCGACATCCTGCGCACACTGCCGCCGGACCAGGTGGTGTCGCTCAGCTCGAACGCCAACAAGCTGACGCTGCAGGGCGGCAAGAGCCGCTTCACGCTGCAGACGCTGCCGGCCGACGATTTCCCGCTGGTCAACGAGGCGGTGGATTTCGGTCCGGCGTTCTCGGTACCGCAGAAGACGCTCAAGAGCCTGATCAACCAGGTGCACTTCGCGATGGCGGTGCACGACATCCGCTACTACCTGAACGGCATCCTGTTCGTCGCCGAAGGCAAGACGCTGACGCTCGTGGCCACCGACGGTCATCGCCTGGCGCTGGCGCAGGCCACGCTCGACGTCGACATGCCCAAGCAGGACGTGATCCTGCCGCGCAAGACGGTGCTCGAACTGCAGCGCCTGCTCAAGGACGAAGACACCTCGATCGAGATGCGCTTTGCCGGCAACCAGGCCAAATTCGCGTTCTCGGGCATGGAGTTCGTGACCAAGCTGGTCGAAGGCAAGTTCCCGGACTACAACCGCGTGATCCCGAAAACGCTGAAGAACAGCGTGACGCTCGGCCGTGCGCCGCTGCTGTCGAGCCTGCAGCGCGCTGCGATCCTGACGAGCGAGAAGTTCAAGGCGGTGCGCGTCAACCTCGAACCCGGTGCCTTGCGCTTGACGGCGAGCAACGCCGAGCAGGAAGAGGCCAAGGAAGAACTCGAAGTCGACTACGGCGGCGACACCATCGAGATCGGTTTCAACGTCACCTACCTGATCGATGCGCTGGCCAACAGCAACGCCGAGATGGTCAAGCTCGAACTGCAGGACGGCAGCTCGAGTGCGCTGTTCTCGCTGCCCGACCAACCTGGTTTCAAGTACGTGGTGATGCCAATGCGCATCTGAAGCAAAGCTTCAGACGCGCATTGGCTCTGCCCGTCCGTTGGGCTCCCCCAGCCCCCTCCGGGAGGGGGTTCTAGTCAGATTGAGACCCGGCCGCTTTGCGGCCTTTGAATGCAATGACCGAACCGCTTTTGCCCAGTGACCCGAACGCGCCGCAAGACGGCTACGGCGCCGACTCGATCCAGATCCTCGAAGGCCTGGAGGCCGTGCGCAAGCGTCCGGGCATGTACATCGGCGACACGTCCGACGGCACGGGCCTGCACCACCTGGTGTTCGAAGTCGTCGACAACTCGATCGACGAGTCGCTGGCCGGGCATTGCGACGACATCATCGTCACGATCCACAGCGACAACAGCATCAGCGTCATCGACAACGGCCGCGGCATCCCGACCGGCGTGAAGATGGACGACAAGCACGAGCCCAAGCGCAGCGCCGCCGAGATCGCCCTCACCGAACTGCACGCCGGCGGCAAGTTCAATCAGAACAGCTACAAGGTCTCGGGGGGCCTGCACGGCGTGGGCGTGTCCTGCGTCAATGCGTTGTCCAAACAACTTCGACTGACGGTGCGCCGTGACCACAAGGTGCACTTGCTCGAGTTCAAGAAGGGCATCCCGCAGGACCGGTTGCTGGAGATGCGCGACGGCTTCGAGATAAGCCCGATGAAGGTCATCGGCGAGACCGACAAGCGCGGCACCGAAGTGCACTTCCTGCCTGACGACGAAATCTTCCAGAACATCGACTTCCACTACGACGTGCTGGCCAAGCGCCTGCGCGAACTTTCGTTCCTGAACAACGGCGTGAAGATTCGCCTCGTCGATGAGCGCAATGCGAAGGAAGACAACTTCGCCTATGTCGGCGGCGTCAAGGGCTTTGTCGAGTTCATCAACCAGGGCAAGAAGGTCCTGCACCCGAACATCTTCCACGCCATCGGCGAGAGGCAGAGCGAGCAGAACACGCCGGTCGGCGTCGAAGTGTCGATGCAGTGGAACGACAGCTACAGCGAGAACGTGCTCTGCTTCACCAACAACATCCCGCAGCGTGACGGCGGCACGCACCTGACCGGCCTGCGCGCGGCGATGACACGCGTCATCAACAAGTACATCGAAGAACACGAGTTCGCGAAGAAGGCCAAGGTCGAGGTCACCGGCGACGACATGCGCGAAGGCCTGGCCTGCGTCATCAGCGTCAAAGTGCCCGAGCCGAAGTTCAGCTCGCAGACGAAAGACAAGCTGGTGTCGTCCGAAGTGCGCGGCCCGGTCGAGGAGATCGTCGCGGCCAAACTCGCCGAGTGGCTGCAAGAAAACCCGGGCGACGCCAAGATCGTGTGCGGCAAGATCGTCGATGCCGCGCGCGCGCGCGAAGCCGCGCGCAAGGCGCGCGAAGCCACGCGCAAGACCGTGCTCGGCAGCATGGGCCTGCCCGGCAAGCTGGCGGACTGCCAGGAGAAGGACCCGGCCCTGTGCGAGATCTACATCGTCGAGGGCGACTCGGCCGGCGGCTCGGCCAAGCAGGGCCGTGACCGCAAGTTCCAGGCGATCCTGCCGCTGCGCGGCAAGATCCTGAACGTCGAGCGCGCGCGCTACGAGAAGCTGCTGACGTCCAACGAGATCGTCACCTTGATCACCGCACTCGGCACCAGCATCGGCAAGGACGACTTCAACCCGGACAAGCTGCGCTACCACCGCATCATCGTCATGACCGACGCGGATGTGGACGGCGCGCACATCCGCACCCTGCTGCTGACCTTCTTCTACCGGCAGATGCCCGAGCTGGTGGAGCGCGGCCACATCTACATCGCGCAGCCGCCGCTGTACAAGGTCAAGCACGGCAAGGCCGAGCAGTACCTGAAAGACGGCAACGAGCTCGACGCCTACCTGATGAGGGTGGCGCTCGACGGCGCGCAGGTGCTGCCTGGCGACGGCAAGCCGGCGATTGCCGGCAGCGCGCTCGAAGAACTCGCGCGCCAGTACGTCGTCGCCGAAAACGTGATCGAGCGGCTCGCCGCGTGGATGGACGTCGAAGCGCTGAAGGCGATGGCCGACGGCCTGGTGCTCGATCTCGACAGCGCGGGCGCAGCAGAAACCAGCGCCGTCGCGATGCAGGCGGCGCTGCACGATGCCGACGTGGCCGCGGTGTACGACGAGCGCACCGACAAGCGTCTGCTGCGCATCAGCCGACGCCATCACGGCAACGTCAAGTCGAGCGTCGTCACGGCCGACTTCGTGCACGGCGCCGACTACGAAGCACTGTCGCAAGCCGGCCTGACCTTCAAGGGCCTGCTCGCCGCCGATGCGATCGTCAAGCGCGGCGAAGGCGAACGCGCCAAGGAAACACCCACCGCCGACTTCCGCGCCGCGATGGCCTGGCTGATGACGCAGGCCGAAGGCAGCGTCAGCCGCCAGCGCTACAAGGGCCTGGGCGAGATGAACCCCGAGCAGCTGTGGGAAACGACGATGGACCCCGCGGTGCGGCGCCTGCTGCGCGTGCAGATCGACGACGCGATCGAAGCCGATCGCGTGTTCACGATGCTGATGGGCGACGAGGTCGAGCCGCGAAGGGAATTCATCGAGACGAACGCGCTGAGGGCGGCGAATATCGACGCGTGAGATCCGTTGGCTGCTGGCGCAGGGCCGAATCAAGTGCGCCGCGCGCCACAATTCTGCGTCTGGCGAGCGTTAGTTGTTGCGACTGGCCTACTTTGCCTGGGAAGGCCGCGCCGACGGGCAACGTCGAAGTAGGAAGTAGGTTGCGTTTGCAGATCGGAGCTGGAAGCAGGTGGAGGCGGCCTACCGCGCCGCGGTCCAGAGGCAGCGCTGCCGTGATGTCCGCGGAGCCGACGCTCAAAGCGCGGTATCGACCCAAAGGAGTCGATAGCGGTTTCGGGCTGGATGACAGCTCACCCAGCATGCCGACGTTCGGTGAACGCGACGACGAAATAGCCGGAGATTTGTCGTCAACGTGCGCTGCCTCCCGAGAACCGCCTGTCCCAACGCTGCGCGGTGGCGCCAGCCAGCCACCGGTGTGCTCGACAGGCTTTGGGTGCGACAAGTTCTAACGTGCGCCGAAGTGACGTCTGGTCCTGCATTTGGCCGACTGCGTGGAATGGGCCTTACGGCCACTGTTTCTTCCTTTGGCGACTACGTGTCACGACAAGCAGATTCGAGTTCTCTGGGTTCAATGGTCGTGACGGAAACCTCCAATCCCGCTAAGAACGCGCCGGAAAAGTGGTGGGTAAGCGCGCGCAGGCATGTCCAGTCCACGTTGAGGTACCGCAGGAGCGCCACAAGGTCGTCGGCCGCCTGGGACAGGCAAGACCTACGAGACTGATTGAACGTGTGAATACCAAGTAGACAAAGGTGTCTCGACCACAGGTAGCGTTGACCTTCACCAACAACGCTGCGAACACAGCGCGCAAGCGTGTTCTGGAAGCGTTTCCGAAGAAGCGGCCGGATGACTTTCTGTACTTCTGCACTTTGCAAGCCGAGCCACGAGGTCGGAGGCTGCCTGGCCGAAGAGCCATGACCCACAGTGGGCGCGCGGCGCCCGGCTTAGGCGGAAGACCTGCGATAGGGCGGACAATCGCCCGACGAAGAACGAAGACCCTCACGCGCTGCGGGCTATCCGTGGCGGGGCACGTTCCTGTCTCATTCCGGCTGCCGCCTCGGCGCTCGCCTTGAGCGCGCAGCTAGGAAATTTTCATCCGCACCTTTTCCATGGGGCCTACCGGCCTCGACCGTGACCGCCCGACCATCGGGGAACTGAGGCCTTCAAGGCGTAGTTGGCATTTAGCGTTTCGACTCGACGAACAATGTCATCGCAGCCGACCATGACCTTTGAGGAAGTCACGTCGTTCGAGTCGTCACGTGTTCGAACCAGAGCTCTACGACCTCCATGGGAAACTGCCGCCCTCATGACAGCCACGCATTCTGGCTAGAGAACTGCCAAGCCGCATTGCCATTGGTCAGCCCGGTGTTCTGTCTTCGAAGGAGCGCGCCCAATCTTTACATGTGCCTGCGCAAGGTCGGACCGCCGTTGGCCGCTGCGAACTTCGCAGTCCAATCTCCTCGCAAAGAAGTGTCTGGCTGAATTGAACAGCGCTGGCAGAAGTAAGCAATAGGCCAAGAATCAGTTGATGCTTCATCAGTGCCTCCGATACAAGGGAAAGGGTGTGACGCGATGCCGCTGCGGAACTGGCCGCGAGTGTCACACAGAGTCGTAGTGCGGTTGTGACCAGATCGCGTCGTAGCTGTTGCTACGCCAGTCACGTTGCGGTTATCGAACATGGCGACGGCCACGTGGTCAGTTGGGCTGACGCGCGCTGTGCTTGCGGCGCCTTACATATGTCGGGCGACTGCTTTGCTTTAAAGAGTGGGCGCGTTCGAGCGTCTCGGCGCCCTATGGCGGCTGTACGTTGCAACCGGCCATTGGCGTGGTGTTTTTTTGGCCGAGCGTATGACCGGAACTGGCCGCGACCGATCCGCCATGGAAGTCCGCTTCTTGCGTCTTGCGCACGTCGCGAACTCGGGTGGCGGCGCGCCGCGGTGAATCTAACTCCAATCCAGCCGCATGGCCCCGGCAGTGCGGCTCCCTGCTTCTCAGCGCGCTTCCAGCATCTTCACCATCGCCGCATAGCCGCGCGCCCGCGCCAGCTGCAGCGGCGAGCGGCCCTCGCGGTCGGCGAGCTTGGTGTTGGCGCCGGCATCGAGCAGCGCCTTCAACGTGGCCTGATGGCGCGGCCCGCCATTGCCGAGCACCACGGCCTCGATCGCCGCCGTCCAGTGCAGGTTGTTGACGTGGTCGAGCGGCGCGCCGGCGGCGATGAGTTGGCGCACGACGCCGTCGTGGCCGAGGTGCGCTGCTGCTATCAGCGCGGTGCCGTCGTAGCGGCTGGTGGTGAGCTTGGCGCTCGCGCCTTCGGCCAGCAGCACGCGCAGCGTGGCCTCGTCGTCGGCGACCGCGGCGATGGTGACCGCGTCGTAGCGGTCGTTGTCGAGCGCGGCATGGTTCGCGCCGGCTTTCATCAACGCGCGCACCGCATCGCCGCGCCTGGCGAACGTGGCCACGTGCAGCGGCGTGCGGCCATTGCCATCGCGCGCTTCGAGCGCGGCCTTGTTGTCGCGCGCCCCGCGTTCGATCGCCGCCGCGTCGCCGCGCCATGCCGCCGCATGCGCTCCGGTGTAGGCCGCGGCCTCGGCTGGACTGGGGCCGACCTGCGCGTGCGCTGCCGGCGCGCCGACAGCGGTCAGCGCGGCGGCGCAGGCTGCAATGAAGAGACGTCGTCGCTGCCGGAGCCACACGCGCGCCCCCTTCACGGCAGCCGCAGCACGAGCACGCGGTCGGGCGCCGGTGCGGCCGCCGGCGCGAAGCCGAACTGGCTGTCGACGACAAGCAGCCGCCCGTTGGCGATCTTGGCGGTCGTGAAGGTGCGATTGGCGGGCGTGGGCGTGACCGAGACCGGGCGCGCCGACGTCCAGCGGCCATCCAGCTCGAGTTCGGCGATCTGGCGGCTGAAGTTCTGCACCACCCACAGCGTGCGGCCACGCAGCACGATGCCGTCGGCGTTGACGATGGTCGTGCCGCCGAGATCGACTTCGCCGATGTCCTTGGTCGCCAGGTCGATGCGCCACAGCCGCCCGGTAGTGCCCTGGGCGACGAGCAGATGGCGGCCGTCGGGCGTGGCGACGATGCCGCCGAGGTTGAAGCCGGGCAGCACCACCGGGATCGTGGCCGATGCGTCGAGCCACGGCTCGACCTGCCACGCACCGCCGGTGCCTTGCGACACGCGCCAGATTCGCGGCTGGTTCGAGTCGGTGAAGTAGGCGGCGCCGTCGCTGCCCACGGCGACGTCGTTGAGGAAGGTGCCCGCGGGCGTGGCCAAGGCGGCCAGCACCGCGCCGGCGGGCGAGAAGATCCACAGCCGCGCGTTCGGTCCGCCGGCGACGAAGACGCGGCCCTGCGTGTCGACGTCGATGCCGCGCGCGGTGGTGCGGCCGTCGGCGCCGGCGGGTTGCCAGACCTCGAGCTGCGGCACGCCGATGTGGCCGCGGTAGATGCGGCCGCCGTCGTTGACGCCGCTGACGTAGAAGGTCTGGCGTGAAGCGTCGACGCCGATGCCTTCGAGCAGCAGGCCCGGCGCGGGCAGGTCGTAGCCGGCGCTGCCGTCGCGCGGCAGCGCCGAGCCGGTCTGCGCGAGCGCGGCGGTCGTGGTGCAAAGGCCCAGGGCAAGGGCCCAGGCGGCAAGGGGTCGGCAACGGCTCATGGCATTCCTTTTCGGTGAGTTGTCAGGGGGCACCGAGGTCTACGCCGCAGCCGCGGCTTTACTTCATCGCGGCGGCGGCGATTTCGGCGCCCGCCTCAGGGGCTTGCCGCCGGCGCCGCGCCAGGCGCCTGGCTCCACAGCACGCCACCGGTGGCCCAGTCGCTTTTCTTGATGTCGTAGAACAGGATGTCGATGCCGCCCGGGTTGCCGCCGAGCACGCGCACGCAGGCCGCGGTAACTTCCTTGGCGAGCGCGGCCTTCTGCTCGGCCGTGCGGCCCTCGAAGAGCTCGATGCGGATGGTGGGCATGGGTGGGGTCTCCAGGGCTTCGACAAGCTCAGCCCGAACGGTGTGGGGGTCAGTCGTCGAGGCTGCGCAGCAGCGCCGGCCATTCGTCTTCGCCTTCAGGCGTGCGGCCGTCGCCGAGCCATTGGCGTTGCGTGCGCTCGGCCACGTCGTCGCTGACGCAGTGAACGCCGCCGGCGGCCATGGCTGCGATCTGGATCTGCGCGGCGCGTTCGAGCAGATGCATCAGCACGAAGGCTTCGCCGACGCTGCGGCCGACGATCAGCGTGCCGTGGTTGGCGAGGATCAGGCCGTCGAGTGCGCCGAGCGCTGCCACCAGTCGCCCGCGCTCTGCCGGCTCGAAGGCGAGACCTTCGTAGGCGTGGCGACCGAGGCGTCGCCACAGCCGCAGTGCCGGCTGCGAGCACGCCAGCAAACCTCGGGCATGGCGGCGAGCGTCTGGCCCCACAGCGTGTGCAGGTGCATCACGCACACGGCATCGGGCCGCGCGGCGTGCACGGCGCCGTGGATGGCGAAGCCGCTCGGGTTCACCGCTGCGTTCGAGCCGTCGATGACGCGACCATCGACATCGACCATGACCAGGTTGTCGGGCCGCACCTCGGCAAAGCGCAGGCCGAAGCGGTTGATCAGATACGCGCCGCCTTCGCCCGATCGGCCCGGCAGCGACGCGCTGATGTGCGTCCAGACGATGTCGTCCCAGCCGCGGCGCGCGGCCAGGCGGTACGCGGCGGCGAGATCGCGTCGCAGGGTGGCTTCGTCGGTCAATGCGCCTCCGCGGCCTTAGCTGCTTCGATCGCACCGCGCTCGTCACCGCGCGTGCCGTTGAAGAACAGGTTCAGCGCGACCGCCGCGACCGCGGTCAGCAGGATGCCGCTCTCCAGCAGCGGGTGCAGGCCGTGCGCCATCTGCTGCGTCCAGCGCGGCGCGACCAGCGGGATCAGGCCGAAGCCGATCGACAGCGCAACGATGTAGAGGTTGTTGCGGTTGCCCTTGTAGTCCACCGTCGAGAGGATGCGGATGCCGGTGGCCGCGACCATGCCGAACATGACGAGGCCGGCTCCGCCGAGCACGAAGGTGGGAATGCTCTCGACGAAGGCCGCCATCTTCGGCAGCAGGCCGAGCACGATCATGATGACGCCGCCGGCAACGCACACCCAACGGCTCTTCACGCCGGTGACGCCGACCAGCCCGACGTTCTGCGAGAAGCTGGTGTAGGGGAAGGTGTTGAAGATGCCGCCGATCAGCGTGCCGATGCCGTCGGTGCGTAGGCCGGCAGCGAGATCGGGCTGCGTGATCTTCTTGCCGGTGAGGTCCGACAGGGCCAGGAACATGCCGGTCGATTCGATCATGACGACGATCATCACCAGCGTCATCGTCAGGATCATCACCATGTCGAAGGTCGGCGCGCCGAAGGCGAAGGGCGTGACGACGTCGAACCAGTGCGCCTTGGCCACCTTGTCGAAGTTCATCTTGCCCATCGCGATGGCGATGGCGCAGCCGGCGACGATGCCCAGCAGCACCGAGATGTTGGCGACGAAGCCCTTGGTGTACTTCACCAGCAGCAGGATGAAGAGCAGCACGACGGCAGCGATGGCCATGTTGTCCAGGCGCCCGTAGTTGGGGTTGTCGGCCATCGGGATCGGCGCGGTCAGCCTGATGGCCTGTGGAGCCGCACCCGGTGCGGCGGCGCTCGCCGTGGCCGCGGCCGCCTTGGCGCTGTCCACCATCGCCACGAGCTTGGGCACATCGACGTTCTGCGCGAGGTTCGGCGGGCCGCCCGCGGCCCAACCCACGCCGACGCGCATCAGGCTGATGCCGATGATGGCGATGATGGTGCCGGTGACCACCGGCGGAAAGAAGCGCAGCAGCTTGCTGACGACCGGCGCGATGAGGATCGAGATCACGCCCGCGCCGATGATGGCGCCGAAGATCGCGCGCGCCCCCTCGACGCCGGGCATTGCGTTGGCGAACGCGACCATCGGGCCGACCGCCGCAAAGGTCACGCCCATCATCACCGGCAGCTTGATGCCGAACCATTTCGTCATGCCGAGCGACTGGATCAGCGTGACCAGGCCGCAGCAGAAGAGGTCGGCGCTGATCAGCAGCGCCACCTGCTCGGGCGACAGCTTCAGCGCGCGGCCGACGATCAGCGGCACTGCAATGGCGCCGGCGTACATCACCAGCACATGCTGCAGGCCGAGCGCGGCCAAGCGCGGCGCGGGCAGTTTCTCGTCGACGGGGTGAACGGCTGGCGCAGCGGTTGTCATGGTTCAGGCTCCTCGGTCAGCGTTTGGTGAATGAAACCAAGCGAACGCCGCGGATCTGGCTTTGCCAGGCCACTGGCGTTGCCCCCTCGAGGGGGAGCGGCGAAGCCGCTTCGGGGGTGGGCTCATTTCGTTGGTGCACCGGCATCGAACCAGCGCTTGATCAGCGCGCGTTCGTCGTCGGTGATTTGCGTGGCGTTGTTCAACGGCATCAGCTTCAGCACCGCCACTTGCTGATAGACGTTTTGCGCGTGCTGCTTGATCAGCTGCGGCGTGTGCAACGCCACGTTCTTCTGCTGCACCTGCGCGTTGTGACACAGGGTGCACTTCTGGTCGATCACTGCCTTGACGGCGCCGAACTCGACCGGCTTGCTCGCCGCGGCAATCGTGGCCGCGCTCGGCGGCGGCGGTGCCAGCCAGAAGACGAGGCCCGCCAGCATGACGCTGCCGGCAATCGCATGCTCCCACGGTGCGCGCCGATGCTCCACATGCGCCTTGTGACGCGCAACGAAGCTGTGGCGGATCAACGCGCCGGCGAGCATCAGCAGCACCAGCGCGATCCAGTTGTGCTTGCCGCTGTGGAGCCATCCGTAGTGGTTGGACAGCATGGCCACGATCACGGGCAGCGTGAAGTAGGTGTTGTGCACGCTGCGCTGCTTGCCGCGCTTGCCGTGGATCGGGTCGGGGCTTTGCCCGGCACGCAGTTGCGCCACCACTTTGCGCTGGCCTGGAATGATCCAGAAGAAGACGTTGGCGCTCATGCTCGTGGCCAGCATCGCGCCCACCAGCAGGAACGCGGCGCGGCCGGCGAACAGTTGGCAGGCGAGCCACGACGCGAAGATCACGAAGACGAAGACGAGCACGCCGACGATCAGGTCGCCGCCCACGCCGCCGTCCTTGGGCTCGCCGAAGAGGCGGCAGATGAAGTCGTAGACGCACCAGAAGACGACGAGGAAGGCGAGCGCCGCGAAGATGGCGTCGCGCGCCGACCAGTCGAAGACGTTCTTGTCCACCAGAAACGAGCTGGCGTTGAACAGGTACATCACCGTGAACAGCGCGAAGCCGGTGAGCCAGGTGCTGTAGCTCTCCCAGTACGACCAGTGCAGGTTGTCGGGCAGCGCGCGCCAGCGCGGCGCCAGCATGTACTTGTTGGCGTGATAGAAGCCGCCGCCGTGCACGGCCCACATCTCGCCGTCGACGCCCTTGGCTTTCAGATCGTCGTACCTCGGGCTTGCTCAAACTGTTGTCGAGCAGCACGAAGTAGAACGACGAGCCGATCCAGGCGATCGCGGTGATGACATGGGCCCAGCGCAACAGCAGGTTGACCCAGTCCAGCAGGTAAGCGTCCATCGCGGTCTTTCCTCGGGGATGGCGACAGGCGTGAGCCTGCGCTATCCCCTCACCACAGCGGGCTCTGTGAGGAGCGACCGTCGCAACCGCTGCGGGAACTGCATCAGCGGGCACCGCGGCGACGATGGGCAAAGTGTATACACGATGGTGTACACCGCGCCCCGGGGTTTCCCTGATCCCGGCTACTTCAGGTCCGCGGCCTTGATCGCGGGCTGCCAGTCGGCCACCTGCTTGGCGACGAAGCCGCTGAAGTCGGCGCTGCCCATCTTCACCGCGGTGATGCCGAGTTCCTCGAAGCGCTTGACGATGGCGGGGTCGGCGACGATCGCGGCGATGGCCGCGGCGAGCTTGTCCGTCACCTCTTTGGGCAGGCCCGCCGGGCCGCTGACGCCGAAGTAGTTTTCGGCGACGAGTTGCGGATAGCCGAGCTCGGTGACGCTGGGCACATCCGGCAGCAGCGGCGAGCGCGTCTTCGTCGTCACCGCCAGCGCCTTGATCTGCCCGGCCTTGACCATCGGCACGAAGGCGGTGATGACGTCGATGCCGACGGGGATCTGGCCGGCGATGAGGTCGGTCGTCATCGGCGCGCCGCCCTTGTACGGGATGTGTGTCATCTGCATCTTCATCGCCGCCTTGCTCATCTCGCCGACGATGTGGCCGATCGAGCCCGGCCCGCCGGAGCCAAAGGTCTGCACCTGGGTCAGGTCCTTGAGCGCGGCCGGCCCGCTCTTCGGGTTGGCCATGATCAGCACTGGCGCCACGCCCAGCATCGACACGTGCGTGAACTGCTTGACCGGGTCGTACGGCTGCGTCGGCACGGTGAAGGGGCCGATCGACGTCGGCGTCGAGTTCGACAGCATCAGCGTGTAGCCGTCCGGTGCGGCGCGCACCACGTCGAGCCCGCCGATGGTGCCGCCCGCACCGGGCTTGTTGTCCACCACCACCGTCTGGCCGAGCGCCTTGCCCAGCGGCTCGGCGATGGCGCGCGCGACGATGTCGCTGGCGCCGCCGGCGGCGAAGGTGACGACCATGCGGATCGGCTTTTCGGGCCAGGCGGCGTGTACCTGCAGGGGCAGGACGAGGGCGGCGGCGATCAGGGAGCGGGCAAAGGTCATGGTTGTCTCCAGAGGTTGGGCGGCGGTACGCAAGCGGCGTGCCGAACGGGTGGGCCGATCAGCTTCCGCGGTAGGTGCTGTAGGCCCAGGGGCTGACGAGCAGGGGCACGTGGTAGTGGCCCTTGGCATCGGCGATGCCGAAGTCGATCTGAACGCTGTCGATGAACGCCGGCTCAGGCAGCGCCACGCCGCGCGAGCGGAAGTACGGCGCCACTTCGAACAGCAGGCGGTAGCGGCCGGTGGCCATGCTTTTGTCGTCGAGCAGCGCGCCCTCGGCGCGGCCGTCGGCGTTGAGCGCGAAGCTCTTCAGCGTGGTCACGCCCTGGCCTTCGAGACGCTGCAGCGTGACCTTCATGCCGGCCGCGGGGCAGCCGTGCGCGGTGTCGAGAACGTGGGTGGAGAGGTGGCCCATGGCGGTGATGTGCGTCGCAGCTGGGGTTGCGGGATGGCGAAAAGTGTATACACTCTGGCATACACGTCAACCCCTCCTGTTCCCCGTCGAACTGCTGCGCCCTTGGCCTCGAAACGATCCCCCGCCCTGAAGCTGGTGCGAGCCGCGGCGCCGGCGGCGCCCGCCGCCCCGGTGGGCAGCACGCAGCGCATCGTCGATGCCGTCGTCCAGGCCATCGTCGAGCGCCGCCTGATGCCCGGCACCAAGCTCGGTGAAGCGCAGCTCGGCGAGCTGTTCTCGGTGTCGCGCACGGTGGCGCGCCAGGCGCTGAACCAGCTGTCGCGCGACCGCCTCGTCATCCTCGAGCCGGCACGCGGCGCTTTCGTCGCGGCGCCCAGCGTCGAGGAAGCGCGTCAGGTGTTCGAGGCGCGCCAGTTGATCGAAGCGGGCATCGTGCGCGCCCTCTGCGCCAGTGTCTCGACGGCGCAGATCTCGACGCTGCGCGCGCACCTGAAGCAGGAGCGCGAGGCGGTGGCCAAGACCGATGTCAGCGGGCGCACCCACCTGCTCGCCGATTTCCACATCGTGCTGGCGCGCCTGCTCGGCAACGAGGTGCTGGCGCAGGTGCTGGCCGATCTGCTGTCGCGCTCGTCGCTGATCGCGCTGCTGTACCAATCGTCGCATTCGGCCGAAGAATCGCTCGCTGAACATGTGGCCATCGTCGATGCGCTGGAGCGGCGTGATGCGCGCGCCGCCGCCAAGCTGATGAGCCATCACCTCGAAATGGTCGAGCGCAACCTGCGGCTCGATCCACGGCCGACCGATCTGGCCAAGGCCCTGCTGCCGTGAGATTGCAATGACGACGACGATGCGCTACCCGAGAGACCTCGCCGGCTACGGCCGCAACCCGCCGCACGCGCGCTGGCCGGGCGGCGCGCGCGTGGCGCTGCAGTTCGTCCTGAACTTCGAGGAAGGCGGCGAGAACTCGGTGCTGCATGGCGATGCCGGCAGCGAGCAGTTTCTGTCGGAGATGTTCAATCCGCCGGCGTTTGCCGCGCGCCACCTGTCGATGGAGTCGACGTACGAATACGGCTCGCGCGTCGGCGTGTGGCGCCTGTTGCGCGAGTTCGAACAGCGTGGCTGGCCGCTGACGGTGTTCGGCGTCGGCATGGCGCTGCAGCGCTGCCCGGAGGTGACAGCGGCCTTCGTCGAACTCGGCCACGAGATCGCCTGCCACGGGCATCGCTGGATCCACTATCAAGGCATCGACGAAGCCAGCGAGCGCGAGCACATGCGGCTGGGCATGGCGGCGATCGAACAGCTCACAGGACAGCGCCCGCTCGGCTGGTACACCGGCCGCGACAGCCCGGCGACGCGCCGACTCGTCGCCGAGTACGGCGGCTTCGAGTACGACAGCGACTATTACGGCGACGACCTGCCGTTCTGGCTGCAGGTGAAGAAGAGCGACGGTGCACTGGCGCCGCACCTCGTCGTGCCCTACACGCTCGACTGCAACGACATGCGCTTCGCCTTGCCGCAGGGCTTCTCGCATGGCGGCGAATTCTTCGACTACCTGCGCGATGCCTTCGACGGGCATTGGCATGAAGGCGCCGAGCGGCCATCGATGATGAGCGTCGGCATGCATTGCCGGCTGCTCGGCCGCCCCGGCCGCCTGCGCGGCTTCCAGCGATTTCTCGACCATGTGGCGCGCCACGACGGCGTCTGGATCGCGCGCCGCATCGACATCGCGCGCCATTGGCGCGCCACGCATCCGTTCGATGCGAAGAAGGCCTTCTTATGGGACTGAACATCCAGCAGTTGAACGCCGCGAGCGCGGCCGAATTCGTCGCGCTGCTCGACGGCACCTACGAACACTCGCCGTGGATCGCCGAGCGCGCCGCTGCCGCGCGGCCGCTCGCGAGCCTGACGCACCTGAAGCTCGCGATGGCGCAAGTCGTGCGCGAGGCCGGGCGCGACGCGCAACTCGCGCTGGTGCGCGCGCACCCCGAGCTCGCCGGCAAGGCGATGGTGGCGAAGACGCTCACCGCAGAGTCCACCAACGAACAAGGCAAGGCCGGCCTCACGGATTGCACGCCGCAAGAGTTCGCAAGAATTCAGCAACTCAACGCCGACTACAACGCGAAGTTCGGCTTCCCCTTCATCCTCGCGGTGCGTGGCCCGCGCGGCACGGGGCTGAACAAGGGCGAGATCATCGCCACCTTCGAGCGCCGCCTCGAACACCCGCAGGACTACGAGCTCGCCGAGTGCCTGCGCAACATCCACCGCATCGCCGAGATTCGCCTGGCCGACAAGTTCGGCGAGGAGCCGACGCTCGGCAACCAGGTGTGGGACTGGGCCGAGCGCCTGGCGCAGCACAGCGACCCGGGCTACGCCGAGCGCGGCGAACTCACCGTCACCTACCTCACCGACGCGCACCGCGCCTGCGCGCAGCGCCTGGCGCACTGGATGCGCGAGGACTGCGGCTTCGATGAGGTGCGCATCGACGCGGTGGGCAATGTCGTCGGCGTCTATCACGGCAGCGATGCCAACGCCAAGCGCTTGCTCACCGGCTCGCACTACGACACGGTGCGCAACGGCGGCAAGTACGACGGGCGGCTCGGCATCCTCGTGCCGATGGCCTGCGTGCGCGAACTGCACCGCGCCGGGCGGCGGCTGCCCTTCGGCTTCGAGGTGATCGGCTTTGCCGAAGAAGAAGGCCAACGCTACAAGGCGGTGTTCCTCGGCTCGGGCGCGCTTGTCGGGCAGTTCGATTCACGCTGGCTCGAGCAGAAGGATGCCGACGGTGTCTCGATGCGCGAGGCGATGCAGCACGCGGGCCTGTGCATCGACGACATTGCGAAGTGCCAGCGCGACCCTGCCCGCTACCTCGGTTTCGTCGAGGCGCACATCGAGCAAGGGCCGGTGTTGAACGAGATCGACCTGCCGCTGGGCATCGTCACCTCGATCAACGGCAGCGTGCGCTTTCTCGGCGAGATCAGCGGCATGGCAAGTCACGCCGGCACGACGCCGATGGACCGGCGCCGCGACGCAGCGGCCGCAGCGTCCGAGCTCGTGCTCTATGTGGAGAAGCGCGGCGCCGCGGTGCCCAACCTCGTCGCCACCGTCGGCATGCTGGCCGTGCCCAATGGCTCGATCAACGTCGTGCCCGGCCGCTGCGCCTTCAGCCTCGACATCCGCGCCACCACCAACGAAGTGCGTGACGCCTGCGCGGCCGACGTGCTGGCGGAGCTGCAACGCATCTGCGAACGCCGCGGCGTGCACCACCGCGTCGAAGAAACGATGCGCCAGCCTGCAGCGCCGAGCGACGCCGCGCTGCAGCAGCGCTGGGAGGCCGCCGTGGCCGCGCTCGGCCTGCCGCTGCGCCGCATGCCCAGCGGCGCCGGTCACGACGCGATGAAGCTGCACGAGTTGATGCCGCAGGCGATGCTGTTCATGCGCGGCGGCAACGCCGGCATCAGCCACAACCCGCTCGAATCGATCACCAACCACGACACCGAACTGTGCGTTCGGGCCTTCATGCATCTGCTGGAAAAATTCAAGTGAGCAAGCAAGCACTCGACGCCTGGATCGACGCGCATTTCGGCGAGGAAGTGACGTTCCTGCAGCAACTCGTGCGCGTGCCCACCGACACGCCGCCCGGCAACAACGCGCCGCATGCCGAGCGCACCGCAACGCTGTTGGCCGAGATGGGGCTGCAAGCCGAGAAGCACGCCGTGCCCGATGCCGAGGTGAAGGCTCAAGGCATGCAGTCGATCACCAACCTGATCGTGCGCCGCAGGTACGGTAGCGGCCTGACGATTGCACTCAACGCGCATGGCGACGTGGTGCCGCCCGGCGAAGGCTGGACGCACGATCCCTACGGCGGCGAGATCGTCGACGGCAAGCTGTATGGCAGAGCGGCCGCGGTGAGCAAGAGCGACTTCGCCAGCTTCACCTTCGCGCTGCGCGCGCTCGAAGCGGTCGGCAAGCCGACGCAGGGCACCGTCGAGCTGCACTTCACCTACGACGAAGAGTTCGGCGGCGAGCTCGGCCCGGGCTGGTTGCTGAAGCACGGCCTGACCAGGCCCGAACTGCTGATCGCGGCCGGCTTCTCGTACCAGGTGGTCACCGCGCACAACGGCTGCCTGCAACTGGAAGTCACGCTGCACGGCCTGGCATCGCACGCGGCGTATCCAAGCACCGGCATCGACGCGCTGCAAGCCGCCAACGCCTTGCTCACCGCGCTCTACGCCTACAACACGCTGCTGCGCGAACGCCGCTCGAAGGTCGAGGGCATCACGCACCCGTACCTCAACGTCGGCCGCATCGACGGCGGCAGCAACACCAACGTCGTCCCCGGCAAGGTGACGCTGAAGCTCGATCGCCGCATGATCCCCGAGGAGAACGCCGCCGAGGTCGAAGCCGAAGTGCGCGCCCTCATCGAGCGCGCCGTGGCGGCGCACGATGCACGCATCAAGGTCGATGTGAAGCGACTGTTGCTGGCGCAGGCGCTGCAACCGCAGAGCGGCAACGCCGCCTTGGTCACGGCGATCCAGCGCCACGCCGGCGAAGTCTTCGGCGAGACGCCGCCCGAGGTCGGCACGCCGCTGTACACCGACGTGCGCCTGTACGGCGCGGCGGGTGTGCCGGCGGTGATCTACGGCGCGGGGCCGCGCACCGTGCTCGAATCGAACGCCAAGCGCGCCGACGAGCACCTGGTGCTTGAGGACCTGCGACGTGCGACGAAGGTCGTGGCGCGCACGCTCGCCGAGGTGCTCGGGGGCTGACTTCGGCCTACTGGCAGACAGCGCCCGGCACCAGCACGGCCTGCTTGCCACAGTGCACGACTGCAGCGGCACTGCGCACGCTGTCGGTGATGCGATCGATCAGGGCCGTCAGCTCGCCGACCGCCGCGCCGTCGTAGCCGGCGATGTTCATCTGATGCACCTGGCTGCGTGAGGCCGCGCCGTAGCGCGTGGCGATGAGGTGGCCGTCGGCGACCTTGATGCCCTCGGCCAGCGCCGCGCGCTGGCGTTGCACCGCGCCGCGGCGCACCTGCAGGATCTCGGTGTCGCGTTCGATCATCAGCGGCAAGGCCTTGCTCGCATACGCATCCCACTGCGCGCGGCACGGCGCTTCGCAGCCGATGTTCTCCCACTCCATTGCCGGCTTGGCGGCGGCGATGCTCAGCGGCTTGCGGCGCGCGCGCTCGGCCGCTTCTTCGGCCTCGCGCCAGATCGCCTCGTGCGCCTTGATGCGCGCGAGCTGCGCCTGGCTGTAAGCCTGCCCCGCGTCGGCTGCGGCCTTGACCGCCGATGAATCTTCGACCATCGCCTGCGCTGCGTTCTGATGGCGCTTGTCCTGGTTCAGCGGCTGCGACATGCGCTGCGACAGCGCCATCGCTTCGGCCGGCGACAGCTTGCGCAAGCGCTCCTGCACCTGCTGCGCGTAGGCCGGGTCGCGCTGCAAGCGCGCCATGTCGATGCCGACGTCGGCCATGCCCTTGCCGAGGTCTTCCACCCCCAGCGCCGACTGCGCTTGGCCACGCGCGCCGGCGACGGCGGAGACGCGGTCCATCGCCTGCTGGTGCGCCTTGATGTCGGCCTTCAGCGCGATCAGGCCAGGGTGCACCAGCTTGCCGTGCTTGTCGATCCAGCGCGCGGCCTCCTGCGCTGTGGGTGGCAGTTCGGGGATGCGGTTGAACAGGGCGAGCACCGACGACGGTGCTTCGTCGGCGCGGGCGCTGCTGAAGGCGCCAAGGGCGGCGGTCAGTGCAACAGCCGCAGCGGCGGCAAGGGTCAGGCAACGGTTCATCTCGGCTTCTTTCGAAAGGCGGTTTTGAGGCGGCGAAGTCTGTCGGCGCAGGTGCCGCGCGGCATCGCCCGAACGGGCCATGCCGCACACGGCGCCGGGCCTCAACTGCGCCAGGGCAGATCGAGCGCGCTGCCGTCGGGCAGCCGCGTCAGCACCGGCGTGGCGCCGAACAGGCCGACGATCTCGAGCGGCATCGGGCCGACGTTGAAGATCTGGTGGTCGCGGTCTTTCGGCAGTACCAGCGTGCAGTCGGCGCCGAAGCGCTGTACGGCGCCGTCGGCGTGCACCTCACCCCAGCCGGCCAGGCACAGCACCACCTCGTCACAGTCGTGGCGGTGCGGCGGCGTGGCCGCGCCGGGGGCGAGCGTCTGGCGCCAGACGGAAAGCTGCTGCAGGCCGTCGGCCTGGCCTGCCCAGGTGGCATGCGCCACGCCGGGAATCGGCGTTGCGGCGGGGCGGGTTTGTTCGATCACGTTCATGGTGTTCTTTCGGCTGGGTTGGAGGTCGGTCGGATCCGCGGCGCCTCGGATGACTTCAGTGTCGGCGGCGGAGCGTGCTTCCGGAAGAGGCGTCAGCGCCGTAACATTGAAGACATTCCTTCTTCAATCGAAAGGAGTGCTCCATGCAAGGTCTGCAGCAGTTCCTCGCCTTCGCGCAGACCGCGCGCCGCGGCAGCTTTGCCGCCGCCGCGCGCGATCTCGGCGGTGCGCCGTCCACCTTGGCAAAGAGCGTGGCGCGCCTGGAAACGGCGCTCGGCGTCAAGCTGTTCCATCGCACCACGCGCCAGGTCACGCTCACCGCCGACGGCGAGCGCCTGTTCCATCGCTGCGAACGCGTGCTCGCCGAGATCGAAGACCTGCACGCCGACGCTGCCGGCACGCGTGCCGCGCCGTCGGGCGTGCTGCGCGTGGACCTGCCGATCTACTACGGCCGTCGCTTCGTCATGCCGCTGCTGGCCGCGTTGCAGCGCCAGCACCCGGCGCTGACGCTCGAAGTGCGGCTGCAGGACAAGTTCGCCGACCTGGTGCGCGAAGGCATCGACCTGGCGGTGCGCATGGGTGAGCTGAGCGACTCATCACTGGTGGCACGCCGCATCGACTGGCAACAGCTGGTGATGGTGGCCAGCCCCGCGTACCTGAAAGCCCACGGCACGCCGCGGCGGCTCGAAGACTTGGCCGGCCACAAGGCGGTGGCCTTTCGGCTGCCCAGCAGCGGACGCAGCCGGCCCTGGCAGTTGCGCAAAGCTCGGCGCCTGGTGGAGCTGCACCCCGAACAGAGCGTGCAGGTCTCCGATACCGAAGCGCTCGGCACCGCGGCGCGTCTGGGCATGGGCTTGTGCCAGTTGCCCGACTACATCGTGCAGGACGAGCTGGCGCGCGGCACGCTGGTGCAGGTGCTGCCCGAGAGCCAGCCCGCGCCGATGCCGATCAGCGCCGTCGTGCCGTCGGGGCGCCTCGTGCCGCCGCGCGTGCGCGTGCTGCTCGATGCGCTGGAGGCATTGCGCGACCGCACCGCCTGAATGGTCAGCCGCGCGCAGCACGCCACGCCTGCGCCTATGATCAAGACGCCCACCGCATGTTCGGCACGCCCGACCTGCCTGCGATGCCCAACTCGCCTGCCATCGACCCCAAAGACGCCGAGCTGCGCGGCAAGGTGCTGTACATCGAGGACAACGACGTCAACTTCGTGCTGGTCGAAGGCGGCCTCGCGGCGCGCTTTCCGGGCATCGAGCTGAGCCGTGCGACGACAGGGCAAGACGGCGTGAGCCGGGTGCGCAGCGAGCAGCCGGACTTCGTGCTGCTCGACATGCACCTGCCCGACATCTCCGGCCTGGAGGTGGTGCGCCAGTTGAGCCAGGAGATCGCAGCGCGCCGCCTGCGTGTGACCATCCTCACCGGCGATGCGCTGACCATGGACGTGGTCAAGGCGATGAGCCTGGGCGCCTTCGAGTACTGGGTCAAGCCGGTGGACCTGCGCGTGTTGCAGGACGGCGTGCGCCGCGCGCTCGGCGGCCTGCGGCCCGACCCGGCGCGCACGCTGCCGTCGGGCTGAGGCTTCAGCTGCCTGCTTCGCGCACGGCCTCGATCGCGCGCAGAATCGCTTCGCTCGTCGCCGGCGCCGTCAACGGCGGCTGCGTCCTGTGCCCGCCCACCGCCGACACCGCGTCGCGGATCGCCAGCAGCACCGAAAACGGCAGCAGCAGCGGCGGCTCGCCGACGGCCTTGCTGCGGTGGATGCTGTCCTGCACGTTGGCGTTGTCGTAGAGGCGCACGTCGAAGTGCGGCGGCGTGTCGTTGGCCGTCGGAATCTTGTAGGTCGAGGGTGCGTGCGTCAGCAGCAGCCCCGTCTTCGGATGCCAGACCAGCTCTTCCATCGTCAGCCAGCCCATGCCCTGGATGAACGCACCTTCGACCTGGCCGATATCGACGGCAGGGTTCAGCGAGCGGCCGACATCGTGCAGCACGTCGGCGCGCAGCAGCTTCCATTCGCCGGTGAGCGTATCGACGATGACTTCGCTGACCGCCGCGCCGTAGGCGAAGTAGTAGAACGGGTGGCCGGTCATGGTCTCGCGGTTCCAGCTCAGGCCGGGCGTGGCGTAGAAGCCGTCGGACCACAACTGTTCGCGATCGAGATAGGCCTCGCCGACGACGGTGTCGAAGGCGATCGCTCGGCCATTGACGTGCACCTTGTCGCCAGCGAAGCGCACGTCGCTGGGCATGCCGCCGTGACGGCGCGCGGCACAGGCCGCGAGGCGCTCGCGGATCTGCCGCGCGGCGTCCTGCGCCGCCTTGCCGTTCAGGTCGGCGCCGGTCGAGGCCGCGGTGGCGGAGGTGTTGGCGACCTTGTCGGTGTCGGTGGCGGTGCAGCGCACGCGTGAGGGTGAAACGCCGAGTTCGTGCGCCACCACCATCGCCACCTTGGTGTTCAGGCCCTGGCCCATCTCGGTGCCGCCGTGGTTCACCAGGATCGAGCCGTCGGTATAGACATGAACCAGCGCGCCGGCCTGGTTGAAATGATTGACGTTGAACGAGATGCCGAACTTCACCGGCGTCAGGGCGATGCCTTTCTTCAACACGCGGTTGGCGGTGTTGAAGTGCGCGACGGCCGCGCGCTGCTTCGCGTAGGCGCTGGTCTGCGCGAGCCGCGCCGTGAGTTCGTCGATGACGTTGTCGCTGACGGTCTGCTGGTAAGGGGTGACGTTGTGCTCGGTCTTGCCGTAGTAGTTGATGCGGCGCACGTCGAGCGGGTCTTTGCCCAGCGCGCGCGCGATCGAATCCAGGATGAACTCGATGGCGATCGCGCCCTGCGGCCCGCCGAAACCTCGAAACGCGGTGTTGCTCTGCGTGTTGGTCTTGGCCGAAAAGCCGTGGATGGCGACGTTGGGCAGCCAGTAGGCGTTGTCGAAGTGGCAGACCGCGCGCGTCATCACCGGGCCCGACAGGTCGGCCGAGTGGCCGGCGTTGGAGATCATCGTGATCTCGGCGCCGAGCAGGCGGCCCTCGTCGTCGAAGCCGGCTTGCCAGTCGTAGGAAAAACCGTGACGGCGGCCGGTGATGAGGAAATCGTCGTCGCGGTCGATGCGCAGCTTGACCGGGCGCTGCAGCTTCGTCGCGGCGAGTGCGGCGATGCAGGCGAACTGCGCCGACTGCGACTCCTTGCCACCGAAGCCGCCGCCCATGCGCCGGCACACCACCTGCACTTGGTTGGCGTGGCGTTGCAGCGCGTGGGCGACCGCATGCTGCATCTCGCTCGGGTGCTGCGTCGAGCAGTGCACCAGCAGCGCGCCGTCTTCCTGCGGGATGGCGTAGCTGATCTGGCCTTCGAGGTAGAACTGCTCCTGGCCGCCGACTTCGAGCCTGTCTTCGAGGCGATGCGGCGCGGCGGCGATGGCGCTGCGCGCGTCGCCGCGTTCGAGGTGCATCGGCGGCAGCACGTAGTGCTGCTTCGCATGCGCATCGCGCGCGCTCAGCACCGCCGGCAGCGGCTCGATGTCGAGCGCGTCCTTGGCCTGCGCCGCAGCACGGCGTGCCGCGCCGCGCGTCGTGGCGATGACGGCGAACACCGGCTGGCCGAGATAGCGCAACTCGCCCGTCGTCATGTCCGCGAGGATCGGGTCGTCGTGAACGATCGGGCCGCAGTCGTTGGCGCCGGGGATGTCGGCGGCGGTGAAGACGGCGACGATGCCCGGCAGCGCGCGCAGCCTGTCGAGCTTCATCCCCTTCAATCGACCATGCGCCACGGGCGACAGGCCGAGCGCGCAATGCAGCGTGCCATCCACTTCGGCGATGTCGTCGATGTAGGTGGCGCGTCCGCTCACATGCAGGTGCGCGGATTCGTGCGGCAGGTCGCGTCCGACCACGCCCTCCGCACGGGCGTGGAGCAAGGGTGCGTCGAGCGGCTTGTTCATGGCAGCACCGTCCTCAAGCAATGACCCAGACGCTGGTGGCGGCGGCGGGCAGCGCATCGGTGGCGCGCGTCTCCAGCCAGAAGCGTTCGAGCAGGTTGCGCGCGGTGTTCATGCGATACGCGGCGCCGGCGCGCAGGTCGGTCAGCGGCGTGAAGTCGCGCGCCAACGCGGCCTGTGCGGCGCGCAGCGTGGCTTCGCTCCACGGCTGGCCGGCGATCGCGGCTTCGGCCTGCGCGGCACGCTTGACGGTCGCGGCCATGCCACCGTAGGCCAGGCGTACGTGGCGCACGATCTCGCCATCGAGCGCGATCGCAAAACCGGTGCACAGGGCAGAGATGTCGCAGTCGTAGCGCTTGCTGATCTTGTAGCTGCGCACGTGCAGGGCCGCTGCCGGCGGCGGCACTTCGATCGATTGCACGAACTCGCCCGGCTCGAGCGCGGTCTTCATGTAGTCGCGATAGAAATCGCTCAAGGCCACGCGGCGCGTGCGCGCGCCGCGGCGCAGCACCAGCGCCGTGTCGAGCGCAAGCAGCGCCGGCGCGCTGTCACCGATCGGCGAGCCGTTGGCGACGTTGCCGCCCATCGTGCCGGCCCAGCGCACCGGCGGCGAGGCAAAGCGCAGGCCGACTTCGCGCAAGGCGGCGTGCCGTTGCGCAAGGGCCGTCCATGCGGCTTCGAGCGAAGCGCCGGCGCCGATCGACAGGGTGCCGTCGGCGCGGTGGTCGATGCGGTTCAGTTCATCGACCGCGCCGAGATAGATCAGCGTCGGCAGCACCTTGAACTGCTTGGTCACCCACAGGCCGATGTCGGTGGAGCCGGCGAGCAGGCGCGCGTCGGGCCTGTCCTCGTACAGCGCGGACAGCGCATCGAGCGTGCGCGGCGCGAAGAACTCGTGCAGCGGCGCGCCGGGCAGTTGAGGCTCGGGAGCGGCGTAGGCGAAGGTCTCGCCGTGCGCCATGGCGGCGAGCGCCTCGCGCACCGGCTTCGTGTCCAGCCGCGACGCCGGCAGCTCGAACATGCGTTGCCCGGCATCGATGATCGGCCGATACCCGGTGCAGCGGCAGAGGTTGCCCGAAAGCTCGTCGGCCAGTTCGCTGCGCGTCGGCTGCGTGCCGCGCTCGCAGTGGTGCTCGTAGGCCGCCCACATCGACATGATGAAACCCGGTGTGCAGAAGCCGCACTGCGAGCCGTGGCACTCGACCATCGACTGCTGCACAGGGTGCAGCTGGCCGTCGGCGCCGGCCACGTCCTCCACCGTGAACAGCGCCTTGCCGTCGAGCGTCGGCAGGAACTGCGTGCACGAGTTGACCGCGTGCAGCTCGAGGCCGCCGACGGCTGCCGCATCGCCGTCGGCCGCCAGCGTCGCGACGACGACGGTGCAGGCGCCGCAGTCGCCTTCGTTGCAGCCCTCCTTCGTGCCGCTGCAGCGCGCCTGCTCGCGCAGCCAGTCGAGCACGCTGGTGGTCGGCGCGACGCCGCTGACGTCGACGCTGCGGCCGCGATGGAAGAAACGGATGGGACGGGACGAAGGCGTGGCCATGGCTCGGCGGGTCAGGGGGGTTCGCGAAAGGTAATCGCTTCGGGCCGCGGCGGATATACGCTCGCGTGGATAACGCCCATCGGAGGCATCGTATGGCGCAACGACCGGGTTTGGACAAGATCGAGCTTCATCTCGTCAGGGTCTTGCACGTGCTGATCACCGAACGCAGCGTTTCCCGGGCCGCGCTCAAGCTGCAAAGCTCGCAGCCCGCCGTCAGCGCGCAGTTGAAGCGTCTGCGCGAGCTGACCGGCGACGCGTTGCTGGTGCGTTCCGGCCAGGGCATGGCGCCGACCGACAGCGCGCTGGCGCTGGTCGAACCCGCCGCCAACCTGCTGCGCGAGGCCGAGCGCCTGTTCAACCCGGGCGCACGCGGCGGCCACGCGTTCGAGCCGCTGACGTGCACCGCCGCTTTTCGCATCGCCACCAGCGACTGGCTCGACCCGCTGTTCCTGCCCGAGCTGGTGGCACGCATCAAGAAGCGCGCGCCGCAGGCGACGCTGCTGCTGCACTCCCTGTCCGACGAGTACGACTACCGGCGCCAGCTCGCCGGCGGCGCGCTCGACCTGGTGATCGGCAACTGGCTCGAACCGCCGGGCGAGCTGCACCGGGCCAACCTGCTCAGCGACGAAGTGGCGTGCCTGGTGGCCGACGATCACCCGGTGACGCGGCGCGCGGCCTGGAGCGTGGCCGAGTACCTGGCCTGCGAGCATGTCGCGCCGATGCCGATGTTCGCCGGCGCGCGCGGCGTCATCGACGAGCACCTGGCCGCGCGCGGCCTGCAGCGCAACGTCGCGGTGCGCGCCTCGCACTTCGGGTTGATTCCGCTGATGGTGGCGCAAAGCCTGCTGGTGCTGACCACCGGGCGCCTGTTCTGCGCGCGCTACACCCAGGCGCTGCCGGTTGCGATCGTGCCCTGCCCCGTCGAGTTCCCGGCGCTGACCTACTACCAGCTCTGGCACGACGTGACGCATGCGTCGGCGCCGCTGCGCTGGCTGCGCGAGCAGGTGCGCGAGGTGGCCGGCGCGCTCGGCACGCATGGGCTGCCGCGGCGGCGCCAGGAGCGGGCATGAGACCGCCCGGCCGCCCGAAGGGCGAATTGACCGCAGTGCGAAGCACAGAGGTTGCCTGATGAGCCGCGCCGCGCCGGGCCGCCCCAAGCAAGCGACTGTCCCCTCGGGAGACCGACCGCTGTACTCGGCGGGCGAGGGGCACACGCACACCAAGGTGCGCGATCCGCGGCGACCTGCTCGACATCACTGCCGACCCCGGCTTCGGCGGCGTCGCTTCGTCGAAGGTGCGCTTCGATGCCGGCTGCTGGCTGCTGATCGAAGACGGCCGCATCAGCGGCCGCAGTGCCACCGACCCCGGCGGCGGCTGGCAGCGTCACGATCACCAGGGCCGCTTGATCACGCCGGGCTTCATCGACACGCATGTGCACAGCCCGCAGCTCGACGTGATCGCCAGCCACGGCGCGCAGTTGCTCGACTGGCTCAACGACTACACCTTCCCGGCCGAGCGCCGCCATGCCGACCCGCGGGTCGCGGCCGAGGGCGCGGCGCGGTTCCTCGACGCATTGCTGGCGCATGGCACGACGGCGGCGGTGGTGTTCCCGACCGTGCACAAGACCTCGGTCGACGCGCTGTTCGACGCTGCGCAGCGGCGCCAGATGCGCGTCATCGCCGGCAAGGTGTTGATGGATCGGCACGCGCCCGATGGCCTGCGCGACGACGACCCGGCGCAGACCGAGCGCGACTGCGTCGACCTGATTGCACGCTGGCACGGCAAGGATCGATTGGCCTACGCCGTGACGCCGCGCTTCGCGCCGACCTCGACGCCGCAGCAGCTCGACATGGCCGGCGCGCTGCTCGCCGCGCACGCCGGCACCTACATGCAGACGCATGTGGCCGAAAACCGCGACGAGGTGCGCTGGGTGGCCGAGCTGTTCCCGCGCGCGCGCAGCTACCTCGATGTCTACCGCCAGCACGGCCTGCTCGGCGAACGCGCGGTGCTGGCCCACGGCATCTGGCTCGACGAAGCCGATCGCGCGCTGCTGGCCGACACCGGCGCGCAGATCGCGCACAGCCCGAGTTCGAACCTCTTCCTCGGCAGCGGCCTGCTGGATTGGCGCGCGCTGCACGACGCCGGCGCCGCAGTGACGCTGGCGTCGGACGTCGGCGGCGGCACAACGCTCTCGATGCTGCGCACGCATGGCCGAGGCCTACAAGGTGCAGGCGCTGCAGGGCCTGCGCCTGACAGCGTGGAAGCTGCTGTACAGCGCCACGCGCGGCGCGGCGCGCGCGCTGCACCTGGAACACGAGATCGGCACGCTCGAACGCGGCACGCTCGCCGACATCGCCGTGTGGGACTGGGCCGTCGGCCCGGTGGCGCGCCACCGCGACGACCTGGCGCGCGACCTGCACGAGCGCGTCTTTGCCTGGATGACGCTCGGCGACGAGCGCAACCTGGCTGCCACTTTCGTCCGCGGCGTGCAGCGTTACGCACGCGCGGCACCGCCCGGAGGCGCAGCGCCCTGAAGCGCTGTCGTGCGCGTCCGACCTCAGCGAAACAGGCCGCACCACGACGGCCGCACCGGAGACGACAACATGAGTGCCTTGGAACGGCTCTTCAAACTCGAAGAGCATGGCAGCAACGTGCGCACCGAGGTGATGGCCGGCATCACCACCTTCCTGACGATGGCCTACATCATCTTCGTCAACCCGCAGCATCCTCGGCGACGCCGGCATGCCCAAGGGCGCGGTCTTCGTCGCCACCTGCCTGATCGCGGCGCTCGGCACGCTGATCATGGGCCTGTACGCCAACTACCCGATCGCGCTGGCGCCGGGCATGGGCCTGAACGCCTATTTCGCCTACGTCGTCGTGCTCGGCATGGGCTTACCTGGCAGACGGCGTTGGGCGCGGTCTTCATCTCGGGCTGCCTGTTCCTGCTGGTGACGGTGACCGGGCTGCGCGAGCTGATCATCCGCGGCATCCCGCAGTCGTTGCGAGCCGCGATCACCGTCGGCATCGGCCTGTTCCTGGCGCTGATCGCGCTGAAGAGCGCCGGCATCGTCGCGGCGTCCAAGGCCACCTACATCACGCTCGGCGACCTGCACCAGCCGCTCGGTGGTGCTGGCCATGCTCGGCTTCTTCGTGATCGTCGCGCTCGACCGCTGAAGGTGCGCGGCGCGATCCTGATCGGCATCCTCGCCGTCACCGTCGCCTCGTTCTTCTTCGCCGGCAACCAGTTCGGCGGCGTCTTCTCGGCGCCGCCGTCGATCGCGCCGACCTTGCTGCAGCTCGACATCAAGGGCGCGCTGTCGGTCGGCATCTTCAACGTCGTGCTGGTGTTCTTCCTGGTCGAGCTGTTCGACGCCACCGGCACGCTGATGGGCGTGGCCAAGCGCGCCGGCCTGCTGGTGCCCGGGCAAGATGGACCGCACTCGAACAAGGCGCTGCTGGCCGACAGCGGCGCGATCTTCGCCGGCTCGCTGCTCGGCACCTCGAGCACCACCGCCTACATCGAGAGCGCGTCGGGCGTGCAGGCCGGCGGCCGCACCGGCCTCACCGCGGTGACCGTGGCGGTGCTGTTCCTCGCCTGCCTGTTCATTCTCGCCGCTGGCGGGCTCGGTGCCGGCCTACGCCACCGCGCCGGCGCTGTTCTTCGTCGCCTGCCTGATGCTGCGCGAACTGGCCGACCTCGACTGGGACGAGACCACCGAAGTCATCCCGGCGGCGGTGACGGCGCTGGCGATGCCCTTCACCTACTCGATCGCCAACGGCCTCGCCTTCGGCTTCATCACCTACGCGGTGCTGAAGGCCGCGACCGGCAAGGTGAAAGACGTGCACTGGATGGTGTGGCTGATCGCGATCGTGTTCCTGGCGAAGTTCATCCTGGTCAAGGGGCACTGAGGCGGGCGACGAGCAGGCGCGAGGGCATGCGCGGGTCGTCGGCGTCGGTGACCAGCGCGAGGTCGATCGTGCCGCCGCGCCGACGCAGGGCGATGCCTTCGACCTTGTCGTGGTTCGGCAGTCGCCACAGCGCTAGACCCGCGCCTTGCGCGTCCATCAGGCCGATGGCGCTGCCGACGCAGACGCCGTCCGCAATGCTGTCGTCGGTGGCTTCGGCCACGGCGGTGAAGAGCCAGCGGCCGTCGGCGAGCGCGGCACCGTCGGTGAAGGTCAGTGGCACGCCTTCGGGCCGCGGCAAGCGGTGCTCGCGCACGCGCTGCAGGGGGGGCTCGTCGGCGCGCTCGTTCAACCACGCGAGCGTCGCGTCGGCGCGGTAGTGCACCGACGCGTTCGGCGCGCCGCCGCGGTGGCCGCGCTGCAGCAGCACGAACTCGTTGCCGCAGAAGAACGCGCCTTCGATATTGAGATCGCCGAAGCGCGCGCGCAGCGGCTCGTACAGCCGCGCGAGATCGACGTGACGCGCCGGGCCGCGCGGCGCGCCGTTGGCGTCGAGCGCGAGCACCACCGCACGGCAGCGACTCGGCCGCGAGCCCGAGCCGAGTGCGAGCAGCGCGCGGCCCGACGGCAGCAGTGCCAGCGTCTCGGTGTCGGGCTTGCGGCGCTTGCGCGCCTTCTTGCCGGACGGCAAGTCGCCGTCGAAGAGCTGCAGCGTGCGACCCGGTGACTGCGCGTCGTCGAACAGCGCGAGGTGGTGCTCGTCGTCGCCGACCACGTAGACGCGGCCGTGCGCGCAGACCAATCCGCTCGCGGCGCTGATGTGGCGCTGGCCGGGCGTGTGAGTGGTTTGCCGCAGCGTCAGTTCGCGCAGGCAATGCACCGTCAGAGTCACGCGATCCGATCCACCCGCATCGCCAGCAGCACCGACGTCGTGGTGCGCAGCACGCCGTCGATCTGGCCGATCTCATCCAGCAGCGTATCCAGGCGCTGCGTGTTCGGCGCGCGCAGCACCGCGAGGTAGTCGAACTCGCCGCTGACGGCTGCGAGCTGCCGCAGCTCGGGCAGCAACGACAGGCGCTCGATCACGCCGCGCGCCGCCTTCGGGCTGACCGCGAGGTTGACGAAGGCCTGCACGCCCTGCTCGCCTTCGGTGGCGGCCAGCCGCACCGTGTAGCCGACGATCGCGCCGCCCTGTTCCAGGCGCGCCAGCCGCGCGACGACCGTCGTGCGCGCCACGCCGAGGCGGCGCGCCAACTCGGCCGTGGAGGCGCGGGCGTTGGCCTGCAGGCGTGCGATCAGCGCGGCGGTCGAGATCGTCGAGGGGAAGGAGCATGAGACGAATCGGCGAGAGGCGCGGTCGAAACGGCGAGATTGTGAGCCGTTTCGGCGGAACGGTGCTTTCTTTCGCCTGCGCACCTGCCTACAGTTGCTGCACCTCCTGCTGCCCTTCGACGGACACACGCCCATGAAGATCGCCCTGCTCGGCGCCGGCCACATCGGCCAGACCATCGCTCGCTTGCTGCATGCCAGCGGCGACTACCAAGTGACCGTGCTCGACAAGAACGCGCAATACCTGAAGGTGCTGGCCGGCGAGGGCATCGCCACCGTGATGGTCGACAGCGACGACCGCGCTGCGCTCGCAGCGCAACTGCGCGGCAAGGACGCGGTGGTCAACGCGCTGCCGTATCACCTGGCGATCACCGCGGCGCAACTCGCGCGCGAGTGCGGCTGCCACTATTTCGACCTCACCGAAGACGTGACGGCGACGAAGGCCATCAAGGAGATGGCGCGACGATGCGAAGACCGCGTTCATGCCGCAGTGCGGCCTGGCGCCGGGCTTCATCGGCATCGTCGCGCACCACCTGGCGCAGGGCTTCGACAGCGTGCAGGACGTGCAGATGCGCGTCGGTGCGCTGCCGGCGTTTCCGACCAACGCGCTGAAGTACAACCTGACGTGGAGCGTCGATGGTTTGATCAACGAGTACTGCCATCCTTGCGAAGCGATCCACGGCGGGCAGTCGATCAGCGCGCTGCCGCTCGAAGGGCTCGAGCACTTCTCGCTCGACGGCGTCGAATACGAGGCCTTCAACACCTCGGGCGGGCTGGGCACGCTGTGCGAGACCTGGGCCGGCAAGGTGCGCAACCTCGATTACAAGACGGTGCGCTACCCCGGGCATCGCGATCTCATGCAGTTCCTGCTGAGTGACCTGGGCCTGGCCGCCGATCAGGAGAACCTCAAGGCCATCATGAGAAAGAGCATGCCGGCGACGATGCAGGACGTGGTGCTCGTCTTCGTCACCGTCAGCGGGCAGAAGAACGGCGTGCTGCTGCAGGAGGTGTTCGCGCGCAAGATCTTTGCCGAGCGTGATGCGAAGGCGCCGCTGTCGGCCATTCAGATCACGACGGCCGCGGGCATCTGCGCCGCGGTCGATCTGTTCCGCGAAGGCAAGCTGCCGAAGAGCGGCTTCATCCGGCAGGAAGAGGTGCGGCTGCCGGACTTCCTGGCCAATCGCTTCGGCAAGGCGTATCAGCAACTGCGGCAAGTGGAGTCGATCGCATGATGAAGACCAGCACCGAACAAGTTGCCGAGCTGCTGCAACGGCTGGGCGTGGCGAAGGCGCTCTACACCGAAGGCACGCTCGCCGCGCGCTCGCCGGTCGATGGCGCGATCACCGGCCGCGTCTCTGAGGCCGATGCCGCCGGCGTGCAGGCCGCGATAGGCCGCGCGCACGAGGCCTTCCTCGTCTGGCGCAACGTGCCGGCGCCCAAGCGCGGCGAGCTGGTGCGGCGCCTGGGCGACGTGCTGCGCGCGCACAAGGCGGATCTGGCGGCGCTGGTCAGCCTCGAAGCCGGCAAGATCACGAGCGAAGGCGCAGGCGAGGTGCAGGAGATGATCGACGTCTGCGATTTCGCGGTCGGTCTGTCGCGCCAGCTGTACGGCCTGAGCATCGCCAGCGAGCGTCCGGGCCATCGCATGATGGAGCAGTGGCTGCCGCTGGGCGTCGTCGGTGTCATCAGCGCCTTCAACTTCCCGGTCGCTGTCTGGTCCTGGAATGCAGCGTTGGCGCTGGTGGCGGGCGACACCGTGGTGTGGAAGCCGAGCGAGAAGACGCCGCTGACGGCACTCGCCACGCAGGCGCTGTTCGAGAAGGCGCTGGCCGCCTATCGTGCCGACGGCAACAGCGCGCCCGATCACCTGAGCCAGGTGATCAACGGCCGCGCCGACAGCGGCGATGCGCTGGTCAGCGACGCGCGCGTCGCGCTCGTCTCGGCCACCGGCTCGACGCGCATGGGCCGCGCCGTCGGTCCGAAGGTGGCGCAGCGCTTCGGCCGCTGCCTGCTCGAACTCGGCGGCAACAACGCGGTGGTCGTCTCCGACAAGGCCGACCTCGATCTCGCGGTGCGCGCCATCGCCTTCGGCGCCTGGGGCACCGCCGGTCAGCGCTGCACGACGACGCGACGCGTCATCGCCCACGCCGCGGTGCACGACGCGCTGGTCGCGCGGCTGGACAAGGTGCGCGTGCAACTGAAGATCGGCGATCCGCTGCAAGAGGGCACGCTGGTCGGGCCGCTGATCGACCAGCACGCGTTCGACGTGATGCAATCGGCGCTGCAAGCCGCCGCGCAGCAGGGCGGCACGGTGCGCGGCGGCGCTCGCGTGCTGGCCGCGCAGCATGCGCAGGCGTACTACGTCGAGCCGGCGCTGGTGACGATGCCGGCGCAGACCGCAGTGGTCTGTCACGAGACCTTCGCACCGATCCTTTACGTGCTGAAGGTCCAGACGCTCGACGACGCGATTGCGCTGCACAACGCCGTGCCGCAAGGCTTGTCGAGCGCGATCTTCACCACCGACGTGCGCGAGGCCGAGACCTTCATGAGCGCGGCGGGCAGCGACTGCGGCATCGCCAACGTCAACATCGGCACCTCGGGCGCCGAGATCGGTGGCGCGTTCGGCGGCGAGAAGGAGACGGGGGGCGGCCGCGAGTCGGGCTCGGATGCCTGGAAGCAGTACATGCGTCGAGTCACCAACACGGTGAACTACAGCAACGCGCTGCCGCTGGCGCAGGGCGTGAAGTTCGACGTGTAGCGCAGGGTCAGCGCACCACGCCCGTGCCGAAGAAGTGGCGCAGCAGGTCGGGCTCGATGATCTCGCGCGCGGCCAGGCCGTCGATGCCGGTGTCGGCCAGCGGCGCCGAGGCTTGCAGCGGGTCGAAGATCGCCGGCAGCGTTTCGGTCCAGACCGGTGCGGCCGGCGGCGCCTCACGCAGGCGCGCCTGGGCTTCGCGCACCATCTCGGTGGCGATGGCATACGAAGCCTGCGGCACGTGGCGCCGCAGCACCACATGGGGCAGCGTCGGCAGCTCCTCCCATTCGACGCTGCCGGCGGCAGTGCGAGCATCGCCATGGAGCGCGAAGGCGTGGGTCGTCGGTTTGGTGCGGTTCATGCGAGCCTCTTGCGGCAGTGGATACCACCGTTTTCGGCCGCGGCAGGGCGGGCGGTCCGGCGATAAGCGCGACTCGTGCCGCCCAATTCCGGGGCGCACAGCGCACCCCGAACTTGACGGTGGACCGCGGGCCGCTTCTGCACGATATTTACGTCAGCCATGTTGATCCGCCCGCCTTACCCGCCGTTGGCGCGCATGCCGTCGATGCGGCCGCAGCCCTCCGCGCCGTCGCCCGCCCGGGGCGAGTCTTCACGCAAGAAGCCCGGGGCGCCGGGCGCGCCGCCCGACCCGGACGAGCCGCCGCTGACTGAAGAAGAGCAGCGCGAACGCGCCGGCGGCTTTCACGAATCCAGCTACGAGTTGCGCACGGGCATGGACATGCTCGAAACCGAGTGGCCGGACGACACCACGATCCCCGGCGCGCTCGACGAGTCCTGATCGGCCGAGGGGCGGTCCGCTCGGGCCAGCGCCGGGCCGCTCCCAAGCGCCCGGCCCGAGCCTTCCCTCGGGGGAGTGGCCGCGCCAGCGGCCGAGGGGCAGTCTGCTCGGGCCAGCGCCGGGCCGCTCCCAAGCGCCCGGCCCGAGCCTTCCCTCGGGGGAGTGGCCGCGCCAGCGGCCGAGGGGCAGTCTGCTCGGGCCAGCGCCGGGCCGCTCCCAAGCGCCCGGCCCGAGCCTTCCCTCGGGGGAGTGGCCGCGCCAGCGGCCGAGGGGCAGTCTGCTCGGGCCAGCGCCGGGCCGCTCCCAAGCGCCCGGCCCGAGCCTCCCCTCGGGGGAGTGGCCGCGCCAGCGGCCGAGGGGCAGTCACGTCACTGCCGCAGCGTGAAGCGATCCAACACGCGCCACGTCGGCTTGGGTCGCACGCGCTCGGTGCCCAGCATCAGCACCTCCAGGCCCTGCGCATCGAGGCGCATGCGCAGGAAGCCCTTGTAGTCCTCGATTGCGAGCGGGCCGAAGGCGTTGTTCGGCAACTGGCCGAACAGGCCGCTCATCAGCGCCAGGTACAGGCCGAACAGCGTGCCGCCCACCAGCACGCCGGCGAGCGCCACCGCAAGCCACAGCACCAGCCCGCCGCTCAGAGTCGCCACCGGCCCGAGCGACGCCAGCCACGGCGCCAGCCCGTGCGCCGCGGCCCAATAGAGCGCGAAGATGAAGAAGCCGTGCGTCATCGAGTGCGCCACGCCGCCAGTCACGCGCCAAGCCCAGTGGGCAGGGCCCTCCCAGGCAATGCGCAGGCAGCCGGCCATCATCGCCAGGTTGATGCCGGTCGCGACGGGGCTGAAGACCATCGCGCGCAGCCAGCGCACCGCGCCGTCGGCGAAGGCCAGTTCCTGCATCGGCCTGAAGCCGTCGGGCTCGAACGAGCGCGTGAAGACGAAGGAGTTGACGTAGGCGTTGATGCCGTAAAGCGCGCCGATGGCCAGCGCGAAGGCGAAGTTGCTGTGCCACAGATCGAGCAGCGACGCCGGCACGCTCTGGCGCCAGGGCGAGCGCGTGAAGCGCAGCGTGAACAGCGCCCACAGGTTGCGCCAGGCCAGCGCGCGCGTGGTCGACGGCGCCGGCCAGGTGGCTCGAGGGGCGAAGGCCGCGCCTTCGGCGGGCTGGCCGCGGCCGACGCGCACGCGATGGCGCAGCTCGGCGTCGATCGCGCCCGGCTCGGGGCTGCGGTCGAGCACCTTCGTCGCCGCCACGTCCAGGCTGTGCGTCGGGTGCAGGAAGGCGCCGCCGCTGCCGCAGGTGACGAGGTGCGTGTCCTCGGCCACCAGCGTGGCGCGGTGGTAGTGATGCAGGTCGCCGGCCAGGCGCATGCGAATGTGCGCGCCGCTGGCTTCGAGCAGCGCTTCGAGGCGCTGGTAGCGCCGCGGGTAGCCGTCGGGCGCGCCATCGCCGAGCTCGCGCGTCCAGTAGGGCTCGGGGTAGACCAGCAGCAGCTGATCGCCGGCGCGGATGGCGTCGTCGCGCGTGCTGTCGAGCAATGCTTTGAAGGCCTCGAACTGCTGGCGATCGAGGTCGCCGGTGAGCGCCCAGTCGAAGCCCAGCACCCAGAAGCCGCGCGGCAGGCGCAGCGCGAAGTAGGTCTGGCGCTGCGGCGTGCGCGCGCCGAGGAAATCGCCGCGGTCTTGCGCGACGAAGTAGCGGCAGAAGGTGGAGGCACTGTCGAACCAGTCGTGGTTCTGCGGGATCGCGGCGACCGTCTTCTGCGGGCCGTTCGGCTGGCGAAAGCGGCTGGACGGATCGAGCGCCAGCGTGAACGGCTCGAAGAAGCGGTACTGGTAGACCGGCCCGCTCGCGCCGGGATAGGCCAGATCGCCGCCGAGCAGCAGCACGTCGGCGTCGGGCAGGGTGAGCGCGCCAACGCCGTCGGCGACTTGCAGTTGCGCCGCGAGCGCGGCCTGCGCGACGGCGAAGGTGGCGCTGCCGCCGTCGCCGGTGTCGGCGATGAAGTCGATCCACAGCGCAGCATCGGTCCGCGCCGACAGATCGATCGGCGCCAGCACCGGCGAAAAGCTTTCGCGCCGGTCGAGGTTGCGCTGGAAGTTCTGCGACTGCACCAGCTCCTCGCCCGCCTGCAGCAACACCGGCGGCGCGTACCAGGCCACCGGCACGCGCTCGTGTGGGGGAACGTTGGTGCCGAAACGCTGTGGCATGGGGTGCGCATGATAGGCAGGGCCGCGCGCTCGGTCGCGCGTGATGGCGTTTCGTCGGCCGCTGCCGGCGCCTGGTCGCATGCGGCTCGCGGCGCGAGGCCGCGCTGCCTAAAGTTCAGCGCATCGAAACCCCAACAGCAAAGGACGACGCCATGAACACTTCCCTGACCCAGCGCGCACTGTCTCTGTCGTTCGCCGCGATCGTCACCTTGATGACACTGGCCGGCGTGGACGCCCTGGCGACGCAGCAGCCGTCGGCGGCGCTGATGGCGCACGCCGCGGCCGGCGTGCGCGCCTGAACGATTCGACCTGCCTCGAACTCCAGCCCGGCCGCGCGCCGGGCTTTGTTTTTTACGAAGTGTGGTGGGCGCGAGACGTGCCGGCCGTCTATGCGGTCGTTCCCTCTTCAGGGGGATTCAGACTGCGGCGTAGCGTTCGCATCATGCGGACTTCGTCGTTCGCAACCCTTGGTGGCCGCCATGTTCACGCAACTCGTTCAGCACTTCAGCCGCTTCCTGCCGCCGGCCGCATCGCGCGCATCGACGGCGCCGCCAGCCGACGATGAGCGGTCGGGCAGCGGCTGGCACGAGTCGAGCTGGGTGCTGGCCCACGGCGCGGACGTGATCGAGCTGCCGGTGCCGGTGGCGGCGTCGTGGTTCCCGGACACGCAGCCGGCCTTCCACGACGCCAGCGCGGAAACGCTGCGGGCGGCATGATCGGCGCTGATCTTTCAGGAGCGGTATATGCAGCCCCGAGCTCACTTCGTTCGCGTCCCCCAAGGGGCCCGTCAGCGCCTTCGGGCGGCCGGGCGGCGCTGACATGGTCAAAGCCGTCTGGAACGGTGTCGTCATCGCCGAAAGCGACGACACGGTGGTGGTCGAAGGCAACCACTACTTTCCGGAGTCGAGCGTCAGGCGCGAGTACCTGGCGTTCTCGAACCACCGCACGAGCTGCCCGTGGAAAGGGCAGGCGCGCTATCACAGCCTGCTCGTCAACGGCGAGATGAATCCGGATGCGGCCTGGTACTACCCGGAGCCGAGCGAGGCGGCCGCGAACATCAAGGGCCGGCTCGCGTTCTGGAAGGGCGTGACTGTTGGCCCCTAGCTCCCCCTAGCTCGCTGCGCTCGCGTCCCCCGAGGGGCAGAGTGCTGCGGCTCCAAGCCCGCCTGCGCGGGCTTGGACGGCCCGAGGAGGCGTTGCGTCTCGCAACGCTGCGGCCTGCAAGGCCGCGGGCCGCTTGGGAGCGGCCCGGCGCTGGCCCGCCGTTGCCCGCCTCTTAGGCAAGCCGTCCGGCACGAAAGTCCTCGACCGCTTGAAAGATCTCCTGCTGCGTGTTCATCACGAACGGGCCGTACTGCACGATCGGCTCCTTCAGGGGCTTGCCGGCGACCAGGATCGCGCGTGCGCCTTGCGCACCGGCGCCGATGCGGATCCCATCGCCGGTGTTGCCGAAGATGGCCATGCGTTGCAGCGGCACGCCGCTCAGGCCGCCGCGGTAGACGTAGACGAAGGCGTTGTGCGCTGAAGGCAGCGGCTGCTCGAACCTCGTGCCGGGGTCGAGATGCAGGTCGAGGTACAGCGGCTGGGTGCCCTCGCGCTGCACCGCGCCTTGCACGCCGTGCGTCGCACCGGCGATGACACGCGCTGTCACGCCCGCGCTCTTCCACTCGGGCACCTCGGCGCTCTGGATGTCGCGGTACCAGGGTGCGCTCATCTTGTCCTTGGCCGGCAGGTTGAGCCAGAGCTGAAAGCCTTCCATGCGGCCTTCGCTCTGCTCGGGCAGCTCACTGTGGATCACGCCGCGGCCGGCGGTCATCCATTGCACGCCGCCGTCGGCGAGCAGGCCTTCGTGGCCGGCGCTGTCGCGGTGGCGCATGTTGCCGGCGAGCATGTAGGTGACGGTCTCGAAGCCGCGATGCGGGTGGTCGGGGAAGCCGGCGATGTAGTCGTCGGCCGAGTCACTGCCGAAGGCGTCGAGCATCAGGAACGGATCCAGGCGCTGCTGAAGATCGTTCGTCAGCACGCGCGTCAGCTTGACGCCGGCGCCGTCGCTGGTGGGACGGCCGGCGACAAGGCGCTCGACGGCGCGGGGCTGGGTGACGGTGGCAGCGGTGGTGGCGGTGTTCATGGCACTCAATGTAGGCTCACGCGCGCGATTTGCCATTCAGCCCGACTGCATGCCGACTTCATTGCCACTGACGGCCCCGCACCGCCGCCGCCTGCGCGAGGTCTGGCGCTCGGCGGGATGGCCCTGCCAGGACATGCTCGAAGTCGAGCTGCTCGCTGCCGGCCTGTTGCAACGCGTGCGCGACGACGGCGGCCGCGAGACCCTGCGCGTCACCGATGCCGGCATCGCCGTGCTGGCCGCGACGCTGCAGAAGAACCGCACCGCACTCGACTCGCACCAGGCGCTGGTGGCACGCGTCGCGCTCGAGCAGCAGCGCGCCGGGCGCATCGCCTGGTGCGGGCTGTCGCTGCGCGCGCGTGTGGCCGATGCGGACCACGCCCGAGGCGAACGCTGGGCGGTGGCGATGCCCGATGTGTTTTCGGTGCGCCAGACCAGCGTCGCCGGCTACCTGCAGCCCGAGGTGCACGAGGTCAAGGTGCGGCGCGGTGACCTGCTGAGTGACCTGCGCCGCCCGGCCAAGCGCGCCGCCTACCTCGGCATCGCCGGCGCCTGCTGGTACGTGCTCGCCGAAGGCATCGGCCGCGCCGGCGACGTGCCCGACGACTGCGGCGTGATGGTGGCGCACGGGCCGGGCTACGCCACGCTGGAAGTGCTGCGCGCCGCGCCGTCGCAGGCCATGCCGTTCGAGGCCGGGCTGCCGTTCGCGCTGTGGATGGCGCTGGCGCGCGCCGCGCCGCTGCCGGCGCTGGACGAGGACGCGCAGCGCGAACTCGGCGCGCCGCGAGAGTCGCGATGAAGGGCGTGAGCATGGCGCGCGCGGCGATCGGCAGCGGCGCACAATCGCGGCTCGCATCTCATCGGGGGTGACCGCATGCGTTCGATCGTCGTCCTGGCCTTGTTCGCCGCGCTGCTGTCCCAACCGGCACAGGCTGCGCCCGGCAGCCTGCCCTCGACCAACGTTGCCTGGGTCGTCGCCGCGGCCGACGCCGACGTCGACCGCGCCTTCTCCCAGGCGCGCGCGCAGAACAAGCCGCTGCTGCTGTACTGGGGCGCGAGCTGGTGTCCGCCGTGCAACCAGCTCAAGGCCACGCTCTTCAACCGCCAGGACTTCGCCGCCCAGAGCAAACACTTCGTCGCGGTGTTCGTCGATGGCGACAAGCCCGCGGCGCAGAAGCTCGGAGCGCGCTTCAAGGTCAGCGGCTACCCGACGCTGGTGCTGTTCACGCCCGCGGGCGGCGAGATCACGCGCCTGCCGGGCGAGGCCGATGCGCCGCAGGTGCTGTCGCTGCTCGAATCGGGCCTGGCCGGCGGCCGGCCTATCGCCTCGGTGCTGGCCGACGCGCGCGCCGGCAAGGCGCTGGCCGCCAACGAGTGGCGCATGCTGGCCTTCCACTCTTGGGACGTGGACGACTCGGGCCTCGTCGCTCCGGCAGACCGGCCGGCGCTGCTGGCCGAGCTCGCCGCCAAAGCGCCGGCGGGCGATGGCGAGACATCGACGCGGCTGTGGCTGAAAGCGCTGGCCGCGAGCGACGACAGCAAGGGCGTGAAGCCCGACGCGGCGCTGCGTGATCGCGTCGCGCGCGTGCTCGCCGATCCGGCGGCGACGCGCACGCACATGGACGTGATCGCGGGCGGCGCGTCGGAGATGGTCAAGGCGCTCGCCGACGAAGACAGCGCCGAGCGCGCGCCGCTGGTGGCGCAGTTCGATTCGGCGTTGAAGCGTCTGCAGGGCGATGCCACGCTGTCGCGCGGCGATCGCGTCGGCGCGCTGATCGAGCGTGTCGACCTGGCGCGACTGGGTCAGGGCAGGGACACGATCACGCCGAAGCTTGCGCCTGCGCTCGTCGATGAAGTGCGCGACTGGTCGGCGCGTCTGGACCGCGAGATCAGCGACGGCTACGAGCGCCAGGCGGTGATCACCGCGGTGGCGTACCTGCAGGGTCATGCGGGGCTGTGGAACGAGAGCGACGCACTGCTCAAGAGCAATCTCGCCAAGAGCCATTCGCCGTATTACCTGATGAGCCAGTTGGCGGGCAATGCGAAGAAGCTCGGCAGGAAGGACGAGGCGCTCGGGTGGTACCAGCAGGCCTACGACAAGAGCGTCGGCCCGGCGACGCGGCTGCAGTGGGGCGCGAGTTATGTGAGTGCGCTGGTCGACCTGGCGCCGCAGGACGGCGCGCGCATCGAGAAGGCCGCGGGACAGATCTTCAGCGAGGCCGGCAAGGACAGCGGCGCGCTGCACGACCGCAGCGGCCGATCGCTGCAGCGCATCGGCAGGAAGCTGTCGAGCTGGAATAGCGACGGCAAGCAGGCCGCGGTGATGAAGCGATTGCAGGCGAAGGTGAATGCGCTGTGCGCCAAGAGCGACGGCGCCGAGCGCGAGATGTGCCAGGGGCTGCTCGCCGCCGCGCCGGGCAAGGCCAAGGGCTGATTCAGCGCGCGCCGGCGGCGCGCAGCAGTTGCGCGATGGTGCGCTGGCCACGCTGCTCGGCGTGCGCCAATGGCGTGACACCTTGCGCGTCGGCACGGTTCGGGTCGGCGCGGTGCACCAGCAGCGCGCGCACGATCTCGGTGTGCGCCGTGCCGCCGTCGCCGAGGATGATGGCTTCGAGCAGCGCGGTCCAGCCCAGGCGGTTGATGTGGTCGACATCGATCGGCGTCGTCAGCAGCAGGCGCACCGTCTCGACATGGCCGTAGTGGCACGCCGGGGTCAACGCCGTGCCGCCGTAGCGGTTGAAGCGCTTGAAGTCCGGCGGCGGCGTGGCCGCGAGCGCGGCGCGCACGATGCCGGTGTGGCCGCGCGCGCCGGCCAGCAGGAAGGCGCTGTCGCTGATCTCGTCTTGTGCATTGACATCGGCGCCGCGCTCGATCAACAGGCGCGCCGCGGCCTCGTGACCGCCTTGCGTGGCAGCGAGCACGGCGTTGCGGCCGCGCGCATCGCGCTCGTTGACCGCGGCGCCGGCGTCGAGCAGGCGCCCCAGCGCGAACACATCGCCGCGCTCGGCCGCGGCGATCAGTGCGGGCATCGCGGGCTGTGCCGCGGCGACGCAGGCCAGCGCGGCCCAGCTCGCGCAGAAGAGCGCGCGCCGCCGCATGGCTACTTCAGCAAGCCTTCAGCCTTCATCGCCTCCTGCACTGCCGGCCGCGCCGCGACGCGCGCCATGTAGGCCGAGAGGTTGGCCAGCGGCTTGATGTCCACGCCCACGTACTGGCCCCAGCCGGCGACGGTGAAGAGGTAGGCGTCGGCGACGGTGAAGGCGTCGCCCATCAGGTACTGCTTGCCCTTGAGCTCGCCGTCGACCCAGGCCAGGCGATCCTGCAGCTTCTTCTTGTAGATCGCTTGGCCGGCTTCCGGAAAGTCCTTGGTGAACAGCGGCGAGAAGCTCTTGTGCAGCTCGCTGGTGGTGAAGTTGAGCCACTCCATCAAGCGGTAGCGCGCCATCGTGCCGGCCGGTGGCGCCAGCTTCTTGTCGGGCACCTGATCGGCGATGTACTGCACGATCGCCGGACCTTCGGTCAGGCGCTGGCCGTCGTCGAGTTCGAGCAAGGGCACATAGCCTTTGGGATTGATGCTGTAGTAGTCGGTGCCGTCGGCCAGTTGATGGGTCTTGGTGCTGGCCAGCACCGGGGTGAACGGCAGGCCGGATTCGCGCAGCACGATATGCGGCGAGAGCGAGCAGGCGCCGGGGGAGTAGTAGAGCTTCATCGGGGTTCCTTTGCTGATCGGGGAGGCGACGATAGCCGGCCGCGGAAGTCCTTGCTCGGCACCGCGACAATGCGCGCCATCATGCGATGCTCGACCCCGCTTGCCGGCGCTCTGCTGTTCCTTACGCTGACGGCGCTGCCGGCGCATGCGGCCGACCCATTGAAGCCGTGCCGGCTGCGCGGCGTCGAACACGAGGCCCTGTGCGGCGTGGTGCAGCGCCCGCTTGATCCGGCACGGCCACAGGGCACGCAGGTCGACGTGCACTTCGCGGTGCTGCCGGCACTGGCGCGCAACAAGAAGCCTGACCCGCTGTTCTACTTCGCCGGCGGCCCGGGGCAGAGTGCGATCGACGTGGCGGCGACGGTGAGCGCGATGCTCGGCCGCTTCAGCAACCGGCGCGACCTCGTGCTGATCGACCAGCGCGGCGTCGGCAAGAGCGCGCCGCTGCTGTGCGAGGCTGAAGATTCGTCGCGGCCGCTGGCCGAGCAGCTCGATCTGCAACGCAATCGCGAGCGCCAGGCGCAGTGTTTCGACCAGCTCGGCAAACTGCCGCACGGCGACTTTCGTTTCTACACGACGACGCTCGCGATGGCCGATGCGGATGCGGTGCGTGGCGCGCTCGGCGTCGAGCAGATCAATCTCGTCGGCGGCTCCTACGGCACACGCGCGGGGCTCGAGTACATGCGCCAGTTTCCGCGGCGCGTGAGGCGCGCCGTACTCGACGGCGTGGCGCCGCCGGACATGGTGCTGCCGGCCTCGTTCTCGGTCGACAATCAGGCCGCGTTCGACGCGCTGTTCGACGCCTGCGAGAAAGACGCCGGCTGCGGCGCGCGCGAGCCGCAGTTGCGCGAACAGTGGCGCGGACTGCTCGCGTCACTGCCGCGCGCGGTGACGTTGCTGCATCCGCTGACCGGCAAGAGCGAGTCGTTCGAGCTGACGCGCGATGCGCTCTTGGGCATGGTGCGCGCGCCGCTGTACGTCCCGCTGCTGGCGGGCGCGCTGCCGGGCGCGATCGGACAGGCGGCGCGCGGACGCTTCGAGCCGCTGGCAGCTCTTGCCTTGTCTTCCGGCAACCAGCGCAGTACGCGCATCGCCGAGGGCATGCACTTCGCGGTGGTGTGCGCGGAAGACTTCCCGCGTGTCGATCGTGCTGTCGACAAACCGGGTGGCGATTTCGGCGCTGCCTTCGCGCATCTGTACGAGCAGACCTGTCCGCGCATCGCGCGCGCGACGGTGCCCGAGGCGTTCTACAGCATGCCGCCGGCGCCGGTCGCCACGCTGCTGCTGTCCGGCGGCATCGATCCGGTGACACCGCCGCGTCACGGCGAGCGCGTGACCAAGGCGCTCGGCGGAAAGGCGCGGCACGTCGTCGTGCCCAACGCCGGGCATGGCGTCATGGGCATCGGCTGCATGCGTGACGTGCTGTATCGCTTCATCGATGCCGCGAGCGACGATGAGGCGCTGAAGGTCGATGCAGGCTGCGTCACCGCGATCCCGCGCCCGCCGATGTTTGTGTATCCGGCGCCATGATCGAGATCACGCAACTCGCCAAGCGCTTCACGCAGGGCCGCGGCAAGCAGTTGCGCACGGTGCAGGCCGTGGCCGACGTGAGTTTTCGCGCCGAGGACGGACGCATCACGGGCCTGCTCGGACCCAACGGCGCGGGCAAGACGACGACGCTGCGCATGGCCGCCGCGCTGATCGAGCCCGACGCCGGCCGCATCACGGTCGATGGCATCAACGTCGCGCGCGAGCCGCAGCGCGCGTTGGCGCGCATGGGCGTGTTGAGCGACGCGCGCGGCCTGTACCCGCGGCTGACGGCGCGCGAGAACATCGTCTACTACGGCCGGCTGCAGGGCATGAGCGAGCAGGCCGCTTCGGCGCGCGCCGACACGCTGGCACGCATGCTCGAAATGACGCCGCTGCTGGAGCGCCGCACCGAGGGCTTCTCGCAGGGCGAGCGCATGAAGACGGCGCTGGCGCGCGCCATCGTGCACGACCCGCCGAACCTGATCCTCGACGAGCCGACCAACGGCCTGGACGTGCTTGCCACACGCGCGCTGCGCGAGTCGCTGCGGCGGTTGCGTGACGACGCCGGCAAGTGCATCGTGTTCTCGACGCACATCATGCAGGAGGTCGAGCGCCTTTGCGACCACGTGGTGCTGGTCTCGCACGGCCGCACCGTGGCCGAGGGCACGGTGGCGGCGCTGAACGCGCGCTGCGGGCAGAGCGACTTCGAGGAGACCTTCGTGCAGCTTGCGTTCACGCCTGACGAGAGGCATGTCGACGCGGACCGAGCGCCGGGCCGCTCCCAAGCCGGCCCGCATCCCCTCGGGGATCGGCCGATGGTCCCATCGGACGAGGGGCTCCATGAACGCGTGGATCGTGTTCAAGAAGGAACTGATCGACGCGTTGCGTGACCGGCGCACGCTGCTGGTGGTGCTGCTGTCGTCGGTGGCGATCGGGCCGATCGTGCTGATCGCGCTGTCGGCCCTGGTCGCGGGCATCGAGCAGCGCGCCGAGGAGCGCACGCTGATGGCATCGGGCATCGAACACGCGCCGTCGCTGCGCAACTTCTTCGAGCGCCAGACTTATCGCATCAGCACCGCGCCGGCCGACTACGAAGCGCAGCTGGTGTCTCAGCAGCTGGGCGATCCGGTCCTGGTGATCGGCAAGGATTTCGAGGCCGAGCTGGCGCGTGGGCAGCCGCCGCTGCTGGAGATCGTGTCGTCGTCGTCGAACCAGCGCGCCAACCAGTCCACCAACCGCCTGGTGCGGCTGCTGCGCGGTTTCTCGCAGGAACAGTCGATGCTGCGACTGGCGTGGCGCGGCGTTGCGCCGGCGGCGTTGGAAGTGATCGATCTGCAGGAGCGCGATCTCGCCAACCCGCAGAGCCGCGCCGCGCAGTTCACCGGCATGCTGCCGTTCTTCATCCTGATGGCGGTGCTCTACGGCGCGCTCAATGCCGCGCTCGACACGACGGCCGGCGAGCGCGAGCGTGGCTCGCTCGAACCCTTGTTGATGAACCCGGCCAGCCGCGTGTCGCTCGTCGTCGGCAAGTGGGGCGCGGTGGCGGTGGTGGGCATGCTGATCGCGCTGCTGAGCTGCCTGTCGTTCCTGCCGGCGCAGGTCTTCCTGCGCAGCGAGACCCTGGCTGCACTGTTCCAGTTCGGCGTGCGCGAAGCGGCGCAGTTCCTGGCGCTGCTGGCGCCGTTGGCCGCGGCGCTGGCGGCGGTGATGATGGCGATCGCTATCCGCTGCAAGACCTTCAAGGAAGCGCAGGCCAACAACACGGTGGTGATCCTGGGCGTGTCGCTGCTGCCGATGGTGACGCTGTTCAACCAAGGCGCCGAAGCGCCGTGGCACCTGTGGGTGCCGGCGCTCGGTCAGGTGGCGCTGATGAACCGCGTGCTGAAGGGTCAGCCGCTGGCGCCGCTGGATGCGCTGATCCCGCTGCTGATCTGCGCCGCGATCACGGCGGCATGCATCGCGATCGTCGCGCGCCAGTTGCGCGCCGCCGCCTTGCGCTGAACCGAACGCTCAGTCGTCGAGCCGGCCTCGCACCGCGCGCTGTACTTCGCCCTGCCAAGGCAGACCGTAGACGATGCGGCTCAGGTGGCGCGCCGCTTCCCACGAGGTCAGCACCTCGCCGCGCTCGCCGACCAGGCGCAGGTTGGTCACGACGGACATCGGGTCGGCCATGGCGATGACCTCGTCGGACAGCATCACCCAGTCCCAGGCGACGCCCGCCTCGCCTTCGGCGGCCTCGGTGCGCCACAGCGTCTGGCCGCAGACGCGGGCATCTTCCCCGGCTGCCGGGAAAATCTGCGTGTCGAGGTGGTCGAACTGCAGGCGCGCTGCGCCTTCGGCCTGCCACAATACCGGCGACCAGGCGCGGATGCTCCAGGAAGTGTTCATGCTCTACTCCTTATGGGCAATGGCGGAGACACTGTTGCTCCGGTGCCGCGCAGTTTGATGAACGGTGGTGATCTCGCCTACCGTAAGAACTGCCAAGGACCCCAGTTTGAGTGTGAAGGAATGCTGCAAGGCGACTACCTATCGGTGTTGGAAGCGAAAGACCAGGCCCAGTTTCGGTCGGTGGTGATTCGCTTTGCACAGCAGTTGGGGTTCGACACCGTGTCGGCAATGGTGGTTGTCGACGCCCCTGGTCTTGCGTCCGAGTTCGTGACTGTCCACAACACGCCGATGGCGTTTGAAGAGACCTTTGGAAATGCGAGCGTGAACCGGCGCGACCCCGTGATGCAGCACTGCAAACGACAGACGATGCCGATCATCTGGGGGCAGAAGACCTATCTAGACAACAACGTCATCGAGCTTTGGGAGACGCAGGCGCAATTCGGTTATCGCAACGGCATTGCAATGGCGCTGCATCTACCGGAGGGGCGGCACTTCATGCTTGGCGTTGACCGGGACCAGGCCCTGCCGATCGATTCCATGGAGTTGACACGGATGGTGGCTGATCTGCAGTTGTTCGCGGTCCACGCACAGGACACCGCGCTGCGGATTCTGGTCTCCGAGGGAGCGCAGCTCGAGTGTCCCGCGCTGACACCGCGCGAACTGGAGGTGCTGCGGTGGACCATGGACGGAAAGACGGCCAAGGCGATTGGCGCGTTACTGAACATTACCGAGCGCACGGCCGTGCAGCACCTGCAGAACGCGATGGTGAAGCTCAACGTCAATTCAAAGCACCTTGCGGTGCTCAAGGCGTTGCGCCTCGGCCTGATTCACTGACCTTGTAAGACTTGACGATGGCGCGAGCGCGCGCCTGCTGATGGAATGTTTGCAGCGGAACACCCCGCCCTTCCATCTTCAGGAGCGCGTTCATGAAAGTCGGCCAAAAAACCATCGTTCGTTGGATCTCGGAGCGGGTTGCCGCTCGCGGCAGGGCCACCCCTCATCAGCACGTCCGTCCGGGCCTGCGTGAACTCAGCCCCGACCAGCTGCGCCATGTTGGCGGTGGCGATGGTTCGGCTCAATCGCCTGGTAAGACTTGGTGAATCTCTTCCGCCCCGAAGTCCTCGAATCGCGCAGGACTTCGTGGGTCGGTGAGATTCAGCTGATCCGGCCGCTCTCGCTGACGGTGCTCACCGGCGCCGTCGTTGCGGCAGCCGTGGGGTTGGGCGCGTTTCTCGCGTTCAGCGAGTACACGCGCAAGGTGCGCGTGTCGGGCGTGTTGGTGCCCGATCGCGGCGTGCTGCGTTTGGTGGCGCCGCAGGAAGCACTGCTGGTCGAGCGTCGCGTGGCCGAGGGCTCACGCGTGCGCGCGGGCGACGTGCTCTTCGTGCTTTCGCTCGACCGCGCGGCGGTGGCCGGAGACACCCAGGCCGCGGTGCAGCGCAGCCTGGGGGCGCGCGAGCTCAGCCTGGACAAGGCCGCGTCGCAGCAGCAGTCGCTGCACGACAGTCAGGCGGCGGCGCTGAGCCGACGTGTGGCCGACATGCAACGCGAGCTGATTGCGCTCGACGGCGAGCTCGCGCTGGCGCAGCAGCGCATCCAGTTGGCCGAAGAAGCGCGTGGCCGCGTCGAGTCGTTGCGCAACGACAATTTTGTGTCCAATGCGCAGGTGCAGACCAAGACTGAAGAGTTGCTCGGCCTGCAGGCGCAGCGCCAGGCGCTGGAGCGCCAGCGCGGCGCGCATCAGCGCGACATGGCCGCGCTCGAAGCGCAACGGCGCGACCTGCCGCTGGACAACGCAAGGAAGCTCGGGGAGATCGAGCGTGAGCGCGCCGAACTGGCACAGCTCGGCGCCGAAAGCGAGGCGCGTCGCAGCCTCGTCGTGCGTGCGCCGCAAGACGGCGTGGTCAGTGGCCTGATTGCGCAGCCCGGCCAGACGGTGACCCCAGGCGTGGCGCTGGCCAGCCTGGTGCCGGCTGATGCCAGGCTGCAGGCGCATCTGTTTGCGCCGTCGAGCGCGGTGGGATTCCTGCGCGCCGAGCAACCGGTGCTGCTGCGCTACGACGCCTTCCCGTACCAGAAGTTCGGCTCGCAGCCGGGGCGCATCGAGCAGGTGTCGCTGGCGCCGTTGAGCGATGCCGAGTTGGGCGGCCAGTCTTCGGCCGCCGGGCGCGGCCCGATGTACCGCATCGCGGTGACGCTGGCGCGGCAGGACATCGCCGTCGGCGCGGCCGGGGTACGTCCGCTGGTGCCGGGCATGCAGCTCGAGGCCGACGTGCCGATCGAGCGCCGGCGCCTGATCGAATGGCTGTTCGCGCCGGTGCTCGGCGTGGCCAACCGCATCTAGATCGCAGAGCCGCCGACATGCGCACCGACGCGCTGCGCTTGTCGCCCTTCGGACGCACGCGCGTGCCGCTGCTGCTGCAATCCGAAGCGGCAGAGTGCGCGCTGGCGTGTCTGGCGATGGTGGTCGGCGCGCATGGTCATCGCACCGATCTGGCGACGCTGCGTCAGCGCTTTTCGCTCTCGCTCAAGGGCGCGACGATGGCCGACCTGGTGCGCATGGCCGGCGAGCTGCGTTTCAACCCGCGCGCCTTGCGCGTCGAGCCCGAACAGCTGGAGCAGCTCGCGCTGCCCTGCGTGCTGCACTGGGATCTGAACCACTTCGTCGTGCTGACCGAGGTCAAGGGCAACACCGTCACGCTGCACGACCCGGCGCGCGGGCTGCGCCACCTCAAGTTGCATGAGCTGTCGAAGCACTTCACCGGCGTCGCGCTGGAGCTGACGCCGGCGGCGGACTTCGCGCCCAAGGTCGAGCGCCAGGCGGTGCATCTGAAGAACCTGATCGGCCCGGTGCGCGGACTGAAGCGCTCGATCGCGCAGATCGTGCTGCTGGCGCTGGCGCTCGAGGCCTTCGTGCTCGGCAGCCCGTTCCTGCTGCAGTGGGTGGTCGACGACGTGGTGGTGAGCAACGACCGCGACCTGTTGTTGACCCTGGGCATCGGCTTTGGCCTGCTGGTGCTGCTGCAGGTGGTGGCCGCCGCGCTGCGCTCGTGGGCGGTTCTGCACCTGTCGGCCACGCTCAACCTGCAGTGGCTCGGCAACGTGTTCGCGCACCTGATGCGGCTGCCGGTGGCGTGGTTCGAGAAGCGCCACGCCGGCGATGTGTGGTCGCGCTTTGCCGCGGTGCAAACGATCCAGAAGACGCTGACGACGCACTTCGTCGAAGCGCTGCTCGATGGCCTGCTCGTCGTCGCGACCCTGGCGATGATGGCGTTCTACAGCCTGACGCTGACGGCGATCGCGCTGGCCGCGGTGGCGGGTTACGCGCTGTTGCGCTGGGTCTTCTTCCGGCCGCTGCGCCAGGCCACCGAAGAGACGCTGGTGCACGAGGCGCAGCAGGCGAGCCACTTCCTCGAATCGCTGCGCGCGGTGCAGGCGATCAAGCTGTTCAACCGTCAGGCGGATCGACAAGCGCGCTTCATGAACCGCGTCGTCGACGCGATGAACGCCGGCATCGCGACGCGCAAGCTCGAACTCATGTTCTCGGTGATGCACCGCCTGCTGTTCGGGCTGGAGCGCGTGGCGGTGGTGTGGGTCGGCGCGCTGCTGGTGATGGATCAGCGCTTCTCGGTGGGCATGCTGTTCGCGTTCGTTGCCTTCAAGGAGCAGTTCGCGCAGCGCATCAGCGCGCTCATCGACAAAGGTGCGGAGCTGCGCATGCTGCGCCTGCAGGGCGAACGGCTTGCCGACATCGTGCTCGCGCCGCCGGAAGATGCGGGCATGCCGCGACTGGCCGAAGGCGCGCCCGATGCGCGCATCGACGTGCGCGGCGTGACTTTCCGCTACGCCGACAACGAGAACGACGTGCTCCAAGGCGTGAGCTTGTCGATCGAACCCGGCGAGTCGGTGGCGATCGTCGGGCCGTCGGGCGGCGGCAAGACCACGCTGCTGAAACTGATGCTGGGCATCCACGCGCCGCGGCACGGCGACATTCGCGTCGGCGGGCTGCCCCTGGAGCAGCTTGGTTTGTCGCAATGGCGCGCGATGGTCGGCACGGTGATGCAGGACGACGCGTTGCTGACCGGTTCTGTCATCGACAACATCAGCTTCTTCGATGCCGTGCCCGACATCCAGTGGGTGATGGAGTGCGCGCGCGTGGCCGCCGTGCACGACGACATCGAAGCGATGCCGATGGGCTACCACACGCTGATCGGCGACATGGGCGCGAGCCTGTCGGGCGGGCAGAAGCAGCGCGTGCTGCTGGCGCGTGCGCTCTACAAGCGGCCGCAGGTGCTGCTGCTCGATGAAGCGACAAGCGCGCTCGACATCGAGCGCGAGCGCCTCGTCAATCAGAACATCCGCAAGCTCAATCTGACTCGCGTGATCGTGGCGCACCGGCCGGAGACGATCGCCAGCGCAGCGCGGGTCGTGGTGCTGCACGAGGGGCGGGTGACGCAGGATTTGCGTTCGGTGCCGGGGGCAGGGCGGGCGCCGAACCAGCCTGGATGACGGCGAAGCGGGCGCGCTGCGCTCATGCGCTCAGGCGGTCGCGGCTTCGAGGCGAGACAGCCAGCGCATCGCCTGCTCGCGGCTTGCGCCGCACATCTCGGTCGAGGGTCGCAGCGAGGCGCATACCGCCGGGCGCCGCGGATCGTCGAAGAGGGCGCAGCGATCGTTGGCCGTGAGTTGCATGCAGCGCACGCCGGCCGGCTTGCCGAGGGGCATGCCTGGGATCGGCGAACTGATCGACGGCGCGATGCAGCAGGCGGCGCAGGCGGGGCGACATTGCATGCGCTGATTGTGGCCGGCCCTCGTGCGCGGCGCAGTGCGCGAGGTGGCGCTTAAAATTTAGGCAACGCCCTTCTCGGTGCCTTCGGTGCCGTCGCGGCGCCGCCTTTCTCGCCGTGCTGCACCCTCAAACCTTCGATGTCATCGTGATCGGCGGCGGCCATGCCGGCACCGAGGCCGCGCTGGCCTCCGCGCGCATGGGTTGTGCGACGTTATTGCTCACTCACAACATTGAGACGCTGGGGCAGATGAGCTGCAACCCGTCGATCGGCGGCATCGGCAAGGGGCACCTTGTGAAGGAAGTGGACGCACTCGGCGGCGCGATGGCGCTGGCCACCGACGAGGCGGGGATCCAGTTCCGCATCCTCAATTCGAGCAAGGGGCCGGCCGTGCGCGCGACGCGGGCGCAGGCGGATCGGCTGCTTTACAAAGCCGCGATCCGCCGGCGGCTGGAGAACCAGCCGAACCTGTGGCTGTTTCAGCAGGCGGTTGATGACCTGATGCTGGAGGGAGATCGGGTGACGGGTGCCATAACACAAGTGGGCGTTCGCTTTCAAGGAAAGTCAGTCGTACTAACTGCCGGCACCTTTCTGGACGGCAAGATTCATGTGGGATTGCAGCACTACGCGGCGGGCCGCGCGGGCGATCCGCCGGCCGTCAGCCTGTCGGCGCGGCTCAAGGAATTGAAGCTGCCGCAGGGGCGCTTGAAGACTGGCACGCCGCCGCGCATCGACGGCCGCACGATCGACCTTTCCCGCCTGGCCGAGCAGCCCGGCGACTCCGACCCGATGCCGGTCTTCAGCTTCATGGGCGAGGCGGCGATGCACCCGCGGCAGCTGCCGTGCTGGATCACGCACACCAATGAGCGCACGCACGAGATCATCCGCAGCGGCTTCGACCGCAGCCCCATGTTCACCGGCGTGATCGAGGGCGTGGGGCCGCGCTATTGCCCGAGCATCGAAGACAAGATCAACCGCTTCGCCGACAAGGGCAGTCACCAGATCTTTCTGGAGCCCGAAGGCTTGACCACGCACGAGGTCTATCCGAACGGCATCTCGACCTCGCTGCCGTTCGATGTGCAGATCGCCGCGGTGCAGTCGATGGCCGGCCTGGAGCGTGCCCACATCCTGCGGCCGGGCTATGCGATCGAGTACGACTACTTCGACCCGCGCGAACTGCGTCCGAGCTTCGAGACACGCGCGATTCGCGGGTTGTTTTTCGCGGGCCAGATCAACGGCACCACCGGCTATGAGGAGGCGGCGGCGCAGGGCCTCTACGCGGGGATCAACGCCGCGCTGCAGGTCAAGGGCGATGCGCCGTGGCTGCCTGGGCGCGATCAGGCTTACCTGGGGGTGCTGGTCGATGACCTGGTGACTCAGGGCGTGAGCGAGCCCTACCGGATGTTCACAAGCCGCGCCGAGTACCGCCTGCAACTGCGCGAAGACAATGCCGACGTGCGACTGACGGAAGCGGGCCGGCGGATGGGCTTGGTTGACGATGCGCGCTGGGATGCCTTCAACCGCAAACGCGACGCTGTTTCACGTGAAACAGAGCGGCTGAAGTCCACGTGGATTCACCCGGGAAAGCTGCCAGCGCCAGATGCGGAGCGTTTGGTCGGCAAGGCTTTGGAGCACGAGCACACCCTGACGGACTTGCTGCGGCGTCCCGGTGTGGGCTTTGACGCTGTCGCTGAGGTGGCTCGGATCGCCAAGCCCGACGCCGGTGTTTCACGTGAAACGCTGGTCGCCGAGTTGGGGCAGCCGCTCGCCGCTGCGGTGATCGAGCAGCTCGAAGTCGCCACCAAGTACGCGGGCTATATCGACAAGCAGGTCGAGGAAGTGGAGCGCGCAGCCGCCTACGAACATCTGACGCTGCCGGCCGAGCTCGACTACGCGCAAGTCAGCGCGCTCAGCCATGAAGTAAGGCAGAAGCTCAACCGGCATCGACCAACCACGCTGGGCCAGGCCTCCCGCATTTCAGGCGTCACGCCGGCTGCCATCTCGCTGCTGCTGGTGCATCTCAAGAAGGGCCGCTTCAAGGGCTTCGCCGCCGCCGTGCAAAGAAGCGCGGGCAGCACAAGCGAGGCGGCTTGAGCAAAGTCGACGTGTCGGCGTTGATCGCCGACGCCCATGCGCTCGGCTGGACGCTGCTGCAGTCGCAGGCCGAGCGCCTGATCGCCTTCCTGGACTTGCTGCAGAAGTGGAATACGACCTTCAACCTGACCGCCGTGCGTGACGCGGATGACATGCGCGTGCAGCACTTGGCCGACTGCTTGGCTGTCGTGGCGCCTCTGCGGCGGCATCTTGGCGAAGGCCGACCGGCGAGAATCCTCGACGTGGGCAGCGGCGGCGGCTTGCCTGGCGTCGTGCTGGCGGTCGTCGAACCCGCCTGGGATGTGACGTGCGTCGATGCCGTCAGCAAAAAGGCGGCTTTCGTGCGTCAGGTGGCAGGCGAGCTGCAGGTGCCGAACCTGCACGCCGAGCACACGCGGGTCGAAGCGCTGAAAGCCCCGGCGCCTTTCCACGGGATCACCAGCCGCGCCTTTGCCACGCTGGCCGACTTCACCCGCCTGACCCGGCCGCTGCTGGCGGCGCATGGCGTGTGGGCGGCGATGAAGGGCAAGCGACCGCAAGACGAGCTGAACGCATTGCCTGCCGACATCGAAGCGTTTCACGTGGAGCCGCTCAAGGTGCCGGGGCTGCAGGCCGAGCGCTGCCTGGTCTGGATGCGTCCGAAATGAAGTATCTGATTTCCTTGGATCGCCTAGACGCAATCACAGACGCCGCTGGAGCCCACGCTCACTCCAGTAGATGAGGCGACGATCCGCGCCAAGCTCCAGGTGATCGGCTCGCTGAAGAAGCGAGCAGTTTGATCGCGGCGGAGGGTCGATCAGGGGCTTGCACATGCCTGAAAAGCTGTATAAAACACCAGTCTTTATCCGGCCACCAGCACTGCTGTCATGACGCCCACCGAAGCGCGCTACATCATCGAAGCCCTTGCGCAGGGTGTGGATCCCGAGACGGGAGAAGTGCTGCTGCAATACAGCCTGCTGCAGCGCCCGGGTGTCATCCGGGCGTTGTTCTGTGCCGCGCAGGCCGCAGTCGAGTGCAAGAAGGAGCCGGCCGAGCCCAACTCCCCGTCCGGCAACGCCGGCAGTGCGTGCTCGTCGCCTTTGACCAAGGCGCCGCAAGCCGAGCAACTCGCGCAGGCGCATGGCCGGTCCAAAGGCGGCATCGCTTCGCGCCCGGTCCGCCTCGGCCGTGATCGGCAGCCCGCCGGCTGGGTCACGCTCGGTCTGCGCGAAGAAGTGGTGCGGCGCAAGGCCCAACGGCCCGTCATGCGATTGGCGCTGCGGTCGGCGCGGCCACAGCGGCCGGCCTGACCGCGCTAATGCGAACGATCCGGAGCGCGGCGAAGTGTTGTTGTCGTCATCGTTGGCCGCATTGCCGGTGTGGCACGCCGATCGGCTGGCATCGCCCGCCGGCGGCAGCGATGCCGCCGCCCGCCCCACCGGCTTTGCCGCGCTCGACGCCGAGCTGCCCGGCGGCGGCTGGCCAGCGGCCGGCCTGACCGAACTGCTGCTCAGTGCGCCCGGCTGCGGCGAGTTGCGCCTGCTCGCGCCGATGCTCGCGGCCGGCCGCGAGCCGCTGTTGTGGGTCGCACCGCCGCTGCAGCCCTACGCGCCGGCCTTGAGGGCGTTCGGCCTGACGCCCGAGCGCCTGGTCATCGCCGAACCCGAGCGCGCGGCGGACGCCGCCTGGGCCGCCGAGCAGGCGCTGCGCGCCGGCGTGCTCGCCGCCGTGTTGTGGTGGCAGGGGCGCGAGCCGGTGGCGCCGGCCACGCTGCGCCGGCTGCACCTGGCGGCGCTCGAAGGGCGCACGCCGTTGTTCGCGCTGCGGCAAATGAGTGTGCGCTCGCAGTCGTCGCCAGCTTTGCTGCGACTCGCGCTGGATCTTTCTTCGCCCGGCCAACTGGCGGTGGATGTGTTCAAGCGCCGCGGCCCGCCGCTTGCTGCGCCGCTCCTGCTCGACCTGCCCGGCCCGGTGCGGCGCCGCGCGGCGCGCCGCGTTGCGCCGGCCGCGAAAGACAACTCCCATGCTCTGGTTCGCCCTGCACCTGCACGCGTTGCCGCTTGAAGCGTGGCTGGCGGCCGAGCCTGGGCTCGATCGGGAACAGCGTCCAAGCTGCGCCGTCGAGGCGCGGCGCGTGGTGCAGGCCAACGCCGCCGCGCGGCAGGCCGGCGTAGAACCCGGCATGAGCGCGGCCACGGCGGCATCGCTGGCCGCCGGGCTACAGGTCTTCGCGCGCGATCCGGCGCGCGAGGCGGCGCAGGTGCGGCGCCTGGCGCTTTCGCTGTCGCGTTTCACACCGGCGATCGTGCTGCAGCCCGACGGCGTGCTGCTCGAGGTGGCGGCGTCGCTGCGCCTGTTCGGCGGCGCGCGCACGCTGGGACGAGCGATGAAAGCCGGCGCACACGCGTGCGGTGTGCAATCACTTTCCATTTCAGCAGCACCCACCGCCGCAGCTGCCACCGTGCTCGCGCGCGCCGAGCCGCGCTCGGCGGCGCTGCGCAAGCTGCCGGTGGCGCAGCGGCTCGACGCGCTGCCGCTGGGCGCGGCGGCGCAGGCCTGGGCCATCGAGCCGCGTCTGATCGAGCTGCTGCACGGCATCGGCTGCCGCACGCTCGGCGACGTGCGCATGCTGCCGCGCACCGGCGCGCAGCGCCGGGGGGCCGCCGCGTTGCTCGACGCGATCGCGCGCGCGCACGGCACGGCGCCCGACCCGCAGCGCTGGTTCGAACTGCCGCGCGAGTTCGAACAAAGCCTCGAACTCGCGCACCGCGCCGACGACGCGGCCATGCTCGTCTTCGCCGCGCAGCGTCTGGTGCAGGCGCTGGCCGGCTGGTTGGCGCAGCAGTGGCTCGCCGCGGCGCGCCTGTCGCTGGCGCTGCGGCACGAGACCAGCGTCCGCCACGCGCAGCCCGACACCGTGGTCACGCTCGCCCTGGCCGATCCGTCACGCGACGCCGCGCAGATCACGCTGCTGCTGCGCGAGCGCCTGCAGCGTCTGCCGCTGCCTGCGCCGGTGTACGCGCTCACCTTGCGGCTGGATGAGGCCGTCCCGCATGCCGGCCGCGAAGCCGCGCTGTGGCGCGAGGCCGGCGCGGGCGGCAGCGAAGACGCACGTGCGCTGTTCGACCGCCTGGCCGCACGCCTGGGCGCCGAGCGCGTGCGCCGGCCGGTGCTCGCCGCCGAGCATCGGCCGGAGCTGGCTATGAAGTTGGTGCCTACTGTCGTCACAGTGGTTGACGAGCCTCAGGATGCTCCTGCCCGAGCACCGCGCCCAACCTGGCTGCTGCCTGAGCCCACGCGCTTGAACGAAGCCGCCGGCAGCGGCCAGCCGCTGCATCAAGGCGCGCCGCTGACGCTGCTCGGCCGGGCCGAGCGCATAGAAGCCGGCTGGTTCGACGGCGAACTGATCAGCCGCGACTATCACGTCGCGCAAGCGCAGGACCGGCGCTGGCTGTGGGTCTTCCGCGAGCGCCGCGGCCAGCAGCAGGCGCAGGCGCATTGGTACCTGCACGGAATCTTCGGGTGACGGGATGCCGCAACCGCAACACCCCAAGGCGCCGAAACCGCGCCTGCCGCCGGCGCTCCCCCGCCCACCCGACGATCTGCTGCCGGCTTACGCCGAGCTGCACTGCCGCTCCAACTTCAGCTTTCTCACCGGTGCCTCGCATCCGCAGGAACTGGTGGCGCGCGCGGCGCAGCTCGGCTACAGCGCGATGGCGATCACCGACGAGTGTTCGGTGGCCGGCGTGGTGCGCGCGCACGAAGAAGCCAAACGCCAGGCCGAGGCCGGCAATCCGATCCGGCTGATCATCGGCAGCGAGTTCGCGCTCGAAGGCAATGTGCCTCCCGTTCGCCCTGAGCTTGTCGAAGCCCTTCGACAAGCTCAGCCCGAACGGGAGGCACCCGCCTGCCGCCTCGTGCTGTTGGCCCACAACCGCGAGGGCTACGCGCAGTTGTGCGACCTGATCACGCGCGCGCGCCTGCGCAGCGAGAAGGGCAGCTACCGCGCGAGCGTGGCCGACCTGGCCGATCGTGGCCAAGGCAGCCTGCCCGACTGCAGCGCGCTGCTGATCCCGCGACGCGACGACGACATCGAGACGCTGCTCGCGCAAGCCCATTGGCTGCAAGCCACCTTCGGTGCTCGCGCCGCGATCGCCATCGAACTGCTGCTGTACGCCGACGACTCGCTGCTGATCGAGCACCTGGACGAAGTGACCGCGGCCACCGGCGTGCCGCTGGCCGCCGCCGGCGACGTGCTCATGCATGTGCGTTCGCGCAAGCCGGTGCAGGACACGCTGACCGCCATCCGCCTGAAGACGCCGGTGGCGGACTGCGGCTTCAGCCTCGCCCGCAACGCCGAACAGCACCTGCGCTCGCGCCTGCGCCTGGCGCAGCTCTACCGCCCCGAGTGGCTGCAGGCCAGCGTGGACATCGCCGCGCGCTGCAATTTCTCGCTCGCCGAGCTGCGCTACGAATACCCGGCCGAACTCGTGCCCGCAGGCCACACCCCGATCTCGTGGCTCACCGTGCTCACCGAACGCGGCGCGCGCGAAGTGCGCTACCCGCAAGGCGTGCCCGCCACGGTGCAAACGCAGATCGAGCGCGAGCTGATGCTGATCGAAGCGCTGCGCTACGAGGCTTTCTTCCTCACGGTCGAAGACGTGGTGCGCTTTGCCAGAAGCCAAGGCATCCTGTGCCAGGGCCGCGGCTCGGCGGCCAACTCGGCGGTCTGCTATTGCCTGGGCATCACCGAAGTCAACCCGATCGACACCACGCTGCTGTTCGAGCGCTTCATCAGCCGCGAGCGCAACGAGCCGCCCGACATCGACGTCGATTTCGAGCACGAGCGGCGCGAGGAGGTGATCCAGTACATCTACGCCAAGTACGGCATCCAGCGCTGCGCGCTGGCCGCGGCGCTTTCAACCTACCGCACGCGCGGCGCGCTGCGCGACGTGGGCAAGGCGCTCGGCCTGGACGACAACGCGGGCGGCCCGATCGACGCCGTGGCGCGCTCGGTGCACTGGTTCGACGATCCGCAGCGCCTGCAGCAGGGCCTGCTCGAAGCCGGGCTCGATCCGCAGTCGAGGGTGGTGCAGCAATGGATGTCGATCGTGCACGAGGTGCATGGCTTCCCGCGCCACCTGTCGCAGCACGTGGGCGGCTTCGTGATCGCGCGCGACCACGTCTCGCGCCTGGTGCCGATCGAAAACGCGGCGATGAAAGACCGCCGCGTGATCCAGTGGGACAAGGACGATCTCGAGTCGCTCGGCCTGCTGAAAGTGGACGTGCTCGCGCTCGGCATGCTGAGCTGCATCCGGCGCGCGCTCGCGTTCATGACGCTGTGGCACGGCAAGCCGTGGCGCATGCAGGACATCCCGCGCGAAGACGGCGCCACCTACGACATGGTCTGCAAGGCCGATACCGTGGGCACGTTCCAGATCGAGAGCCGCGCGCAGATGAGCATGCTGCCGCGGCTCAAACCGCGCTGCATCTACGACCTGGTGATCGAAGTTGCGATCGTGCGCCCGGGCCCCATTCAAGGCGGCATGGTGCATCCGTACCTCAAGCGCCGCGAGCAGAAGAAAACCGGTGCGCCGCCGCCGTCGAAGTACCCCGCGCTCGACGCCGCGCTCGGCCGCACGCTCGGCGTGCCGATCTTTCAGGAGCAGGTGATGCAGATTTGCACCATCGCCGCCGGCTTCACGCCCGGCGAGGCCGACCAGTTGCGCCGCGCGATGGCGGCGTGGCGGCGCGACGGCCATGTCGACAAGTTCGAGTCGCGCATCAAGGAGGGCATGAAGGCGCGCGGCTACGACGAAGCCTTCGCCGACGGCATCTTCAAGCAGATCTGCGGCTTCGGCGAATACGGCTTCCCGGAAAGCCACGCCTACAGCTTCGCGCTGCTGGCCTATGTGAGCGCGTGGCTCAAGTGCCATGAGCCGGCGATCTTCGTCGCTGCGCTTTTGAACTCGCAGCCGATGGGCTTCTACGCGCCGTCGCAACTGGTGCAGGACGCGAAGCGGCATGGCGTCGAGGTGCGGCCGGTGGACGTGAGCGACAGCGATTGGGATTGCACGCTGGAGCATCCCGACCCGAGAGCCGTTCGCGCTGAGCCTGTCGAAGCGCCCGCCGTGCGCCTGGGCCTGCGCCTGGTCTCCGGCTTCGCGCAGGCCGCGGCCGAGCGCCTGATGAGCGCGCGCCGCATCAGCGCCTTCGCGAATGTCGATGACCTCGCGCGCCGCGCACAACTCGACGGCCGCGACCTGCAATGCCTCGCGCATGCCGACGCGCTGCAGTCGCTGGCCGGCCACCGCCGGCGCCAGTTGTGGAGCGCGGCCGGTCAGGGCCGCCCCGAAAAAGCACTGCTGACCAACGCGCCGATCATCGAACGCGCGCAATGAACAGCCCGACCTGTTCGAAGCCCCCGAAGGCGAAGCCATCGCGCTCGACTACCAGGCCACGGGGCTCACGCTGCGCCGCCATCCGCTGGCGCTCTTGCGCGAGCGCCTCGCGCGCCGCGGCTGGAAAAGCTCACAGCAACTCGCGCAACTGAACGACGGCGCCAGCGCCTGGGCCTGCGGCATCGTCACGATGCGCCAGCAACCCGAGACCGCCAAGGGCGTCATCTTCGTGACGCTCGAAGACGAGACCGGCAGCGTCAACGTGATCGTCTGGCGCCACGTGCGCGAACGCCAGCGCCCCGCGCTGCTGCGCTCGCGCTTGCTCGCGGTGGCGGGGCAGTGGCAGAGCAAGGACGGCACCACGCACCTGATCGCGCGCCGCCTGCTCGACATGACGCCGTGGCTCGGCGCGGTGGCGACGAGTTCGCGCGATTTTCATTGAGCGACAATCGAACTCCATGCAGCCCGCCGTGCGCATCACACGCCCGCAAGACCAAGCCCGCGAAGACTTGCGCTACTGGCGCTTGCGCACGCCGGCCGAGCGCTTGGCAGCGGTAGAGCAATTGCGGCGCGACCACGAAGGCGACACTGCCGATGCTGAACCGCGACTTCAAAGAGTTTGTCGCCTCGTTCAACGCGCGCGGGGTTGAGTACCTCGTCGTGGGCGGCTACGCGCTCGCGGCGCATGGGCGCCCGCGCTACCGATCTCGAAGCGCTCGATGACCCGGCCGAGTGATGCTGCCGAGAGCATGCTGAATCTGAACGATCTGCGCCGGCGCCTGTGCGCCCTGGGCGCCAACCCCGCGCACGAGGCTCACGTGCTGCGGCGCTGGCTGCAGGCCCAGCCGCAGGACAGTGGGCGGCGTCGCATCGAGCACTACCTGCCGCAGGCGTTGCGCAACGAATTGCCGGCGTTGACGCAAGAACTCGCGCAGCTCGCCCGCCTGCAGTCCGAACATCCCGCGGCCGACGGCTCGGCGCGGCTGCTGGTCGCGCTGCAGGACGGGCAAACGGTCGAGAGCGTGCTGTTGCCCAAGGGTGGACTGTGCGTATCGACGCAAGTCGGCTGCGCGGTCGGCTGCGTGTTCTGCATGACGGGCAAGAGCGGCTTGCTGCGCCAGCTCGGCAGCGCCGAGATCGCGGCGCAGGTGGCGCTGGCGCGAGCGCTGCGACCGGTGAGCAAGGTCGTCTTCATGGGCATGGGCGAGCCGGCGCACAACCTCGACAACGTGATGGACGCGATCGAGGCGCTCGGCCACAAGGGCGGCATCGGCCACAAGAACCTGGTGTTCTCCACCGTCGGCGACGCGCGCGTGTTCGAGCGCCTGCCGCAAGGCCCGGTCAAGCCGGCGCTCGCCTTGTCGCTGCATTCGACGAACGCGCAGCGGCGCGCGCAACTGCTGCCGCGCGCGCCGCGCATCGCACCGGCCGAGCTCGTCGAGCGCGGCGAACATTACGCGCGCGCAACCGGCTACCCGATCCAATACCAGTGGACCTTGCTGGCCGGCATCAACGACGGCGACGACGAGCTCGACGGCATCGTCGTCGCTGCTCAAGGGCAAGTACGCCATCCTGAACATGATTCCGTACAACCGCGTCGAAGGCTTCGACCACGAGCGGCCGAGCAGCGAGCGCTGCACCGAAATCTTTCGCGCCCTCAACCAGCGCGGCGTGCTGACGCGGCTGCGCCAGTCGGCCGGGCAGGACGTGGACGCGGGCTGCGGTCAGTTGCGCGCGCGCGTGATTGAGCTGCGCGCTGCCTGACGCCTTCGATCAACGCGCCTGTTCGACCTGTTCGACCAGCGCGATACGCCGCCGCAGCCGCTGCGCTTCGACGCGCATCGCCTGCTTTCTCTGCGCGCATCGTCTGCACCTTGAGCCACCCCAGCAGTGGCCGGCGCCAGCCTTGTGCCGAGGCGGTCTCGGTGGCCGCCTGGATCAGCGCCGGGCTGGCCTTGCCGGCCTGGAACAACACGGCTGTCGCGATCAATCGCGCTTGCGGGTCGTCGATGGCCTGCACGCTCGCCAGCGTTGCATCGCCGCCGGCGACTGCTGCGGCAGCGGCCTGCTGTGCCGCGGGCAAGCGCGCGATGTCGTCGCGCGTGAGCGCGCGTGCGGCCAGATGCTCGGCATAGGCGCGCTCGGCCACCGGCGCGTCGGCGCGCAGGGCCTCGAAGCGTTCGCAGGGCTCGAACACGAGACTCGCCACCCGCGCCGCGCAGCGCACAAGCTCGGCGCGCGCCAGAAGGTCGGCTCGGCCGGTGCCGCCGAGCGCTCGGCGCGCGCGCGCCATCTCGGCGTCGTGCACGCGCGTGTCGCCGGCAAGCCAGGCAGCGATCGCGCGCTCGAGCGCGCCTTGTGCCTCGGCGCGCCAAGCAGGCTGCGGTGGCGCGCTCGCGCAGGACACGAGCAGCGCGGCGGCGGCCAAGATCAACGCGCGCTTCACTTCAGCTTCAACTCCGTCTGCGCCGCATCCTTCGCGAACGGCCACTTGCGATTGACCTCGTCGACCAGCGACTCGACCTTGCGCACCGTCGCGTCGACTTCGCCGCGCAGTGCGCCGAGATCGGCCGTGCCCTCGCGCACGTTGCCGGCCACCGCCTGCGCTTCGGCCAGCACCGCATCGACCTTCTTCAACGTGCCGCGCGCATCGCCGAGCACCGCGTTCAACTGCGCGTTCAACTGCGTCACGGCCGCGCGGCTGCCTGCCACCAGGCCGTCGGCGCCGAGCACCTGAGCGTCTGCCTTCGTCACCATGCCGTCCAAGCGCGCCAGCAGCGTGTTGACGCGGTCGACCACCGCGGCGATCTTCTTCGGATCGATGTCGTTGCCGAGCAGCACGCCGGTCGCGCCTTGCGGGCTGTTCAGCTTGTCGGTCAGCGTCTTCACGTTGTCCAGGCTCGCCGCGAGCGACGACTCCTGCGCCGTCATGCGGTTGAGGTTGCCGATCAGCTCGCGCGCCGCGGCCACCAGGATCGGCAGCTCGGCCGCGGTGTCGCCGACCAGCACCTTGCGCTCGGCGCCATCGGGCAGCGGCGGGTCGGCGAGCACGCCGCTGTAGGCGCGCAGTGCCGCGCCGCCGACGAGGCTGCGCACGAGCGTGAACATGCTCGAAGTGCGCAGCCAGTGCGCGTCCTTCTTCGGCACATCGATCAGGATGCGTGCATTGCCTTCGGCCGAAAGCTCGACGCGGCGCACGCGGCCGATCGGAAAGCCCGAAAACGTCAGGTCCATGCCGACTCGCACGCCCTCGGAGTCATCGACCAGCAGCACCAGGCGCTGCGTCTGCTCGAACACGCCGCGCGCGTACATCAGGTAGAGCGCGGCGCCGCCGATCAACGCCACCAGCAGCGCCAGCAACAACGCGGCCTTGAGTTCGAGATGACGCTCGGCGGGTGGCGGCGGCGTGTCGATCATTGAATCAGTTCAGTAGTAGTTGCCGACGAGCGACGCGCCTTCGATCAGCAGCACGACGAAGAACATGCGCACGAGACCCTGCAGCTCGGCGCTGGTGCCCGCCTGCGGACGCGCCGGCCCGATCAGCACCGAGGCCAGCGGCAGCAGTGCCACGGCCAGCGCGAGTGCTGCGACCTTCAGACCGAAGACGAGCGCGACGCCGGGGCCGAAGACATGGCCCACCGTGCGCGTGTAGGCGGCAAAGCCCGCCGACGTGAAGCCATAGACCGCGAGATACGCCAGCAGCAGCGTCACGGCGCAACTGATCGCCGCCAGCAGCAGCGCGCAGACGATGCCGGCCGACACGCGCGGCAGCAGCTCCATCAGCACCGGGTCGCTGCCTTCGCGCAGCCGCGCATCCCACGCACCGCTCGTGCGCAGCGCCGCCACCTCCGCCGCGCGCGGGATCGTGCAGCGCAGCGCCGCAAAGAGCGCGGCCGTCAGCGGGATCAGTTCGAGCACCAGCACCCGCACCACCATCTCCAGCGCGTACTGCGTCAGGCCGTAGCTGATCGACGTGACGAGCACGATGCGGATGACGACGAGGCTGAGCAGCGTCGTCAGCACCGTGAACCACAGCAGCGAAGGCGCGGTGCCGAGATAGATGTGGCGCAGCAGCGCTCGCCGGTAGTCGGCCGAGTAGCTCGACGGCGACAGCGCCAGCGTCAACAACTGCGCACCGAGTTCAGCGATGCGCCACCAGTTGCGCAGCCAGCGCGTAAAGGCGCGGACCAGCTCGGTCAGCGCGCCCTGGGTCGATGACGCAAAGGCCATGCAAGGATGATAGGCGGCCGGAGCGACGATCGGCCTCGAGCGGGCCCGTCATTGATATCAGTCCGAGTCGATGATGCGGCGCACACGCGACTTCTCCAGCACGTAGGTCGCGCCTGCCTTCTCGAAACAGCGGACCGAGGCACCGTCTCGCGCCAGGCGTTCATGCCGATAGGTCTCGAAGTTGAAGCGCCGTGTGCCAGCGCGCGTCGTGACCACGAGGTCGGTGCAATAGGGAGACGATACGACGACGAGCCGCAGCTTGCGCGACGGATCGAGGCAGAAGACCAAGTGCTGCCCACCCGCGGCGGCGACGAGCGCCGCCCAGTCGGCGAATCGACTGCCGTCGAAGTCGCCACGCGCGACGACTGGATTGAAGGCCTGCTCGCGCGCCCACGCGGCAGCGTCGGGCGGCGCCTGCCAGAGCGACCAACCCGGCAGGCGCTGAGACAGGGCCGCCGCGCATGCTGCCGGCAGCCTGGCCGGGGCGGCAACGGCCGAGGTCGTTGCCATCGCGGCAGCCGCGAGCAAGAGCATTGCAAGCCATGCGCGCGCTGCCGCCATCGTCACTCGGCCGTCACTCGGCGGTCAGGTCGCAACGGCAGCCGCGCGTAGCTCACGGTCAGCGCTTCCCACACATGACCGTCGGGCTCGCTCCAGTAGACGATGCGCCCGCCGTGCTCGCTGTTGATGCGGCCGTCGGCCGGCCCGTGCGGCGTGCTGCGCGATGCGATGCCCAGCGCATGCAGCCGCGAGACGATGCCGTCGAAGGCAGCGTCATCGACGCGAAAGCAGTAGTGCAGTACGGGCAGCACCCCTTCATGTGTGTCGAAATCCAGCGTCAGCGATTCGCTGATGTACACCGCCGAGAACGGCCCGGCCGCGGCCTGCGCTGCCCACGGCACGCCGAGCACGTCGGCGAGGCGGCGTGCCGACGCCTGGCGCTCGCGCGCCGGCACGATCTGGTGGTCGAGCTCGATGCGCAAGGTCGGCCACCAAGCCCTGCTAAGCCTTGTGGTGCACCGGCGCCAGCCCGTACACCGGCGTCGGCACGCCTTCCAGACGCGCCTTCAGTTGCAGCGCGACGAGCAGCGAGTAGTGCCGGTTCTGGTGCAGGTTGCCGCCCTGCATCCACAGGTTCTTGTGCTGCGTCGGCTTCCACATGTTGCGCAGCTCGCCTTCCCACGGTCCCGGATCCTTCTTCGTGCCCGAGCCCAGGCCCCAGCACTTGCCCACCTTGTCGGCCGTCTGCTGATCGACGAGCTTGGCGATCCAGCCATTCATCGAGCCGTAGCCGGTGGCCCAGACGATCAGGTCGGCCTTCAACTTCGTGCCGTCGCTCATCACCACGCCGTCGGCCTCGACATGCTCGATCGAGCCCGTCTTCAACTTCACGCGGCCATCGGCCAGCAGCTCACTCGCGCCAACGTCGATGTAGTAGCCCGAGCCGCGGCGCAGGTACTTCATGAACAGGCCCGAGCCGTCCTCGCCGAAGTCGAGCATGAAGCCGGCCTTCTCCAATCGTGCGTACAGATCGGCGTCGCGCTCCTTCATCTGCTGGTACACCGGCACCTGCAGCGGCGGCAGCGCCTTGTAGGGCAGCGAGGCGAAGATCAGGTCGGCCTTGTCGGTGTCGATGCCGTTCTTCACCGCGGCTTCCGAGTACAGGTCGCCGAGCGCCAGGTCCATCAGCGTGTCGCTCCTGGCGATGTGCGTCGACGAACGTTGCAGCATCGTCACGTCGGCACCGTTTTCCCAGAGGTCGGCGCAGATGTCGTGCGCCGAGTTGTTGGAACCGACGACCACGGCCTTCTTGCCCTTCCACTCGACGCCGGTGCGAAATCCGCTCGAATGCACCTGCTCGCCCTTGAACTGTTCCATGCCGGCGACCTGCGGCAGGCTCGGCACGCCGCTCATGCCGGTGGCGAAAACGAGGTGCTTGGGCCGCAGCGTCAGCGTTTCGGTCTTGCCGCTGGGCGCGCCTTCGCGCCGCACCACCACCACCTCCCACTCCTGCTTGGCATCGTCCCAGCGCGCGCCCTTGCATTCGGTGCTGGCCCAGTAGTCGAGCTCCATCAGCTTGGTGTAGCTCTCGAGCCAGTCGCCGATCTTGTCCTTCGGCGAGAACACGGGCCAGTCGGCGGGGAAGGGCAAGTAGGGCAGGTGGTCGTACCAGACCGGGTCGTGCAGGCACAGGCTCTTGTAGCGGTTGCGCCAGGAGTCGCCGGCGCGCGGATTCTTCTCGACGACGATCGCCGGCACGCCGAGTTTTTTCAGCCGCGCGCCGAGGATGATGCCGGCCTGCCCGCCGCCGAGCACCAGCGCATACGGCTGTTCGCTGTAGCCGAGCGTCGTCGCGCGCTCCTGCTTTTCTTCGAGCCAGCTCTTGCGCCCCGGGTGCACGCCGTGCTCCACGCCCTTGGGCCGCGTCTCGCGCTTCTTCTCTTCGAAGCCCTTGAGTTCCTGGATCGTCGTCAGCAGCGTCCACGCCTTGCCGCCGATCAGGCGCAGCAGGCCCTTGCCGCGTGAGGTGGCGGTCTCGAAAGTGAACCAGCCTTCGGTGACGCCGCCGGCCTCGCTGCCTTCGCCTTGCAGCTTCCACTGCGACGCCTTCGCGTTCGGTGCCGTGGCCGCCAGCATTTCGCGGATCTGATCGCGGCCTTCGGCGGTCTTCAGGTTCCAGGTGAAGGAGACGAGGTCACGCCAATAGCTGTCGTCGCCGAACATCGACGCTGCGCTGTCGTAGTCGCCGCGCGAGAGGGCCGCGCCGAAGTCGTCGAGCCACGCCTGCACGGCGGCGCTGGGGGATGCTGCTGTCATCGCCGGTCTCCTGGGGTTGGATCGCGGCCTCGGACCCGGCCGCTGGGAGGCGCGACTCTAGACCCGCCGGCGTGGCCGACGCAAGGCCAGCGCAGCACCCGATCTGCGTTTGGTCTTCGTCCAAGCGGGCCATGAAGACCGCTTCCTCGCCCTCAATCAGCCGCGCGCCTGGCGTGCCTCGTTCAGCAGCGCATCCAGCTCGGCTTCGCTGATGCGTTTCAAGGCGCAAAAGTTGGCCTTGCTCAACGGACTGGACTCGAACGCGCGCAGCAACAGCGCGCGCTCGCGCTGTGCAGGATCGATCGGCAGCATCGGCGCGGGCGGGGGCGCTGAAGCCGGCGCGCGATGCGCTGCGGGCGCGGCGTCGCGTTGCGGCCGGTCGCGCGGCGCGTCGCGTTGCGGCCGATCGCAGGTCCGCGGCCAGGGCGCTGCTGCCGCGACTCGTTGTGAGGCGGGCGGGGTGGGCGACGCTCGCCGTGGGCGCCATCGTGTTCGCGCCGCGGCGGGCGCGGCGGTTGCGGCGGTTGCGGCGCGCCTTCGGGGGTTGACACCGCCATCGGCGCCATCGTCTTGCGCTGCGCCGCGCGCCGCTCCGCGGCGATCGCATGGCGTCGCGCCAACTCTTCGAGCGCCGCGGCGCGATGCTCCTCGGCAATCTCGCCGGCGGGCTGGCCGTCGAGGTCGAAGCGCTGCGCATCGGGCGCGGTCAGCGCCTTCAGGTAGGCGCCGCTCGTGGTGTAACGCGAAAAGAAGATGCCGAGCACGCGCTTGGTGAACACGCCCGGCGCACGCGCCGCGATGTCGGCGTGGATGCGCAGCTTGATCGGCTTGAATGGGCCCGGTGCGCCGGGCGCGACGAACAGCACCGGAAACAACTCGGCCAGACGTGCGCCGCACTCGGCGGGCGACAGGCCGGGCTCGGACGATGCGGAAGCAGCAGCAGCGGGCGCGGCAGCCGCGTCGTCGGCAGCGGCCGGCAGCGCCGCTTCGGCCGGGGGCGTCGTTGCGCCCGCATCGGCCGCATCGGCCGCATCGGCCGCGTCGGGGGCGAGTGCGGGTGCGGGCGCACTCGGCGCGGGAGGCGGTGCGGCGGTCTCGTCGGGATGCATGGGGCGAGATTGTCGTGCAGGTGCGCGCGCTCGGCGAGAATGCGCGCCACACGGAACCAGGATGAAACTGCCCCAAGCTCGCTTCGCTTGCTGCCCCCGAGGGACGCGTCAGCGGCTTCGGACGGCCGGGCGCCACTGACATGCCACGCATCTTCTGCATCGCCAACCAGAAAGGCGGGGTCGGCAAGACCACCACCACCGTCAACCTCGCCGCCGGTCTGGCGCAGCTCGGCCAGCGCGTGTTGGTGATCGACCTCGATCCGCAGGGCAACGCGACGATGGGTTCGGGCATCGACAAGCGCAGCCTCGAACTCACGGTCTACGACGTGCTGCTCGAGTCGGCGACGATCGCCGAAGCGCGCAAGAAGAGCGAGTCCGGCGGCTACGACGTGCTTGGTGCCAATCGCGAGCTGGCCGGCGCCGAAGTCGAGCTGGTCAGCGTCGAGCGCCGCAGCGAGCGCCTGCGCGGCGCGCTGGCGGCCGTCGAGAGCGACTACGACTTCGTGCTGATCGATTGCCCGCCGGCGCTGTCGCTGCTCACGCTCAACGGCCTGACCAGCGCGCACGGCGTGATCGTGCCGATGCAGTGCGAGTACTTCGCGCTCGAAGGCCTGACCGATCTGGTCAACACCATCCGCCAGGTGCACGCCAACCTCAACCCGAACCTGCAGATCATCGGCTTGCTGCGCGTCATGTACGACGCGCGCATGACCTTGCAGCAGCAGGTCAGCGAGCAGTTGAAGTCGCACTTCGGCGACAAGGTGTTCGATTCGGTGATCCCGCGCAATGTGCGCCTGGCCGAAGCACCGAGCTATGGCCAGGCCGGCGTGGTCTTCGATCCGAGTTCACGCGGCGCGCAGGCGTATGTCGCATTCGCCGGCGAGATGGTGCAGCGTGCGCAACATGTGGGCCTCTAGCTCGCTGCGCTCGCGTCCCCCGAGGGGAGCGCTGGCCGCTTGGGAGCGGCCCGGCGCTGGCCAGCCGTTCTGAAGCGATGGCCGCGGCTCATGACCTCACGGAAGAACTCGCCGGCAACCGCGGCCTCAACCCCGATCTCGACCGCAAGCTGCTGAGTCGTGCAGAAGACGCGGGCCTGAACGCCAGCGCGCCGCCACAGCAGTTGTGGATCGACGGCTGGATGGTGCGCTTCTCGCCGGGCAAGGCCAAACGCGCGCGCTGCGTCAATGCGCTGGCGGGTGGGCGTCTGTCGGTGGCGCACAAACTGACGCGCGCCGAGAGCGTGTTCGTTGCGGCGCAATTGCCGATGGTGGTGCGCATCACGCCGTTCACGCGGCCGGCCGCGCTCGACGCCGAGCTCGCCACGCGCGGCTTCAGCGCGATCGACGACACGCGCGTGATGGTCGCGCCGACGCTGACGCACCTGCGCGCGCCGGCCCTGCCGACGGGCCTGAGGTGGTCGGTGCTCGGCGCCTCGGCGCTGGCGCAGGCGGTGGGCGCGCTGCGCGGCTCGCCGCTGGCGCAGCGCCAGGCGCATGCCGAGCGCCTGGCCAATGCGCCGGTGCCGTTTCGCGCCATCGCTCTGCGGCGCAGCGACGATGGCGCCGTCGTCGCCTGCGGCCAGAGCGCGAGCGAAGGCGACCTCGTGGGCGTGTACGACGTTCTTCGTCGCCGCCGCACTTCGCGGCCACGGCCTGGCCACGCGTGCTGTGCACCAAGCTGCTCGACGATGCCCGCCGCGCCGGCGTGCGCAGCGCCTATCTGCAAGTCGAGGCCGACAACCACGCCGCGCGCGCCGTCTACTTCAAGCTCGGCTTCGCCGACGGCTACGGCTACCACTACCGCACCCGCGCCACAACGACAGCGCCATGACGCCGCTGGACATGCCCACCGCGCTGCTGTTCACGGCGATGGTGAGCCTGGTCAACGCGCTGGCGATGGGCCTGCTGGCGACGCGCGACCGCTCGGCCTACCTGCGCGACTGGGCCGCCAGCTTCGCGCTCGTCGTCGCCGGCCTGGCGGTAATCGGCCTGCGCGGCGTGCTGCCCTACGCGCTGTCGATCTTCGCCGGCAACCTGCTGGCGGCAACCGGCGGCGCGGGCATCTTCGTCGGCCTGTGCCGCTTCATGCGGCGCCGCGTGCCGTGGACGGCGCTCGGCGTCGCGCTGGCGCTGGTCGCCGCGGTGATCGGTTTCTACAGCTTCGGCGTGGCCGATCCCGCGCCCTACCTCGGCCAGCGCGTGGTTGCGTTCTCGCTGCTGATCGCGCTCGTCTCTGCGCCCTGCGTCTGGTTGATCGTCGGCCACGCGCGGCGCGAGGGCCGGCTGCTCAGCGTCATGGTGCTGGTGGCCGAGCTGCTGCTGCTCGCGCTGTCGCTGGCGCGCGCCGCGGTCAACATCGCCACGCCGGCGGTCGGCGAGTTCGACAACGTGCACACCCGCGAAGTGCTGTTCGTCATGGCCTTCGGTCTGGCGCATCTGCTGCAAGGCTATGGCCTGGTCAGCCTGCACGTCGGCCAGCTGCTGCGCCGCGTCGCCGACCAGGCCAACACCGATGCACTGACCGATCTGCCCAACCGCCGCGCCTTCGACGACGCCTGGCGGCGCATGGTGCAGCGCGCCCAGCGCAACGCCACCCCGCTGGCACTGATGGTGATGGACATCGACCACTTCAAGCGCGTCAACGACACCCACGGACACGCTGCCGGCGACGCCGCGCTGCGCGTGCTCGGCTGGGCGCTGAAGAACCACCTGCGCCCGGGCGACCTGTGCGCGCGCCTGGGCGGCGAGGAGTTCATCCTGGCCATGCCCGGTGCCACGCCCGATGTCGCGCGCGTGCGCGCCGAGCAACTCCTGAAGATGCCGCTGATGTACGGCAAGGACGGCTCGGGCGAGCCGTTGGGCGTGACGCTGTCGGTGGGCCTCACCGACTGGCGCACCAGCGATGCCACGCCCTTCGTCACGATCGAGCGCGCCGACGCCGCGCTGTACGAGGCCAAGCGCGACGGGCGGCATCGGGTGGTGGTGGCCGTCTGAGGCTCAGCGCTTTCGCCGCGGGCTCAACTTCGGCACACCTGGCCCGAGCTCGCCGCTGGCGCGGGCGTTCAGGTAGGCATACAGATCGAGCACATGCGGCGCCATCTGCGCATGCCCTTCCCAGGCCGGCATCACCACCTGGCCGCGTGCGGATGCGCGGTCGCGCTTGAGGATGTCTTCGAGCAGTGCCTCGCGCCCGCTGTCCTCGCCGGTGGGCGAGACCAGGCGGTAGCTGGTCAGCACCTTGGCCGCGAAGTCGCGCGGCGTCATCGTCGGGATGCGCTCCAGCAGGTTCGGCGCCACTGCGCTGCCGATGCCACCGACACCGTGGCAGGCATGACAGGCGCTGTGGAACAGGCGCCAGCCGAGCCAGGTGCCGCGATCGACGCGGCCGGTGGCGTCGATGCGGTACTCGCCGGGCATCGGCGGTGGTTGGGGCGGCGTGCGGGCGGTGGCGCTCGCGGTCAGCGCGAGCAGCAGCATCGAGACGAACTTTGTCGGCATCGGCGCAGTCTGACCCGCGCGGCCGGCGCGGTCTTGCGCGCGCTCAAGCGAATGCGCGGCAGTGGGACAATCGCCGTCCACACGCCAAGCCGGTCACGACGAGGGGACGGACGACATGGAATTGAAAGTACCGATCACGCTCGCCGTCGAGCAGAGTGACGAGGTCATCGCTGCTACCGCGCTGCTGGATCTGGCCAGCGGCGAGATCCGCAAGGTCGAGTACACCGACTGGGACGTTGCCAAGCGCGGCCTGCCCTGGGACAGCGCCGACTACGAATTCACCAGCGGCACGCTGACGCACAGCGGCAAGGATGTCGAGTTCAGCGTCGACCTGAACAAGACCACCGGCGAGTTCTCGGTGACTGCCAACGAGCTGCTCGAGATCAAGCTGAAGGCGGCGCAACTGTTCGCCGGCATGAGCGGCGCCGATCTGCTGGCCAATGCCACCGGGCGCAAGCATTGAGCCTGGTGCTTGCCACGCGTCCCTGACGACTACGTGTTCATGCATCCCGAGCTCATGCGCCTGCTGCACGCCAAGGTGTCACGCCTGCTGGCACTTGCCGAGGACTGATCGGGCGAGCGCGAGCGACGCGGTCAAGCCCGGCGACTCGATGCCGAACAGGTTCACCAGCCCTGGCACGCCATGCTGCGCCGGGCCGTCGATGCGAAAGTCCGCCGCGGCTTCGCCGGGGCCGACGAGCTTGGGGCGGATGCCGCTGTACGCGGGCGCGAGCGCATCGTCACGCAGAGCGGGCCAGTAGCGGCGGATGTCGCGCGCGAAGCCGCGCGCGCGTGTGGGATCGACGCTGTAGTCCTCGAGCCCGGCGTCGTCGGGCAGCCAATCGACATCGGGCCCGAAGCGGCCCTGCCCGCCGAGGTCGAGCGTGAAGTGCACGCCCAGGCCGGCGCGGTTGTGCATCGGATAGACCAGACGCGAGAACGGTGCGCGGCCTGTGAGCGAAAAGTAGTGGCCCTTGCACCAGCAAGTGCGCGGCACGTGGCGCGCATCGAGGCCGTCGATGCGCGATGCCACGGCGCTGGCGTGCAGGCCGGCGGCATTGATCAGCACCCGCGCCGACAAGCGCATCGGCTCGGCGCCGCCGATGCGTGCATCGAAGCCGTCGGCGCTGACCGTCGCAGCTTCGAACGGGCTGTGAAACGCGAACATCGCGCCGTGGTCTTCGGCCTGGCCTTGCAGCGCGAGCATGAAGCCGTGGCTGTCGACGATGCCGGTGGACGGTGAGTGCAGCGCGGCCACCGCGTTCAGCGCCGGCTCCAGCGCGCGCGCTGCGGCGCCGTCGATCAGCACCGCGTCGTGCACGCCGTTGGCCCGGGCCTGCGCTTGCAAGGCTTCGAGCGCGGGGACTTCGTCTCGGCTCACCGCCACCACCAGCTTGCCGCAGCGCCGGTGCGCGATGGCGTGCGCTTCGCAGTAGCGGTACAGCGCCTCGCGGCCTTCGACGCACAGTTGCGCCTTCAACGAAGCGCGCGGGTAGTACAGCCCGGCGTGGATGACCTCGCTGTTGCGCGAGCTGGTGCCCGTGCCGATGCCTTCGGCGCGATCGACGACGATCACCTCGTGACCCGCCAGCGCGAGTTCACGCGCGACGGCCAGCCCGATCACGCCGGCGCCGATGACCAGCGCGTCGACCCGCTCCAAGCTGCAGCCCGAGGACTTGTGTCCACGCGCGGGCTACAGGCCCGTGCCCTCGTCGCACCCCAAGTGCAGGTTCATGCACTGCACCGCCGCGCCGCTCGCACCCTTGCCCAGGTTGTCCTCGCGCGCGATCAGGATGCATTGCTGCGCATCCGCAAACACGAAGATGTCGATGCGATTCGTGTCGTTGCTGCCCTGCACGTCGAAGAAGTTCGGCTCGGCCAGCGACGGATCGCCCGGCGGCATGACGCGGATGAAGCGCTCGCCTTCGTAGTGGCGCTCGTAGGCGCGCAGCAGCGCCGCGGCGTCGGTGCCGGGCTTCAACTGCGAGAAGTGCAGCGGCACGCTGACGGCCAGCCCCTTGAGGAAGGGCCCGACGATCGGCATGAACACCGGCTTCGTCGTCAGACCCGTGTAGGCCATCATCTCCGGCACATGCTTGTGCGCGAGCTTCAGGCCGTAGGGGCGTGGCGCATCGAGCTGCGCCGATCGGCCTGCGGCCTGGTACTCCTCGATCATCTTCTTGCCGCCGCCCGAATAGCCGGTGATCGAGGTCGCGCTCACGGCGAGATCGCGCGCGACGACGCCGGCATCGACGAGAGGACGCAGCAGCGCGATGAACGCCGTGGAGTGGCAGCCCGGGTTGGCGATGCGCTTGGCCTTCTTCATGGCCTCGCGCTGGCCGCGCGCCAGTTCGGGAATACCGAAGACCCAGCCCGGCGCGACACGGTGCGCGGTGGAGGCGTCGATGACGCAGGTGTTGGGGTTGTTCACCAGCGCCACGGCCTCCTTGGCCGCCGCGTCGGGCAGACAGAGGAAGGCCACGTCGGCGGCGTTGAGCAGGCGCGCGCGCTCGGTCGCGTCCTTGCGCTTGTCGGCATCGATCTTCAGCAGCTCGATGTCGCTGCGCGCGGCGAGGTACTCGTGGATGCGCAGGCCGGTGGTGCCTTCCTGACCATCGACGAAGACGGTGTGCTTTTTCATGGCGGCTAGGATAAGTCAATGACCGATCGCTTGCGCATCCTGCTGCTCCCCGGCTGGCTCGATTCGGGCCCCGGGCACTGGCAAAGCCGGTGGGAAGCGCTGCACGGCGACCTGCGCGTGACGCAGGACGACTGGCTCTGGCCCAAGCGTGGGGACTGGATGGCGCGGCTCGAAGAGGTGCTGCTCGAAGACCAGACGCCGGCGCTGCTCGTGGCACACAGCCTGGGCTGCCAGCTCGTCGCCGCCTGGGCCGCGCACTCGCGGCACGCCGCGCGCGTCAAAGGCGCGCTGCTGGTCGCGCCGCCGGACATCGAGCGCGACGACATGCCGCCCAACCTCGTGCCCTGGCGGCCGATCGTGCGCGAGCAGCTGCCGTTCTCGGCGATCGTGGTGACGAGCAGCGACGACCCGTACTGCGCGAGCGAGCGCAGTGCGCAGATGGCGCGCGATTGGTGCGTTGACGAGCGTATCGACATCGGTGCGCGCGGGCACATCAACGGCGAGTCGGGGCTCGCGGATTGGCCTGCGGGTCGATCGTTACTCGATCGCCTGCGAACCTGACCCACAATCATGTGCATGACGACCCCAAGCTCGCGGCGCTCGCGGCCCCGTGGCCTCGAAGGGGCCACTGCGTGGCCCCTGGGCACTCAGGCCCTTCGGGCGGCCGGGCGGACCTGAACATGGCACTGAAGAACCGACCCAAGGGCCTGGGCATGGGCCTCGATGCGTTGCTCGGGCCGCGGGTCAGCGACACACCGGCGCCGGCTGCATCTTCCGGCGCGCCGAACGCGCTCAAGCTGTCGGCCCTTCAGCCCGGCAAATACCAGCCGCGCACGCGCATGGACGAGGGCTCGCTGTACGAGCTGGCCGAAAGCATCAAGAGCCAGGGCGTGATGCAGCCGATCCTGGTGCGGCCGCTCGGCGCGGCGGGCGACGGCCGCTACGAGATCATCGCCGGCGAGCGTCGGGTGCGCGCCGCCAAACTCGCCGGGCTCGACGAAGTGCCGGTGCTGGTCAAGTCGGTGCCCGACGAGGCCGCGGCAGTGATGGCGCTGATCGAGAACATCCAGCGCGAGGACCTGAATCCGCTCGAAGAAGCGCAGGGCATCAAGCGCCTGATCGACGAGTTCGGGCTGACGCACGAACAGGCCGCGCAGGCGGTGGGGCGTTCGCGCAGCGCCGCGAGCAACCTGCTGCGGCTGTTGAACCTGACGCAGCCGGTGCAGCAGTTGCTGCTGGCCGGCGACATCGAGATGGGCCATGCCCGCGCGCTGCTCGCACTCGACGCGGCGCAGCAGATCCTTTCGGCCAACGAGGTCAGCGCCAAGAAGCTCTCGGTGCGCGACACCGAAAGGCTGGTGGCGCGAGCGATCGGCGGCAACAGCCGCGGCCACGCATCGGCGTCGCGCGCCAAGCCCGAAAAGGCGCGCGACATCGTGCGCCTGGAAGAAGCGCTGGCCGACAAGCTGACGGCGCCGGTCGATATCCGCGTGCTGCGCCGGACCAAGCACGGCGAGCAGGGCGAGATCGCCATCGGCTTCGGTTCGCTCGAAGCGCTGAACGGCCTGCTCGACAAGCTCGGCGTCACGGAGCGGTAGCAAGGCGTTGAAGGCGCTTGCGCTGGCCGGTGTCGGTGCTTACCGGCGCTATGTCTCGCCGCACAAGGGCTTCGCCTGCGCTTACCGCGTGCACCGCGACAGCCTGAGTTGCTCGGCGCATGCCGAGCGAGTGATCCGGCGTTTCGGTGTGATGCGCGGCCTGGTTCTGCTGCGGCGCCGCCTCGCGCGTTGCGGGCAGGTGCATCGCCTGCATCACGGTGCACAGCGCGCCTCGCAACGCGGTTCCTGCGATCTGCCGTGCGACATCCCGTGCGATGGCTCGGAAGTCAAAGGGCTCGGCCATTGCCTCGACTGCGCCGACTGCGGCTGCGACGGCAGCCGGGGCGACGAGCGCAAGCGCGAGCGCGAGCACCGTCGCTCGCGCAAGAAGGAGAAAGAGCCACCGGCCACCCTATGATCGCGGCCGTGCGCGACGGGTGTCGGCACCCCATCACCTACAACTGGAGCTCTCGTTCGATGAATCTGCACTTTCAACGGCTGGCACTCGCCGCCGCGCTGGCCGCGTCTGGCCTCGCCCATGCGCAACAACAACCTGCTGCGCCCGTCGTGACGCCTGCACCGATGGCTGCGCCTGCGCCGATGCCCGCTGCAGCCCCCGCGGCCAAGCCCGCCATGGCGGCAGCGCCCGCGGCCAGCAGCGACACGATGGAAGGCAAGGTCGCCCACTACGGCGCCAAGTTCAACGGCCGCAAGACCGCCGGTGGCGAAGTCTTCAACAGCAACTCGATGACGATGGCGCACAAGACCCTGCCCTTCGGCACGCGCGTCAAGGTCACCAACCTGGCCAACAAGAAGAGCGTGGTGGTGCGCGTCAACGACCGCGGGCCGACGTCGCCCGATCGCATCGGTGACCTCACCACCGGCGCGGCGCGCAAGATCGGCATGACCAAGGCGGGCGTCGTCAATGCCCGGCTCGAGGTGGTGGGCGTCGCCGCGAAGAAGCGCGGCTGAGGCCGCGCGAGTGCGCAGCGTGTGAGCGGCACGGCGACAACCCGCGGATGGGGCATGGCACGGCGCGCTCGCGCTGCCTAGAGTGCAGCGCACCGACGCCATCCGAACCACCACCGTGAGCACCGCCCGCAAGTCGCACCGCCCTACTCGAACCGCGCGCACCCTCGCTGCGGCGCTCGCCCTGGCCGGCGCGGTTTGCGCGGCCGATGCCAAATCCGGCTTCACTCTCGCAGCCGAACCGGGCGACGATCCGGTCGGCGCGCTCATCGGCGAGCTCTACTTCCAGGCCGACCTGTTGAGCGCGCTCGATCGTCTCTGCCCGCGCGGCCGTGCTGCTACCGATTGGCACGGCACACTGGCGTCGCGCGTCAAGAGCGCGTACACGCCCGATCTGCGCGAGCTGTCGCGCAAGCTCGGCGCGGTGGCCGGCGCGCAAGTCGTGCGCGAGCAGGGCGGCTGCGCCACCAGCGGTTTCGATGCGGCGTACCGCGAATCGAAAGACGAGTACCGCACGCTGATGGAGCGCTGGACCCGGCAGAACCGCTGACGGATCCGCTTCAGCGTGCGGCCGACAGCGCCTGGCGCAGCACGCGCGCGTAGTTACCGTGCGCCACCTTGGCCAGCGTGGCCTCGTCCATGCGCAGATCGCGCAAATGGCCGACGACCTTGCGCAGGTGGGCGTAGTCGTTGAGCACATAGTTCGGGCCCACGCCTTCGATGTCGCTGCCGAAGGCGACGTGATCGGCGCCCAGGCGCTCCACCAGACGCATCACCTCGCGCGCGTAAGCCCGCGTGTCGCCGGCGGCCACCGGCCAAGGCGGTCCGGGCCGCGAAAGGCCCAGGCCCCAGAGGCCGATCACGCCGCCGGCCGCAGCGATCTTGCGCGCGTGCGCCAGCGACAGCCGCCGCTTGAGGTAGCCGTAGGGGTCTTGCCAGTGGCCGCCGCGGTCGTCGACGAAGCCGTGCGACCAGACCATCGGCTGGCGGCTCGCGGCCAGTGCGTGATCGACCGCAGTGGCGCTGCAATGCGCCAGGTCCACCAGCACGCCGCGCGCGTTGCAGGCGGCCACCAGCTCGCGGCCCATCGCGCTCAGGCCGTCGTGCGTCGGCGCCTGGGTCTGGAGATCGCCGACCGGCGTGCGGATGTAGTGCACGAGCTGCAGGTGACGCAGACCCTGCGCCACTGCGGCGTCGAGCGCCTCGACGCGGCCTTCGAGGAAATCGGCGCCTTCGCTGGCCAGCACCACCCGCGGCTCGCCGGCGAGTGCGGCATCAACGTCGGCGGCGCTGAGCACCGTGGCGATGCGGTGCTCGGCCAGGTGGGCCTTCATGCTCGCCAGGCGTTGCGCGAAGTAGGCCGCCAATTCGCCCGGCGCCGGCTCGCTGCGCTGCTCGATGCCGACGGGCGTGACGCGCAGCCAGCGCACGTCGGCCACCAGCTTCCAGGCCATCAGCGCGACGCGCTCGTTGCGCAGCGCATCGGTCAGGCCGGGGCCGTCGAGCTTGCGCGTGATCAGACCGAAGTGCGAATGCATGTCGGCCAGCGGCAGCGCGTCGCCTGCCGCGCGCGAAGCCAGGGGCCATCCCGCGCTCGCCAGCGCGGCCAGCAGCCGCCGCCGATCAATAGGTGGCACGCCCGCCCGACACGTCGAGCACCGACGCGGTGGTGAACGAGCAGTCCTCGCTCGCCAGCCAGGCGATCGCCGCGGCGATTTCCTTGGGCTCGACAAAACGGCCCATCGGAATCTTCGACAGCATGAAGTCGATGTGCTGTTGCGTCATCTGCTCGAAGATCGCGGTGCGCGCCGCCGCCGGCGCGACCGCGTTGACGAGGATGTTCTTCGTCGCCAGCTCCTTGCCGAGCGACTTCGTCAGCGCGATCAGGCCCGCTTTGCTCGCGCTGTAGTGGCTGGCGTTGGGGTTGCCTTCCTTGCCCGCGACCGAGGCGACGTTGACGATGCGGCCGTAGCCCTGCTTGATCATCGCCGGCACGATGCTGTGGCAGGTGAGGTAGGGCGCGACCAGGTTGACGTCGATCGTGCGCCGCCACATCTCGGGGGCGAGTTCCCAGGTCGGCGCGTTGCCGCCGGTGATGCCGGCGTTGTTGACGAGGATGTCGATGCGGCCATGCTGCGTCAGCACCGCCTGCGTCGCCGCCGCCACCGCGGCGGCGTCGGTGAGCTCGACGCGCGCGCTGCTCGCACTGTCGCCGAGCGCGGTTTGGGCTTTTGCCAGCAACGCCGCGTCGATGTCCCACAGCACCACCTTCGCGCCCGAGGCGATGAAGCGCTCGGCCACTGCGAAGCCGATGCCCTGTGCGCCGCCGGTGATGACCGCGATGCGGCCTTTCAGGTCGACTTGGTTCATGCGGCGCCTCCCTGCTGATCTTCGACGTACTGGCGGATGATGTGCTCGAACGATTCGTCGGCCTTCAGGCCCAGTGCTGCGGCGCGCGCCGCGCTCGCGCCCTTGGGCCAGCCGGCGACGATGCCGGCGATGCGCTCGTCGCGCTGGAACTTGACGAGCGCGCGCACCTTCGGCCCCGCCACCTTCTCGAGCGCGTCGAGCATCTGCTGCACCGTGACGTTGAGCGCGGGCAGGTTCAGCGCGAGCCGCCCCTTCAACTCGTCGCGCGAGGCCTCGTAGATGCGGATCAGCGCTTCGATGGTGCGCGCCGGCGAGGCGACAGGGTGGGACACGCTCGCATCCACCGGGCAGATCGCCTCGACACCCGCCAGCGGCTCGCGGATCACGCCCGAGAAGAACGACGACGCCGCGGCGTTGGGCTTGCCCGGGCGCACCGTCACCGTCATCAGCCGCGCGGCGGTGCCCTGGACGAAACCCTTGCGCGTCATGTCGGCGATCAGGTGCTCGCACATCAGCTTCTGCGTGCCGTAGGAAGTCTGCGGCGCGGGCAGCGTGTCGTCGGCGACGACGTCGGGCAGGGGTTTGCCGGGATCAGGGCCGAATACCGCGACCGAACTCGAGAACACGACGCGCGGCACGTTGCCGGACGCGCGCAGCGCGTCGAGCAGCGCGCGCGTGCTGTCGAGGTTGGAGCGCATGCCCAGATCGAAGTCCAGCTCGCACTCGCCGCTGACCGCCGAGGCCAGGTGGAACACGCCGTCGAAACGCTGCGCTGCGAAGTGCGCGCACTGGCCGAGCAGCGGCCCGGTGTCGGCGTGCACGCGCGCATCGCGCGTCAGATCGGCCGGCGGCGCGAACTGGTCGGCGAGCACGATCCGGTCGATGCGCTGTCCGCCGAGCGTGCCGCGCGCAAGCAGCGTGCGCGCGAGCCGCGCGCCGACGAAGCCGGCGCCGCCGGTGATGAGGAGTTTCATGTCTTGGGCATCCAGGTCAGGCCGGCCGAAGTGTTGCCGCGCGGCCGGTACTCGCAACCGATCCAACCCTCCCAGCCGAGGCGGTCGATCAGCGCGAACAGGTACGGGTGGTTGATCTCACCGACATCGGGCTCGTGCCGCTCGGGCACGCCGGCGATCTGGAAGTGGCCGACGCGGCCGGTGGGCACATACAGCTCGATCTTCTTGGCCAGATCGCCTTCGACGATCTGGCAGTGGTACAGGTCCATCTGCACCTTGAGGTTGGCCGCGCCGACTTCCTGCACGACTTCGTGCGCATGGTCCTGGCGGTTGAGGAAGAAGCGCGGAATGTCGCGCGGGTTGATCGGCTCGATCAGGAAATCGAACGTCGCGCGCCTGCGCCGCAGCCCAGGCCAGGTTGGCGATGTAGGTGGCACGCAAGGCGCCGCGCTCGGCGTCGGCCGGCGCCAGGCCGGCCATCAGGTGCACGCGCGGGCAATTCAATGCACGCGCATAGTCGAGCGCGCGCTCGACGCCGCGCCGGAATTCATCGATCCGATCCGGCAGGCAGGCCAGGCCGCGCTCGCCCGCGGCCCAGTCGCCGGGCGGGGCGTTGAACAGCACCTGCTGCAGGCCGTGCTCATGCAAGCGCGCGGCGAGGTCGCTCGCCGCGTACTCGTAGGGGAACAGGTACTCGACCGCCTTGAAGCCGTCACGCGCGGCGGCGCCGAAGCGTTCGAGGAAGGCATGCTCGATGTAGAGCATCGACAGGTTGGCGGCGAACTTGGGCATGGCTTCTCAGCGTGCGCGCTCGTGTGCGCGAATCATGACTCACGCGCTTCGCGAGCACATCATGATTCACGCGCTTCGCGCGTGAGGGCTTGATCACCCCCGCCAGGATCAGCCGGCGCTCGCCGTTCAGGTGGTGTTCGATCGCCGCGGCGCGCGCTGCCTTGGCGTTGCCGGCCGCCACCGCCGCCAGGATCGCGCGGTGCTCGCGCCGCACCTGCGCCATGAAGTCGGCGCGCTTCGATTCGTGGCCCTTGGTCACCGTCATGGCGTCGCGCAGATACGCTTCGAGGATGCCGAGCAGCAGCACGAACTGCGGGTTGCCGGTGGCCTCGCCGATGGTGCGGTGAAAGCCCATGTCTTCCTCGACGCCGAGTTCGCCGCGCTCGGTGGCCGCGTCGATCGCGAGCAGCGCGCGCTTGCACTCCGCCAGCTGCGCGAGCGTGGCGCGCTGCGCCGCCAGCGCCGCCATCTCGCCTTCGATGACGCGGCGCAGCTCCACCATCTGCACCACCGCGTCGAGCGACTCCAGCACCTTCGGGTCGAACGCCAGCGCGCGGTGCGCCGGCGGCTCGGTGACATACACGCCCGAGCCCTGGCGCGAGCGCAGCAGGCCCTGGCTCTTCAACTGGTGCACGGCCTCGCGCACGACGGTGCGCGAGACGCCGTGCGAGCCCGCGAGCTGCTGCTCGGTGGGCAGGCGGTCGCCCGGCGCGAGCGCGCCACCGTCGATCTGCGCCTCGATCAGCGCGGCCAGACGGTCGGACAGGCGCGCCGTCTCCAGCTTCATCGCGGGCGCTGGGGTAAATACCGCAATTGACATGGTGATCGGGTCATCATACAACTCGCGTCCGCGAAATCGCAACGGCAAAAACGAGCTTCGATGGCCAGCGTCAGCATCCGCAACGTGCAAAAGCGCTTCGGCGAAACCGCCGTGCTGCACGGCGTCTCGATCGAGATTCCCGACGGCTCTTTCACCGTGCTGGTCGGCCCCTCGGGCTGCGGCAAGAGCACGCTGCTGCGCATGGTCGCCGGGCTGGAGAACATCTCCGGCGGCGAGATCGCGATCGCCGACAAGGTGGTCAACCAGGTGCCGCCCAAGGAGCGCGACATCGCGATGGTCTTCCAGAACTACGCCCTGTATCCGCACATGACGGTGCGCGACAACATGGCCTTCTCGCTGACCCTGGCCAAGAAGGACAAGGCCTTCATCGACGAGCGCGTCGGCAAGGCCGCGGGCATCCTCGGCCTGGCGCCGCTGCTCGACCGTTTTCCGCGCCAGCTCTCGGGTGGCCAGCGCCAGCGCGTGGCGATGGGGCGCTGCATCGTGCGCGACCCGCAGGTCTTCCTCTTCGACGAGCCGCTGTCCAACCTCGACGCCAAGCTGCGCGTGGCGATGCGCACCGAGATCAAGGAGCTGCACCAGCGCCTGAAGACGACCTCGGTGTATGTCACGCACGACCAGATCGAGGCGATGACGATGGCCGACCAGATCGTCGTCATGCACGACGGCCGCATCGAGCAGACCGGCTCGCCGCTCGAGCTCTACGACCGGCCGGCGAATCGTTTTGTCGCCGGCTTCATCGGCTCGCCGGCAATGAACTTCATCGACGGCACGCAAAAAGACGGCGCGCTCGTCGCTGCCAACGGCGCGCGCCTGCCGGTGGCCGCGGCGCAGGCGGCCAACGACGGCCGCGCGCTGGTCTACGGCATCCGCCCCGAGCACCTCGACCTGGTCGAAGGCGGCAACGACGGTTTCGAGGCCGAGGTCGTCGTCATCGAGCCCACCGGCAGCGAGACGCAACTCTTCGCGCGCCTGGGCGAGCAGGAGATCGTCGCCATCTTCCGCGAGCGCCACGACTTCGCGCCGGGCCAGAAGATCCGATTGAAACCGCGTGCGCCGGTCGCGCATCTGTTCGACGCCAGCAGCGGCCAGCGCATTTAGGCCGAATCAACACCACAACAGGAGACCCGTGGACATGAGCAACTTCACCCGCCGCAACGTTCTGAAAACCGGCGCAGCGGTCGCCGGCGCCAGCGCCGCCAACCTGGCGCTGTTCGCGCAAGCCTGGGCGCAAGCCTCGCCGTTCAAGCCCGAAAAGGGCGCAGCGATCCAGCTGCTTCGCTGGAAGCGCTTCGTGCAGAGCGAAGAAGACAGCTTCATGGCGCTCGTCGCCGCCTTCACCAAGGCCACCAGCGTCGAAGTCAAGGTCATCAACGAATCGCTCGATGACGTGCAGCCCAAGGCGAGCGTCGCCGCCAACACCAACCAGGGCCCGGACATGTTCTGGGGCCTGTACTCGCTGCCGCACCTGTTCCCGAACAAGGTTTCCGACGTGAGCGACGTCGCCGCCTACCTCGGCAAGAAGTACGGCGGCTGGGTGCCGACCGCCGAGGTCTACGGCAAGAGCAAAGGCAAGTGGATCGCGATTCCGGTGGCCTACAACGGCAACGTCATCAACTACCGCCAGAGCATGATCGAAAAGGCCGGCTTCAAGGAAGTGCCGAAAGACACGGCCGGCTTCCTCGAGCTGATGAAGGCGCTCAAGGCCAAGAGCACGCCGGGCGGCTTTGCCCTCGGCCGCGCCTCGGGCGACGGCAATGCCTGGGTGCATTGGGCCTTGTGGGCCTACGGTTCGAACCTCGTCGACAAGGACGACAAGGTCATCATCAACTCGCCCGAGACGGTCAAGGCGCTCGAATACATCAAGGCGATGTCCGATGAGTTCGTGCCCGGCTGCGCGTCGTGGAACGACTCGTTCAACAACAAGGCCTTCCTCGAAAGCCAGGTCTCGCTGACGAACAATGGCGTCTCGATCTACGCCGCTGCCAAGGCCGGCGCGGCCAAGGGCGACGCCAAGGCCAAGGAAGTGATGGACGACATGAGCCACTCCGTGTGGCCGGTGGGCCCGGTGGGCAAGCCGACCGAGTTCCACATCGCGTACCCGATGATGATCATGAAGTACTCGAAGGTGCAGAACGCGTGCAAGGCCTTCATCTCGTTCATGCTCGAGGCCGAGAACTACAACAAGTGGCTGGTCGATTCGGTGGCCTACCTGACGCACCCGCTCAACGCCTACGACGACAACCCGGTCTGGAAGACCGACCCGAAGCTGTCGATGTTGCGCGACGTGGCCAAGCGCACGCTGACCGCAGGCGGCCTTGGCTCCGTCGGCGAAAAAGCAGCCGGCGCGCTGGCCGACTTCGTCATGCTCGACATGGTGGCCTCGGTGTGCACCGGCCGCGCGACGATCAAGGACGCGATCTCGGTCGCGGAGCGCCAGGCCAAGCGCATCTACCGGTAATGACTGCGCCAAGCTCGCTTCGCTCGCGCCCCCCGAGGGAATCTCGGGCCGCCAGGGAGCGGCCCGGCGCTGGCCCGAGGCCGCTGTGAAGGACGCCGCCGTATGAATCAACTCTGGCAGAACAAAAACTTTCTCGGGTTCTTGTTCATGCTGCCGGCGGCGGCGTTCCTGTTGCTTTTCCTCGTCTATCCGCTCGGCCTGGGCATCTGGCTGTCCTTCACCGACGCCAAGATCGGTGAGCCCGGGCAGTTCGTCGGGCTCGAGAACTACGAGTGGATCATTGGCGACAGCAAGTTCCAGACGGCGGTGTTCTTCACCATCTTCTACACGCTGGTCGCCAGCATCATCAAGTTCGCGGTCGGCCTGTACCTGGCGATCCTGCTCAATGAGAACCTGCCGTTCAAGGCGCTGATCCGCGCCTTCGTGCTGATCCCGTTCATCGTGCCGACGGTGCTCTCGGCGATCGCCTTCTGGTGGATCTTCGACCCGCAGTTCTCGGTGATCTCGTGGTCGCTGCGCAAGATGGGCCTCATCACCGGCAACATCAACTTCCTCGGCGACGTCTGGAACTCGCGCTTCTCGGTGATCTTCGCCAACGTCTGGCGCGGCGTGCCCTTCATCGCCATTTCGCTGCTGGCGGGTCTGCAAACCGTGCCGCCGTCGCTGTACGAAGCGGCCACGCTCGACGGGGCGAGCCGCTGGCAGATGTTCGTCAACATCACCTACCCGCTGCTGACGCCGATCATCGCCGTGGTGATGACGTTCTCGGTGCTGTTCACCTTCACCGATTTCCAGTTGATCAAGGTGCTGACCAACGGCGGGCCCGCAGGCGCCACCGAGCTGATGGCCACCATGTCCTACAACACCGCCATTCTCGGCGGCCGCATCGGCGAAGGCGCGGCGATCTCGACGGCCATGGTGCCGTTCCTGCTGGCGGCCATCATGGTCAGTTGGTTCGGTTTGCAGCGCCGCAAGTGGCAAGCCGGGAGCGACAGCAATGAGTGAATCACGCGTCGCCGCCGCTGCGCCGGCCGCTGACCACAGCGAGGGCATGAGCTTCCTGTCCACGCTGCCGCAGCGCGTGGTGCGCGTCTACATGCCGCTGCTGCTGATCGTCATCGTGCTGCTGTTCCCGTTCTACTGGATGACGATGACGGCGGTGAAGCCGAAGGAGCACCTGCTCGACCTCGACGCGCACAACCCCTTCTACACGCTGACGCCGACCTTCGAGCACATCCACGACCTGCTGTTCAAGACCGACTACCCGCAGTGGCTCTGGAACACGATGTTCATCGCTGTCTCGGCCACCATCCTGTCGCTGATCGCCAGCGTGTTTGCGGCCTACGCCATCACGCGCATCCGCTACAAGTACGCGCAATGGGTCGGTGGCGGCATCTTCCTGGCCTACCTGGTGCCGCCGTCGATCCTGTTCATTCCGTTGTCCACGGTGGTCTTCCAGTACGGCCTGTTCGACACGCCGTTCGCGCTGATCCTGACCTACCCGACGATCCTGATCCCGTTCTCGACCTGGCTGCTGATGGGCTACTTCAAGACCATCCCGTATGAGCTGGAAGAGTGCGCGCTGATGGACGGCGCCAACCGCTGGCAGATCCTGGTCAAGATCGTGTTGCCTCTGGCGGTGCCGGGGCTGATCTCGGCGTCGATCTTCTGCTTGACGCTGTGCTGGAACGAGTTCATCTACGCGCTGACGTTCATCAACAGCACCGAGAAGAAGACGGTGCCGGTGGCGATCCTGTCGGCGTTCACCGATGGCGACCAGTACCGCTGGGGCTCGCTGATGGCCGGCGCGCTGGTCGGCTCGCTGCCGCTGGTGATCCTGTATGCGTTCTTCGTTGAGCACTATGTGAGTGCGATGACGGGGGCGGTGAAGGAGTAGCCCTCGCGATGGGCAAGCGCGCGGCCAAGGGTTTCAAGTGTGGCGTCTGCGGCCAGTGGCACGACGAGTTGTTGACCGATCTGGGCTATCGCCTGCCTGACGAAGTGTTCGCGCTGTCCTACGTCGAGCGCTATCAGCGAGCGCGGTTCAACGACGATCTGTGCACGCTCGACGGCCGGCGCCACTTCATCCGCTGCTACCTGCCGATTCCGTTCACCGACAAGGAAGACCACTTTGCTTGGGGCGTGTGGATCGAGATCAGCAAGAAAGACCACGACGGCTATGTCGCGGACTTCGGCGGCGTCGCGCGCGCCGGACGCGTGTTCGTCGGCACCTTGGCCAACAAGCTGCCCGCGTACCGCCGCAGCACTTTGGGCATGACAGTCAAGGTCGAAACCGCGAGTGACGAACGCCCGACGGTTCGCCTTCCCGAGACGTTGCGCCACGCCCTCGCGCTGGAACAACGGCGCGGCATCAGTGACCAACGGCATCACGACATCGTGGCGCCACAAACGGAGCGCAGCCAGCAATGAAAGTCGCCTTCATCGGCCTCGGCGCCATGGGCGTGCCGATGGCCGTCAATCTGCTCAAGGCCGGTCACGCCGTGCGTGGCTTCGACGTGCGCGCGGGGGCGAGCGATGCGCTCGTCGCAGCCGGTGGCAGCGCCGCATCGAGCGCGGCCGATGCGGCCAAGGACGCCGACCTGCTGTGGCTGATGGTGGTCTCCGGCGAGCAGGCCGAGTCCGTTCTGTTCGAGCACGGCGCTGCCGCCGCCCTGCCCAAAGGCGCCATCGTCGGCATGGGCTGCACGCAAGCCCCCGCGCATACGGCGCGCACGGCCGTGCGCCTGGCCGCCATGGGCCTGTGCACGCTCGACGCGCCGGTGTCGGGCGGCACCAAGGGCGCCAATGCCGCGGCGCTGACGATCATGTGCTCGGGCGACGAAGCGGTGATGAAGCGTGCCCGTCCGGCGCTCGACGCGATGGGCTCGCGTGTCTTCGACTGCGGGCGCGAACCCGGCATGGGCTCGACGGCGAAGATGATCAACCAGCTCTTGTGCGGCGTGCACATCGCTGCCGCCGCCGAGGCGATGCATATTGCCGAACGCGCGGGTGTCTCCACCGCCACGATGCATGAAATCATCAGCGTCTCGGCCGGCAACTCGTGGATGTGGGGCGACCGCGGCCCACGCATGATGCAGGACGACCCGGCGGTGACGAGCGCCGTGGACATCTTCGTGAAAGACCTCGGCATCGTGCTCGGCGAAGGGCGCTCATTGAAGGCCGGGCTGCCGCTGTCGGCGGCGGCGATGCAGATGTTCCTCGCCGCGAGTGGGCTCGGCCACGGCGCGGCCGACGACAGCCAGGTGATCCGCGCTTATCGCGCGTTGAACGGCGCGGGAGCGAAGAAGCGATGAATCAGAAGGCCACCATCGGCTTCATCGGGGTCGGCCTGATGGGCCACGGCATGGCGAAGAACCTCGTCACCAAGGGCCATCCACTGGTGGTGCTCGGCCATCGCAACCGCGAGCCGGTGGAGCATCTGAAATCGCTCGGTGCGACAGAAGCCAAGACGCCGCGCGAGCTGGCGTCGCAGTGCGACATCGTGCACCTGTGCGTCACCGGCTCGCCGCAGGTCGAGATGAACCTGCGCGGACCCGACGGCGTGATCGCGTCGGGCAAGACGCGGTCTGATCGTCATCGACTGCTCGACCTCGAACCCCGTCTCCACGCTCGCCCTCGGCGCAGAACTTCAGGCCGCGGGCATGACGCTGGTCGATGCGCCGCTGTCGCGCACGCCGAAAGAAGCCGAAGAAGGCACGCTCGACACGATGGTCGGCTGCGACGACGCCACGTTCAAAACCATCGAGCCGGTGCTGCGTTGCTGGGCCGGCAACGTCGTCCACCTCGGCCCGCTCGGCCTGGGCCACAAGATGAAGCTGGTCAACAACTTCGTCGCCATGGGCTATGCCGCGCTGTACGCCGAAGCGCTGGCGATCGCGCGCAAGGCGGGTCTTTCGGTCGAGCAGTTTCACAGCGTCATCGGCGCCGGCCGCATGCGCTGCGGTTTCTACGACACCTTCATCCAGTACAGCCTGAACGGCAACCCCGACGCGCACAAGTTCAGCATCGCCAACGCCCACAAGGACATGCGCTACCTGGCGTCGATGGCCAACGAAGTCGGCGCCGTCAACAACCTGCAAACGCTGGTGAAGAACAGCTTCGCCGCGATGGAAGCGGCCGGCCAGGGCCAGCGCCATGTGCCGATGCTGGCCGAGTTCATCGCCGGCCTGAACGGCCTGCCCACGACTCGCTGACGCCATGCCGTCGGTTTTCACGCCCGCTCAAATCGAGGCCTATGCGTGCGACGGCTACGTGCTCGTGCGTTCGCTGTTCGACGCCGAAGAGGCCGCCATCCTGCGCGCGACGGTCGAACAAGACCCGCAGATCGCATCGAGTCTGTACGACCGGCGCGACGCCCAAGGCCGCGCTACACGCATGAGCACCTGGAACCAACCGGGCGACAGCGTCTACGGCCTGGCGTCGCGATGCCTGCGAGTGGTCGACACGGTCGAGCAGATGCTCGGCGGCGAGGTTTATCACTACCACTCCAAGCTCACCGCCAAGGAGCCGAGGGAAGGCGGCGCCTGGGAGTGGCACCAGGACTACGGCTACTGGTATCACAACGGCTGCCTGCTGCCGCACATGGCCAGCGTGATGGTGGCGCTCGACCCCGCGACGCGCGCCAATGGTTGCCTGCAAGTCATTCGTGGCTCGCATCTTGCGGGCCGCGTCGATCACGGCGTGCTGCCTGGCGAGCAGGTCGGCGCCGATCCACAGCGCGTCGAACAAATGCTCAAGACGATGGAGTTGGTGCATGTCGAGATGGCCCCCGGCGATGCCCTGTTCTTCCACGCCAACGTGATGCATCGTTCCGACGCCAACACTTCGCCCGACCGCCGCTGGACCCTGCTGTTCTGCTTCAACGCGGCGCGCAACGATCCGTTCATCGACCACCATCACCCGCGCTACACGCCGCTGGTCAAGGTGCCCGACAGTGCGGTGCGCGCAGCCGGCACGCGCTTTGCCATCGGTGAAGACGCCAACTTCCGCAAGGCGCCCGGCAACCCACAGGCGCTGACACGGCGCTTCTAGCCTGAAGCTTGCGCCGGTGCGGTCGAACAAGCGCATGCCCAGGAACGCCTCCAGGCGCGACGCCCTGCGTTCGACAACGACAGACGGAACAAACCTTTTGCTGGTGAAATCGCACCAGGGCTGCTACCAGTAAAACCACGAAAGGACACCACGACCATGCTGCTCAACGATCGCATTGCCGTCATCACCGGTGGGGCCGGGCCCAATGGCCTGGGTTTTGCCACCGCGCGCATGATGGCCGCACACGGCGCGCGGGTGGTCATCCTCGACCTCGCCGCGGCCGAGCCCGCCACGGCCGCGTCGCGGCTGGGCGAGGGCCACATCGGGCTGGTCGCCGACGTCACCGACAAGGCCTCGTGCGAGCGCGCAGCCGCAGCCGTGCTCGCGCAATGCGGCCGCATCGACATCCTCGTCAACAACGCTGGCATCACGCAGCCGCGCAAGACGGCCGACATCACGGCCGCCGACTACGACGCGGTGCTCGATGTCAGCCTGCGCGGCACGCTCTACATGAGCCAGGCGGTGCTGCCGGCGATGCGCGCGCAGAAGTCGGGCGCGATCGTCTGCATCTCGTCGGTGAGTGCGCAGCGCGGCGGCGGCATCCTCGGCGGGCCGCACTACTCGGCCGCCAAGGCCGGCGTGCTCGGCCTGGCGCGGGCGATGGCGCGCGAGTGCGGCATCGACGGCGTGCGCATCAACTGCGTGACGCCGGGGTTGATCGCCACCGACATCAACAAGGGCCTGATCCCGGCAGACCGCATGCAGGGCATCCTGGAGCAGATTCCGCTGAACCGCATCGGCGAGCCCAACGACGTGGCCGGCTGCGTCGTCTTCCTCGCCAGCGATCTTGCGAAGTACTGCACCGGCGTCACGCTCGACGTCAACGGCGGCATGCTGATCCATTGATGTGGCCCACCCCCGTAGCGGCTTCGCCGCACCCCCTCAAGGGGGCACCGCCAGCGGCCTGGCAAAGCCAGATCCGCGGCGGTCGCTTGGCAAGACACTGCTGCGCGGAGCAAACGTGAGCGTCCATGGTTGCACGTGACCCGCAGCGCCTAGCCCACGCGATCCGCTTTCTTTCGATCGACGCGATCGTTCGCGCCGGCGAGGGCCACCAGGGCGTGCCGCTCGGCATGGCCGAGATCGCCACCGCGCTCTACACGCGGCACCTCAAGTTCAACCCCGCCGACCCGACCTGGCCGGACCGCGATCGCGTCGTGCTGTCCAACGGCCACGGCTCGATGCTGCTGTACGCGCTGAATCACCTCACCGGCTACGAGAAGATTTCGCTCGACCAGGTCAGCACCTTCCGCGACTTCGGCTCGCATTGCGCCGGCCACCCTGAGTTCGATGTCGAAGCCGGCATCGAAGTCACCACCGGCCCGCTCGGCCAGGGCATCGCCAACGCGCTCGGCATGGCCGTGGCCGAAGCGTTCCTGAACGCGCGCTTCGGCGACGCGCTGGCGAATCACTTCACCTACGCCTTCGTCGGCGACGGCTGCCTGCAGGAAGGCATCGGCCAGGAGACGATCGCGCTGGCCGGGCACTTGCGCCTGGGCAAGCTCGTCTTCCTCTGGGACGACAACCGCATCACCGACGACGGTGCCACGAGTCTGTCGATCAGCGAGGACGTGGCCGCGCGCTTTCGGATCGGCGGCTGGCATGTGGTCGAAGTCGATGGCCACGACATCGAGGCGGTGTCGGCCGCGCTCGATACCGCGCGGAGCGATCCGCGGCCGTCGCTGATTGCCTGCCGCACCGTCATCGCCAAGGGCATCGCACGATTGCAGGGCCAGCGCGGCGGCCACAGCGCACGCCTGTTCGAGGCCGACGCGCAGGCCGCACGCGAAGCAGCTCGATTGGCCGCATGCGCCGTTCGAAGTGCCGGCCGACGTGCTCGGCGCGTGGCGCGAGGCCGGGCGCCGCAGCGCGCGCGAGCATGCGGCGTGGGGCGCGCGCGTCGCCGCGCTGCCGGCAACGCAACGCGCCGAGTTCGAGCGCGTGATGCGCGGCCAGTTGCCCATCGGCCTGCGCCGCACGCTGCTCGACTTCGAGCGCGAGCCGCGCGATGCGCCGCTGGGGGGCATCAACCTCTCGGCCGCGATCAACGACCGCCTCACCGATATCCTGCCCGAACGTCTGGTGCTGTGCGCCGACCTCGAAGCGCCGACCCAGCACAAGCAGCGTCTGTCGGCCTTCACCGCGCAGCACCGCGCCGGCGCCTACGTGCATTGCGGCGTGCGCGAACACGTCATGGGCGCGATGGCCAACGGCATGGCCGCGCACGGCGGCGTGATCGCGCTCGCGGTGACCTACCTCGCCTTCTCCGACTACGAACGCCCGGCGATGCGCATGGCGGCGCTGATGGGCCTGCCCGTCAAGTTCGTCTTCAGCCACGACTCGATCGGCATCGGCAAGAACGGGCCGACGCACCAGCCGGTGGAGATCCTGGCCTCGTTGCGCGCCCTGCCCAACATGCTGGTGATGCGCCCGGCCGACGCCGCCGAGGCTGCGCAATGCTGGGCGATCGCCCTCGAACACAAGAGCGGGCCGGTCAGCCTGGTGTTCGCGCGGCAGGCGCTGCCGGATGTGCAGCACCCTTCGACGACCACCGATCACAACCCCTGCGCCCGCGGCGCCTACCTGCTGCGCGATGCCGAAGGCGGCGCGCGCCGCATCACGCTGCTGGCCACCGGCAGCGAGGTCGCGCTGGCGGTGCGGGCGCGAGAGCGCCTGCAGGCGCGCGGCCTGCCGACGGCGGTGGTCTCGATGCCGTGCTGGGAATTGTTCGAAGCGCAGGACGCGGCGTACCGCGAAGCCGTGCTCGGCGCCAGCACGGTGCGCGTCGGCGTCGAAGCGGCGCTGCGCTTCGGCTGGGAGCGTTGGCTGGGAGATCGCGGCACCTTCGTCGGCATGAGCGGCTTCGGCGCTTCGGGCCCGGCCGACACGCTGTATGCGCACTTCGGCATCACGGTCGATGCCATCGTCGAGCGCGCGCTGGAAGGAATCGGAAACGCGGGCTGACGTTCGATCGGGCACCATTGGCCCATGTCGTTTGCGAACGCCGTGATCGCCGCCTGGCAACGCCTCCTCCGCGGAGCGACGGCCGCGCTGTTCCCGCGCTACTGGATGGCCGTGACCACGCAGGAGCCGCTGCGCCTGGTGCTCAACAGTGACGGCCGCGAGGTCACGGCCGACGGCACTGCGCGCACCATCCGCACGGCCGACAAGCTGCTGGCGCGCTTCGACGCGGTGCTGTCGATCGACATCGTGCGCCATCCGCGCAACGAGGCCGAACACAAGCCCGAGCACTGGTCGGTGACGCTCTACCTCGGCCGTTCGCAGCGCGCCTTCGTCGGCCGATCGCGCAAACTGGCGCAGGTCGAGAAGGCGGCGAAGCTGCTCGCCACCATCACCGGCAAGCCGGTGCGCACGCTCGAAGTGCTCGGCCCCAACAGCCACATTTCCACGCGTTGAAATCAGCAAACGGACAGGGCCGCCCGAAGGCGGCCCTGTTGCTGTTGATAGCGCAGCTACCTTACTCTGATCGCGTCCGCCTCCTTCTCGGCGTTGCGCCGGTACATCATCAGCAGGCCGAGCTCGGTGCTCTGTCGTATCCGGCAGCGTGGCCGTGGTCACGCCCAGCGTGCCGCTGCTGCGTCCGGCCAACGGTGCCGAACGGATCGCCCACCACGCCGAAGCGCGCCAGCCCCGGCGTGAAGCGCATGCCTTCGATGGCGTCGGTGGCGTTGCCGGTGAAGTAGTTGTCGGAGGCGAAGACGCTGAAGCCGATCGTCGCGCCCGGCGCCAGGGTGATCGTGCCTGGCCCGCTGTTCACCGGTGCGGTGAGGATCACGTTGCCCGAGTTCAGGTCGGCATCGGTGAAGAAGACCGCCCGCGCCGGCCCGCCCGCGTTCAGGTCGGCCAAGAAGACGACGTTCTGGCCGCTGACGCCAAAGCCGCCGTTCTCGGCGTTGAACACCACGTAGTCCGGCACACCGTCACCCGTGGTGTCGATCCTGATGTCGAACTCTGCCGGGTAGTTGGGGTGCGCCCTGCGCCCCTTGGTGTTGATCGCGAACTCCAGTGCGTCGAAGCCGATCGGAACGAAGCCGGCAGGAAGCGCACGCCCACCGCCCGCATGTCGATCACGGCGAAGTTGTCGCCCGGGCCGGGCAACTCCGAGCGCGGAATGCGCTTGCTGACCCCGGCCAGCGAGAACACGTCGTACTCGCTGGCCTCGACGCCGCGATTGCGCAGCCGCAGCGACGGGCCCGGGTTGCCGCGCTCGACCAGCGTGGCTTCGGTGTCCGCCGCCTTGCGCGGCAGCACATGCCAGGGGATCGACAGCTTCTCGCTGCCGGCCGTGAGCGTCAGGTAGCCGTCGTATTCCGGACCGTTGAGTGCAGCACCGTTGCCACCGAGCGAGCCGCCGTTCAACGTCCACGTCGGCAGCTTGGTCGGATCGATCACGAGCCTGACCGTGATCTCCTCGCGACCGTTGCCGCTGACGCGCACGCGCGATGGCGCGCTGACCCGCACCGCGCCGCTGGCTTCGTCGTCGGCATAGCGGAACGAGGGCGTGATGGTGAATTGCTTCTCGTGCCGATCGAAGTTGACGACGCGCAGCGTGCGCTCGATCGTGATGCGCCGGTCCACTTCGGGCGCGCCGAACGACAGCGCTGCGGACTTCGACTCACGGTCGAACGCCGTCGAGCTCAGCGCGATGGCGCGATTGACGCGCAGCTCGCCGGCGCCGATGCGCGACACCGGCGCCAGCTCGCCCGGGTTGAGTGCGGCATTGGTGTAGACCGTGCTCTCGGCGCTGTTCATCAGCATCGCCTTGATCTGCAGCGAGCTGCGGTCGGGATGCGCCTGCACCATCAGCGCCGCCGCACCGGCCACCATCGGCGCGGCGCCCGACGTGCCGCCGAAGGCTTCTGCGCCGTGCCGCCACCGGCGATCGCCGAGAGCGACGCACCGGGCGCGCCGATCTCCGGCTTGATCGCTGCTCGCTGATGGACGGCCCGCGCGACGAGGAGCTGGCCATGTTGCCGACCAGCGGCACGCCGGCCGCCGGCGTGATCGAGACGTTGACCGTCTGGCCGGCGGTCAGCTGCGCCTTGATGGCGGTGGACAAGGACTGTTGGATGACGAGCGTCGGCTTGAACTCGGTGCCGCCGCCGTTGAAGAGAACGAGACCGCATCGCCGGCCGCGACCAGGCCGATCAGCACGCCGGTGGCGCCGGCGCGCACCGCGCGATCCACCTTCAGGCTGACGGAACAGCCGCCGCGGTCGATCAGCGCGATCTTGCCCGCCGGGCTGGCGAGGTAGGGATCGTCCGGGTTGGTGGCACTGATGCTGCCGGCCGGGCAACCGCGCCCGATGAAGGCGACGTTGCCGGTGACACCCGAACCCACCGGCGCCCAATCGACCGTCTGCGTGTTGGCGTAGACGCGGGCGATCGCTGCCGGTGCGTTGACCACGAGCGGAATCGCCACGTCGCTCGGCACGGCGGTTTGCGCCACGCTGATGACGCCCGGGGCGATCGACGGCGAGCCGACGATGTAGGGCCGGTTCGCGCCGTTGCCGGCGGAGGCCACGACGATGACGCCGAGCTTGACGGCGTTGCTCGAAGCCAGCGTCAGGTCGTCCTCGACCTGGCCGTAGTCGGAGCCGAGCGACATGTTGATGACGTCGACCGCGTCGCTGGTATCGCCGTCGCCGTTGGGATCGATCGCGAAGTCCATCGCCTTGAGCAGCGCGATGCCGTTGCACGAGGTCGCCACCGCGCTGCAGACCTTGATCGCGATCAGGCTTGCGCCCGGCGCCATGCCGCGGGTTTGCCGGCAATGATGTCGGCGACGTGCGTACCGTGGCCCTGCAGGTCGATCGGGTCGGAGTCCTCGCTGCGGCAATCGACACCGGCGGCGCAGTTGGGCCACTGCTCGCCGACGAAGTCATAACCGTCCACCACCTTGGCCGTGGGGAACAGACCGTCGCGCGTGGTGTTCTTCGGATCGCTCGGCGCCGTGCCCCAAGCCGCGGCGTAGGCCTCGGCCGTGCCGGCCCCGCCCAGGTTGCGGTGCGTGTAGTCGATGCCGGAGTCGAGCACCGCGACTGTCACGCCGCTGCCATCGACACCACCGGCCTGCACCGCCGCGCCGCCGACATAGGGCACGGTCTCGGACAACGTCATCTCATAGTGCAGCACCGGCCGCACCCTGGCCACGCCTTGCATCGCCGCCACTTGCCTGAGCTGCGACGCATCGATGCGCACCGCCACCGCGTTGTGCGCGTTCTGCACGCGCGCCAGTTCCTTGCCGCCGAGCATGCCGAGCTGCGCGACCACGCCGGCCTGCATGCTGCGCACGAGCTGCCGATGGTTCTTGCCGGACTCACGCATCAACGTCGAGGCGCGCGCGGCTCTGCCGCTCAACCCGGCCGCTTCGGCCATCACGGCCTGCTGCGCCGCGACGGAGTTTTGCTCGAGCGAGACCCAGACCTCGACGGGGCCGCGCGCTTGCTGCAGCCGCCTGTCGATGCGCGCCACCACCGTGCCCTCGGGCACCTTCACGCGATACGCGCTGGCCGCGGCCGACGCACCCGGGACGGCCTGCGCCGTCCCGCGCTCGGCCGACGTCGGCGACTCGCCGCCACCACCACAAGCCGCGAGCAGCCCTGCTGCCATCGCGCCCGAAACCAAAGGCTTGAAAAGGCTTCGCACACAACCTCCGATGAACGTTGGGAGCGGCACCCGATGAGTGCCGGCCGTGGTGTTCATGCGGTTCTGGAAGGTTGTCCAAACCGCATTCAGACGACATCAGCCGAGCTGACTGCATCACGCGGCTCGTCGCGTCGTCAACGCGGCTTGCACCTATGGCGAAGTGCGGGGAGGTCGCAGCTTGACAGCCGGGCGCACGCCGCGCACACCGTGCAGCGCACGCACCTGGTCGAGCAGCGCAGGGTCGATCTGCACCGCGATCGCATTGCCGGTGTGGCGCACACGGGCCAGCTCGGTCGCGCCCAGGCGCTGCAACTCGGCGGCGACCGCCTGCTGCTGGCGCGCGACGCGTTCGGTGCGTCGCGGCGGCTCGGTCAGATCGACCCAGACCTGCACCGGCGCACCCGCCGAGCGCGCGTCGAGCGCAGCGCAAGCCGCGAACAGCGCGGCGGCGAGCCGGCGGCGTTGAGCGTTGACGCGAGACAGGGGCACACTCCTGGGACAGCGCCAAAGCTGCGGCGATCCCCCCAGTTTGCCCTGATGCTGTGGCATCGTGATACTGAAGCAACTTCTGGAAACCTTCATGAACAACACCAGCCCGCCCCCGAAACGCAGGAAGCCCGCACACGAACTGCGCAGCCAGCAATGGTTCGGCCGCCAGGACCGCGACGGTTTCGCCTACCGCTCGTGGGTCAAGGGCAAGGGCGTGCCGCACGACCAGTTCGACGGCCGCCCCGTCATCGGCATCTGCAACACGTTCAGCGAGCTGACGCCGTGCAACTCGCATTTCCGCACGCTCGCCGAGCAGGTGAAGATCGGCGTCTACGAGTCGGGCGGCTTCCCGCTCGAGTTCCCGGTCATGAGCCTCGGCGAGACGTTGCTGCGGCCGACTGCGATGCTCTACCGCAACCTGGCGTCGATGGACGTGGAGGAAAGCATCCGCGGCAACCCGATCGACGGCGTGGTGCTGCTGATGGGCTGCGACAAGACCACGCCGTCGTTGTTGATGGGCGCGGCGAGTGCGGACCTGCCGACCATCGGCGTGAGTGGCGGGCCGATGTTGAACGGCCGCTGGCGCGATCAGCAACTCGGCTCGGGCACGGGCGTGTGGAGCATGAGCGAGCAGGTGCGCGCCGGCACCTTGAAGCTCGCCGAGTTTTTCGAAGCCGAGAGCTGCATGCACCGCAGCCATGGCCACTGCATGACGATGGGCACGGCGAGCACGATGGCGAGCATGGTCGAAGCGCTCGGCGTCGGCCTGCCCGGCAACGCGGCGTATCCGGCGGTCGATGGCCGGCGCAACGTCATCGCACGCGAGGCCGGCCGGCGCATCGTCGACATGGTTCATGAGGACCAGTTGCTCTCGACCATCCTCACGCGCGAGGCCTTCGAGAACGCGATCAAGACGCTTGCGGCCATCGGCGGTTCGACCAACGCGGTCATCCACCTGATCGCGATCGCCGGGCGCCTGGGCTTGAAGTTGACGATCGAAGACTTCGACCGCCTGGCCAGCGAGCTGCCGTGTCTCGTCAACCTGCAGCCGAGCGGCCAGTACCTGATGGAAGACTTCTGTTACGCCGGTGGCCTGCCGGCGGTGATGAAGGAGATCCTGCCGCTGCTGCATGGCAGCGCCGTCACCGCCAACGGCCAGACCGTGGCCGAGAACGTGGGCGATGCGAAGAACTGGAACGCCGAGGTCATCAAGAGCGTGGCCGCGCCCTTCAAGGACAAGGCCGGCATCGCGGTGCTCAAGGGCAACCTCGCGCCGCGCGGCGCCGTCATCAAGCCGAGTGCGGCCACACCGGCGCTGATGCAGCACACCGGCCGCGCGGTCGTGTTCGAGAACATCGAAGACTTCCACACCCGCATCGACGACGAGAACCTCGATGTCGATGAGACCTGCGTGCTGGTCTTGAAGCACTGCGGCCCCAAGGGCTACCCCGGCATGGCCGAAGTGGGCAACATGCCGCTGCCGCCGAAGGTCTTGCGCAAGGGCATCACCGACATGGTTCGCATCAGCGACGCGCGCATGAGCGGCACGGCGTATGGCACCGTGGTGCTGCACACCGCGCCCGAAGCCGCGGCGGGCGGCCCGCTGGCGCTGGTGAAGAACGGCGACCTGATCACGCTCGACGTGGCCGGGCGCAAGCTGCACCTGCACGTCAGCGACGAGGAGCTTGCGAAGCGTCGTGCCGACTGGCAGCCGCCGAAGCCGGCGCTCGACTCCGGCTACTGGAAGCTCTACATCGATCACGTGCTGCAGGCCGATGAAGGCGCCGACCTGGACTTCCTGCGCGGCAAGCGCGGCGCGTTCGTGCCGCGGGACAACCACTGAACGCGCAACGAACGTCGCGCTCGGCGAACCTCGACTTCTTCGCCGCCGGCGAGGACCAACGAGCATTGTTGGATTTCCTGTTCGCTGCAACGGATGTGCGTGTATTCGAGTCCTACTCGGAGTTCGGCTCTGACCTGCGTGAATTCAAGACTACCGACGAGGTAGGTGCCGCGTTGCCGCTTGGCGTGGACAAGTCCGGGAATGGGTACGCCGTTCTGCTCCAGCTCTGGTCTCCTCGGTGATGACTCACCTCGGCATCGAAACCGTCAAGCTCGATCCGAAGGTGTGCGGCGGACACACCTGCAGTTGCTAGTCGAGTCGCGCTTGAACGTGCGGTAGTTACCGCATTGGCGGCCCTCGCCACCGACGCCGCGGCTCAACTCAACTCACTCAATAAAACCCCACCCGCTGCCGATACCGCTCCGCACGCTCGCGGTCGTATTGCTCCGCATCGAACTGTTCGCCCTGGATCGCGCGATGCAACTGCCCTCCCGTGGGCATGCTGGCGGGATCGATGAAGCGCTGCGGGTCCCACAGATGCGAGCGCAGGAAGGCTTTCGAACACTGCGTGTAGGCCTCGTCGACGTCCACCAGCAGGCCCAGGCGCGGCGCCTTGCCTTCGACCGCACTCGCGGCCAGCAACGCCGGCATCGGTGGTGATCGTGGCGCGGCCGTTGACGCGCAAGGTGTCGGTGACGCCGGGCACGATGAAGAGCAGGCCCACATGCGGATTGACCAGGATATTGCGCAGCGAGTCGGCCAGCCGGTTGCCGGGGCGCTCGGGCATCAACAGCGTGCGGTCGTCGAGGATGCGCACGAAGCCCGCCGGGTCGCCGCGCGGGCTCAGGTCGCAGGTGCCGGCGGCGTCGCTGGTGGCGATGCAGACGAAGGGCGAGCGTTCGATGAACAGGCGCGTCAGCGTGTTCAGCCGATCGCTGATCTTGGCGCAGGTCAACGGCGCCGGCTCGCCGATCAGCTCGCGCAGTTGCGCTTCGCTGCGGATGACTTGAGCGGTGAGCGGGTGCTCCCGGTTCGGCAAAGAGGCCGGCGAATGAGGATCGGCTGTCAAGGCGCTTGCTCCCCGGCGCAGGGCACGCCGGCCGCATCAGCATAGCGGCAGCGGCGGCGCTTCGAGCCGGCTGGTGGAACAATGGCCTATGCCCCACGACACCGACTACCTCGTCATCGGCGCCGGCGCCATGGGCCTGGCCTTCGCCGACGAGCTCTTCACGCGCAGCCCCGACGCGCACATCACGCTGGTGGACAAGCGCGACGCACCCGGCGGCCACTGGAACGATGTCTATCCCTTCGTGCGGCTGCACCAGCCCGCGAGCTTCTACGGCGTCGAGTCGCGCGAGCTGGCGCGCAACGAGCTCGACACGCAAGGCCCGAACCGCGGCTTTCTGTCGCTGTCCGAAGGGCCGGAGATCGTCGCCTACTTCCACGCCGTGCTGCGCGACCGCCTGCTGCCCTCGGGCCGCGTTGAGTTCCGGCCACTGACCGAGGTGCAGCCCGACGGCACGACGCTGCGCCATCTGCTGTCGGGCCGCAGCGAAACGGTGAACGTGCGCCGCAAGACGGTCGATGCGTCCTGGCTCACCAACAGCGTGCCGCGCACGCACACGCGCGCCTTCAGCGTGGCCGCCGGCGTCACGTGCGTGCCGCCCAACGACCTGCCGCGCCTGGCCGCGGGCTTCACGCACCACGCCGTGCTCGGCGCCGGCAAGACCGCGCTCGATGCCTGCTGCTGGCTGCTGACCTGCGGTGTGCCGCCCGAAGCCATCACGTGGGCGGTGCCACGCGACTCGTGGTTCGTCAACCGCGCGATGATCCAGCCGGCGCCATCGTTCTTCGATGCCACCTTCGGCAACATCGTCGCGCAGCGCGAGGCGATGGCCGCGGCCACCTCGGCCGACGACCTGGCGCTGCGCATGGAAGCCTGCGGCGCATGGCTGCGCCTGGACCGCGCGGTGACGCCGACGATGTTCCACTACGCGACCGTGTCCGAGGGCGAGCTGGCGTTGTTGCGCACGATCGGCGAGCAGGGCCGCATCGTGCGTCAGGGACGAGTGCAGGCCGTCGAGCCGGGCCGCATGCGCATGCAGGACGGCGACGACGTTGTGGTGCCCGCCGACACCCTGTTCATCGACTGCACCGCCAGCGCAATCACGCAGCGCGCCACGCGCCCGATATTCGACGGCCAGCGCATCACGCTGCAGATGATCCGCATACCGCAGCCGACCTTCAGCGCAGCCTGCATCGCTTTCATCGAGGCCACGCTCAACGACATGAGCGACGACGAGAAGAACCGCTTCACCGCGCCGATCCCGCTGCCCGACACGGTGGCCGGGGTGCCGCTGGCGCAACTGGTCGACAACATGAATCGCTTTCACGCCGCCAAGCACCCGGCGCTGCGCGACTGGATGAACCGCTCGCGCCTGGACGGCTACGCGCACCTGGTCGCCGCCGTGGATGCGGACGACAGCGCAAAGCTGGCGCTGCTGGCGCGCCTGCGCGAGGCGACCAAGGCGGCGATGGGCAACCTGCCGCGGCTGGCGCATCGATCTGCGGCGTAGTTTGCCCAGCGCGCGACCGTGATCCAGCCACCGCAACAGCTCGACATCTTTGCGCACAGCCGCGACGTGACGCTGCGCAACGCGGCGCTGGAAGCGATCGAGCGTTGCGATGCGCTTGCAGCGCTTGCGGCCGTGGCCGCACTGGCCGCCGAGTTTGCCGACGACGTTCACCTGCCCGCGTTGCAGCGCCTGGCGCTCGCGCTCGAACAACGCCGCGACACACCACTGCCCGATCTCGACGCGCTGACGCAAGCACGCGGCGTGCTCGAACACGAGTTGAGCGTTGCCGCACGCCAAGCGTTCGGTGCCGACGCTGGCGTCGTGTGGATGCGCATGCAGTGGGCGGCACTGGCCGCACGCTGCGAGTGCCTGCCCTTCGATCCGGCGCGCGCCGACGACCATGCCGCCGCGCTGTGGCTGCGCGCGGCGCAGTGGCAAGCCGCCGCCGCGGCCACGCAACGCATCGAGTCGTGGCGCCGCATTCCCGCGCCGCTGGCGTGGATGACGCAGGCGCGTTTTCAGATCGACGGCATCGACGCCGCATGGCCGCTGCTGGCCGAGCTGGCGTGGATGGCGCCGGCCCGCCTCGCTGCGCTGCTGCGCCAGCTCAACGACCCGCTGCTCGCCCGCCTGCAACGCCGCTTCGAGGAAACCGAGTTCGACGGCAGCGACGCGCTGGCCTGGTTTCCGGCCTGGGTGCTGACGCAAAGCCCCGCCTTGGCAGGCCACTTGGCGCCGGCACAGCGCGGGCAACACGGCGCGCCCGAACGCGGCATGCGCCTGATGATCGAACTGCTCGGCCTGGAGCGGCAAGGCCGGCATCACGAGCTGATGCAGCAGCGCCGCACGCTGCGCGACCTGTGCGCGCCGCTGTACGCGGACTACATGGCGTCGCGTTGAGCGCGCGTCACGCCGGTTGCGCGCGCGGGGCCGGATTCGCACTGCATCGCCCTTGCATTCGCCCTTGCGCGCAGCGGCACTTGCGGCATAGTCGCCACTCCACCTTTCAAGCAGGAGACGCCATGTCTGCTCGTCGAGTCTCCCCCAGCCTGCGCATCCCCACGGCCGCGGCACTGCTGGTGCTGCTGATCGCAGGCTGTGCAACGCCTCGCATCGAGCCGTGGTCGCTCGACGCGGGGCTGAACGCCCCTGAAAGCGTGTACTTCGATCCGGCCAGCGGGGCGCTGTTCGTCTCCCAGGTCGGCCTGCGCGCGGGCGGCTCGCCGGCGGACAAGGACGGCAACGGGGTCATCTCGCGGCTCACGCTTGACGGCAAGGTGGTCGCAGCCAACTGGGTCAGCGGGCTGAATTCACCGAAGGGGATGCGCAGCCACGCCGGAACCCTGTGGGTCTCGGACGTTGACGAAGTGATTGCGATCGATATCGCCAGCGGGGCGATCAAGTCGCGCCTGGGCGTGCCCGGTGCCAAGTTCCTCAACGATGTCGCGACCGCGCCCGACGGCAGCGTGTACGTCTCCGACATGGTGACGAGCAAGATCCACCGCATTGCCGATGGCCGTGTGAGTACGTTCGCCGAGGGCGACCGGCTCGAACATCCGAACGGCCTGCTGGTCGAAGGCGACAGCCTGGTCGTCGCCGCCTGGGGCAAGCCCGAGCCGAACTTCACGACCAAAGTGCCCGGCCACCTCTACCGGCTGAACCTGGCGACCGGCGCGAAGACGCTGATCACGCCCACGCCGACCGGCAACCTCGACGGACTCGAATCCGACGGCCGCGGCGGCTATATCGTCAGCGACTGGATGGCGGGCAAGGTGTTGCACATCGCCGGCGACGGCAAGACGCGCTTGCTGCGCAGCTTCAAGCAGGGTGCTGCCGACATCGCGTTCCTGCCCAGGACGCGAACTTTGATCGTGCCGCACATGCTCGAAAACCGCGTGCAGGTCTACGACTTGAGCGCCGACTGAGCGCCTACGGCGTCTTCTTGTCGGCAGCCCCTGGCGCAGCCGACTTCTTCTCAGGCGGGGCGGCATCGGGCTTGTGATCGCCGATCACTTCCTTGAGCGGGCACACCGAGAACGCCGGGCACTTCTTGCAGCCCACTGCGATGGCGATGGGGCAGACGGTCATGATGTTCTCCTCGGAGGTCAGTCGGTCAGTCGGTTGTCGGTGAATTGCTCGAGCCAGTCGAGCACCGCAGCGCGCATCGTCGGCGTCTCGGCGTGGCCGCCGTCCTCGACGATCTGGCGCCACGCCTGCGGCGCGCCGCACGCAGCATAGACCTCGCACAGCGCGCGGTCGAGCGAAGCCAGTCCGGCCGGCGGCGTCAGCGCGTCCTCGCGGCCGGCGCACGAAAGATGCGGGCGCGGCGCGATCAGGCCGGCGATCTCGGCCAGCGTGAAGTCGCGCGCCAGGCCGGGCACGAAGAAGTACTCGCCGTGGCCGTCGAAGCCGCCGCTTTGCAGCAGCGCGTCGTACTCGGCGGCGCAGCACAGATCGATGCAGCCTGCGATGCGTTCGTCGAGCGCCGCGGCCCACAGCGCCATCGTGCTGCCCATCGACAGGCCGAGCGTCACCACCGGCAGCGTCTGGAACTCCGGTTGCGTGCGCAACCAATCGAGCGCCGCCAGCGTGTCGTGCACCCGCCAGCCCCAGAGGGTGTCGCCCTGCCACAGCAGGCGCTTGACGAGGGCCCGTTCGCTCGGCTGCTGGCGTTCGCCGAAGCCCCAATGGTCGATCGCCAGCGCCGCCCAGCCGCGCTCGATCAGCGCGCGGCCGTAAGGCGGCGCCTGCAACGCCGGGCGGCCGACGAGCAACTCCTCGGCGCCGAGGTCGAAACGGCTGCCGTGCGCGTGGCAGTACAGCACCACGCCGCGCGCTGCGCGCCGTTGCGCGGCTTGAGCAGCAGCGCCGGCACCGGCTGCTCGCGATTCAATTGCAGCAGCCAGTGCTCGATGCCGGCAAGGCGCTCCAGGCACTGCCCGCTGACGCCGCCGCTGCGCACCGGCCGCTGGCCGAGGCGACGCCACAGGTCGGCGCGGCGCTTGACGCGGACGCTCGCGTCAGCCAGCCGCGCCCAGGACATCAGGCCGCCACCAGCGTCACACTGTCGGACGCGAGTTCGACCTTGCGCGTTTCGCCCGGCGGCAGCACGACGCGGATCTGCTTGTACGGCAGCGGCCAGGCGCCGTCGCTCGTCAACGCGAGGTTCAGGCGCGCCGCATGCGCGGCCGCGCTGAAGCGATGCAGCACATGCCGGTCGCTGCCATCGGCGTGACGCAGCCCATCGTCCTCGTACAGCAGCGCCGCGTCTTCGCCGCTGCGCCCCGGGTACCAGAGCAGCGCGCGCGACGGCTCTTCGGTGCGCGCCTGGTCGTGCGGGTTGTCGGCCACCGGCACGAGCGCGCCGCCGCGCACGAACAAGGGCAGTCGATGCAGCGGCGCGGTGACCTCGATCGTCTGCCCGCCGTTGTGATGCGCACCGCTCCACCAGTCGAACCAGCCGTGCGGCGTGCGCGGCAGGTAGACGCTGCGCTTGCGCGCGCCGGGTTCGAACACGGGTGCCACGAGCAGGTCGGCGCCGACCATCATCTCGTCGTTGTCCTGCCACGTCTGCGCATCGTCGCCGAACTCGAAGCAGGTGGGCCGCAGCACCGGCAAGTGCTCGTTCGACGCGCGCCACATCTGCGTGTAGAGGTAGGGCAGCAGCTTCAGACGCAAGCCCACCGCAGCGCGGATCGTCGGCGTGGCCTCGGCATGCAGCCACGGCGTGTTGACGCTGCCGTCGGCCTTCCAGCTGTTCATGATCATGCGCGGCACAAGGCAGCACGCCTGCGTCCAGCGGATCAGCAGTTCGGCGTCGGGCACCGGGCCGTCGAATCCTCCGATGTCGTGGCCGACGTTGAACAGGCCCGACAGGCTCATCGTCAGCGCCATGCGCTGGTTCCAGCGCAGCGTGTGCCAGCTCGTGCTGTTGTCGCCGCTCCAGGTTTGTGCGTAACGCTGCAGGCCGGGCGGGCCGGCCCGCGTGATGGTGTAGACGCGCTCGTCGGGCTTGTGTTGGGCTTGTTGATCGAAGGTGGCGCGCGTCATCAACAGCGCTTGCAGGGCGTGCGCGCGCGCCATCGGCAAGGTCTCGCCGAAGCCGTGAATCGCCGCTCGCTCGCCCCAGATCTCGTACTCGTTGTTGTCGTTCCAGCCAACGTTGATGCCGACGTCGAGGATCTGCTGCTGCAGCCCGCGCTGCCACCAGGCGCGGTCGCCTTCGCGCGTGAAATCCAGGTGCGCGCCCCAGCCGTCCCAGAACTGTTCGAGGCAGGGACCCTTGTCATCGCGCACGAAGGCGCCGTCGGCGGCGAGCTGCGCATACGCCGGGTGATCGTCGAGCAGGCAGGGCTTCAAGTTGGCGACGGTGCGCACGCCGGCGTTGGCGAACGCGGCCATCAGCTCGCGCGGCTGGGGAAACTTGTCGTGGTTCCAGGTGAAGACATAGCGCTGCTTGCCGCGACTGCTGTAGCCCGAGCCGAAATGAAAGCTCGACAGCGGAAAGCCGTCGCGCTCGGCGTTGGCCAGGAACTCGCGCACGCGCGCCTGGCCGTCGGGCGCGTCCGTCAGGCCCATCGCGGTGTTGGCATAGCCGAGCGACCAGCGCGGCGGCATTGCAGTGCCGCCGATCGCCTTGACGAAACGTGCGAGGGCATCGCGCAGCGTCGGGCCGGCGAAGACGTAGGCGTCGAGATCGCCGTCGGCGATCTCGGTGGCGCGATAGCGGCCGTGATAGTTGTCGTGCTCGGCACCGAAGTCGAACGCGCATTCGGCCAGCGTGTCGTAGTAGATGCCATGGGCGAGCCCGTTCCCCAGGCCGGTGCCGGCGTGGTGCTGCAGGAAGAACGGCCAGTGCTTGTAGAGCGGGTCGCCCGTCTTCGCGTCGTAGCCGAGCGCGTCGATCTGGCGCGTGCGCAGGCGCCGGCCCACCAGGTCGATCGGGCCGGTCTTGTCGCCGAGGCCGAAGTAGCGGTCGCGATCGGGCTCGCGCCGCTGCCAATGGTGCAGCGTGCCGCTGCGCTGCGACACGCCGTAGGCATAACTCTCGGCGCGGTCGCCGCAACAGAAGTGCCACTGGCCTTGCGCGTCGCGCTGCTCCCAGGTGATGGCGAACGGGTCGAGCGCGATGCGCGCGCGCAGCTGCGTGCCTTCGAGCATCGGCGTTTCGCCCTCCTGCGTGGCGGCCGCTTCCGCATCGGGCGCGAACAGCGCGTCGCGGCGCCGGCCTTCGAGCGGAAATGCGCCTTGCGGATCGAGCGCCCAGGTGCGCGGCTCGCGAAAGCCTTCAGGCGGCGACAAGGTGAAGCGGCCGGTGCGGCCGTCGATCAGCATCACGCGCATGCGCCAGCCGAGGTCGAGCTGCAGATCGATGCAGCCGGGGGCCATCGCCAGCAGCGAGGCTTTGCGCAGGGGGGTCATGTCCCGGCTCCAAACGGCGGCTGCTCGAGGGAGTGCGCGGTCGACCCGAAGCGGCTGTTCGCGACGGTCGGCTTCCCACCCCCGTTCGCCCTGAGCTTGTCCTTCGACAAGCTCAGGGCGAACGGTTCTTTACGCTCCGGGCCGGACGATCTGCGCACGTGTGTTCGAGTTTCACCGCAGTGCCTCCGCCTTCTCGTCGGCCACGAAGAGGTGGCAATTCTGCGCCGGCGCATACGCCGTCAGCGTGTCGCCGGCCGCGGTGTGCAACTGCCCCGCGCTTTGCACCGTCACGCGCGGGCCGTCGCCCGGCAGCGTGCCGTAGATCAGCGACAGGCCGCCGAGCTGCTCGACCTGCGTCACGCTGATCGGCAATGCCAGCGCGCCCGGCTGCGCCTGCAACGACAGGTGCTCGGGCCGCACGCCGAGCGTGAGCTTGGTGCCGGCGTAGACCGCGCGCACGCCGGGCACGCGGACGCCGCTGCCGAATGCCGGCGCGACCGTGCCATCGACGGCGGCGGTCACCGGCACGAAATTCATCTGCGGCGAGCCGATGAAGCCGGCCACGAACTGGTTGGCCGGCCGGTTGTACAGCTCCAGCGGCGAGCCCACCTGCTCGATGCGACCCAGCCGCAGCACGACGATCTTGTCGGCCATCGTCATCGCCTCGACCTGGTCGTGGGTGACGTAGATGCTGGTCGCCGAAAGGCGCCGGTGCAGCGCGCTGATCTCGCCGCGCATCGACACGCGCAATTCGGCGTCGAGGTTCGACAATGGCTCGTCGAAGAGAAAAATCTTCGGCTCGCGCACGATCGAGCGGCCGATCGCCACGCGCTGGCGCTGGCCGCCGGAGAGCTGCGTCGGCTTCCTCTGCATCAGCGCGTCCAGTCGCAGCAACACGGCCGCATCGTTGACGCGGCGCTCGATCTCGCTCTTGGCGGTGCCGATGTTCTCCAGCCCGAAGGCCATGTTCTGGAACACCGTCATGTGCGGGTACAGCGCGTACGACTGGAACACCATCGCCAGTTCTCGATCGGCCGCGCGCAGGTGGTTGATGCGCGCGCCGTCGATCAGGATGTCGCCCGACGACGCGTCTTCGAGCCCGCAGATGATGCGCAGCAGCGTGCTCTTGCCGCAGCCCGAGGGCCCGACGAAGACGACGAACTCGCCGTTGTTGACTTGCAGATCGACGCCGTGGATGACGCGCACGGGGCCGAAGTCCTTGACGAGCTGTTTGAGTTGCAGCGATGCCATTGGCTACTTGACTCCAGCGCTGGCGATGCCCTGCGCGATGTACTTCTGCAAGAAGGCGAACACCAGCGTGATCGGCAGCAGCGTGATCACCGTCATCGCCAGCAGGTAGTTCCACTGCGTGACGAGATCGCCCTGGAAGGCGTTGAGCGCGAGCTGGAGCGTGAAGACCTCGTTCTTCGACAGCACGATCAGCGGCCAGAGGAAATCGTTCCAGCGCCACATCACCGAGAAGATCGCCAGCACCGCGAGCGCCGGCGCGGCCAGCGGCAGCACGATGCGCCAGTAGATGCGCCACTCGCTCGCGTGGTCCATGCGCGCGGCGTCGAGCAGCTCGTCGGGAATCGTCAGCATGTACTGGCGCAGCAGGAAGACGCCGGTGGGCGTGGCCACCGCCGGCCAGATCACGCCCCACAGGCTGTTGAGCAGGCCGAGTTCGCTGACGACCAGGAAGTTGGGCACGAGCACGATCGCCGGCGGCACCATCAGCGTGGCGATGATCAGCAGGAAGACGCCGCTGCGGCCCTTGAACTGGTACTTGGACAGCGCGAACGCGGCCATCGAGTTGAACAGCAGCGTGAGGACCGTCGCGACGACGGTGATGAACACCGAGTTCCACAAGTAGCGGCCGAAGGCGAACTTGCCGCCCAGATCGGTGTAGTTCTCGGTGGCGAAATGAAACTCGCGCACCGGTTCGCGGTCTTCGAGCTTGACGCGGATCGGCTCGTCCGGCTTGGCCGGATCGACATGCGTGGCGATCAAGCCGATACGACGCAGCTCCGGCAGCTCGCGCACCGTGCCATCGGGCAGCTTGACGCGGTACAGCGGCTTCAGGCCTTCCTCGCCCGGCACCGCCACAGCCTTCTGGCCGTAAGGCAAAAGGCGCGGCGGAAATTCGGTCAGCGCCGCTTCGGTCTTGAACGATGACAGCACCATCCACGCCACCGGGCCAAACATCAGGAACAGGCCGACGGCCAGATACGCGTAGGAGAGCCAGTCGGTCCAGTGCAGCGAGCGCCGGCCTTTGGTGCGGGTGAGAAACGCAACGGCGTTCATCGCACCTTCTCCCCCGCACTGCCCGCACTCGTCGCCTTCAACTGGATCAGCGTCAGCACGATCAGCGCCAGCGCCAGCAGCAGCGAGCCCGCTGCAGCCAGCCCATACAGCCGCACCTGCTCCTGAAAGCCCGTCTGATAAATGAACTGCACGACGAAGGTGGTGGCCGAGCCCGGCCCGCCGCCGGTCAGCACGAAGACTTCGTCGAAGGTCTGCACCGCGCGGATCGCGGCGAGCACGAGCACGACCAGCAGATTCGGCATCAACAGCGGCAGCGTGACGCGCGCGAACGTGCGCCAGGGCGAGGCGCGGTCGAGCTGGGCGGCTTCGTAGAGATCGGCCGGGATCGCCTGCAACCCCGCCAGCAGGATCAGCGTGTAGAAGCCCATGTGCGCCCAGATGCTGACGAAGACGACCCAGAAGAACGCCGGGCCGGCCTCGGCCAACCACAGCACGGGCTCGGCGCCGAGCGCGACCATGCCGGCATTGAGCAGCCCGTCGCGCTGCAGGATCCACTTCCAGATCAGCGCCACCACGACAGGGCTGAGCAGCACCGGATAGAAGTACACGCCGCGCCAGAAGCCGCGGCCGACGATCTTGCGATTCAGCACCAGCGCGGTGATCAGGCTGAACAGCACCATCAGCGTCACCTGGAACAGCGAGTACTGCGCGGTGTTCCAGACGGCGCGCCAGAACAGATCGCGCTTGCAGGTGTTCGGGTCGAAGTGGTTGCCGCAGTCGAGCAGCGTGGCCAGGTTCTCGACGCCGACGTAGGGCCGGTCCTTCAGGTACAGCTCGACGCCGCCGGTGAAGGCGTAGACAAAATTGATCGCGATCGGCAGGAAGGTGAAGACGCCGAAGATCAGCAGGTTCGGCGCGAGGAACAGCCACGGCGTGCTGCGTTTGACTTGCATGCCGTGGCCTTCTCCTGCGCGAAGCGTCGCGCTACTTGCTCGCCGCCTTGACCTGCTCGTCGATGTCCGACGCCAGGCGCTTGATCGCATCGTCGGCGCTCATCTCGCCGGCAACCGCCTGACCCAGGCGCTGCGCGGTGGGCAGGAACACGGCGCGGTTGAAGCGGTAGCCTTGCAGCGCGTAGTTGGGCGCGGCGATCTTGGGCACGTCGGCGACGAAGCTGTCGAGCGCGGTGCGTGCCAGCGAGCCCACCTTGTACGGCACGCCGGCCTTGGCCACGGCCAGGCTCGCCGGGATGTTGTCGGTGCGCGCCATCAGTTCCTTGTAGTTGGCGTCCTGCGCCAGGAAGTCGAGGAACTTGGCGGCCAGCGCCGGCTGCTTGGTGCGCTTGAAGGCGACGAAGGCCGCGCCGCCGGGCATCGCGGTGCAGGCCGCCGGGCCGCAGGGGGCCGGTGCCACCGTCCAGTGGAAGTTCTTGGTCACCTGCGTGTCCATGCGCTTGATCTGCCACGAGCCCGAGTAATAGACCACCACGCGGCCGTTGGCGAACTCCTCGAAGGCATCGCGGTACTGCGAGCCGCCGACGCCGCCCCACACCTCCTTGGGCATGAGGCCGGCCTTGTGCCAATCGACGAACTTCTTGACCGCCGTCTGGTAGCCGGCATCGATCACCGGCGCGCCCTTGGCGTCGAAGATTTTTGCGCCGTAGGCGACGGCCAGCGGCGCGAAGCGGTGGCCGCTGCGGTCCATCGCCATCGCGAACGGCGTCTTCGTGGCCTTGGCGACTTTCGAGGCAGCGGCCATCCACTGGTCCCAGGTTGCCTTGTCGCCGGGCAGCGGCACGTTGGCCTGCTCGAACAGCGTCTTGTTGACGTAGGCACCGGTGACGGTGAGTTGCGACATCAGGCCGTAGATGCCCTTGTCGGCGGGGCCGGAGCGAAACCACGGCAGCGTCGAGGCGAAGTTGCCGTTCCACGCCTTCTGCTGTGCCGGACTCAGGTGCTTCGAGAGATCAAGGTAGTACTTGTTCAGGCCGCCCAGGTCGGTGACGCGGCCGATGTCGGGGCCTTCGCCGGCCGCGAGCTGCACCGGCAGCGTTTCGACCACGGCCTTGTACGGCACCTTGTCGATGACGACCTTGGCGCCGGCATTGGCGGCTTCGAAGCGCCGGGCGATCTCGCCGGTGACTTCGCATTCATTGCCATCGGAATAACACTGCACGCGCAACTCCTGCGCGAAGGCAGGAGCGGCAGCGCCGAGGGCCAGTGCTGCGGCGAGCCCGGCCACGGAAGACAAACGGTTCATCAACAACTCCTTCTTGGGGTTGAAGATGTTCACACACGGGCCTGCGGCCATCAACAAGGAAAGCCCGCAGGACGGGCGGCCGTGTGGGGCGGGCGGCCGTCAGGCCTGCAGGTCGATCAACGCCCCCGGCTGCGTCGCCAGGTCGGTGACGGCGGGCGCGTCCTGCGCCAGGCGATCGGCCAGTGAGCGCAAGAAGTTCGCGAGCCGGGTGCCGATCGATGCTTCAGCGCCACCACCGGCCTCGTTGTGGCCCAAAGCCTGCTGCAACTCGCGGAAGGCGCTCAGCAGATGGCTGTCGGCCGGGCGCGGCGCGGCAGACGCCACGGTCGTGTTCGCAGCGGTCGTGCTCGGTGCGGACTCGGCGCTCGACGTCGCAGCCGTGACCGCAACAGGCGCAGGGCCTGCATCCACCGGCGCTGCCGCCATCTGCACGCCAAGCTGTTCGATGCGACGCGCCGGATCGCCCCAGGCGCGGCGGCCGTTGTCATGGTGCGCATGGTGCGCGTGGTCATGCCGGCCGTGGCCGTGACGGCCCGGACCGTCTTGTTCGCCGCGCAAGGTCTGCATCAGGGCGCGCGTGAAGTTCATCAGCGCTTGTTCAACGTCGTCGCTGGCGTCGATCGGTTCGGTCGGCGGCACGCTGGCCGCATCGACCGGCGCGGCGGTGCCGGCAGGCGCGGTGGAGACGGCGGGCGCCGGCGCTGCGGCTGCTGCGGGCGCCGGTGGCGGTGCCAACAACTCGCGCAGCGCGCCGATCAGTGCCCGGTACAGCGGCGAGCGCCGTGCGCCGTCGTCGTGGCGTGGCGCTTCGGTGCGGGCGGGGGCTTCGGACGCGCGGCTGCGCGTCTCGGTGCGCGCGGTTTCGGCCACGTGCCGGCGCATCGTGACAGGCAGGGCAATCGAAGCAGCGATGGTCGTCATGGCGGTTCCTCGAAGTCGGGTGCGCCGCAGCGCATGCCCCGTTTTCGACGCCGCGCTGGCGCGTGTTGAGGACGAGATTGACAGCAGTGGTAACAGGGGTGGGAAACGGCGCCTGTTTCGCGCCGTGAAGCTCTCTTCAGCCCGAAGCGGCCATCTTCACGCACAGGTCGAACGCCGCGCGCAACCCGGCGATGCGCGCCACGCCGCGGCCGGCGATGTCGAAGGCGCTGCCGCTGGCCGGCGTGGCCACCGGCACCGGCAGGCCGCCGTGCAGCGTGACGCCGCTCTCGAAGCCCATCAGCTTCATCGCGATCTGGCCCTGGTCGTGGTACATGGACACCACGGCGTCGAAATCGCCGCGGCGTGCGGCGATGAAGACGGTGTCGGGCGAGAACGGACCGCGCGCGTCGAGGCCTTCGGCTTGCAGCGCGCGCACCGCCGGCTCGATGACCTCGATCTCCTCGCGTCCGATCGAGCCGCCGTCGCCGGCATGCGGGTTCAACCCCGAGACCGCGACGCGCGGGCGCGCGATGCCGGCGCGCTTCAACGTGCCGTCGATGATGCGCACCGCCTCGCCGATGGTGCGCGCATCGATCAGGTCGGCCACCTCGCGCAGCGGCACATGCGAGGTCACGCGCGACGTCCAGAGCGTGCCGGTAATGTTGAACTCGCAGACGAAGCCCGGCACCTGCCAGCGCTGCGCCATCCAGCGCAGTTCGTCTTCTTCGGTCAGGCCGCCCAGGCGCAACGAGTGCTTGTTGAAGGGCGCGAAGACGATCGCCTGCGCCGCGCCGCTGCGCACCGCGTCGGTGGCGAGCTCGAGCGAGCGCATCGCGCAGGCGCCCGAGGCGGCGTTCGATTCGCCGAGCGTTGGCGCCGCGCCGCGCAAGGTGTCGTAGGCGAGCCAGGCGATGCGGCCCGACGCAGCCTTCACATTGCGCCGCTTCCACGCGCTTGATCGGCAGCTCGACCCCGGCGATGCGCGAACCCGAGGCCAGCGCCGCCGGGTCGGCGATCAGCAGCAGCTCGGCGGCATCACGCACGGCCGCGTCGGCCAGCAGCTTGCAAGCCATCTCGGGGCCGACGCCGCTCGCATCGCCGAGCAGCAGCGCGATACGCGGCAACTTGCTCACTGCCCCTCCACCTTGATGTTGGCGTCGCGCACCAGCTTGCCGTAGCGCTCGAACTCGCTTCGGTTCATCTCCGCGAACTGCTCCGGGCTCATCAACTGGATCTCGCCGCCCAGGCCCTTGATGCGGGCCTGCACATCGGGCAGCTTCAGCGCCGCGGTCAGTTCCGCGGCCAGTCGATCGACCGCGGCGCGCGGCGTGCCGGCGGTGACGTACATCGCGTACCAGGTCTGGATGTCGGCGCCGGCCACGCCCTGCTCGGCCAGCGTCGGCACATCGGGCAGCTCGGCGCTGCGCTGCGCCGTGGTGATCGCCAACGGCCGGAACTTGCCGCCCTTGATCTGGCCCATCGCCGAACTGGTGGTGTCGAACATCATCTCGACCTGGCCGCCGATGATGTCGATGTGCGCCTGCGCGCTGCCCTTGTACGGCACGTGGATGGCCTGGGTCTTCGTCGAAAGGTTGAAGGCCTCGCCGACGATGTGCTGCGTGCTGCCGATGCCCGAGCTGGCGTACTTGAGCGCGCCGGGCTTGGCCTGCATGTCGGCCAGCAGCTCCTTGACGTTCTTGTACGGCGAGGTCGCGGCCACCACCAGCACGTTGGGCACCACCGCCACCAGGCCGATCGGCTGCAAGTCCTTCAACGGGTCGAACTTGAGCTTCAGCAGATGCGGCGCCACCGCCTGCCCCGTGTTGGTGGCCAGCAGCAGCGTCGCGCCATCGGGCGCGGCCCGGGCCGTCATCTCGGCGGCGATGGTGTTGCTGGCGCCGGGGCGGTTCTCGATCGTGATCGTCTGCTTCAGCGCCGGCCCCATCTTCTCGGCCAGCAGGCGCGCCAGGATGTCGGTGCCGCCGCCGGGCGAGGCGCCGACCATGATGCGCAGCGGCTTGTCGGGCCAGGCTTGGGCCCGGACGCCCGTCGAGACGAAACACGTCGTGGCGATGGCAGCCAGCAGGACCGCGCGTTGGAGCAGGCTGGGGCGCGGGACGAGGCGGGCGATGGTCATGGCGGTTGTGTCCTCGTTCAGGTTGGGGCGTGGCGGTCGATGCGCCGCGCCAGGGTAGTGGCTCGGGTCATGCCGCACCAATGCGAATTCGGCACGTACCGATAATGTTTTCAGCATGAGCCGGGCCCCGACGACGCGACGCACCCCCTTGGCCGACGAGCCGGCCTGGCTGCGCCTGCGCACGCGCCAGCTGCTGCTGGTGGCGCACCTCGGCCGCGAGGCGCACCTCGGGCGCGCGGCAGCGGCGATGGGCATCAGCCAGCCCGCCGCGACGCGCCTGTTGCAGGAGATGGAAGACACGCTGGGCAGCGCCCTGTTCGTGCGCGGCGCGCGCGGCATGCGGCCCACGGCCGGCGGCGAGGTGCTGCTGCGCTACGCGCGCCAGGTGCTCAACGATTTCGGCGCTGCGCGGCGCGAGCTGGCGGCGCTGGCCGCCGGGCTGCACGGCACGCTGCGCGTCGGCTCGGTGCCGAGCGCGCTGCCGCTGCTGCTGGCGCCGGTGCTGGCGCAGTTCAAGGCGCGGCATGGCCGCGTCGCGGTGGCCATCGAGGAAGCCACCAGCGATGTCATGTTGGGCCAGCTCGGGCGCGGCGAGGTGGATCTGATGCTGGGCCGCCTGCTCGAAGGCCACCACGACGACGAATACGAGGCCGTGCCCGTGCTCGACGAGCCGCAGGTGGTGGTGGCGCGGCGCGGCCACCCGCTGCTCGAGGGCGCGCCCCTGTCGCTGCGCGAACTGGCGCGCTGGCCGTGGGTGGTGCAGCCGCCGGGCTCACCGCAGGCCGGACGCTTCGCGGCCATGATGCGCGAGGCCGGCGTGCACCGGCGCATGGACATCACCGAGACGGCTTCGACCATCGCCACCACCGCGCTGCTGGAGGCCAGCGACATGCTGGCGGTGATGCCGGCCTCGCTGGCCGCGCACTACGCGCGCCTGGGCGTGTTGCAGACGGTGGCGTTGCCCTTGCCGCTGCGCGTGCCCGACATCCACCTGGTGTGGCGGCGCGCGCGTGAGTTGTCGCCGCCGGCCGCGGCCTTGCGCGACATGGTGCTGGCGCGGCGCGCCGCGCAGGCGGCGACGAACGCTTGACGCTGCGCGCCGCTTGACGCTCAGCCGCGGCCCGCGCCGAGCGCCAGGCCGCGCAGCGCCTGCGCCAGCTCGGCCGCCTGCCAGATCGCGATGCGGTGCTCGGCGGCGAACGGCCGGGCGCTGTCGGTCAGCTCGCCCAGGCCGATGCACAGCGCGTCGTTGGGCATGTCGTCGGCGGCGGCTTCGCGCGCGGCTTGCAGCGCGCGAAGCGTCTCGATGCCGGTGCGCGCCGACTTCCAGCGCCGCGCGCTCACCAGCATGCGCCGGCCCTTGCGTTCGAGCACGAAGTCCGCACCGGCCGCGTTGCGCGGATCGAGCGCGGCGAGCGTGTAGCCGTCGCGGGCAAACGCCTGTTCGAGCAGCGCCGCGAAGGCGGGCCAAGCCATTGCGGTCACGGCCTGCTGCGTCTGTTCGACGCGCGCTGTGCTCGGCAGCTGCGCCTGCCGCCATGCGGCCATCGCACCGATCACCAGGAACGGAAAGCCCGACAGTGCGCCGGCCACGCGCCAGCTCGCGGGCAGCAGTGCCGCGGCCAGCAAGCCGATGAGCCCGCCGATCGCCACGCTGATCCACCACGGCGAACGCAGCAGGACTGCGAACAGCGAGTTCGGCGCCATCTGCAGCTTCATGTCAGCGGCGCGCCATTCAGTTCTCGTCCACACCCGCGAGCTGCGACTTGCGCAGCCGCGTTGCCGCCAGCGCGCCGTGCGATTCGAGAATCGGATACGCCACGCCGCAGAGGTGCGAGTTGATGCGCTTCAGCTCACTGATCAGGTCCAGGTGCAGCGAACTCGTCTCGATGCTCTGCGCGGTGTTGTCCTGCAGGCGCGCGATGTGGTTGGCCTTGTACTCGTGCTCCAGGTCGCGAAAGCGCGCCTTCTCTTCGAGCAGCTTTTGCGCGTCGCGCACATGGCCGTCGAGGAACACGCTCATCGCCAGGCGCAGGTTGGCGAGCAGGCATTCATGCAGGTGGCAGATCTCGGCCATGCCGGCTTCGGAGAAGCTGCGGTTCTTGCGGATCTTCTTGTCCTCCACGTCCTGCAGCACGCGCTCGATGATGTCGCCCACCTGCTCCATGTTGATGGTGAACGAGAGGACGTCGCCCCAGCGCCGGCCTTCGCGCTCGGTCAACGCCTCGCGCGAGATCTGCGTCATGTAGAACTTGATCGCCGAGTACAGCTCGTCGACCAGGTCGTCCTTGGCGCGCAGCCGCTCGGCCAGGTCGAGGTCGTTGCGGCGGATCACGTCGAGCATGCCGCGCAGCATGGTCTCGACCACGTCGGCCTGGTGCAGCGCCTCGCGCGCGGCGCAGCTGATGGCCAGCGACGGCGTGGCCAGCGCCACCGGGTCGAGATGGCGCGGCCGGTCGCCGCTGCTGGGTGCGATTTCAGGCAGCCAGCGGTCCATCGCGCGGCCGACGACGCCGGTGAAGGCGACGAAGAGCGTCGCCAGCGCCAGGTTGAACAGCAGGTGGAAGACGACGACCTGCTGGTGCACCTCGCCCACCACGCCCTGCAGCCAGGGATGGATGTAGGGCAGCAGCGGCACCGCGATCAGCGCGCCGATGATCTTGAACACCAGGTTGCCCAGCGGCAGGCGCCGCGCCTGCGGCGCCGCGTTCGAGGTGGCGATCACCGCCAGCACACCGCTGCCGACGTTGGCGCCGAGCACCAGGCCGAGCGCGACGGTGGTGGGCAGCATGCCCGAGGTGGCGAGGGTGGCGGTGAGCAGCACGATCGCCAGGCTCGAGTACGACAGCACGGTCAGCACCGCGCCCACCAGCATGTCGAGCAGCACGTCGCTGGGCAGCGCCACCAGCAGCGCGCGCACCGCAGGCGCTTCGATCAGCGGCTTGGTGGCTTCGACGATCAGTTGCAGCGCCAGCGTGATCAGGCCCAGCCCGATCAGGAGTCGCCCGATGCGGCCCACCGGGTTGTCCTGGCGCGAGACGAACATCACCACGCCGACGAAGATCAAGAGTGGCGACAGCCAGGACAGGTCGAACGAATACACCACCGCCATCAGCGCGGTGCCGACGTTGGCACCGAGCATCACCGCCAGCGCTGCCGAGGTCGCGACCAGCCCCTTGGCCGCGAACGAAGCCAGGATCAGGCAGGTCGCGGTGCTCGATTGCACCAGGCTGGTCACGCCAAGGCCGGCGAGAAGGGCCGAGCCGCGGTTGGCAAAGCTCTTGCCGAGGATGCTGCGCAGGTTCTCGCCGAAGACGCGCAGCATGCCGGTGCGAACGATGTGCGTGCCCCACACCAGCAGGGCGATCGCGGCAAGCAGATTGAGGAGGTGGATCACCCCCGGACTATCGCACCGGAACCGGCACCGGAATTCGGCGCCGCGTTCAGCGTCGTCGCAAGGCTGCTGCGAGCAACCACAGGGCCGAGACCAATGCCACGGCCAGCGCCGCCCAGGCCTGCGCCGGCGCGCTCTTGACGAGCGCATCGAGCGGGTCGGTCAGCGGCACCTTGACGCTGATCAGCCCGGCCGGCTTACCCGCGACATAACCGAAGCCGCCGCCGCCGTTGAACTGCGCGTTGGTCTTCAGGAACTCCGGCGCGTTCTCGGGCTTGTCGTGGCAACGCAGGCAGGTCGACTGCGCCACCACCGAGCGGGCGTACAGCAGCGTGCCCGACTGCACCTTCCAGTGCTCGGGCGACTTCTCGCCGCGCTCGGCCGCAGCGGTCACCGCGGCCAGGGCTTCCTTCTCGAAAGCGTCGGGCGCGTTGTTCTGGTTGAGCACGGTGCGCGCGGTCAGGCGAAAGCGCGCCTTGCTGCCCGAGGCGGCGACGACGTTGGCGACCTCGCGCTGGATCAGCGCCGGGTTCTTCCAGTGGTAGGCCTCGACGCGCGACAGCGCGGCCTGCTCGCCGACGGCGGTCTTGAGCAGCGCGCCCTGCAGCACCGCGGCATCGCCTTCGGAAACCGAATAGACCGCGCGCGTCAGGAAGTTGCCGGGGATCTTGGCGTCGGTGCCGGTGGTCTTGGCATGCACGCCGCCGTACTGCGAAGCCCAGCGGCCGATGTTCTCCACCATGTCGGCCACGGTGCGGCCTTCGCTCAGCGTCTGGCGCAGCACCAGGGTCTGGCTGATCCACCAGGTGGCTGCGCTGAGTGAGAGCAGCAGCAGGACCAGGGGGGCGATGAGGCTCAGCGCGCTCGACTTGCGCGCCGCCGCGGGCGCGGAGGACGTGACTTTCATGGCGATCGATCCTTGTTCGGGTTCGTTGCGTGATCGAGCCGCGAACGAGTCGTTCAGCGGCTTCAACCACGATACGGGCCCGACCCGTCCAGCGGATGTCGCATGCGCCACGGACAACACCGGCGCGTGCGGAAGTTCGCGCTACAAATCCATGCAACCGGCCGCGGTCAAACGCCCGCGCGTACGAACGCCGTCACCAGCGGCTCGTCGCCGACCTGGCGGCTCCAGTGGCCATGCACCTTGGCATCGAAGGTCGCGCCCGCCGGCAGCGTGTCGTTCGAGTAGAAGTGCTCGCCGGGCCCGAAGGTGCGCGTGCTGCCGTCCTGCAGGCCGATCTGCATCGCGCCCTTCAGGATGAACAGCCACTGCGGCGTCTCGGTGCAGTGGAACTCGCTGCGAAAGCCCACCGGGCTCTGGCGCCATTGCAGCCCGCCACTGGGCATCAGCGGCGACAGGCGCGCGCTGGGCTTGCCTTCGGTCAGCGCGAGAGGCTGCTCGCGAAAACGCGCGCGGCCGTCGGGGCCGGTTTCGAGGATCACTTTGGTGAGCGTTGGAGTGGTCATGGTGGTCCTTCGAGCGCCGCGCCGCTGGCATCGCGCAGACGCCACCGGGCAACCGCCGCGGAGCGGGCTTTGCCCGGCCGCTGGCGGTGCCCCCTTGAGGGGGAGCAGCGCGAGCTGCTCCGGGGGTGGGTCATGTTCGGCACTCCGGCACCGGCGTCGGCGACTTCTGTCCGGCGAAGAACGTACGCAGGTTCTCGAACGCGAGATTCGCCATCGCCGTGCGCGTGGCCTTCGTGGCGCTGCCGATGTGCGGCGTCAGCACCACGTTGTCGAGATCGCGCAGGGCTTGCGGCACCTGCGGCTCCTGCTCGAAGACATCCAGCGCCGCGCCGGCGATGGTGCCGGCTTGCAGCGCCGCGATCAGCGCGCTTTCATCCACCACCGAGCCGCGCGCGACGTTGATCAGGTAGCCCTTCGGCCCGAGCGCCGCCAGCACCTGGGCGTCGATGAGCTTGCGAGTGGCCGCGCCGCCGGGCGTGATGATTACCAGGAAATCGCTCTGCGCAGCCAGCGCCGTGACCTGGTCGTGGAAGGTGTAGGGCAGATCGGGCTTGGCACTGCGCGCGGTGTAGGCCACGCTCATGCCGAAGGCGCGCGCGCGCTCGGCGATCGCCTGGCCGATGCGGCCCATGCCGACGATGCCCATGCGCGCGCCGCTGAGCTTGGTGGCCAGCGGCATCGGCGCCTGCGGCCACTTGCCCTCGCGCACATGGCGGTCGGCCTGCGGGATGCGGCGTGCGACGTTCAGCGCCAGCGCCAGTGCGAGATCGGCGACATCGTCGTTGAGCACATCCGGCGTGTGCGTGACGAGCACGCCACGCGCCTTGGCCGCCGCGACATCGACGCCGTCGTAGCCCACGCCCATGATCGAGACGATCTGCAGCGCCGGCAGCCTGGCGATCAGCTCGGCGTTGACCTTCGACTCGCCGCCGCCGCAGACAGCCCGGATGCGATCCAGCGGCGCGCCCTCGGGCTGCGCGTGCACGGTGAACGCCGCCTGCAAGGGCTCCCGCAGAAACGGCGGCAGCTTGGCGACGGTGAGCAGATCGGGCTTGGCACTCATGGCGCATGCGTCCAAAGTCGTGTGATGACCTTACGATAGCGCATCGCTTTGCCACGCTCACACGAGACACCACCATGAACAACCGATCCGCCATCGTCACCGGCGCAGGCAGCGGCATCGGCCGTGCCTGCGCACATGCGCTGATCGCCGACGGCTGGCAGGTCGCCTTCGTCGGCCGTCGGCGCGAGGCGCTCGATGCATCGATCGCTGAAAGCGCCGCACCCGCGCGCGGTCTTGCGGTGCCCACCGATGTCGGCGACCCGGCCTCGGTGGCGGCGCTGTTCGAGACGGTGAAGCAGCGCTTCGGCCGGCTCGATCTGCTCTTCAACAACGCCGGTGTCTCGAGCATGAGCGCGCTGCTCGAGGATCTGCCCTTCGAGCAGTGGCAGCAGAGCGTCGCGGCCAATCTCACCGGCACGTTTCTTTGCACGCAGCAGGCCTTTCGCGCGATGAAGGCGCAGCAGCCGATGGGCGGCAGGATCATCAACAACGGCTCGATCTCGGCCTACGCGCCGCGGCCCAACTCGGTGGCGTACACGGCGACCAAGCATGCCGTCAGCGGCATCACCAAGACAGCGTCGCTCGACGGCCGCAAGTACAACATTGCGGTCGGTCAGATCGACATCGGCAACGTCGCCTCCGACATGACCGCGAAGATGGTGGCCGGCGTGCCGCAGGCCGACGGCAGCGTCAAGCCCGAGCCGCGCATGGCGCTGGACAACGTCGTCGCCACCTTCATGACGATGGTGAAACTGCCGCCCGAGGCCAACATCCTGAACGTGACGGTGATGGCGACGGCGATGCCGTTCGTGGGCAGGGGATGATGCCGTGACCGTTCGTACTGAGCCTGTCGAAGTGCACGCGCAGTGAAGCCGCTCGATGTCGTCACCCTCGGCGAAGCGATGGCGCTGTTCGTCGCCGAGTCGCCCGGGCCGCTCGAAGGCGTGATGCAGTTTTCCAAGCGCACCGCCGGCGCCGAGACCAACGTCGCCATCGGCCTGGCGCGACTGGGCCTGCGAGTCGGCTGGGCCAGCCGCCTGGGCGACGACTCGATGGGGCGCTACCTGCTCGCCGCCATCGCCGCCGAAGGCGTCGATTGCTCGCGCGTCAGCCGCCACGCCGGCGAACGCACCGGCTTCATGTTCAAGGGCCGCGTCGAGGACGGCAGCGACCCGCCCATCGAATACCACCGGGCTGCCTCGGCGGCGAGCCGCTTCGGCCCCGACGACGTGGACGAAGCCTGGATCGCGAGCGCGCGCCACCTGCATGTCAGCGGCGTCTTCGCGGCGCTGTCGGCGAGCACGCTGGCGGCCACGCGACGCGCGATGGCGCTGGCGCGGGCTCGGGGCAAGACCATCGGCTTCGATCCCAACCTGCGGCCCACGCTCTGGCCTTCGCGCGAAGTCATGCGCGAGACGATCAACGACCTGGCCGCGCAAGCCGACTGGGTGCTGCCCGGCATCGAAGAGGGCCGCTTGCTGACCGGCGCCGACACGCCCGAGGCCATCGCCCGCTTCTATCGCGAGCGCGGCGCGCAGCGTGTGGTGGTCAAGCTCGGCGCCGAGGGTGCGACCTTCGACGACATCGACGCCGGCCGCGGCCGCGTGCCCGCGCACCCGGTGGCCGAAGTGATCGACACCGTCGGCGCCGGCGACGCCTTTCTCGTCGGCGTCACCAGCGCGCTGCTCGAAGGCCGCGGCATCGCCGATGCTGCGCGCCGCGGCGCATGGCTCGGCGCGCGCGCGGTGCAGGTGCGCGGCGATACCGAAGGCCTGCCGACACGCGCGCAGTTGCAGGCGTTCGAGCGTGGCAGCGGCGCCACCTGACTGGGCCGGCGCAGCACGCAACTCGCTGCCACGCTCCTCGAGCCATGAAGAAACCAACGCGCCGCGCCTTCGACGTCGTGCTCTACGGCGCCAGCGGCTTCGTCGGCCGGCAGACGGTGGCGTACTTCGCGCAGCATGCACCGCCGCGCTTGCGCTGGGCGCTCGCCGGGCGCAACGCGGCGAAGCTGGAGCACGCGCGTGCGGCGGCCGGCGCAGGCGCGGCCCGCGCCAGCGTGATCGTGGCCGATGCCGCCGACGAAGCCGCGCTCGCGGCGCTGGCCGCGCAGACCCGGGTGGTGCTCTCCACCGCCGGCCCGTTCTCGCTCTACGGCTCGGCGCTGGTCGCGGCCTGCGTCGACAACGGCACGCACTACTGCGACATCACCGGCGAGACGCCGTGGGTGCGCGGCCTGATCGACCGCCACCACGAACAAGCGGCGCGCGACGGCACGCGCATCGTGCCGTGCTGCGGTTTCGATTCGGTGCCGTCGGACATCGGCGCGCTGGTCGTCGCCGCGGCGCTGCAACGCGAGCACGGCCAGCGCTGCGTGCGCATCCAGGCGGCGCACTCGTTGCGCGGCGGCTTGAACGGCGGCACGCTGGCATCGCTGCTGCACATCGCCGAGAGCGGCGCGATGACGCAGTTCGTGCAGCCCTTCCTGCTCAACCCCGAAGGCCGCATGCCGGCCGACGCCGCCGCGCATGCCGACCCGGCCGGCCCGCGCCACGACGCCGCGCTCGACACCTGGCTCGCGCCGTTCGCGATGGCGCCGGTCAACACGCGCGTGGTGCGGCGCAGCGCGGCGCTGGCAGGCGACGATGCCCCCTACGACGTCGAGCTGGTCTATCACGAAGGCTTGCGCACCGGCCGCGGCCCGACCGGCCTGGCGCTGGCCAGCGCGCTGTCGCTCGGCGTGGGCGTAGGGGCGGCCGGCCTGCGCGCGGCGCCGTTGCGCGCCGCGGTGCGCGCCATGACCACCACGTTCATGCCGGCACCGGGGCAAGGCCCGAGTGAAAGCGCGATGGACAACGGTTCGTTCCGTTGCGAACTCGTCGCCGAAGGCGCCGACGGCACGCGAGCGCGCGGCCGCATTGCCGGCCGCGGCGACCCCGGCAACCGCGCGACGACGATCTTCGTCTGCGAAGCTGCGTTGGCGCTGGCCGGCGATGCGCGCAAGTTGCCGGGCGGCGCGGCGCGCGGCGGCGTGCTGACGCCGACCACCGCGTTGGGGCTGCCGTATGCAAAGCGCCTGGCTGCGGCGGGCATCACGGTCGAGCCGTTGCCGATCGATTGAGGCCTGCTCGCGCTCCCGCGAGCGATCGCAACCGGCCCGTTGTGTGCGTTCGTGATCGTCGCGCAAATGCGCTGGGCTGTGGCCGGTGCGCAAGCAAGGCAGCGGGCGGGGCGCAGTCGGGGCTCAACCGGCGCTCGCCCTCGCTGCGCGAGGGTTCCCTGCGATGCTCGGTCTGAGGTCGCACCGCGAAACTCGCTGCACTCACTGCGTTCGTTGCGCTCGAACACTCGCGGTGAGTCAGATCACGAAGCGCGCGGGTACGCGCGCCGACCTCAGCCCTGTGCTTCTCGGCGGCGCCATTCGCCCCGCCTGCGCCCCGCCCGCCGCCTTGCGCGGAGAGCCGTTCTTGGGGTGGAGTGAAAGGCAAGCCGCGGGCATCGAGCCCGTGGCTTGCCGCGCGCCGCAGGCGCGCGTGCAGGCGCCAGCCGGGCTCGATGCCCGGCTGGGGTCTTTCTCCAACCAAGAACCCAAGCGGCCTCGCAAAGTCGTGGGCGGGTGCGCGCTGGCGCGCCTGTGTGCCGCACCGAAGCGCCAGCGCGCACCCGCCCACGGCTTTGCGATCCCCACGGTGTGCGCAATGCGTGCATTCAAAGCCCGCACAGGCCAATCACCCCGCCCCCGACCCCCGCCCCCACACCGCGACGAACGCCTTGACCTTGTGCCACGTCGTCACGCGCTCGTCGCTGACGATGTCGAGGAAGTCCGACAGGCGCTTGGACTTGACGATGGTGTAGAAGGTCAGCGCGATCGTCGGGATGAAGACCAGCAGGAACAGCAGCGCCTTGGTCGGCCACGAGGCATCGCTTTCGGCAAACAGG
>CAVTXG010000010.1:0-655160 GCA_963738605.1 uncultured beta proteobacterium
CTCGATGCTGATCATCGCCGGCTCGCTGGTGGGCAGCTCGGGCGCGATCCTGAGCTACATCATGTGCAAGGCGATGAACCGCTCGTTCTTCAACGTCATCCTCGGCGGCTTCGGCGGCGAAGCCACCACCGCGGCGGCCGGCGGCGCCGAGAAGCGCCCGGTCAAGAGCGGCAGCGCCGACGACGCCGCCTTCGTGCTCGGCAACGCCGAGACGGTGGTCATCGTGCCCGGCTACGGCCTGGCCGTCGCGCGCGCACAGCACGCGGTCAAGGAGCTGGCCGAGAAGCTGATCCACAAGGGCATCACCGTCAAGTACGCGATCCACCCGGTGGCCGGCCGCATGCCGGGCCACATGAACGTGCTGCTGGCCGAGGCCGAGGTGCCGTACGACCAGGTCTTCGAGATGGAAGACATCAACGGCGAGTTCGGCCAGGTCGACGTGGCCATCATCCTCGGCGCCAACGACGTCGTGAACCCGGCCGCGATGACCAAGGGCAGCCCGATCTACGGCATGCCGATCCTCGAGGCCTACAAGGCCAAGACCGTGATCGTCAACAAGCGCTCGATGGCCGCCGGCTACGCCGGCCTGGACAACGAGCTGTTCTACATGGACAAGACGATGATGGTCTTCGGCGACGCCAAGAAAGTGGTCGAGGAGATGGTGAAGGCGGTCGAGTAGGGGCCACATCGACAACCCAGCACACTGCGGCTCGTGGCCAAGCCCAGTGTCAGGCGCGGACCTCAAGTCAGAACCGATCGACAAGGCTGTACGAGCCAGAAGGCACGGCAACGCTATCGGGACGCTGGACCGCGTGGCAGCCCGCACCTGGTTGTGACGACACACCTCGTGCCGGCGTCTTCACTGTGTGACTTCGACGATGACGTTGCCGACCACTTGTCTGTGTTCGACGGCCTCGTGAGCCGCGACAACATCGTTGAGCTTGAACCGGGCTCCGATCACATGGGTCAGCGCCCCTGCAGCCAGCATTTCGCTCAGCCCATCGATCGCCGCGCGGCGGTCCTCCGGCGACAGGCGATAGACACCAACGAATGCAAGCTTGTACAAGTTTTCTCGCAAGGCCTGAATGGGAAACGCAATGTCTCCCCCAACACTAGATCCGTAGGAAACCAAGGTGCCGTAGGGCGCCAAGCCGCCATTGCTGAGCAATTTGACGGTTGTGTTCAGATCCATGTCGATGATGACATCGGCCCCCTTGCCCGCGGTGAGTTCCTTGATGCGGTCAGCAACGGGTTCGGTCTTGTAGTTGATCGTCGCTTCGACGCCCGCGGTACGTGCGTGCTTTGCCTTTTCCTCGGAGCCGACGGTGCCGATCACCCTGGCGCCTCTGGCTGCCGCGATCTGGGCTGCGTAATAGCCGACGGTAGAAGACGCACCGATCACGAGCACCGTCTTTCCAGCCATCTCACCTGCCATGCGCACTGATTGGAACGCCGTCATCGCGGGTATGCCAAGGCACGCGCCGACCGAGAAGTCGACGCTTGCGGGCAGGGGCACAGCGTGCTCCGCCGGGATGGCGATGTACTCCGCGGCCGTGCCCATCTTGCGCTGCCAACTGCCGTTCCAGACCCACACGCGTTCGCCGATGCGGCCGGCGGACACCCCCTCGCCCACGGCATCGATGACGCCCGCGCCATCGCTATGGGGCACCACCGGTTGACCGTCGGTCGGGCGAAGCCTTCTGAATCTCATGTCGGAGGGATTGACCCCGGAAGTCACGAGCTTGACTCGAACTTCTCCGGCAGCCGGTGAAGGCGTGGGCAACTCACCCACGACCAGGACGTCCCGAGGCTCTCCGTTTTTCGTATACCAAGCTGCGCTGCATGCTGACTCTCCGTTCCGATGCGATGGTAGTTTGTGAATGCGACGAGTGGCCCGCTGTCGAGCACAAAAACCGGCACGCTTCCTGATGCGAGTCAGCGGGACACGGAAGAAGGAGCGCACCTCGTCGATGAACAGGTCCGGCTGCTCCAAAGCCGCGAAGTGACCTCCTGTGGGTGCATCCGTGCGCCGGACCACGTTGTAGCTGCGCGGGAGGACGCTGTCCGGAGGAGGCGGGTTGGTGTCGTTTGGGGAGATGAGGAAGCCCACAGGCACTTCGATCCGGCGACCATCCGGGAACTTGCGGGCGCCTTTTCCGTTGAAGAACGAGATGTAGTACCAACTTGCGGTGTTCGGGCCGGCGTTCCAGTACAGCATCACGTTGGCGAGCAACTCATCCAATCTGAAAGGTGGGTCGCGCAGCTTCGCCGGGCACTGTCCAGCCGTGGAACTTCTCGATGATCCAGGCCGCCAGGCCCGCCGGGGAATCGGTGAGCCCATAGGCCAACGTCTGTGGCCGCGTTCCCTGCTGCGTCCGATAGCCGTCTTCCGGACGCTCTCCAGGCAATGCGCCCTGCGCTGCCAGTCCTGCTCCTCCGCCGACTGCTGTCGGCCTCGGGCAGGGCAAGGAAGCTGACCGTGTTGAGATGCAGTGCGGTCACGTGCTTCGGATGATCGAAGGACATCCAGCACGAACAGATGCTGCCCATGTCGCCGCCCTGCACGAAGAACGTGTCGAATCCCAGATGATCCACCATGAGGTTGCGCCACATGCCGCCCACTTCCCGCAGGGTGATCGGTGCCTTCGGCGCCTGCGAAAAGCCGAAGCCCGGAATGCTCGGCACGATCACCGTGAAGGCGTCCTCTTCGCGACCTCCGAATCGCTCGGGGTGGGCCAGGGGCTCGATCACGCCAAGGAATTCGATGACCGAACCAGGCCAGCCATGGGTGAGGATGAGCGGCGGGGGGTTCTTGCCCGAACCGCGTTCCATGATGAAGTGGACATCCAGTCCGTCGATGCGTGCCCGGTAGTTGGGGAACCGGTTGAGTTCCGCCTCCGAGCGGCGCCAGTCATAGCCATCGGCCCAGTACGCGACAACGCGCTTCATGTACTCGAGGCTGATACCGTACGTCCAGGCGGGGGCCTCCGCCTCGATCGGCCAACGGGTCCGTCTCAGGCGGTCTTTCAGATCGCGGAGAACGGAGTCATCGATGCAGGGAGTGAATCGGCTCGGCTCGCATGGGTTGTGTACCGGAGGGAATCGCCAGCCTACGATGGCATCAAGCCTGCATCCCGCGCGATCGTTCCGATGCGCTCGATCTCAGCGCTGAGTTCACGGGATGCATCTGCGCCAGTCACCATGTGGCTATCGAAGCCCGTGGTCGGCATCCACTCTGTCAACTCCTTCGAATCGGCGGCTGCTTTCGCCAGTTGTCCCAGGCGGGTGACCACATCAGCCGGCGTCCCCGCCTTCACCATCATGATGTGCGCAGACATCATCTGATGGCTTGGCAATCCGGCCTCCACGACTGTTGGAATGTCAGGCACGAACGGATTGCGCTGCGGACTCATGCTGGCCAATACCCGAACCTGACCGGCTTTGATGAACGCGCCGAGCGACAACGCATCCGTGACGGTGACATCGACTTCGCCGCTGACCAAAGCGAGCATCATTGCCCCGTGGGCCTTGTAGGGAACGAAAGTGAACTGCGCGCCGGTGCGTTGCTCGAACAGCTTCCCGCCCAACTGCGGATTTGCCGTCCCATAGCCGAAGTTCAGCTTGCCGGGGTTGGCCTTGGCGAATGTGGCGAGTTCCTGTGCCGTCTTGAACGGGAGCTTCGAGTTCACGGCAACCATCAACCACGTGCGCAAGCCAAAGCCGACGGTGATCAAGTCCTTGAGCGGTTCGTAGGGCAAGGCTTTGATCATTGCCTTGTTCGTCGCCATCGTCGATGTGGTTGTGAACAGGACCGTGTGGCCATCGGCCGGCGCGGTCAGGACCGCTTGCACCCCGATGACGCCATTGGCGCCGGCTCGGTTGTCCGCGATCACCGGAACGCTGAGTTGTGCTGCCATGGCTGCCGCGAGCTTGCGGCCGATGGAGTCGGAAGGGGCGCCTGGAGCGGTCGGCAGGATCATCGTGATCAGGCGATTTGGAAACTGCTGCTGCGCCCCCGCGCGCGACCCTGCGACGCCGCTGAGGGCAACGGCCCCCATCTGCCGCAGCACATTTCGTCGTTGGAGCCCCTTCCTGGTAGCGGAATGGTCTTGCGTCACCTGTTGTCTCCCGGGCGTTCTTGAATATAATGCATAATGTACTGTAAGCGGCCAAAGGGCGCAATTTCTTTCAGACGCGCCGCGGCGGCGACCAACCACCACCACCAGATGCGTACTGCTGCCCGAGTCTTGGCTATCAAAAACCTGTCAACCGGTTCGTGCGCGCCGCACGCGAACTTGCTTGGCGGTGAATCGGATCCCGTGCGCCACTGACACCAAACCAAGCCATCAATGGAGTCTATGACTACGTCGTTGTAGGGGCCGGATCAGCAGGCTGTGTGGTGGCGCGCCGCCTTTCCGACGATCGAGACGTGCGCGTTCTCCTGCTCGAAGCCGGCCCCCCGGCCGATTCGTCTGGATACGAACCCCCGCGGGAATGGCTCGGTTGTTCCACAACAGGCGGTTCAACTGGGGCTACATTGCACGGAGCCCGCGTCCACGCTGGGCGGACGCACAGTTTTCTGGCCGCGCGGCAAGGTCCTCGGCGGGTCCAGCGCGATCAACGGGATGATCTACATGCGCGGCCACCCGCGCGACTGACGACCATTGGGCAAGCCTCGGCAACGCGGGTTGGGGCTGGCATGAGCGTGCTGCCCATCTACAGGCGGATCGAGCACCACGAGCACGGCGCCAGTGAATTCCACGGTGCCGACGGTCCGTTGCAAGTGTCGGAAGCCTCTACGGTCAAGCACCCCACGTCGGACGCCTTCATCGAAGCGGCCACCCGTGTCGGCATCGCCCAGAGCTGGGACCTGAATGGCCCGCCACACGAGGGCGTCGGTTACCAGCACTTCACCATACGCGACGGGCGCAGGGAGTCGTCGTATGACGCCTTCGTCGCGCCGGTGCGCGGCCGCTTCCAACCTCGTGGTGCAGACCGGCGTGCATGTACTGCGCATCCTGCTCGAAGGGTAGGCAGGCCTGCGGGGTCGAGGTCCGAGACGGTCGGGCGAGCGGCGCGCGATACCTGATTGCCACCCGCGAGGTCATCGTCGCGGCGGGCGTCATCAACTCACCGCAGCTGCTGATGCTGTCGGGCATCGGCGACGGAATGCAGTTGCAGCGTTACGGCATCGAGACAAGCGTCCACGTGCCTGGCGTCGGCCGCAATCTGCAAGACCACATTTACGCGCCATACGCCGTTCGCTCGACGCGCGCCGGCTCGTACAACAGCAGCTTGCGTGGCCTGTCCAAGTACTGGCATGGCCTGCGCTACCTGATGACGCAGCGCGGGTATACTCGCTCTAGGTTCGTCCGCAGTCAGTGCCTATGCGCGCAGCGGCCTCGACGTGAACGGACCGGACGTGCAGTTGACGGTGCGGCCGGTGAGCTTTCAGTTTCGTCCATCGGGCGAATTGGTGGTGGACCCCTTGCCGGGCATCAGTGCGTCGGTTTCTCTGCTGCAGCCACGGGCGAGGGGCGAGGTCGCGCTGAAGTCGCCGGATCCGATGCAGGCCCCGGCAATCCGCCCGAACTATCTGGCGGATGCCCTCTGATGTCTCTGGCGGCTGGTCTCCGGATTGCGCCGGATACCGGCGGATCTTCGCCAGTGAACCCCTTGCCGCACTCACGGTAGCGGAGATGCAGCCTGGATCGTCGTTGAATTCGGACGACCAGCTGGCGGACTACGTCAGGGCCACCGGCACCACGGCATTCCATCCGGTGGGCACCTGCAAGATGGGGCAAGACGACATGGCCGTCGTGGACGAGCGTCTGCGAGTGCGCGGCGTAGAACACCTGCGCGTGGTTGACGCATCGATCATGCCGAGTATCACGATGGGCAACACCAACGCGGCGTCCGTGCTGATTGGAGAGAAGGGGGCGGACATGATCTGCGCCGATGCGCTTCAGTCGCGCTGCGGCCGCGGATGAGGATCACCGGCAACCCGGCGCTTTCGGGTCTCAAGCGCGGACTGCCGGCCCATTGTGCCGAACGCCGAGACCAAAGCAGCATTCGACTTTCTCGAAAGACTGCTGGTGCTTGTATGATACATTATGCATAATTGCGCTGGAGCTAGAGCGCTCAACAGTGTCAACACAGGAGACGCACCAATGAAACTGGTGTCCACAAAGCGCTTTTTCGCGTACGCATTGTTCACCATGTCGCTCGCCCAGGTGGCTGGCTTGGCGAGAGCCGCGGATGACTTTCCGAGCAAGCCGATTCGCATCATTGTCCCCGCGGCGGTAGGCGGTGGGCTCGACGCGGCCTCTCGGCTGATCGGGCAGAAGATGAGCGAGAAGCTGGGCGTGCAGGTGATCATCGATAACCAGGCTGGTGCCGAGACGATGCTGGGCACGCGCGTCGCGAAGCAGGCTCCTGGCGACGGCTACACCATCCTTGGTCAAGCCCCCGGGTTCACGCTCTTGCCGTACGTCAAGCTCGATCCGGGCTTCGACCCCTCAAGGACTTCACGGGCCTGGGCATGTTGCTTACCGCGCCGCTGGTCATGGAAGTTGCGGCGACCTCGCCCGATAAGACCGTGCAGGACCTCGTCGCGCGCTCAAAAACCACGAGCCTGTCTTACGGCACGGGTGGGCAGGCGACTCCGCAACAGATTGCGTCAGCACTCTTCCTGCAGGCAGCAGGCATGAGCGGCCACGTCGAAATTCCCTTCAGGGGTGCGGGCCCCGCAACGCTAGAACTCATAGCCGGGCGGTTGGACTTCGCCTTTGATGGCTACAACAGCGCCAAGCCCCATATCGACAGCGGCAAACTCAGGGCGCTCGCCGTCACGGGCGCTGCACGCATGCCGCAGTTGCCGAACGTACCGACATTCCAGGAATCGGGATACAACTTCACTTTCCGGAATTGGCTCGGCTTGATGCGTGCCCGCTGGGACGCCCAAGGCCGCGATTCAGAAACTGTCGGAAGCATTGAAGTATGCATTGGCACAAAAGGACATCATTGAACGGTGGCGCGCTGACGGATCCGATGAAACGTTCCTGACCCCGGAAGAGATGAACGAATTTCTCAAGAAGGACTATGCGAACAACGCGAAGTTGGCGGCTGACCTGAAGTACGTCAAGCAGTAGCGCCAGTCGCCGATATGCGACCCCTGGTCGGTCGATCTCAACGCAGCGCACGGCGCTGCAATCTGAAGGAAGCGCAAATGAATTCTCCGGTCACGAACACTCCAAGTCAGGGCTTCGAAAAGGCGGTCAAGTGGATTCGATCAGGCCCCAAGCGGCTGCTCATCGGCGGCGAATGGGTGACGGCGAAGTCGGGCAAGACCTTTGACACCATCAATCCCTCGACGGAAGAGGTGCTGTGTCAAGTGGCCGAGGCCGACCAGGCCGACGTCGATGCTGCTGTTGCTGCCGCACGCCGCGCCTACGAAGCCCCCTCATGGGCGGGCATCACGCCGCACGCGCGTGCGCGGGCACTGCTGACGATCGCCGAGACACTGGACCGTCACGCCGAGGAGTTGGCCGCGATCGATACCCTCGATATCGGCCAGCCGCTCTGGTATTCCGCAGCTGTGGCGGCGACGACCGGCGAGGCCTTCCGCTACTACGCCGGCTGGCCGTCGAAGATCTTCGGCACGACCAACCCGACCGACTCCACCGGCTTCATGTACATGCTGCGGGAGCCGATCGGCGTGTGCGGCCAGATCATCCCGTGGAACGTGCCGGCGTCCATGGCCTCGATCAAGATCGCCACCGCGCTGGCCTGCGGCAACACCCTGGTGCTCAAGCCTGCCGAACTGGCCTGCCTGTCGACACTGCGATGCCGAACTGATTCAGGAGACGGGGTTGCCCCCGGGGGTCATCAACATCCTGCCTGGCTACGGCGCCACTGCGGGCGCGGCCCTCGCGCTGCATCCGGGCGTGGACAAGGTGGCCTTCACCGGCTCTACCGCCGTGGGCAAGCAGATCCTGCAGGCGTCGATTGGCAACCTCAAACGCGTGACCCTGGAGCTGGGTGGCAAGGCCCCCAACATCATCTTTGCCGATGCCGACCTCGACAAGGCGCTGCCTGGAGCCGTGCGGACCTTCTGCGGCAACTCCGGTCAGGTGTGCTCGGCCGGCACCCGCCTGCTGGTGCACGAGAGCCTGCATGACGAGGTGACCGAGCGCATCAGCAAGATCGCGGCAACCTACAAGGTCGGCTCGCCCCTCGACCCCGACACCAAGCTGGGCCCGCTGATTTCGGCGCGCCAGCGTGATCGGGTGATGTCCTACATCGACTCCGGCCGGGAGGAGGGCGCGGCCCTGAGCCTGGGCGGCTCACGCGTCGGCAGCAAGGGCTTCTTTGTCGAGCCGACGGTGTTCAGCCGCGTCGGCAACGACATGAAGATCGCCCAGGAGGAAATCTTCGGTCCGGTGTTGTCGATCATTCCGTTCAAGGACGATGACGACGCCGTCTTGAAGGCCAACGACACGCCCTACGGACTGTCTGCCGCGGTCTGGACCAAGGACATTTCGCGGGCCCACAAGGTGGCTCGCGCACTCAAGTCCGGCCGGGTGTGGATCAACACTGTCGGCGACGCCGATCCGGTGATGGCCTTCGGAGGCTACAAGCAGTCGGGCTTGGGACGTGAGTACGGTGCAGAGTCGATCGAAGCCTACACACAGACCAAGGCCGTGCTCTTGCGCTACTGAGCGTGCAACAACTGTGGAGACACTATGAGCAAGACAACATCCCGTACGTGGCTGATCACTGGAGCCGACAAGGGTCTCGGGTTGTCCACCGCAAAGGCAGCGCTGGATGCCGGCGACAACGTGGTCGTCACCGTGCTGGCCAAGGACGGTGACCACGTATTCAAGCGCCAGTATCCGCGCGAGCGTTTCCGCGCGATCCACCTCGACGCCAGTGACCTGCCTCGCATCGCCGGGGTTGTCCAAGAGGCCGAGCAGGCCTTCGGCGGCATCGACGTGCTGGTCAACAATGCAGGCTACGGCTTGTTGGGTGTGGCGGAAGAGACCCCGCCCGAGAAGTACCGGCCGTTGTTCGAGGTGAACTTCTTTGGCCTCGTCGAGATGACGCGCGCGGTTCTGCCGGGCATGCGACGCCGCCGATCCGGCCGGATCCTGAACCTGTCATCGGTTGGCGGCTTCGCGGCGACGCAGGGCTTTTCGTTCTACAGCGCCACGAAGTTTGCGGTCGAGGGCTACTCGGAAGCGCTTGCGCACGAAGTCAGGCCGCTGGGCATTCACGTCACCCTCATCGAGCCCCACGGTTTCCGCAGCGACTTTGCCGGCCCATCGCTTCAAAGCGAGCAGTGCGCCATTGAAGATTACCGGGCATTGGCAGGCGCCTACGTCAAGGACTATCCGTCGACACGCCATGGCAAGCAGGCCAACGACCCTGCGAAGTTCGGTCCGGCGATTCTCCGTCTCGTCGACGCGCCGGAGCCGCCCATGCGCCAGCCTCTGGGCAAGGACGGATACGAGTTCGTGCGTGACCAGTGCCTGCAGGTGCTCGCCGAAATCGAAAAGTGGAAGGAAGTGGCCTTCTCGACGACGGTGGAAACCTGAAACGGTCGCCCTTGGCGGTACGTCGCTGACAACCACTGGTTGCGGCCCCTGCCGATAGCAAGGCCGTTTGCCCAGCGCTGGGGCTACCCCGGTTCAATAAGGGTTTGCATCCGCTTGCTACGGTCATAGTGCATTATGCATAATCCATAGAGCAGTCCCTGCCACTCGTTGGCCGAGCTGCTTGGGACTCATGCATTTCCACTCGACCGAACAACCTAGGAAACCAAATGAAGAAGGCCGTAGAGTTAAGAGGCATCGTTGCGCAAGTGATTGCCGGCCTATTGGCCTGCCTCGCAGCAACAGCGGCGATCGCTGCCGATGAATACCCCACGAGGGCGATTCGCATCATTGTTCCCGCGGGCGCGGCAGGGGGGGCTCGATGTCACGACCCGATTGGTCGCCGCGAAGATGAGCGAAAACCTGGGTCAGCAGGTGATCGTCGAGAACCAACCCGGCGCCGACACCATGATCGGAACGCGCGCTGCGAAGGCTGCGCCGGCTGACGGCTACACGATCCTTGCCCAGGCGCCGGGGTTCTCGCTACTGCCGCACATCAAGCTCAGCCCCGGCTTCGACCCGCTCAAGGACTTCACCGGTCTGGGGAACATGGTCAGCTTGCCCATGCTCATGATCGTCGGTGCCGATCAGTCTGATCGCACCCTCAAAGACATCGTCGCTCGCGCCAAGACGAGCAAGTTGACGTATGCGACGGGCGGTCCAGGCACGCCGCAACAGGTGGCGATGGCAAAGTTTCTGCGTGCGGCCGGCCTTAGCGCCACGGAAGTTCCTTACAAGGGCGCCGGCCCAGCGATGCCTGACATCGCAGCCGGACGCATAGACATGGCTTTCGACGTCTTTGCCAGCACCAGATCGATGATCGAAGGGGGCAAGTTCAGGGTGCTGGGTGCCACGTCGGCGCAGCGCATCCCGCCCTTGCCGAACGTTCCGACGTTTGTCGAACAAGGGTTCAACTTCACCCACAACCTGTGGCTGGGGCTGGTCGTGCCGACGGGTACACCGAAGGCTGCCATACAGCGACTTTCCGTAGCGCTCAAATATGCGCTGGAGAGCAAGGAGCTCAGCGAGCGGTTTCGCTCGGAGGGATCGGATCCGACGTTCACAACGCCGGAAGACTGGACCGAGTACTTGAGGAAAGAGTACGCCGAGATGGGCAAGCTGGCGGCAGACCTGAAATTTGAGAAGCAGTAGGGCCTGGCAAGATAGATGGTTGCCCAGCCGGCCAACAGCCGATCGAAGACCTACGTCCTCGTGCATGGCGCGTACCACGGCGCCTGGTGTTGGAAACCCGTCGCGACGCGGTTGCGCGCGATGGGCCACGAGGTGTACACGCCCACGCTGACCGGCCTCGGGGAACGATCGCACCTGATGGGCATCCGCCCGACGCTGCAGACATTCATCGAGGATGTAGCGCAGGTGGTCCGCTACGAAGATCTCTCGAATGTGATCCTGGTCGGGCACAGCTTCGCCGGTTCTGTGGTCACGGCGCTGGCCGACCGCATGCCCGAGCGGTTGTCCCATCTCGTGTATCTCGACGCACTGATCTTGCAGTCCGGCCAGGCGCCCGCGGACGCGGCGCCGCCCGAGGCCATCGAGATCTACAAGCAACGTGCGGAGGCCAGCGGCTTCGTCAGCATCCCGCCTGGCCCGCTCGAGTTCTTTGGCATCGTCGAGCCGCAGATGGTGGAATGGGTCGGCGCGCGGGTGACGCCGCATCCTTACCAAACCTATTTCGACAAACTGGTGCTCCAGCATCCGGTCGGCAACGGGCTGCCCACAACCTACGTCGCGGTCTCCAACCCATACTTCCCCAACATCGCATCGTCCCGGCAGTTCGCGCGCGAGAAAGCCGGTTGGACGTACCTGGAGATCCCCACCGCCCACGACGCCATGTTGTTGATGCCCGACGAAGTCGCCCGGATGCTGGCGGACATCGGCTGAATGCGCTCGCGCTCGTGCGTTTCAGAGACGTAGGCCGGAACTCACCACCACGGCCGCGCGTCACGCGGGTGCGCCAGTGAACCAATCGTTCGCCAGCACGGTAGCGCAATGGTTCTCCGCCTCGCCATTGCGGCATTCGCAGCTTTCGCCTGTTCTACTTCGGTTCGATCGGGACAGCGCTCGGCTACACGATGCAGACCACCATCGCCGCCTGGCTGATGGCGACGCTGACCCCGTCGGAATTGATGGTCGCCTTGGTGCAGACGGCAAGCACTGCACCGGCGCTGCTGTTCGGACTCGTTGCCGGGGCACTTGCCGACATCATCGATCGGCGCCGATTGATCCTTGCTACGCAGTGGCTGATGCTCGCGTCCACCGCCGTTCTGGGCGGTGCTGCCCTGGCCGGCATGGTGGGCCCAGGGCTGCTGCTCGCTCTGACCTTCTCGTCGGCGCGGGCTTCAGCTTGTACCTTCCTGCGCAGCTGGCAAGCATCAACGATCTTGTGTCGCAGGGACGATCTGCCGCGCGCCGTTGCCTTGGGGCCGTCTCATTCAACATCTCGCGCGCGCTCGGTCCCGCGCTTGCAGGGGCCATCGCCGCGTGGCTGGGTTCGGGCAGCTCGTTCATCGCCAGTTCGATGTTCTTCGTCGTGATGATCGTCGCCGTCCGAGGATTTCCGAAACGCGAACCGAACGCTCCCCGGTGTCCCGGAAACCCTGTTCTCTGGCGTATCGAGTGGGCTGCGCTTTGCTCGGCATTCAGTCGCCATGCGTTCGCTGCTGATCCGCAACATCAGCTTCAGCGTGTGCGCAAGCGCGTTCTGGGCGCTGCTGCCCGTGATCGCGCGCGACCAACTCCAACTCGGTGCAGGGGGCTTTGGGCTGCTGTCCGCCAGTTTTGGCACGGGTGCGATCGTGGGTGCACTGGCGATTGCCGGGCAGCTGCAGCGCAGATCGTTGAACGCGGTCGTAACGGGTGGGGTGATCCTGTGGCTGGGTGCGATCGCTTTGATGGCCACGACCGGCTCTGTGCTCTTCGCACTTGCGGCAGCCTTCGGTGCCGGTGCGGCATGGGTTTGCGTGCTGGCGAGTTTGTCGGCCGGCGTCCAAAGCAGCGCACCAGCGTGGGTTCGAGCGCGTGCCGTCTCGGTGAATCTCGTTGCGCAGCATGCCAGCATGGCAGTGGGTAGCGCGGTCTGGGGTGCGGCGGCTGCCTCAGTCGGCGTTCGAGCCGCGCTCGGCGCCTCGGTCGGCGCCATGCTGCTGCTACTCGTCGTGACGCGGCGAACCCAGGTTGCAATGGGCAACGAGGCCGACGTAGCGCCTGGAGCGCAGTTGCCGGAGCTGGTGATCGCGTGCGAACCGCGGCCGGACGACGGGCCGGTTTTGATCCAGATCGAGTATCGGATCGATGCCGATCGCCGTGAGGAGTTTCTTCTCGCCATCCATGCTGTAGAGCCTGCACGTCGTCGCAACGGTGCCAGCAGCTGGCGGGTCTTTCGCGACCTCGGAGAAGACGGGCTCTTCGTCGAGCGATTCATCATCGCCTCCTGGGCCGAATACGCTCGCCTGCGCGCACGCTCCACCATGTCGGACAGACACCTCCAGGAGTCGCATTGAGGCGCTGCAACGACAGGGTACAGACGTGCGCGTTTCAAGGTTGATAGGTATCGATCGTTAGCGCAGAGCCCCTAGGAAGGCGGCAATCGGTTCAAGTCGCGCAGGGTTGAAGCTGGGCGACTGAGCCCGCCTAGACGTATTGCGCCATCACTCCGCCGTCGGTGACGACCGTCTCGCCTGTGACGTAGCTCGCCAGGTCTGACAGTAGAAAGAGCACAACCTTGGCAATTTCGTCGGGGTCGCCAATGCGCCCCAGAGGCACTTTGTCGATCTTGCTTTGGAGTTCGGCTTGGGGCGTCTTCTGCTGCATCGGCGTGTTGATGAAGCCGGGCGCCACCGCATTCACCCGAACGCCGAAGCGGCCCAGGTCCAATGCCAGAGCGCGTGTCATGTTGATGACCGCCGCCTTCGAGGACGTATAGGCGATACGGTCCTTCTTGGCCTTCAATCCCGCTAGCGAGCCCATGGTGACGATCGCGCCTCGCTTGGCCTCGGCCAGGTGCCGGGCCGCCGCTCGGCAGACATACATGACCCCGTTCAGGTTGACGTCGATCACCCGGTGCCACTGCTCGTCAGTGATGTCGAGGACGTGCGCTCCGGCAGAGATTCCCGCATTCGCTACCGCGTGCGTCACCGCGCCGTGATCGCGCTTGATGTTGGCAAAACACTCATCGACAGCCTTGGAGTCGCGGACGTCGAGCACGTAGCCATAGCGCGACGAGTCGCCTGCGGCGGGGAAGACCTCCTGCACGGCCGACTCGAGCCGCTCCTTGTCGAAATCAAGGAGCAGGGGAGTGGCTCCCACGGCCCGCAGGCGCTTGCAGATCGCAAGACCGATCCCCGATGCCGCACCGGTGATCGGCACGATGGCGGATTCCAGGTTCAACAGATTCATTCGAATGCCTCCAGTTCTTCGCAGGGACTTGCATGGGCATGCGCCCGTCAGTGCCATTGTATGATGCATTATCCACAATGTCTAAGAAGGGATGACCCCTTCGCTGTGGGTCACGTTCATCTTCCACCAGAGGTGCTGCTCGCATGAAGAACCCAATCCTGGCCACGGTGTTGGCCCTCGCTGTGGGCGCAAGCCAGGCCGCTTATCCGGAGCGTCCGATCAAGCTCGTTGTGCCTGCCAGTGCGGGCACGTTCACGGACGTGCTGGCGCGCGAGTTCGCTCAGGCCCTGTCGCCCATCGTGAAGCAGGCGGTCATCATCGACAACATCGTCGGGGCCGAGGGCGTGATCGGGACTCAGACCGCCGTGAGGGCCGAACCGGATGGATACACCGCACTGTTCGTGAGCAGTTCGACGACGATCCTCGACCCACTGGTCAGGAAGACGATCCCGTATGACCCGGCCAAGGATCTCGTGCCCGTGTGCGGCATTGCCCGCATCGGCAACGTCGTGAACATGAGCGCGACACTCCCGTTCAAGGACGTCGGCGAACTCGTGGCGGCCGCCAAGGCGGAGCCGGGCAAGTACACCTTCGCATACGCGACGGCAACCCAACGGATGGCCGGCGAGCTGTTCCAGCAGCAGGCCGGCATCAAGCTGACCAGCGTGCCCTATCGCAGCAGTGCACCCGGGCTCAACGACGTGGCGGGCGGCCAGGTGCACCTGATATTCATCGACCACGTGTCGGCCACACCGTTCTATCAGAGCGGAAAGATCAAGCCCATGGTGGTGGCGGGACCTCAACGCTACAAGGCGCTGCCCAACGTTCCGTCTGCCACGGAGGCGGGTCTGCCGGGTTATGAGATCTGGCCTTCGACGGCCATGTTTTTGCCGGCGAAGACCTCGCCCGCTGTCGTCAATCAGCTCCGTGAGGTGGTGACGCAAGCGCTGAAAGCGCCGTCTTTCGCTGCGATGCGCGAGAAGAGCGGATTGGACGAGTTCACGCTGTGTGGCGATGCGCTGACCAAGTACCAGAACGACGAGATCACGCGTTGGGGGCAAGTTTTCAAGAACGCCGGCATTGAGAAGCAATGAGCTCAGGCGTTATGCTGAGCCGACGTGCCGTCGCCATCGGTCTACCAGGAAGGGCGCTTCCGCCGGCTATGGACGGTGGGCCTGCTGTCGTCGTTGATCCGCTGGATCGACGTGCTGACTTTCAGTGTGGTCACCTACCAGCAGACGCGCTCGGCGTTCTGGGTGGCCAGCATGATGATGCTGCGCATGCTGCCGCTGGCGCTGTTCGGCATCGCGTTCGGAGCGATCGCCGCACGCTTTTCGCGCCGCGCGGGACTGCTGGTATGCCAGGGCGTGCTGCTCACAACGACGCTTGCGCTGCTGGCCGCGTCATGGTTCGGCGTCCTGCAAGTGTGGCATCTGGCGGTCGCTGCATTCGTCAGCGGCGTGATCTGGTCCGGCGACATGCCGATGCGCCGCGGCTTCATGGGCGACGTGGTCGGCGCCTCTCGCATGAGCCAGGCGATGGCGCTGGACGCCGTGGCCAACAACGGATCGCGGCTGGCCGGGCCCAGCATGGGCGGGTTGCTGTTGGCCAGCGGCGGCATGACTGCGGTATTGGTCGTCGATGCGGTGCTGTACGTCGTTGTGCTCGCCGCATTGCTGGGGCTTCCCAAGCCCGTATCGCTGCGGACTGCCGGCGCGGCGCCGCGCTTCGGCGGGTCGATAGTGGCCGACGGTTTCCGCTTGGCACGCGAAACGCCGCGGTTGACGGCGATCCTGTGCAACACGGTCATCTTCAACATCTTCTGCTGGCCGACGGTCAGCATGATTCCGGTCATCGCGCAGGAGCGCCTGAAGCTCGGCACCGAAGGCACTGGCCTGCTGGCGAGCATGGACGGGCTGGGCTCGCTGCTGGGCGCCGTCCTGCTGACGTCGCTGGCGCATCGGCTGCGCCACGGGCCGGTCTACATGGGGGGCACGGTGCTGTTCCTCGCCATGCTTCCCTTGTTCGCGATCAGCGAGCATCCGGTGCTGTCGGCACTGTTTCTCATCGGGATGGGCGCCGGGCAGGGCGCCTTCGCGGTGATGCAGGCCACGCTGGTGTTTCTCGCGGCGCCGCCCGAGCGGCGCCTCGAGGCGATGGGCTTGGTGACCACCTGCATCGGCATTGCGCCCCTGGGCTTCATTTTCGTCGGCTGGATAGCCGAACTGCTCGGCGCTCCGGGTGCGGCGATCGTCTGCTCTGCGGGCGGGTTTGCGGCACTGGCGCTGACCTGGTCCGTGTGGAAGCCATGCCTGCGGGCATGAGCGGCGATGCGATAGTGCTTGCGACGCGGCAGTCGAGCGGCGCACGCCGCTTGGCGAGTCGGGTAGCGCGATGGGTGTGGAGCTGAAGGAGGTGTCGAGCGTATGAAAGTCAATCGATCCGCGTCTGTTCCGTCCAGCCACGCGCCGGCGGAGAATTTCTCGGGTGTGGTCAGGCGTGACGGCTTGATTCACGCGGAGGCTCCAGGCCGTGTGTCGACCGGCTTGGTGACGTTCGAGCCGGGCGCCAGGACGGCTTGGCACAAGCATCCCGCCGGGCAGATCCTCATCATCACGGCGGGCCGCGGTTGGGTCCAGGGGGAAGGGCAGCCGCGTCATGAGGTGACTGCCGGGGACTCGGTCTGGATTCCGGCCCATGAGCGGCACTGGCATGGCGCCACCGACAAGACCGCGATGTCCCATATCGCCGTCACCGAGTCGGTCGACGGCAGCGCCGTCACCTGGATGGAGCACGTCAGCGACGCAGACTTCCTGCACGGGTAGATGAGCTCAGCTGCGCCCGTTCCGCGCCCGTCGTCCACCCTCGTGCTGCTGCGCGAAGGGGGCGATCGTCAGGTCGAAGTGCTGCTCCTGCTGCGCGCCGACCGCGGCGACCAGAACAGCGTGCGTTGGGTGTTTCCCGGAGGCCTGCTCGACGCGACCGACGCGCAAGCCCGTGAATGCTGGGACGGTCTGGACGACGCCGCGGCCAGTGCATCGCCTGGGCGTGGCCGAAGGGGGTCTGGACTACTGGACCGCCGCGCTGCGCGAAACGCTCGAAGAGGCGGGGCTGCTGCTCGCGCTCGACGCGCGCGGCCAGCCGGTAGATTCGACGGCGCATGCCGACCTGATCACCGCGTGGCAAAGGGAAGTGCATACGCTGCCGCGCGGCCAGGCTGGTGCCGCCCTCGCAGCGCTGTGCTGCGCTCGGCATTGGCGCTTGCCCGCAGGATCGCTGCTACCGATAGCCCATTGGATCACCCCGCTGGGATTGCCCAAGCGTTTCGACACCCGCTTCTTCGTCGCGGCCGCCCCGCCGCGCCATGAGGTGCGTGTCGATGGCGTGGAGGTCGTCGAGCATCGCTGGGTGCGCATAGCCGACCTGGCCGCGCAGCGCGGGCACGTGAGCGTGCGCGGGCCGACGCTCGCGGTGGCGCGGGATCTGGCACGCCTGCCGAGCCTGGATGCGATGTTGGCCTGGGCCCGCGCGCTCCCGTGCTGCGAGCCGGTGCGACCGCGCCTGGCGATCGACGTCGAGGGCGAACGCAGTCCAGTCCCGCCGTGGCATCCGGCCTGGACCGAGATCGGGCGCATCGACCCGCAGGGCGTCGGCCTCGCGTACGACGTGATCCGCCCTGGCATGCCGGTCGAATTGACGGCCGACCGCTGGCTGCGCATCACTGCCCCGAACGGCGGCATGATGACCGGCCCTGGCACCAACACCTACCTGCTGCGCGCGGCGGACAACGACTGGGTGTTGATCGACCCGGGCCCGGACCATAGCTCGCATGTCGATGCCATCCTGGCGGAGCTGCAGCGGCGCGACGCGCGCCTCCGCGCCATTCTGGTCACGCACACGCACATCGACCACTCGCCGGCCGCGCAAGCGATCAAGCGCGCCACCGGCGCGCGCTGCATCGGCCGCCTGGCCGAGCATCGCGGTTCGCAGGATCCGCACTTCGAGCCCGACGAGACGCCGGCGGACGGCGATCGGCTCGACTTCGGCGGCGGCTGCGTGCTGCGCGTGCTGCACACACCGGGACACGCGTCGAACCATCTTTGCTTTGTGCACGAGGGCGAACGCGTACTGTTCACCGGCGACCACGTCATGCAGGGCTCCACCGTCGTGATCAACCCGCCCGATGGCGACATGGCCGCGTACTTCGCCTCGCTCCGTCGCGTGGCGGCGGAAGCGGGCCGCTGCTACGACGAGATCGCGCCCGGGCACGGCTTTCTGATCGGCAACCCGGCGCGCGCGCTACAAGACCTGATCGCGCACCGGGGCCGGCGTGAATCGAAGTTGAAGGCGGCGATGGCGGCGGCAGGACCGACGTCGGTCGACATGCTGCTGACCGCTGTGTACGACGATGTGCCGGTCGAGCGCCATGCGGTGGCCCGGCGCTCACTTCAAGCGCACTTGCTGCATCTCGAGCGGCAAGGGCTCGCGGGCCAATCGAACGGTGGATGGACTTTGCTGGAGCCATGATGCAAACGGATCTCGACAGCTTGAAGCAATGGATCGGCAACACGGAGACGCTGGACGACCAAGCCACGCTGGCGCCCCTGCAGGCGCTGGCGGCCACGCTGGACCGCGACGACCCGCCGCCGCACCCTGGAGACGCGGTGCCGCCGTGTTGGCACTGGCTGTACTTCCTGCCGCTGCAGCGAGCCAGCGGCATCGGCTCGGACGGACATCCGAAGCGTGGCGGCTTCTTGCCGCCGGTACCGCTGCCGCGGCGCATGTGGGCGGGCAGCCGCATCGTGTTCGAGCGACCGCTGGCGGCCGGCGAATCGATTCGTCGCTCCAGCCGCATCGACGATGTGAGCGTCAAGGAGGGCCGCACCGGCACGCTGGTGTTTGTGCGGGTGCGGCACGTGATCAGCGGTAGCGGAGGGCCCGCGATCACCGAGGAGCAGGACATCGTTTACCGCGCGATGCCGCTGCCCGGTGAAGCGATGCCGCCGCCGAAACCTGCCCGCACCGACGAGCAATTCAGCCGCCGCATCGTGCCCGACCCGTTCTCTTGTTCCGCTACTCGGCGCTGACCTTCAACGGGCACCGCATCCATTACGACCGGCCGTACGCCACCGGCGAGGAGGGGTATCCGGGCCTGGTCGTGCATGGCCCGCTGATCGCCACCCTGCTGCTGGACTTGCTGCGCCGTTCGCGGCCCGAGCTTCGTGTGATGAGCTTCGAGTTCAAGGCCGTCAGCCCGTTGATCGACACTGCACCGTTCGAGGTCTGCGGGCACGTGGACGGCGGCACGGCCACCTTGTGGGCGCGCGGCCCCAACGGCGCGCTGGCGATGCAGGCCAGTGCAGCTGTCGAAGCGGCATGAATGGGAGAATCCTGGCCGCGCCCTCGGGGCGGCGCTACAGGTCAACCGTCTTCCTCGACCTTCGCAACGTAGAAGGTCGGGTAACGCGTGCGAATCAGTTCGCCATGCCTTGAGTAGGCCAGACAGCTGTTCACGTTCGGTTCATGACCGCCCGCGCGATCGGCCTGCCGCAGGCGGAGCACCGTCATCGACTGGAACGCGGCAGCCGCCATTGGTCCCATCAGGCCGGCAAGGTGCACGCAGCTCGAAGCGCCTGACAGCCGCTTGCGTGTCTCGGCTGACCAGCCGCTGGTCATGCTGAGGCCGATCAACGATTTCAGTGTCGCGGGGCCGCCGCGGCAGTCGGCATACGGGACTGCGTCGGCGACGGCGATCACGTCGCGCACCGTCATGGTCTCGTCGAAGACGATGCGCACACCCATGTGGTGGATCGGTTCCCCGGCGGCGACGACACGGTCTCCGCTCACGGGTTTGAAGTCGAACGGCTTGGTGTCCAACAGCCTGCCTTCCACCTCGTACAAGCTGTCGGAGCGCTTGTAGCCGGTGATCTTGATCGAGCGACTGTGAAGTTCCTCGCGTGTGACGCCATCGGCACTTTGAGGCATGTTCATTGCGCCCGGTCTGAAGTGAAATGCATTGTGCTTGCCTCGGGACAGCCTACCACCCCGCCGCGGCGCTGACGCCGTGGCGGGTCAGCGTTAGGAGGCCTCGCGGACCGTGGCGGGCGTTTGGACGGTTGAGGCGCAGCATCCAGATGGACGTTCAGTCGCAAAGCGACCCGGCGTCACTCGTTGATCACGATGTTTTTCGTGACGGCCAGCTTCTTCCATGTGGCGTAGCTGTCGCGTACCTTCGCATCGGCCGCGTCCGGCTTGAGCCCGGCCGTCACGAAGCCGTCAGCCTGCAGCAGTTCACGCATCTCAGGCGACTTTCATGGCCTCGTTGATCTCGCGGTTGTAGCGCTCGACCAGCGCCTGCGGCGTGCCCGTGGGCACCCAGACCGCCTGCCATATATCCGCCACGTAGCCGGGTACCACGCTGGCCACCGTCGGCACACCAGGAAAAGAGGCGCTGGGCTGGGCCGAGGTCACGGCGACCACGCGCAGCCCGCCGCCCTTGACTTGCGCGGCAAAGGTGGATTGCGCTGCGATCATCGTGTCGATGGTGCCCGCCGCCAGGTCGATCACCGCGGGCGCGGCGCCGCGGTAGGGAATGTGCTTCATGCGCAGGCCTCCTGCGTCGTTGAGCAGCTCGGCGGCCATGTGCGCGATCGCGCCGATGCCCCCGGTGCCGTGGGTGAACGCATCCTGCCTGGCGCGAGCCGCGGCCACGAACTCGGCAGGCGTCTTCATCGGCGAGTTGGCCGCCACCGCGATCAGCATCGGGCCCTCGCCGAGGATCGCCACCGGCTTGATCGCATTGACCAGATCGAACGGCATGTTCGGCTTGGTGGCAGCCGCGCTGATCAGGCTGACCGAACTCAGCAGCAGCATCGAGCCGTCCTTCGGACCCCTGACCACCGCATCCGTGCCGATCATGCCCGAGGCGCCCGGCCGGTTGTCCACGATGACGTTGGTCCCCAGCCGCTGCCCAAGCTGCTGAGCGAAGGGCGCGCGCGGTGACGTCAGCGCCGGCGCCCGCGGCAAAGGGAACGACCATGCGCACCAGTGGCGGCATGGTCACTTGCTGCGCGTGACTCGCGGAAGGGATCAGCAAGGCGCACAGCGTGGCGCAGGCAAACAGTCGGGTAAAGGCTTTCATGGGAGGTGCTCCATTTGGTGGGATGAATCGCTTTAGGCGGCGAAGATTTCGCGAGGGGCCAGCTTTTTGAAAGCTGGCGAGCTGCCTCGCACGGGGTGCACGAGTTGCTCCCGCTTTCACTGCAATTCCGTTGAGCTAAACGGTTCAAACAAGAATGATGGACATAATGCATTATGACACTAGAGTTGGGCAACTGCTTTGCCTATCGGACGTCGCGAAGGTGCATCCCACGCCGGTTGGTGCGTTCGGCCGAATGAGTCAAGCGCGCCGGCGGCAGGAACATACGCCCGTGAGCGATGCGATGCCTGCGAGCGTCGATGTAACGGTGGGCGCGTCCCCGCTGCGCGGGGCCGGGCTGTCGTGCTTCGCATCGAGCCGCTGCGCGTCTCGACCCTGACGGGCTTCCATCCCTCGCGCAACACGGCCAGGCCGGCTGCGCCGGCGGTGTTCACGAAGGCGGCCCTTCCCGTGGCCGGGGATCGCGGGCCCTGATGTCCGTCGCGGGTACGCGACCGACGGTCCCGCTTGACGAACTGGCCCGCTGCTCGCGCACGGCGCTGCGCTCCACTGCGTTGCGCTCGCTTCGTGTGCTGCGCACGTGCCAGATCGTCACCCCGGCCACCCGCCATGCCCGGAGCCGGGCCGCCTGAATGCGCGAGTTGCTCGGGCCGGCTCGACCGCCGCGCCAGTCGCTGCGCTTGGTGGCACGTCGGTCGCATAGGCGCCGGTCCTCGTGAACGTGGGCGGGCCGCTCGCGGCAGCCGTCGCGCCTGCTGCGCGGTCACGCCGGCCGCGGTTGCTCGGGCCCTCTTTGCGCCGCGGTCGCTGCCCCGTTGCGCCGGTTGGGCCCACCGCGATCCCCCCAACTGCGCCCCCGTCCCCAGTGAGGGGGACTTGTGGGGGGATCTTCAATGCGGTGGGCCGGGAAACCGGCTCACCGTTTCTCGTGTTGGCGACCGCTCGAACAGCCACCCCACTCCCCGCTCGCCCCAGGGCGGGTGCGAGGAGAGCCAAGCAGAAGGATCAGTTTTCAGCAGCCCGATGCGGGATGCGGCTGGTTCTTCCGTGAGGAGTTTCATCATGGCTTTCGTTCGAGTCGAACAACGCAATGCGCACTTGGCGTCGACGGTGCGACTGGTGTCGGTGCAGGGCCGCGACGGTCAACCCGTCAGCAAGGCCACGCTGACCGCGATCAGCAACACCCGCAAGGGCAGCGGCGACAACCGCGGCGAGGAAGCGACCGCGATCCTGTGGACGCTGTGGGGCAAGCAGGCCGAGAACGCGGCGCAGTACCTGGGCAAGGGCAGCCACGTCAACGTGGTGGGCCGGGTGCAGAACAACAACTACGAGCGCGACGGCGAAACCGTCTACTCGATGAACTTCACGGCCGAGGAGATCGACTACCTCGACACCAAGGCCGAGGGCGATGCGCTGCGGGCCAAGCAGGGCAACGGTCCCGACGAGGGCCAGCCCGCGCCGCAGGCCAAGCCGGTGCCCGCGAAGGGCAGCAAGGGCGCGAAGGGCCGCAAGGCAGCCGCGACGCATCAGGCCGAGCTCGACGAGCGCGGCGACCCGATTCCGTTCTGATGACGACGCGCTGAGACTCTCTTCTTTCTTGCTGAATCGCCAACGTGATGCAAAACCTCGGATGAGCGTGAGTTCCGTCCCGAGGTTTCTTGTCACGCCGAGGCGCCTCGCAAAACGATGCCCCGAGGCAGAAAGTTGAAACTTTGCGTGACGCGCGCACGGCGCTGTCGAGATCACACGGCATCGCGTTGAACGTCACGGGACACCAGCACAGCGGCAGCCGCAGTTCGAGCGCCACTTTCGCGCAGCCCCATGCAACGGCACCATCGCTGCATGCGCATGCCATGGAGCAAATCCAAAGGCGAGCAACTCGAATTGCTCGATGCCGAGCTCCATGCTCCGCGCGAGGCAGATCGTCAAGCCGCGCAGCACGACCGCAACGACCGTTCGACAAGATCACTAATCGGTCCTGGCGTGAGCAATGACGGGCGCCCGCTGTTCGTGCCGCTGGACCGACTCGACGAAGACCCGAACAACCCGCGTACAGAATTCCCCGAGGCGCAGCTCGTGGAACTTGCCGAAGACATTCGGGAGCGCGGCATCCTGGAGGCGATCGTCGTGCATCCAGCCGACGCCTCGGGTCGCTACCGCATCCACTTCGGCGCCAAGCGCTATCGCGCCGCGCAGCGGGCAGGGCTCGACACGGTGCCCGTGGTCGTGCGCGATGCGGCGGCAGATCCGTATGCGCAAGTGGCGGAGAACCAGAAACGCCACGGCTTGACGCCGCTCGACCTGGCGCACTTCATCCAGAGTCGTGTGGACGCTGGCGAGTCAAACGCCACGATCGCAAAGCGCCTGGCGATGGACATCACGACCGTGGCGCATCACGTCGGGTTGCTCGACTTGCCGCCCGAACTCGACGAGGCACTGAAGTCAGGGCGCTGCAGCTCGCCGAAGACGTTGCACGAACTCCGCAAGCTGCATCGCGAGCAGCCCGAGCATGCGCAGACCTTGCTCGCAGGCGAGGCCGACATCACACGTGCGGCCGTCGTTGCGGCGCGCGCATCGACCGTCACCGAGCCGCGCTCGCACCGAACCGCCGGTTCACTGTTGACCCAGGCGAACCGTGCCTGCGCTCAGCTCGAACAGACGCTGATCCGCATCGAGCACGTCGAGCAGCAGCTTGACGCGGAAGACCTCGCGACCTTGCGGCAGCGGGTCACGAACCTGGCGAGCCGGTCCGCATAGGGGTCGGACTGTCCGACCCTCACGCGCCTGATCGCCGCTTGCTGAAGTAGTTAGATGAAGAGAGTTCAAAGAGATGGATGGCAGGATAGGCTGGCCGCCAGCGAATGGACACCACGCGGACGTGCGTGCGCGGTGACTGACCATGGTGAGCGCATCGCGTGACCGCGTCATCATCGACCTGCGCGGCATCGGCGATGCCGTGCGGTCAGCGGCGGCGCAGCGCCGCATCAGCGTCGCTCACCTCGCGCGCCAAGGCCTCCTGTCCGCTATGGCGCCGAGCGAGCCCACCGTCAGGCCACCGGGGTCGGACAGTCCGACCCCAAGCTTTCCGACCGCCAAGCTCACGCTGCGCATGCCGCAGCCGCATGCCGATGCGCTGATCGTCAACGCCGTCGGACTCGGCCTGTCGTACGGCGAATATGTGGCCAGCTTGGTCAACGGCAGCCCGCTGCCGCGGCCTGCGGCCGAGCGTGCAGCCGAACGCGCCGCGCTGCTGGCCTCGAGCGACCAGTTGGCCGCCCTGTCGGCCGACCTCAACGCCTTCATGCGGTTGTTGCGAAGCGGCGATTCAGCCGAGGTCGAGAAATACCGCCACCGCATCGAGACGGTCGACGCGGACATCCGAGACCACCTCGACCTGGCATCGAAGTTCATGGCGCACTCACATGCAAGGAGATCGCGATGACCCCGCCCACCACGCTCGACAGCGTTCTCGTCCAATGGGGCGACCGGCTGTTCTACCCGTCAAACCGTTCGACAAGAACGCGCACGCCGGCTCTCACCGGATTGCCACTGCACCATCGTGCCCAGGCGCTGCGCCAGCGCCTTCACGCCACCGTGGTCCGGCGAGCCCCGCAGGTGATGGTCAAGGTTACCGGCGGTGGCCGCGGCATGGGCGCCATCGCCGCGCACCTGCGCTACATCGCCAAGGGCGGCCGGCTGCCCTTCGAAGACGACCGCGGCGTGACACGCGATGGCAAGGAGGCGCTGCGTGCCGTCGTCGATCAGTGGCGCCTCGGTGGCTCGCGCATCCCGGAGGTCAGCGATCGTCGCGAAGCCTTCAACATCATGCTGTCGATGCCTGTGGGCACCCTACCGGAGTTCGTCCTGCAGGCCGCGCGCGAGTTTGCCAAGGTCGAGTTGGCGAACCACCGCTACGTGATGGTGCTGCATACCCACCAGGCCAACCCCCACGTGCACCTCGCCGTGCGCGCGGAAGGCCGTGACGGCAAGCGCCTGAACCCGCGCAAGGAAGACCTGCGCCGCTGGCGCGAGACCTTCGCCGAGCGGCTGCGCAGCTGGGGCATCGAGGCCGATGCCACGTCGCAGGTTGCGCGAGGAGCCCGACATCGCAACGAACGGGTTTGGGAGCGCAAGACAGCGCAGCGCCGCGCGCAGCGTCCGACGAAAGCCGAGCCGTTGCCGAGTGGCACTCGCAAGCATGCCCTGCAGGCCTGGGTGGAGATCACGCGAGCGCTTGCCGCATCGCCGGACGCCTCGGATCGCAAACTGGCGAAGGCGATCCACGACTACCTGGAGCGCCTGCCGGCCGTGCAGGCCATCGTTCGCGAGCGTGCGCGTCAGCGCGAGCTGCCAGGCATGAGCCGATCCCCGGTGATGCCTTCGCCGCAGCGGCGCCTCGGGCCAGAGATCGAACGCTAAGTCGGACCGACAAGAGCGTGTCCTCGCCGCCGGACGGGCTCGCCGGGCAGGGGGCTGAACAGCCGCCTGTCCGCGCGCCCGAGCGTGGCTGCGCCGCGCGCCGCGTCAAGGGTGCGCTGGCGCCGGGCTGCGCCCGCCCTTGACTCGACGCGCCGCGCCCGACCGAACGGTCAATGCGAATTGCCGCGCCGCGATTCACTCCACTGGTCGAGGTCCGCCCAGCGCCAGCCGACCGCGCGCGGTCCCAAGTGCACCGGCGCCGGGAACGTACCGCTGGCCACGAGCCGGTAGATGGTCGAGCGGCCCAGGCCAGTGGCTTGCATGACGGTCGGCAAGCGTGCGAACAGGCGTGGGGCTTCGGTGCTGCGTGACGTGGTTGAGGCGGGGCTCTTCATGCGCATGACCAGGCAATGCTGCCGGAACGACAATAGACGACGTTAGCTGCCTCGCCGGCGACGATATCGATCGAAGAATCGTCGCTCGCGGGCGCTCGACGCACTTTAGGCGTTGCGACGTGCCGAGCTGCCGCTGGATTTCGCGGCATTTCGTGCATCGCGGTGAGAGGTTGACCTACAGCCGCGTGGCTTTGGGCTTCATTGCCTATCCACGGATCGGCGCGCACGCAACGCAAAGGGCGTCGACGCTCGATTGCGTTTGTGCGCCCGTTGTACTAACATTGCTGGCAACTCCCGAGAGAAATCATCATGACCGTCGCCACCCGTACCGCCCGTCTTGGCCTGCGCACCACGCCTGCCCAGGAGGCCGTGCTGCGGCGCGCCGCTGAGGTGTCGCGCAAGTCCATGACCGAGTTCATCCTCGACAGTGCTTGTCAGGCCGCGGAGCAGACGCTGCTGGACCAGCGGATGTTCATGCTGACGGGCAAGCAGGCAGGTGCGCTGCTCGACTTGCTGGATCGCCCCGCGCGGAACAACGCCGGTCTGAAGGATCTGTTCTCTCGACGCGCGCCCTGGAGCAAGTGATGGCGGGCGCGCCGCAGGCGCTCGATGCGAAACACCAGCTCGACGATTTCGATTGCGGCAAGCCGGCGCTGAACGACTGGCTTGTCCGTCATGCCATGCAGGCGCAAGCCAGCGGCTCGGCGCGGACCTGTGTTGTGGTTGAACGTGATCGAGTCGTCGGCTATTTCAGCTTAGCAGTTGGGCAGGCCGACGCCATGGAAGTACCCGACCGCATCCGCAAAGGCATGGGCGGCTATCCGATACCCGTGGTCATTCTGGCCCGACTGGCGGTGTCGTTGCAGGACCAAGGCAAGGGCATCGGTATTGGCATGCTGCAAGAGGCCATCCGGCGCACGATGGCCATCGCGGACCAAGCCGGCGTGCGGGCACTGTTGACCCACCCGATTGACGAGGAAGCCTCGCGCTTCTATCGACGATTCGGTTTCGAGTCATCGCCGATTCGCGAGCAGCAGTTGCTCCTGCTGCTCAAGGACGCGCGCAAGTTGCTTTCGTAGGTCGCCGAGTGCGGGCGCTTCAACGCGTGTCAACGTGTCGACCAGCCTGGTCGGGTTTCGACACGAACTCAGCCCAAGCAGCCATGATCGTTCTGCGCTGTTCGAGCCCGTCGTCACGGGCGTAAGCGCGCTCGACTGTGCTGCCAACCGTGTGCGTCGGCGACGAGCCGGTATATGGTCGAGCGGCCCACGCCGGTGGCTTGCAACACGGTCGGCAAGCGCGAGAACACGCGCGGGGGTTGGGTGCTGGGTGACGTGGCGAAGGCAGGGCTCTTCATGCGCGTGCCAGGAGTGCTGCTGGAACAACCATAGACGACACCGGCCGCTACGCCCACGATGACATCTATCGACGAATCATCGCCAACGGGCGCTCGACACCCTTTAGGCGCAGCGCCATGCCGAGCCGCCGCTGGATTTCGCGGCATATCAAGCACGGCAGTGAGTAGCTGGCCTACAGCAGCACGGCGTTGCGCCGCATGGCCACTCGTATCGCCATCGCCGTTTGTACTTGTCCGTCGGCGGCCAGGCGCTCGAGCAGGGATTCAGGCGTCGGCGCCGGTCGCGTCCCGCTCGAACAGCGCCAGCAAGAAGTCAACTGGCCGCGATACCTCGACGCCCAGCTCGGCAAGCATTGCGAATGCCGAAGTCGCGGATGTTCTTCGCCAACAGGTAGACGGTCTTGGCGTGCGGATCGTGCTTTCCCGAAACGATTGCAGGCACCTACGCAGCGACATGAACGTCTTTTGGAGCGAACCGCATGAGCCACTGCTTCGATCTGCGCATCGACAGCCGCCACCGCGATCTCGCCGTGCGGCAAGGAGGCGCGCAAGAGTTGCTCATGCCGGCGCGCGGCCTGCGAATCGACTTTGCAGCCGGTGTCGACCAGCGCCTGACTCAGTTCGTCAAGGATCAGCGCGAGAAGATCTCGTCGTCGAGTTCGGCGCCGAGCTGGCCGAGTGCACGCCGGCGCTGAGTTTGTTCGCGAAGATGCCAAGTCTCGACGGCGGACTTGAGAACACGCCGTTGATTACCCACCTGCTGATGCAGCGCGATATCTCCTGCTTCGATCCGCGCCACGATGTAGGGCCGCGACACGCCGACCAGATCGGCAGCCTCTTGCGTGCTCATCACGGTGTCCGCGTCCCGCGCAGGTGCTGCGCTGCGGTTGCTAACGGCGCTGCGGACCGTTGGACTGCGCAGCAGCCGGGCGAAATCACCCTCGATCAGCCGCGCGGCTTGCGCTGACAGCTTGACGTGCCGGCGCACGACCTCGACGAGCGGGTCGATCTCGAAGCTCACCGTCAGAGCGGGCGACGCCGATGGCTTGCCTATTTCGGTGGTTCTGCGGGCGGCTTTCATCCGACGAAGTTTAGCCGAAGCTGGTGAAACGCGCGAAATACGCGAAACGGCTCGGCGAGCGCTCGTTGGACGCTGCAGAGGTATCCAGGCTCAGCGCACCGCGAAGATCGAACTGCAATCTTTCATCGCCCCAATGGCAGATACAGGGTCAGCTTCGCGTCCAGCAAGGTGTTGAAACCGAAGTGACGGTAGAAGGCTTTGGCAGCGTCATCTTTCGCATCCACGATCAATGCATACGCAGCTACCTGTTGCCTTGCCTTCAAGCAGCGATCGACGGCGCAACCCAAGAGGAGCTTGCCGAGCCCGCGGCCCTGTTGATCCGTTCGACATGCGAGCCGGCCCAAGCGAAAGCACGGAACCGGGTAGCGAGGCAGTTTCTTGCGCTCTGCCTCGGAGAGCCGCTGCCCATCGACTTCGGCCGCACTCAAGGTGTAATAGCCCAGGATGCGTTCGGGCTGCGCCGAGTCCGTCAGCACGAAGACGGAGCTGATGCCGCGGCGCCGGTGTTGTTCGGCGAAACGATGGAGGTACTCGTCGAGTGCGGGTACACCGCAGTCGAATCCTTGCCGATCGTGCAGCCCAGGGTCGAGCGGCAAATCCTCAAGCACGCCGAACTTTGCGGCGCGCCTGCGTCAGTGCCGCCTTGAGGGCAGGGTTCGGGGCAAACGCCGAGTTCAGCGCACGGGCGAAGGCACCGAAGTCTCGCTCGGAGAGCGTGATCCGGGCCTCGCGCTGGAGAAGCACTTGCGCCTTCTCCTTGGCAGCCACGCGCACGAACCCCGCCATGGTCGTGCCCATCAACGCGGCAGCCTTGGCCACGATCGCCTTCTCGTCGGCGTCCATCTTGAGATCGAATCGTGCTGCGCTTGTCATCGGGCGTCCTTCGCGGTTTACGGCATTTTACCGTATTGAAGAGTCGCCGGCTCAGATGGCCAGTCGCGCCAGCGCAGTGGCTGCGATCTCGCCGCGCAAGTGCCCGTAGTGCCGCTCGATCATCGCAACGCTGGTGCCTGAAATCTGCGCCACCGTGAGCAGATCGAGTCCGTCATGCACGAGGTCGCTGATGACGCTGTGGCGCAGCGTATATGCCGTGGTCCCGTCCGGAAGTTTTGCCGCCGCGGCAACCGCCTTGATGGGCCACTTCCAGGCGTCCTTATTCCATGCCTTGCCGTCGGCGCGAGAGAGCAGCGGCGCGGTCGGCAGCTTGTCCTTGCTGGCGGCGTCGAAGAACGACGCCGTCACATCGGGCAACTTGATCCGCCGATCCTTGCCGTTCTTGTCTTGGCCGATCTTGAGCACCTTCAGCCGCCGATCGAAGTCTCCTGCCTGGAGCTGGGCCAAGGCACCGGGCCGCAGTGGGAGCTGGCACAGGCCGCGCAGGAAGGCCGCGAGGTCGGCTGGTGCTTCCTTGATGAACCTGAGGCGCTGCGCCCGATCGAGGTACAGCTCGCGCCGCTGGTCGGCGTTCTTGATGGGACGGAGCTTGCTGCGCCATGCAAAGTCTGTCGTCAGCAGGCCATCAAGATAGGCGAGGTTCAGTGCCGCACGAAAGCTGGTCATGTCGCGATTCAGCGTGCTGTCCGAACGCTGCTCGCCACGGCGACCGCCGCTGCGCGTCGGCCGATCGCGAAGGGACTCGCGCCAGGACTCGAGCTGTGCCGGCGTGAGTTTGGTCAGCTCTGTCGCCGCCAGTTTCGCGTTGCTCAGGACGTAGTTCTTCAATCGCGCTTCGGCGTCCTTGGCAGCGCGTTCCGGCTTGGTGGCTCGCAGTTGGCGAACGTACCTCGTACAGGCGTCCGCCACGGTCGATTTGCGTGCTGCGCCGCCGCGGCCGAGATGATCGAACCAAGCCAAGGCAGCCTTCGAGGCTGCGTCGAACCGAAGATGGTCGGCCAATCCTGCAAACTCGCCCAGCGGATTGAATAGCTGCTTTGCGCCGTTCTCTTCGTCGCGGGCGCGCGCCAACCAGAACCCGTGGCCGCTTGCCGTCATCTTGCGGTAGCCAATGAAGCAGCCCCTGCGAACGCGCTGCCAGTAGGGCTCCCTGCGTGGCTTGAGCTTCTCGCGTGAGGCGACTGTGTCGATGCGTGCGGCCATGTCAATCCCGGCTGGCGAAGTACGAAAAAAGTACGCAAAACCGGAGTGAATTTTAGAGGCTGTTCTGGGACGAGTGGCAGCCGTTTCTCCTATGAAAACAAGGTCTCAGAGCTTCCCAAGAAGTCTCGCAATCCCGCCTTCACACGGCAGGGGTCGCAGGTTCGAACCCTGCACCGCCCACCAAGAAAAAGCAGACGATTCAACGACTTGCGGCGCCTCCGGGCGCCGCTTGCGTTTCTGGTGGGGAAAAAGTGGGAAAAACCTTGGAATCGGAGTGACCAGGACGTTGTTGGCCTTGCTGGGCCGATCTGACGGTCCACGCTCTGCAGTGGGCGATGCAATCGACTCGGACGGTCAGATCGCCGCCATGCCCGGGTAGAAGCCAGCCACCACGCGATTCCTGCCGCCGGCCTTCGCTTCGTAGAGCGCCGCATCTGCGAGCCCAATGGTCGTCGTGGGGTCACTCATGTCGCCAGATTGAACAACCTGGCACCCCACACTGACCGTCACGGTAACTGGGCGGCCTGGGTTGCCCAGCGAAATCGGTCGTTCGCAGATCGAATGACGGCACCGCTCTGCGACCATCAGAGCGGTTTGCGCATCACAGTTCTCCAGGACCACAAGGAACTCCTCGCCGCCCAGCCGACCTATCGAGTCCCCGCCGCGCAGGGCTTCTTTGAGTCGTCGCCCAACCTCGACAAGCACGTTGTCGCCGGCTGGATGGCCAAAGCTGTCACTGATCTTCTTGAAGTGATCGAAGTCCACCATCAGCACGGCAACCTCCTGCCCCACCCGGCGCGCCCGGCTCAAGGACTGGTCGAGTTGTTCGAGCACGGCCCGGCGGTTCCTGAGACCCGTCAGGCTGTCGTGACTCGCTTGATGGCTCAACTCGGCGTGGGCTGCGCTCAACTCAGCGTGCAGCCCGTCAATACGGCGCGCAGCCAAGCGCAGTTCCATCTGATCCATGACGATCGCGGCAAGGTCTCTGAGCGCTTGAAGCTCGTGCTCTTGCAGCTCGCGCGGCGCAAAGTCCAAGCAGCAAAGCACACCGAGATTGAAGTTGTCCTGCGTCTGAAGCGGCACACCCGCATAGAAGCGCAATCCGAACTCACCGGCGACCAGAGGATTGGCCATTGACCGAACGTCGCGCGCAGCGTCGCCAAGAACATAGGCATCATCCGTCAGGATCGCAGAGGCACACAGTCCTGGATCCCGATCAATATGCGTCACGTCCAGACCATGGCGCGACTTGAACCAGATGCGGTCGCGATCAACCAGACTGATGATGGCGATGGGTGTGCCGAGAATTCGAGCGGCAAGAGACGTGATTCGATCAAACGCCCCGTCTTGCGGTGTGTCCAGAATGTCGTAGCGCTTCAATGCCTCCAGTCGCGCTTCGTCATTTGTCGGAACAGTATGGGGGTCGGTCACAGTTCACTCCGTCCTTTGGCAGCGTGGGCCAATGACCTGGCTGCCTCCACATGCAGATCGGGCCGCATTCGGTTTCGGCCATCTTGGATCTTGCTTGAGCTGATCCCCCTGGCGGGCGGAAGTGCGCCAACTTGTGCACGTTTCGCATCACATCTGAATTTCGCCTTTGGGTCGCTATGCAGGTCATCTTCCGTAAGTCCGGATGCCGAACGCGCGCTGTCGATGAAGGCGCTGCGGACCGGGGAGGAGCGTGAGCGTCGGCTGCCTGAACGTATCGGACGGGGGCCGAGCGCCGACATGCAGGCGATCGACGCCACCTCCGGGTCGCGTTTGCGTTTGCGGGTAAGCCCCCAGCTTTCAGTGCCGCAAGTGTCTTAATATTCGTGAACTCGCATATAAAGATATGAAAGCGAGGAGCCAGGAGACAAGGTGATCGGTGAAGGCTCGCCCGTTGGCCGTCTGATCAAGGCGCCGGAGAATTTCGTCGGCGGCGACGGCGTGCGCACGGTGTTCCGCGAAGCCCGCGCCGGGCGCCGTGATTTCATCCGCAGCGCGTTCGCTGGCGCGATCGCCGGTGCGGCGCTGCCGGCTGCCGCCGCGCAGGACGATCCGGCCATCGTCAACTTGCCCGAGCACAGCCGCGGCCTGGGCAAGCCGGTGGCCAGCGACGGCTACGGCAAGCCGTCTCAGCACGAAGCCAATGTGCAACGCCGGCCGAGCCCGGGACTGACGCAGACAAGTCAGGCTTCGGTTTCTTTCGCGCCGCTGCAAAGCCTGTTCGGCATCGTCACGCCGAGCGGTCTGCACTTCGAGCGCCACCACCAGGGCTGGTGGGACATCGATCCGACGAAGCACCGCCTGATGGTCAACGGCTCGGAAAGCATGTTGTTGAAGACACCCAAGGTGTTCACGCTCGACGAGTTGATGCGCCTGCCGAGCGTGTCGCGCTTTCACTTCATCGAGTGCGGCGCCAACTCCGGCATGGAGTGGGGCAACGTCGCGGTGCCGACCTGCCAGTACACGCACGGCATGATGAGTTGCAGCGAGTTCACCGGCGTGCCGTTGAAGCTCCTGTTCGACCTCTGCGGCGTGAATGCGAAGCGCGCCCGCTTCGTGCTCGCCGAGGGTGCCGATGGTTCGAGCATGACGCGCACCATCCCGATGGAACTGGTCGAGGCGGGCGAGGTGCTGGTGGCCTATGGCCAGAACGGCGAGATGCTGCGCCCGGAGAACGGCTATCCGCTGCGCCTGGTGGTGCCGGGCGTGCAGGGCGTGAGCTGGGTCAAGTACCTGCGCCGGCTCGAAGTCGGCGACAAGCCCTGGGCCACCAAGGACGAGACGCTGCACTACGTCGATCTCATGCCCGACGGCCAGCATCGCCAGTACAGCAGCATCCAGGAGTGCAAGAGCGTGGTCACCACGCCCTCGGGCGGGCAGGTGCTGGCGGGCCAGGGCTACTACCAGATCAGCGGCCTGGCCTGGTCGGGACGTGGCAAGGTGCAGCGCGTCGATGTCTCGGTCGATGGCGGCCGCAACTGGCGCGCGGCGCGCCTGCAGGGCCCGGTGATGGAGAAGTGCCTGACGCGCTTCACGCTCGACTGGGTCTGGGACGGCAAGGCCGCGCTGGTGCAAAGCCGCGCCACCGACAGCACCGGCTACGTGCAACCGAGTTATCGGCAACTGCGCGCGGCTCGCGGCTCGCGCTCGATCTATCACAACAACGCGATCCAGACCTGGTGGGTGCAGGACAGCGGCGAGGTCGGCAATGTCCAGTTGTCCTAGGGCGACGCTGGCGTTGGCACTGATGGCGAGCGCAGCGATCGCGCATGCGCAGTCCTACCCCGGCATCGGCCGCGTCGCGACGGCCAACGAAGTCGCGGCCTGGGACATCGACGTGCGGCCCGACTTCAAGGGCCTGCCGCCCGGCTCGGGCTCGGTGGGGCAGGGCATGGTGCTGTGGGAAGCCAAGTGCGCGTCGTGCCACGGCGTCTTCGGCGAGAGCAACGAGTTCTTCAACCCGATCGTCGGCGGCACCGGGACCGACGATCTGCGCACCGGCCGCGTCGCACGCCTTAACGACACCGGATTTCCGCAGCGCACCACGCTGATGAAGCTGTCGAGCGTTGCGACGCTGTGGGATTACATCTTCCGCGCGATGCCGTGGAATCAGCCCAAGTCGCTGTCGCAAGACGAGGTCTATGCGGTGACGGCGTTCATCCTCAACCTGGGCGGCGTCGTCGCCGACGACTTCGTGCTGTCGCAGCACAACATCGCCGCGGTGCAGGCTCGCCTGCCCAATCGCAACGGCATGAGCACCGATCACGACCTGTGGCCCGGCGCCACGTTGGGCAAGCGCGGCCGCGCGGATGTGAAGGCCGCGGCCTGCATGAAGGATTGCGACGCTGCATCGACCATCGCCTCGTCGATTCCCGACTACGCGCGCAACGCTCACGGCAACCTGGCCGAGCAGAACCGGTTGGTCGGTGCGCAGCGCGGCGTCAACACCTCGGTCGCCGTGACGGCGGCCGCTGTGACGCCGGCGCCGGCCGCTCCGCTGACGCTGGCGCAAAAGCACGGTTGCACCGCCTGCCACGCGATGGATTCGAAGGGGATCGGCCCGAGCTTCAAGGACATCGCCGGCAAGCACAGTGCCCGCACCGATGCCAAGGATTACCTCGCCGCTAAGATTCGCGCTGGCGGTCAAGGTGTGTGGGGCACGATCCCGATGCCGGCGCAGTCGCTGTCCGAGTCGGACGCCACGTTGATTGCACAGTGGTTGGCCAGCGGGGCCAGCCGTTAAACCCAGGAGATGATGCTGATGCACGCCCGTCGAGAGTTTTTGAGTCATTCGGTCAAGGTGGCGACGCTGCTCGCGGCCATCGGCACGCTGCCGCGCGCGGCGTTTGCCCAGGCCGCGGCCTGGAACACGGCCGCGTTCGACGCCAAGAGCATGGCCGACGTGATGAAGGCGCTCGGCGCCGGCGCGCCGGCCGAGAGCAAGGACGTGAGCGTGACCGGCCCCGACATCGCCGAGAACGGCGCGGTCGTGCCGGTGGGCGTGGCCACCACGCTGCCCGGTGTGAAGAAGCTGCTGCTGCTGGTCGAGAAGAACCCGAACACGCTGTCGGCGGCGTTCGACGTCAGCGACAGCGTCGAGGCCAACTTCTCGACGCGCGTCAAGATGAGCCAGTCGTCCAACGTCTATGCGGTGGCGCTGATGGCCGACGGCAAGGCTCTCTTCGCGCAGAAGGAAATCAAAGTCACCCTCGGCGGCTGCGGCGGATGATTTGGATCACCCCCGGAGCGGCTTCGCCGCGCCCCCTCGAGGGGGCGCCGCCAGCGGCCTGGCAAAGCCAGATCCGCGGCGGTCGCTTGGAAGGACACGCAGCTTGCGCTGCAAATGACTCAAGGAGCAAATGACATGGCAGACCCGATGCGCATTCGCGCACAACTTCAAGGCGACAAGGCAATCGTGCGCGTGCTGATGGCGCACGAGATGGAGACCGGCCAGCGCAAGGATTCGGCCGGCAAGACGATTCCGGCCTGGTTCATCCAGGACGTGAGCGCCACCCACAACGGCAAGCCGGTGCTGACGGCGCAGTGGGGCCCGGCGGTGTCGAAGAACCCGTTCCTGCAGTTCAACCTCAAGGGCGCAAAGGCCGGTGACAAGATCGCGGTGACGTGGAAGGACAACAAGGGCGAGACCCGCACCGACGAAGCGGCGGTGGCCTGAACATGAAGTCGCTGTCGTTGGCGCTGGTTGCGCTCGCGCTGGCGGGTGCGGCCTTCGCGCAGCAGAAGTCCTCGGCCGATGCGATCGCCGAGTACCGCAAGCTGCTCGAGGACGGCAACCCTGCCGATCTGTTCGAAGCCAAAGGCGAGGGTCTGTGGAAGAACCCGCGCGGTCCGAAGAACGCTTCGTTGGCGCAATGCGATCTGGGCAAGGGGCCGGGCGTCGTCAAAGGCGCGTTCGTCGAGCTGCCGCGCTGGTTTGCGGACACGAAACGCGTGCAGGATCTCGAGTCGCGTCTGTTGAGCTGTATGGAAACGCTGCAGGGCCTGGACGCGAAAGCGATCGCCGCCACGCCCTTCGGCCGTGGCGAGCAGGCCAACATGGACGCGCTGGTGGCCTACATCTCGGCAGCGTCGCGCGGCATGAAGATGAACCTGCCGGCCGAGCACGTGGAAGAAAAGCGCTTCTACGAACTCGGCAAGCGCGCCTTCTTCTTTCGCGGCGGCACGCATGACTTCTCCTGTGCCTCGTGCCACGAAGGCCCAGGCAAGCGCGTGCGTCTGCAGGACCTGCCCGACCTGACCGCCAACCCCGGCAACGGCGTCGGCTTCGCGGCCTGGCCGGCGTACCGCGTTTCCAGCGGCGAGCTCTGGGGCATGCAGCGCCGTCTCAACGACTGCTACCGCCAGCAGCGCTTTCCGTATCCGGGCTACGGCTCGGACGTGACGATCGCGCTGGCGAGCTACATGGGCATCAATGCGAAGGGCGCCGAGTCGATCGCGCCGTCGATCAAGCGCTGAGGATTCGATGAAGCACCCGATCACCACGCTCGTTGCCGCGGCCTTTGTCGTCGCCGGTTGCGCCAGCGTCCCCAGCAGCGCCGAACTGGATGCGCAGGCGCAGGCGATGATGAGGGTCTCCTTCCGCGATCAGGGCATCGCCAAGATCGACCGCATCCAGCAAGACCTCGGCCAGCAGGCCTGCTCGTCACCGACGCCGCCGTCGCCCGAGCTCGCCAAGCGCGTTGAAGCCGAAGCCCTGGCCACGATCAAACCGCCTGCCGGCGGCAAGTACCTCGGCGACTGGCGCGAAGGCGAAAAGCTGGCACAAAGCGGCCGCGGCATGACCTGGACCGATGCGTCGGCCGCGCCGAGCGCCAACGGCGGCAACTGCTACAACTGCCACCAGATCAGCAAGGCCGAGATCTCCTTCGGCACGATCGGCCCCAGCCTGTACAACTACGGCAAGCTGCGCGGCGTCAAGGATCCGGCCGATCCGGCGTCGGCCGCGATGCTGCAGTACACCTGGGGCAAGCTCTACAACAGCAAGGCCTTCGCCGCGTGCTCCAACATGCCGCGCTTCGGTCACGCCAAGCTGCTGGACGAGACCCAGTTGCAGCACCTGATGGCGCTGCTGCTCGACCCGAAGTCGCCGGTCAACCAGTAGCCTGAACCAGAGCCCGGTGCCCGGGCTTTTTGCCAGGCCCTGCCTTGCAAGCCGATCGCCAACCCGCCTTGCATGGAGTTCGACCCCACGAGGAGACCTTGATGAACACACTCTTCCGCCGCGGCCTCGCCGCCGTCGTCATCGGCCTCGTCGCCTTCGCCGCGCAGGCGCGCGCGCGCAGGCGCAGGCGCAGGCGCAGGCGCAGGCGCAGGAACGCGTCGTCTATCACATCGACGATGCCGCGGCGCAGGGCCTGAAGGGTCTGCGCAACATCCGCAACCATCTCGACACCGAGCCGGCAACCAAGATCATCGTGGTCACGCATGCCAACGGCGTGGACTTCCTGATGGAAGGCGCGAAAGATGCCAACGGCGGCGCCTTTGCCGGGCCGGTGGCCGCGCTCAAGGCGCGCGGCGTTGCCTTCGAGATCTGCGAGATCACCCTGAAGAACCGCAACCTGAAGAAGGAGCAGTTCATCCAGGAAGCGGACTTCACGCCCTCGGGCGTGGCGCGTATTGCCAAGCTGCAGTTCCAGGGCGCGGCCTACATCAAGCCTTGATGGCGATGCGGCGGCGCGGCTTCGTCGCGGCAACGGGGCTGGCGACGATGTCGCCGCTGCGCGCGGCGCGAGCGATACCTCCCGCGCCGCTGCGCCTGCAGCCGGTCGCGCCCGGCATCTGGTTCGTCGAGGGCGAGGCCGCGCTGGGTTCGTCCGCCAATCGCAACTTCATCTCCAACGCCGGCGTCGTCGTCACGCGCGCCGGGGTGATCGTGATCGACGCGCTCGGCTCGCCGGCGCTGGCCGAGGAGCTGATCGGCGCGATCTGCCGCGTGACGCGCCAGCCGCTGCGCTGGGTCATCGTCACGCATTACCACGCCGACCACATCTACGGCCTGCAGGCCTTCAAGGCGCGTGGCGCGCAGGTCATCGCGCATGTCGGCGGGCGCGAGTACCTCGCATCGGAGGCGGCGCAGCGCCGCCTCGAAGCCAGCCGCGCCGAACTCGCGCCCTGGGTCGATGCGAAGACGCGCCTGATCGCCGCCGACCGCTGGATCGACCGCGATACCGTGCTCGTGCTCGGCGGCGAGCGCCTGCAACTGCGCCACGTCGGGCCGGCACACACCAGCGAGGATCTGGCGGTGTTCGTCGAGCGCGCGCGCGTGCTGTTCGCCGGCGACCTGGTGTTCCGCGGCCGCGTGCCCTTCGTCGGCACGGCCGACAGCAGCGCCTGGATCGCCTCGCTGGATCGCCTGGCCGACGATCGGCCGGCGATCCTGGTGCCGGGCCACGGCCCGCTGTCCACCGACCCCGGCGCCGATCTGCAGCTCACCCGCGACTACCTCGTGCACCTGCGCAAGACCATGGGCGAGGCCGCGGCCCAGCTCGAACCATTCGAAGACGCCTATGCCCGCGCCGACTGGTCGCGCTTCGAGCACCTGCCGCTGTTCAAGGCGGCCAACCGCATGAACGCCTACAACACCTACCTGCTGATGGAGCAGCAGCCGGCACGCGCACCGCGCTGATAAACTTCATAACGATGGACCGAAGCAGGGCACCGCAGTCGAATGCACCAGGCGGCGACGCCGACGCCGTCTTCGAGTCGGCCGCCGAGTTGTTCTCGCTGCTGGCCACGCCGATCCGCCTGAAGATCATCAGCGCGGTGTGCAACGGCGAGAAGAACGTCAGCGAGCTGCTCGGCGAGATCGAGACGACGCAGCCCAACATGTCGCAGCACCTGGCCACGCTCTACCGCAGCGGCGTGCTGAGCAAACGCCGCGATGGCACGCAGATCTACTACCGCCTGCAGAGCGAGCGCGTGGCGACGTTGTGCCGCGCAGTCTGCACGCAGGTGGCGATCGAGCTCGAAGGCGACGCGCAGGTGCCGGCCGCCGAGCGGCTGCGGCCGTTCGGCGCGCGTTGACTCGTCGCTCGACGGCAGCCGCTAGACTTTCGCGCTCGTCATCATCAACCGCGTGAGAGAGAGGTACCGTCATGGCCATGGACGTCGTCGACTACGAGATCAAGGGCTCGGAGATGCAGTTCGTCGAGGTCGAGCTCGACCCCGGCGAGGCCGCCATCGGCGAAGCCGGCAGCATGATGTTCATGGACGCCGGCATCGCGATGGACACGGTGTTCGGCGACGGTTCGGCCAACCAGGGCGGTGGCCTCTTCGGCAAGCTGCTCGGCGCCGGCAAGCGTCTGGTCACCGGCGAATCGCTCTTCACCACCGTCTACACCAACAACGCGCGCACCAAGCAGCGCGTCGCTTTCGCCGCGCCGTACCCCGGCAAGATCATGCCGATGGACCTGCGGCAGATGGGCGGCACGCTGATCTGCCAGAAGGACGCGTTCCTGTGCGCGGCGCGCGGCGTCTCGCTCGGCATCTACCTTCAGAAGAAGCTCAGCGTCGGCTTCTTCGGCGGCGAAGGCTTCATCATGCAGAAGCTCGAAGGCGATGGCCTGGCCTTCGTGCATGCCGGCGGCACGGTGTTGAAGCGCGACCTGCAGGGCGGCGAAACGCTCTTCATCGACACCGGCTGCGTCGTCGCGATGACCTCGAACGTGAACTTCGAGATCCAGTACGTGGGCAAGATCAAGACGGCCCTGTTCGGCGGCGAGGGCCTGTTCTTCGCCAAGGTCACAGGCCCGGGCACGGTGTGGCTGCAGAGCCTGCCGTTCTCGCGCCTGGCCTCGCGCGTGTTCGCGGCAGCGCCGCAACGCGGCGGCTCGCGTGAGGAAGGCTCGGTGCTCGGCGGCATGGTTGGCGGCGGGTTGCTGGGCGGCATCCTGGGTGGCGACGACGAGTAATCGGCTCACCCCCGGAGCGGCTTCGCCGCTCCCCCTCGAGGGGCAGCGCCAGCGGCCTGGCGGAGCCAGATCCGCGGCGCTTGCTTGGGCGGTGCGCGCTTCATGCTCGGTGTTTTGCTGCTGGGCGCGCTCTCGTTGGCTCGCGCGGCACCCAGCGTCGATCTGGAGTCGCTGACCTGGCCCGAGCTGCGCGATCGCGTCGCCGCGGGCACGACGACCGTGCTCGTGCCGATCGGCGGCACCGAGCAGAACGGGCCGCACATGGCGCTGGGCAAGCACAACCTGCGCGTGCGGGTGCTGGCCGAGCGCATCGCGCGCGAGCTCGGCAATGCATTGGTGGCGCCGGTGCTGGCCTACGTGCCCGAGGGCCGCATCGATCCGCCGAGCGAGCACATGCGCTGGCCCGGCACGATCAGCATTCCCGCGGCTGCCTTCGAAGCCACGCTCGAAGGCACGGCGCGCAGTCTGCAGCGCGCCGGGCTGAAGGATGTCGTGCTGCTCGGCGACCACGGCGGTTATCGCGCGAGCCTGGATCGCGTCGCCGCGCGCGTGCCGCGCGTGCACGCGCTGCCCGAGTACTACCGTGCGTCGCGCATCGGCGAGCACGCCGGGCGCGACGACACGGCGCTGACGCTGGCGCTGACCGCATCGGCCGTGCGCGCCGACGTGGCACGTGCACGCTTGCCGTCGGCGCAAGGCGACGGCGCCGTCGGCGACCCGCGCGCCGCGACGGCCGAGCAGGGCGCAGCGATCGCCGATCGCATCGTGCAGGAATCGGTTACCGCGGTCCGGCGCGCGCTCGCGCGACAATCGCGGCCGTGAATTCAAGAGCGAGGAACTCGTGCAAGGCAATCGAATGAAATTTGCGGCGCTCGCCGCCGCAGCGACGGCAGTGGCGGGCGCTGCCTGGGTGGCCACCGCACAGACCGGCGCTGCCAGCCCGCCGGTGGCGGCTCCGGCAGCCCCGCCGGCGCCTTCGGTGCCAGCCACGCCGGCGGTGGCCACGGTCGCCGGCATGCCGCCCGTGGTCGATGCGAAGAACCTGTACAGCGAGCAGGGCGCCGGCAAGGTGGTCGCGGCGATCGCCGGCGATCTGCCGCGTGTCTACGTGCCCAACCTGCGCAGCGGCGACGTCTATGTGATCGACCCGGCGCAGATGAAGGTGGTGGATCGCTTCAAGGTCGGCATCGGGCCGCAGCACATCGTGCCGTCGTGGGATCTGAAGACGCTGTGGGTCACCAACAATGCCGAGCGCACCGACAAGGGCAGCCTGACGCCGATCGATCCGAAGAGCGGCAAGCCGGGCAAGGCGATCAACGTCGATGACCCGTACAACATGTACTACTCGCCCGACGGCAAGAGCGCGATCGTCGTCGCCGAAGCACGCAAGCGCCTGGATTTCCGCGACCCGCAGACGATGGCGCTGCAGTACGAGATTCACGTGCCGGGCTGCCCCGGCGTGAATCACGCCGACTTCTCGATCGACGGCAAGTACGCGATCTTCACCTGCGAGTTCGCCGGCACGCTGGCCAAGGTCGATCTCGTCAACCGCAAGGTGCTCGGCTACTTGAAGCTCTCGATGCCCGAGACGCGCTTCAAGACCGTGAAGCTGAAGCCCGGGCAAGTGTGGGAGCCGGGCGAGACCGAACTCTGTACGGTGAAGAAGGGCATGCCGCAGGACATCCGCATCTCGCCCGACGGCAAGAAGTTCTACATCGCCGACATGCATGCCGACGGCGTGCACGTCGTCGATGGCGAGTCGTTCACCAAGACCGGCTTCGTCGCCACGGGCCTCGGCACGCACGGCCTGTACCCGAGCCGCGACGGCAAGCAGCTGTATGTCGCCAATCGCGGCTCGCACTTGATCCATGGCCCGAAGAACGGCAACGGCAGCGTCGCCGTGATCGACTTCGCCAGCGACAAGGTCGTCGCGCGCTGGGGCATCCCCGGCGGCGGCAGCCCCGACATGGGCAACATCAGCGCCGACGGCCGCTACCTCTGGCTGGCGGCGCGCTACGACGACGTGGTCTATCGCTTCGACACACAGAGCAACGGCGCCGTCGAGCAGATCAAGGTCGGCGCCGAGCCGCATGGGCTGACGCTGTGGCCGATCCCGGGGCGGTACAGCCTTGGGCACACGGGCAACATGCGGTGACTGAAGAGTTGCCGAGCGGACGCCGTGGATCCGGCTCTGCCGGGCCACTGGCGTCGCCCCCCTGGGGGGGAGCGGCGAAGCCGCTCCGGGGGGGTGCCAAGTTCGGCCTGATCATCGTCGGCGACGAAATCCTCTCCGGCAAACGCAAGGACGGCCACCTGCCGAAGGTGATCGAGCTGCTCGCCGCGCGTGGCCTGGCGCTGACATGGGCGCGCTACGTCGGCGACGATCGCGCGCTCATCACCGAAGCGTTGACGCATGCCTTCGCCAGCGGCGACATCGTCTTCAGTTGCGGTGGCATCGGCGCGACGCCCGACGACCACACGCGTCAGTGCGCAGCTGCCGCCTTGCAGCGCGAACTCGTGCTGCATCCGCAAGCCGAAGCGCTGATCCGCGAGCGCATGGCCGACACGGCGCGCGAGCGCGGCGAGACCTACGAGCCCGATCGGCCCGACAACATCCACCGCCTGAACATGGGCGTGTTCCCGGCCGGCGCGCAGATCATCGCCAACCCGTTCAACAAGATCCCGGGTTTCTCCATCGACGACGTGCACTTCGTGCCGGGCTTTCCGGTGATGGCGCATCCGATGATCGAAGCGCTGCTGGACACGCGCTATCGCCACCTGCACGGCACGCAGGTGCAGACCGAGAAATCGGTGATCGTCTTCGGCGCGATGGAAGCGGCGCTGACACCGTTGATGGAAGCGATCGAGCGCGAGCACGCCGGCGTGCGCGTCTTCTCCTTGCCCAGCGTCGATCATCCGCAGTACGGCCGCCACATCGAGCTCGGCGTCAAGGGCGCGACGGCCGCTGTGGAAGCTGCCTACGCGCAGCTGCGCGCCGGCCTGGCTTCCATCGGCGCTGCCCTCGGCCCCGAGCTGGTGCGCTGAAGCGCACCACATCGGCGCCATCATCTGCCTGATGATGGTGCGCGCAGAGAGAAGGCAGAAGGCGGCCCTGCCGGCCGCGCACCGGCCACGGGCATGCTTTCTGCTAGATTGCTGCGCTTTCCCCCACCTCCCCAACCCATAACGACCCAGGAGTGCGCCTGACATGGCCAACAAGACCGTCGCCGACGTGATGAAGATGGTGAAGGACAACGACATCAAGTTCGTCGATTTCCGCTTCACCGACACCCGCGGCAAGGAACAACACGTCACCGTGCCCGTGTCGCACTTCGACGAAGACAAATTCAGCGGCGGTCACGCCTTCGACGGCTCGTCGATCGCCGGCTGGAAGGGCATCGAGGCCAGCGACATGCTGCTGATGCCCGACCCGAACACCGCCAACGTCGATCCGTTCTTCGAAGAGCCGACGCTCATCCTGAGCTGCGACGTGCTCGAGCCCGGCGACGGCAAGCCCTACGAGCGCGACCCGCGCTCGCTGGCCAAGCGCGCCGAGGCCTACTTGAAGAGCAGCGGCATCGGCGACGCCGCCTACTTCGGCCCCGAGCCCGAGTTCTTCATCTTCGACCAGGTGCGCTGGAACGTGGACATGTCCGGCTGCTTCGTCAAGATCGACAGCGAAGAAGCGCCGTGGAGCACCGGCGAGAAGATCGAAGGCGGCAACCGCGCGCACCGCCCGGCGGTCAAGGGCGGCTACTTCCCGGTGCCGCCGGTCGACAGCCTGCAGGACATGCGCAGCGAGATGTGCCTGCTGCTCGAGCAGATGGGCATTCCGGTGGAAGTGCATCACCACGAAGTGGCGGCGCCGGGGCAGTGCGAGATCGGCACCCGGTTCAGCACGCTGGTGCAGCGCGCCGACTGGCTGCAGCTGCAGAAGTACATCATCCACAACGTGGCCCACGCCTACGGCAAGACGGCGACCTTCATGCCCAAGCCCGTGGTCGGCGACAACGGCAGCGGCATGCACGTGCACCAGAGCGTGTGGAAGGGCGGCAAGAACCTGTTCGCCGGCGACGGCTACGCGGGCCTGTCCGAGTTCGCGCTGTTCTACATCGGCGGCATCATCAAGCACGCACGCGCGCTGAACGCCATCACCAACCCGGGCACCAACAGCTACAAGCGCCTGGTGCCGGGCTTCGAAGCGCCGGTGAAGCTCGCGTACTCGTCGCGCAACCGTTCGGCTTCCGTGCGCATTCCGTACGTTCCCAATCCGAAGGGCCGCCGCATCGAAGTGCGCTTCCCCGATCCCACCTGCAATCCGTACCTCGGCTTTGCGGCGATGCTGATGGCGGGGCTCGACGGCGTGGAAAACAAGATCCACCCGGGCGAGGCCGCCACCAAGGATCTGTACCACCTGCCGCCGGAAGAGGACGCGAAGATCCCGACCGTGTGCCACAGCCTGGACCAGGCGCTCGAGTACCTGGACAAGGATCGCGCCTTCCTCACCAAGGGGGGCGTCTTCACCGACAGCTACATCGACGCCTACATCGAGCTCAAGACCCAGGAGGTGACGCGATTCCGCATGACCACCCACCCGGTCGAGTTCGACATGTACTACTCGCTGTGAGTGCCCCGAGGGCCGGGCTTGCCCGGCCCGCCCCCAGATCAGGGTTTGGGGGTGCAAGTTGCCCGGCGAAGCCGGTTCAACTTGCAATCCGAGCAGGCGGTCACGAAACCCCGAAGCAGGACAGGGCGGCGCGGGCCGCCCTTTTTCTTGGGTGCACCGCGCTGGGCCACAATGCGTTTGGCCATGACCATGCGCAACTTCACTGCCTGCCTGCTGCTCGCCTTGCCCGTCTCGGTGGCCTGGGCCCAGGGCGGCACCGTCTATCGCTGCCCCGGCAATGTCTATACGAGCGAGATCTCGGACAAGGAAGCCAAGGAGCGCAACTGCCGCACGATCGAGGGCGCGCCCATCACCATCGTCTCGCCGCCCAAACGCGCGCCGCAGGCGGGAACACCGCCCAACGGCGCCAAGCCCGAAGGCAGCAAGGTCGATGCGAAGGAGCAGCGCGCACGCGACAGCGATGCCCGCGCCATCCTCGAAGCCGAGTTGAAGCGCGAGGAAGAAGCGCTGGCGGCGTTGCAGAAGGAATTCAACAACGGCGAGCCCGAGCGCCGCGGCGAGGAGCGCAACTACCAGCGCTACCTCGATCGCGTCGAGGAGATGCGCGCCGCCATCACGCGCAAGCAGGCCAACGTCGCCGCGCTTCGGCGCGAGCTCTCGAAGCTGCAGCAGACCGGCGCTGCCCCCCGACCGCAGTAGGCGCGCGGGGTCGAGCGCCGGGCTGCTCCCACGCCGGCCCCAGTCCCTTGGGGAATCGGAGGACGCACTCGCGTGCCGAGGGGCTTGGGGCCGAGCGCCGGGCCGCTCCCAAGCCGGCCCCGATCCCCTCGGGGGATCGGCGGACGTATTCGTCCGCCGAGGGGCTCCATTGAACGCGGGCCTGGACGCGTTCGACCTGCTGGCCACGCTGGTGGCGCTGGTCGCGCCCGACGGCCGCGTGCTGCATGCCAACGCCAGCTTCGAGAACCTGCTGGGCGTGCCGCGGCGCGCCATGCTCGACACGCGGCTGACCGAGTGGGTGGTCGACGGACCGGCGCTGCAGGAAACGCTCGACTCGGTGGCCGCCAACCGCATCGCCACCAGCCGCTTCGAGACGGCACTGAAGCGTCCGCCGAGTGCGGCCGGCAACGCCGGCACCGCGCCCGAACTGCTGCCGGTGCACGTCATCGTCAACCAGACCGAGCGCGACGACCGCGTGCTCGTCGAGATGATCGAGATCGAGCAGCAGACCCGGCAGGATCGAGAAGAGCGCGCGGCGACGCAGGCCGAGGCCAACAAGGAGCTGGTGCGCAACCTCGCCCACGAGATCAAGAATCCGCTGGGCGGCATCCGCGGAGCGGCGCAATTGCTCGAGATGGAGCTTGATGCGCTGTTTCCCACGCGTCGCGAACTGATCGACTACACGCAGGTGGTCATCAAGGAAGCCGACCGCCTGCAGGCGCTGGTCGATCGCTTGCTGCTGCCGCACCGCCACGCCCATGTGGTGGACGACGTCAACATCCACGAGGTCTGCGAGCGCGTGCGCACCTTGCTCGCGGCCGAACACCCGCGCGGCATCGAGCTGCGGCGCGACTACGACATCTCGATCCCCGAGTTTCGCGGCGACCGAGAGCAGTTGATCCAGGCCGTGCTGAACATCGCGCGCAATGCCTGCCAGGCGATGAGCGGGCGCATCGCCGTGGGCGACGCGGCGCTGATCCTGCGCACGCGCATCGGCCGGCAGGTCACCATCGGTAAGCAGCGCTGGCGACTGGCACTCGAATTGCATATCGAGGACAACGGGCCCGGCGTGCCCGACTCGATCCGCGATCGCATCTTCTATCCGCTGGTGACGGGACGCGAGGGCGGATCGGGACTCGGGCTGACACTCGCTCAGACCTTCGTGCAGCAGCACCAGGGTACGATCGAATGCGAAAGCGCGCCGGGCCGAACGGTGTTCACGGTCCTGATTCCTTTGCCTTGACAGGCCAGACAAGGAGCGCATGAAAGACATCTGGGTCGTCGACGACGATCAATCCATCCGCTTCGTGCTCGAACGTGCGCTGGCACGCGAGCAGTTCGCGGTGCGCAGCTTCTCCAACGCGCGTGACGTGCTCGGCGCATTGGCCGACGAAGAACCGCAAGTGCTCGTCAGCGACATCCGCATGCCCGGCGGCTCGGGTCTGGAATTGCTGGCAAAGATCAAGGAGAAGCATCCGGGGCTGCCGGTGATCGTGATGACTGCGTATTCCGATCTCGACAGCGCAGTCTCCGCATTCCAGGGCGGCGCCTTCGAGTATTTGGCCAAACCCTTCGACGTGCCCAAGGCCGTCGAGCTGATCCGCCGCGCCGTCGAGGAAAGCCTGCGCGAAGCGGTGGCTGCCGACCGCGTCGGCGACACGCCCGAGATCCTCGGCCAGGCGCCGGCGATGCAGGACCTGTTTCGCGCCATCGGCCGTTTGAGCCAGAGCCAGGTCACCGTGCTCGTCACCGGCGAAAGCGGCAGCGGCAAGGAACTCGTCGCGCGCGCGCTGCACAAGCACAGCCCGCGCGCCAACGGCCCGTTCGTTGCGATCAATACCGCAGCCATTCCAAAAGACTTGCTGGAGAGCGAACTCTTCGGCCACGAGCGCGGTGCCTTCACCGGCGCACAGACGATGCGGCGCGGCCGCTTCGAACAGGCCGAAGGCGGCACGCTGTTCCTGGACGAAATCGGCGACATGCCCTTCGACCTGCAGACGCGATTGCTGCGCGTCTTGAGTGACGGTCAGTTCTACCGCGTCGGCGGCCATCAACCCTTGAAGGCCAACGTGCGCGTGATCGCCGCCACGCACCAGAACCTCGAAAAGCGCGTGCGCGACGGCGCGTTCCGGGAAGACCTGTTCCATCGACTCAACGTCATCCGCCTGCGCCTGCCGCCGCTGCGCGAACGCAGCGACGACATTCCGCTGCTGGCGCGCCAGTTCCTGCAGAAGAGCGCGAAGGAACTCGGCGTCGATGCCAAGCGCCTGTCGGACGCGGCGCTGGCGAGGATCGCCGCCTTCGACTTCCCCGGCAACGTGCGCCAGCTCGAGAACCTGTGCCACTGGCTGACGGTGATGGCGCCGACGCAGGTGATCGAGGCCAAGGATTTGCCGCCGGAGTTGATGAGCGAGGAGGGCGCCGCGGTGCCTGATGGTGCGCCTGCTGCACCGCCGTCGGCCGCGAGCACGGCCGACGCGCCGGTCGTGGCCAAGCCCGTCGCCGTCACCCAGGCCGGCGCCGGCTGGCTCGCCGACCTCGAACGCGAAGCCCGCGCGCTGCTCGACGCCGGTGCCCCTGAAGTCTGGGAAACGCTGACACGCCGCTTCGAGGCGCAGCTCATCGTCACCGCGCTCTCAACCACGCGCGGCCGGCGCATCGAGGCAGCTCAACGCCTGGGCATCGGCCGCAACACCATCACGCGCAAGATCCAGGAGTTGGGCCTGGACGATTGAGCGGCGCCCCGCTGGGTGCGCCGCTCATTCCGCAAAGTTCAACGCCAGCCCGACGTAGTTCTCGGCGATCGTTCGCAGCCCCGCTTCGGAGTGCATCAGGTAGTCGAGCTCGGCGTCCTGGAACTTGGCGCTGATGGGGCCATCGTCGGGCCAGCGGTGCATCAGCGAGGTGAACCACCACGAGAAGCGCTCGGCGCGCCAGATGCGGCGCAGGCAACGTTGCGAGTAGCCGTCGAGGCCGGCATCGCTGCGCAAGCGGTAGTGCTCGATCAGGGCCTGCGACAGGAACTTGACGTCGGTGGCTGCGAGGTTCAGGCCCTTGGCCCCGGTCGGCGGCACGATGTGGCCGGCGTCGCCGGCGAGGAACAGGCGCCCGAAGCGCAGCGGCTCGGTGACGAAGCTGCGCAGCGGCGCGATGCTCTTTTCGATCGACGCGCCGGTGACCAGATCGGCACGTCCTTTCTCGTCGAGACGCAAACGCAGCTCCTGCCAGAAGGCGTCGTCGCTCCACTCCTCGATGCGGTCGGTCAGCGGCACCTGCAGGTAGTAGCGGCTGCGCGTGGCGCTGCGCTGCGAGCACAGCGCGAAGCCGCGCGCGCTGTTGACGTAGATCAGCTCATGGTGCACCGGCGGCGTGTCCGAGAGCAGGCCGAGCCAGCCGAAGGGATAGACCTTCTCGTACTCGGTGAGCGCGCTGCGCGGCACGCTGGCGCGGCACACGCCGTGAAAGCCGTCGCAACCGGCGATGAAGTCGCACGCGAGTTCGTGCGTCGTGCCGGCGTGCTCGTAGCTGACACGCGGCGAGGTGCCGTCGAAGCCATGCACCGAGACGTTCTTCGCCTCGTACACCGTCGGCAATGCTGCGGCGCGGCGCGCGTCCATCAGGTCGCGCGTCAGTTCGGTCTGGCCATAGACCATCACCTTCTTGCCGCCGGTCAGGTGCTGCAGATCGACGCGGTGTCGCGCGCCGCCGAACAGCATCTCGAAGCCGTCGTGCACCAGGCCTTCGGCACGCATGCGCGCGCCGACGCCGGCTTCGTCGAGCAGATCGGTCGTGACCTGCTCGAGGATGCCGGCGCGAATGCGGCCGAGCACGTACTCGCCGCTCTGGCGCTCGACGATCACCGCGTCGATGCCAGCCTTGTGCAGCAACTGGCCGAGCAGCAGGCCCGAGGGGCCGGCGCCGATGATGGCCACCTGGGTGCGTCGGGTTGCGGTGCTGCTCACGTGCGTCTCCTCACTCGATGCGCGCCCACACCGGCGCGTGGTCGCTCGGCCGTTCGTTCTTGCGCGGCAGCTTGTCGATGGCGCATTCGCGCACGGCTGCCTTCAGCGCTTGGCTGACCAGGATGATGTCGATGCGCAGCCCCTGGTTCTTGCGGAAGGCGAGGTTGCGGTAGTCCCACCACGACCACGACTTCGGCAGCTGCTCGAAGAGACGGAACGCATCGACCAGGCCGAGACCGCAGAGTTGCCGGAAGTGCTCGCGCTCTTCCGGCGTGCAATGGATCTGCCCGGCCCAGGCCACGGGGTCATGCACGTCGCGGTCTTCCGGGGCGATGTTGAAATCGCCCAGGAGCACCAGCTTCGGGTGCAGCGCGATTTCCTCGCGCAGCCAGTCGCGCAGCGCGCGCAACCACTGCATCTTGTATTCGAACTTGTCGCTGCCCGGCGCCTGGCCGTTGGGGAAGTAGCCGCCGACGATGCGCACGCCATCGACGGTGCCGGCGATCACCCGCGCCATGTCGTCCGCAAAGCCCGGGATGTTGCGCACGACATCGATCGCTTCGAGCTTCGACAGCAGCGCAACGCCGTTGTAGGTCTTCTGGCCGAACCAGTGCGCGCGGTAGCCTGCACCCTCGATCTCGGCATGCGGGAACTTGTCGTCGGTGAGCTTGGTTTCCTGCAGCACGATGGCGTCGGGCTGGTGCGCAGCCAGCCAGTCGAGCAGTTGCGGCAGGCGCACGGCCAACGAGTTGACGTTCCAGGTCGCGAGTTTCATCGATATTTGCCGTTGATGTTGTTGAGGCGAAACTGGCTCCCATCGTTGAGCTGTTGTTCTGCGACCTGAAGGCGCTGCAACATCACATCGAACTCGATCGGCGCGCCGATGAGCATCGGCGCCATCGTCGCATAGTCCCTTGCCAACGCGGCATGGCGCGCGGCTGGCGGAACGAGCCTGAACGTCCCTGGCCTGGCGGTCTCGTAGTGGGTCCAGCCTGACGAGAAGAAGCGGCTCTTGTGGCGCACCACGTCATCGAGCAAGTCGAGTCTGGCGAGCGCATCTGCACGGCTCGCGTGGCGCCACAGCGCCTCGAAGTCTGCGTAGTGGCGGGCGAAGCGGTCACGGATCGGCAGGTTCAGCGGGCGGTGGTGCTCCGCATGCAGGATCGTCGCCTTCTCCCAGAATGTTCGCGTGATCTCCAGCGCAACGACGCTCGCTTGCAGATCCTCGTAAGCGCTCGCCAGATCGACGCCAGGTGTCTGGGCCAGCAGGGCGGCGATGCTGTGCGTTCCGGTGGGCTGCTGATCGGTCAGGGCGCCGAACTCCAGCTTCACCTGCTTGGCGATGTAGCCACCGGCCAGCGCGAGCGCGGACGGATATGTAAACAGCAAGTTCGGTGTGCCGGCGAGCGCGTCGATCTCGTAGCGCAGCCAGCTATTCGTGATGCTGCGGGGGGCCAAGCCTGGCCGCGATGGCAGCTTCGAGCGCCGGTCGAAAGCGGTCCGACACGCATCGCTCGCACTCGGCTTCGAGCGCTTGCACACGCTTTCGGCGCTGACTGGCCGAAGGCGCTTCGTCGAGTTCTGCCGTCTTGAAGCCCAGCGCTTGCGGTGAGACGGCGAGGTCGATGTCTTCAGAGAAGCGTTGAATCGCGCCGAACACCTTCGACAGCGAGGTGCCGCCCTTGAACACGACATGCGGAGCGACGGCCTCGACCTCGAAGATGCGACCGAGCGTCCAGCAGACCCAGAAGTCTTTCTCGACGATCACCGGCACCAGCCCCAGGCGGCCGGCTGCCTCGTTGACGATCAGCGCTCGTTCCGCAGGTGGCAGGGTGGAGAAGGGGATCATCGCGCGGGCGTGCTCAGGCTGCTTGCGTGCGCCGCTTCGTCGCCTTCACCGAGGGCTCGAGTCGCTGCTGCGGTGTCGCGATGAAACGAAGGTGCGGGTGCATCCAGGCCGGTGCCAGCGGCAGGTCTTTCAACAGGGCAGCGCGATCCTTCGCCGATAGCGTCTTGCGCAGATGCGCGACCCTGGCCTCGTTGACGTTGGCTTTGCCCACGCTGCGCAGGGCCGCGAAAACGAGGTTGCTCATCGGGCTGGCGCTGCGCACCTGGCGTGGCGGGCGATGCTTGAGTTGAATCGTCTGCGAGCCGATCTTCACGGTGCGGCTTGGTCCATCGGTTTCGTAGATGACGCGCACGGGCACCTGCTCCGACAGGCTCAGCAGATTGGCGGCCATGGCCTGCGCCGGCTGCACCAATGCACCCTCACGGCGCGACAGCGCTTGCACGATCTCGTCGGCACTGGGTTGCAGTTCACCGAGCAGGGGATGCTGGCGCGGCACGTCGTAGAGGCCACGTGCCAGGCGACGCAAGGCACCGCTGCGGACCAAGCGCATCAGCGCCATGCCGACGCTGTGGGGCGAACCGAGATCGAGGAAGTCGAAAGGCGTGTGCACGCGCCCCGGGTTGGCTTTGCGGGCTGCGGTGATGCGTCGGCCAATCTCCTGCGCGATGCTGGGTGCCTGGGAAGGGGCAGCTACTTGCCGCGACGCAGGGCGAGGCCTCTTTGCGGTGGGCGCGGCTTTGCGGGGGGTCGCCGTGATCGGGCGTCGAGTGGGCATGGCTGAGTGTGCGCTCTAGGCGTTAAAAATACAACCAGCTTCTTTTAACGCACTGACGCCCGGCCTGTCCGAAAAGTCGGCTTCGCTTCGGACGAGGCGCCAACCGGGACCCGCGCTCCGAGCGGCAACCGCAAGCGTGCCTTGAGGGCGCACCAGCGCCGGCAACGAACCTTCAGCGATCCAACGGTAGATCGTCGAGCGACCCATGCCGGTGATCTCGAGGACGGTAGGCAGGCGCGCGAGCACGCGTGGCAAGTCGTCCGTGGGCATTGAGGGCAGGGCGCTGTGGTGCGGGATCGCCGTGGTGGTCCGGTACTGTGATCGAAACTCTAGGCGACGATCAAGGGACAACCGACGCTGGATTCGAGGGGGATTTCTTGCATCAAATCCTGGCGCGCGGCGGGTTCACCGTCGACGCGCGAGTGGTCGGCATGAACTTCGATCGACGCGCAGGCTCGCTATTCGTCCACCAAACCGCGAGATGCCTCGGGATGGCGCGGGACAACGCGAGTTTCATTGCAGCATTGTCACGCCGAAGGGCGACGCCGATAGCTGACGAAAGCGTAGTGCGTGCCGTCGGCCGTGCGGCGCGGCTCGCGCGCGGTCTCGATGAAGTGCGAGCGGTCGAAAGCGGGGAAGAAGGTGTCGGCGCCATCGAACGTGCCGTCGATCTCGGTCAGCACCAGTTCGTCGGCGCGCGGCAGCGCCAGCGCATAGAGCTCGCCGCCGCCGATGACGAACACCTTGTCGGCGCCGGCCACGAGCGCCAGTGCGGCATCGAGCGACACGGCGCGTTCGGCGCCGACTGCCTGCCACGATGCATCGCGCGTCAGCACGATGTTGCGCCGCCCCGGCAGCGGCCGAAAGCGCGCCGGCACCGAATCCCAGGTCTTGCGGCCCATGATCACCGGGCAGCCCATCGTCACGCGGCGGAAGTGCTTCTGGTCATCGCTCTCACGCCAGAGCAGGGCACCGTCGCGGCCGAGGGCGTGGCGGCGGTCGATGGCGGCGATCAGGGCAAGCGTCGTCATGGGCCTGCATTGTGATGGCGCGTCGTGCCGATTGCGGAGATCACGATGCCGGCGACGATCAGCACGAAGGCCAGCGCGTGAAAGCCCTGCGGCGCTTCGCCCAGCAGCGTGGCCGAAAGCAGCGCGGCGAACAGCGGCGAAAGGTTGACGAAGAAGGCGGCGAGCGTCGGCCCGGCCTGCGCCACGCCCAGGCCCCAGCAGCGGTAGGCGACGAGCGAAGGGAAGATGGCGACGAAGCCGAGCGCGGCCAGTACCTTCGGGCTCGTCCACTCGATCGGCGCATGCGTGCCGACGCCGTGCTCGACGAGCGCGGCTGCGCCCGCGGTGACCAGGCCGAACAGGGTCTGCACGAACAGGAACGTGGCCCAATCCCAACCAGGCCGCTGCGGCGCGCGCATCGAAGCGGGCGGCCGCACCAGCAGCCAGCTGTAGATCGCCCAGCCGATCACGGCCAGCAGCATCAGCGCGTCGCCGATCACCAGACGCACGTCGGCCAGTGCGGTCCAGTGGCCGCGCGTCAGCACCGTGGCGACGCCGGCCAACGACAGCAGGGCGCCGGCGAGTTGATGCGGCGTCGGCCGCTGCGCGTAGGCCAGCGCGCCGACCAAGAGCATCCACAGCGGCATCGAGGCGTTGATCAGCGTCACGTTGAGCGGCGTCGACGTGACGAGCGCCAGGTACTGCAGCGCGTTGAACGCGCCGACGCCGAGCGTGCCGAGCGCGAACAGGTAGCCCCAGGCGGCACGGATCGCGGCAGTGTCGCGCCCGATGCGCCACGTGCGCAGCGCGATGGGCGCGAGGATCGCGGCGGCCAGCATCCAGCGCAGCGCGTTCAGCGCCAGCGGTGGCACGTGTCCCACCATCGCGCGGCCGACGACCGCGTTGCCGGCCCACATCAGCGGCGGCAGCGTCAGCAGCAGCGCCAGTCGTGGCGTCAGCGTCATCGGTACTTCACCAGCTGCGGCAAGCCCTCGCCGCTCTGGCTGCACTCGATCAACTTCGCCAGACGCCGCGCTCGCGTGGCTTCCTGCTTGGCGCTCACCACCCACCAGATCGCGGCCTTGCGGTACGACGGCGTACGGCGCTGCCAGTCGGCCCAGGCGGAGCGGTCGGCTCGAAGCATGCGCTCGTACTCGTGCGGCAACTCGATGCTGCGCTGCTCGAACGAATAGACGCCGCTCTTGCTCTCGCGGCGCGCGGCGAAGGCGGTGCGGCCGGCGTCGGTCATGCGGCCGTCGGCCTCGAGCGCAGCGACGCGCGCGATGTTGACTGCGCTCCAGATCGACGTCGCCTTGCGCGGCGTGAAGCGGATGACGTAGCGCATATCGTCCAGGCGCTTGCGCACGCCGTCGATCCAGCCGACGGCGAGCGCTTCGTCGACCGACTCGGGCCAGGTCACGCTGGTCTTGCCGCTGCCGATCTTCCAGTAGCCGAGCATCAGTTCACTGCGCATGGCGTGATGGCGCGCGAACCAGCGGCGCAGTTCGAGCGTTGTGGCGAAGTACTTTGGTTCGGGTGCAGTGCTCATCTGGCCCTCTGGGCGCTGCGCGCCGTCCCCCCGAGGGGGAGCGAGCGCCTTGGGAACGGCCCGGCGGCGCTCATGCCGGCATCACGGTATTGCAGTTCCAGCACTGCTCGAAGGGTCCGTCGATGGTTTCGCCGCAACCCGGGCACAACCAGTGGCGCCACTGCGGGTGCTGCAACTCGCGCAGCAGCGTGCGCGCGCGTTCGAGCTGCGCATCGTCGTGCACCCAGATCTCGGGCAGCGCCTGGTCGGGCGGGATGTCGCCGGCGATGCTGCTCGCAAAGTAGCGCTGCACGCTGGCGTCGATGCCGGCCTGGCGCAGCAGGTCGGCCCACAGCGATGCCAGCGCGATGTTGGGTGCTTGGACGAGTCGCTTCATCGGATGCAGGATGGTGCCATGACGCATGCGCTGCTCGCCGATGCCTTGCTGGTGCTGCACGGCCTGTTCATCGTCTGGGCCGTGCTCGGCGGCTTTGCCGTGCTCTGGCGCGGCTGCTGGCGTGGCTGCACCTGCCGGCCGCGCTCTGGGGCGTGTGGATCGAGTGGAGTGGCGGTCTGTGCCCGCTGACGCCGCTGGAACAATCGCTGCGCCGCGCGGCGGGGCAGGCCGGCTTCGAGGGCGGCTTCATCGAGCACTACCTGACGGCTGCCATCTATCCCGAGGGCCTGACACGCGAGACGCAGTGGCTGTTCGGCGCGATCGTGCTCGTGATCAACCTCGTGCTCTACGCGATCGCCGCGCATCGCGTAATCTCGCGCCCTCGATCGAAGGAGACCGCGCCATGACCCGTGCCATCCAGTTCGCCGCCACCGGCGGTGCCGAAGTGCTGCAGCTCGTCGATGTGAAGGTGGGCGACCCCGGCCCCGGCGAGATCCGCATCCGCCATCAGGCCTGCGGCCTGAACTTCATCGACGTCTATCACCGCACCGGCCTGTACCCGATGGCGCTGCCGCACGGCATCGGCATGGAGGGCGCGGGCATCGTCGAAGCGGTGGGGCCGGGCGTCACGCACCTGAAGGCCGGCGACCGCGCCGCGTATGCCAGCAACCCGCCGGGCTCGTACAGCGAATTGCGCGTGATGCCGGCCAAGACGGTGTGCAAGCTGCCCGACGCCATCGCCTTCGACACTGCGGCCGGCATGATGTTGAAGGGCCTGACGGTGCAGTACCTGCTGAAGAAGACGCTGCCGGTCGAAGGCCTGCAACGCGGCGACTTCGTGCTCTGGCATGCCGCCGCCGGCGGCGTCGGCCTGATCGCCTGCCAATGGGCCAAGGCGCTGGGCTACCAACTCATTGCCACCGCGGGCAGCGCCGAGAAATGCAAGCTCGCGCTCGATCACGGCGCAGCGCATGCGATCGACTACCGCAAGGAAAATTTCGTCGAGCGCGTCAAGGCGATCACCGGCGGCAAAGGGGTGAAGGTGGTTTACGACTCGGTGGGCAAGGACACCTTCGAAGGCTCGCTCGATTGCCTGCGGCCGTTCGGCCTGATGGCAAGCTTCGGCAACGCCAGCGGCCCGGTGCCGCCGTTCGCTCCCGGGATGCTCGGGCCGAAGGGCTCGCTGTACCTGACACGCGCGACGCTGTTCACGCACATCGCCACGCGCGAGGCGACGCAGGCGATGGCCGACGACCTCTTCTCGGTGGTCGCCAGCGGCGCGGTGAAGATCCGCATCGATCAGCGTTACCCGCTGGCCGAGGCGGCGCAGGCGCATCGCGATCTGGAGGCGCGGAAGACGACGGGGTCGAGCGTGCTGATGCCGTGAGCGCAGCCGTCAGCGCAGTTCGGCGTCGGTCAACTCGGCCAGCTCGGGCAGCGTGACGCCGGTCGCCATCTCGCGCACCACCAGCCCTTCGGCCGTCACGTCGATGACCGCGAGGTCGGTGTAGATGCGGGCGACGCAGCCCAGCGCCGTCAGCGGATAGCTGCAGCGCCGCACGATCTTCGGCGCGCCGCTCTTGGTGACGTGTTCCATCATCACCCAGGTGCTGCGCGCGCCGACCGCCAGATCCATCGCGCCGCCGACCGCCGGAATGGCGTCGGCCGCGCCGGTGGACCAGTTGGCGAGATCGCCGTTGGCCGAGACCTGGAAGGCGCCGAGCACGCAGATGTCGAGGTGCCCGCCGCGCATCATCGCGAAGCTGTCGGCATGGTGGAAGAAAGCGCCGCCGGGCAGCAGCGTCACCGGGCCCTTGCCGGCGTTGATGAGGTCGTAGTCCTCGTCGCCCGCCGCGGGCATCGGCCCCATGCCGAGCACGCCGTTCTCGCTGTGCAGGATCACCTCGCGTTCGCGCGGCAGGTGGTTGGCCACCATCGTCGGCAGGCCGATGCCGAGGTTGACGATCGCGCCTTCGGGGATGTCGCGCGCGCAGCGCGATCTGTCGCCAGCGTGTCATGGCTTTCGTGCGGTACCACGACGCTTCCATGCGGCCGCTGAGCGCCTCCCCGTCGCTACGTCGGCACGCTGCGCGCGATCTGCACCAAGCGCTGCACGAAGATGCCGGGCGTCACGATCGCCTCGGGGTCGAGCGCGCCCAGCGGCACGATCTCGTGCACCGTGGCGATGGTGGTCTTCGCCGCCATCGCCATCACCGGTCCGAAGTTGCGCGCCGTCATGCGGTAGGTCAGGTTGCCCCAGCGGTCGCCGCGCTCGGCTTTGACGAAGGCGACGTCGGCGTGGATCGGCGATTCGAACACCTGCATGCGGCCGTCGAGCTCGCGTGTCTCCTTGCCCTTGGCGAGTTCGGTGCCATAGCCGGTGGGCGTGAAGAAGCCGCCGATGCCCGCACCCGCGGCGCGGATGCGCTCGGCCAGATTGCCCTGCGGCACCAGTTCGAGCTCGATGCGGCCGGCGCGGTACTCGCGGTCGAAGTGGTGGCTGTCGGCCTGGCGCGGGAACGAGCAGATGATCTTGCGCACGCGGCCGGCGCCGATCAGTGCCGCCAGGCCGGTGTCGCCGTTGCCGGCGTTGTTGTTGACGATGGTCAGGCCCGTCGCCCCTTGCGCGATCAGCGCGTCGATCAGCTCGTTGGGCAGGCCCGCGGTGCCGAAGCCGCCGATCATGATCGTCGCGCCGTCGGCGATGTCGGCGACGGCGGCCGCGCAGCTGGGGACGGTCTTGTCGATCATGCGGCGGGTGCGGCCCCGTCGAACGCACGCTGCAGCAGCGCGCGCAGTGCCTTGCGCTCGAGCGGACGCGGGTTGGGGTAGGGCGTCTGCACCGCGAGGTCGGCGGCGCGGTCTAGGCCCTCGGCGCGCATGCCGATCGCGGCCAGCGAAGTCGGCGCGCCCAGGTTGCGCGCCAGATCGAACACGCCGCGCGCGGCGTCGGCCACGCCAAGCGCGCGTGAAATGCGCGTCATCGCTTCGGGCGCGGTGGTCGCGTTGTAGGCCAGCGCATGCGGCAGCACGACGGTGTGCACGTCCGCATGCGGCAGGTTGAAGCTGCCGCCGAGCGTGTGGCACAGCTTGTGGTGCAGGCCCATCGTGGTCGCGCCGAGCACGCAGCCGCACAGCCACGCGGCATACAACGCGTCGCTGCGTGCGTCGAGCCCGTGCGGGTCGGTCTGAACGCGCGGCAACGCGGTGGCGAAGGCGCGCAGGCCCTCTTCGGCCATCAACGCCAGGATCGGGTTGCCGTCGGGCGCGTACAGCCCTTCGGCGGCATGCGCCATCGCGTTGAAGGCGCTCGTCACCGTCACCGACCAGGGCAGGCCGAGCGTGAGTTCGGGGTCGTAGATGGCCGTGCGCGGCAGCACGCGCGCATCGCGGCCCGTGGTCTTGATGCCGCCTTCGGTGATGCCGTGGATCGCGGTCTGCTCGCTGCCGGAGTAGGTGGTGGGCACGGCCATGATCGGCAGCCCGCTGTCGAGTGCGATCGCCTTGGCCAGGCCGATGGTGGAGCCACCACCGATCGCCACCGTGCCGTCGGCGCCGAGCCGCCGCGCCGCGTCGCGCGCCGCGCGCGCCGTCTCGATCGGCACGTGCATCAGCGCCTGGGCGAAGACGCCCGCCGCGCGCGTGCCCAGCAGCGCGGCCACGCGCTCGGCGCTGGCGCGCTGTCCCGGCGTGGACAGCACCAGCACGCGCCGCGCACCCAGGCGATCGACCTCCGCCGGCAACTGCTGCAGCGTGCCGGCGCCGAAGATCACGCGCGCGGGTGCGGCCTGGTGGACGAAGGGTTTGACGCTCATCGGCGCGATTGCAGCACACCCCGCCATGTGTCGGCGAAGAACAGTTTTTCCTGCGGCGGCGTGGGGCCTCGGGGCCGATCCCGATGGGCGCGCCGCCCGCGGGCGGCTGCAATGCGCGCTGCCCTTCCTACCGCGAGGTCCTGCGCCATGCTCTTCCCCACCACCATCGTCGGCAGCTTTCCGCAACCCGATTGGCTGATCGACCGCGCCAAGCTCGCCGGGCGATTTCCGCCGCGCGTGCGCGCCAAGGAGTTGTGGCGCGTCGCCGAGCCGTATCTGCAGCAGGCCTGGGAAGACGCGACACTGATCGCGATCCGCGCGCAGGAAGACGCGGGGCTGGACATCGTCAGCGACGGCGAAATCCGGCGCGAGAGCTACAGCAACCGCTTCGCCACCGCGCTCGAAGGCGTGGACATCGACAACCCCGGCAGCGCGCTCGACCGCTCGGGCCATCCGAATCCGGTGCCGCGCATCGTCGGCAAGATCCGCCGCAAGCATGCGGTGGAGGTCGAGGACCTGCTGTTCCTGAGGGCGAACACGAAGAAGAAGATCAAGATCACCGTGCCCGGCCCGTTCACGATGAGCTGCCAGGCACAGAACGACTTCTACAAGAGCGACGCCGACGCCGCGATGGACTACGCCACGGCCGTCAACGCCGAGATCCGCGATCTCTTCGCCGCCGGCGCGGACGTGGTGCAGATCGACGAGCCCTACATGCAGGCGCGGCCGGAGAAGGCGCGCCAGTACGGCTTGCAGGCGCTGAATCGCGCGCTCGACGGCATCAGCGGCACGACCGCGGTGCACATCTGCTTCGGCTACGCGGCCATCATCCACGAGCGGCCGAGCGGCTACTCGTTCCTGCCCGAGCTGCGCGGCTGCGGCTGCAAGCAGGTCTCGATCGAAACCGCGCAGAGCCAGCTCGACTGCTCGGTGCTGGCGCAACTCGACGACAAGCAGATCATGGTCGGCTGCATCGACCTGTCGGACATGAACGTCGAGACGCCCGAGCAGGTGGCTGCGCGCATCCGCCGCGCGCTGCCCTACGTCGCGAAGGAGCGCGTGATCCTGGCGCCGGACTGCGGCATGAAGTATTTGCCGCGCGAGGTGGCGGTGGGCAAGCTGCGCGCGATGGTGGAGGCAGCGAGGATGCTGCGTGCCGAACACGGCGGCGCCAGCGCCTGACGCTGCGTGGCGAGGTTCGAACCCACTGTGCCGCTCCGGCACACATTGGCGACACGCAACGCGGGATTACGCTTACTTGTTGTTACCGGTGGGCCTTCGAACAATCCGCCGGCCGTGAGGTAGCGAGAGCATGCGGCGCATGGGTCGCGTTCTTTCACATCACGAGGAGACACAACATGAGCGTGCTGTTGGCATTGACGGTATCGATCGGCCTGCTGGCCGTCGTCGCAACCTGGTTGTTCCTGGGGCCGATGGCGGCGCTGGGCGTACAGATCTGGCAGGCCTTCGTGGCCTGGGCCTGCTTCTTCAACAACGGCGGCAAGACCGAGGGCCTGATGAAGACCGTCGTCTGCATGGTGTTCGGCGCCGTCGTCGGCATGGCGTCGGTGATGCTGGCCGGTCAGTTGGGCGCGCTCGGCGCCCTGGCCGCGCCGGTGGCCGTCGGCATCGGCGCCGCGGTCATCGTGCTGGCCGCGCACATCGGCGTGCTCGCCACGATCCCGGCGTGCGTCTATGGCTTTGCCTGCGTCGCCGGATTGATCCTGCTGGGCAAGGACATGACGCCGGCCAAGGCGATCGTGCCGACGATCCTCTCGATCGTCATCGGCGCGGCGTTCGGATGGGTGTCGGAGTTCATCGCCGGCAAGCTGACCAAGCCGGCAGCCTGAGCGGCGCTGACGCCATCGACGCTGCGGGTGCGCACAACGCGCATCCGCAGCGCGCGGCCGTGCGTGGCCAAGGGGCTATACCGTGTCGACCGCCTGCACCGGCTGCGTGTCGCGCCGACCTGCCGACGCCTTTTCACGCAGCAGCGCCGTCAGCGCTGCTGCATCGACCGGGCGGCTGAACAGATAGCCTTGCATCGTGCGGCAGCCGAGCGTTGTGAGCGTGTCGGCGACTTGTTGCGTCTCGACGCCTTCGGCCACCAGGCGCAGATCGAGCCCGTCGGCCAGGGCGGCGAGCGCGCGGATGATGGCGGCGTCCTTGCTGCCGGCCTGCAGGCTGCGCGTGAAGGAGCGATCGATCTTCAGCGTGTCGCAGGGCAGCTGCTTGAGGTAGGTCAGCGATGCGTAGCCGGTGCCGAAGTCGTCGAGCGCGACCTTGATGCCCATGGCGCGCAGCGACTGCAGCGTCGTCGCGACCGCGCCGACGTGGCGCAGTGCCAGGGCCTCGGTCACTTCGAGTTCCAGCGCCTGGGCTGCCAGCCCGCTGCTCGAGAGCGCCCGAGCGATGACTGCCGGCAGGTCGCTGCGATCGAACTGCACGGCCGACAGGTTGACGCCGATGCGGCCGAACGCGAGGCCCTGCGCCTGCCAGGCCGCGGCCTGGCGGCATGCGGTCTCGAGTGCCCATTCGCCCAGCGCCACGATCGCGCCGATGCGTTCGGCCAGCGGAATGAAGACGTTCGGGCCGATCCAGCCATGCTCCGGGTGGTGCCAGCGCGCGAGGGCCTCGACACCGCTCACATGGCCGCTGCGGTAGTCGATCTGCGGTTGGTAGTGAAGCAGCAGTTCGCCCTGCTTGATGACCGTGCGCAGATCGGACTCGAGGGTCAGGCCGCCGTTGGCGCCGAGGTCGGAGAACGCGCTGTGACGGTAGCTCTGGAAGCCGTTGCGGCCTTCTTCCTTGGCGCGGTACAGCGCCATGTCGGCGCGTCGCAGCAGGGACTGGCCGTCATCGCCGTCGGTCGGAAAGCTCGCCAGGCCGACACTGGCGCTGATCTGCAGCGTCGAATCGCCGACGCCAAACGGCTCTTCGAGCGTGGCGACGATGCGCCGTGCCAGTGCGACGGCTTCTTCCGGGCTGTGCAGGTTAGGCGCCAGCACGGTGAATTCGTCGCCGCCCCAACGCGCGGTGAGGTCGCCGGGGCGCAGGCAGCCGGCCAGACGAGCGGCCACGCGCTTGAGCAACTCGTCGCCGAAGTCGTGGCCCATCGAGTCGTTGATGCGCTTGAAGTGGTCGAGGTCCACGAACAGCACGGCGAGCCTGGCGCCGGCCGCGCGGCAATCGCTCACGGCGCGATCGAGCGCCTCGGTGAACTGCAGCCGGTTGGGCAGGCCGGACAGGCTGTCGTGCAGCGCCTGGTGGCGGATGCGTTGGGCGCTGCGTTCGCGCTCGGTGACGTCGCGAAAACTGAACACCGTGCCGACGCGCTGTCCGTGCATGCGGTGGGCGCTGCTCATGTACTCGATGGCACGGCCATCGGCCAGTTCGACCACGCAGGGCGGCGCCAGGTCGCCTTGCGGATCGAGCCGCAGGGCCGAGGGCGTCGGCACCTGAGCGCGCAGATGCTCGAGCAGGGCCGAGCCCGACGGCGCTTGCACCATCGCCTCCGGAATCGCCCACAGCTCGACGAGCTGGCGGTTGAGCTGCACCGGCGTGCCGTTCTCGTCCAGCACCAGCAGGCCGTCGAGGGTGGCATCCATCGTCGCCTGCAGCAGTTGCAGCGAGTGTTCGGTGCGCTGCTTGGAGGCGGCCAGCGCCTGCCCGTGTTGCGCCAGTTGAAGTTCCTGATCGACGCGGCGCAGCGCCTCCTTGACGGTGAGGATCAGGTCGTCTTCCTGCCAGGGTTTGGTCAGCAGGCGGTAGAGGTCGGCGCGGTTGACGGCCTGCGCCACCGCGTCGACGTCAGCCTGGCCGGTGAGCAGCACCGTCAGCATGGCGGGGTAGAGGCGATGGGCCCGCTCCAGCAGCTCGGTGCCGCGCATGCCCGGCATGATGTGGTCGCAGATCAGCAGGGGCACCGACGCGCCCTCGGCCGCCAGGTCGGCCAGCACTTGCAAGGCCTCGGCGCCGCTGGAGGCGACCTCGACGTCGCAGCCGCCGCCCAGTCGGCGCAGCAGTTGCTCGCGCAGGCCGCGCAGCAGCGGCAGGTCGTCGTCGACGCAGACGATCGTGGCGCGCGCTGGGGCCGAGGCGGTCATGGCGTCGCCTCGGCGCTCAATGCAGCGCCGACGCGACCACCTGCGCCAGCTCGGTCTCGCTCCACGGCTTGTGCAGGCAGGCGTGCAGGTTGGCGTCGCGCCGCGCGCGCGCGATGGCCGCCGCGTCGGCCTGGCCGGTGAGCAGCACGGTGACGATCTTCGGGTGGCGGCGGTGGACCTGGGCCAGGAACTCGTCGCCCTTGATGCCGGGCATCAGCCAGTCGGAGACGATGATCAGGATCTCGATGCCGTCGGCGCAGAACTCGTCGATCGCTTCCCATGCTTCGGCGGCGTTGCCCGCGGTTTCGTACAGGTAGCGCTCGCCGAAACGCCGACGCAGTTGTTCCTTCAGGCTGACCAGGATGACCGGCTCGTCATCGACGCACAGGATCGCGGACTTGCTCATGGGTTGCGACCTGCGCGTGCTCAGGCGGCCACGGCCGCATCGACCGGCAGGCGCACGTTGAAGGTGGTGCGGCCCGGCACGCTGTCGAGCTGGATGGCGCCGCCGTGCTTGGCGACGATCTGCCGGCAGATGTGCAGGCCCAGGCCGGTGCCTTCGCCGCGCGGCTTGGTGCTGAAGAAGGGCTCGAAGATCTTGGCCTGGAGCTCGGCCGGAACCCCCGGGCCCGAGTCGGTGACGCTGACCAGGACATGACCGTCCTGCACCTTGCTGCCCAGCAGCAGCCGGCCACGGCCGGACATGGCGTGGATCGCGTTGTGGATCAGGTTGGTCCAGACCTGCACCAGCTCGTCGGCATGGCCGGCCACCGGCGGTGCGTCGGCGAACTCGCGCTGCACTTCGATGCCCTGCTTGATCTGGTTGCCGTAGAGATCGAGCACGGTCTCGACGCTGGCGCGCACGTCCACCGGCTGCTTGTCCTGGCTGTGCTCGACGCGGGCGTAGTTCTTCAGCGCGAACACGACCTTGGAGGCGCGCTCGACGGCGTCGAGGATCGTCGCGCTGTTGCCGCGCAGGCGCGTCAGGTCGTAGGCCAGCGCCAGCAGCCAGTCGCGTTGGCTGTGCCGCAGCAAGGGCAGGGCTTGGTCGAAGCGGTCGTGCACGCCGATGTCGAGCAGCAGGTCGGCGACGCGGCGCGCGTCGGCGATGCCGGCGGCGTCGAGCTGCTCGACCAGCGCGCGGCGCTGGGCGCGGTGGTCGCTGGTGGACAGCGTGGCCTGGCCGGCCAGCGCCTGCTCGATCAGTGCGAAGAACGCGACCTGCTGTGCGGCGTCGAGCCTTTGCCCCAGTTGCGGCAGGGCGGTGAGCGCGGCCTGCAGTGCCGCTGTGGCATTGCCGGCTGCGGCCCGGATCGCCCCCAGCGGCGTGTTGACTTCGTGCGCAATGCCGGCCACGAGCTGGCCCAGCGCAGCCAGCTTGCCGGACTGGATCAGCTGGTCCTGCGCTTGCCGCAGCTCGGCCAGGGCCTGGCTCAGCGCCTGCGTGTGGCGCTCGCGCGCACGGGCGAAGCTCGCGAACATCCAGCCGACCGCGGCCGCGGCCGCGAGCAGCGACAAGGCCATGCCCAGATCGGCGTAGACGCCGATGCGCTGCGCGGCGGCTTCCTTGATCGCGGTGGCCGACGCGATTTCCTTGGCCAATGCATCGAAAGCCGGATCGACCTTCTCCTCGTCGAACTCCAGGGCCTCGTCGATGTCGCCGGCCTTGATCAATTCGAGTTCGCGCGACAGCGCCTGCGTGTAGGCCTTGGTCAGCGCCGTCAACGCGGGGAGGCCACCGTCGCGGACAGCCGCTTCGGTCAGTTCCTCGACGCGATGTTCGGCCTGCTCGATGTGTTCGCCGAGTTCGGCATCGACCGCCTTCTTGCTGATGGCTCGCCACTCCTGGCCATCGAGTGCGAACAGGGCGCCCTTCAGCTCGACCAGCTGCAGCGCGGTGTGAGCGCTGCGCTGCGACCAGCGGTTCAGGCCATAGATGCTGGCAGCGGCGGCCAGGGCCACGAGCAGCGCGCCGGCGAGCACGGTCCAGACCGATTGATGAGACTTCACGGCGCGCTCCTGCAGCATTGCATCGAGTCCGGATTTTCGCGGCTGGCCTTGCCGCTGCGGCCTGGCGTCGGCCGTGCGATGCCAATTGCTGCACAGAACCACTGCGCGCGTTCGGCGTCGCGATCCAGCGTCGGGAAGTCGATGTGGAACTCGCGGTGCGCGGCAGTCACCGCATCACGCCGTCCACCGCCTCTCGAAGTCATTCGCCGCAAACTGCTCCACCAGAAAATCGATGAAGCAACGCACCTTCGCCGGCAAGTGCCTGCGCGTCGGATACGCGATGTTGATCGTCAGGCGCTGCAGCTCCCATTCGCCGAGCACCGGCACCAGGCGGCCGGCGATCACGTCCTCGTGGATGATGTACATCGGCTGCAGCAGGATGCCCAGGTGCTTGAGCGCCGCGGCGCGAACGACCTGGCCGTCGTTGGCTTCGAGCACGCCGTGCACCTGCAGCGAGGTCTCGATGCCGGCGCGCGTGAGACGCAGCTCGTTGGGGTGGTTGGCAAGGTTGTAGATCAGCAGGCGGTGCCTTGTCAGCTCGTCGGGCGTGCGCGGCGTGCCGTGGCGCTGCAGGTATTGCGGCGAGGCGGCGAGCACGCGCTTGGTTTCGGCCAGGCGGCGCACGGTGATCGCCGAGTCGGGCTCGAACTCGCGGTTGCGCACGGCCACGTCGATGCCACTGTCGATCAGGTCGGGGTAGCGGTTGGAGGCGACGATCTCGACGCGCAGGTCCGGATAGCGCTGGTTGAACTCGGTCAGCAGCGGTGCGATCACGATCATCGAGAACGACAGCGAGGCCTGCACGCGCAACACACCGGTGGGCTTGAGCGCGGTTTCGTTGACCGCGTTCTCGGCGTCGCGCAACTCGCCCAGCAGCGGCTTGCAGCGGCGGTAGAAGGCATCGCCGACATCGGTGAGGAACAGGCGCCGGGTGTTGCGTTGCACCAGCCGCGCGGCGAGCCGCTCTTCGAGCGCGGCGAGGTGCCGGCTGGCCGCGGCGTTGCTCAGGCCGAGCGACTCGGCCGCGCGCGACAGGCTGCCGAGCTCGGCGACCTGCACGAAGAGTTCGATCTCGGTCCAGCGATCCATGAATACCCGCAGTTTTCCGGCGCGCGCAAGATTGCTTTCCCGCGGCGCTCTTCTGGCTCCTGAGGTGGAAGTCTAGAGTGACGCGCTATGCGGCCCATCGATGCAGACACCATCACGCAAGCCGTGATCGCGCGCCATGCCGCGGCCGGCGATGCGCGCCTGCGCGAGCTGATGACGAGCCTGGTGCAGCACCTGCATGCGTTCGCGCGCGACGTGAAGTTGACCGAGGCGGAGTGCACGCAGGGCGTGCACTTCCTGGCCGAGTGTGGGCGCACCAGCGCGCAGGATCGGCCGGAAGTGGCGCTGCTGTCGGATCTGCTCGGCCTGTCGACGCTGGTGACGGCTCAGCACCAGCGCCAACCCAAGGGCTGCACCGAGGCCGTGGTGGCGGCCGTGCCGGCGCACCGCAGCGCCGACGCCGCTGCGCCGCGGCAAGCCTGCTACGTGCGCGGCCAGGTGCGCGCGCTCGACGGCGCACCACTCGCCGGCGCCGAGGTGTGTGTCGGGCCGCACGAACGTGACGGCCGCCAGGAGCGCCTGCTGACGGGCAGCGACGGCAGCTTCCTGGCGCGCACGCTCGTGGCTGCGCCCGGCCCGCTGGTCAGCGACGGGCCGGTGGTGCGCCTGCTGCATGCCCTGGGTCGGCACGCATGGCGCCCGGCGCATCTGAACTTCATGATCCGCGCAGCCGGCTACCAGCGGCTGGTCACGCAGGTCTTTTCACGGCAAGACCCTTATCTCGATTCGGACGCCGCCTTCGGCGTGCGCGATGCCCTGGTCGCCGACTGGGTGCGCCACTCGCCCGGCCGCACGCCCGACGGCAGCTTCAGCGACGCGCCTTTCACGACGCTGGACTTCACTTTCGTTCTCGACAGCAAGACAGGAGACACACCATGAACGCTCATTCGTCGATCACCCGCCGCAGCGTCGTGCTCGGTGCCGGCGCCGCGGGCCTTGCCGCAGCCACGGGCCTGGCGCATGCGCAAGCCGCGGGCCCCATCCGCATCGGCAGCACGCTCGCGCTCACCGGGCCGCTCTCGGCCACGGCGCAGGTGCACAAGATCGTCGGCGAGATCTACATCGAGCAGGCCAACAAGCGCGGCGGCTGGCTCGGCCGCCAACTCGAATGGGTCTTGAAGGACGACCAGTCCAAGCCCGATCTCGCGCGCACGCTCTACGAGCAGCTCGTCACCGCCGACAAGGTGGACCTCTTGATGGGCCCGTACGCCACCGGCGCGATCCTGTCGGCGATGGGCGTGGCGCAGCGCTACGACAAGGTGCTGGTGCACCACACCTTCGGCGTGCCCTCGCTCGCGAAGTACGAGCGCGCGTTCCCGGCCTGGTCGCTCGGCCCGGAGCCGGGCACCACCGTGCCCAACACGCTGTTCGATGCGCTCGCCGCGGGGCCCAAGCCGCCGAAGACGATCGCGGTGGTGACGAGCAAGTTTCCGTCGATCCAGTTCATGAGCGCCGGCGCGCGCGAGGTGGCGAAGAAGCGCGGGCTGGACGAAGTGCTGTTCCTCGAGTGGGATTTCGGCAACCGCGATTTCGGACCGATCGCCAATCGCATCAAGGACGCGAAGCCGGATTTCGTCTGGGTCGGCGCGATCGGCCTCGATGGCAACCTGCTGCTCGACGCGATGAAGAAGATCGACTATGCGCCGCCGCAGCACTTCTATCTCTACCCGGCGCCGGCGCCGCTGGTGACGCTGCCTGAGGCGAAGAACGCGCTGTCGGTGACGATCTTCGAGGAGCAGCCGCCGTTCACCAATGCGCCGGGCGCGGCCGAATTCATCAGGCTGTACCGCGAGCGCGCCACCGCGGCCAAGCTGCCGGACGTGTCGGTGGAAGTGCAGGCCGGTGCGTCCTACACCGCGTGGCAGATTCTCGAAGCGGGTGTCGTGGCCGCGAAGAGCCTGGACGACAAGGCGATCGCGAGCTGGCTCAAGGCCAACCGCGTCGACACGCTGCAAGGCAAGCTGCACTTCACCGCCACCGGCAACTACGGCGACGACCTGATGCGCATCAAGCAGGTGCAGGGCGGCAAGTGGACTGTCGTCTGGCCGAAGTCGCATGTGGTGAGTGGGGTGGCGCTGCAAGCGAACTGAAGAATGCGGCCCCCAAACTCGCTGCCCCCCGAAGGGGCGTGTCAGTACCTTCGGGCGGCCGGGCGGTACTGACGATGTCGTCCTTCACCATGCCCAGCGCCACGCTGCTGGCGCAGAGCGTGCTGTCGGGCGTCTTCGTCGGCGCGCTGTACGGTTTGCTCGGCCTCGGGCTGTCGCTGTCGTGGGGCCTGCTGCGGCTGATCAACCTGGCGCACTTTGCCTTCGCGTTCCTCGCTGCCTATCTGTGCTACCAACTCTCGACGATGGGCATGGACCCGCTGGCGACGCTGCTCGTCATCGTGCCGCTGTTCTTCGCGCTGGGGGCCGCGCTGCAGGCGGCGATGGCGCGCTTTGCGATCACGCCGTTCAACTCGCTGCTGCTCACGTTCGGCCTCACCGGCATCGTCGAAGCGCTGATCCAGTCGATCTGGACGGCCGACTTTCGAAAGCTCGAGTCCCACTATGGCGAGCAGCGCTTCAAGGTCGTCGGGCTGTACGTGCCGCTGCCGGAGCTGATCACCTTGCTGCTCGCAGTGAGCCTGTCGTTCGCGATCTGGGCGGTGTTGCGCTACACCGACCTGGGCAAGGCCCTGCGCGCCTCGGCCGAGGATGCGCCCATCGCCGCGGCCTTCGGCATCCATCAGAAGCGCAACGCGCTGCTGCTGGCCGGCACCTGCTCGGCCCTGGCGAGCGTGGCGGGCGTGTGCCTGGCGCTGGGCTTCACGCTGGCGCCGTCGCAGATCTATGCGTGGATCGGCGTCGTGTTCGCGGCCGTGATGCTCGGTGGATTGGGCCGCGCACTCGCGCCGCTGATCGCCGGCATCGTCATCGGTGTGAGCGAAGCCGTGACGATGGCGGTGACCGCGCCGTCGTGGGCGCCGCTGGTGTCGTTCGCGCTGCTGATCGCGATCCTGTTGCTGCGGCCGGGCAGGGCGGCATGACGACGAAGCGCTTCGACAGGCTCAGCGCGAACGGGGAGGGACCGTTCGGCGGGAAAGAACCGTTCGGGCTGAGATTGTCGAAGCCCTGCGTCCGGACCATGCCATGAAGCGCACGCCGCTCGCCATCGTCGCCGCCGCGATTGCACTCGCCTTCGTGCCGCGCCTGGGCCTGCCCGCCTTCTACGACTCGCTGCTCTACCTGATCCTGCTGTGGATCGTGCTCGCCACCTCGTGGAACATCCTGTCGGGCTACAGCGGCTACTTCTCGTTCGGCCACGGCGCCTTCTTCGGCGCCGGCATCTACACCAGCGCCACGCTGATGGCACGCTTCGACTGGCCCTTCCTCGCCACCTTGCCGGTGGCCGCGCTCGTGGCCTGCGTGCTCGGCGTGGTGGTGGGCGCGGTGGTGTTTCGCGTCAAGGGCATCCGCGGCGAGGTCTTCGCGCTGCTGACACTGGCGGTGACCTTCGTGCTCGGCACCGTCATCGTCAACACGCCGATCGACGGCGGCAACGGCGTCTCGCTCGCCGGTGTGGCGGTGCCGAAGATCGGGCCGACGCCGTCGTCCACCTTCTACCTGCTGGCGCTGGCCGCGGCGTGCGTGACGATGCTGACGGCCTGGTGGATCGCGCAGTCCAAGCTCGGTGCCGGCCTGTTCGCGATCCACGACGACGAGGACGCGGCCGAGGTCATGGGCGTGCCGACCTACCGCTACAAGCTGATCGCCCTGGCCATCTCCTGCGCACTCGCGGGCCTGGCCGGCGGCATGCACGCGCTGTTCCTCAACTACGTCACGGTCGGCGAGGTCTTCACCATCACGGTGCCGCTGTCGGTCGTGCTGATGAGCGTGCTCGGCGGCTCGCGCCACTGGGCCGGGCCTGCGATCGGCGCGGTGGCGATCACGCTGCTGCTGTACAGCTTCACCGCGGCCAACTATGCGGTGGCAGGCAAGGCGATGGTCGGCGTGATCCTGATCGCGGCGATCCTGTTCATGCCCGAAGGTGTGTTGCCGCGGCTGTACCGAGCGTTTGCGCGTCGGCGCGGCACAACGCCCGTTCGGGCTGAGCCCCTCGAAGCCCCGCGCTGCCCTTCGACAAGCTCAGGGCGAACGGGTGGCGTCGGCGGCGACGTGCTGCTGCGCGCCACAGCCCTCGCCAAATCCTTCCGCGGTGTGAAGGCACTGGCCGGAGTCGACGTGCAGGTGCGCCGCGGCGAGATCCTCGGCCTGATCGGCCCCAACGGTTCGGGCAAATCGACCTTCATCAACCTCGTCAGCGGCCACTACGTGCCGAGCGCCGGCCACATCGAGTTCGAAGGCCGCGAGCTCTCGGGCCAGGCAGCGCATCGCATCGCGCGTGCGGGCATCGCGCGCACCTACCAGATCCCGCGGCCCTTCGGCCACCGCAGCGTGCTCGACAACGTGGCGCTGGCGGCGATGTTCGGCGGTGGTCTGCCCAACCCGGCGGCGGCTCGAAGCGAAGCGATGACCTGGCTCGCCTTCGCCGGCCTGCAGGACAAGGCGCATGCGCTGCCCGACGAACTCAATCTGCACCAGCGCAAGTTCCTCGAGCTGGCGCGCGCGCTGGCGTCGCGCCCGCGACTGGTGCTGCTCGACGAGGTGCTGTGCGGCCTGACGCCTGCGGAGATCGACGACGCGGTGGCTCTCGTGCGGCGCATCCGCGACCAGGGCGCGACCGTGGTCTTCGTCGAGCATGTGATGCGTGCGGTGCTGGCGCTGACCGACCGCGTCGTCGTCTTCGATCACGGCGAACTGCTCGCCGAAGGGCCGGCGGCCGAAGTGATGCAACGACCCGAGGTGATGGCCGCCTACCTCGGCCAGCCCGCCGCGTCGCCTGCGCGCGAGCCAGCGCGCAGTGCACGGCCATTGCAACCACTGGCGGCCCGCCGTGCTTGAAGTGCGTGCGTTGCAGGTCTCGTACGGCGCGGCGCCGGCGCTGTGGGACGTGTCGTTCGACCTGCGCGCGCGTGAGCTGCTGTGCATCGTCGGCCCCAACGGCGCCGGCAAGACCACGCTGATCAACACCCTGGCCGGCATGCTGCGCGCGCGCGGCGGGCGCATCTTGTTCGAGGGCCGCGACATCACCGCGCTGGCGCCGCATCGCTTCTGCGAGGCCGGCATCGCCGTCGTCCCCGAGGGGCGGCGCCTGTTCGGCTCGATGAGCGTGCTCGAGAATCTGGAGATCGGCAGCCTGCTGGCCGCGGCGCGGGCGCATCGCCGCGACTCGCTCGATGCCGTGCTGGCGCTGTTCCCGGTGCTGAAGGAAAAGCTGGCGCAGCCGGCCGGCGAACTCTCCGGCGGCCAGCAGCAGATGCTGGCGATCGGACGCGCGCTGATGGCGCGGCCGCGCCTGCTCCTGCTCGACGAGCCCTCGCTCGGCCTGTCGCCGCTGATCGTCAGCGAGATGTTCAGCACCATCGCCCGCGTGCACGCCGAAGGCACCGCCGTGCTGCTGGTCGAGCAGAACGTCGCCACCGCGCTGCGCGTGGCCGACCGCGCCTACGTGCTCGAAGAAGGCCGCATGGTGGCCGAGGGCACGCCCGACGAGCTGATGCAGCGCGACGAGATCCGCCGCGCCTACCTCGGGGTGTGAGGCAACAATCATGCTCTACGCCATCCGCCTGCTCGACAAACCCGCTGGCCATGCGCTGCGCGACCGCGTGCGCCCGGCGCACAAGGCCTACCTCGCCGGCGTCGCCGAGCGCATCGCTTTCGCCGGCCCGCTGACGCACGACGACGGCATAACCATGATCGGCAGCCTGCTGGTCATCGATTTCGCCTCGCGCGAGGCTGCGCACGCCTGGCTGGCGGACGAGCCGTTCACGCGCGCCGGGCTGTACGCCTCGACGGAGGTGCATGCCTTCGTCAACCTCTGGCCGCAACGCTGCGGGTTCGCGCCGTGATCAAGCACATCGTGATGTGGAACCTGCGCGGCGACGATGCAGCCGCACGCGCCAGCAACATCGCACTGCTCAAACGCGAGTTCGAATCGCTGCGAGATTGCATCCCCGGCCTGCTGCACCTCGAAGTCGGCGTCGACGACAGCCGTGTCGACTATGCCTGCGACGTGGTGCTCTACACCGAGTTCGCGTCGCGCGAGGCGCTGGCCGACTACGCCACGCATCCCGAACACCTGCGCGTGCGCGCGCGCCTGGGCGACATGCGCATTGCGCGCCACCAGGTGGACTACGAGAGTCATCCCGAGGCCGGCCGGGCCAGCGCCGACCACGCGTCATCCACCCACCCAGGAGACAAAGACCATGTGCAGACTCTGTGACCAAGGCCAGCCCCAGGTCCACCAAGGCGACGACGACAGCAGGCGCTGGAACCCGCGCCGCGGCTTCCTGAAAGCCGGCGCTGCCGCCGGGACGGCCGGTGGCCTGGCGCTGTTTTCCGCAGGGGCGCGCGCCGACAACGACCCCCATGACCGCGAGCCCGAGCACAGCGGCCGCCACGGCCGGCGCGTGCTGATCCGCGGTGGTGCCGTGATGTCGATGGATCCGAAGGTCGGCGACTTCGCGCAGGCCGACGTGCTGATCGAAGGCAAGAAGATCGCTGCGGTCGGTCCCAACCTGCAGGCCGATGGCGCCGCGGTGATCGACGCGCGCGGGCGCATCGTCATGCCCGGCTTCGTCGACACGCACCACCATCTCTTCGAGACCGCGCTGCGCAGCACGCTGCCCGATGCGCTGCTGTTCGACGGTCTCGATCCGGGCACGACCAACAACTACTTCCAGAAGATGCTGCTCGGCTATGCGCCCGTAGTATCGGCCGGAGGACGTGTACATCAGCACGCTCTACGGCTCGCTGTCGGCGCTCGACGGCGGCGTGACCACGGTGTTCGACATCTCGCAGATCCACCACTCGCCGGCGCACAGCGACGCCACGATCAAGGCGCTGCGCGATTCGCAGCGCCGCGCGGTCTTCGGCTACTTCGAAAGCGCTGGCGGCGTGGCCGGCAACCAGTACCCGAACGACGCGCGCCGCATCAAGCAGCAGCACTTCAGCTCGAACGACCAGCTGATCACGATGTTCATGGGCGGCGAGATCTACCTGCCCGGCTACGAAGCGGCCTGGGCGATCGGGCGCGAACTCGGCATCCCGGTGGCGGCGCACATCGTCGGCACCTTCGGCATGCGGCCCGAGTTCGACAAGCTGGCCGCGGCCGGCGCCTTCACTTCGGACAACCTGTTCGTGCACATGACCGGCATGTCGGACTTGGCGTGGCAGAAGGTGCGCGACTCGGGTGCTGCCGTGTCGCTGGCGGTGCCCATCGAGATGAACATGCGCCACGGCACGCCGCCGATCCTGAAGGCGATGAAGATGGGCATCGAGCCCTCGCTGTCCACCGACGTTGAGTGCACGCTGACGGCCGACTTCTTCACGCAGATGCGCGCGGCGATGGCGCTGCAGCGGATGTTCGTCAACGGCCGCGCGCTGGGCGAGACCGACCTGCCCGACACCACCGGCGTGCCGCTGGCCAAGGTGCGCGATGCGCTGCGCTGGGCCACCATCAACGGCGCGCGCGATCTCAAGCTCGACAAGAAGGTCGGCACGCTGACGCCGGGCAAGGAGGCCGACCTGCTGATCCTCGACGCCGAGGCCATCAATGTCGCGCCGCTGAACCACGTACCGGGCGCGGTGGTGACGCTGATGGACCGCACCAACGTCGAGACCGTGATGGTGGCCGGCAGCATCCGCAAGTGGAAGGGCAGGCTGGTGGGTGTGAACTTGCGCAAGTTGCGCCACGAGATCGAGGCCTCGCGCGACTACGTGCTGGCGCAGGCCGGCATCCAGAAAGATCTCTTCAGGGCACCATGACCATGAGCACCCAGCATCAAACCGCGGACCTCACCGAAGCCGTGCTCGGCCGCCTGGCCGACAACGCCGACCCGCGCTTCAGGCAGATCATCGGCGCCGTCGTGCGCCACGCGCACGCCTTCGTGCGCGAGGTGGACCTGAAGCCCGACGAGTGGATGGCCGCGATCCAGTTCCTGACGCGCGTCGGCCAGCAATGCGACGACAAGCGCCAGGAGTTCATCCTGCTTTCGGACACGCTCGGCATCTCGATGCTCGTCGTGCAACTGGAGCAGGCGCGGCGCTCGGCCAAAGCACTGGCCGACAAGAGCGCGAGCAGCGCGCCGACGGAGGCCACGGTGCAGGGGCCGTTCTACTGGGTCGGCGCGCCCGTGCTGCCGTTGGGGGCCGACATCGGCAAGGGCATGCCGGGCGAGCCCGCGTACTACAGCGGGCGCGTGACCGACACCCATGGAAAGCCCATTGCGCGCTGCTGCATCGATGTCTGGTCGGGCGACGGCGAGGGCGTGTATGACATGCAGAAGCACGGCGATGCCGGCATGCAGCTGCGCGCGCGCTTTTTCACCGACGACGAGGGCCGCTACCGCTTCTGGTCGATCAAGCCGACCTTCTACCCGGTGCCCGACGACGGCCCGGTGGGTGACATGCTGCGCGCGATGGGGCGGCACCCGAACCGGCCGGGGCACATCCACATGATGGTCTATCGCGACGGCTACGTGCCGCTGACGACGCACCTGTTCGCGGCCGACAGCCCTTACCTCGACAGCGACGCGGTGTTCGGCGTGCGCGACAGCCTGATCGTGCCCTACCAGAAACACGCGCCGGGCAAGGCGCACGACGGCCGCGCGTTGGACAAGCCGTTCTACAGCGCGAGCTACGACTTCGCGCTGGCCCCTTCGGTGTGATCACGTGAGGTCGACCGCATGAAGATCGGCAAAGCCACCATCCCCGAATCGGCGATCTGCACCGCCGACGACGAGACCATCATCGTGCGCGGCGAAGACCTGTGCCGCGACCTCGCCGGCAAGATCTCGTTCAGCGACTACTTCTGGCTCCTCGTCACCGGCCGGCGCCCCGACGCCAAGGCCAGCCGCGTGCTCGACGCGACGCTGGTGATCATCGCCGAGCATGGTTTGGTGCCGAGCGTGCAGGCGAGCCTGATGACGATGGCCGCGGCGCCGGACGCGATCCAGGGCGCGGTGGCCGCCGGCATCCTCGGCTGCGGCTCGGTGATCCTCGGTTCGTCGGAGAACGCGGGGCGGATGTTCGTTCGCATCGATGCGCTGGCCACGGAGAAGTCGCTGTCGCTCGAAGATGCGGCGAGCGAAGTGATGCGCGAGCTGCGCGCCGCCAAGCAGGCGATTCCCGGCTACGGCCATCCGCTGCACAAGGCGCGCGACCCACGCGTCGGCCGGTTGTTCGAAGTGGCGGCCGAAGTCGGCACACCGGGGCGCTTCATCGCGATCGCGGAGGCCGTGGAGAAGGTGATGCCCGGCATCGTCGGCCGCGAGCTGCGGCTGAACGTCTCGGCCGCGATCCCTGCGGTGCTGCTCGACGTCGGCTTTCCGTCCGAGGCGCTCAAGGGCGTGCCGATCCTGGCGCGCTGCGCCGGGTTGATCGGGCACCTGACCGAAGAACTCGCCAAGCCGATCGGCTTCGCGCTCTCCTACCAGGCCACGCGCGAGCTGCGCTACACCGGCACGCTGCCGCCGGGCGTGACCCTCAAGCCGCAGGAGTGAGTGCAGTGACGGTAAAGGTCCTTCAAGGCGTGCGCGTGCTGGAACACGGCACCTTCATCACCGGCCCTGCGACATCGATGCTGCTCGCCGACCTCGGCGCCGATGTCGTGAAGGTCGAGCAGCGCGAGGGCGATCCGTTTCGCGCGTTCCGTGGCGGCACCTACAGCCCGCACTACCAGACCTACAACCGCAACAAGAAGAGCGTGCGGCTCGATACGCGCGACGCCACCGACCTTGCGCTGTTCGACAAGCTGGTGGGCGAGGCCGATGTCTACATCCAGAACTTCCGCCCGGGCGTGGCCGAGAAGATCGGCGCGGGCGAGGCGCGCCTGCGCGAGCTGAATGCCAAGCTGATCTACTGCGCGATCAGCGGCTTCGGCCCCGATGGTCCTGCCGCACAGCGCCCGACCTTCGACACGGTGGCGCAGGCGGCGAGCGGCTTTCTCAAGCTGCTGGTGAATCCGGCGAACCCGCGCGTCGTCGGCCCGGCGATCGCCGATGCGCTGACGGGGTTCTACGCCGCTTACGGAATCATCGGCGCACTCTACGAGCGCGAGAAGCAGCAGACCACCAAAGGCCGCCGCGTCGAAGTCTCGATGTTCGAGGCCATGACCCACTTCAACCTCGACGCCTTCACGCACCTGTTCTCCGAAGGCGAGGTGATGGGCCCGTTCAGCCGCCCGAGCGTGTCGCAGAGCTACGCGCTGCCCTGCGCCGATGGCAAGTGGATCGCGCTGCACATGTCGTCGCCGCCGAAGTTCTGGCAGGGGCTGGCCCAGGCGATCGAACAGCCCGACCTGTTCGACGACCCGCGTTTTGCCACGCGCGAGGCGCGCATCGAACACCAGCCGCAGTTGATCGAGCTGCTGACCGCGCGCTTCGTCAAGCATGACCGTGCGGAGTGGTGCCGCCGCCTCGAAGCGCTCGACGTGCCGCATGCGCCGATGTACGCCACCAACGAAGTGCCGGAAGACCCGCAGGCCAAGCACCTGCAACTCTTCATCGACACCGCGCATCCTTCCGGCGGCCGCTGGCGCACCGTGCGCTCGCCCGTCAGCTTCGACGGGCAACGCGCGCTCGACGTGACCGCGCCGCCGCTGCTCGGCGACCACGACGCGGTGCTGCGCGGCGGTGGTTCGGTCTGGGCGGCGCGACCCTGAGCACCCGCTCAGCGACGTGCCAACCGGCCCATTGCGCCGAACGGCTGCACCGTGCCGTCCACCTGCAGCTTGAACACGCCGTCGCTGTCGTAGAACAGGCGGCCGAGCTGCACGCCGCCGCTGGTCAGCAGCACCTGGCCGCTGGCCGTCACGGTGCTGCCGCTGATCGAGACTTCGGTCGTACCGTTGCCGACATAGGTCACGCCGCCGTTGGTGAAGGTCAGGTTGTTGTAGGTCAGCGTCAAGCGCACGGGGTCGAAGCTGGTGGTGTTTTCGGTGAGGATGGCTACCACCGAGCCGCTGACGTACGTGGCGGTCAGGCCGCTGGCCTCGCTGCGCAACGTCGCCCCGGCGCTCGGGGAGAGGGTGTCGGTGTAGGTTGTGTTGGCGCCCGACGTTGACTCGTTGCCCGACACGGTAGCTGTTCCGTTGGCGGTGATGTCGGCGATGACCGCGCCGTTGAGCCGCTCGGTCAGGCGCATGTTGGTCACGTTGACCGTTCCCGAGGCGATGAAGGGGTTGAAGGACGAAATGCTGTAGGCCACCGAGGTCTGCCCGTTGAACGTCCCTTCGTCGAAGGCGCACGCTACTGCGATGGCGCCGACAGTACCCGTGGTCGGCACCGACTGTCCTGGCGTAACCGCAGCGCCGTTGAGCGTGACCGAGAGCGTGCCCGACTGGCATACCGTGGCCGGGTCGATGAACACGGTGTTGTCGTCGTTTGTTGCATCGAACGGCAGAACGCCCGCGTCGAGGAACGCCGGCGTCAGCCCGAGCAACCGCACCAGGTTGATCCGGCTGGCCACGCTGCCGGCGTTGACCGTGAGCGTCGCGCCCGCGCTGGTGACGCTGCCCTGGCTGTTCGAGACGACGACGCTGAAGACCGCGCCGTTGTCCGACGAGCTCACCGCCGGCGTGGTGTAGCTCGACGCCGTCGCGCCGGCGATCGCCGTGCCGTTGCGGCGCCACTGGAAGGTGGGTGCCGGCGAGCCGGTGACCGAGACGCTGAACTGCGCCGTCTGGCCGATCGCGACCGTGCGGTTCTGCGGCTGCGTCGTGATCGTCGGTGCCGACAGCGCAGGGCCGGTGACGGTGAGCGTCGCGTTCGCACTCGTGACGGTGCCGCCGGCGTTGCTGATGCGCACGCGGAAGACTGCGCCGTTGTCGCCGAGCGCGGTCGGTGAGAGCGAGTAGCTCGCAGCGGTCGCCCCCGCGATGTCCGCCCCGTTGCGCTGCCACTGGTAGGCCAGTGGTGCGCTGCCGCCGGCCGTCACGCTGAAGCTCGCCGCCGCACCCGCAGCCACCGAAATCGAAGCCGGTTGCGACGTGATCGTAGGCGCCACCGGCGCCGCCACGGTCAGCGTCGCGCCGGCGCTGGTGACCGAGCCGGCGGCGTTGCTGACGATCACGTCGAACACTGCGCCGCTGTCTGCCAGCGCCACCGCCGGAATGAAATAGACATCGCCGCGTGCGTTGGCGATCGGCGTGCCGTTGCGCCGCCACTGGTAGGCCAGCGGTCGCGTGCCGCTGGCCACCACGCCGAAGTACGCGCTGCCGCCGCTTTGCGCCGCGAACGCTGCCGGCTGCTGCACGATGGTCGGCGCCTGTGCCGCACTGCTCACCACCAGGCAGGCCGGCAGCGTGATGTCGGCTGACGAAGGCCCGGCGACGACGCTGTTCGAACTGTTGGCGCCTTCGACATGGATCGTCGCGCGTCCGTCGCGGCGCATGGGCACGCGAAAATTCCCCTGCGCATCGAGGCCGACGGCGGCGCTGCCGGCATAGTCCAGGCCGACGCTGATCGCCAGCCCTTGGCTCAATGGCTGACCGGTGTCGCTGACGACGCAGCCGTTGACGAACACCGTGTCCGCGATGCGGTCGGCATTCCACGTGGTGAAGTGCGAGACTGTGCCTTCGTACCAGCGTTCGTTGCCGCTGCTGGTGAGCACGGCGCTGCCTTCTTCGACCCAGCGTCCCGTGCTTTCGTCGAGGTAGAACAGCGGGATCGTCGCCGGCGCATCGGTCGAGCGCGAGGCCAGCGGGATGCGGATGGTGGCGCTGCTGCCGCTCTTCAGGTCGAGGTCGGCGCCGAGGTTGTCCTTCAACGTGACGTTGATCGCGCCGAAGCTTTCGATGGTGGCGCCGGTGCTGGTGCTGAAGTCGCCGGGCATGCTGCGCGGGTCGGCGCCGGGGTCGATCGGCGTCACGCGCACCGTCACGGTGCCGCTCGGCGCGGCGCCGGTGCTCGGGTTCACCAGCGCGTCGGCCGGCAGCGCGACGCGCGCGCTCGATCCCGCCGCGCTCGCGATGCTGGCGCGCGTCGGATCGATCATGGTTTCGGTGCCGGCGCGGACCAGGCGCGCCGCGGCCTGCGCGGTTTGATTCGCGGCGACCGGCACGGCGACGATGCCGTCGAGGAAACCCGTGGCTTGAATCGTCAGCACCACGCGCTCGCCGGCGGGAACGTTGGCCAGGCTGAAGCGGCCGTCGGCGCTGGTGGAGGTGGACAAGGCGCCCACCGAGATCAGCGCGCCCGGCACCGGCGCGGCATCGGCACTGCCCACCACGGTGCCCGCGACCGTGCCCAGCGAGGGCGCGGGTGGTGCATCGCTGCCACCGCCGCCGCATGCGGCCAGCGCCAGGCCGAAGCACAACACGAAGAGACGGTGCAGGCAGCGAGTCAACATGGCTTTGTCTCCTTCAGCGCCCGACGCTCAACAGCTTCCACGGGCTGGCAATCGAAATCTCCAACGATGCGGTTTCTCCCGGCGCGAGCGCAACATCGATGTCGCGCGCGGTGTGCGGCGCCGTCAGCGTGAAGTACGCGGTGAGCCAAGCGGTGCCGGCATGGCGCAGCCAGCAGACGCGCCCACCAGGGCCGAGCACGGCGATCGGCTGGCCGTCGTCGTTCAAGCCGATCGAGACCGCACCACCGAGCCCCGAGTTCGAACGCAACACGATCACGCGCGCCATGCCGTCGGGGATCGCGCCGCTGCACTGATCGACCGGCACGTGGCTTTCGGTCGAAGCGCAAGCGGCTGCGAACAGCGCGCAGATCAACACCGCTGCCAATCTCGTGCTCACGGTGTCGTCCTCGCCGCTGTCGCACGCGCCCCCGGCGGCGACCACTTTTCGGCCGGCTGATTCAGCAGCGTCACCAAGAGGCGATCGGTGGTGATGCCGCGACCGAGGTTGTCGGTCTTGATCGCGTCGATCGGTGCGACCACGGCGTGGGTCCACGCGATGCGCCCGCTGCGCACGTCCACCAGCGCGCCGGTCAGCAGCATGCCGTCGATCGAGATGAAGCTCACGCCTGCCGTGGCCACTGCCTGCGTCGCCAGCGTCTGCGCTGCCGTCGGGCCGGCGAACGCCGCCGCGCCGGCCGGCGCCGCCGCCACTGCCACCACCACGCTCAGGCCGACGATCGCCGTCATCTGCGCCGCGATCTTGCCGCCGGATTCGCTGTTGGCCGACAGCCCGACGTAGAGCAGTGCGTCGTGCGGCGCGGCCAGCGTCGCGGCCAGATCGCGCGCTGCCGGCGTGAGCTGCGCGGCGCCATCGATCGCAGCGCGGTCCTTCTCGGTCGCTGCCGCCGCGCGCTGCGCCGCGAGTTGCAATTCGGCCAGCAGCGAAGGCAGGCCCGTGCTCGGCGCCAGCGAGGCCAGTGCCGGCGACAGCTTCAGCGGCGGGGGCTGTTGCGACGTCGGGCCGTCGGCCACCGCTGCAGCCGTCTTCTGCGGGTTCTGCGCATCGTTGAGCACGCCGCACACTGACCAGGTCGGCGCCTCCGGCGTGGCGAGCGCGCGGCGCTGCAGATGCGCGCGCACGTTGGCATCGATCTTCTGCGCCGCCGCCTGCGACGCATCGATCACGAAGTGGTTGGCGCCGAGCAGCACGCGGCGCTGCACGCAGGCGTCGCTGACGACGCGCACGCCCTGCGCGATCGAGGCATGCACCTGAGGCACGACGAACGACGCCGACTTCGGCGCGCCGGCGCAGCCGCCCAGGCTCGCTGCTGCTGACAGCAAGAGCGCGGCGAACACGCTGATCCTCCGGGTTTCCATGCGTGGATTCGAACCGAAGCGCTGTGCGCCGTGGGCGGCGGGACTAGCGCGGCGCGCAAGTCCCGGCGCGCAGAGGTGTCATCGCGCACAACGGCGAATCGCGCTTCCTATCGCTTCCGAAACCACATGACCAGACCAACGACGGCGAGGCCGCCTGCCATGATGTCGAGCGTTGCTTGGGCAGTCACAAGAGAGTTCAGCGCTTGTGCGTTCGTGTACATACCGACAAGACCTGACCCGCCGCCGCGAGGAAGCATGAGTGGCTTCAGCGCCAGGAATCTGAACAGTGCAATAGCGACGGCCAGCAGTAGAAGAATCTTCGCTGCCGAAGGAACCCGTGCGTGTGAACGGCCAGGTTGCGCGAGCGCTTCAGTGTCGTGATCAGGTTGCGGCTCGGGAAGTTGAATTGGCTGTATGTCGCCACCGAAGGCCAGGTGGCACTTGGCGCAGTCGGTAGCGCCAAGCGAAACCCAAGCACCGCACTTTGGACAACCGTTCATGTGCTGCTCCATTTCGGTTGCGTCGGAAGTTCGAAGGTGACCGGCGTGCTGCTCGAACGAAGGATTGGACGTCATGTTCGAGGTCATCTCTTGGGGTCGGTCGGAGCATCAGCAGACGCCACCCACTTGCCCTTCGAGTACGTGAAGTTCCGACCATCAACCACCGCTTGGGCGCCATTCGAAAACAACACCGGACCATCGGAATCGGTGATCTGAGCCTCACCACTGACAATGACGACCTTCTTGCCATTGACCGAGAATGCGCCGGCGCATTCATACTTTCCGGACTTGACGCGCAGTCTTCCTGCGCGAATCTCCACCCAGACGTTTGGATCCTTTGCGCGTTGCTTGTTTGCGGCGGGGTCCGTGTCATCGACGGCCAACTCAACCTTCTTGGCGGCAATTGACCCAGCGCCAGAGACGGCGGCTGACTTGTACGTACGTTCGAACTTCAAGTCCGTTGCGTCTGACTCCGAGAATGCAATTCGAACAGGAAATTCCTTCGAAGGCGATAGTTCGCCAGGAGGCAAGCCTCGCTTGTAGAAGCGGCTGATGGTGTCAAAAGCAGCTCTGCTGATGCCCGTGGCCGCGTCAGCGACGAATGCCGCCGGCACGGCCGGTTCGGCCGCAATCGCCTGGGTCAGGGTTCCGAAAAGAAGTGCGAAGAGAAAAAACGCCCGCTTCATGATCAATCCTTCGTTCTGAAAGTGGTTTGAGTCGGCAGGTGATGGGACCGTGTGACGCCCAACGAGAGGTTGGCCCTGCTGATCGGCACCTTGGACAGGCCGGTGACCATCGCCGCTGCGATGGCTGGCGCCGTCGGGCATGTGCTGGATCGACGAGCAAGCCTGCAGCGCGGTGACGGCCGGCAGCCGATCACCCGAGCAACGCAAGATCGCATGCGGTCAATTCGACCCGAAGCGACGAACGCCGTGGGCCGCGGGACTAGCGCCGCGCGCAAGTCCCGGTGCGAGGTGCGGCGCTGACGGCTTGCAGAATCGACGCGCGGACGTCGATGGATGCCCGCAGGAGGAGTCGTGCACACACACGTTCAATGGCCTCAACCCGAGCGCCAAGCGAGCCCTCTGACGCAACCCACGGAGCCGGCATGCAAGCCATGAAACTTCTTCTTCCGATCGCAGCCTGCCTCTCGATCCAGGCTGCTTCGGCCCAGCAGATGCTTGGCAACCTGTCCGCCAGCGTGGACGTCAAGACAGAGGGCTTGTTCGTCTTGACCAACCCGGCTCGAACGCAAGGCATCAACGTGTACGTCAAGGTGGCCTACAAAGGCGGTGCATTCGAGAACCGGCTGATGCCCAACGGCGACTACCAACTCGTGCCGACGAAGCCGCCGACCATCGGACCCGACAGCTACCTCGGCTACCGCGAGCAATGGATCTACAAGAAGGACGGTTCGATCGACATCGCCAAGAGCCGCCAAGGGATGCTGGTCCAACGCATCGTCGGGATCGGGGCCACGTCGATGGGCACCGCCTACATCGTCAAGGGCGAAGGCTTCGACCTCGTGCCCACTGTCGGAGACCGCTCCGGGAAGCACTCGATCCTCGACAACGGCAAGAGCGCCTTCAGCGCCACCGAAGCCAGCGTGCAGGACCACAAGGGCAAGCCACTGACTGTGCATCGAACAACGACGAGCTTGCCGATTGCCGGAGTGGCTGACGCTGCGCGTCAGATCTACATCGTGCGCGGTCGCGACAAGCAGGGCCTGCCGATCATGCTGTCGGCGAGCCAGTTTGCCGGCGTGGAAGTTCACAAGGTGGGCAGCATCGCGAACGCTGCGCCGTCGAAGTAGGGGATTTGGCTGTTGGCTGCTGCTCGTGGCCTTGCTGCTGAACGGTTGCGCAACAACGCCGACCAAGTGGTCAACCGGCACGAGGACGCAGGCAGAACTCGACGCTGCGCTGGCGCTTTGCCGGGCTGAACTGAAGAAGGAGGCCGACGCGGCCATCCGCCCTCGAGGGGTGCCCCTTCCGCCGTCGGCCTACCGCAATGCCGTCGACCGGGCCTACTTCGCGAGCATCGACCAGCTCTCGGCCGTCATCGCGTTCAGGCTGCGTGCCAAGTCGCTCATCGACGGCTGCATGAAGGAGCGGGGGTTTGCGCCTTCAGCCGTGGGCGGCTCTGCGGCGGCCGACCCGCGGGACTAGCGTCGCGCGCAAAGCCCGGCACGCCATTGCCGCGCGCCGCTCGCACAATCCATCGCCTCGCGCACCCCAAGGATGCAGCCATGACCCTCGTTGCCGATTGCGCGGCAGCGCGCGCGCCTGCACACTGCCTGACCCGGAAGAGGTCAGGACATGAACGAACGCGCCGCAACGCCCGACGCCGAGGCCAGCCACGCCGCTGCGAGGACGTCGGCGCTTGCGCCCTGGCGCAGCGCGCTCGCCGAACTGAAGCGCTGGTTCGACGAGCACGGCGCTTCGATCTGGCACGACGCGGCAGTCAACACAGGCCGAACAGCGCGTCGCGCTGCTGCACGAAACGCTCGAAGCATTGGCGCGTGGCGACGATGCCGTCGGTTCGTCGTCGCGCGCGCGTGCCGCGAGGGCCTCGGCCGCCGCGGCGCCGCGCATCGATGCGCTGCTGGCCGGCAAGCGCATCGCCAAGGCGGCGACGACACCATCGCCCGCGCTCGCCGAGCGCCGGCGCAAGGCGCTGTTGAACCTGGCGCTGTGGGATGCGCTGCGCGGTTTGCAGACACCGGGTGCTGCGGTGTCGCCCTTGTCACGATTGCACGCGTGTCTGTCCGAGCCCGCGGCACCGGCGCCGGGCCTGTCGCCCGCGCTCGCCTACGCGCAGACCGCAGCCGCACGCGAGTTCTTCGAGCAATCGGTGCGGCGCGTGCTGCAGGCGCTGGCCACTCGCTGCGGCAGCGACGGCGACGGCTACGCGCGCCTGGCGCCGACGCAGCCTTTCGACGCCGGCCTGCCCTCGCTGGTGGCCTGGAGCCAGGCCTGGAGCGCGGCGGTGGCCGGGGTCTATCTCGACTACCTGCAACGCCACGCCGGTGGCGATGTGCAGCGTGCGCTGTGCGAGCTCTGGGCCGGGCAGCTCGACGCGGTGCGCTTTCGTGCCGGCGCGGGCCTGACTGCGTTGCCCGCGCATGCGGGCTCGCTGCATCTCGATCTGTGGACCTGTGCCGTCAAGGCCCAGACGCTGGCCTTCGACGCCGCGCGCTGGCCGCAGTGTGCGGCCGGCACGAGCTGGCACGGTGTGCGCATCGACATGCACGAGCTCGGCCAAGGCGCCAACAACAGCAGCAGCGGGCTGGGCATCGAGACGCTGTACCGCGTCGTCTTCGTCGATCGCCTGCGCGCTGCGCAGAGCGGTGCGGGCCCGCGCCTTGAGGCGGTGGTGACGATCGACGGCGCCGTGACGGATGCAGGCGAACACACCATCGCCATCGAGATGGATCGCCCGCGCCCCGGCCACCTGCCCAACCTGAAGCTGCTGCTGCGCTGGCGCGACCCTTCTGCCGGCCCGCTGCGATTCGCCGCCGACGATGCGTCCATGAGCACACCGCAGGCCCAGGCGCTGCAACGCTGGCTCGCTGATCAGGGCCAGGGCAGCGTGGCGCGATGGCTGCCGTTCGAAGCCATCGATTGGCACAGCGGCAGTGGCGCGGACGACGCGCTCGGCCACGGCGCGTTCTGGCCCGCGCTCGACGACGACGCGCAGTGGTTCGATCCCGCGCTCGTCGTCGGCATCGACGGTGCGTGGTACGAGTTGCCGGTCGAGCTGCACGACGATGCCGATCGCACCACGTGGGTGGTGCGCGCCGACGCGACGCTGCCCGCCGGCCTCGACCGCGCGACGCTGCTGCAGGCCGCCGCCGGCGGTGCGCTGCAATGGCTGGCGACCGACGCCGGCCTCGGCGCCTTCGTGATGGCGGCGATCGATGTCGATGCATGGCGCGCAGCGAAGCGCGCTTGATGCCGCCGTGCGTGAGCCGGCGCACCGAGCGCACCGGCTGCGCCTGGCGGGTCGGCTGGAGCAAGCGTGCGAGTGCGCATGCAGCGCCGCGCACGCCGCGCGCATCGCCGTCGATGCCGGCACGCAGCGAGCGTTGCCGGCCTGGGCCGAAGCCGTCGCACTCGAATGCGGCATCGCCATCGAACGGGGCCGCTTCGACAACCTACTGACGCGCCTCGATGCAGCGCAATCCGAGTTGGGCGATACGGGCCTCGATGAGAACCCGGCCGTGCAACTGGCCGCTGCGCGCCTGCACCTGGAAGCAGCGCGGCTGCACGCCATGCAGCAGCGCCTGTCGCCGGCGCGCGAACACTTCCTGCGCGCGCTCGCGGCGCCCGACCGCGCCACGCTCGAAGGCGAGCCCGGTGGCTGCGTTCGCATCCGCGCCCTGGGCGGCCTCGGCGCCGTGCTGTGCATGCACGGCGAGTACGGCGATGGGCTGCAGCGCCTCGAGCAGGCGTTGGCCGAAAGCAATGACGGGCCGCTGCTCGAAGCGGCGCGCCACGACCGTGCGCGCATCCTGATCAACCTCGGTGCCGCGCACTTCGAGCAGCACCGGCTGGAAGAAGCAGGGCGCCGCATCGAGCAGGCGCAGGCCACGCTGCAGCCGCTGCTGCGCGCGCGGCGCGCCGGTGCGCGCGCCGACCTCGGCCGCGCCGGCATCAACCTGGGCGGCATTCACTCGCGCGCCGGACGCATCGACGCTGCCGTCCAGGCCTATCGCGAAGCGATCGACGCGCTCGACCGCGCGGCCCGAACCCAGGGACGCGGTGGCGATGCGCTGCGCCTGAAGGCCACGCGTGCCAAGGCGTCGATGAACCTGGGCTACACGCTGTTCGAGGGCGGTGAGTTCGATGGTGCCGAGCGCTACCTCGCGGCGGCGCTGCGCCGCTACGCGCCGCTGCTGCAAAGCCGCCCGCAGTTGCGCGCCGACCTCGCGCGCACGCGCGTGAATGCGGCGCGCCTGGCGCAAGGGCGCGGCCAGGCCGAGCGCGCTGCGACGTTGTATGCGCAAGCCCTGCAGGACTTCGAAGCGATGATGCAGGGCGATGCCGCGCCGCACCTCGCCGGCGACGCGGCCAACGCCCGCCTGGGCGTGGCGCGGGCCGCGCTCCTGCGCGGTCAGGCACGGCGCTCGGCGCGGCTGTTCAGCGAAGCGATGACGACGCTGCGTGAGCTCACCCGCGGCGGCGCGCTGCATCACACCCATGCGTGGCTGCGTTCCTGGGTTGAACAGGCCTCGCTGCTGGTCGAGGGTGCGCCGGAGCAGGGCGAGGCAGCGCGGGAGGCGCTGCTCAAGGTGATGCGCGAGCCGCCGCTGCGCGCGCTCGGCGAGCACGAAGAGCCGCTGCGTGGTCTGTCGGCGGCGCTCGATGCGCTGCTGCGCTGGAACACGAGCGCGCACGCCGCGGCGCGAGCACTGGCTGCGGCCGCGCTGCGCCACCTGCTCGACGCCACCGCGCAGATCCTGGCCGACTCGTCGCCGGCCTGGCTCGCAGCGCACGAGACGGCGATGCGCGCTTGGGTGGAGCGCCTGGGCAAAGCCGTGCTCTCGTTGCCCGATGCGCCGCGGCTCGCGGCGCAATGGTTCCTCTGCACGCGCGGTCTGCGCGCGCAGCGCGCGGCGCTGGCCGCGGGCACGGAGCCGCGCCTGGCCGCGCTGCGCGGGCGCCTCGACGAGCTGACCCGCGTCGAGAGCGAGTTGCTCGGCGCCGCGCGCGCGGCGCCATCGCTCGAAGCGCCAGCGGCGTCGGCAGCAACGGCGCCGCACATGGCTGCAACTTGGCAAGCCTTGCGCGACGAGGTCAGCCGCGGACTGCACAGCGCGGTGCGGGACGGCTTGCTGCCGCCGTTGCTGCACCTCGGCACGCAGGAGGTGCAGCAGGGTCTGGCGCCAAGGCAGGCCGTGCTGTTCGTCGCGCGGCTCGATCGCACGCAACTGATGGCAGTGGCGTTGGCTGCAGGCACGCCGGCTCGGCAATGGCAAGTCTCGCCGCCGCGCGGCGCCGAGGTGCCGTGCGACTTGCTCAATGCCGCAGCGCGCCAGGCCCTGCGCCACGACTTCGGCGCATTGGCGTGGCGAGACCGTTCGATGCCAGTGCTGCGCCCCCTCGATCTCGGCGCCGCGGGCGAGCCCTCGGCCGGCGACCGGCTGGCACTCGCCGCCCTGCGCAGGGTCGCGCAAGCCGTCGTCGCGCCGGCGTTGCGCGAGCTGAACGCGAGCGGCGCGCGCGACATCGCCATCGTCCCGGCCGACGATCTGCACCTGCTGCCCTGGGGCGATCTGCTGCGCGGCTGGATGTCGCCGACGTTGTCGCTCGCGGTCTATCCGAACGCGGGCGCGTGGTGGCGCTGCCGCGAGCGCAGCGCTGCGCACGGCGCTGCGAGCGCGCTCCCGCGCTGGGGCATGGTGTGCGCGCGCGGTCCGGCCGATGCTGCGCAGCTGCAGTGGGTCGAGGTCGAGCAGCGACTGTCGCGGCGCTTGTGGCATGACGACGGCGTTGAGCCCGATGCGCGGCAAGCACCCGACACGCTGCTGGTGATGGGCCACGGCGAGCTGCCTCGCGGCAACCCTTCGCTGGCCGGGCTGCGTCTGGACGATGGCCGCGTGCTCGGCGCGCGCGACGTGGCCGCAGGCGGTGCGGTCGAGCGCGTGCTGCTGTCGAGCTGCATGCTCGGTCGCACCGACGAAGCCTTCGGCGAACCGCTGGGCTTTCTGTCCACGTGCTTTGCCTACCGCGCGCGCTTCGGCGTCGGCTGGCTCACGGAAGTGCCGGACGAAGCGGCCTGCCTGTTCAGCCTGGCGCTGCAGTTCACGCTGCGCCGCGAGTTGTCGCGCTGCGCGGCGGCGGCGGCTTGGAGCCGGGCCTTCCACGGCACCTGCGCCGGCATCGAACGCGGCCGCTGGCCCGAAGGCTTTTCGGCATGGCTCGGCGCCGAGCCGAGCGGGGCATCGCCTCTGCAATGCCCCGCGGCGCCGCCGCCGGCGCTGCAGCGTGTGCTGCCCTGGGTGCTGGCCTTGGGCGAGTGACAGGCGTCGAGCGGCCGGGACGTTGTCAGCGTTGCCCTAAGGCGTGATGCGGTTTCGATTGGCGTCGATGAAGCTCATCAGCGCGTCGTACTTCGGCGCCTGATCGCGCGTCTGGTACAGGTACTCGAGCGAGCCGAACCAGCCTGCGTTGGCGGAGTACCTGCCAACGTCGGTGTAGTGCATCAGAAGACCGGCGCCGCTGCTGAACCAGTCGTTCAGGAACTGCGTGTAGATCGACCGCATCTCCGGATCGCGCTGCAGCGAGTTCAGCTTGTTCGTCAGGTTGACGCTGGAGCGCGCGGGGAAGGGCGGCCACAGGCTGTTGCCGGACTCGAACGCCACCACCTTGAGGTTGTACCTGGCGGCCGTGGTGACCTGTTCCCGCACCAGCGCGGCCAGGCTGGGCAGCGACCTGGTTCGAATCTCCGCAAAGGCTTGCGCATTGGTCAGTGCCGCGAAGCGCTCGGCCTCGGCCGTGCTGCTCACGTCGATCAAGCCGAAGTAGGCGTTCAGGCCGATCGCGTCGGCCTTTGCGGCGGCGTTCTCGAAAGTCGATATCACGTCGGCGAGGTAGGTGCTCCCCGTCTGGCCGCCGAGGACGCGCACGAGCCGCGTGTTGCCGGCGAACACCGAAGACCAGATGTCGAACATCTGCGGCGCCCGGCGCGCGTGGTGACGGATGCTCGAGGTGTAGCCATCGCCTCCTGCCGCGATGCCCAGCGCATTGGCCTGAGCGATGCCGTAGGTGAAGGCCGGGTAGTTGCTGTTCCAGGTCTCGTTGGAGTACTCGACGTACACCTTCAGCGCCGGCGTGAGCCCGTTGCGGACGGCCTGCGCGAAGTTGCGCACGTAGTCGTCGTTGGCCAGATGCGGCATGTTGAACCACGGATAGGCATTGAGGCGGTTGGCCAGATCGATCATCACTTCGAGAGGCACACCACCCTGGCCCGACCAGCGCGCATCGGCCAGCACCGGACGGTCGGCCCAGGTACCGTTCTGGTTGGTGAAGTTGGTCTCCATCCAGTCCATGAAGCGCAGCACCTTGTACTTGCGCGTGCGCTCCAGGAACACCGGGTTGAAGATCAGCGTCGAGTAGTTCTGCTCGAAGCTCTGGAAGTTGCCCGGGCAGGCCGATGCGGCCAGCGCATGCACGAAGGCATCGCTGCCGCAGACGCCGCCGGGCAGCAGCACGCGGATGTTGCGCAGGTAGTTGCCGGGCGTCGTGGCGCTGATGGCGAAGTAGAAGTTGCCGGCGCTCGCGCTGGCTTCGACAACGTCGCGTCCGGGCGACGACTCTGCCGCCACCTTGCGCCAACCGAAGTCGTAGTCGATCGTCCCCTGGCCTTCGTACAGCACCACGTACTTGCCGCTCGGGTACACGCCCTCGCCACGCAGCATCAGCGTGCGCGCGATCTGGCCCGGCTGCAGCGAGCGGACCCAGCCGGAGGCGTCGAGATCGAAACTGCGGCCGTCGTCCCAGGTGCTGGCGTTGCCGGAGATCCACGGCGACGAACTCTTGAACAGGTCGATCAAGGGCACCTGCGTCGAGAAGTAGGTCAAGCCTGCGAGGTTCGTGCCCAGCGGCGATCCGTCGTTGGCGTTGCCTGTCGGCGGAGGCGGCGGCGGCGGCGGTGGCGGTGGTGGCGGAGGAGGAGGAGGAGGCGGCGGCGGAGGCGGCGTCGTGCTGCCCAACACTTCGCACCGCTTGACGACCAGGAACAGCGGATCGCGGCCGAAGAACTCGTTGGTGCACTGGCCGCTGCCGGTGACGCTGCGCTGGATCCACGTCGTGCCCTGGCCGTAGCGCACCGTCTGCGTGCCGCTGACCTGGAACGACTCGTACTCATTGGCGATGAAGGTCCAGACGTCGCCTGTGGGCGGCGGCGTCGTGGTGCTGCTCAACACCTCGCAGCGCTTGACGACCAGAAACAGCGGGTCGCGGCCGAAGAACTCGTTGCTGCACTGGCCGCTGCCGGTGACGCTGCGCTGGATCCACGTCGTGCCCTGGCCGTAGCGCACCGTCTGCGTGCCGCTGACCTGGAACGACTGGTTCTCGTCGGCGATGAAGGTCCAGAACGTCGCCCGTGGGGGGCGACGTCGTCGTGCTGCTCAACACCTCGCAGCGCTTGACGACCAGGAACAGCGGGTCGCGGCCGAAGAACTCGTTGCTGCACTGGCCGCTGTCGGTGACGCTGCGCTGAATCCACGTCGTGCCCTGGCCGTAGCGCACCGTCTGCGTGCCGCTGACCTGGAACGCTTGGCCCTCGTTGGCGATGGCAGTCCAGACTTCGGTCTCGAGCGCCTGGGCTCTTTCTCCGCCGGCGTCGGCTTCGACCCGGCCATCGTCGCCTCCGCCGCCACAAGCGGCGATGAGCAGCGAGCACAGCATCGCCACGAACAGATTCAATTTCATGTTGTTGATTCGAGTAAGAGTTATTGGTCTGATCACTTATTAGAGAACAAGCGCACGGTCTGGCGCCACTGCGGTCACTGAAGGTTACTTCGACGCTTGCGCATGCGGGTAAGCACTGCCCTGCGGCAAGGCTCAGATGATGTTGGCCTCGACCAGCGGCGCAGCTTGCGCGATGCGTGTGGGCGTGAGCGGCGCGAGGTCGATCGAGCCCCATTGGCCGCGCTCGATGAACGCCGCGACGCCGCGACCGATCGCGAGCGCATGCTGCATGCCGTGGCCGGAGAAGCCGCAGGCGCAGTGCGCGTTGCGCCAGCCGGGCAGGGCGCCGACCAGGCCGTTGCGGTCGAAGGTGTTCATCTCGTAGTAGCCGGCCCAGGCCGAGCGCATGCGCAGCGACTCGAACGAAGGGATGCGCGCGGCCAGCGTCGGCCACAGTTGTTCTTCGAACTGCGCATGGTCGATCTGATCGAGCGGCGCGTCGTCGATGTCGTCGCCCCTCGGCGGCGCGCCACTGAGAAATCCATTGCCTTCGGGTCGCAGCCACACACCCGAAGGATCGATCAGCAAGGGGCAGCCGGGCAACGCGGCCGGCGAGTCGAGCACGAAGACATCGCGCTTTCGCGCGCGCACCGGCAGGGCGACGCCGAACTGCGCGGCCAGCGGCGCTGTCCACGCGCCGGCGGCCAGCAAGAGCGCATCGCAGGCGTGGCGTGTGCCTTGCGCATCGATCGCGGCGCGCACGTCGCTGCCGTGCACGTCGAACGCCGCCACGTCGGCATGGATGAAGCGCGCACCCAGGGCCTTGGCGTCGCGGCGCAAGGCCGCGTGCAGCGCCGGGCCGTCGAACCAACCCTCGCCGCGTGCGCCCCAGCTGCCGAGCGCGATGTCGTCGAGTGCAAGCCACGGCCAGCGTGCGCGCAGTGCGGCGCGGTCGAGCAGGCGGATGTCGGCGCCGGCGGCGCGCTGCAGCGCGTTCTGCTGCGTCAAGGTGTCGGCGCCGGCTTCGGTGGCCAGGTAGAGATAGCCCGCTTCGACGAAACCGAGTTCGCTCCGCCACGTTTGCATCAGTTCGAGGCTGGCTCGAGACAAGGCGATGTTCAGCGGCGTCGAGAACTGCTGGCGGATCGAACTGGCCGACAGCGCGCTCGACGCTTCACGGTAGCTCGGGTCGCGCTCGAGCAGCGTCACGCGCGCAACCTGCCCGCGCGCGAGGAAGTATGCTGCGGCGCAGCCGATCACGCCGCCGCCGACGATCAACACGTTCATGAGCATCAGGCCCCTGGCTCGCTGCGTTCGCTTCCCCCGAGGGGAGCGTCAGCGCCTTGCGCCGGCCCGGCGGCGCTGACATGCGAGTCTATTCAGCCGACGAGGTGCATGCCGCGCTGCCCTGGGCCGAGCTGGCCGATGCCCTCGAAGACGCCTTCATCGCTGCCGATACGCAGGCACCGCTGCGCCATGCGCACGACATCGCGGGCAGCGGTTCGCTGTTGTTGATGCCGGCGTGGTCGCCCGACGCGCTGGGTGTCAAGCTCGTCACCGTGATGCCGGGCGCGGCAGTGCGCGGCGCCGGCACGGTCCAGGCGAGCTACCTGCTGCTCGATCGCGAAACCGGCGTGCCGCTCGCACTGATCGACGGCGAGGCGCTGACGCTGCGCCGCACTGCCGCGGCGTCGGCGCTGGCGGCGCAGTCGCTGGCAAGACCGGACGCCGAGCGCCTGCTGGTCGTCGGCGCCGGACGGCTCGCGCCGTGGATGGCGCGCGCGCATGTCGCGCTGCGGCCCGATCTGACGCATGTCGATGTCTGGGGCCGCAACGCCGACGCTGCCGAAGAAGTGGTCGAGACGCTGCGCGAGGAGGGCATCGACGCCGAAGTCGCGCTCGATCTGCGCCATGCGGTCGAGCACGCCAACGTCATCAGCTGCGCCACGACCTCGCGCGAGCCGCTGCTGCAGGGCGCGTGGTTGAAGACCGGCGCGCATCTCGATCTGGTCGGCGGTTTTCGGCGCGACATGCGCGAAGTCGACGACGCTGCGATCGTGCGCGCCCGCATCTTCGTCGATACCTTTGCCGGCGCGCTCGCCGAAGCCGGCGACCTGACGCAGCCGATCGAGCGCGGCGTCATCGCGCGTGCGCAGGTGCTCGGCGAGCTGGCGCAACTGCTTCGCGGCGAAGTGCCCGGCCGCACGCGCGACGATCAGGTCACGCTGTTCAAGTCGGTGGGCACGGCGCTGGAGGATCTGGCTGCGGCGCAGCTCGTCGTCAGGCCAGCGCCGGGCCGCTCCCAAGCGTCGGCCTGACACTTCCCCTGGGGGAGTGCTCGCGCAGCGAGCGAGGGGCTGTCATTCAGCCGTTCTTCCTGACGCGGCGGATCTCGTCCGACGATCAGCAGGATCGCGCCGAGCGTGATCGCGCTGTCGGCGAGGTTGAAGGTCGGGAAGTAGCCGCCGTGAAAGATCGGCTGCAGCAGCGCGAAGCGGAACTGCAGGAAATCGACGACGTAGCCGTGCAGCGCGCGATCGATGACGTTGCCGAGCGCGCCGCCCATGATCATCGTGATGGCGAAGCAGAAGAGTTTTTGCGTCGGATACTTCTTCAGCATCCAGACGATGAAGGCCGCGGCCACAAGACCGAGCGCGGTGAAGAACCAGCGCTGCCAGCCCGATGCGCCCGCCAGGAACGAGAACGCGGCGCCGCTGTTGTGGTGGCGGGCGAGGTTGAAGTACGACGTGACCGGGCGCACGTCGTTCAACTGGAAGGCGCCGATGATCAGGGTCTTGGTGGCCTGGTCGAGCACGATGACGAGCAGGGCCAGACCGAGCCAGAGCGCCAGGCCCGGCGCGCGGGAAGTGCTCATCATCGACCGTGCGGCCGCCCGAAGGGCGATGACGGCCCCCTCGGGGGGTAGCGAACGCAGTGAGCTCGGGGGCTCATGTCAGGCGATGGTGCGGACTTCGCCCGCGCCGTACAGATTGCTGGTGCAGCGTCCGCACAGCGTGGGGCGCGCGGCATCAGCGCCGACGTCGTCGCGCCAGTGCCAGCAGCGCTCGCACTTGGGCGATGTCGAAGGCTTGACGCTGACGGCCAGCGCATCGCCGGGCACGACCACTGCCTGCGAGGTGATGAAGACGAACTTCAGCGCGTCGCCCAGCGATGCCAGCAGCGCGTGATCTTCGGCGTTGGCGGTGACGCTGACGTTGGCCTGCAGCGACGAGCCGACGGCGCCGGCAGTGCGCACCGCTTCGATCGCCTTGTTGACTTCGTCGCGGAGGGCGCGGACGCGCTGCCACTTGGCGAGCAGCGCGGCGTCGGGTGCATCGAAGCTCGAGAACGTCTCGATGAAGATCGACGGCGACTGGCCCGGCGCCAGGATCGGCCACGCTTCTTCCGCGGTGAACGACAGGAACGGCGCCATCCAGCGCAGCATCGCATGCGTGATCTGCCAGAGCGCCGTCTGCGCGCTGCGCCGCGCGATCGACTTCGGCGCGGTGGTGTAGAGGCGATCCTTCAGCACGTCGAGATAGAACGCGCCGAGGTCTTCGCTGCAGAAGAGCTGCAGCTTGGCCACCACCGGGTGGAACTCGAACTTGGCGTAGTGCGCGAGCAGTTCGGCCTGCAATTCGGCGGCGCGCGACAGCGCCCAGCGGTCGATCTCGAGCAGCTCGCTGGCTGCCACGCTGTCCTTGGCCGCATCGAAGTCGCTGACGTTGGCCAGCAGGAAGCGCAGCGTGTTGCGGATGCGGCGGTAGCTGTCGACCACGCGCGCCAGCACGTTCTTGTCGATGGGCGGGTCGTTGGCGTAGTCGGTGGCCGCCACCCACAGGCGCACGACCTCGGCACCCGGATCCTTGGCCGCGGCCTTGATCTCGATGATGTTGCCGAGCGACTTGCTCATCTTGCGGCCCTGGCCGTCGACGGTGAAGCCATGCGTCAGCAGGCCGCGGTAGGGTGCGCGGCCGTAGAGCGCGCAACCGAGCAGAAGCGACGAATGGAACCAGCCGCGGTGCTGGTCGTGGCCTTCGAGGTAGAGGTCGGCCTCGGGGCCGCTGTCGTGGGCACCGTCGCCTTCGTGCGAGCCGCGCAGCACATGAAAGAAGGTCGAACCCGAGTCGAACCAGACTTCGAGGATGTCGCTGCTCTTGCGATAGACCTTGGCGTCATCGGCGCCGAGGATCTCTTCGGCGCCGACGCGGCTCCAGGCCTCGACGCCGCCGGCGGCGACGATCTCGATCGCGCGGTCGAGGATCTGCATCGTCTGCGGATGCAGCTCGCCCGTGTTCTCGTGCAGGAAGAACGGGATCGGCACGCCCCAGCTGCGCTGGCGGCTGATGCACCAGTCGGGGCGATTGGCGATCATGTCGCGCAGGCGCGCGCGGCCGTTCTCGGGGAAGAACGACGTGGCGTCGATGGCTTCGAGCGCCATCGTGCGCAGCGTCTTGCCCGCCTTGTCCTTCGTGAAGACGCCATCGCCTTCGTCCATGCGCACGAACCATTGCGCCGCGGCGCGGTAGATCACCGGCGTCTTGTGGCGCCAGCAGTGCGGGTAGCTGTGCGTGATCGACGCCGTGGCGAAGAGGCGGCCGGCGTCGCGCAGCGCATCGACGATGTGCGGCACTGCCTTCCAGATGTTCTGGCCGTGGAAGAGGGCGAAGTCCTGCGCGTAGTAGCCATGCGCACCGACCGGGTTCAGGATCTCCTCGACCTTCATGCCGTGCGCGACGCAGGAGTTGAAGTCGTCCACGCCGTAGGCCGGCGAGGAGTGCACGATGCCGGTGCCGTCGTCGGCCGTGGCGTAGTCGGCGAGATAGACCGGCGAGAGGCGGTCGTAGCCTTCGTGCACATGCGCCAGCGGATGGCGGAAGGCGATGCCGCCGAGCTTCTCGCCCTGCGTTGTTGCCATCACCTTGCCTTGCAGGCCGTAGCGCTCGAGGCACTTGTCGACCAGCGAGGCCGCGAGCAGCAGGTTGCCGCGCTCGGTGTGCACCAGCGCGTAGTCGAGCTCGGGGTTGAGGTTCAGCGCCTGGTTGGCCGGGATGGTCCACGCCGTCGTCGTCCAGATCACCGCGAACGATTCGCCGACGAGTTCCTTCAGGCCGAACGCAGCGGCGAGCTTGTCGGGTTCGGCGCAGAGAAACCCGACATCCACCGTCTGCGATTTCTTGTCGGCGTACTCGATCTCGAGCTCGGCAAGCGAACTCGCGCAGTCGAAGCACCAGTACACCGGCTTCAAGCCGCGATAGACGAAGCCGCGCTCGATCACGCGCTTGAACGCGCGCAGCTCGCCGGCTTCGTTGGCGAAGTCCATCGTCTTGTACGGGTGCTCCCACAGCCCGAGCACGCCCAGGCGCTTGCGATCGGCCATCTGCTGCGCGATCTGCTCGCCCGCATAGATGCGGCTCCTGGTCTGCATCTCGTCGCGGCCGAGGTTGCGGCCGTGGGCCTTCTCGATCGCGTTCTCGATCGGCAGGCCGTGGCAATCCCAGCCCGGCACGAAACGCGCGTCGAAGCCCGCCAACTGCTTGGACTTGACGACCATGTCCTTCAACACGTTGTTGACCGCATGGCCGATGTGCAGGATGCCGTTGGCATACGGCGGGCCGTCGTGCAGCACGAAGAGGGGCGCACCGCGTCGCGCGTCGCGCAGGCGCTGGTACAGGCCCTCCTTTTCCCACTGCGCGATCCAGCCCGGCTCGCGCTTGGGCAGGTCGCCGCGCATCGGAAACGATGTGTCGGGCAGGTTCAGGGTAGAACGGGTGTTGTTGTCGGTCGAGTCGCTCATGGTCACGGCAGGGGTCGATCACCACAGACCGAAGACGCCGTCGCGGCGCTTCAGGCGGCCTTCAGCGCGCAGGATCAAATTCGATCGCGTGTGGTCTGGCGCCGAGTGGCGGCAAACCAAGGCGGCCGAAGGAACAAGGGCAACGAAGCGACCATGTATGGATTGTATCGGTCAGGAACTGCGCTGCTGATCGCGCTGCTGTCGCTCGGGCGCTGCGGCGCAGCGTCAGCACGCCGCAGCGGCCGAGGCCGGCTGCCTCGGCGCCCGCGAGCCCGCCGAAGTTCGAGGGCGCCGTGGGACTGGTGCTGAGCTCGACAGCGGCCTACAGCGGTTCGTCGCAACGCGAACTCAAGCCGCAGCTGGCGGGCTTCGTGCGCTACGGGCGCTTCACGCTCTCGCGGCGCCGGCGGTTTCACGACGCGCCAGCGCGACGATGTCGAGCGCGGGCTCGACGCCGAGCTGCTGCGGCGCGATGCGTTGCGCGTCGATCTCGCGCTGCGCTACGACCCGGGCCGTCGCGAAGACGCGAGCGAGCAGTTCGCCGGCATGGGCAACATCAAGTCGACGCTTGCGTGCGCGGCTGGGGGTGCGGTGGCAGCCATCACCGCCGTGGTCGCTGTCCTTGAGCAGCAGCTTCGATGCGCTCGGTAACGGCGGCGGCTACGTCGTCGAAGCCGGCCTTTCGCGCAACTTCATCATCGATTCGCGCCAGCGCGTCATCCTCGGCGCGGCTTTCGCCGCGGCCGGCGACCGCTACTTGCAGACCTGGTACGGCGTGACGCCGGAACAATCGGCGCGGTCGGGTTACGCGGTGTATTCGCCGCACTCGGGCCTGCGCGACCTGCGCGCCAATGCAACCTGGCGCGTCGAGTTCGAGCCTCAGTGGGCCGGCTTCGCGACGCTGGGCGCGACGCACCTGCTCGGGCCGGCGGCCGACAGTCCGCTGACACGGCGGCGCGATGGTGTGTCGCTGGCGGCGGGGATTGCTCGCCGTTTCTGATCAGCGCGCCCACCAGGCGCGTGCGGCCGCGGTGTCCGCGGCGATGCCGTCGCGCAGCGCATCGAGCGATTCGTAGCGCCGCTCGGCATGCAGCCAGTGCAGCAGCTCGACCTGGATCAGCCGGCCGTAGCCGCCTTCGATGCCGAGTGCGGCGGGCCAGTCGAAGACATGCGTTTCGAGCAGCACGCGATCGCTCTCGGTCACCGTCGGGCGCCGGCCGAGGCTGGCCACGCCTGAGCAGCGCGCCATCGGCCAGGCCGTGCACGCGCACGACGAAGATGCCCGAGGCGGCCGGCCGCGCGTGCGCGAAGCGCAGGTTCAGGGTGCGAAAGCCGAGTTCGCGGCCGAGCTTGGCGCCGTGCTGCACATGCCCGCTGATGGCGTAGGGCCGGCCGAGCAGCGCTGTCGCGCGCGCCATGTCGCCGGCGGCCAGCGCTTCGCGCACCGCAGAGCTCGAAACACGCAGGCCGTGCACTTCGTAGCTCTGCATGCGCGCCACATCGAAGCCCTGCGCCGCACCGGCAGCGTCGAGCAGCGCGTAGTCGCCGGCGCGCTGCGCGCCGAAGCGGAAGTCGTCGCCGACCAGCACGTAGCGCGCGCCGAACCCGGCCACCAGCACCTGCTCGATGAACTGCGCCGGCGACTGCGCGGCCAAGCGTTGATCGAAGGGCAGCACCACGGCCTGGTCGATGCCGCAGCGTTCCAGTTCGGCGAGTTTGTCGCGCAGCGTCGCCACGCGCGCCGGTGCGGCCTCGGGCTTGCCGGCACGCCGTGCAAAGAAGTCGCGCGGGTGCGGCTCGAAGGTGAGTACCGCAGAGGGCACGGCGCGGTGCCGCGCTTCGTTGATCAGCAGCGCCAGCATCGCCTGATGGCCGCGGTGCACGCCGTCGAAGTTGCCGATCGTCAGGGCGCAGGGCCGCAACAGGGCGGGATGGCGCAGACCGCGGAAGACTCGCATGCCGCGGATTATCCGGGGGTGTGTGCTTGAGCCATGAGGTCGCGTCGCAGCCATGTAGTCCCGCGCGAATGCCGCGGATCGGGCTTTGCCCGGCCGCTGGCGTTGCCACCTCGAGGGGTGGGCAATCAGTGCCGCACCAGCGGCATCAATCCGGTGTCGTACGGCAGTTGCTGCGACTGGTTCTCGCGCGCTTCGGCCAGCAGGCATTCGAGCAGCGCGCCGGCCTGCTCGACCGAGAGCGGACGCGACAGGTGAAAGCCCTGGCCTTGCTCGCAGCCGAGTTCGCGCAGTTGCGCCAGCTGCGATACCGATTCGATGCCTTCGGCCACCACTGACTTGCCCAGCGACGCGCCGAGCGAGACGATGGCGCGCACGATCTCGGCGTCCTTCGAGCCTTCGCGACGCATGCCGTGCACGAAGGAGCGGTCGATCTTCAGGCTGTCGATCGGCAGGCTCGACAGGTAGGCCAGCGACGAGTAGCCGGTGCCGAAGTCGTCGATCGCCAGCGACACGCCGAGCTTGCGCAGCGATTCGAGCGTGGCCACGGCCGCTTCGATGCGCTGCATCAGGATGTTCTCGGTGAGCTCGAGCGTCAGCGCGCTCGCATCGAGCCGGCAGCCTGCGAGTGCGCGCTCGACGCGCTCGGGCAGGGCGCTGTGCGCCAGGTCGCTGCCGGAGAGATTGACCTGCAGCTTGAGGTCGGCGAGCAGCGGGTCGATCGCATGCCATTGCGCCATCTGGCGGCAGGCCTGGTTGAGGACGAAGTCGGTCAGATCGATGATCAGGCCCGACTCTTCGGCGATCGGGATGAAGGTGCCGGGACCGATCTCGCCGCGCTGCGGGTGCTGCCAGCGCGCCAGCGCCTCGAAGCCGCGCAGGCGGCCGCTGCCGATGTTGAACAGCGGTTGGTAGGCCACATGCAGCTCGCCGCGCGCGATCGCCTGGCGCAGGTCGGATTCGATCAGCATGCGCTGCGCCACCTCGGTGTGCAGTTGCGCGTCGAAGAGGGCATAGCGCGCCTTGCCCGCGGCCTTGGCGCGGTACATCGCGATGTCGGCGTCGCGCACCAGGTCTTCCGGCGTGACGTAGCCGAGCTTGCTGAAGGTGATGCCGATCGAGGCGCTGGTGGTGACGTTGACGCCGCCGATCTGCATCGGCACCTTGAGCACCTCCTGCAGGCGCTCGGCCATGGTGGTGGCCGCGCTGTCTTCGCTGACGTGGTGCAGCAGCACCGCGAACTCGTCGCCGCCCAGGCGTGCGACCACGTCGCCGGGGCGCACATGGTCCTGGATGCGGCGCGAGACCTTGATCAGGAAGGCGTCGCCGGCCGAGTGGCCCATGCTGTCGTTGATCAGCTTGAAGCGGTCGAAGTCGAGGAACATCACGGCGAAGTGCTGCTTGTCCTCGCGCGCCGCGGTCAGCGCCTGCGACAGCAGGGTGTGAAAGCGGCTGCGATTCGGCAGGCCCGTCAGGCTGTCGTGGAAGGCGATGTGGTTGAGCTGCGCTTCGGCATGGCGCCGCGCGCTGATGTCCTGCACCTGCAGGATCAGGCAGGGCGCCTCGGAGTTGGCTTCGGTGAAGAAGGCGCAGTTCAGCGCCGCCCAGAGGTCCTCGCCGCCGCTGTGCAGGCAGCGCACCTCGGCATCGAAGGTCTCGACTTCGCGTGCGCCGATGCGCGTGAAGTTGCGCTCGACGGCCGCGCGGTCCTCGGCGGCGACGAGCGAGGCGAATGGCTGGTCGGTCAGCACCGGGGCCTGGTCGTGGCCGAGGATGGCGGCCAGTGCGGTGTTGGCCTGCAGGATGCGGCCATCGACCGACACCAGCGCCATGCCGATCGAGGCATGGGTGAAGGCGCTGTGAAAGCGCCGCTCGCTGTCGGACAACGCGGCGACGTGGCGCGCCGCCTGCTGCGCTTCGCGCTCGGCGGCTTCGATGCGGCTCTTGCGCACAGTCTCCTGCGCTTCCTGCTGGCGCATGAAGTAGTGGACCGTGGTCAGCAGCATCGCCACCACCGGCAGCGCGCCGAAGAGCACGCCCATGCCCGATTGACGCACCGTCAGGTGCAGCAGCGCCGCGACCATGGCGCTGCCGCCGTAGGCGATGCCGATCGAGCCGAAGTTGGTGACGAACTCGTTGAGCTTGAAACGTTCGCCGCGCTTCAGGGTGATGACCATCGACACGAACACCATGTTCAGCACGAAGTAGCCGACAGCCACCAGGCAGGCGATCAGCAGCACGAAGCCCGGCGCCAGCGCTGCGCGGCCGTCGCTCCAGGCGATGCCGGCCTCCATGACGTGCCCGGCCACGCTCATCGCCACGGCGGCCATCGCCAGGCTGCCGATGCGGCTCGTCCAGCGCTTGGAGGTTCGGTAGGAGCCGACGAAGGACTCGCCGGCCGCGGCGACGGTGGCGGCGGCCGGCCCGTGCGTCAGCAGCAGCAGGAAGATGAAGACTTCGCCGGCGACGAAGGAGTTCTTCGAGCCCGGGATGCGCACCGGGAAGAAGCCGGCGGCGATGGCGAAGCCCGTGCCGATGATCACCTGGCTGATGACGCCCACCGGCAGGTCGCAAACCTCCCAGGCGGCAAAGGACAGCGCCACGCAGCCCAGGATCACCATCGTCCACCAGTAGGTGGCGGCCTGGCGGTTGTAGTCCGGCATCAGCGCCTGGTGCAGGCGCTGCCAGAGCGAGCGGGCGGGCGGGGCGGCGGTCATCGCGCTCTGGTCGGGCCCTGCGGCGATGCGGCCGGGGCTGTGGTCTGGTGGGGACACGCGATCTTAGGAATGAGATCTGCCGCGGTGAAGCGGCAGATTCGGCGGGCGTGAAGAAGGGGCGTCGAATCCGTCACGGCTGCGGCCTTTGGAGAGACCGCGAGCCGGCTCACTCGCCCTTGGTCAGGCTTTCGCTGAGGACCACGCCCTCGGAGATGACCACGCCTTCGGAGATCACGACACCTTCGGAGATGACCACGCCTTCGCTGATGACCACGCCCTCGGAGATGACCACGCCTTCGGAGATCACCACACCCTCGGAGATGACCACGCCGCTGCCGAGCGTGATGCCGCTGCCGGACGTGAACCAGCTTTGCAGCGTCGTCGTCGGCGTGAACATGCCGGTCTTGCCGACGGCCGAGCTCGTGCCCAGCAGGGCGGTGCCATCGACCACGCCCGAGGTCACCAGGGTCATCGTGCCGCTGGCCGGGGATTCCCAGAACCACTTCGGGAACTGCTTGGCCGTGTCCCAGTAGTCGGCATAGCGATTGAGGACGATCTTGTTGGCCCAGGTGTAGCGCGGGTTGTAGATCGGCTGGAACTTGGTGAACAGCGAGTCGCCGGTGGCCACGCGGTTGCCGCCGACGAAGACGATGCGCGACCAGTTGGCCGTCTCACTGTTGATCGTCGTGCTGCGCGACGAGGGCATGGTCTTGCCGCTGGCCAGCAGGGTGTTGCCCGAAGCGATGGTGCCGGCGGCGATGGCCGAGCTGACATCGGTGCGCAGCACCTTGGCCAGCGTCACGGCGCCCGGCAGGTTGACCAGGCCCGCGCCCTGCTGGAGCAGGTTCTGGCCGGCGATCGGCTGCGCCGTGTACTGCAGGATGGCCTTGACCATCGGCGGCGTCAGGCCCGGGTTGGCTTGCAGCAGCACCGCAGCAGCGCCCGATACCACCGGTGCCGCGACCGACGTGCCCGACAGGTACATCTGCGTCTCACGGTAGGTCTGCGTGATGCCCGTGGGCGTCACCAGCACCGGGTAGAACAGCGCGCCGAGGTTGTTCCAGGTCGGCGTCGTGGCGTTGGCCTTGGTCGCGGCCGCGCCGACCACCAGGTTGCCCGGCGCCACCAGGTCCGGCTTGAGCAGGTTGTCGCGGCGCACGGTGCCGTTCTCCAGCGTCAGCGTGCCGCGCGTCGGGCCGCGTGAGCTGAAGGTGTTGAGCAGGTCGTCGCTGCGCACCGCGGTGGCCTTGTGGTTGGCCGAGCCGACGGTGATGACGCTCGGGTCGTTGCCCGGCGACGAGATCGAGCCGTAGACTTCCTTGCCGAGCAGGTTCTTGCCGAAGTTGCCGGCCGCGACCACCACGGTGATGCCTTGAGCCACCGCGCTGCGGGCGGCGACGCACAGCGGGTCGTACTGCCAGCTGTCGGTCGAGTCCATCGCCAGGCTGAGGTTGATGACGCGGATGTTGTATTCCTTGGCGTGGTAGATCACCCACTGGATGCCCTCGAGCGTGTCCGACAGCGTGCCGTAGCCGTAGTCGTTCAACACCTTCACGTCGTAGATGTCGGCGTTGGGCGCGATGCCGGTCAGGTCAGGCGCCGTGGCGTAGCTCTTGGGGCGGCCGGCAGCGATCGACGCGACGTGCGTGCCGTGGCCGTAGCCGTCCTGGGTCACCGCGGCGCTGTTGTCGATGGCCGCTTCGTAGCTGGTGAGCGCCGCGCTGCCCGGCTGCAGCGAGGTGGTGCTGTCGTAGCCGTTGGTCCAGTCGGCGAGGGTTGTGGTCAGGAACTGCACGTTCTTCTTGACGCGCGTCACGGCCGAGCCGTTGTCGAAGGCGCGGTGCGCCTTCATCACGCCCGAGTCAACGACGGCGATGCCGATGCCGCTGCCGTCCAGGCCCGAGTAGCTGGTCTTGGTCGAGCTGGAGCGCACCGCGCTGTGCGTGGCACCGGCCGACTGCTCGAGCAGGCTGGCCGTGCGCTGCGTCGGCCGGTTCGGCGCGACGTGCACGACGTCGTTGCGCTCGGCGATCTTGGCCACGCGATGCGACGGCAGCGTCGCCGTCAGCATGCGCAAGCTCGGCATCGACGCGTCGATGGTGCCGCCGGCGCGCTTGATGTCGCGCTTCAGGTCGCTCATGTCGGCGTCGCCTTCACCGACGACGAACACCACCTGCACGTCGCGGCGACCGCCGCGCTCGCGCGCCCAGCGCTGCTTGGGGGCGCTGGCGCCGTCGATGCCGGCCTTGAGGTCGGGCGACATCTTGTGCGCCCGCTTTTCGAGCTGCATCGGCCGGCCTTGCTGCGCGACCGCGCGAGGAGGGGCGAGGACGATCGCGGCCAGCAGTGCCAGCAACGCAGGCATCCACAGATGCGGCGTCAGTCGCCGTTCGATCAGGACCGTGAACCGTGACAGCGACTCGAACATTTCCAGCTCCCTCTGCCGCTGAAGCTCGTTGATGGCAACGAACCGCTTACGGCGTGTATTGATTTGCAATGACCGCATCGTAGAAACGACTTGCAACATTAGCCAGGGGGCAGGGCCCCGCGACGTGTGTTCTGCGCGTGCCCCAGTTCACGGGGCCGTCGTTTGCGTTGCCATCCGTGATAAGCGTCACGGCCGGGTTGTCACCGAACGCAGCGGCCGCAGGCGGGCTCGGCGCGCCGCATTGCACTGCGTTGAAACAATCTGGCGAGGGCGCATGCCGCTGGTCCACGGCCCGAGTGATTGCAAGCGAAGACGGCAGCGGCCCCGGCGAGGGCACGCTGCCGCCATCTCGGTGTTGGCCGCGGCCTGTCGGGTGTGACACGCGTCACGCCCGACGCCAACCGGTGTTACGCGATGTTCGCCAGATCGCGCACTGCGGGCAGATCGAGCGGCGCGGCGTGTGACACGGCGTGCCGCACGGCTTGCAGCACCGCGCGCGCGGTGACTTCCGCGGCCAGGGCGCCGAGCAGCGCCAACGAGGCCGGGCGTCCGCTGCCGCCGGTCGCCAGCGCGAACAGCGTGTCGCCATCGAAGGGCGTGTGCGCGGGCACGATGCTGCGCGCCAGCCCGTCGTGCGCCATCGAGGCCAACGCGGTGCACTGCGCCTTGTCGAGCACGGCGTCGGTGGCCACCACGCCGATCGTCGTCGCACTGCCGGGTTGCAGCCGGTCGGGCAGCTCGCCGCGCAGCAGCGCTTCCTGGCTGCGCAGCAGATGCCGGCTCGTGGCCCGGGTGCGTGCGCCGGCGATGACCTCGCCGGTGGTGGGATCGACGACGTCGCCCGTGGCATTCACGGCCACCAGCGCGGCCACGGTAATGCCGGCGACGCGCACCGAAGCCGTGCCGATACCGCCCTGCATCGCGCGTTCCATGCCGAACAGCTTGCCCACGGTGGCCCCCGCGCCGGCGCCGATGCTGCCCTGGGCCGGCGGCGCGGACGTGGCCGTCATGCAGGCCGCATGGCCCGCCGCCGCGTCCGGGCGCAGCGTCGGGTCGCCGCGCCACAGATCGAACAGCACGGCCGCCGGCACGATCGGCACACGCACGCTGCCCACCGGGTGGCCGTGTCCGCGCTCCTCGAGCCAGCGCATCACGCCACCCGCGGCGTCGAGGCCGAACGCGCTGCCGCCGGTGAGCAGCACGGCGTGCACGCGGTCGACGAGGTTTTCTGGGCGCAGCAGGTCGGTCTCGCGCGTGCCCGGGGCGCCGCCGCGCACGTCGACGCCGGCGACCACGCCCTGCGGGCACAGCACCACCGTGCAGCCCGTGGGCCGACGCGGGTGCGTGAAGTGGCCGACGGCAAGGCCGGCGACGTTGGTGATGGCGTCGTGCAGCTCGCTCATCAGCCGAGCGCGTTCAGGCGAACATCCCTGCGCTGTCGGTCATGCGCTCGCTGACTTCGCCGAGGTGGTGCAGCGTGTCGCCGCCGGCGAGTTCGAGCATCGTCAGGCGCTTGAAGTAGTGGCTCGCGGCGCATTCGTCGGTGACGCCGATGCCGCCGTGCAACTGGATGCACTGCTGGCCGACGAAGCGCATCGACTGCCCCAACTGCACCTTGGCCTGCGACAGCGCGCGGCGGCGCTGCGCGGCGCGCTCGTTCAACTTCAGACTCGCGAAGTAGCTCATCGAGCGCGCCAGTTCGAGCTGCATCTTGACGTTGGCGATGCGATGGCGCAGCGCCTGAAAGCTCGCCAGCGTGGCGCCGAACTGCTTGCGCGTGTTCATGTACTCGACCGTCATCGCCAGCAGCGCATCCATCGCGCCGACGCCTTCGGCGCAGGCCGCGGCGATGCCGATGTCTGCCGCGCGTTCGAGTGCGGGCAGGGCGTCGGCGTCGAGCCGCGTGGCCGGCGCTTGCGTGAGCGTGAGGCTCGCGGCGCGTGCGCCGTCTTGCGTCGGGTGGGCGCGCAGCTGCACATGGCGGCGCTCGACGAGGAAGGTGGCGATGCGCTGCGCGTCGGTTGTGTGCGCGTCGGTGGTGCGTGCGGGCACGATGAAGGCATCGGCCTCGTCGCCGGCGGGGACGAGGTGCTTGGCGCCGTCGATCGTCCATGCGCCGTCGCGCTGCGTTGCGCTGGTGGCGACGGCATCGAGCTGGTAGCGTGCGCCTTGCTCCTGCAGCGCCGGCACCACCAGCACGCTGCCGTCGGCCATGCGTGCGAGCCACGAGGGCTCGCTGACAAGCGCCGGCGCGACCAGCGCCGCCGCCGCATACGGCGCATTGACCAGGCCGCGGCCGAGCTCCTCCATCACCACCATCGCTTCGATCGCGCCGAAGCCCATGCCGCCGTGCTCGGGCGCGATGGCCAGGCCGGTCAGGCCGAGTGCCGCGAGTTCGCGATAGACCTCGCGTGTCTTGCCGCCCTGTTTGGCAATCGTGTGCCGGCGCTCGAAGGCAAAGTCCTTCTCGACCCAGCGCGCGACGGCGTCGCGCAACGCGAGTTGATCGTCGGTGAAGTCGAAGTTCATGATCCGAGCACCGTCTGGGCAATGATGTTCTTCTGCACTTCGTTCGATCCGCCGTAGATGCTGGTCTTGCGGTAGTTGAAGTAGGTCGCCGCCAGCGGTGCGCAGTGCGCGGCGCCGACATGGTCGCCCTGCCAGCCGGCTTCCATCGCCTCGCGGATGAAGGGCAGTGCGAACGGGCCGGCCGCCAGCATCATCAGCTCGGTGTAGCGCTGCTGGATCTCGCTGCCGCGGATCTTCAGCAGCCCGGCAACGTCGAGCGACTGCTTGCCGGAGGTTTCTGCCGACAGCACGCGCAGCACCATCATCTCGAGCGCCACCACATCGACTTCGAGCAGCGCGATCTGGTCGCGAAAGCGCCCATCGGCATGAGGACCGCTCCACAGACCTTCGGCCTTGGCGATGCGCTTCAATCTTTCCAGCTCGCGCTTGGCGCGATTCACGTCGGCGATGTTGGTGCGCTCGTGCGAGAGCAGGTGCTTGGCGTAGGTCCAGCCCTTGTTCTCTTCGCCGATGAGTTGATCGGCCGGCACCTCGACGTTGTCGAACCAGACCTCGTTCACCTCGTGGCCGCCCTCGAGCATGGCGATCGGCCGCACGCTGACGCCGGAGGTCTTCATGTCGATCAGCAGGAACGAGATGCCGGTCTGCGGCTTGCCTTCGTTGCTGGTGCGCACCAGGCAGAAGATCCATTCGCCGTATTGACCGAGCGTGGTCCAGGTCTTCTGGCCGTTGACGAGGTAGTAGTCGCCGCGGCGCTCGGCCTTGCATTTCAAGGACGCGAGGTCGCTGCCCGAGCCCGGCTCGCTGTAGCCCTGGCTCCACCACACGTCGCCGCTGGCGATGCCGGGCAGGAAGCGCTGCTGCTGCGCTGCCGTGCCGAAGGCCATGATCACGGGCGCCACCATGATCGGCCCGAAGGGCACGACGCGCGGCGCACCGGCGAGTGCGCATTCTTCTTCGAACAAGTGGCGCTGCACCGCGTTCCAGCCCGGGCCGCCGTGCTCCTTGGGCCAGCCCCAGCCGAGCCAGCCCTTGGCGCCGAGGATCCTGGCCCAGCGCTGCATGTCGTCGCGGCTCAGGTGCAGCGCGTGATGCACCTTGTGGCTGATGTCGGCGGGCAGGTTGGCGCGCACCCATTCGCGCACCTGGCTGCGAAACGCCGACTCTTCGGCTGTGAAGTTCAGGTCCATGTGTTGTTGTAGCACGCGAGGCGAGCCCGGAGCGACCCACAATGCACCGATGCAGCGCGCGCCCGCACTCGACGATGCCCAGGCCCTGCGCCATGCCGACCGCGATGTGTTGTCGCTGGCGCTGATGCAGTCGCGCAACCGCACGCTGGCGTGGCTCCGCGCGCTGGAACGCATCGACGCTGCCAGGCACGAAGCCGGCCGCATCGGCTGGTGGCAGGAGCGCTGGATCGCGCGCAACGTGCAGCGCCTGCGCGGCGCCGCGGCCGATCGCACGCAGGCGCCGCTGGCGTCGATCGAGCCGCAGGCCGACGGCTGGTGGGGCGAAGCGGCCGTGGCACCCGGCCCCGAGCCCGCGGCTTTGCGCGCCTACCTCGAGGCGACGCTCGAAGCCACGCTCGAACTGCTCGCCGCGGCCGACAACAGCGACGACGCGCTGCACTGGTTTCGGGCCGCGCTGTTCGAGGAGGATTCTTCGCTGCGGCGCTTCGCCGCGCTGGCGCAACGTGAAGGCATCGACGCGAAGGTTCTGCTGCCCGAGCGCGTGCTGCGGCCGGTGCGCGCGCCCTTGTGGTTCGCGGCGCAGCGCTGGATGCTCGGCTCGGCGCGCGGCGGCTTCGTCCCCGAGGCCGAGCAGTGGGCGCATGAAGAAGCGGTGCCCGAGTTCGAGATCGATGCGCAGGCGGTGACGTGGCAGCAGTTCGGCGAGTTCGTCGAAGACGGCGGCTACGACGAGCCGCGCTGGTGGAGCGAAGACGGCGCGGCCTGGCTGCAGGCCGATGGCCGGCGCACGCCGCGCAACGTCGAGCAGTTGCGCCACGGCGTGCTGCTGCAGCGCTTCGGCCGCCTGGTGCGCGCGCCTGCCGGCGAGGCGGTGTCGATGCTCGCCTGGTACGAAGCCGATGCGTGGTGTCGATGGGCCGGACGGCGCCTGCCGACCGAGCTGGAGTGGGAGTTGGCGGCCAGCCGCGGCGCGTCGCGTGGCTTCGTCTGGGGCGACGTGCCGGAGTGGATGGCGGGGCGAGCGCGCAAATGGCCCGGCGGGCACGGCGTTGTCGACACGACGCAGCGCGTGCAACGCGGCGTGGCTTGGTTCGAGCCGCGGCGCCTCGCGCACCCGAAGGCGCGGCACTTCGTGGCTGCGGCCGATGATGCGGGCTTTGCCGGCTTTCGCTCCTGCGCGTCGTAGTCGCAGCCGCTACGCGGCGACTGCGCTCAACTCCCAGACCCACGCCGGCGGCGCGTTGCGCCACACCGTCTCGACGCAGCGCCAGCGCAGCGCGGCACCGCGGCGCAGCGCGAACGGCGGGCGCGGCAGGTAGGTGTACTGCACCAGGCGGCGCTGCGGCGCGGCCAGCAGGAAGCGTTCGATCGCGCTGCGGCTGCGCAGGCGCAGGCGCGGCGGCAGCGACCTGAACGGCAGCGACGACACCAGGGCGGTCCGGTCCGTGCATTGCATGTCGCGCAAGACCTCGTGTGCGGCGGCGGTGCGCACCTCGACGCGCGGAAAGCGTTGCCGCAGATGGCGCGCCAGCGCACCGTCCATCTCGACCACCAGCGTCGGCACCTGCGCATGACGGCGGCACAGCGCCGCGGTGATCGCACCGGTGCCGGCGCCGAGTTCGATCAGGCGCGGCGCGCCGCTGGCCGCGCGTGCCATCGCATCGGCGAGGTGGCGCGACGACGGCGCAATCGCGCCGACGGTGCCGGGGCGCGTCATCGCGGCGACGAAGAAGGCGCTCAAACTCATAACGTCATTGAACCTCGATGCCGGCGGTGGCGGTAACGGCTGGTACCTGCGGTGCGGCGGCGACCCTCAATCGGCCCTCGCTCCGCTGGCCTTGACGATCTTCTCGTATTTCGCGTGTTCTGCGCGCACGAACTGCGCGAAGGCTTCGGGCCGCGTCGGCGAGGGTTCGGCCATCAGCGTGGCCAGGCGTGCCTTGACGTCGGGCGACGCCAGCGCCTCGACGAAGGCCTTGTGCAGGCGCGCGGTGATCGCGGGCGACAGCCGCGCCGGGCCGAACAGGCCGAACCAGGTGTGGATGTCGAAGGATCCGAGGCCGAGTTCGGCGCCGCTCTCGGCGATGGTCGGCACCTCGGGCATCGCGCTCGAACGTTTGGCCGTCGTCACCGCCAGCGCCTTCAACTTGCCGCTCTTGATGTTGGCGGAAGCAGCGGCGAGGTTGTCGAAGTTCAGATCGACCTGGCCCGACAGCAGCCCCAGCTGTGCACCCGGCCCGCCGCCGTAGGGGATGTGCACCATGAACACGTTCGCCTGCAACTTGAAGAGTTCGCCGGCGAGGTGGCCCGCGCTGCCGTTGCCGCCCGAGCCGTAGTTGATCTTGGCCGGGTTCTTCTTCAGGTAGGCGACGAGGTCGCGCACCGAAGCGATGTTCAAACGCTGCGCCGCATCCGCGTTCATCACCAGCACGTTCGGCACCTGTGCCACCAGAGTGATCGGTGTGAAGTCGGCCAGCGCGTCGTAGGGCAGCTTGCTGTACAGCCACGGGTTGATGGCGTGCGTGGCCACAGCGCCCATGACGATCGTGTTGCCGTCGGCCGCGGCCTTGGCCACCGCATCGACGCCGATGTTGCCGCCGGCGCCGGCGCGGTTGTCGACGATGACGTTGCCCAGGCTCTCCTTGACCTTGTCGGCGAGTGCGCGCGCCGCGATGTCGAGCGGGCCGCCGGGCGGGTAAGGCACGACCAGGCGGATGGGGGTGTTCAACGTCTGCGCCCACGCGGGCATCGAGACAGCGGCGAGCAGGGCGTGGCGGCGTCGGATCATGGGGCGCGAGTCTATGCGCAGCGATCGGTCCGCGGCATCATGCGTGACCATGGCCGTTCGGATGGTGCGCCTCGGACTCCCACGCGCGCACTGTCGGACCGCATCGAGCACAAGAGACGAGGGCAGGTCACTTGGGCCTCGGCAAGCGCTGCCCGCCAGCGGCCTTGGTATTCGTTCTTGCGCTCCTCGCTCACGGGTTGCTCGTTGACCCGATCCGGGTTGAGCTGCACGGCATGCCGGAGTTCCTGCTCCTGCAGTGGGTCGAAGCGCGAGCCGAACAGCGCACGGATCAAGAAGTGGCGCGTCAGGATGCTCTGTATATTGATGCGCGGATCCTGGGTTCCAGAAACGAGGTAGTTGCGCAGCTTGTCCGGTGTCTTGCTGGCCCAGGCAAACAAGAGATTGTCGGTTTCGTGCCGCAGCGACTCATTCACGGTGTGCCTCCATCGATTGACATCGCGAGATGGTCATTCTGGGCCGATTTCACCCGCGCTGGAGCCGCCTGCCGGCGCTAGCGCAAGGAGGTCGCGATGAGCCTGAACTTTCCCGGCCATGCCGCGCCCGCCGCGAGCTTCGAGGTGCCGCTGGAGATGCTCTCGGCCTGCCACGGCCGCATCGACAAGCAATGCGCGACGCTGCGTGCGCTGGTGCCGCATGTGGCGGCGCAAGGCGCGGACCGGCCGGCACAAGAGGCCGCGGCTGCGGTGATGCGCTACTTCGACAGCGCGGCGTTGAACCACCATGCCGACGAAGAGGAAGACCTGTTCCCGGCGCTGCTGGAGTCGATGGCGGGTTCGGATGCGGCATGCCTGCGCGAACTGGTCGCGGGTCTGCTCGCAGAGCACCGCGCGCTCGAAGTGGCATGGCGGCGCGTTCGCGTCGCGCTCGAAACGATCACGTGCGCGTCTGCCCAAGCGCGTCTGGCCGGCGCCAACGTCGAAGCGCTGGTCGGCCTGTACGAGCGCCACATCGCGCGCGAAGAGGGCGAGCTGCTGCCGATGGCCGTTCGCCTGCTCGACGTCGCCACGCTCGATCGCATCGGCCGCGCGATGCGCGCGCGGCGCGGCATCACGGTCGAGCCGTAGTGCTCAGGCCAGCTCGTTGCGCCGCGGCAGATCGGCGCCGCGGCGCGAGCAGGTGATGGCGGCGGCGCGCGTGGCGAAGCCGAGCATCGCTTCGAGGGCGGCGGCGTCGAGCGTGCTCACGCCGGCGATCGACAGGCGCTGTCGTTCGGCCAGCCAGGTCAGCAGCGCGGCCTGGAAGGTGTCGCCGGCGCCGACGGTATCGACCACCACCACCTTCACCGGTGCCGCCGCCGCGCGCGCCTGGCCGCAGATACGCCAGCGCGCCTGCGGCGCCGCGCGTGACCACGACGCAGCGCACGCCTTGCGCCAGCCACTGCATCGCGGCGGCTTCGGGCGCGAGGCCGGGGTAGAGCAGGCCGAGGTCTTCGTCGCTGATCTTCAGCAGGTGGGTGCGCGTCAGCATCCATTGCAGCGTCTCGCGCCAGCGCGCCACGTCGGGCTCGACGACGAGACGCACGTTCGGGTCGTAGGCGATGAGTGCACCGGCCGCGCCGCGCGCGTGCTCGCGCTCGATCAGCGCGCGCTGCGCGGCAGCGACGGGCTCGACCACCATCGCATACGAGCCGAAATGGAATGCACGCGCGTTCGCCGGCACGGCCGCGAGTGCGCGCGCTGCGTCGAGCTGGCGGTCGGCGCCGCGCTCGCCGCAGAAGTCGTAGGCCGGCACGCCGCTGGCGTCGAGGCCGACGAAGCAGACCGACGTCGGCGCTGCGCTGCGCTGCACGCACGCGGTGTCGATGCGTTCGTCGGCCAGCGATCGCATCAGGCGCTGGCCGAGAAAGCCGGTGGCGATGGCGCCGCAGAAGGTCACCGGCTGCGCCAGCCGCGCCAGCCCCATCGCCACGTTGTAGGGCGAGCCGCCGATGCGCGCGTCCAGCGCGTTGCCGCTGGCGGTGGCGCCGGCGTCGAACACGTCCATCAGTGCTTCGCCGCAGACCACGATCATGGGTTTCCTCATTGCGGGGATTCGAACAGGCGCCTAGGGTGCCGCGGTCCGCACCGGCCGGGTACCCGGGTTTTCCATTAATCAATCAACTTGATTTATTTAACCGGATCGCCGAAAGTTCGCTCACCCCAACCAGGACACCCAACCAGGAGACCTCTCGAAATGCGCAAACATGCTCTGGCCCTCGCCGCCGCGTCCCTCAGCCTCATCGCCGGCGGCGCGCTGGCCCAAGCCCAGCCGGTGATCGGCCTGATCACCAAGACCGAGACCAACCCCTTCTTCGTCAAGATGAAGGAAGGCGCTGCCGAAGCCGCCAAGGCCAAGGGCGCGAAGCTGCTCACCGGCGCCGGCAAGAGCGACGGCGACAACGCCGGCCAGGTCACTGCGATGGAAAACATGATCGCCGCCGGCGCCAAGACCATCCTCATCACGCCCAGCGACAGCAAGGCCATCATCCCGAGCATCAAGAAGGCGCGCGACAAGGGCGTGCTGGTGATCGCGCTGGACAGCCCGACCGATCCGGCCGACGCGACCGACGCGCTCTTCGCCACCGACAACTACAAGGCCGGCGAGCTGATCGGCCAATACGCCAAGGCCGCGCTCGGCGGCAAGCCGGCCAAGATCGTCACGCTCGATCTGTTCCCCGGCCACCCCGTCGGCGCACAACGCCACAACGGCTTCCTCAAGGGCATGGGCCTGACCGCGCCCGACGCCAAGAGCAACGAGCTCGGCGGCAAGGCCGCGGGCGTTGCCTGCATGGCCGACAGCTTCGGCGATCAGGCCAAGGGCCAGACGGCGATGGAAAACTGCCTGCAGAAGACGCCCGACGTGAACCTGGTCTACACCATCAACGAACCCGCCGCGGCGGGGGCCTTCAACGCGCTGAAGAAGGCCGGCAAGGACAAGAACGTCGTCATCGTCAGCGTCGACGGCGGCTGCCAGGGCATCAAGGACGTGGGTGCCGGCGCCATCGCCGCGACCTCGCAGCAGTACCCGCTGAAGATGGCCGCGATGGGCGTCGAGGCCGGCATCGAGTACGCCAAGAGCGGCAAGAAGCCGAGCGGCTATGTCGACACCGGCGTCACGCTGATCGCCGGCAAGGCGGTTGCGGGCGTGGACAGCAAGGACGTCGCCACCGGCACGACGCTGTGCTGGGGCAAGAAATAGCTTGACCCACCCCCGGAGCGCCTGACGGCGCTCCGTCTCAAAGGGGGCACCGCCAGCGGACCGGCAAGTGCGGATCCGCGGCGGTTGCTTGGGCGCGTTCCGCACTCCCGCATCGAGGTATCGACATGAACGACCGCTGCAACGACTGGTGCTGCCGACAAACCGCCGATCGACATTCCCTGGGGCCAGCTCGGCCCCTTCATCGCACTGGCGATCGCGTGCGTCTTCTTCGCCTTCACCACCGACCGCTTTTTCAGCGGCGAGAACCTGTCGCTGATCCTGCAGCAGGTGATGGTGGTAGGCGTCATCGCGATCGGCCAGACGCTGATCATCCTCACCGCGGGCATCGATCTGTCTTGCGGGATGATCATGGCTCTGGGTTCGATCGTGATGACCAAGTTCGCGGTCGAGATGGGCGTGCCGACGCCGCTGGCCATCCTGGCGGGCATCGCGGTGACGGCGTTGTTCGGCCTGCTCAACGGCCTGCTCGTCACCAAGGTGCGGTTGCCGCCGTTCATCGTCACGCTCGGCACCTTCAACATCGCCTTCGCCATCACGCAGCTCTACTCGAACTCGCAGACCGTGACCGATCTGCCGCCGACGATGACCTGGCTGGGCACGACGTTCTCGCTCGGCGGAGCCAACGTCGCCTACGGCACTCTGCTGATGATCCTGCTGTACCTCGGCATGTGGTTCTGGCTGCGCGAGACTGCCGCCGGCCGCCATGTCTATGCGGTGGGCAACAACCCGGAAGCCACGCGCCTGGTGGGCATTCCGACCCAGAACGTGATGCTGGGCGTCTATGTGATGGCCGGCGTGTTCTACGGCATCGCGTCGCTGCTGTCGGTGGCGCGCACCGGCGTCGGTGATCCGAACGCCGGCCAGACCGAAGCGCTCGATGCGATCACCGCGGTGGTGCTCGGCGGCACGAGTCTGTTCGGCGGGCGCGGCGTGATCCTCGGCTCGCTGGCCGGCGCCATCGTCGTCGGCGTGCTGCGCAACGGCCTGACGCTGATGGGCGTCTCGTCCGTCTACCAGGTGCTGGTCACCGGCATCCTCGTCATCCTCGCGGTGACGGTGGACCAACTCTCGCGAAAGGCCACACGATGAACGCGAACGCTTCACTGGTGATGCGGGCCCAGGGCCTCGTCAAGCGCTACGGCCAGGTCACCGCGCTCGACGGCGCCGACTTCGAACTGCGCGCCGGCGAAATCCTGGCGGTGATCGGCGACAACGGCGCCGGCAAGTCGAGCCTGATCAAGTGCCTGTCGGGGGCGACCATCCCCGACGCAGGCGCGATCGAACTCGACGGCAAGCCGATCCACTTCAAGAGCCCGATCGATGCGCGCCATGCCGGCATCGAGTGCTGTTATCAGGACCTCGCGGTGGCGCCGGCGATGACGATCACCGAGAACCTCTTCCTCGGCCGCGAGATCAAGCGCGAGGGCTTCCTCGGCAACGTGCTGCGCATGCTCGACAAGAAGAAGATGCTGGAGACCGCGATCGCGCGCATGAACGACCTGAAGGTCGGCATCCGCTCGATGACGCAGCCGGTGGAAACGCTCTCCGGCGGCCAGCGCCAGTGCGTCGCGGTGGCGCGTGCGGCGGCGTTCGCCGAACACGTGGTGATCCTCGACGAGCCGACCGCGGCGCTCGGCGTCAAGGAAGGCAACATGGTGCTCGAGCTGATCCGCCGCGTGCGCGACAAGGGCCTGCCGGTGATCCTGATCTCGCACAACATGCCGCACGTGTTCGAGATCGCCGACCGCATCCACGTCGCGCGGCTGGGCAAACGCGCCGCGGTGCTGAATCCGAAGAAGATCAGCATGAGCGACACCGTGGCGGTGATGACCGGCGCGATGCCGCCGGAAAAGATCCCTGCGGAATGCCTGGCGTGATGTTGGAGCCACTGTGCTGAAAGGCATCGACCCACTGCTCAGCCCCGAGCTGCTCAAGGTGCTCGCCGAGATGGGGCATGGCGACGAGATCGTGCTTGCCGACGCCAACTTCACGGCGGCCTCGCTGGCGGCGGGCAAGCCGCTGGTGCGCCTGCCGGGCATCGACATGCGGCGCGCCTGCCGCGCCGTGCTGTCGCTGCTGCCGCTGGATGCGATGGTCGAGCGGCCGGTGGCCTACATGCAGGTCGGCGGCACCGAGCCGCCGTACCGCTCGGCGCTGCAGCGCGAGGTCATCGGCGAGCTGGCGGCGCTCGGCCACTTGCGCGCCGAGCAATGCGAGCCTGCCGAGCGCTTCGCCTTCTACGAGCGCGTGCGCGGCGCCTTCGCCATCGTGCACACCGGCGAGCTGCAGCCCTGGGCCAACTTCCTCTTCAAGAAGGGCGTGATCTGCGATCCGCTGGCCGAGTGAAGGCGTGAACGTTCGCGACCCCGTTTCGCGCCTGGAACCGCGCGGCTCCAGCCAGGGCGGTGTGCGTCAGTACAACGAGCGCGTCGTGCTCGAAGCCGTGCGCCGGCAGGGCGCGCTGCCGGCCGCCGAGATCGCGCGCGCCACCGGCCTGACCGCGCAGACGGTGAGCATGATCACCAAGCGCCTGCAGGACGACGGCCTGCTGATCAAGGGCGCGCCGCAGCGCGGCAAGGTCGGCCAGCCGTCGGTGCCGCTCTCGCTCAACCCCGACGGCGCGTTCGCCATCGGCATCAAGGTCGGCCGGCGCAGCCTGGACACGCTGCTGGTGGACTTCACCGGCGAGCGCCGCCAGCGCTGGACGCTCGACTACCGCCACGCCGACCCCGAAGCGGTGCTGGCCGAGATCGCCCAGCGCCTGAAGGACATCCGGCGCAAGCTCACGCCCGAGCAGCGCGAGCGCGTGCAGGGCGTGGGCATCGCTGCGCCGCTGTCGATGGGCGGCTGGCAGCAACTGCTCGGCGTGCCCGCGCGCACGGCCGAGAAGTGGCAGCACATCGACCTGATGGCCGAAGTGGCAGCGCGCGCCGAACTGCCGGTGACGCTGGTCAAGGACACGGCTGCGGCTTGCGTGGCCGAACTCGTCGCCGGCCGCGGCCGCGGCATCAAGAGCTTTCTGTATGTCTTCGTCGATACCTTCATCGGCGGCGGCCTGGTCCTCGACGGCCACCTGCGCGCGGGTCTGTCCGGCAACGCCGGTGCGATCGGATCGCTGCCGCTGTCGATGGCCAAGAGCGAGCGCGACACGCCGCCGGCGCAACTGCTGTCGGTGGCGTCGCTGCTCAACCTCGAGCAGCTCTACGGTGCGGCGGGCCTGGATGTCGGCGCCGCCAGCGACGAGCGTGCGCTGCAAGCGCCGTGGCGCAAGCAGACTGCGCGCTGGCTGGCCGACGCCTCGGCCGCGATCGCGCAGGCGGTGAACTGCACCGCCTGCCTGCTCGACATCGAAGGCGTGATCCTCGATGGCTCGTTTTCCCGCGAGTTGCAGGCCGCGCTGATCGACGAGAGCGAAGCGGCAATGGCGCGCTACAGCTGGGAAGGCGTGGCGCGGCCGCAGTTGCTCGCCGGCTCGATCGGCTCCGACGCGCGGGCGCTCGGCGGCGCGTTGCTGCCGCTGTATGCGAACTTCGCGCCGGATCGGGAGTTGTTCCTGAAGGTCTGAGGGCGAGCGTCGCTGCAGCGCGTGCGATGGCGTTGCTCGTCGTCGTGGCTGGAGCCTTCTCAGGCGCTGCCCAATCTGCCCAGCGCTTGCGAATCCAGATGGCCCAGCAAGCGCGCCAGGGCCTTCTTCTTCTTGGTGTCGCTGGCACTGCCATGCGCATCGAGCAGCACCTCGCGGATGTGGTCGCTGGTCACGAGCTCCATGTCCCAGGTGGGGAACAGGCGCTCGCCGATGTCTTCCTCGGCGCTCAGCTCGACGATGTTCTCGTGGCGGCGGTCGCGGTACAGCAAGGCCATCAGCGCCGTGACTTCGGCGCGCGGACCTTCGAGCCACTGAAAGAAGATGCCGCTGCCGAAGACGAGCATGCCGGTGATGTCATGTTGCGCGTTGCAGCGGCGCGCGGTGGCGATGATGCGCTGCACCTCCGCATCGTCCACGCCGGCAGCGGCGCGGCTGCAATAGACCACGTTGTACAGCGTCGGGTAGCGCGGGCCGAAGCCGGGCTCATCGCCTTGCGGATAGACAGGTGCGCTCATGCCGTGGGCCTCGGTCGGTGCATGCAACGCGGACCGGCCCGAGTTGCTGTAGCGGCGCAGCATAGTGCAGGCCGGTGTCTGCTCTTCATGACGGCCCGGCCCCGAGCTGGCAGGGCAGGGCGTCACTCCGGCTTGAACCCGGCATCCTTCAACAACTCCGCGCCTTCCTTGACCTCGGCCGCGATGAAGCTCCTGAACTGAGCCGGTGTTTCGCTCACCGGCTCGATGCCCAGCGCGGCGAGTGCGCCGGACTTGGTCAGCTCCGCGGTGGCGGTGTTGATCGCCGCGTTGAGCGCGGCGATGCGATCGGCCGGCGTGTCCTTCGGTGCCCAGACGCCGTACCACGACTCGTAGGCGAAATTCGGCAGGCCGCTCTCCTTGAAGGTCGGCAACTCGGGCGCGAGGCTGCTGCGCTTGGCCGAGGTGATCGCAATCGGCTTGACCTTGCCCGACTTGGCCATCGGCAGGATGGCGATCATCGAATCGAGCAGCAGGTCAGTGTGGCCGCCGGCCACGTCCATCAGCGCGGGCTGCGTGCCCTTGTAGGGCACGAGCGAGAGCTTGAGACCCGCCTGCCTGGCCATCAGCAGCGTGGCGAGGTGGCTCGGCGCACCGGCCGCGGGAATGCCGGCCGTCCACTTGTCGGGCTGCTGCTTCACCGCGCTGATCACGTCGGCAAGCTTGGCCTGCGACTTCGACGGCGCCAATGCGAGCATCAGCGGCGCCGTGGCCGTGCGCGCCACCGGCGCGAAATCGGTCTGCGGGTCGTAGGGCGCCGCGCTCAGCACCTGCCGGGCGTGCACATGCGTGGCGGCAGAGAACAGCAGCGTGTGGCCGTCGGCGGGGGCGGTCTGCACCGCCTTGCCGCCGATCGTGCCGCTGCCACCGGCCTTGTTGTCGACGATCACGGTGACGCCGAGCTGCTTGCTCAGTTGCGTGCCGAGCAAACGCGCCGCGGCATCGACGCCGCCACCGGCAGCGAAGGGCACGACGATCTTCAAGGGCTTGTCGCGCTCGGGAAAGGTGGCGGCGGTCTGCGCCGCCGCCGGCAAGGCCGCGCACAAGGCGACGGCCGCAAGCCATGTGAATGGGGTCAGGCGCATGTCGTGTGTCTCCTGGGTCGTCCGCGATTCAGTTGACTTTGCCCAGGCCGGCCGAACGCATCGCGTCGGCGATTTCCTTGTCGGCGCCTTCGGCCAGCGGCAGCAGCGGCGAGCGCACCGTCGCGTGATCGAGGATGCCGCGATGCACCAGCGCCCACTTCAGCGCCACCGAACCTTCCATGTGCGAGCCGCGGTGATAGACGTTGGCCGTCACCGGAAGCAGGCGGTCGTGCAGCTCGCGTGCCTTCTTGTAGTCCTTGGCTTTGCCGGCGGCGATCATCTCCACCAGCGGCTCGGGCGCAATGCAGCCGTAGCCCACCAATGCGCCATCGACGTCGAACATCGTGTGCAGCAGGTACTCGTCGTGGCAGGTCAGGATCTGCAGGTCCGGCCGCTCCTTGCGGATGACGGGGATCTCGCGGTCCCAGCGCTTCATGTTGCGCACGCCGTTCTTCATCGCGAAGACGCCGGGCAAGGCAGCGATCTCGAGTTGCGTGGCCAGGTCGTAGGTGCACTTCGTCGCGTCGGGGTACTGGAACAGGATCAGCGGCAGGCCACTGCCTTCGTGGATCGCGCGATAGCGGTCCTGCGGCGCGCCCTTCTGGTAGCCGAAGCGCAGCCAGCCGTGCGATGGATAGACCAGGCCGGCCTTGGCGCCGGCCTTGACCGCGCGCTTGGCTTCTTCGACGGCGACCTGCGTGCCTTCGAGCGTGATGCCCGCAATGATCGGAATGCGGTCGCCAACCGATTCGCGGAAGGCCTCGATCACCTTGAATTGCTCGTCGCGCTCGAGGAAGGTGCCTTCGCCGGCATGGCCGAGCACCGTCAGGCTCTTGACGCCGGGCACGCTGGCGAGCCACTTGCCGATGCGTTGGATCGCGGCGTAATCGACGGCGCCGTCGCGGGTGAAGGGGGTGACGGGGGCGGGGTTGAGGCCGCGCATGTCGAAACCGGGCTTGCTCATGAGACTTCCTTTGCGGGTGGGTTGATCGGCTGGGATGCTTCACTCTAGGCACTGCAAGGCTCTGCCGCTAGATAGACTTCACGGCTTTCAGACTTGCCGGAATCGGCAAGTCGAACGGAGGACCCCGCGCATGAACGTCCAGACCGTCAAACTCTTCCTCGAAGTGGCCGAAGCCGGCAGCCTGAGCAAGATCGCTGCGCGACGGCAGACGGTGCAGTCCCACGTCAGCCGCCAGATCACCGACTTCGAGCAACAGTGCGGAGGCCGCTTGTTCCGCCGCACCGGCCGCGGCGTCGAACTCACCGATCTCGGCAGCCGCGCGGCGACGCGCCTGCGTGCCTGGTTGCAAGACACCGAGCGGCTGGCCGAAGACCTGCGCTCGGAGTCGAGCCAGATCGCGGGCAGCGTGCGCATGGGCATCATCCCGTCGGCCGCGCACCCGCTGATCACGCGCTTGTTCGAACACCTGCAGGCCGAGCACCCGGGCATCCGCCTGGACATCGCCGAGGCGCAGGGCACCGAACTCGACGCGATGCTCGACAGCGGCAGCGTCGATCTCGCCGTCCTGTTTCGCTACCAGCGCCCGAGTGCGCGCGACGAGAAGGCGCTGTGCGTGGCCGGCACCTATCTTGTGTCGGCGCCGGGCGACGCGCTGACGCGACCGGCGACGGTCAACTTCTCCAAGCTGAAAGGTCTGAGCCTCGTGTTGCCGCGCCGGCCGAGCCATTGGCGCAACGCGCTGGATGAGGCCGCGCGCAGCCTGGGCTTCAAGCTCGAGCCGGTGGCCGAAGCCGATTCGCTGACGGTGCAGCGTGAGCTGGTGGCGCACCGCCCCGGCCTGTACTCGGTGCTGGGCCCGTACTCGATCGCTGACGATCTGCGTCGCGGTCGCGTGCAGGCCAGCAAGCTGGTGCGGCCCGAGCTGAGTCGCCACGTGACGCTGGCGTTCGCGAAGCAGGGCAAGCTGTCAGCGGCTGGACGCGTGGTGGCTGACAAGGTGCAGGGACTGGTGCGGGAGTGGGGGCAGCAGTTGACGCAGCCGTGACGCAGCGTGACGCGCATTCGATCAGACTTCGAGCAGCGGCTTGAGCACGCGCAACAACTCGGCCTCGGGGTGTCGACAGCCGGCCCGTGGGTCAGCCTGTTGCAGCGTCGCGCACGAACGTCAAGCGATCCTGCCCGAAGAACATCTCGTCGCCGACGAAGCAGGACGGTGCGCCGAAGATGCCGCGCGCCACGGCTTCGTCGGTCTGCGCTACCAGAGCTGCCTTGACCTCGGGCTCGGCGACGAGTGCCGCCAGGACCTGCGCATCGAAGCCGGCGCGGGCCAGCACGTCGGCCAGCTCGTTCGCATCACCCAGGTTGCGCGGCTGCACCCACATCGCGTCGAACACCGCATCGACATAGCGCGCGAACGCTTCGGAGGATTGCCGCATCTGCAAGCCGACCGCGCCGCGCATCAGCGTCAGCGTGTTGATCGGGAAGTAGGGGTTGAAGGTGAAGGGCACCCCGTAGTGCGCTGCCCAGCGTTGGATGTCGCGGCTCATCCAGCGGCCCTTGGCCGGCACGCTCACCGGGCTGGCGTTGCCGGTGGCCTTGAAGACGCCGCCGAGCAGCATCGGCTTGTAGATCAATCGAGCGCCGGTCTCCTGCGCGATGCGCGGCAACTGCGTGTGGGCGAGGTAGGTGGTCGGGCTGCCGAAGTCGAACCAGAACTCGATTGTTTTCACAGTGGCCTCACCAGGTTTCCATCCACGGCCGCAGGTCCATCTCGTGCGTCCACGCACTGCGCGGCTGCTTGTGCAGTTGCCAATAGGCCTCGGCGATGTGCTCGGGGTTCAAGATACCGTCCTTGTCCTTCAGCGCATAGCGCTGCGGGAAGTTCTCGGCGATGAAGGCGGTGTCGATCGCGCCGTCAATGACGACATGCGCGACGTGAATGCCCTGCGGCCCGAGCTCGCGCGCCAGGCTTTGCGCCAGCGCGCGCAAGGCATGCTTGGCGCCGGCAAAGGCGGCGTAGCCGACGCCGCCGCGCAGACTGGCGGTGGCGCCCGTGAAGAGGATCGTGCCGCGGCCGCGCGGCAGCATCGCGCGCGCTGCCTCGCGCCCGACCAGAAAGCCGGCAAGCGCGCCCATCTCCCAGACCTTGCGATAGACGCGCTCGGTGGTGTCGGTGACGGCAAAGCGCACGTTGGCGCCGATGTTGAACACCGCCACCTCGATCGGCGCGATCTCGCGCTCGATCTTGCCGATGAGTTCGGTGACCGCCGCTTCGTCGCGCGCGTCGGAGCCGAAGCCGTGGGCCCGGCCACCCGCGGCGCGGATGCCATCGACCAGCGGCTGCAGCTTGTCGGCGCTGCGCCGCGTCACGCAAGCGGCGAACCCCTCGCGCGCAAAACGCCGCGCGATCGCGCCGCCGGTGGCGTCGCCGGCGCCGACGACGAGGATGGCTTTGTCTGCGGTCATGCGCCGATGCTAAAGGCGCCGCGGTTTCCTGCCTCAGCCCTTGTAGCCCATCAGCCGCGGCAGCCACAGCACGAGGTCGGGAAAGATCGCGATCACTGCCAGCGCGCCGACCATCACGTACAGGAAGGGCATGACCTCGCGCACGATGTCGCGCAGCGGCACGGCGGCGATCTTCGACATCATGAACAGCAGCAAGCCGTACGGCGGCGTGATCAGGCCGAGCATGATGTTGACGATGGCCATGACGCCGAAGTGCACCGGGTCGATCCCCAGCGCCTGCGCCGCCGGCAGCAGCACCGGCAGGATCACCAGGATGATGGTCGTGCCTTCGAGAAAGCAGCCCAGCACCAGCAGCAGCACGTTCACCGCGAGCAGGAAGCCGCCGGCCGAGAGTTCATAGCCCTTCATCAGCGTACTCAGCGTGCGCGGGATGTTCTCGACGGTGATGACGTAGTTGAAGACCAGCGCGCCGGCGATCAGCATGCCGATCGACACCGTGATGCGCGCGCTGGTGCGCAGCGCCACATACACATCGCGCGCCTTGACGCTGCGGTAGAGCAACGCCGACACGAGCAGCGCATAGGCCGCAGCCACCGCGGCGGCTTCGGTCGGCGTGGTCACGCCGCTGTACAGGCAGCCGAGCAGGATCACCGGCATCAGCAGCGCGGGCAGGGCCTCGCGCGTGATGCGCGGCATGTCGCGCAGCGGCACGCGGGCTTCGACCGGGAAGTTGCGCTTCCTGGCCATCGTCGCGATCAGCCCCATCTGCACCGCGCCGAGCAGCAGCGCCGGGATCACGCCGCCGAGAAAGAGGTAGCCGACGGAGGTGTTGGAGACCAGTGCGTACAGCACCAGTGGAATCGACGGCGGCATGATCGGCCCGATCACCGACGACGCCGAAGTCAGCGCCGCCGCATACGCCGGCGGGTACTTGCCGTCCTTGGTCATCAGCGTCTGCATCAGCTTGCCGGAGCCGGCCGCGTCGGCCAGGGCCGAGCCCGACATGCTGGCGAAGATGATGCTCTGCACCACGTTGACCTGCGCCAGCCCGCCGCGAAAGCGGCCGACGATCGCGTTGCAGAAGCGCAGCAGTCTGTCCATGATGCTGCCGGTGTTCATGAACTCGGCCGCGAGGATGAACAGCGGTATCGCCAGCAGCAGGAAGCTGCTGTACATGCCGTTGAGCAACTGCTCGGCGGCGGTGCCCATGTCCAGCCCCGCCATGTAGAGGTAAAGGATGGAGCCGCCGATCATGGCGTGGCCTACCGGCAGCCCGAGCAGGCTCAAACCGACGATGGCGTAGAGCGCGCAGGCGAAAGGGCTGGTCAGGTTCACAGGCCGTAGCCCTTCTCGGTGATGTCCACTTCCTCTTCGTCCTCGCCGCGCAGCGCGCACCATGCGGCCCAGGCGTAGCGCACGATCACCGCCACCGCGAACACCACGTACACCGCGTACAGGATGTCGAAGCGGATCTTCAGGTACGAGGTGCTTTCGACCTTCATGAAGGCGACGTACTTGATGGTGGCCGGCAGCGCCATCGCGAACAGCAGCGCGGCGGCGACGGCGACGATGAAGTTCGCCACGCGCCGCGCGCGCGGGCCGACCGACGACGTGATCAGGTCGAAGCGGATCTCTTCACCCTCGCGCAGCCACAGCGCCGAGCCGATCAGCACGATGTACAGCCAGGCGATGACCGACAACTCCGACGACCAGCCGACGGGGAAGTTGAAGAAGTAGCGAAAGACGATCTGGACGATGAAGGCCAGGAACATGATCCCCAGCAATCCGGCGACCACGTTCTCGGCGCGGCGCCGGATCCACTCGACCACGCCGTGAAGCCGCTGGTTCATGCTTGGGTCGATCCGCGACCGATGGATCCACCCTCTGGGCCAAGCGGCCGCCGCGGAACTGGCTTTGCCAGGCCGCTGGCGGGCCTTGCAGGCCGCGCGGCCGCGAGACGCGGCCCCTCCTCGGCCCGTCCAAGCCGACGCAGGTCGGCTTGGAGCCGCGGGTCTCGGCCCCCCTGGGGGGGAGCGGCGAAGCCGCTTCGGGGGGGATTCATTTCACCGCGGCGATCTTCTCCAGCATGCCGGCCGGCCAGGCCTTGGCTTCGTCGGAGGCGAGGTACATCTTCTGCGCGTGCGCGCGGAAGGCGGCGGTGTCGGGCGCATACACGTCCAGGCCCTGCTTGCGGAAGTCGTCGGCCAGCGCGGCCTCGCGCTTCAGGTGCTCGGCGGTGCTCCAGGCCACGGCCTTGTCCACCGCGTTCTGGAAGGCCTTCTGCTTGTCCGCGCTCATCGCGCTCCAGCTCTTCTGGCTCATCGTCAGCACATCGAAGCCGACCAGGTGCGAGGTCAGCACGATCTGCTGCATGACCTCGTAGAACTTCATGTTCTGCACGTTCGGCAGCGGATTGTCCTGGCCGTCGATGGCGCCGGTCTGCAGGCCGGTGTAGGTCTCGGCATAGGCCATCGGCGTCGGGTTCGCGCCGATCGAACGGCCGAGCATCTGCCAGGCGTCGCCCGGCGGCATGCGCAGCTTGACGCCGGCCAGATCGGCCGGCGTGGCGATCTTCTTCTTGCCCTTCAAGCCCACCTGGCGCGTGCCGAAGAACACCGGCGCCAGGATCTTCACCTTCAACTGCTCTTCGGCCAAACGCTTCATCTCGGCTCCCGCGCCACTGGCGAAGAACGCGTTGATGTGGTTGGCATCGCGGAACAAATAGGCCGAGGTCAACAACGACCAGGCCGGCACCTGCTTGGAGATGTCTTGCGGCGCGATGTTGCCGATCTCGAGGTTGTCGCGTTGCAGCGCCACCAGCTCGGTGCCCTGCTTGAACAGCGTGCCGCCGAAGTGCGGCTCGATCGTGACGTCGGCCTCGACCTCCTTGGCCAGCATGCGCACCGCGTCGGCGCGGATGTCCTTGTCCGAAAACACGGCCGCCATGCGCAGCAGGGGCTTGCCCTGTGCGAGCGCAGGCAGGGTCGCCGCCGCGGCGAGCGCGGCAGTGGTCTTGAGCAGGTCACGGCGATCGAAGTTCGGTTTCATTGAGAGTCTCCTCATCGGGGGTCAGGGTGGGTGAGTGGTGTTAGGCGGCCAGGGCCTCGGCGACGGCGCGCACGGCCAGCAGGTAGCCGGTCGGCCCGAGCCCGCAGATCACGCCGGTGGCGGCCTGCGAGACCAGCGAGTGGGTGTAGGGCAAGGGGCGTTGGTGAATGTTGGTCAGGTGCACCTCGATCAGCGGCCGGCGTATGAGCTTCAACGCATCGAGTACCGGTACGCAGCCGAAGGAAAAACCCGCGGGGTTGATGATGACCGCGGCGTCGCGCGTGAAGGCTTCCTGGATCCAGTCCACCAGCACGCCCTCGTGGTTGGTCTGGCGGAAGTCGCAGGCCAGCCCCAGCTCGGCGGCCAGGCGCTCGGTGCGCTGCTGGATCTGCGCCAGCGTCGTCGTGCCGTATAGCTCCGGCTCGCGCTTGCCGAGCAGGTTGAGGTTCGAGCCGTTGAGCACGAACAGGGGGTGGGGCATGTTCATTTTTCCAGAGTATGCCGTTCAGTTCTCGGGTTCCGAGTCATGCGCGCTCGGCCCGGCGGGCATGGGCACGGTGCCCGCCGGCACGCTCAACGGCGTGATGTGAACACCGGGGGCGACCATCATCGACGGCGCGGGCGGCGGCGAAGCGGCAGCGGCGAACTCAGTGCGTTCCGGCGCGGCAGGCGCATGCGGCGCTGCGATCGTCACCGCAGCCGTGGGCGCATGCGGCGCCGCCGACACTTTCGGCGTGCGTCGCAGCGCCGGTTCGCTCGGCACGCTCGTCGTCGCGGCCCACCACGTTGTCGCCGCGATCATCGTCAACGGCAGCGCCGTCGCGGCGATCAGCCGGCTCGGCCGTTGCCACCACGCGCGCTCGTCGAAGACCACGTTCGATGCCCTCATCGCAACCTCTGCTCCAGCGGCGCGCCGATCAGCGCCACCGCACCATCGGCGCCGCGCCGCCACAGGCGCTCGTTGCCGCGGCCATCGCCGGCGACGAACGCCACCGCGTCGCCCCACGCGGTGAAGCGCGTCGCGGTGCCGCCCGGTGGCGCCGGATGGCGCTCGATGCGCGTTCCCGCCGTGCTGCCGTCGCTCGACCAGGCGCGCGTCGCGGTGGGTCCATCGGCGGCGGCGAACCACAGGCGCTCGCCCAGGCGCGCCAGTTGCGCGGGCGACGAGTCTGCCGGCGCCCGGCGCGATGTCCATCACCATCGACGTGCCCGCGGCCGTGCCGTCGCTCTTCCACAACTCGACGCCATGCACGCCGTCGGTCGCGGCGAAATAGATGCGGCCGTGATGCGCGCTCAGGTGGCTCGGCAACGAGTGGGCCGGGCCGGGGCGGATGTCTGCGACGAGCCGGGTGCCGGCCGCGCTGCCGTCGCTCTTCCACAGCTCGATGCCGCTCTTGCCGTCGTTGGCGGCGAACCAGAGCGCGCCGCCCATCGACACCAAGTGACTCGGCCGCGAGCCGTCGCGGCCCGGGCGCAGGTCGGCCACCAGCACCGTGCCGGCTTCGCTGCCGTCGCTCTTCCACAGCTCGGCGCCGTGCACGCCGTCGTCGGCGACGAAGTACAACGTGTCGCCGAGCGCGACCAGCTGCTCGATGCGTGCGGCCTCGATGCCGCGCCGGATGTCCTTGACGCGGCGCGTGCCGCCGCGCGTGCCGTCGCTGACCCACAGCTCGTGGCCGGCGCTCGCATCGGTGGCGGTGAAGAACAGCCTGCTGCCGGCGGGCGTGAGCTGGCGCGGCAAGCGCGCCGCGCGAACTGCCCGTGTCGGTCATCTGCCGAGCCGATGTCGCTGATGCGCTGCGTCGATGCCGCATCGCCGCGTGTCTTCCACAACTGGAAGCCGCTCGTGCCGTCGTCGGCGACGAACACCAGCGCGTCGCCCCAGACCGTCATCGCATTCGGCATCGAGCCGCGCGCGCCGGGGTCGATGTCGGCCACGCGCGTGGTGCCGGCGGCGCTGCCGTCGCTCTTCCAGAGTTCAGAGCCCGAGCGGCCGTCGTCGGCGGCGAAGTAGAGCGCGCCGCCGAACACCACATGCCCGCTCGGAAACGAGCCCTGGAAGCCGGGCCGGATGTCCTTGACGAGGGCCGTGCCCTGCGCCGTGCCGTCGCTGGCCCACAGCTCCTGCCCGCGCAGCACGTGAAAGGCCGAGAACAACAGCTTGTCGCCGACCACCGCCAGACCCACCGGCGCGACGAAGGCGAGCGCCGCGCGCTGCTCGTCGAGCACCTCGCGCGGCGGCGCATCGCCGTCGTCGGCGCCATGCACGGTGCTCACCGCGCCCACCACGCACGCGATCGCGAGCGCAGCGGCAGCGCGGGTCAGCGAGCGGCCTCGAACATTCACTGGCAGAACGGCTTGTTGCCCATCGCCGACAGGATGCCGCCGACGACGAGCTTCTTGAACTCGACCTGGCCGGGGAAGCCGGAACCGTCGGTGAAGGCCGCACCGTCGTGGCCCATCGTCGTCAGCCAGGCGCGTCCGCCGTCGTAGTACTGGCACCAGGCCACAGGATGGAAGTCGCCGTGGCCGGGATGCACGGTGCGCTTGGTGGCGAGCGAGTTCTCATCGACGGTGGCGAGGAACTTCACGCGCGTCGGGAAGGGCACCAGGTTGTACCACTCGTCGCGGAAGCCGAAGCTGCCGACGCCGCTGGTGGACGAGTCGGAGCCGACGATGTTGACCGTGCCGTTCTGGTTGGCGCCGTGGTCGTAGTAGTTGGCGTTGCCCAGCAGGCCCTCGTACCACGGCCAGTTGTACTCGGTGCCGAAGGCGTTGTGGATGCCGACGAAGCCGCCTCCCGCGCGGATGTACTGGCGCAGCGCGGTGCGGCCGGCGTCCAGGTGCGCGCCGGTGGTGGTGTTGACGGCCGACGCGGTAGCGATGGCCGTGCCGTGCTTGAACAAGGTGTCGCGGCTGGTGTTCAGGAAGATCACCGCCTTGTAAGTCGAGCTCGGCCCCAACTGGCCGGCCAGCGTGTTGACGTCCTCGGTCCAGTGCACCTCGACGCCCTCGGCTTCGAGCCATGCCTTGACGGCCCTTTGTGCGACGTTCTGGGTGGTTGACAGCAGCGGATCCAGGCCCGGGCCGAGGGCCGGTTGAATGTTGGCGTGGCGCGGCCCGGCAGTGCGCGTGTAGATCAGCACCTTGTTCTGGCGGTTGGTGACCCACGGGTTGTAGCAGCGCGCGTCGGTGCCGCGGCAGACGTTGTAGGTGGGATCGAAGTTGTCCTTCGCGCCGGGAAAGGCGTTGCCGTTGGTCGGCTGCGCCACGGTCGGTTCGGCCGCGTTGGCCGAGAACGCTGCAGCCAGCGACAGGCACGCTGCGCTCAGGATGGTCTTGCTGAAAGTGGACATGGGTCGTTGCTCCTTGATCGATTGATTAATAGACGACGATTTTTCCGGTGGGACGGGGGCTGAAGCAGTCGTTGTAGAAGTACTCGCCCGGCTGCGTGAAGGTGTATTGCGCCGACCCCCCCGGGGCCAGCTTGAAGTTGAAGAGGCCCTCGAAGAACTGCGTGGCGCAATGCGTGTTGACGTTGTTGGCGGGGTTGGTGAACGTCACCGTGCTGCCTGCGGGCACGCGCATCCAGGTCGGGGTCATGCCGTTGACGGCCGTGGACTCGGTGGCGCCCGGCGCGTTGGCGGCCGTCTGCGCGCGCGCCAGGAACACGGTGAACGGTGTCGGCAGCGCCGCGCCTTCGACCGCGCTGCCCGCGACCGGCCGGCGCACTTCGGGCGGCGTCGGCGTCGCGGCCGGTGGCACCTTGCCGCCGAGCTTGAAGGCCCACAGGTAGTCGCCGCGCGGCGCCGAGTTGCCGTAGGGGATGCCGGTGCCGCCGGCATAGACCGCGACGTACTGCTCGCCGTCGATCTCGTAGCTGACCGGGCTGGCGCTGATGGCCGCACCGGTCTGGAAGCGCCACAGCTCGGCGCCGTTGTGCGCGTCCATCGCGATCAGGTTGCCGTCGGGCTGGCCGATGAACAGCAGGTCGCTCTCGGTGGTGAGGATGCCGTTGCCATGCGCCAGCGAGTACGGCATGCGCTTTTTCCAGCGCACGGTGTTCGTGCTCGGGTCGACCGCCACCACCGCGCCGGTCTGGTACTCGCCGGGCGGGCGCAGGCCGTTGGCGGCCTCGGTCAGCGAGTGCGCCGAGGCGACATAGCCCATGCCTGTATAGACAAGACCGGTTCGCGGGCTGAACGACTGGTGGTTCCAGTCGGCGCCGCCGCCGTGACCGGGCGTGGCGAGCAGCGGAATGTCCCAGTGCGCGTCGTACAGGCAGCCCTGGATGTAGTTGGGCGCAGCGCGATTCGGGTCGCCCGGCACTTCGGTGCCCAGCGGTTGATCGACGACGCAGGTCTCGGTCCACGCGCCCTGGCGCGGCCACGGCTGCGTCGGCCAGCTCGCCTGCCGCGCGTCCTGCTTGACCGGCACTTCGTCGATGCCCAGCGGCGCGCTGCCGTCGTGGCGATCGAGGATGTAGTACATGCCGGTCTTGCTGCCGTAGATCACCACCTTGCGGTCGCGGCCGTGGATCTTCACGTCCGCGAGCACCGGCGACATGACGTTGTCCATGTCCCAGATGTCGTGATGCACCGACTGGAAGTGCCAGCGGTACTCGCCCGACTTGAGGTCGAGTGCGACGATCGAGTTGCCGAAGAGGTTGGTGCCCGGGCGCGTCGAGCCGTTCTGCGACGAGCCGCCGCGCAGGTTGCCGAAGGTCCAATAGACCATGTTCAACGCCGGATCGATCGCCGGGTGGATCCACGGCGTGGCGCCGGTGCGGCTCGATTCCGGCGCGCCACCCCAGGTGTCGTAACCCATCTCGCCCGGGCGCGGCACGCCCCAGAACGAGGTCAGCAGGGTGCCGTTGGCGGCATCGACCGAGAGCGCCGCGCCGCGGTTGCCGTCGTTGGTGCCGATGTACAGGCGCTTGTCGTGATAGACCAGCGCCACCTTCTCGACGTTGCCGACGTATCCGGGGTCGCTCGCAGGCGGGTACTGCTTGATCCACGCCACTGCGCCGCTGTCCTTGTTCAGCGCGACCAGGCGGTTGCCGGGGGCCAGCGTGTAGACCAGGCCGAGGTCCTTGGCCACGGCAACGCCGCGGCGCGTGATGGCGCCGAACGTCGTCGTGTACTTCCACTTCGTCGCGCCGGTCTTGCCATCGACGGCCACCAGATTGCCCAGCGCCGACTCGATGTAGATCACGCCATCGACCACCACCGTCGTGCTCTGGTTGGTGCCGGTGGTCAGGCCGCCTTCGATGCGGTTGACCCAGGCCGCGCCGAGCTTGCCGGCGGTCAGCAGCCCCTTGTTGAGCTGGCGCAGCTGCGTGTAGTTCTGGTTGCCGAGGTTGCCGCCGACCTTCGGAAAATCCTTGTCGCCGGCGCTGCAGCAGTCGTTCAGGTCGACCGCCGCCGTGTGTGCGGCCAGCGGCGACAACACGCCGGCCGCGAGCAGCAGCGCCGGAAGAAGTACTTGTCTCATGCCCATGTCTCCTGGAGATCGATCGGTCGAAAAGCTGCCGTCTTGCGCGGCATGCGGGAAAAGGTGACGCGCATTCTTCGAACGGCATGAGAATCGCGTTCCTTGTTGGAAACTCATGCCGCAATACGAAATGACACCCCGAAATGGCACCCGCCGATGACACTCGCCCTTGACCGCGGCCTGGCCCTGCTCGAGCGCCTGTGCGGCCAGCCCGAGGGCATGGCGCTGACGGCGCTGGCCGACGAACTCGACATCCCGCGCAGCGCCTGCCACCGCCTGCTCGTCGAGTTGCAGCGCCGCGGCTATGTGCGCCAGGCGCGCAGCCAGGGCGACTACCTGCTCACGGCAAAACTCGCGTCGATGGGCCTGGGCTTTCTCAGCAGCTCGGGCATCGTCGACATCGCCGAGCCGCTGCTCGAACGCCTGGCCAAGGAATCGGGCGAACTGGTGCGGCTGTCGATCATCGACGGCGAGCGCCTGACCTGGGTCGCCAAGGCCCAGGGCTCGCGCAAGGGCCTGCGCTACGACCCGGACATGGGCCAGGACGCGCGCCTGTCATGCACCGCCTCGGGCCACGCATGGCTGCTGACGCTGACCGATGAGCGCGCGCTCGAACTCGTCAGCCGTCAGGGCTTCGGTTCGACCGCGGAGTACGGACCGAAGGCGCCGACCACGGTCAAGGCGTTGCTCGGCTTCCTGCATGCCGCGCGCGTGCGCGGCTGCGCGATGATCGACGAGGTCTTCGCGCCGGACATGAGCGCGATGGCCGCGCCGGTGATGCGCGGCGGACAGGCCATCGGCGTCATCAGCATCGCCGGCCCGCGCCTGCGCTTGACGATGGCGCGCATGCAGGCCCTGGCGCCGGCGCTGCTGACGGCGACGGCCGAGCTCGGCCCGATCAGCCGCGCTTCGACGCTGTTCGGAAGGCCGCCGCTGGGCAAGGCGTGATGCGATGCGCGTCGCGCCCTGAGAGACCTCTACCGTCGCGACCTTGACCGTCCACCGGCATGCACCGGGTCCGAAGCAGCGCGTGTCGCAGACTCACCCCCGCAAGGCGGCGACGTCGTCGTGCGCTTCGCGCAGCAAGCGTTCGAGCGTTTCGTCGGCATGCTGAACCGGTGCCGGCCGCGGTGCGGCTTGCCTGGCTGCATTCGTGGTTGCACCCAAGCGCAGCGTGAACTCGGCAGCACGCGCACCGCCGCGCGACGCGGCAATGTGATCGCGTGCCTGGGCAACGAGTTCCTCCAGCGCTTTCTCGTCCTTGGCGCGTTCGATGCGGATGGCCAGGGGTTCGCCGGCCGGTCCGACCATGTCGATCAGAAGGCGCGCCGCTTGTGCGGCCTGGCGTTGAAGGGCCACGGCCGGTGACGGCGCGGCCGCGTCGGGTGCTGGACTCGGCGGCGCTTTCTCGGCAGCGCGCAGGTGGCGCTCCGCCAGCGCGGCGTAGTTGCGCAGCCGTTCCTCGCGGCTCGTCATTGCTTCGGCAATCACGGCTCTCGCGTATCGAGGCTCGCGCAGCATCTGACTGATCTCGATGGCACGACCGAACTCGCGGCGCATCGGCACGATCATGCGTACGAGGGTGTCCTGCAGGGCGGCGTTGTGCGATCGGTTCACGTGAATCACCTCATGTCGATTGCATACATTCTGAAACATTCGGCGCCGTCACGGTGTCTCCTCGATGACCGTCCGTCACTTCCGGTCGATGAGTCGTGACGTTGTTGGCGCAGCGCTGTCGCGATCTCGCGCTCGTGGCGCCCCGCAGAATCAAGCTCATGCGCAACGCGGTCCACACGCTTCTCGACTGGCTTCGGCAGGTGCAGACCATCGAAGTCAGCGCCGCATCGCCTGACAGGCTGACCGTTCTTCATCGGCGCACGCGCACCGAGTTCGATGCGCACTCGCGTCGGATCACGCAAGGCGATGTGCTGGTCGCGACCTTCGACGTGCTGCGGCATGTCGAGATATCGCGCCGTGCCGGCCGGGAGGGGCCGGACGTTTGGGCAGTGACGCTCAGCCTGTCCGGCCTTCGCAGCGTTCAGGTCGGCGTTTCCACCGAGGACGTTCAGGCCTCGATCGCGGCAGCCCGCATCTCGACCATCACGGGCCGGCCGGTCAAGGTCGCTCAGTAGGCGAGCCGCCTAGCCGCCTAGCGCCCGCGCTGATCCGCCGGCACCTCGAAGCGCCTGGCCACCGTCGCCAGTGCCAGCGACAGCAGCAGGTAGACCACCGAGATCGCGAGGTAAGGCTCCCAGTAGCGCGAGTACGCGCCGGCGACGGTGCGCGCCGCGAGCGCCAGTTCCGCAAGGCCGATGGCCGAGACCAGCGACGAGTCCTTGATCAGCGTCACGCCTTCGTTGACCAGCGCCGGGACCATGCGGCGAAAGGCCTGCGGCAGCACGATCGCCTTCATCGTCTGCACATGCGTCAGGCCCAGGCTGTAGCCCGCCTGCGTCTGGCCGCGCGCGATGCTCTGGATGCCGGCGCGAAAGATCTCGCTGATGTAGGCGCCGGCGTTGAGCGTGAGCGCGAGCGCGCCGGAGAAGAAGGCGCCGTGGCTCTGCCGGAACTCGCGGGCGGCATCACCGCCGAGCAACAAGCCGCCGTCGGGGTGGATCAGCGCCGGCATCAGCGCGAAGTGCACCAGCAGGATCTGCACGAACAGCGGCGTGCCGCGAAAGAAGGTGACATAGGCCGACGTGATCCAGCGCGCAATTTTCAGCAGCCAGGCCAGCAGCACGTTGCGCGGTTGCGGCGCGTCGTGCGAGCTGCTGACGAGGCCGAGCGCCACGCCGAGCGCGAGTCCTGCGGTGAGCGCGATCAGCGTCAGCTGGATCGTCATCCACAGGCCGCTGACGAACAGCGGCCCGTAGCCGGCGAGGATCTCCCAGCGCAGACCCATCGCCGGCTTTCGTCAGCCTCGGGCCAGCGCCGGGCCGCCCCAAGCGGCCCGAGATCCCCTTGGGGGGCGCGAGCGAAGCGAGCTTGGGGCCAACATCACTTGGACGCGGCAGCGGCTGGCGCTGCGGCAGCCATCGGCGCCGGCTCAGCGCCGAAGTACTTCTTGAAGATCGTGTTGTACGAGCCGTCGGCCTTGATGCCGGCGATGCCCTCGTTCAACTTGCCGAGCAACACGGCGTTGCCCTTCTTCACGGCGAAACCGTACTGCTCGGGCGCGAACTCCTTGTCGCTGACGGTCTTGAACTTGCCGCCCGGGTTGTTGGCGACGTAGTGGATGACGACGCCGTTGTCGGCGACGACCGCATCGACGCCGCCGGCCTCGAGCTCTTTCAGCGCCAGCGGCGTCGACTCGAAGCGCTTGATCGCGGTGCTGGTCTTGCCCAGCAGCTTGGTCACGGCTTCGTCGCCGGTGGTGCCGGTCTGCACGCCGACCTTGGCCTTCTTCAGATCGGCGAACCCGGTGATCTTGCTGTTGTCCTTCACCGCGATGAGCTGCACCGCGTCGAAGTACGGGTTGCTGAAGTCCATCGTCTGCTTGCGCTCGTCGGTGATCGTCACCGACGAGGCGATCATGTCGCGGTCGCCCTGGCCGAGCGCGTTGAAGATGCCTTCCCACGGCGTGTTGACGAACTTCACCTGGATGCCGGCCTTGGCTGCTGCGGCGTTGACCACGTCGATGGTGAAGCCGACGATCTCGCCCTTTTCGTTCTGGCTCTCGAACGGCGCATAGGCGGCGTCGGTGCCGACGACGTAGACCTTCGCTGGCGCGGGTGCCGGCGTCGCGGCGGGCGCGGCAGCGGTCGGCGGCGGTGGCGGCGCTTCCTTCTTGCCGCAGGCGGCGAGCAGCAACGCGGCAGCGAACAGGCCGCTGGTCTTGAGGAATCGGCGGGTCGTGAGGTTCATGGAGGCGCTTCCTGCTTGGGTTCGAGGCCGGCAGTTTATGCCGCGCGCCTGCGCGCGGCGATCAGGGTTGATGCAGGCCGAGCGCGGCGATCTCTTCGCTGCTGAAGCCGGCGCGCAAGCGCGCTTCGACGTTGAACGGCGGCTTGGCCCTGGGCGCGTCGTGCTGCGCCGCAAGTTGCCCGTAGTGCGCGACCGGATCGAGCCCTTCGCGCTCGCACAGCCACCGGTACCAGCGGTTGCCGATCGCTACATGGCCGACCTCGTCGCGCAGGATCACGCCGAGGATTGCGACCGCGCGCGCATCGCCGGCTTGTGCGAACTTGGCCTGCATCGGCGGCATGGCATCGAGTCCGCGCGCTTCGAGCGTGCGCGGTACCAGGGCCATGCGCGCGGTGATGTCGTGCTTCGTTTTCTCGACCATGTCCCACAGGCCGTTGTGCGCATCGAAGTCGCCGTAGGCCACGCCGAGCGACGCCAGGTGCTCGGCCAGCAGCGTGAAGTGCAGCGCTTCCTCGGCGGCGACGCGCTGCCAGTCGCGGTAGTAGTCGGAGGGCATCGCAGCGAAGCGCCAGATCGCGTCGAGCGCGAGGTTGATGGCGTTGAACTCGATGTGGGCCACCGCATGCAGCAGCGCGGCGCGGCCTTCGCGCGTGTGCGGCGAGCGGCGCGGCACGCGGTGCGGCGAGATCAGCTGCGGGCGCTCGGGGCGGCCGGGCAGGGCCGCGGGTTCGTTCAGCGTGGCAGCGGCATCGATGTCGAAGGGTTCATCCGGCAGCGCGCGCGTGCCCGCGGCCTTGAGGGCCGGGTCGGTCAGGCACAGCAGTTCGAGAGCACGGCAGCGCAGTTCCACCGCGCGATTGTCGCCATGGTCACGGCTGCGGCGCCACGGCAACGCTGCGAAGGAAGGTTTGCAACGCGGCGTTGAAGGCGCGAGGCCTCTCGACTGCTGATGCATGGCCCGCGCCGTCGATGACGACGCGCCGCGCCGCCGGCAGCTCGTGCGCCAGCTCATCGAGCACGCAGCGGTGCAACGCGCTGGTGGCGCTGCCGCCGAGCAGCAAGACCGGCATCGCCAAGCGCGCGACGGCGTGGCGCGGCAGGTCGGCGAAGGGCGCGGCCGAACGCAGCTGGGCCTGCATCGCCGCGGCGTTGCACAGCGCGCTGTCCACGCGCGCGGCGGGCCAGGTGTCGAAGATCGGATGGCCCCACATGCCGTCGCTCAGCAGTTGCAGCGCGCGCCGGTGCTCGCCCTGCGCGAACGCCTCGGCCGCCGGGCGCCATGCCTGGTCGATGAAGGCGTCGAACAGGGCTTGCCCCTCGGCCGTGCGGCAGGCCCAGCCGTGCAACGGCGGCTCGGCGAGCACAAGGCTGGCCACCTGGGCGCCATGCCGCAACGCAAAGCTGCAGCGCCAAGCAGGCGCCATACGACGTGCCGACGAGGTGGACCGATCCGATCTGCAAGTGCCGCAGCAGCGTGTGCAGATCGGCCACGTCGACCTCGATCGAGTGCGCAGCATCGATCGGGTTTCGATTCGGGTGGCTGTAGCGGCGACTGGGTGCGATCATTCGCCAGCCGTCGCCGCAGGCCCGCATCTGCGGCGCCCACGAGCAGCAGTCGCCCATGCCGCCGTGCAACAACAGCACCGGCGTGCCGTGCCCCTGTTCGACCCAGTGCAGCTCGATGCCGCCGGACAACTCGATGCGCCGCAGCACGGCCGGCTCGCGGCGCATGCGCTGTCACTCGATCTTCAGGCCAGCCGCACGGATCAGCGGCCCCCACGTCGCGTGGTCGCGTCGAATCTGCTCGCCGAACTCTTCGGGCGTGCCCTGCAGCGTGCGCATGCCCAGCGCGGCCATGGCCGCTTGCAGCTCGGGCGTGGCCAGCGCCGTTGCGACCGCGCGGTTCAGGCGCGCGACGATGGCCGCCGGCGTGCCGGCCGGCGCCACGAGGCCGAACCACGCTTCGCCCGGCGCATCGAAGCCGCTCTCGGCCGCTGTCGGCGTTTGCGGCAGCACGGCGTCGCGTTGGCGACCGGTGACGGCCAGCGCCTTGAGTCGGCCGGCCTGCACTTGCGATGCCACGGCCACAGAGCCGTCCACCAGCAGGGCAATGTCGCCCGCGATCACGGCGCGCACCGCATCGCTGCCCGACTTGTGTGGCACGAACGTGACTTCGATGCCGGCGGCGCGATTGAGCAGCAGCGCCAGGATGTGCGGCGGCGAGCCGGCCTGCGGGATGGCGACGAAGTATTTGCCCGGGCTGGCCTTGGCCAGCGCGACGAACTCGGGCAGCGTTCGCGCCGGGAACGACGGGTGCGCGGCCAACACCATCGCGCCGGTAACCAGCAGCGCGACGGGCATGAGATCGCGCAAGGCGTCGTAGGGCAACTTCGCGAACAGGTAGGTGTTGAACACCGCCTGCGACATCGTCGCCAAGGCCAGGGTGTGGCCATCGGGTTCGCTCTGCAGCAAGGCCGAGATCGCCAGGCTGCCGGCCGCTCCCGCCTTGTTGACGACGACGACCGGCTGCCCGAGCAGCGCCGACAGGCGCTCGGCCAGCGGCCGCACCATCGTGTCCGGGCCGCTGCCCGGCGCGCCGCCGACCAGCAGCGTCAGCGCCCGGCTGGGAAAGGCCTGGGCGCGTGACGACGAGGGCGTGAGTGCGATGCCGCCAACACCGGTGAAGGCGGCGACGCCGGCCAGTGACATGAGACCGAAGATTCGACGAGGTTGCATGTCCGCTCCTGCGAGGCTGCCGCAAAGCGACAATGCCCCGAGCATCGGTGAGAACGCCCGGCCGCGACAGGCCAGCGCGGGAACATCACCTGTTCCACGGCGGCACGACGACGCAAGGACGAGCGCATGGACAAGTTGCGGGCGATGTCGCTGTACTGCAGGGTGGCGGAGTGCCGCAGCTTCAGCGCCGCCGCGCAGGCGCAGGGTGTCGTGCCCTCGGCCGTGAGCAAGGCGGTCGGCGCCCTCGAGTCCGAGCTGGGCTTCGCCTTGTTGAGCCGTTCGACGCGCGGCCTGTCATTGACGGAAGCCGGTGCCGCCTACTACGAGCGCTGTCGCCAGATCCTGCAGGACGTGGAGCAGGCCGAATCGCTCGGGCGCGGCGGCGTGGCGCAGCCGCGCGGCACCTTGCGCATCGGCATGCATCCGGCGCTGCGCGCGGCGGTGCTGTCGGGCCTGGGCGAATTCCTCGACGCGCGGCCCGAGCTGCGGATCGAAACCCTGATCACCAACTCGCCCACCGCCGTCATCGACGACGGGCTCGACCTGGTGCTGCACATCGGCGCGCTGCCGGACTCGAGCCTGGTGGCGCGGCCGATCGGCTTCACATGCTCGCTCGTCTGCGCATCGCCGGCCTACCTCGCGGCCTGGGGCGAGCCGCGCCACCCCGCGGACCTGGCGCGCCACCACGCCGTGATCTACGCGCGCCGCGACGAGGAGTCGAACACGCGCTGGGTCTTCACCAACGGCCGCGAGTCATGCGAAGTGGTTGTGCCAGTGCGTACGGTCGTGCGCGATGGCATCGGCCTGGTGGATGCGGCCGTCGGCGGCTGCGGCATTGCGCGGCCGAGCGATCTGGCGGCGAAGGACGCCATCGCGTCCGGGCGCCTGCGCGCCTTGCTGCCGGAGTGGACCGGCGAGCGCCGCGCCGTCAGCGCCGTGCTGCCGCCGCAAGGCCGCGCCGCCTCGGCCAAGGTGCAGGTCTTCCTCGACCATGTCGCAGCACGGTTGGGGCTGCCCGTTTAGGAGGGCCGCTACGCCGTCGAGCAACTGGACAGGTGATCGTGCACCAGCACGCCCTCATGCTCGGGCGCCGGCTGCAGCCACGGCGCCTGCGCGATCACCTCGCGCGCGTCGATCAGCCCGGCCTCGCGCCGCGCGCGGATGCCGGCCGGCGTGAAGTCGATGTCCTTGGTGTGGTCCTCCGCGGCCAGGCGCGGCGCCAGCAGGCGCACGATGTGCATCGTGGTCTTGCAGCCCCAGCCCGCCAGCTCCTGCACCTCGGCCGAGTTGCGCTGCGACGCCGGCACCTGCTGCACCAGTTCGCTGATGACATGGCGCAGGCGGTGAATCTGCTTTTGCCTCGCGATGTGGCTGTCGGCGCGGCTGGCGAACTGGATGTCCTTCTGGCGGTTGCCGACCTGCCAGATCGATTGCGGCGCTTGCCCCTGCGGATTCCACAGCTGCACCGCGAAGATCAGCGCGCTGCGCCGCGGCCGGTCGTCGAGCACGGCTTCGATCGGCGTGTTCGAGTAGATGCCGCCGTCCCAGTACAGGCCGTCGCCGATGCGCACCGCGGGAAACGCCGGCGGCAGCGCGCCCGAGGCCATGACGTGTTCGACGCCGAGCTTGTCCTCGCGGCTGTCGAAGTAGCGCATCTGTCCGCTCTCGACATTCACGGCGCCTACCGTCAGCCGCGTCGCGCCGCGCGCGATACGACCGAAGTCGACGTGGTTGCGCAGCGTCTCGGCCAGCGGCGACGTGTCGTACCAGGCGGCGTGCTCGGCGCCCAGCGGCGCCAGCGGCCCCCAAAGCGCGGCGCCGTTGGGCTTGAAGAAGCCGGGCACGCCCTGCGACATGATCGTCAGGTTCGACAGCGGGTTCAACGCACCCGGTTCGAACGGCAGGTTCGACAGCGGCGAGCGCCAGCGCAGCGTGTCCCAGAAGTCGCTGAGGCACTGCATGCGACGCGAGGGCTCGTTGCCGGCGATGAGGGCGCCGTTGATGGCACCGATCGACGTACCGATCACCCAGTCGGGCTCGATGCCGGCTTCTTGCATCGCCTGCACCACGCCCACCTGGTAGGCGCCGAGCGCGCCGCCGCCCTGCAGCACGAGCACGACTTGCGGCTTGGTCGTCCGCGCAGTGGCGACGGCCTTGCGGTTCTTGCGGTCAGTGGGCATCGATGACCTCGATCTCGGGCGTCGGTTGGGCCAGCGCGATGATGCGCCGATGCGCTTGGTCGGTGGCCTGAAGGTAGGACTCCTGCGCTTCGCGCAGCACGTCGAAGGCGCCGCGCAGCGCTTCGATCTGCGCGCTGTGCAAGGGCGCCAATTCGCCAAGCAAGCGCTCGGTGACTCGCGCCAGGCCGAGCGTGCTGCGCTCGATGTGGCTGCGCGACAGTGCGAGCAGGCGGTCCGCGGTCTGTGCGCACAGCTCGAAACTGCGCCAGCTGGCGCGCCAGGCGTCGTCGATCTGCGCGAAGCGCAGCGGCGTGGCGCCGTGCGACAGCGCCAGCAGCGCATCGGCAGCCGAGCGGTTGAGGCCGGCGGTGGACTGCACGTTGGCGATCATCGCTTCGGCCAGCAGGCGCGTCAGCAGCGCCGCCTGACGCAGCGGCGCCGCGTGATCCGCGTTGAGATGGGCGGGCAAGGCGCTCATGGCCGCGGCTCAGTGCTTGGCGCTGACGGTGCTCGTGATCGACGCCACCACGCCGCTCGCTGTCTTGAACTGCTCGCCGCGATTGGTGATGCCGTGGCGCCGGGCGATCCAGTTGAAATCGGTGTAGACCGCCCAGAACGTCGCCGCGCTCGTCCTGCGTCACCAGCAAACGCACGGGCCAGTCGAGGCCGGCCTCGGCGCGCGCGGTGATGAACTGCGTGCCCAGCGGCGGGTTGCCGAACTCGAGCAGCGTCGAGCGGTGCAGCGCGATGCCGGCGCCTTGCGCGAGCTTGGCTTGATCGACCTCGCCGAAGAAGCGGATGCCCTTGGCGGCGATGTCGGCCTTCAGCCGCGCGATGGTCTCGTCGACGTCGTACGCACTCTTGACGCGCACGACGCCGTTGTCTTGCACGGTCTGTGCGAGCGGCGCGCCGAGCGTGACGGCGAGCAGCGCTGCGGCGAGCAAGCGGGGCAGGGTGATGGTGTGGTTCACGGTGTGTCTCCTTGAGGTCCTTGAAGTCTTTGAAGTCCTTCGGGTGGGGGGCGCTGCCAGGGCCAGCGCCCGTCGAGTTCGAGCGCGAGGCTCCATGAGAGGAAGGTGCGGATCGCGACGATCGCGGCCAGCACCGCGAGCCCGCCCATCGACGGCGCGAGCGCGACGCTGCGCACGATGTCGGCGGCCACCAGCACTTCGAGGCCGAGCAGGATGGCGCGGCCGATGTCGTGGCGCAGTTGGCGGTAGCGGTCGGCGGCGCGCAGGCAACGCACCAGCGCCAGCAGCATGCCGCCGACGAGCAGGACGACACCGGCGATCTCGAGTGCGACGCCGATTCTTTCGATCAGCTCGTGATTCACGGCGCGCCCCGCGGGTCGTCGAGGCGGCCGGCGAGTGCCGCGGCCAGCGCGAGGGCGAGGGCGATCACGGCCACCGCGGCCGGCCAGCCCAGGCGTTCGTAGATCTGGCCGACGACGGCCGCGCCGGCCAGGCCGCCGCTGAAGTAGCTCGCCAGGTACAGGCCGCTGGCCGAGCCCGGATCGGTGGTGGCGCTGCGGCCGACGAAGCCGGTGGCGGTGGCTTGCGCGAAGAAGGTGCCGGCGCCGACCAGCGTCAGTCCGGCGATGACGACGGCGAGCTTGGGCGCGAGCAGCAGCGGCAGCCCGATCAGCGCGACCGCGAGCGATGCGCGAAACGCGCGCCGCGTGCCCAGCCGTGCCACGCCGCGGCCTGCGAGCGGCGTGGTGATCAGGGCCGGCGCGAACACGAAGTAGACGAAGCCGAGCGCCATCGGCGCCAGCGCGATCGGCTGCGCGCGCAGCACGAAGTTGACGTAGCTGAAGGTGCCGATGAAGGCGAACAGGATCAGGAAGCCGATGGCGAAACTGGCGCGCAGCGCCGGCTGGCGCAGGTGCTCGCGCAGCGCGGCCAGCGGCGAGACAGTGCGCGTCGCAAGCAGCGGCATGGCCATCGACGGCCGCAGGCTGAACCACGCCAGCACCGCGCCGGCCAGGTTCATCGCCGCGAACACCTGGAAGTTGGCGGCCAGGCCGAAGTGATCGGCCAGTGCTGCGGAGAACAGGCGCCCGAACAGGTTGCTGGCGACGTTGCCGGTGACGTACATCGCGAACGCGCCGGCGGCGGCGCGGGCGCTGCAATGCTCGGCCAGGTACGACAGTGCGAGCACGAAGGCGCAGGCCATCGCCAGGCCCTGCACGACGCGCAGCGCGGCGAAGGTGGCGAGGTCTGGCGCCGAGGCCAGCAGCAGCGTCGGAACGGCGAGCAGCGCGAGGCTCGCCGCGACGCCCAGGCGCCGATCCAGCCGATGCCCCGCCAGCGCGGTGGCGAGCGCACCGAGCGCCATGCCGAAGGTGCTGGCGTTGACCGCCAGCCCCATCGCCGCCGCGCCGACCTTGTAGTGCGCCGCCAGCGACGGCAGGATCGCCTGCGTCGCGAACAGATCCACCAGCGTCAGGAAGGCCATGAGCGCGATCGCGAAGTTGCGCCACAGCAGATGGAGTTCGCGCGCCTCGTCGGAGGCTGCAATCGCGGGTGTGTACATGGCTTGGCGTTGCATGTGTCGTTGGCGCGCGCAGACCGTCGTCCAGCGGCCGCCGCGGATCCGGCTCTGCCGGTCCGCCAGCGGCGCCCCCTAGAGGGGGAGCGGCAAAGCCGCTCCGGGGGTGGGTCAATTCCTCACATCATCTTTTCGTTCTTCTTGTCTTCCGAACGGAAGAGGTCGAAGGAGTGGATGACGACCGGCGTCGTGCCGTGGTTCTTCCACCAGTGCGAGGTCGGATGGCGCTCTGCGGTGATGTCGCCGGCCTTGTGCACGATCGGCACGGCGCAGGTGCTGGCGTACTCGGTGATCTCGCCGCTGGAGATCAGGATCAGGGCCGGCCGGTCACCGTGGCTGTGCCAGGGCACGACACCGCCGGCGCCGATCTCGAGCAGCCGAGCGCGGAACAGGCGGCCCTGGATCATCACGGGTTCCTTCGCCAACTCGGTGCTGGTGATGACCTTGTCGGTCACGGCCTTGGCCGGCTCGGCCGCGCTCATCGGCTGGCCCTTGCCGTCGGGCACGACCTTGTCGGCCGGGCACTCGCCGGCGTTGGCGGCAAGCGAGACGGCGGCGAGCACGGCGAGTGCGGCGACGGCGATGACGCGGCGCTGCTGGCGCCGGTGGGTGGTGGTGGAGATGATGTGTTGCATGGAAGACTCCTAGAGCAAAGGGTGCGGCCAGCGCCGCGTTGATGAAGCGATGAAAGACAGGATCAGTGCGCGGTCCAGCCGCCTTCGATCGGCAGCACGGCGCCGGTGATCGACGCGGCCTCGCGCCGGCAGAGAAAGTGCACCAGCGCGGCCACTTCCTCGACCGTGACGAACTTGCGCGTGGGCTGCGCCGCAAGCAGCACGTTGCGCACGACCTCGTCTTCGCTGATGCCGCGCGCCTTGGCCGTGTCCGGAATCTGCTTCTGCACCAGCGGCGTCAGCACGTAGCCCGGGCAGACCGCGTTGACGGTGATGTTCTGTTCCGCCACTTCGAGCGCCACCGTCTTGGTCAGGCCGGCGATGCCGTGCTTGGCCGCGACGTACGCGCTCTTGAAGGGCGAGGCCACCAGCGCATGCGCCGAGGCGACGTTGATGATGCGGCCGAAGCCGCGCTGCTTCATCGCCGGCAGCGCGTGGCGGATGGTGTGGAACGCGGCCGAGAGGTTGATGGCGAGGACCGCGTCCCACTTGGCGGCGGGGAACTCCTCGATCGGCGCGACATGCTGGATGCCGGCGTTGTTGACCAGGATGTCGATGGCGCCGAACTGCTCGACGGCGCCATGCACCATCGCTTCGATGGCGTCGGCGCGCGACATGTCGGCGCCGTCGAAGCGCACCTGCACGCCGTGCAGCTCGGCCAGGCGCGAGCGCGTGGCTTCGATCTCGTCTTGTGGCCCCAGGCCATTGAGCACGAGGTTGGCGCCGGCCGAGGCCAGCTCCTCGGCGATGCCCAGCCCGATGCCGCTGGTGGAGCCGGTGATGAGTGCGAGTTTTCCGGCGAAGGGCCGGTATTGGGGCGACATGGCGTGATCCTTTGAACTGACGCTGTTTCGTCAGCCCAGGACCGCGCTTCTTTCAACCGCCCGTGCGTATATATCTGTGCAGCGCGCGTGTAAGGCGCAAGGGCCGTGCGCGACTCAGCGCGCCGGACCGTCGTCGTCGTCTGGCGTGGGCTCGCTCTTGCGCACGAGGCGGCGCAGCAGGTCGAACTGCTGCTCGACGTTGCGGCAGGCCTCGCAGATCACCATGTGCAGCCGCAAGCGCGTGCGCTCGGCGGGCGCCATCTCGGCGTCCAGCCCGTCGCTCAGGATGCGGGCGACCTGATTGCAGCTGAGCTTGTCGGTGCTCATGACGCGGTGCGATGGAACCAGCCTGTATCCAGGCACTGGCGCAGCAGCATGCGCGCGCGAAACAGCATGACGTGGCAGTTGTTGGCCGTGATGTTCATCGCTTCGCAGATCTCGCCGGTGTCGTGTTCGAGCCATTCGCGCATCATGAAGACGCGACCCAGCCGCGCCGGCAGCTTCTCGAGGCAGCCTTCGAGCGCATGCATCAGCTGCGCCTGCTCGACGGCACGCTCCGGCTCGTTCCAGGCCGCGGGCTTGTCCTGCCAGTGGCCGTCTTCGCGGAACAGGGCTTCGATGGCTTCGTCGATCGACTGGTCTTCGTCGGCCGTGATCGCGACCTCGCGCGAGCAGCGGCGAATCTGGTCCACCAACTTGTGCTTGAGGATGCCGGTGGCGTAGGTGCGCAGCGAACTGCTGCCCTTGAAGCTGTCGGGCCTTTCGAGGATGGCGAGCAGCGTGGCCGAGACGGCGTCTTCCGCAGCGGCTTCGTCGCGCAGTTGCAGCTTGGCGAAGCGCAGCAGCGGTTTGTGCAGCGCGGCCAGTTCTTGTTCGAGCGGACTCATGATCAAATATTCTGCGCCGATCGATACACTGCGTCCATGCCCATCTACCGCCTCGGTGAACTGACGCCGCAGATCGATCCGAGCGCCTGGGTGGCCGACAACGCGGTGCTGATCGGCAACGTCGTGCTCGGCCCCGGCGCCAGCGTCTGGTACGGCGCGGTGCTGCGCGGTGACAACGAGCCGATCACGATCGGCGCGCGCAGCAACGTGCAGGAGGGCGCGGTGCTGCATACCGATCCGGGTTTTCCGCTGTGGCTCGAAGAGGGCGTCTCCGTCGGGCACCAGGCGATGGTGCATGGCTGCACCGTGCGCGCCGGCAGCCTCGTCGGCATCCAGGCGGTGCTGCTCAACGGCTGCGAGATCGGGCCACGCTGCCTGGTGGGTGCCTGCGCACTCGTCACCGAAGGCAAGCGCTTCGACGCCGAGCAACTCATCGTCGGCTCGCCGGCCGTGGCCAAGCGCGCGTTGACGCCGCAACAGATTGAAGGTCTGGCGCGCGCGGCCAGCGGCTATGCCGAGCGCGCGCTGCGTTATCGGGCGCAGTTGGTGCGTGTCGGATGAGGTCGGCGTCGACGAAATGACCGACGAACTGCACAAGTTCCTCTTCGAGGGCCTGCCGGTGCGCGGCATGCTGGTGCGGCTGGGTGCGTCGTGGCGCGAGGTGCAGGCGCGTCATGCACAGCAGGGTGCGCACTCGCCGCCGGTGAACACGCTGCTGGGCGAGATGGCGGCGGCGGCCATGCTGATGCACTCCAACATCAAGTTCGACGGCGCGCTGGTGCTGCAGGTCTTCGGCGACGGGCCGGTGAAGGTGGCGGTGGCGCAGGCCCAGCCCGACCTGAGCTTTCGCGCCACGGTCAAGGTGACCGGCGAGGTGCCCGCCGATGCGCGTCTGGCGGCGATGGTCAACGTGCACGGCAAGGGCCGCTGCGCGATCACGCTCGACCCGAATGACAAGCGCGCAGGTGCGCAGCCCTACCAGGGCATCGTCGCGCTGCACGGCGACGACGGCGCGCCACTGCAGGCCATCGCCGACGTGCTCGAGCACTACATGCTGCAGTCCGAGCAGCTCGACACGCGGCTGATGCTGGCGGCCGACGAGAACGTCGCCGCCGGTTTGCTGATCCAGCGCCTGCCGGTCGAAGGCGAGGGCAACCTGGAGCGCGCCCGGCGTGAAGACGAGATCGGCTTGAACGAAGCCTTCAACCGCATCGCGCACATGGCTTCGACCGTGACGCGCGCCGAGCTCCTGACGCAGGGCGCCGACACGCTGCTGCGCCGCCTGTTCTGGGAAGAGACGGTGCGCCGCTTCGAGCCGCTCGTGCCGCGCTTTGCCTGCACCTGCTCGCGCGAGCGCGTGCGCGGCATGCTGCGCGGGCTGGGGCGCGAGGAGGTCGAGGGGATCGTTGCCGAACGCGGCAACGTCGAGATCGGCTGCGACTTCTGCGGCATGCAGTACCGCTTCGACGCGGTCGATGTCGGCGATGTGTTCACGCCGGCGGCGGCCCGGGCGCCGGGCAGCGAGAGCGTCAACTGATGACGTATGTGCTGTTGAAACTCGCGCATGTGCTGGCCGTGATGCTGTGGGTCGGCGGCATGGCGTTCGCGCACTTCTTTCTGCGTCCCGCCGTGCAGGCGCTCGATCCGCCGCAGCGTCTGGCGTTGATGCAGCGCGTGCTGCAGCGCTTTCTGAATGCCGCCGGCCTTGCGGTGCTGGTGGCCGTGGCGAGCGGCGCGGTGATGATGGCACTGGGCTCGCGCAGCGCGCACATCAACCTCATGGCCGGGCTCGGCCTGGTGATGGCGGCGATCTACGGCCATGTGCGCTTCGCGCTGTACCCGCGCCTCGCGCGCGCGGTCGCCGCGCAGGATTGGCCGGCGGGCGGCGCGGCGATGGCGCAGGTGCGGCGCTGGGTCGGCATCAACCTGGCGCTGGGCGTGCTGGTGACGGCGTTGGCGATTCCGCAGGTGCACTGAGACGGCGAGAGTCGCCGAAGTAGTGCTGTGCTCGCGTCTGCGGTAATCTCGCAGCGCATGAGCGAAAACCAAGGGAACACCGCCTCGACGCTGAGCCGCGATGTGATTCTTCGTGGCCTGCAAGCGCTGTCCGACAAGCTCGGACAACAGGGCATCACCGGCGAGGTCTGCCTGTTCGGCGGCGCTGCGATGGTGCTGGCCTTTCGCGCTCGGGTGACGACCAAGGACGTGGATGCGCTGTTTCAGCCTGCGCAAACCGTCCGCGAACTCGCACAGCAGGTCGGTGCCGAGTTGCGCATGCCCGCAGACTGGATGAACGACGGCGTCAAGGGTTTCGTTTCCAGCCGCCATGAGACGACCGTGCAGAACCTGCCGCAGTTTGCGCACCTGCGTCTGACGATGCCTGTGCCCGAGTACCTGCTGGCCATGAAGTGCATGGCCGCGCGCATCGGTGGCACGACAGATGAGCCGTCCGATGTCGCCGACATTGTCTTCTTGGTGCGCTATCTGAAGCTGAAAACCGCGCAGGAGGTGCTGGCGTTGGTTGCGCAGTACTACCCGGTCGATCGCACCCCCGTGAAGACGCGCTACCTGGTGGAGGGCCTGTTCGACGAGGGCAAGGTATGAGGCCGAAGACGCTTGCCAACGTCGCGCGGCTGGCCGCACAAGGCGACTCCTTCGATCGGTGTCTGTCCAACTTCCTCGACGAGATCAAGGCTTCGCCGCAAGCGCAAGCTCTCGTCGAAGCACCCGAGTTGCTGGCTGCGCGTCTTGGTGAGCCAGGGCAGATCCAGGATGCGTATCTCGGCGCCACGGCACAACACCTGGCCTGCGCCAACGCATGGCCCGTTCCAGCCTGGGCGATGGCCGATGAACGCAAGCTGCACCGCCCGTGGTTCGCTTCCAAGCTCGCGGCGTTGCGTGCCGTGCTGATTCTGGAAAGCCCGGTGGCGTTTCGCTCGCGCAACCTGTTCGTCAGCGAGAACGCGTTGAGTCGTGCTTGACGCAGCGCCTACTTTGAACGCGCCGCTCGCGCGCGCAACGCGTGCTCGCAGTCGGGTAGATCGCAGTCGCACAGCCAAGGCCATTCGCGCTGTGCGCTTTCACGTGCGCGCAGCCGTGTGAAGAGGCCCGGTTTCGGCGAAGCACGCGTACGCAGCAGCGGTGCCACCGCATCGAGCGCGGCTTCGGTGCGCGCAGCGCCGCTACCGGCCACGCGCGACCAATGCGATGCCGTGCGCGGCGAGCAGCTCGCGCAGCAGCGCGTCCACCGGCTCGCGCACGTGCGCGCCGTCGCGTTGCAGGCCGTCGGCCACCCACGGCAGGTCGAGCGCGGTGACGAGGGTGTGCGCCACGCGCTCGCGATGCCAGCGGCCGGCGCTGTCGTCGAGCGTGCGGTCGGTGAAATAGAAGCGGCTGTAGGCGGCGGTCTGCAGCGGCGTGGTGTCGGCAATGACGATGTCGTGCGTCAGCGCTGCGGCTTCGATGCGGCGCTGCTGCTCGTCGGCGATGGCCGCTTGTTCATCGATGCGCGGCGTGCGGCCGGCGTGGTCGCACCACTCGCGCAGGAACTCGGCGACGAAGGCGCACAGTAGGCCGGTGGCATTGGCCAGGCGCAGCGCGAGATCGCGCGCCAGCGCGCTCTTGCCGGTGCTCTCGGCGCCGACGATGGCGACGATCAGGCCGCTCTTTTCAGCCATGCGCGCCAGCCGACGATCGACAGCACCGCGAACAGCGCGTACAGCAGCACCGTCAGCCACAGTGCCTTGTAGGCAAACAGTCCCACGCTGACGACGTTGACCGCGAGCCACACCGGCCAGTTCTCGACGTACTGTCGGCCGAGCAGCCACTGCCCGGCGACGCTGCCGGCGGTGGGCAGCGCATCGAAATAGGGCACGTCGGAATCGGTGAAGCGCGACAGCAGCAGGCCGAGCAGCGGCCAGGCGACGACGGCGGCGATGGCCACGATCGCAGCGCTGCGCGCACCGATGCGCCGCACCGCGAGCGCCGCGCCGTCGGCCATGCGGCCGTACTTCCACTGCCACCAGCCCCAGGCCGCGACGACGATGAACATCACCTGCAGCGCGGCCTCGCCGTAGAGCTTGCTGTGCGCGAACAGGATCAGGTAGCCGAGCGAGCTCGCGATCGCCAGCGGCCACGCAATGAGCTGCACGCGCATGTTGGCGAACACCATCCAAAGCGCGAGCACGAAGGCCGCGATCTCGAGCCAGGTGACCGGGCTGCCGAGCAGGGAGAAGGGCGCCGCGAGCAGCGGCGCGAAGGCTCCCATCGACATCAGGCGACTAGTCCACTGAATCACTGAAATCGGTTCGGCGCTGTCCACGCGATACGGGCGCGCTGCGGCGTTGCAAATGCTCGCGATGCCTATGGGCATCGCTGCGCTTTGCGCCTTGCATCGCATCCCGTCTCGCGCGTCCCTCGCCGCCCATTTCAATGATTCAGCGGACTAGGCCGTTCGCGCTGAGCTTGTCGAAGCGAAGCGCGCGGCTTCGACAAGGCGTTCATCGCGGTCGCGCCACCTGCACCAGGATCTCGTCGGGCTTGACCATGCCGAGCTCCCAGCGCGCGCGCTCCTCGACCATCTCCAGGCCCTCGCGCAAGTCGCGCACTTCAGCCACGAGCTGGTCGTTGCGCGCGCGCGCCTGGTCGTTCAGCGCCTGCTGCTTGTCGAGCTCGATCTGCAGCTTCATCGTGTAGGGCTTGCCGGCATTGCCGATCCACAACTGCGCGTGGACGAACAGCAGCAGCGCCAGCAGTGCCAGCGTCGAGTAGGGAAGTCGGCGCAGCAGGTTCATCGGATGTTGTAGAACGCGGCGCGACCCGGATACGCGGCAACGTCGCCCAGGTCTTCCTCGATGCGCAGCAGCTGGTTGTACTTGGCGACGCGGTCGCTGCGGCTCATCGAGCCGGTCTTGATCTGGCCGGCGTTGGTGCCCACGGCGATGTCGGCGATGGTCGAATCTTCCGTCTCGCCCGAGCGGTGTGAGATCACCGCCGTGTAGTTGGCGCGCTTGGCCATCTCGATCGCCGCGAAGGTTTCGGACAGCGTGCCGATCTGGTTGATCTTGATCAGGATCGAGTTGGCGATGCGCTTGTCGATGCCTTCCTTCAGGATCTTGGTGTTGGTGACGAAGAGGTCATCGCCCACCAGCTGCACCTTGGCGCCGAGCTTGTCGGTGAGGTGCTTCCAGCCGTCCCAGTCGCTCTCGCCCATGCCGTCCTCGATCGAGACGATCGGGTACTTGTCGCACCAGGTGGCGAGGATGTCGGTCCACTCGGCGGCGGAGAGCACGAGGCCTTCGCCTTCGAGGTGGTACTTGCCTTCCTTGTGGAATTCGCTGGCGGCGCAGTCCAGGCCGATCGCGATCTGCTCGCCGGGCTTGTAGCCGGCCTTCTCGACGGCTTCGAGGATCATCTGGATCGCGGCTTCGTGGCTGGCGAGGTTCGGCGCGAAGCCGCCTTCGTCGCCGACCGCGGTGGTCATGCCCTTGGCGTCGATGATCTTCTTCAGGGCGTGGAAGACTTCGGCGCCGTAGCGCACCGCTTCACGAAAGGTCGGCGCACCGACGGGAATGATCATCAGCTCCTGCAGGTCGAGGTTGTTGTTGGCATGCGCGCCGCCGTTGATGACGTTCATCATCGGCACCGGGAGTTGATGCGCGCCCATGCCGCCGAAGTAGCGGTACAGCGGCAGGCCGCTTTCTTCCGCAGCCGCGCGCGCGACGGCCATGCTCACGGCCAGCGTCGCGTTGGCGCCGAGGCGGCCCTTGTTGTCGCTGCCGTCGAGGTCGATCAGCGTCTTGTCGAGGAAGGCCTGCTCGCTCGCGTCCAGGCCCAGCACCGACTCGCTGATCTCGGTGTTGATGTGCTCGACCGCCTTCAGCACGCCCTTGCCGAGGTAGCGCTTCTTGTCGCCGTCGCGCAACTCGATGGCTTCGCGGCTGCCGGTCGATGCACCCGAGGGCACGGCCGCACGGCCCATCGTGCCCGACTCGAGCAGCACGTCGCACTCGACGGTGGGGTTGCCGCGGCTGTCCAGGATTTCCCGGCCGACGATGTCGACGATCGCGCTCATGTTTTCCTTTCGTTTGTGTTGTTCGGTCAGACCGGTGTCGCGACGCCTTCGACCAGGACCATGTTGAAGGTCTCCGTGGCGCCGGCGCGCAGCTTGCGCACGTTGACGTAATCGGATTGCTCATACCACGCCTTGGCCTGCTCGTAGCTCGGGAAGCGCAGCATCGCGAGCCGGGGCGGCTGCCAATCGCCCTCGAGCGCTTCGAGCTTGCCGCCTCGCACCAGGTACTCGCCGCCGTAGTCCCTGATCGTGGCCGGTGCCGCGGCCATGTATTGCTTGTATTGCTCCATGTCCGTGATGTTCATCTCGACGATGAGGTAGGCGGGTGTGGGCATCGCGGCCTTTCAGCAGGAGAAGTCGTTTTCCAGCAGCGGCTGATTCTTGACCACGCGGTCGAGCGCCAGCAGTTGTTCGAGCAGCGCTTTCATATGCTTCAACGGCACTGCGTTCGGGCCGTCGCTCATGGCGTTCGCGGGGTCGGGGTGCGTTTCCATGAAGATCCCCGCCACGCCGACCGCAATCGCCGCGCGCGCCAGCACCGGCACGAACTCGCGCTGGCCGCCGCTGGACGTTCCCTGGCCGCCCGGCAACTGCACGCTGTGCGTGGCGTCGAAGACGACCGGCGCGCCGGTCTCGCGCATGATGGCCAGCGAGCGCATGTCCGAGACGAGGTTGTTGTAGCCGAAGCTGGCGCCGCGCTCGCAGGCGAGGAAGCGGTCCTCGCTCAGGCCCTTTTCCTTCGCCGCGGCACGCGCCTTGTCGATCACGTTCTTCATGTCGTGCGGCGCCATGAACTGGCCCTTCTTGACGTTCACCGGCAAGCCGCTCTGCGCCACGGCGCGGATGAAATCGGTCTGGCGCGACAGGAAGGCGGGCGTCTGCAGCACGTCGACCACCGCCGCCACCGCCGGCACATCGGCCTCGGTGTGCACGTCGGTCAGGATCGGCAGCTTCAACTCGCGCTTGACCTTCGCAAGGATTTCCAGGCCCTTGTCCATGCCCGGCCCGCGAAAGCTCGTGCCGCTGCTGCGATTGGCCTTGTCGTAGCTCGACTTGAAGATGAAGGGGATGCCGAGCGCTGACGTGATTTCCTTCAAGCGGCCGGCGACGTCCATCTGCAACTGCTCGCTCTCCACGACGCAGGGGCCGGAGATGAGGAAGAAGGGCCGGTCGATGCCGACCTCGTATCCGCAAAGCTTCATCGCCCCAGGCTCCCGTTCGCCCTGAGCTTGTCGAAGGGCTGTCTGCGCAAGAGGGCTTCGACAAGCTCAGCCCGAACGGTGGGGGTGTTCGGAACGGTGGGAGTGTTCGTCACGCCACCACCTTCACCGGCGACGACGTGCGCGCGCTTTGATGCTCCAGCGCTGCCTTCACATAGTGGATGAAGAGCGGATGCCCGTCCCACGGCGTGCTCTTGAACTCCGGGTGGAACTGCACGCCGACGAACCACGGATGCCGGTCCTGCGGCAGCTCGACGATCTCGGTCAGCTTCTCGCGCTGCGTGATCGCGCTGATGACCAGTCCCGCGGCCTGCAGGCGTTCGAGGTAGTGCTCGTTGGCTTCGTAGCGATGGCGATGGCGCTCGGTGACGACGTTGCCGTAGATGCGGTGGGCGAGCGTGCCCGGTTTCACGTCCGAGCTCTGCGCACCCAGGCGCATCGTGCCGCCGAGGTCGCTGCTCGCGTCGCGTTTCTGGATCGTGCCGTCGCGGTCCTGCCACTCGTCGATCAGCGCGATCACCGGGTGCGGCGTGTTGGCATCGAACTCGGTGCTGTTGGCCCCCATCAGTCCGGCGAGATGGCGCGCCACTTCGATCGTCGCCACCTGCATGCCCAGGCAGATGCCGAGGTAGGGAATTCTGTTCTCGCGCGCGTACCTGGCAGCGAGGATCTTGCCCTCGACGCCGCGCTTGCCGAAGCCGCCGGGCACCAGCACCGCATCGAACTTGGCGAGCTGGCTGGTGTTCTGTTCGGTCAGCGTCTCGGCATCGACGTACTCGATCTTCACGCGCGCGTGGTTGTGGATGCCGGCGTGGCGCAGCGCTTCGTTCAGCGACTTGTAGGAGTCCGACAGGTCGGTGTACTTGCCGCACATGGCGATCATCACTTCGCGCTTGGGGTGCAGCTCTTCTTCGACCAGCGAGTCCCAGCGCCGCAGGTCGGCCGGCTTGGTCAGCAGTTGCAGCTTCATGCAGACCTGCTCGTCCAGGCCCTGCTCGTGCAGCACGCGCGGCACCTTGTAGATCACGTCCACGTCGGGCATCGAGATCACGCCGTGCAGCGCCACGTTGGTGAACAGGCTGATCTTCTCGCGCTCGTCGTCGGGGATGTATCGGTCGGCGCGGCACAAGAGGGCATCGGGCTGGATGCCGATCTCGCGCAGCTTCTGCACCGTGTGCTGCGTCGGCTTGGTCTTCAGCTCGCCGGCCGCGCCGATGTAGGGCACGTAGGTCAGGTGCACGAAGGCGAAGTTCGTCGGCCCGAGCTTCAGGCTCATCTGCCGCACCGCCTCGAGGAAGGGCAGGCTTTCGATGTCGCCCACCGTGCCGCCGATCTCGACGATGGCCACGTCCACCGGCTGCGCGTTGGCGCCGCGCAGCACGAACTCCTTGATCTCGTTGGTGACGTGCGGGATCACCTGCACCGTCTTGCCGAGATAGTCGCCGCGGCGCTCCTTCTCCAGCACCGACTTGTAGATCTGGCCGGTGGTGAAGTTGTTGCTGCGCTTCATGCGCGTGGTGATGAAGCGCTCGTAGTGGCCGAGGTCGAGGTCGGTCTCGGCGCCGTCGTCGGTGACGAAGACCTCGCCGTGCTGGAACGGGCTCATCGTGCCCGGATCGACGTTGAGGTACGGATCCAGCTTGATGAGGGTGACTTTGAGGCCCCGCGATTCGAGAATCGCGGCGAGTGACGCTGACGCGATGCCCTTGCCGAGGGAGGACACCACACCGCCGGTGACGAAGACGAACTTGGTCATGCGAATGCCGTGGTGGTAATGCGAAAGTATAGCGGGGGGTGGGGTCGTCACTTTTTGTCTCAATGTGGCCACAGCGCGGGTTGATCCCGAGCTGATGCGGTCGTGGCGGGCATCGCCCGCCGTTGCAGCAGCGACATGGCGCCGCACGGCATCGGCGCAGCGATGCCTCGGCACGACCGATCGCAGCGCGGCGATGCACCGTTTCGCACTGCCCGCCGCTTCGTTCCTAGATTGCAACGACCTCTTGCAACCGGTCGGAGCCGTCACCATGAAGCGCACCTGCATCGCCGCGGCCGCGGCACTCGTCCTGCTGCCCGCGTTGGCGCAGGAGGCGCAGCGCATCGAGATCACGGGCTCGTCGATCAAGCGCATCGACGCCGAGACCGCGCTGCCGGTGCAGGTGCTGACGCGCCAGGACATCCAGAAATCCGGCGCCACCAACGTCGAGCAACTGATGCAGACGATCGGCGCCAACGCCAGCTCGGGCGCGCTCATGGCCAACGGCGCCTCCGGCGCCACCACCGGCAGCATCTCGTCGATCTCGCTGCGCGGGCTGAGTTCGATCCGCACGCTGGTGCTGTTGAACGGCCGGCGCATAGCGCCCTACGGCGTCGGCTTCACGGGAGACTCGGTGTCGGTGGACGTCGGCAGCATCCCGCTGGCGATGATCGACCGCGTCGAGGTGCTGAAGGACGGCGCCTCGGCGATCTACGGCAGCGACGCGGTGGCCGGCGTCGTCAACTTCATCCTGCGGCGCGACTATGTCGGCGGCGAGCTTCAGGTCGATGCCGGCGACACGCAGCACGGCGGTGCCGCCAGCAAGCGCGCGGCGCTGACCTTCGGCTTTGCCGACGGCAAGCGCTTCAACCTGATGCTGTCGGGCGCATTGCAGCGCGACGATGCGCTGATCGGCAGCGAGCGCAAGTTCGCCAGCGTCGGCTACAACCTCGCGCTCGGCAACGACCCGACCTCGTTCCACACCTTCCCGGCCAATGTGCTCGACGTGGCGACGGTCAACAACATCGGCGGCAACCCGTCGGCGCCGCAGTGCCAGCTGCCCTTCGCCATCAACCGCGGGCCGGTGGACGACCCGTTCTGCGTGTTCGATCCGTCGCCGCTGGTCACCCTCTTGCCCAAGACCGAGCGCGCCACCGTCATGGCCACCGGCAAGTGGACCTTCAGCGACGCGCTCGAAGCCTTCTTCGAAGCCTCGTTCACCAAGACGAAGACGCGCACGGTGATCCAGCCGGTGCCGTTCTCGTTCCTGTTCGCGCTGCCGCCGAACAACCCGCTCAACAACCTGGCGCCGTGGAACGGCCTGTACCCTGCCGGTTATGGCGCGCTCACCGGCACGCCGCACGGCCTGGGCAGCGCGGTCTCGACCATCCTGCTGCAGCCCGGCACGCCGTTCTATCCGACGGCGTTGATCCAGCCGCAACTTGCCGACCCGAACGACCCGCTGCCGCCGCTGACGGTGTTCTACCGCTCCAACGAAACCGGCAACCGCGACACCACCGACATCGCCGAAGCGCCGCGTTTCGTGCTCGGCCTGCGCGGCCTGGTCGCCGGCTGGGATTGGGAAGCGGCGCTGGTGCGCAGCCAGAGCAAGGTGCGCCAGCAGGTCAACGACGGCTACCCGGCGAACTCGCTGATCCTGCCGATCCTGAACAGCGGCCGCGTCAACTTCTTCGGCCCGAACACGCCCGACATCGTGGCCGAGCTGCGTGCCACCAACTTCACCGGCACCGCCTTCGAGATCGACTCGAAGCTGACGAGCGTGGCCGCACGCGGCTCGCGCGAGCTGGGCAAGCTCGGCGGCGGCAGCGTCGGCCTGGCGCTCGGCGCCGAAGTGCGCAAGGAAGACTATCTGTTCGACCCGAACCCGACAATCCAGACCGGCGACATCTCGGGCTACGGCGGCAACTTCCTCGTCACCGACAAGTCGCGCCGCGTCGATGCGCTCTTCACCGAGCTGAACCTGCCGCTGTTGAAGGGCCTGGAGTTGAACGGCGCCGTGCGTTGGGACCGCTACGAAGGCGTCGGCAACTCGACCACGCCCAAGATCAGCGCGCGCTGGCAACCGCGGCCCGAAGTCGTGCTGCGCGCCGCCGTGGGCCGGGGCTTTCGCGCGCCGAGCCTGCAGGACCTGTTCCTGCCGCAGACGACCGGCGTCACCGTGCCCGGCCTGTCCGATCCGCTGCGCTGCCCGACCACCGGCTCGCGCACCGATTGTTCGACGCAGTTCAACATCCTGAACGGCGGCAACCCCACGCTCTCGCCCGAGAAGTCCACCAACAAGACGCTCGGCGTGGTGCTGTCGCCGCTGCCGCAGCTGACGCTATCGCTCGACGCCTTCCGCATCGACCTGAAGGACACGATCACCAACGGCGTCGGGCCCAACGACATCCTCGGCGACCTCACCCGCTACGGCAACCTGGTGACGCGCGGACCGGTCGACCCGGCGTTTCCGAACCTGCCGGGGCCGATCGTCCAGATCAATCAGACCAACCTGAATCTCGGCCAGACGCGCGTCGGCGGCGTCGATCTCGACCTGCGCTTCGTGCAAAGCGCGTTCGGCGGCAAGGTCAGCGCGTCGCTCGCCGGCACCTACTTCTCGAAGTTCGAGTCGGAAAACCCCGATGGCACGTTCAGCAACGACCTCGACGACACCAACACCGCCACCGGCGGCGTGGTGCCGCGCTGGAAGCACTACGCGTCGATCGACTACACAACCGGGCCCTGGGGCTTCACCCTCGGCCAGAGCTGGCAGAAGCGCTACAACGACCTGCCGGCCACCAGCGCCGGCGCGCCGCTGCGCAAGGTCGGCGTCTACGAGCTCTACGACTTGCAGGCGCGCTACAGCGGCTTCAGGAACATCGAGCTGCGCGCGGGCGTGCGCAACCTCTTCGACAAGGATCCGCCGTACTCCAACGCCGGCGGGCAGACCAGCTTCCAGGGCGGCTACGACCCAGGCTATGCCGATCCGCGCGGGCGTTACTACTACGCCGGGCTGACGTACAAGTTCTATTGATTCGGCTTGCAGCCGCGGTGCAAGATCGGCGCACCGATGATCTTCGCCACCATGCCCGACCTGCCGCCACGGCCGGCCACATCGGCCAACGCGGCGTTTCGCGAGAACTTCTTGCGACGCTGGGGGCGCGAGAACGCGCTCGTCTGCGGCCTCACACGGCACGCCGAGTACCGCACGCACGGCCAGACGCTGTCGGTCAAGGCCGCCTGGGGCGGCCGCGAACGCTTCATGCTGCCCGAGCGCGAACTCGCGATCGACGACGACCACTGGGTCGTGCTCAACGACGGTCGGCGCTACAGCAGCGTGCTGCGCAGCGAGCGGCCGGTGGCGTCGATGGCGATCTTCTTTCGTCCCGGCCTGCCGGGCGAGGTGGCCGTTGCGCGCGGCATGGGCTTGTCGTCTGCGCTCGACTCGCCCGATGCGCCCGCGGCCTCGCGCCGCGCGCCGGAGTTCTCCGAGCACCTGCGTGCACACGACGGCGGCGCGCTCTCGCGCCGTCTGCGCACGCTGTGGCAGGCGGTGCAGGCCGGAGAGCGCAGCGAGGTTTGGCTCGAAGAGCAGGCGCTGCTGCTGATGGACCTGTTGTCGAGCACGCGCCAGGAGGCGGCAGCGTCGCGCAGTGCGCAGGCCGAACTGCAACGCCGCCTGCGCCTGGCCGCCGACCACATCGACACCTGCTACGTGCAGCCGCTCGATCTCGATGCGATGGCGCGCGTGGCCTGCCTGTCGCGCTGGCACTTCGTGCGCCACTTCCGCGCGCTGCACGGCATCACGCCCTACGCCTACCTGCTGCGCAAACGCGCGCGCGCGGCGCAGCGCTTGCTCGCGCACGGCGACACGGACCGCGAAGCCGTGGCCTTGCGCTGCGGCTTCGGCAGCCGCTTCGCGTTGGCGCGTGCGCTCGCGCGCTTCGGCTGCCTGGGCAACCCGTAAGCGCAATTTCTGCACGCCGCCGCGCGAACCTGCGGCTACGCTGCCACGATGCTCTCGCCCATCGCCATCGCGACACTGGTTGCCGCCGCACCATCGATGGCCGCGGCCTGCAACGCCCCGGAGCACCGCCAATTCGATTTCTGGCTCGGCCGCTGGGAGGTGTTCACGCCCGATGGCAAGAAGGCCGGCGACAACGACATCGAAGCGATCGACGGCGGCTGCGCGCTGATCGAGCGCTGGCGCGGTGGCGGCAACTTCAGCGGTACCAGCCTGAACAGCTGGGATCGCCAGGCACGCCAGTGGCGCCAGCATTGGGTCGACAACCAGGGCGGGCTGCTGCGCCTGGCCGGCGGCCGTCAAGGTCAGCGCATGGTCCTGGAGGGCAGCCAGCCGCATCCCGACAAACCCGGCATCACGCGCCAACAGCGCATCGCGTGGGCGCCGCTGCCCGACGGCGCCGTGCGCCAGTTGTGGGAGCAATCGGACGACCAGGGCGCGTCATGGACCACCGTCTTCGACGGCCGCTACGTCCGGCCGAAATGAGCATACTCAGGCCATCATGGTGAAGCCGGCCTCCGGGGTGGTGATCGCCGCGCCGCAGGTGCCGGGCGACCGCAAGATCGCGCGCCGCGTTCGCGTCTACGGCACGGTGCTCGACGCCATCCGCAGCGGCGCGATGCCGCCCGGTACGCGCTTGCCGTCGGCGCGACAGCTCGCGGCCGAGTGGGGCTATGCACGCGGCGCGGTCGAAGAAGCCTTCGCGCAACTGCAGATCGAAGGCTTCATCGAGCGCCGCGTCGGTGACGGCAGCTACGTCGCCGCACAAGCGGGCGCGGTGCAGCCGGCTCAACCCACGCGGGCCGTGCAGCGTGCGCTCTCGCGCTCGGCGCAGCAGGTGCTGGAGCGCTTCTCGGTCTATCTGGGCAAGCCGCGCCAGCTCGAGCTGCCGCACGTGATGCTGGCCGAGCAGCCGCTGTTTCCGCGCGCGCCGCTGCTGCGCGAGTTCCCGTTCGAGGTCTGGCGCAAGCTGATCTCGCGCGCCCATGCACCCGCCTGGCACGACCACTTCAGCTACGGCCCGGCCGCCGGGCTGCCGCGGCTGCGCGAGGCGATCGCGCGCCACCTGGCGCTGACCCGCGCCACGCCGGTGCAAGCGCAGCAGGTGTTGATCGTCAACAGCCCGATGCAGGCGCTCGAGCTGATTGCGCGCGTGCTGCTCGAGCCGGGCGACGCGGTCTGGCTCGAGGACCCGGGCCACACCAGCCTGATCTCGCTGTTCGAGGTCCTGCGCTGCCGCGTGCACGGCGTGCCGCTGGATGCGCAGGGCCTGGACGTGGCGGCCGGGCGCGCGCTGGCGCCGGACGCTGCGCTGGCCTACTTCCACCCGGTGACGCAGTACCCGCTGGGCGTGCGCACCTCCACCGAGCGCCTGCGCGAGTTGCTGCGCTGGGCCGACGACAGCGGCGCCTGGATCGTCGAGGGCAACTTCAACGACGAGATCGTCTACGACCGCGCGCTGCCGGCCGCGCTCTGGTCGATGGACGAATCGGACCGCGTGCTGATGATGGGCACGCTCGAAGGCATCCTCTACCCGTCGTTGCGCGTGGCCTACCTGGTGGTGCCGCAGCGCCTGATCGAGGTCTTCATCGCCATGCGCGGGCTGCTCGGCGACAGCACCAATGCGCAGCTGCAATTGGCACTGGCCTGGTTCATCGAGGAAGGGCATCTGAGCACGCACCTGCGCCATCTGCGCCGCACCGGGCGCGAGCGGCGCGACGCGCTGCGCGCGAGCTGCGCGCGGCACCTGCCGCCGGGCTGCTCGCTCGGCCCGATGGACGGCGGGATGCATGGCTGCATCCACCTGCCCGAAGGCGTGTGCGACCGCGACGTGACGCGGCGCCTGCGCGCGCACGGCGTGCTGGCGATCGCGTTGTCGTCGGGTTGCATCCAGCCGCGCTCGGGACCGCACGGCAACGGCCTGGCGATCGGCTACGGCGCTTTCGACGCCTTCACCATCGATCGCTCGGTGGCGGCGATCGGGCAGTGCGTGCGCGAGTCGATGACGGCCCCTCGCTCGCTTCGCGAGCACTCCCCCGAGGGAAGGGCGGGGCCGGACGCTTGGGAGCGGCCCGGCGCTGGCCCCGCCGCCGCGGGCGCATTACCCGAGGCGCAGCCCGTTCACCAGCGCGCCGGCGAGAACAGGTAGCCGCAGTTGCGCACGGTGCGGATGTGCTGCGCAGCACCGCTGCCGTCGCGCAGCTTGGCGCGGATGCGGTAGATGCGGCAGTCGATCGAGCGGTCAATGCGCTGGTAGGGCAGCCCGCGCAGGCGTTCGAGCAGCTCGGCGCGCGAGACCGCGCGGCCGGCCTGCAGCGCCAGCAGCCACAGCACTTCGAATTCGCACTCGGTCAGGTCGATCGCCTGGCCGTCCAGGCGCACGCTGCGTTCGCGCAAGTTCATCGCCAGGCGCCCGAAGTCGAGGCGTTCGGGCAACGCCGCTGTCGCGCCGACGCCGCGACGCCACAGCGCGCGCAGCCGCGCCGCCACCACCGGCGCCGAGACGCGCGCGTCGATGACGTCATCGGCGCCCATCTCCAGCGCCAGCACCTGGTCGAGGTCGCGCATGACGTGGCAGACCACGACCAGCGGTCGCGTGGCATCGAGCGCGCGCAACTCGCGCAGCAGCGCCAGGCGTTCGTGCACGCGCTGACGGCAGTGCAGCACGACGGCCCGGGCGCGCGCGGCGTCGTCGCCAGCGCCCGACAAGCTCAGCCCTTCGAGGGCCAGCGCTTGACACCACGCCGCCGCGCCCGTCGGGTCGTCGGCGTGGACCCAGATCGTCGGCGTCGGCGCCGCGCTGTCGTCCTGCGCTGCGCCGCGCATCACGTGGGTGGCTGCGTCGCGTTGCGCGGCTGGGCCGGGCGCCGTGTCGTAGAAGGAACTGGTCACATTGCCTGTTTAGCCGCGCCGCCTGCGCACGACAAGGGCCATTGCGAAGCGAATGGCCGACCAATGCGCGGTCGGACGCCCTCAGCGGCGATCGGCCGCGAGCAGGCGCCCGATCATGCGCAGCGCGAGCTCGGCCGTGGCCTGCGGATGCTCCATCGGGAACAGGTGCGTGCCGTCGCTCCATTCGAAGCGCTCGCCGACCAGGCGACGCGTCGCGTTCACGCCGGCGCGGCGCAGCTCCACCGACTGCCGTCCGCCGATGAAACCCACCGCGCAGCGCAGCGGCCGGCGCGCGAGCAGCCGCCCCATGTGATGCGGCAGCGTCTCGTAGATGCGCGCTTCGATCTCGCGCTCGAAGGCCAGCGTCGATTCGCGCTCCTGGTGGGCGAAGGCGCAGCTCACGTAGTCGTCGAGCACACGCGGATCCCAGCGCGCAAAAGCCGCCTTGCGCGCGAAGTGCTCGCGCACCGCGTCGCGCGCAGGCCACGAGGTTCGCCGCATGCGCGCGACGCGCGCCGCCGAGAGGCGGCGCATCAGCCCGGTGGCCTTGGCCAGGTGCACGCCGTGCGCGACCCAGCCGCTGATCAAGGGCGAGTCGAGCAGCAGCACGCCGGTGGCCAAATCGGGCCGGCGCGCCGCCGCCAGCAGGCTGACCATGCCGCCGAGCGAGTGGCCGACCAGCAGCGGGCGCGTGCCGACTTCGGTGTCGATGAAGGCGATCAGCTGGTCGCGCAGGTGCGGCCAGTTGCTGGTGACCGGAAAGCGCGGATCGTGGCCGATGCGCTCGATCGCGTGCACGGCATGGCCCGCCCGGCGCCAGGCTTCGAACAGCACGCGGTAGGTGCCGGCCGGAAACCCGTTGGCGTGCGAGAACACGATCGGCGGCCGGGCCGCGTCGGCGCGGTGGTTCATCGACACCGGCCCGTCGGCTGTATGCGCGGCGCCACAGCCGCGGGAAAGCGAGCGCCCGGGCAATGCGTCACGGCGCGTGGCTTGTGTCGCCGCTGCGACGAACAGCCACACCCGTTGCGTGCATCGCCATCGCGCGACAGCGCGACACGGCGCGGCGACACGCCGCTGCCAACGGATACAGCGCTCTTTTCTAGAGTGTGCGGTGGTCGAACCGCGACTGAAATATCGAGGGAGTCATTCATGTTGAACAAGAGCAGCATCGGCGTGGCCGCCGCGCTGGTGGCCGCTTGCGTGTGGCCGGCCCAGGCCCAGGAAACGCAACGCATCGAAATCACGGGATCGTCGATCAAGCGCACCGATGCCGAAGGGCCGGTGCCGGTCGAAATCTACACGCGCAAGGACATCGCCCGCAGCGGCGCGACCACGGTGCACGAGCTGGTGAAGAGCATCGCCGCCTTCGACATCGACGATCAGGGCGAGTTGACCGCGAATTCGCCCACCGGCTCGGGCGCCTCGCAGCTGCAGGTGCGAGGCCTGTCCGAGCGCAACGTGCTGGTGCTGCTCAACGGCCGCCGCCTGCCGATCAATGCGCTGACCGACGGCAGCGGCGCCGGCGCTGCGGTCGATGTCAACAACATCCCGATCAGCGCCATCGAGCGCGTCGAGATTCTCAAGGACGGCGGCTCGGCGATCTACGGCTCGGACGCGGTGGCCGGCGTCATCAACTTCATCACGCGCAAGAACTACACCGGCGTCGAGGCGCGCGCCGGCTTCGGCGTCTCCAGCCGCAGCGACGGCGAGGAAAAGGCCGGCGGCATCGTTGCCGGCTTCGGCGACTTCGACAAGTCCGGCTTCAACGTGCTGGCCGCGATCGACGTCTTCAAGCGCGACCCGATCGGCAAGGCCGATCGCGACATCAGCCGCTCGGCCGACTGGCGTCGCTTCGACGGCGTCACCGACGGCCGCAGCGGTTTCCACCCCAACGGCAACATCCTCAACGCCGCCGGCACTGCGGTGGTCGGCCAGCTCGTCCCGTGCCCGCCGGAGGACTTGCGCGGCACGACCTGCCGCTTCGACTTCAACAAGACCGTGCTGACGCTGAACAACGGCGCCGACCGCTTCAGCACGATGGTCATCGGCAACCTCAAGCTCGGTGGCATGCGTGCATTTGCCGAACTGCTGTACTCCGAGTCGAAGGACCGCTTCCAGTCGCAGGCGGCACCGGGTGCTTTTCAGCTGGGTGGGAACACCGTCAATGGCCGCTTCATGCAGGTCGGGCCACGGACCACCGATCGGGATTCGAGCCTGCTGTCCACCACGCTCGGGCTGGAGGGCAGCGTCGCTGCCATCGACTGGGACGTGGCAGTGGGCCAGGGCATCAGCAAGGTCGAGAACCAGGACAGCAACTATCTCGACAACACGCTGTTCAACGCGGCCATTGCCAACGGCACGATCGACCCGACCAGCAACAGCAATCCGACGGCCGCGGTCGATGCCATTCGCCTGACGCCCAATCGCAAGGGCCGCTCGGTGGTGAAGTTCGTCAATGCGCGCGCCACCGGCTCGCTGATGGAGCTGGCCGGCGGCAGCCTCGGCTACGCGCTGGGCGTGCAGTTCAACAAGGAGACGCTGCGTGACACGCCCGATGCCAACCAGCAGGCGGGCAACGTCTTCGGCAGCATCGCGCAGGCCGCGGTCGATGCCAAGCGCGACCTGAAAGCGGTGTTCGGCGAACTGGCGATCCCGCTGACGAAGAACCTCGAAGGCCAGATCGCGGTGCGGCACGACCAGTACTCGGGGGCGTCGGGCACCATCGGCGGCGTGCAGGTGGGTGGCGCCAAGGCCAGCAGGACCAGCCCGAAGGTGGCGCTCAAGTACCGACCGGTCAGCGTGTTCGCGCTGCGCGCGTCCTACGCCGAGAGTTTTCTCGCGCCGTCGCTCAAGCAGATGTTCGGCGGCCAGGACGAGGGCGCGGAGAGCACCTCCGACACCGAGATCCTGTGCCCGGCCTTCGGTGTCACCGATCCGACGCAGTGCGACAACTTCCCCTACCGCAACGTCACCGGTTCGAACCCGAACCTGAAGCCCGAGACCGGCAAGACCTTCAACATCGGTTTCGTCGTCGAACCGGCGCCGGCGGTGTCGCTTGCGATGGACTTCTGGAAGATCAGGAAAGAAAACGAAGTCAACCAGCCGACCGTCGAGTCGGCCGTGCAACAGGGCCTGTTCAACCGCCGCGTCAGCGGCGAGTGGCAGGTCTTCACCAACAACCTGAACATCGCCAGCACGCAGACCAGCGGTGTCGACATCGACATCCGCGCGCGCCTGGCCGATACGCCCTGGGGCAAACTGTCGCTGCGCGACAGCGCTACCTACTACCACTCGGTGAAGACGCGCACCGACGCGGCCGACCCGCTGCTCGAATACGTCGGCACCTTCCTGCAGCCGCGCTGGCGCAATACCCTGACGCTCAACCTCGAATCGGCGGCGTGGGCGACGACCCTGGCGCTGCGCACCACCTCGGGCATGCGCGACACCGAGCAGGACGCCGGCTCGACGGCCTACGCCCGCGCGCGCGATATCGGCGCGCACGAGGAGCTGGATCTGGGGTTGCAGTACACCGGCATCCAGAACCTGACGCTGTCAGGCAGCATCAAGAACCTGCTCGACAACAGCGTGCCGTATTCGCAGCGTGGCACCTTGAACCAGAACGGCAGCCTGGGCTTCCCGTGGCTCTACAACCCACGCGGCCGCTTCTTCCAGGCCAGCGTCGGCTACGCTTTCCGATAGCGCTTTGCGTCACGCCGGCGGCCGCAGCAGGTAGCCGCGGCCGCGCACGGCTTCGATCACGAGCTCGAACGCTCCCGCGTCGAGCAGGCGCTTGCGCAGGCGGTGCACGTAGACGTCGACGTTGCGGGCGTTCGTCGCGCGCGCCAGCGGCAGCGTGGCCAGCAGGCGCTGGCGCGGCACGATGCGCCCGTCAGCGTCGAGCAGGCATTGCAGCAGCGCAGCCTGGACTTCGGTCAGCGCGACGCAGCGTGCGCGCTGGCGCAGTCGGTTGGTGATGCGGTCGAGTTGCCAGCCGTCGGACTCGGCTTCGTCGTGCAACGTCGGTGCCTCGGCCGGCGGCACGCGCCGCTGCACGCGCATCAGCGCCGCGAGATGCGCGCGCAGACGGCGTGGTGCCACGGGGCGCAGCAGCCAAGCGTCGGCGCCGAGTTCGAGCGCCATGATCTCGTCGAGCTCATCGCCGTGGTCGGCCAGCAGCAGCAACGGGCACTGCAGCGCCGCTTGCAGGCGCGACAGCGTGGCGGCGTCGCGTCCTTCGAGGATCGCGCCATCGAGCACTGCCGCATCGAAGCGCGCCAAGCGCGAGGCCGCGAGCACCTGTTCGATGCCAGGCAGCCACAGGCTGCGCATGCCTTCGCTTGCCAGCGACTCGCCTTGCGCCGCGCTGGGGCGGCCGCCGTGGCCGATGAACAGCACCAGTGCCGTGGCCGCCCGGCGTGGACGCGTCGGCGGTGCGCAGGCAAGGGCAGGTGCCAACTCGGGTGCCGGGGCAGCGGTGGACAGTTCGAGCGTCATCGTCGCTGCGCATGATGCGAAGCGCATGCCGCCCAAACAAGGACCATTGCACGCGGCTGCGCCGGCCAATGCGCGCCGCGGAGCGCGCGCTGAAGATCAGACGATCTTCTCGCCCGGATCGGCGATCTTCTTCATCGCCGGAAACCGCTTCGAACCCACCAGCAACGGGTGCTGCGCCGCGGCGCTGCCCCACTGCGGGTCTTCGATGCCCTCGAAGACCTCGCGCAGCTTGTGGCCCCAGGTGCTGCGGATGAAGCTGAAGTAGGGGTTGTGCTCGTCGATGCAGACGAAGTCGTTGCTCTTCAAGTCGTCGCTGCGATAGACCAGCAGGTCCAGCGGCAGGCCGACCGAAAGATTGGACTTCAGCGTCGAGTCCATCGACACCAGCGCGCACTTGGCGGCCTCGTCCAGCGGCGTGGCCGGGGTGATGACGCGATCCAGGATCGGCTTGCCGTACTTGCTCTCGCCGATCTGGAAGTAGGGCGTCTCGCGCGTGGCCTCGATGAAGTTGCCCGGCGAATAGACCAGGAACATGCGCATCGCCTCGCCCTTGATCTGGCCGCCGATGATGAAGCTGGCATTGAAGTCGATGCCCGCAGCCTTCAGCGCCGCGCCGTCCTGCGCATAGACGCGGCGCACCGTGCTGCCGAGCACACGTGCGGCGTCGAACATCGACGCGCAGTTCCAGATGGTCAGGCCTTCTTCGCCGCGGCCGCCGTCGATCTTCTCGACCTGCAGCAACTCGCGCACCGACTGCGAGACCGAGAGGTTGCCGGCCGACAGCAGCACCATGAAACGCTCGTCGGGCTGCTCGTAGATCATCATCTTGCGAAAGCTCGCAATGTGATCGAGACCGGCGTTGGTGCGTGAATCCGAGAGGAACACCAGGCCGGCGTCGAGGCGGATGGCGATGCAGTAGGTCATGGTGCCCGCCCGGCCGTCCGAAGGGCACCAGCGCCCCCTCGGGGGGCTGCGAACGAAGTGAGCTTGAGGGCTGTCATAGGATCTTCTTGAGGCGGTACAGCGCGTCCAGGGCTTCGCGCGGCGATAGGCTATCAGGGTCGAGGTCGGCCAGCGCGTCTTCGAGCGGCGAGGGCGTTGTTGCTGCGGGCGGCGGCGGCGCGGCGAACAGATCGACCTGCGCCTGTGATTCACGTTGCTGCGCCTCGAGTGCATCGAGCGCAGCGCGCGCCTGGCGCACGACCTGCGCCGGCATGCCCGCCAGCCGCGCCACCTGCACGCCGTAGCTCTTGCTCGCCGGGCCGGGCTGCACCTCGTGCAGGAAGACGATGTCGTGGCCTGCGGACTCGGCGGCCGAGACATGCATGTTGATCGCGCCGGCGTGCTTCTCGGCAAACGCGGTCAGCTCGAAGTAGTGCGTCGCGAACAGCGTGAAGGCGCGGTTCTTCTCGTGCAGGTGCGACGCGATCGCGCCGGCCAGGGCCAGGCCGTCGAAGGTGCTGGTGCCGCGGCCGATCTCGTCCATCAGCACGAGAGAGTGCTCGGTGGCGGCATGCAGGATCGCCGCGCCCTCGGTCATCTCGACCATGAAGGTCGATTGCGCGTTGGCCAGGTCGTCGGCGGCGCCGATGCGGGTGTGGATGGCGTCGACGGGTCCGAGCCGGCACGACGCCGCGGGCACGTACGAGCCGATCGAGGCCAGCAGCACCGTCAGCGCCACCTGCCGCATCCAGGTGCTCTTGCCGCCCATGTTCGGCCCGGTCAGCACCACCATGCGCGTCTTGGCGTCGAGCCGGCAGTGGTTGGCGATGAAGGGGCCGGCGCCTGTTTCCGCGAGGCGCGCTTCGACCACGGGGTGGCGGCCGGACTCGATCTCGATGCACGGCTGCGCGACGAAAGCGGGCCGCGTCCAGTTCAGCGTCGTCGCGCGTTCGGCCAACGCGGCGAGCGCATCGAGCGCGGCCAGCGCGCGTGCGGTGGCGCCCAGCGGCGCGAGATGGCCCTGCAGCGCATCGAGCAACTGCTCGTAGAGCAGCTTCTCGCGCGCCATCGCACGTTCCTCGGCGGCCAGGGCCTTGTCCTCGAAGGCCTTCAGCTCGGGTGTGATGAAGCGCTCGGCATTCTTCATCGTCTGGCGGCGCTGGTAGTCGGCCGGCGTCTTGCCGGCGTGCGACGACGTGACCTCGATGTAGAAGCCGTGCACCTTGTTGAACTGCACGCGCAGGTTCGGAATCTGCGTGCGGGCGCGTTCGCGCGCTTCCAGATCGAGCAGGAAGGCATCGCAGTTGGCGGTGATCGAGCGCAGCTCGTCGAGATCGGCGTCGTGGCCGGGCGCGATCACGCCGCCTTCGCGCAGCAGCACAGCAGGTTCTTCGGCGATGGTCGAGGCCAGCAGCGCGGCGATCGCCGGGTCAGGCTGCAGCGCGGTGCGCAGTTCCTCCAACAGCGAGCAGCTGCCGGGTGTCGCCTCGCGCAGCGCGGGCAGCGCTGCCAGCGACTGCCGCAGCCCCGCCAGCTCGCGCGGCCGCACCTGGCGCAGTGCGATGCGCGAGACGATGCGCTCAACGTCGCTGATCGAGCGCAGGGCGTCGCGCAGCGCGGCGAAGCCGTGCGCGATCAGCGCTTCGATCGCACCCTGCCGCGCAATCGCTTCGTCGCGCGCGCGCTTCGGATGCGTCAGCCAATGGCGCAGCGCGCGGCTGCCCATGCCGCTGCGGCAGGTGTCGAGCAGGCCCAGCAGCGTCGGCTGCGGCTCGCCGCGCAGCGTCAGCGTCAGCTCGAGGTTGCGGTGCGTGGCCGGCGGCAGGTCGATCAGGTCACCGGCCAGCGGCACTTCGAGCGTGTGCACATGCCCCAGCGCCTGGCTCTGGGTGGACTGCGCGAAGCCGAGCAGAGCCGCGGCCGCGCGATGCGCCAGGCTCAGGTGCTGCGCATTGAAGCCGCCGAGCTGTGCCACGCGCAGTTGCTCGCACAGCTTGCGCAAGCCCAGCGCGGCATCGAACTGCCATGCCGGCCGCTCGGTGATGGCGGCGCCGCTCGCGTTCACCGCCGGCGGCAGGGCCTGGCGATCCGCGCACAGGATTTCCGCAGCGTCCAGGCGCGCCAGCCACGCCGGCAACTCACGCTCGCCGCATTCGGTCAGGCCCAGGCGCCCGCTCGAGAGTCCGAGCCAGGCGATGCCGAAGGCGCCACGCTCGCGTGCGATCGACACCAGCAGAGCATCCTGGCGCTCGGCCAGCAACTCGCCGTCGGTGACGGTGCCGGGCGTGACAACGCGCGTGACCTTGCGCTCGACCGGACCCTTGGCGGTGGCGACATCGCCCACCTGCTCGGCGATGGCGACCGCCTCGCCCATCTTGATCAACTTGGCCAGGTAGCTCTCGACCGAATGCGCCGGCACGCCGGCCATCACCACGGGCTCGCCGGCGCTCTGGCCGCGCGTGGTCAGCGTGATGTCGAGCAGTCGATTGGCCTTGCGCGCGTCGTCGTAGAACAGCTCGTAGAAATCGCCCATGCGATAGAACACGAGCGTGTCGGCGTGTTCGGCCTTGATGCGCAGGTACTGCTGCATCATCGGCGTGTGACGAGAAATCAGGTCGTCTGCAAGGGGCGGTCGCGGCAACGATTCTTCCCGCAGGTTGTTGTCGCTGTTCATTTTTGTTTACTTTGCCCGGCGCGACTTCTCCTGATCAGCTTGAGGTACTCGAGTGATCACATTCGTCGCCAGATCGGCCAAGGCGCTGGCCGCTGGAAATCATCTCACGTTCGATTCGGCCCGGGTACGGCCACCGACAAAGATGTGTACCGAATTCGAGCGACTGTTTGCGCGTGAGCGGGGCGCCATCGAGTCGTTGCCGCCAGGGGCAGCCGGCGGTGTTTGTGCCACCACTGCTGGCACAAATTCCCTGGTCACACCACCTCGTCGTTCAGCTCGCTGCGCCACACGCCTCTCCCCGGCACGCCGATGCTGATCAGGTCGGCCACTTCTTTAGTCCATCCCTACGTACCCGGCGGCGATGCCAACATCGACCGGATGGCCACGCAGTACGAGCGACGCGCCGGGGTTCGGTTTGAGGGTGCTTGACTAGGGTTCGCGCAACGCTTGACGAACCGTCGCCAGCATCAGACACAGGGTCATGGGCTTGACGGGTGACTCAATGAAGCCGCGCGAGAAGTAGAAGCGCCGGGCTGGTTCCGACAACGCATGCACCAGCAGCGCCGTGACGCCGGCGATCTCGCTGGCCTGGATCGCGCGCCGCATGGCGTCGTTCAGCAGCGCCGTGCCGAGCCCCTTCTGGTGGTGATCCTTGTGGATGGCCAGGCGGCCCAGTATCAGCACAGGAATCGGGTCAGGCTGGTTGCGCTTCATGGTGGACGGCGCCTCGGCATGGCCGAGCGCACCGGCGGCCAGGCAGTAGTAGCCGATCACCGTGGCGCCCTCGCAGACGACGTAGGTGCGCGAGGCACCGCTGGTCTGGTTCTTGGCAGCGCGTCGTTTCAGCCAATCGTCGAGCGAGGGCTCGCCGCTGTCGAAATCAGCGAGCTGGTGATGGTCGGTCAGCGCTTGCGGCGCCGAAACCATCGGCCCAGTTGTCACTTCGCGCGTCGCCCTGCGGTCTTGCTCTTGTCCCAGGGCGCCCGGGCCTTGAGTGTGCGGCGCAAGCGGTCGGTTGGCGCCGGCGGCTTGTCGAGCAGGGCCTGAAACGCGGCAAAACTCTTGGCGTCGAGCGCGAAATAGGTCTGATCGAGCAACACGTCTTCGGCCTGCCGGCAGGCAGCTTCGAGCATGAAGTCCGAGCGACTGCGTCCGAGCCGGTCGGCGGCTTGGTCGATCAGGTCGCGCTGTCCCGCCTTGGCGCGGATGCTGATCGTGACGGGTTCCAGGGTCTGGGCCACGTGGTGCCTCCATGTACTGCGATCTGAATGGCGAGATTGTATGCGAATTGTCAATACATACGCCTGACGTTATGCCCGTCGTCCAGCTCCATGCAGCCCATCGGCAGTGTGGACCGTACTCATTCTCCATACGGCTCAGGAGGCTTGCACCTTGGACTTCGGACTTCGCGGCAAGACTGCCGTCGTCACCGCATCGAGAGGCGGCATGGGTCGCAACATCGCGCTGGCGCTGGCCGCCGAAGGCGCCCACGTCGTGCTCTTTACGCGCTCGGCCCGACATCCTCATCCTCAAGACCGGACCGGTGTCGCGGCCTACATGAAGCACCTGGCCAACGAGGTGGCGGCCCAGGGCATCACCGTCAACTGCGCGGCGCCGGCGTTGATCAGGGAACGCAGGAAGAGTTCGTCAGCGTCGTGACTTTCCTCGTCTCGCAGCAGGCGGGGTACGTGACCGGGCAGTCGATCCAGGTCGAAGGGGGCATGACGAGCTCGACGGCCGAAGCGACGCTGCTCACGACGCCTTGCGGACGCGGCTCACCTTGAGCGTCTTCTTCGGTGCCGGCTCGATGCCGATCAGCGTCGCGGCCAGCGCGGCTTCGGGCGTCGTTGTGCCTGTCGTGCTCGGCGGCGACTCTTCGCCCTTGATCGCCTTGGAGTAGGGCTTGAGCAACTGCACCAGCTGCCCGTAGACCTTCGGCGTGCCGGCGACGGCTTCACGCTGGTAGAGGAAATCGGCTTCGCCGGTGAAGTTGCCGATCAGCCCGCCGGCTTCGGTGATGAGCAGCGAGCCGGCGGCCACGTCCCAGGGGTTCAGTCCGGTCTCGAAGAAGCCGTCGTACCAGCCGGCCGCCACGTAGCAGAGATCGAGTGCGGCCGCACCCGGGCGCCGCACGCCGGCACAGTGCTGCATCACCTGCTCGAACATTTGCACGTAGCGGTGGAAGTTGTCACCCTTGCGAAACGGGAAGCCGGTGCCGATCAGCGACTCGGCCAGGCGGATGCGCTTGGAGACACGCAGCCGGCGGTCGTTGAGAAACGCGCCGCGTCCCTTGCTCGCATAGAACAGGTCGTTGCGCGTCGGGTCGTAGACCACGGCCTGTTCGATCTTGCCGCGAAACGCCAGCGCGATCGATACGGCATAGACCGGAAAGCCGTGGATGAAGTTGGTGGTGCCGTCGAGCGGATCGATGATCCACAGGTACTCGCTGTGCTTGGCGCCGTGCTGGCGGCCCGATTCTTCGGCGAGGATGCCGTGGCCGGGGTAGGCGGTGAGCAGGATTTCGATGATCGCGGCTTCCGCGGCCTGGTCGACTTCGGTGACGAAGTCGTTGACGCCCTTGGTGGAGATCGTCAGTCGCTCGAACGTCGAGCGCGGCGCGGTTGATGATCGATCCGGCGGCGCGTGCCGCTTTCACGGCGATGTTGAGCATGGGGTGAAGCGTCTGCGACATGGCAAGGTGAGGTTGGAGCGATCGGCGGGTGGAAAGAACGTGCGGCGACAATCATGCCGCTCGCGATGAGCCGCGATTTTACCGATGGCCCATATGCCAACCTCGACATCGACCTCACGCTTCGTCCTGATCGAGACCAGCCACGCCGGCAACGTCGGTGCCGCGGCGCGGGCGCTCAAGGTGATGGGCTTCGACGATCTCGTGCTGGTGGCGCCACGCTGGCCGAACGTGACGCTCAAGGCCGAAGCGATCGCGCTGGCCTCGGGTGCGCTCGACGTGCTCGAGGGCACGCGCGTTGTGGCGACGCTCACGGAAGCGCTGGACGGCGTCACGCATGTGGCTGCAACCGCGATGACGCCGCGCGACTTCGGCCCGCCGACGCGCTCGCCGCGTGTGCACTTCGAGTCGATCGCGCGTCATGACCCGGGGCCGCCCGACATTGCCTTCGTCTTCGGCAGCGAGCGCTTCGGTCTGAGCAACGAGGACGTCTATCGATGTCATGTCTGCCTTTCGATTCCCACTGCGCCGGGCTACGGTTCGCTCAACCTGGCGCAGGCGGTGCAGTTGATCGCCTACGAGTGGCGCCAGGCGCTGGGCGGCTTCGAGGTGGCGTCGCGCAGCGTGCAGAACACGCTGGCCGACGCGCGCGCGGTGGCCGGCCTGCTCGAACACTGGCAGCAGGTCCTGACCGAGATCGGCTACCTCGACCCGGCAGCGCCGAAGAAGCTGATGCCGCGCCTGAACCAGTTGTTGAATCGGGCACGGCTCACGCAAGAGGAGGTGCACATCCTGCGCGGCATCGCCCGGTCGGCAGGCAGGAAATAGCACGGCGGCCTACACTGTTTGCACCATGTTCCAACGCCTTCGAGAAAACATCGCCGCCATCCGCGAGCGCGACCCCGCCGCGCGCTCGACCTGGGAGGTGATGACCTGTTATCCGGGGCTGCATGCGCTGTTCTTCCATGGCTGGGCGCATGCCTGCTGGTTGGCGGGATTCCGCTGGCTCGGCCGCATCACTTCGCACCTGGGTCGTTTCTTCACCGGCATCGAGATCCACCCGGGGGCGAAGATCGGCCGGCGCGTCTTCATCGATCACGGCATGGGTGTGGTCATCGGCGAAACCGCCGAGATCGGCGACGACTGCACCATCTACCAGGGCGTGACGCTCGGCGGCACGTCGCTGGAGAAGGGCGCGAAGCGGCACCCGACCTTGGGGCGCGGCGTGATCGTGGGCGCCAACGCGCAGGTCCTCGGCGGCTTCACGGTCGGCGAGGGTGCACGCGTCGGTCCGGGCTCGGTGGTGCGCAACGCGGTGCCGCCGCGCGTCATCGCGGTCGGCAACCCGGCGCGCTTCATCGAGCGCGATGCCGATGCGCAGCGTGAAGCCGCGGCCGAGAAGATGGGCTTTTCCGCCTACGGCGTGACGCAGGGCGACGACCCGGTGGCGCTGGCGATGAAGGGCCTGATCGACAACGCCGGCAGCCATGAGCACCAGATCGCGCTGCTGTGGCAGGCCATCGAAAAACTCTCGCAGCGTTCGCGCGAACTGCCGAGCGACGACTGCGTGCCCGACGAAGCGCAGAAGGACGAGCACTTCGATGCCGAGCGGCTGAACCGGCTCGTCAAGTAAACCACTCGTTGCGGCGCGGCGTTGCGCTGGCACACTGGGTCACCGACCCGAGGAGACGACGAGCATGAAGCGCATCCTGGCCGCAATGGTTCTTGCCGCTGCAACGGCAGTCACGCCGGCCCAAACCGTCGAACGCGAAGGCGTCAAGTTCGAGCCGACGGCGCAAGTCGGCGCTGCGGCGTTGCAGTTGAACGGCGCCGGCGTACGCACCCGCGCCATCTTCAAGGTCTATGCCGCCGGGCTGTATGTGCCGGCCAAGAGCAACAGTGCGGCGGCGCTGTTGGCGCAGAAGGGGCCGCGGCGGCTGTCGATGACGATGCTGCGCAACGTCGATGCCGACAGCTTCGCCGGCCCGCTCAACGAGGGCCTCAAGAACAACCACACCGAGGCGCAGATCGCGGCCTTCAAGCCGCAGATCGATGCGATGAACGCGGCGCTGAAGGCGGTCGAGGAAGCCAAGAAGGGCGACGTGCTGCACTTCGAGTTCCTGCCCGACAGCGGCACCCGCATCACCGTCAACGGCCAGCAGAAGGGGGCGAACATTCCGGGCGAGGACTTCTTCGCCGCGATGCTGCGCATCTGGCTCGGCGACAAGCCGGCCGACGGCGATCTTAAGAAGGGCCTGCTCGGCAATTGACGGCCCCAAGCTCGCTGCGCTCGCGCCCCCCGAGGGGAGCGCTGGCCGCTTGGGAGCGGCCCGGCGCGCCCAGCGGTCACTGTCTCTTCGTTTTCAGCCTCGCGGCGGAGTGCCTTGCACCGGTGCCGGCAGCGGCTGCACCGGCTGAGTCCCGGCCGGTGCGCGCTGCACGCGCGTCTTGCTGCCGGTGGTGACGAGGATGACTGCGTCACCCGGGTTGAAGGTCTCGCTCGCCTTGGCCTGCACGACCGCGCGGCGTTCGCCGTTTTTCATCTGCAGCAGGATCTCGACCGCGTCTTCCTTGGTGGCGCTGCGCTCGATGGCGTTGCCGATGACCGCGCCCGCCACGGCGCCGACCACGCCGATCACCGCCTGTTCGCGGCCCGACGAGCGTGACGATCCGGCCACGCCGCCGACGACGGCACCGGTGACGCCGCCGGCGCCGCTTTGCGAGCCGTCGACGACGACGCTGCGCACCGACAGCACGGTCGCGTCCTGCACGGTGGCCAGACGCTGCGCATCGCCGCGCTGCACGACATCGGGGCTGGTGGTGGTGCAGGCAGCGAGCACAGCCAGCGCTGCGACCGCGATCAGAGCTTTCTTCATGAGGTCATCTCCAAGTGTTGCGCCCTGCGCAACGGCAGGCGGACAGTCGAGGTTGACGCATTTGCGGCGATGGCGTTCCCCGCCCGCGGTAAAGATCGTGATGCAGCGCGTGAAAACTGCGCGCCGCGCCGCGCCGTGCAAGCCTAGCCGTGCAGGCGCGAACTGCGCGGCACGCTGGCCAGCAGGAACTCCATCTGGTCGGCCAGGATGCGGCGGCCGCGCAGGATCATGTCCTCGTGCAGGCTCGGCACGTAGGGCAGGTACATCAGCGTCATGCGCGCTTCTTCGGGCAGGCGGTTGCCCTTGTGGCCGTTGCAGGCGCGGCAGGCGGTGATGCAGTTCATCCACGCGTCGCTGCCGCCGCGCGACACCGGCACGATGTGTTCGCGCGTCAGGTCTTCGAAGTGGAAGTGCCCGCCGCAGTAGGCGCAGATGTGGCGGTCGCGCGCGAACAGTTTGATGTTGGCGATGGTGGGCGTGGTGCGCCAGGCGCGGCTCGGAATCGAGCCACGCACCGCGATGATCGGATGCACCTCGATGCGCGACTGGCGGCCGGTGAGGCGCTGGATGCCGCCGCGCAGCACATGGCAGGCGTCACCGAGCGTCCAGGCCACGCCATCGCTGGCATAGAGGACTGCCGCTTCCTTGGGCGTGATCCATGCTTGCGGCCGGCCGGAGACATCGAGTTGCAGAACGTCCACACCGCGAGCGTATCCGAACTCGATGCACCGGGTTTTCCCGCGCCTTCCCTAAGCACGCCGCCCTAGAAAACGCCGACAAATCGACACCTTGCGGCCGCGGGAAGCCGGCAAAATAGAACGAACGTTCGATTTTGTTGAGATGCCGTTGGACACCGATACCCGCAGCGTCAGACCTGCCCATAGCGCGCACAAAGGCCAGCAAACACGCGCCGCGATCCTCGACGCCGCGCTCGGTCTGGCTTCGCATGTCGGGCTCGAGGGCCTGTCGATCGGCGCGCTCGCCGAAGTCACGCAGATGAGCAAGTCGGGCGTCTTCGCGCACTTCGGCTCGCGCGAAGAGTTGCAGATCTCAGTGCTGCGCGAGTACCACGAACGCTTCGAAGACGAGGTCTTCCGCCCCACATTGCGTGAGCCGCGCGGCCTGCCGCGGCTGCGCGCGATGTTCAAGCGCTGGGTCAAGCGCGTCTCGGTCGAGATCGACTCGGGCTGCATCTACATCAGCGGCGCCGTCGAGTTCGACGACCGGCCCGGCCCGGTGCGCGACGCGCTGGCGTCGATGGTGCAGGCCTGGCACGGCGCGCTCGAGCGCGCGATCCGCATCGCCATCGAGGAGGGCCATCTCAAGCGCGACACCGATGCCATGCAGATGCTGTTCGAGATTCACGGCCTGATCCTGGCGCTGCACCACGACGCGCGCTTCCTGCGCGCGCCCGGCGCGATGGAGCGCGTGCAACGCGCCTTCGAGCACGTGCTCGCCCACTACACCACGAAGTTACGCTGACCATCAAAGGGAGAACCAACGATGCCGCACTACACCCCGCCGCTGCGCGATCTGAAGTTCGTGCTGCACGAGCTGCTCGATGCCGTGCCGACACTGAAGGCCATTCCCGCCTACGCCGACCTCGACATCGACACGGTCAATGCCGTGCTCGAAGAAGGCGGCAAGTTCGCGGCCGAGGTGATCCAGCCGCTGAACCTGAGCGGCGACCAGGAAGGCTGCACGCTCGACAAGGCCACGCACGCCGTGACCACGCCCAAGGGCTTCAAGGACGCGTACGCCAAGTACGTGGAAGGCGGCTGGCCGGCGCTGTCGACCGACCCGGCCTACGGCGGTCAGGGCCTGCCGCACCTGTTCAACCAAAGCTTCTTCGAGATGCTCAACAGTGCCAACCAGGCCTGGACCATGTACCCCGGCTTGTCGCACGGCGCCTACGAGTGCCTGCACGAGCACGGCACCGACGAGCAGAAGAAGCTCTACCTGCCCAAGCTCTCGAGCGGGCAGTGGACCGGCACGATGTGCCTGACCGAGTCGCATTGCGGCACCGATCTCGGCATGTTGCGCACCAAGGCAGAACCGCAGAGCGACGGCAGCTTCAAGATCACCGGCCAGAAGATCTTCATCAGCTCGGGCGAACACGACCTGACCGAGAACATCGTTCACCTCGTGCTGGCGCGACTGCCCGATGCGCCGCAGGGCAGCAAGGGCATCTCGCTGTTCGTCGTGCCCAAGTTCGTGCCGAACGCGAATGGATCCCTCGGCGTGCGCAACGCTATCGCCTGCACCGGCCTCGAACACAAGATGGGCATTCACGGCAACGCCACCTGCCAGATCGCGCTGGACGGCGCGCTCGGTTGGCTCGTGGGCCAACCGAACAAGGGCCTGCCGGCGATGTTCGTGATGATGAATGCGGCCCGCATCGGTGTTGCGAATCAATCGCTGGGCCTGACCGAAGTGGCCTACCAGAACGCGGTGGCCTACGCCAAAGACCGCCTGCAGATGAGGAGCCTGTCGGGCCCGAAGGCGCCGGACAAGCCGGCCGATCCGATCATCGTCCATCCCGACGTGCGCAAGATGCTGCTGACGGCGCGCGCGTATGCCGAAGGCGCGCGCGCGTTGGCGCTGCACACCGTGCTGCTCCTTGACCAGGAGTTGGCGAGCGAGGACGAAGACGTGCGCAAGCGCTGCGCCGACGAGGTGGCGCTGCTGACGCCGGTGCTGAAGGCCTTCTTCACCGACAACGCCTGGATCGCGACCTCGCACTGCATGCAGGTCTATGGCGGCCACGGCTACATCGCCGAGTGGGGCATGGAGCAATACGTGCGCGATGCGCGCATCAACATGCTGTACGAAGGCACCAACACCATCCAGTCGCTCGATCTGCTCGGCCGCAAGGTGCTGGCCGACAACGGCAAGAAGTTGAAGGCCTTCGGCGCGCGCGTGGCCGAGTTCATCGAGGCAGAGGGCGTGGTCGAGGCGATGCAGGAGTTCGTCAACCCGCTCGCCGACCTCGGCGACAAGGTGACGAAGCTGACCACCGAACTCGGCATGAAGGCCTTCCAGAACCAGGACGAGGTCGGCGCCGCGGCGGTGGACTACCTGCGCGTCGTCGGCCACCTGTGCTTTGCCTACTTCTTCGCGCGCATGGCCAAGATCGCGCTCGAGAAGAAGGATTCGAGCGACCCCTTCTACACCGCCAAGCTCGCGACGGCGCGCTTCTACTTCGCCAAGCTGCTGCCCGAGACGGCCTCGCTGATCCGCAGCGCACGCTCGGGCGTGGCGCCGCTGATGGCGATGGACGAAGCTCTTTTCTAGGAGATGAAAACGATGAACCGATTCAACGTTCGCAAGGTCGCCGTGCTCGGCGCCGGCGTGATGGGCGCGCAGATCGCGGCGCACCTGGTGAACCTGCGCGTGCCGGTGATCTTGTTCGACCTGTCCGCCAAACCTGCGGACGGGGCTTCAGCCCCGTTCTCCTCCAAAAATTCCATCGTCACCAAAGCCATCGATGGTCTGAAGAAGTTGAAGCCCGCGCCGCTCGGCGTGGCCGAAGACGCGGCGCGCATCCAGGCCGCGAACTATGAAGAGCACCTGGCGCTGCTCGGCGAGTGCGATCTCGTCATCGAAGCGATCGCCGAGCGCATGGACTGGAAGCTCGATCTGTACAAGAAGATCGCGCCGCACGTTGCAGCGCATGCCATCGTCGCGTCGAACACCTCGGGCCTGTCGATCAGCAAGCTGGCTGAAGCGCTGCCGGAAAACATCAAGCCGCGCTTTTGCGGCATCCACTTCTTCAACCCGCCGCGCTACATGCAGCTCGTCGAGTTGATCCCGACGCCGACGACGCAGCCCGAGATCCTCGACCAGCTCGAAACCTTCGTCACCTCATCGCTCGGCAAGGGCGTGGTGCGCGCCAAGGACACGCCCAACTTCATCGCCAATCGCGTCGGCATCGCCGGCATGCTGGCGACGATGATCGAGGCTGAGAAGTTCGGCCTGGGCTTCGACGTGGTCGACGACCTCACCGGCAAGAAGATGGGGCGTGCGTCCTCCGGTACCTTCCGCACCGCCGATGTGGTGGGCCTGGACACGATGGCGCATGTCGTCAAGACGATGCAGGACAACCTGCAAGGCGATCCCTTCTATGCCACGTACAAGACGCCCGCCGTGCTCGGCCGTCTGATCGAGCAAGGCGCGCTGGGGCAGAAGACCGGCGCGGGGTTCTACAAGAAGGTCGGCAAGGACATCCTGCAGCTCGATGCCACCAAAGGCGAGTACGTCGTCGCGGGCGGCAAGGCCGAGCCGATCGTCGAGCGCATGTTGAAGAAGCCGGCGGCCGAGCGATTGAAGCTGCTGCGCGAGAGCACGAATCCGCAGGCACAGTTCGCGTGGGCGATCCTGCGCGACTCGTTCCACTATTGCGCAGTGCACTTGGGCGACATTGCCGACAGCGCGCGAGAAATCGACTTCGCGATGCGCTGGGGCTTCGGCACGCAGCAAGGCCCGTTCGAGCTGTGGCAGGCCGCGGGCTGGAAGCAAGTGGCCCAGTGGGTGAAGGAAGACATCGACGCGGGCAAGGCCTTGAGCAGCGTGCCGCTGCCGGCGTGGGTGTTCGATGGTCGCGATGGCGTGCATACGGCCGAGGGCTCGTGGAGTGCAGCGCACAGCAAGTACCTGCCGAAGAGCGCGTTGCCGGTCTATGCGCGCCAGCATTTCGCCGAGAGTGTGGTGGGCAGCGGTGCGAAGGCGCCGCTCGGATCGGGCACCGAGCTCTTCAAGAACGAAGAGGTGCGCGTCTGGACGCTCGACGATGAAGTGGTCATCGCCTCGATCACCGCCAAGCTGCACCTGATCTCGCCGACCGTGGCCGAGGGCCTGCAGGCCGCGCTCGATCTGGCCGAGTCGAAGTACCAGGGCCTGGTGATCTGGTCGCCCGACGACGTGTTCTCGGCCGGCGCCAACCTCGAAGCGCTGATGCCGGTGTTCATGAAGTCCGGCGCCAAGGGCATCGCGCCCGAGCTGAAGAAGTTCCAGGACTTCATGCTGCGCGTTCGTTACGCCCAGGTTCCTGTTGTCAGCGCGATGCGCGGCATCGCCCTGGGTGGCGGCTGCGAACTCGCGATCCATTCGTCGCGTCGCGTCGCGACGATGGAGACGTACGTGGGACTGGTCGAGGTCGGCGTGGGCCTCGTGCCGGGCGCCGGCGGCCTGGCGTACATCGCGCGCCGCGCGGCCGAGATGGCTGCAGCGGGCGGTGGCGGCGGCGACATCTTCTCGTTCCTCAAGGACGGCTTCACCAACGCGGCGATGGCCAAGGTCGGCACCAGTGCGCTCGAGTCGAAGAGGCTGGGGTACCTGCTCGACAGCGACGTCATCGTGCCGCACAAGGACGAGCTGCTGCACGTCGCGCTGGCTCAGGCCAAGGCGCTGGCCGCGAGTGCGTACCGCGCGCCGCAACGCGCGCTGATCCCGGTGGCCGGCCGCAACGCCAAGGCCACCATCCGCGGCCAGCTCGTCAACATGCGCGACGGCGGCTTCATCAGCGATCACGACCTGCACATCTCGATGCTGATTGCCGACGTGGTCTGCGGCGGCGATGTCGATGCCGGCTCGCTGGTGACCGAGGAATACCTGATGGCGTTGGAGCGCAAGCACTTCTGCGCGCTGCTCGAACATCCGAAGTCCCAGGAACGCATCATGGGCATGCTGCAGACCGGCAAGCCTGTCGCAACTAAGAAGGAGCGCGACATGACCAAGCAAGTTCAAGACGCCTACATCGTCGCCGCCACGCGCACGCCGATCGGCAAGTCCGGCCGCGGCTACTTCAGGAACACGCGGCCCGACGACCTGCTCGTCGCCGCGGTGCGAAACGCGCTCGCGCAAGTGCCGAGCCTCGACCCGAAGGCGATCGAGGATGCGATCGTCGGCTGCTCGTTCCCCGAGGCCGAGCAGGGCATCAACATGGCACGCGCTGCGATGGTGATCGCCGGCCTGCCGCATTCGGTGGGCGGCATCACCGTCAACCGCTTCTGTGCTTCGGGCCTGTCCGCAATCCAGATGGCGGCCGACCGCATCCGCGTCGGCCAGGCCGACGTGATGATCGCCGGCGGCGCCGAGAGCATGAGCCTGGTGCCGATGGGCGGCAGCCGGCCGTCGTTCAACCCCGAGGTCTTTGCCAAGGACGAGAACGTCGGCATCGCCTATGGCATGGGCCTCACGGCCGAGCGCGTGGCCGAGCAGTGGAAGGTCAGCCGCGAGAAGCAGGATGCGTTCGCGCTGGCTTCGCACCAGAAGGCGCTGGCGGCGATGGCCGCCGGCGAGTTCGATGCCGAGATGACGCCCATCGAGATCGTCGAGCGCTTGCCCGATCTCGCCAGCGGCGAGGTGAAGACGAAGACGCGCACCGTCAAGCTCGACGAAGGCGCGCGCGCCGACACCACGCTCGAAGCGCTGGCGAAGTTGAAGCCGGTGTTTGCAGCGAAGGGCAGCGTCACCGCCGGCAACAGCTCGCAGACGAGCGACGGCGCCGGCGCGCTGATCCTGGCCAGCGAGCGCGCCGTCAAGGAGTTCGGCCTCAAGCCGCTGGCGCGCTTCGTCTCGTTCGCGGTGCGCGGCGTGCCGCCGCACATCATGGGCATCGGCCCGATCGAGGCGATTCCGGTGGCGCTGAAGCATGCGGGTCTCACCCTCGACGACATCGGCTGGATCGAACTCAACGAAGCCTTCGCCGCACAAGCGCTCGCCGTGATCGAGACCTGCAAGCTCGACCCGAGCCGCGTCAACCCGATGGGCGGCGCGATCGCGCTCGGTCATCCGCTCGGTGCCACCGGCGCGATCCGCGCCGCGACCACGATTCACGCGATGCATCGCAAGAACCTGAAGTACGGCATGGTGACGATGTGCGTCGGCATGGGGCAGGGCGCGGCCGGCATCTTCGAGAAGGTCTGACCGATGCGACCACAAGGCGGCCTTCGCATGAGTCCCCGCTCGGCCGTTCCGACAGGCAGTCGCACAGGAGCGCAAGGCACGGAGGTTTCACCATGAGCATTCGCACCGCCACCCTCAACGGCGTCGCCACGATCGAGATGGCGCGGCCCGAGAAAAAGAACGCGCTGACGGTCGAGATGTACCAGGCGATGGCCGACGCGGTGAACGCCGCGGCCGAAGACGCCAAGGTACGCGCGCTGCTGATCACCGGCCAGCCCGGCATCTTCACCAGCGGCAACGATCTTCAGGATTTTCTCAACCGGCCGCGGCCGGACATCGACGCGTCGCCGACGTTCGCGTTCATGCGCGCCCTGATCGGCTGCGACAAGCCGGTGGTGGCCGCCGTCACCGGCGCGGCCATCGGCATCGGCGTGACGATGCTGCTGCACTGCGATCTGGTCTATGTCGCCGACGATGCCCGTCTGGCGATGCCTTTCACCAGCCTGGGCCTGGTGCCGGAATTCGCATCGAGCCTCGTCGTGCCGCAGCTGATGGGCGGCCGCCGCGCGGCAGAAAAGATGCTCTTGGGCGATCCGTTCACGGCCGAGCAGGCGGTGGAGTGCGGCATCGCCAACGCGGTGTTGCCCGCCGGCGAAGTCGCTGCGCATGCGCGCCGCATGGCCGAGCGCTTCAACGCCTTGCCGCCGGGTGCGGTGCAGGAGGCCAAGCACCTGCTGCGCGAGCCGCAGCGCGCGGCGCTGCTCGACGCAGTGAGGCGCGAAGGCGCCGCCTTCACGCAGCGCCTTTCGAGCGCCGAGGCGCGCGAGGCGATGCAGGCGGTGCTCGAGAAGCGCAGGCCTGATTTTTCCAAGTTCTGAAGCGATGAGCCTCGCCGCCAAGCTTCTTCTCTCACCCGTGCTCGTCGCGCAGGCGCTGGTCACGCGCGCGCGGCTGCCGCGCTTGCCTGAAGCGGCCGGTGCGCGCGAAGGCGAAGTCGGGCGCGGGCCGTTGCTGCGGCTCTTGATGCTTGGCGACTCGTCGGCGGCGGGCGTCGGCGTGGCTTGTCAATCGCAGGCGCTGGCGGGCTTTCTGCCGAGTGCGTTGGCGCGGCACGCGCGCGTGTGCGTGCGCTGGAGGCTCGTGGCGAAAGCGGGCGTTACCAGCGCGCAGTGTCTCGATCTGCTGGCAGCCCATGCAAGCGCGCCGATCGACATCGCGGTGGTGGTGCTCGGCGTCAACGATGTCGTCGATCAGGTGCCGTCGCAGCGTGCCGTTGCCGCGCGCGAGGCGATAGCCAACCGCCTGCGCAACGCGCACGGCGCGGCGCATGTGGTGTTCGCACCGCTGCCGCCGGTGGAGCGCTTTCCTGGGCTGCCACAGCCGCTGCGCTGGGTGGCCGGCCGCGATGCGCGGCGTCACGACGAAGCCGTGGCCGAGTGGGCGCGCACGCGCAGCGACGTGAGCCACGTGGCGATCGAGTTGCCGCTGAACCGCGAGCTGATGGCGGCCGACGGCTTTCATCCCGGCGAGCCGGTCTACCGCATCTGCGGCACGGCGATCGCCGAGCACATCGCCAAGCGCGTGCTGCCTCAGTTCTGAGCTGCCGCGCCCGTGCCGCAGCTCGGGCAGTAGTGAAAGAAGGCGTTCATTCGCGTCTTGCAACTGCCGCAGTCGTCGAACAGTTTCAGTCCGCAGTGCACGCAGAAGTTGGTGGCGGCCTTGTCGGTGGTCATCACCGCGCGCTCGCAGCCGGGGCAGACGTTGGCACTGAGCTTCTTCAGCGCCGCTTCGTGGTCGAGCGCGCCACGGCGTTCGGCTTCAGTCTGCGCCGCCACCGCCTGACGCCTGGCGAGGTAGCGCCGCATCGCCTTGATGACGTAGTGGCCGACGATGGCGGTGGCGATCACGCCCACCGCGTAGCGCACGTAGCCGCCGTAGCTCGGCAGGTAGGGCACCAGCTCGAAGAAGAAGGTGAATGCCGCAAAGAGGATGAAGCCGCGATACAGCGGCCAGTAGTCGCTGCCGCGCTTCTTTGACCAGAACCAGCCTGCGGCGAAAAGCAAGGGCAGCGTCACCGCCAGGCGCGCCGCGAACACGCGCAGCTCCTGCCAGAAGCGTGCGCGCTGGAACGCGGGCTGCGCCGCGCGCAGCAGCTCGGCTTCGCGCACGCGCAACGCCGACACGCGTTGCTGCGAATCGAGCGTCTGCCGGTCCAGCGTTTCGAGCGCGACCTGCGCCTCGCGCCGACGCGCTTCGAGCGCGTCGAGTTCGCGCGTGCGCCGGATCACTTCCGGATCCTGCGTCGGGTCGGTGGTGATCGTGCGGGTGGACGACCAGGTGGCATAACCCTTGCGCGCCGAGTCGTAGGCGTTGACGGCGCTGGTGTGCGTCAGCCGCGCCTGGCCGGTCTTGGCTGCAAGCTCGGTCTGCTCGCGCTCGCGCACGGCCAGCTCGTCGCGCAGCGTCTTCGCCGCGCCCGGCGGCTGCACATGGTCCTCGATCGACAGCCGATCCTCCAGGCGCGGCAGGTCGGCCACGACCTTGCTGCCCAGGCCGATCAGGAAGGCGGCGAAGGCCAGCGAGACCAGCGCCATGGCGATGGAAAACAGCCGCTCGGGCACGCGCAGGAACTTGAACATGAACGCTCTCGGAGGGTGGCGGTGGCGCCATCATCCGTGTGCGCGTGAGCGTATGCGCCACGCGATGCAAGGCATCGCGTGGCGATACCGCCGGGCTCGCGCGCGGCACCGGCGATCACGGCGTGTCGATCGTCTTGACGTACACCTGGAACGTACCGGCCGGCGGTGTCGGGCTGAAGAGGTTGGTCGCGTTCGAGTTGAACACCACCCGCGCGCCGTCGCGCGAGATCAGGCCAACGTTGGCGTTGCCGTTGCCGGGCGTGCCGCTCGACGAACTGCTGACCACCTGCTCGGCGCCGGTGGCCAGATGGCGACTGAAGATCCGGTAGTCGAAGCCGCTGCCGTAGAGCCGCCCGAACACCATCTTGCGCAGGTCCGCCGACACCACGGGGCTCGCGCCGTCGCTCGATGCCAGGAGCAGTTGCAGCGCGCCGGTATCGACGTTCTTCAGGTACTCGCCCACTGGCCCGAGGCTGTGGGCCTGGCCGATCGAGAACTGAAGCACTGCGTTGTTCGCCCACTCGACGTGGTAGTAGCTCTGATGGCAGCAGAAGGTCAACGTCGCCGGCACGCCGCTGCTGCTGCTGGACGCGAGCGTGGTGATGCCGCTGGCAAGGTCGCGGACGAACACATCGGCCTGGCCGTTGCTGTCGCCGCCGACCAGCGTGCTCGAGGTCGATACGAACGCCACGCGCCGTCCGTCGGGTGACAAGCGGGCGTTCAGGTGGCCCAGGACCACTTCCCCTTCGGCCGCGCGTCCGTTGTCGGTGTTGAGCGTGGTCAGCGTGCCGGTGGCAAGGTTCCTGACCATGATCCGCGCCGGCACCGTGTTCACCCACTGGTACGCACCGACGTAGGTCTGCGTCGGAATGGTCACGAGGGTGACCACGTTGCCGTCGTCGGATATCGATGCGGCGCTGAAGCCGGTGTTGTTCGGGATCGAGTCGGCCGCGGGCGAGACCTGCGTCAGCACGCCGGTCTGCACGTCCTTCACCAGCACGGCGCTGTTCACCTGCATCAGCACGAAGCGACCATCGGGTGTCATCTGCCTGCATGCTGCGGCCTGGGCCAATTGCGCGCCGCTGCTCGACGTGCTGATGCGCTGCACGGCGCCGCTCGACAGGTTCTTCAGGAACACGTCGCCCACGCCGTTGCTGTCGTTGGCGACCAGCGTGTTCGACTCGGAACGGAACGTGACCAGATTGCCGTTGGCCGAAATGCCGCAAGGTGCGAAGCCGCTGGCCGACTGGCCCGCCGCCGTCGACGACGCCAGGGCCAGTGCGCCGACGACCGTGCTGTCGACCGGTGGCGACGGCGGCCCGAGCGGAGAGGGCGCCGCAGGGGGCGGCGGCGCAGGCGGCGGCGGTGGAACGCGCGGCTTGGCGAGCGCGGTGCTGCGCCCGGCGTCGGACGCGGCTTCGTCACCGGGCACATCGTCGGATCCGCCGCATGCGGCGAGCGCCACCAGCGCGCTCAGTGCGAGCAAGCTGCGGTACTTGGGGTTTGAGAGGGCTTGGCTCATCGGGTCTCCTGACGGCGTTATTGCCGCAGAGATTGCGCCCGCCTCTGGAAGCCATGTCATCACGAAACGATCACCGTTTCGCGCAGAGTCCGTCGCGACGGTGTCTCGGGTGCGCTCGCCTGCCTCAGTCGCGCGGGATCGGGCGCGGCTTGCCGTCGCGGTCGATCGCCACGTAGGTGAGATTGGCTTCCGTCACCTTCACCACCTGCGGATCGGCTGGGTTGCGCTCGGCCAGCACTTCCACGTGCACCGTCACCGAGGTGTTGCCGATGCGCTCGACACGCGCGTAGAACGACAGCAGGTCACCGACGCTCACCGGCTGCTTGAACAGGAACTGGTTGACCGCGACGGTGGCGATGCGTCCGCGCGCGATGCGCGAGGGCAGCACGGCGCCGGCCATATCCACCTGCGCCATCAGCCAGCCGCCGAAGATGTCGCCGTTCATGTTGGTGTCGGCCGGCAGCGGCAGCACGCGCATCACGAGTTCGGCGCCGTCGGGCAACTGGGCGGGGGCGAGGACCGTGCGGGTGGGGTTCATGCCGGCGATTCTTCCACGACACTCGGGGGATGCGCCGCACGATTGCCGTTCCTGCCTTGCCTGCCGTCCCGGGCCAGGCGCCGCCGCCGCCCGTCGGCTTCGCGCCGATCCGCCGCCTGCTGCCCTACGTGTGGCAGTGGAAGTGGCGCGTGCTGTTTGCGCTGGCCTGCCTGATCGGCGGCCAAGCTCGCCAACATCGGCGTGCCGCTGGTGTTGAAGCAACTGGTCGATGCGCTCGATCTGAAAACCGGCGATCCGCGCGCGCTGCTGGTGGTGCCTGTGGCATTGCTGCTGGCCTACGGCGCGCTGCGCGTCTCGGTGACGCTGTTCACCGAGCTGCGCGAATTCCTGTTCTACCCGGTGGCCGCGCGCGTGGCGCGCAAGGTGGCGTTGCAGACCTTCGAGCACCTGCTGGCGCTGTCGCTGCGCTTTCATCTCGAGCGCCAGATCGGCGGCGTCTCGCGCGACATCGAGCGCGGCTCGCGTGCGATCCATGCGCTGCTCAACTACTTCATCTACAACATCCTGCCGACGCTGGTGGAGATCGGCCTCGTCATCGTGCTGCTGGCCTCGCAGTTCGACGGCTGGTTCGCCGGCATCACGCTGGCCGCTCTCGTGCTCTACATCGGCTACACCATCACGGTGACCGAGTGGCGCACGCACTTCCGACGCGCCATGAACGAGCAGGACAGCAAGGCCAACACCCGCGCCGTGGATGCGCTCATCAACTACGAGACCGTCAAGTACTTCAACAACGAGCGCTTCGAGGAAGCGCGCTACGACGACAACCTGCGCCATCTGGAGAAGGCGTCGATCAAGTCGCAGACGTCGCTGTCGGTGCTGAACCTCGGCCAGAGCCTGATCATCGCCATCGCCGTGACGCTGCTGGTGTGGCGCGCGACGCTGGGCGTGGTGGACGGCAAGCTGACGCTGGGCGACCTGGTGCTGGTCAACGCGCTGATGATCCAGCTCTACATCCCACTGAATTTCCTGGGCGTGATCTACCGCGAGATCAAGCAGTGCACGGTGGACATGGAGAAGATGTTCGCGCTCCTCGGCACGCACCGCGAGATTGCCGACGCGCCTGATGCAAAGCCGCTGGCCGTGCCGCAGGGCAGCGTTCGCTTCGAGCATGTGAGCTTTTCCTACAACGCCGACCGGCCGATCCTGCACGACGTGAGCTTCGAGGTGCCGGCCGGCAAGACGGTGGCGGTGGTCGGGCCGTCGGGCGCGGGCAAATCGACGCTGGCGCGGCTGCTCTACCGCTTCTACGACGTCGACGACAAAGGGGCCGGCGCCATCTCGATCGACGGCGAGGACATCCGTGCGGTGACGCAAGCCTCCTTGCGCGCGGCCATCGGCATCGTGCCGCAGGACACGGTGCTCTTCAACGACACGGTCGAATACAACATCGCCTACGGCAAGCCGGGCGCGGCGCGCGCCGAGGTGGAAGGCGCAGCCAAAGCGGCGCACATCCACGCCTTCATCGCCTCGACGCCGCAAGGCTACGCGACGATGGTCGGCGAGCGTGGGTTGAAGCTCTCCGGCGGCGAGAAGCAGCGCGTGGCGATCGCGCGCACGCTGTTGAAGAACCCGCCGATCCTGATCTTCGACGAAGCCACCTCGGCGCTCGATTCCGCCAACGAGCGCGCCATCCAGGCCGAACTGAAGAGCGCAGCGCAGGGCAAGACCGCGCTGGTGATCGCGCACCGCCTGTCCACCATCGTCGATGCGCACGAGATCGTCGTGCTCGAAGCCGGGCGCGTCGTCGAGCGAGGGTCGCACCCGGTGCTGCTGGCGCGCGGCGGCAGCTACGCTCGCATGTGGCAGCTCCAGCAATCGGGCAGCGACTACACGTAGAACAAGACGATGGACACGAAGTGGCTCGAGGATTTCGTCAGCCTCGCGCAAACGCGCAGCTTCTCGCGCTCGGCGCAGCTGCGTCACGTCACGCAGCCGGCGTTTTCGCGCCGCATCCAGGCGCTCGAAGCCTGGGCCGGCGTCGATCTGGTCGATCGCTCGCTGTTCCCGACGCGCCTGACGCCGGCCGGCGAGACCTTCCTGGCGCAGGCCCACGAGCTGCTCTCGGGTCTGCAGGCCACGCGCAACCTGATGCGCGCACACCAGGCCGGCAGCAGCGACATGATCGAGTTCGCGCTGCCGCACACGCTCGCGTTCGCGTTCTTTCCGCACTGGCTGCTCGAGTTGCGGCGCAGCTTTCCGCAGCTCAAGTCGCGGCTGATCGCGCTCAACGTGCATGACGCGGTGCTGCGCCTGACCGAAGGCCATTGCGATTTGCTGCTGGCCTACGACCATCCGTCGCAGCCGCTGCAGCTTTCGGCCGAGCGCTACGAGATGCTGATGCTCGACCGCGAGACGCTGGCACCGTTCTCGCGCGCCGACGGCGAGGGCCAGCCGTTGTGGCGCCTGCCCGGCAACGCGTCCAACGCCGTGCCGTTCCTGAGCTACGCCTCGGGTGCGTACATGGCGCGCATCGTCGAGCACATCGTCAAGACCGCGCCGCAGCCGGCGCACCTCAGCCTGATCTACGAGACCGACATGGCCGAGAGCCTGAAGGCGATGGCGCTCGAAGGCCACGGCCTGGCCTTTCTGCCGGCCAGCTCGGTGAAGAAGGAAGTGCGCGCCAAGCGCCTCGCGCCGGCGGGCGAACCCGGTGCCTGGCAGACGACGATGGAAGTGCGCATCGTGCGCGAGCGTCCGGCGTCGGCGCGCGCAGTCAAACCCGACGCCGCTGCGCTGTGGGAGCACCTGGCGAAGACGGCGCGAGCGTCGTCGTCATGACAGGGGTTTACCCGAGCCGCTGCATGCGTGCGCTGCATGGCAGGGCCCGCAAACGGCATCGCGCCTACGGGTGCCTACGGGGAAGCGCGGACGGCGCGCTTTCTACAATGCGCGTTCTGTTCTTTCCACTCACCTCCCCAGGAGTACCGTGTTCATGAAGAAGTCGCTGATCGTTCTGGCCACGCTGGCCGCTTTCGCTGCGCACGCGCAGACCACCGACACACTGAAGAAGATCAAGGACAGCGGCGCCGTCTCGATGGGCGTGCGCGAATCGTCCGGTGCGATGAGCTACACGCTGGGCGACAACAAGTTCGCCGGCTTCCACGTCGAGGTCTGCCAGAAGGTCCTGGCCGACATCCAGAAGGCGCAGGGCCTGGCCAAGCTCGACGTCAAGTACGTGCCCGTCACCTCGCAGAACCGCATCCCGCTGGTGCAGAACGGCACCGTCGATATCGAGTGCGGCTCCACCACCAACAACGCCACGCGCCAGAAGGACGTGTCCTTCGCCGTCACCACCTACGTGGCGGAAGTGCGCATCGCCGTCAAGGCGGCCTCGGGCATCACCTCGATCGCCCAGTTGAAGGACAAGAGTGTTGCCACCACCACCGGCACCACGTCGGTCCAGCTCTTGCGCAAGCATGAAAAGGGTGCCGGCATCGACTTCAAGGAAATCTTCGGCAAGGACCACGCCGACAGCTTCCTGCTTCTCGAAACCGGCCGCGCCGATGCGTTCGTGATGGACGACTACATCCTGGCCGGCAACATCACCAAGTCCAAGGCGCCAGCGGACTACAAGATCGTCGGCGAGCCCTTGTCGCTCGAACCGATCGCGATCATGATTCGCAAGGACGACGCGGCGTTCAAGAAGGCCGTCGACGATTCGCTGGTCGCCATGATGAAGTCGGGCGAACTGGCCAAGCTGCTCGAAAAGAGCGGGCTCGCGCCCGGCGCCGATACCAAGACGGCCTGGGCCAACCCGAACACCAAGCCGGCCGAGGACTACGTTAAAAAGTAGAGAGGAAAGCGGGCCCGCAACTTGCGGGCCCTGTCCTTTTATGGAGGGGCGCACATGGCGATGTTCGGACTCGACACCTTCTGCCGCGACACGATCGACAAGGAGTTGATCCCCAACTGCCTGAAGTCGGCCAGCGGCGACATCAGCTACCTGCACTGGCTGCTCACAGGGTGGGGCACCGCGGTGGCGCTGGCGCTGCTGGCGCTGGTGGTGGCGATGGCCTTCGGCGTGCTGATGGGCATCCTGCGCACCACGCCGAACAAGCTGCTGGTTTTCATCGGCGACGCGTGGACCGAGTTCTTCCGCAACGTGCCGCTGATCGTGCAGCTCTTCATCTGGTACTTCGTCGTGCCGGAGCTGATCCCGCCGCTGAAGGGCGTTCCGGGTTTCGTGCTCGCGTTCGTCGGCCTGGGTCTGTTCACCTCGGCGCGCATTTCCGAGCAGGTTCGCGCCGGCATCCAGGCCTTGCCCAAGGGCCAGCGCTACGCCGGCCTGGCGATGGGCCTGACGCTGCCGCAGACCTACCGCTACGTGTTGCTGCCGATGGCGTTTCGCATCGTCATCCCGCCGCTCACCAGCGAGAGCATGAACATCGTCAAGAATTCGTCGGTGGCCTTCGCGGTGAGCGTGAGCGAGCTGACGATGTTCGCGCGCCAGGCCGGCGAGGAAACCTCGCAGCCGATCCTGATGTTCCTCGCGGTGACGCTGCTGTACTTCATCTCGGCCTTCGTCATCAACCGCTTCATGAAGTGGGTCGAGGTCAGGGTGCGGGTGCCCGGAATGATTGGAGGCAAATGAAGTGAACTTGGACTTCAGCTTCCTCAACTGGGACGTCATCCGCAGCTACGTCGCCAACGGCTTCGTCTTCTCGATCCAGCTGACGCTGATCGCGATGATCGGCGGCATCGCGCTTGGCACCGTGCTGGCGCTGATGCGCCTGTCCGGCAAGAAGTGGCTCGAAGTGCCGGCGACGATCTACGTCGACACGCTGCGCTCGATCCCGCTGGTGATGGTGATCATGTGGTTCTTCCTGATCATCCCGTTCCTGATCGGCCGGCCGATCGGCGCCGAGCTCTCGGCCATCGTCACCTTCACGCTGTTCGAAGCCGCGTACTACTCCGAGATCATGCGCGCCGGCATCCAGAGCGTGCCCAAGGGCCAGGTCTATGCCGGCTACGCGGTGGGCATGACCTATGCGCAGACGACCAAGCTGATCGTGCTGCCGCAGGCCTTCCGCAACATGCTGCCGGTGCTGCTGACGCAGACCATCATCCTGTTCCAGGACACTTCGCTGGTGTACGCGATCGGCGCGTACGACCTGCTCAAGGGCTTCGAGACCGTGGGCCGCAACTTCAACCGGCCGGTCGAGACCTACCTCGTCGCCGCGCTGGTGTACTTCGTCATCTGCTTCTCGCTGTCGCAGCTGGTGCGGCAGTTGCAGAAGAAGATCGCCATCGTTCGCTGAAAAGGTGCCCGTCATGATCGACATCAAGAACGTCAGCAAGTGGTACGGCAGCTTCCAGGTGCTGACCGACTGCACCACCACGATCAAGAAGGGCGAGGTCGTCGTCGTCTGCGGGCCTTCGGGCTCAGGCAAATCGACGCTGATCAAGACCGTCAATGCGCTCGAACCGATCCAGAAGGGCGACATCGTCGTCAACGGCATCAGCATCAGCGACGCGAAGACCGATCTGCCCAAGCTGCGCAGCCGCGTCGGCATGGTGTTCCAGCACTTCGAGCTGTTCCCGCACCTGTCGGTCACCGAGAACCTGACGATCGCGCAGATCAAGGTGCTCAACCGCAGCACCGACGAGGCCAAGGCGCGCGGCCTGAAGATGCTCGACCGCGTCGGCCTGATGGCGCACAAGGACAAGTTCCCGGGCCAGCTCTCCGGCGGTCAGCAGCAGCGCGTGGCGATCGCGCGTGCGCTCAGCATGGACCCGATCGTGATGCTGTTCGACGAGCCGACCTCGGCGCTGGATCCCGAAATGGTCGGCGAGGTGCTCGACGTCATGGTCAAGCTTGCCGAAGAAGGCATGACCATGATGGTCGTCACGCACGAGATGGGCTTCGCCAAGCGCGTCAGCCACCGCGTCATCTTCATGGACGCCGGCAAGATCGTCGAAGACTGCAAGAAGGACGAGTTCTTCGGCGATCCGAATGCGCGCACGCCGCGCGCGAAAGAGTTTCTGTCGAAGATCCTGCAGCACTGATGACCCACCCCCGGAGCGGCTCGCGCCGCTCCCCCTCGGGGGCAACGCCAGCGGACCGGCAGAGCCGATCCGCGGCGTTCGCTTGAATGACCTTGCGTTCTCGCAGGGCCCTCAGATCGGCTTGACCTGCACCTTGCGGAACTTGATCGTGCCGCGGCCCCACTGCAGCGCGATCGGGCCGGCGGCGAGCTTGCCGTCGTCGATCTCGACCGTCTTGCTGCCGTTGAGCACTACCACCAGGCGCGTGCCCTTGGCAGTCACTTCCATCGTGTTCCACTGCCCGCCGGCCTTGATCATCGGCGCGTTGAGCTTGGCCACCTTGACGATCGCGCCGGTGGCGTAGGTCGGGTCGGGTCGCTGGTCGAAGATGTTGGCTTCGTAGCAGTTCTCGTCGGTGATGGTCTTCGGATCCTGGCAGCGGATGAAGACGCCGCTGTTGGCATCGTCGCTGCTCCAGAACTCGGCGCGCACCATCACATCCTTCCAACTGGTGCGCGTGACGAGAAAGCTCGCCGGCGGCGTGCCGGTGCTGGCCTGCACCGCACCGTCGCTTGCACTCCAGTTCGCTTGGCCGACGACGTCGAAGTTCTCCAGGCCCTTCGTGCCGTCGATCAACGTGGTCCAGCCGTCGCCGCCCGCAGGGCTGGCGCAGGCGCCGAGCAGCGCTGCGAGCGCCGCGCTGCCAAGCGCCTTCGAGCAAATGCGGTTCATCTTCGAGCAGATCCGGTTCATGTTGACTTCTCCGTCGTGAGTCGGGGCAGGCAATGTAGTCGTGCTCTACGGCTACCGCAACAACAGCCGCGGCGCTGCCGACACCAGCATCACCGCGCCGGCGGCGGTCAGCAGGCCGAGCACGATGCGGCGAAAGCTCTGCTCGGACAGGCGGTGATAGAAGCGCGCGCCGATCATCGACGGCACCAGCACGGCAGCGGCCACCCAGGGCAGCAGCGGCCACATCGGCCGCGTCACCGCGCCGCTGCACAACGTACACGGCCATCGTCACGGCGAGCGTGCTGAGGTTGAAGTTCTGCACCACCGTGCGCTGCGCTGCCTTCTCCAGCCCGCGCAGCGTGCACCACAGCGTCGGGATCACGCCGGTGAAGCCGCCGAGCCCGCCCAGAAAACCGCCGCCCACACCGGCCAGGCCGTCGGCCGCGGTGCGCGCCGCGGCGCTGCGCAGCGCCACGCGCGGCAGGTGCGCCGTCCACAACATCGCCGGGCAGGCGATGACGAGCAGCGCACCGAGGCTGAACTTGAAGACCGCTGCATCGAGGTGCGGCAACACGCCCACGCCGAGCGGAATGCCGAGCAGCCCGCCGATGACGAACGGCGCGAGCTCGCGCCACGCCAGCCTGCGCGGCACGGTGAACACGCCGATCACCTGGCCGACCAGCGAGCCGAACACCGCCATCACTGCGGCGAGTTTCGGCTCCAGGGCCCAGACCCAGATCGACATCGACACCATGCTGAAGGCGAAGCCCGACAGGCCCTGCACGAAGCCGGCGACGGCGGCACCCGCCAGCAGCAGGCCAAGTTCGGCAGCGGGCAACTCCATCTCGCGCGCGCCGCGGCGACTACTTCTCGCGCTTGAAGATGGCCATGCCCGCGGCGCTCTGCACCAGCTCCCATCCCTCCGCGCCGAGACGGTTGAGCAGGGCTTCGAGTTGCGTTGGCGTGCCGGCTTCGGCCTTGGCCAGGTCGACCACGAGGTACTGGAACTTGTCGCGGGCGACGGCCGGTGCCGGGCACAGGATGAAGCTGGCCGCAAGCAGTGCGGCCGCGCCGAGGGAACGTGCTCTGAGGTGCATGCAATCCTCCAAGGTCAACTCAAACGGACTCGATCATGCGCGGGCCTGTGGTGCGGCCATCGGCATCACGCCGCGCCCGACTTCATCGCCGGCCACGGCACACGCGCCGCTGCGACGAAGGCCTGGATCAGCGGGTCGCCCCTGCGACCGGACTGATGCGCGATCGACAACGCAACCTCGGCGCGGGCGATCGGCGCGACCGCCAGCAGCCCTTCGTGTTCGCCCTGAAGAGCATGGTCTTCGCGCAGCAGCATCATGCCGGCGCCGGCGTGCAGCGCGGCGCGCCCGACAGCCGATTGATCGAAGCGGATCACGCTGTTCAGCTCCAGGCCCCGGTCGCCGAACAGCTGGTCGAGCATCGCCGAGTGCGCCGAGCTCGAGCTCGGTGTCAGCCAGGGCAGGGCGGCCAGATCGGCCCAATCGGCGGCGACGATCTGCTGCTTCCAAGCGGCCGGCCCGGCCACGCGGTAGGGCACTGTCGTCAAGCCGTAGTAGGTGAAGCCGGGATCAATCGGTCGCCCGAGCAGCACCGCCACGTCGAGCTCGCCGCTGGTCAAGCCCTGGCGCGCACCGGCCGAGGGCCGTGCCAAGAGCTCGACGCTGACCAGCGGATGCGCGCCGCGCAACGCCGCCAGCATCTCGCCGATGCGCGTGCCCGGCTCGCTGCTCGTGCCCACCACCAGCTTGCCTTCGATCTTGCCGCGCAGCTCGCGCGCGAACGAGGTGAACTGCGCTTCTTCGTTGAGCAGGGTCTTGGCCTTGGCGACGAGCAACTGGCCGGCGCGCGTCAGCTCCAGGCTGCGATTGGTGCGCACGAACAACTGCGTGCCCAGCCGCTCCTCGATGGCGCGCACATGCGCACTGGCCGCCGACTGGCTGATGTACAGGCGCTCGGCGGCGCGCGTCAGGTGCTGCTCCTCGGCCACGGCAACGAAGGTTCTGAGCTGCACCAGATCGATCAGCACGAAGGTCTCCTGTTGGTCTCGATCGTTCGCAAAGCGAGCACGCGGCGTTCTGAAAATGGCGATGGACGCGCAGCGACTGCTTCCTACACTGCGCCTTCGGGCATTCTCGCGCAGCCGGCCCGCGCCTGCGATCTGTGAAACTTGCGGAGGGCAAATGCCAGCAGACCTGTCTCGCTACCCGCTCGCGGGCATCACCGTCATCGACCTGTCCCACCTCTACAACGGGCCTTACGCCACCTTCCTGATGGCGCTGGCGGGCGCCAACGTCATCAAGGTCGAGCCCTTCGCGGGCGAGCACCTGCGCAGCCGCGGCGACACCGGCGGCGCCGAGATGTCGTTCGCGATGTTGAACTCGAACAAGACGCCGGTAACGCTCAACCTGAAGACGGCGCAGGGGCGCGAACTGCTCGAGGAAATGGTGGCACGCGCCGACATCCTGGTCGAGAACTTCGCGCCGGGTGTGATGGACCGGCTGCGCGTGGGCGCCGCGGCGCTGCAGAAGATCAACCCCCGCCTGATCTACGGGTCGAGCTCGGGCTACGGCAAGGATGGCCCGTACCGCGACCGCCCGGCGATGGACGTGGTGATGCAGGCGATGTGCGGCGTGATCGACTCCACCGGCCACGCCGACCAGCCGCCGGTCAAGGCCGGCGTGCCGCTGTGCGACATCCTGTCGGGCGTCCATCTGTTCGGCGCGATCATGGCGGCCTTGTACGAACGCGAGCACACCGGCGTTGCGCGCGTGGTGGAGGTGACGATGCAGGACGCCACCTACGCCACGCTGGCCACCAACATCGGCATGCTGCATGCGCGTGGTGATCAGGCGCCGGCCCGCACCGGCAACCGCCACGGCGGCCTGGGTGCGGCGCCGTACAACGTCTATCCGACGAACGACGGCCATGTGGTGATCAACGCGCCGGGCGACGAGCACTTCCGCTCGATCGTTCAAGTGATGGGGCGAGCCGACCTCGCGGACGACCCGCGTTTCTGCAGCCGCAGCGCGCGCGTGCAGAACATGGACGCGTTGGACGATTTGATCGGCCAATGGACCCGCGGTCTGGCGCGCAACGACGTGGCCGCGCGCATGCTCGCGGTCAAGGTGCCGTGCGCGCCGGTGCGCACGGTGCCCGAAGTGATCGTCGACGAAAACATGCACGCACGCGGCAGCTTGCAATGGATCGAGCATCCCGCGCTCGGCCGTGTCGTGCTGCCACACTCGCCGCTGGTGTTCGAAGGTGCGCCGCGCAAGCCGATCGAACCCAGCCGCCCGCTGGGCAGCGGCAATGCACAGATCTTCGGCGAGTGGCTCGGTCACTCGCCGCAGGAGATGGAAGCGCTCAAAGCCGCCGGCGTCATTTCCTGAAGGAGTGCAGCGTTGAACCCGATTCAGTCCACTCAATGGCCCCTGCGTTCGTTCCTCTTCGTGCCGGCGCACCGTGAGTCGTGGGTCGAAAAGGCGATACGCGCCAAGCCCGACGCGGTGGTGCTCGACCTGGAGGACTCGGTACCGCCCGACCAGCAGGGCCTGGCGCGGCAGTGCCTGCCGCGGGAGATCGCACAGTTGGTGCAAAGCGGCGTCGCCCCCTTCGTGCGCATCCATTCGTTCAACCCCGGCACCGCGGATGAAGTGCGCGCCGTCGTGCATCCGGGCCTGGCGGGCGTGATGCTGCCCAAGGCGAACGACGAGTCCGAGGTGCGTGGCCTGCACGACCTGCTGTCCTATCACGAAGGTTGTCGTGGCCTGCCGCACGGCGCCATCGCCATCCTGCCGCTGCCGGAGACGGCGCAGGGGTTTCAGTGCGCCGAGTCGCTGGCGCGCGCCAGCACGCGCTGCAAGGGCCTCTGCGGCGTCGTCTCGGGCCCGGTCGGTGCCGACGTTGCGCGTGCGTTCGGCTTTCGCCCTTCGCTGGGCGGGCGCGAGCAGTACTACCTCAACTCCAAGCTCGTGCTCGACAGCCGCGCCGGTGGCGCACCGTACCCGATCGCCGGCGTCTTCGGCGTGCCGGCGGATGACCTGGCCGGGATGGAAGAGCTGATCGTGCGCGCGCGCGACTTCGGCTTCACCGGCGTCCCGGTGATGCATCCGTCGCACGTGGCCATCGCCAACCGCGTGTTCGCGCCGACGGCCGAGGAAGCCGAGTACTTCCAGGGCCTGCTCGATGTTTTCGAGAAGGCCGAGCGCGAAGGCCTGGGGGCCGTGAGCTATCGCGGAGCGATGGTCGACTACGCGATGCTGCCGCACGCCCGCCAGATCGTTGAAGAGTTCCGCCGCCGGCAGACCGCTCGCTGACCCACACCCTGAAGGAGCCCGCCATGGCCGCCGCCCGCAAGAAAGCCATCATCACCTGCGCTGTCACCGGTTCGATCCACACGCCGTCGATGACGCCGCACCTGCCGATCACGCCCGAGCAGATCGCCGATGAATCGATCGCGGCCTACGAGGCCGGCGCATCGATCATCCACCTGCATGCGCGCGATCCGAAGGACGGTCGGCCGACGCCCGCGGTGGAAGTCTTCCGCGAGTTCCTGCCGCGCATCAAGGCCAAGACCGACGCGGTCATCAACATCACCACCGGCGGCGGCCACAACATGACAGTGCAGGAGCGCCTGGCCGCGCCGCTGTCGCTGCGGCCCGAGATGTGCTCGATGAACATGGGCTCGATGAACTTCGGCCTGTTTCCGGCGCTGCAACCGGGCAAGCAATGGAAGTACGACTGGGAGCCGGTGTACCTGGAGAACAGCCGCGACTTCATCTTCCGCAACACCTTCAAGGACATCGAGTTCGGTTTGAAGTCGCTCGGCGAAGGCTGCGGCACGCGCTTCGAGTTCGAGTGCTACGACATCGGCCACCTCTACAACCTGGCGCACTTCGTCGATCGCGGCCTCGTCAAGCCGCCGTTCTTCGTGCAGTCGATCTTCGGCATCCTCGGCGGCATCGGCGCCGACCCCGAGAACCTGGCGCACATGAAGCGCATCGCCGACAAGCTGTTCGGCGATTCGTACCACTGGTCGGTGCTCGCCGCCGGGCGCCACCAGATGAACTTCACGACGCTGGCCGCCATCAACGGCGGCCATGTTCGCGTGGGCATCGAAGACAGCATCTATGTCGGCAAGGGCCAGCTTGCGAAGAGCAATGCGGAGCAGGTGAAGAAGATTCGCGGCATTCTGCAGACGCTGGATGTCGAGATCGCGAGCGCGGTGGAAGCGCGGCAGATGCTGGCGTTGAAGGGCACGGGCGATCTGGGGTTCTGAGGTGCCGCCCCGTCAACAAACGAGAAGAGGAAACATGCAATGTCTTTTGCTCCTTTGACGCATGCGGCCAGAAGCGTGGCCCTGAGCATGCTGGCCCTTGCCGCCAGCGCCGCCACGTGGGCTCAGGATGCGTTTCCCACCCGGCCCATCCGCATCATCGTTCCCTTCGCGCCAGGCGGCTCGATCGACATCAGCGTTCGATGGCTCGCCGAGCGTTTGTCCCCCGCGATGGGGCAGCCGGTGATCGTCGAGAACCGCGCCGGCGCCGACGGGCTCATCGCGATGCGCGCGGTCAAGGACGCGCCGGCCGATGGTCACACCTTGATGGCCGTCTCGAGTCTCTTCTCGCAGGCCACGGCGCTGAAGAAGGAGCCGGGCTATGAGCCCAAGGAGTTCATTGCCGTCGCCGGCCTCACCGAAGCGCCACTGGTCGTGACAGGGGCGATGTCGAATCCGGAGACGACGCTGCCCCAGCTTCTGGCGCGTGCCAAGGCCCAACCGGAGACGGTGAGCTTCGGCTCGGGCGGTGTCGGCACGGCGGCCTGGCTGTCGGCCACGATGATGGCGCAGATGGCCGGCGTGAAGCTGCTGCACATTCCCTACAAGGGCGTGGCGGCCGCGCGGCCAGACCTCCTGGGCGGCCGGCTGAACCTCGTCTTCGATACCCCCGGCGCCCCGCTGCAGCTCGTTCAGGACGGCAAGCTGCGCGCTTACGGCGTGACCTCCGCCACGCGCCTGCCGGCCTATCCCAATGTGCCGACGGTCGCCGAACAGGGCCTGCCGAACTACAGCTACACCGTCTACAACGGCCTTCTGGCGCTCGCGGGCACACCGGCACCCGTCGTGGCGAAGCTCGAGCTGGCGATCCGCACGCTGATCGCCAGCCCCGGGTTCCAGGAGCAATGCCGCATCGATGGTCTGACGCCGATGCCCATCCTGTCCGAGCAATTCGCCCAGCGCATTGCGCAAGACACGCAGAAGGTGCTCGACCTCGGCCTGCCCAGGCAGTGAGGGGCAGAAGAAGACATCTTGGTGGTGTCTTCGATGGCCTCGCTGCGGCTGCCGTGTTCGGGGGAAACACCGATGGAACGCGCTTGGGCCGGCCGCCAGACTGCAAACGCATAGACGATATCAGGTTCGTATTAGCGAACTCGTGATCGTTTTAATCATTGGAGACATCGCGATGAAGCTCTCGAAATTCGCGACGGCATGTGCCGTGGGGTCCGTCTTGTTCGCCGGTTTGCTCGGCGGCGTTACGGCTCAGACCCTGAAGATCGGCGTCATCGCACCGCTGACCGGGCCGGGCGCGCCCTGGGGCCTGGCCGCCAAGTACTCGGCCGAACTCATCGCCGACGAGATCAACGAGAAGGGCGGCCTCAACGTCGGCGGCAAGAAAGTCCAGATCCAGGCGATCGCCTATGACGACCAGTACAAGGCGGCCGAGGCGGTTGCCGCCTACAACCGCCTCACCCGGCAGGACGGTGTGAAGTACCTGATGGTGGCCACCTCGGCGCCTGCCATGGCGGTCAAGCAAAGCATCGAGGACGACAAGGTCGTGACCATCACCTCCGCCTTCGCCGGCGCGGTGATCGACGACAAGAGCAGTTACATGTTTCGCCTGTACAGCACGTCCGACAACTACATCCCGGCGTACGTCGCCTGGATGAAGAAGAACATCAAGGAAAGTCGCGTCGTCACGGTCAATCCGAACGACGAGACTGGCTGGGCCCACAGCAAGAACACCACCGAGCAATACAGGAAGAACGGCTTCGAGGTGCTGGGTTCGGAGCTCTACGAGCGTTCCACCAAAGAGTTCGCGCCGATCCTGACCAAGGTGCTCGCGCTCAAACCCGATGCGATCGATCTCGGCACGAGTTCGCCGGCCACGGCCGGCCTGATCGTGCGCCAAGCGCGCGAGCTCGGCTACAAGGCGCGCTTCGTGCAGACCGGCGGCGCAGGCTGGCTGGAGATCGTGGCCGCTGCCGGCAAGGAAGCCGCCGACGGCCTCGTCAACGTGCTCTACACCGATACCTCGACCGCCGGATTCAAGAAACTGGCCACCGCCTACGAGAAGAAGGCCGGCCACCGCCCCAACGAGCTGATCGCACCGTACTACGACGGCTGGCGCGTACTTCTGAGCGCGATCGAGAAGGCGGGCGATGTCAACGACACCACCAAGGTGGCCGATGCTTTCAAGAGCGTCCTGCCGATGATGTCGGTTCAAGGCGCTGAGATGAGCTGGGGCGGTCGTCAGCAGGTGCTGACCACAGAGTACGTGAGCATCCTCGAGGACGGCAAGCCGGTGATCAAGGGAACGATCAAGTAACGATGCACGCAGCGGCTCGCCGCTGCTACTCGCGCACCGGAGGCTCGCCGCTGCTACTCGCTCAACCCCGCCACCGCATGCGGTATGTAGTGCGCCTCGAGCCGCGCCACTTCCTCGTCCGTCAGTTGCAATGCCAGCGCCGCCACCGCGTCTTCCAGGTGCGACGCCTTTGACGCACCGACGATCGGCGCCGTCACCGGCGCCTTGTGCGCCACCCACGACAGCGCCACCTGCGCGCGCGGCACGCCGCGCGCCGCGGCCACGTCCGCCACCGCTTGCGCGACCGCGCGATCGGCGTCGCCGTGGCTTCGGTGCAGGCGCTTGCCGAAGGCGTCGGTCTGCGAGCGGTGCGTCTGCTCGTCGAAATCGCGCGTCAGCTTGCCGCGCGCCTGCGGGCTCCACGGAATGACGCCGATGCCTTCTTCAGCGCACAGCCGCATCATCTCGCGCTCCTCTTCGCGGTAGAGCAGGTTGTAGTGGTTCTGCATCGAGACGAAGCGCGTCCAGCCATGAAGGTCCGCGATGTACAGCGCCTTGGCGAACTGGTAGGCATGCATCGACGACGCGCCGATGTAGCGCGCCTTGCCGGCCTTGACCACGTCGTGCAGCGCTTCGAGCGTCTCTTCGATCGGCGTGCTGTCGTCCCAGCGGTGGATCTGGTAGAGATCGACATGGTCGGTGCCCAGGCGGCGCAGGCTGTTGTCGATCTCGGTCATGATCGCCTTGCGCGACAGGCCCGCTGCGTTGACGTCGTCGCGCATCGGGCCGTTGACCTTGGTCGCGATCACGATCTCCTCGCGCCGCGCGAAATCGCGCAGCGCGCGTCCGACGATCTCTTCGCTGCTGCCGGCGGAGTAGACGTTGGCGGTGTCGAAGAAGTTGATGCCGGCCTCGAGCGCCTGCTTGATGAGCGGGCGGCTCTGCGCTTCGGGCAGCGTCCACTCATGCCGGCCGCGGCCGGGCTCGCCGTAGGTCATGCAGCCCAGGCACAGGCGCGAGACCTTCAGCCCGCTGCGCCCCAGTCGAAGGGTTTCCATCGCGTCACTTCGGCTTTCTCTTCATCAGCGCGACGCGGTGGCAGGAGGCGACCAGTTCATCGCGCTGGTTGAAGGCTTCGTGGTGAAAGATCGTGATGCCGGCGTCGGGCCGCGACTTGCTCTCGCGCAGTTCGGCCACGGTGGTGCGCACGTGCAGGGTGTCGCCGTGGAACACGGGCTTGGGAAAGCGCACTTCGTTCCAGCCGAGGTTGCCGACGGTGGTGCCGAGCGTGGTGCTCTCCACCGACACGCCCACCATCAGGCCGAGCGTGAAGGCGCTGTTGACGATGCGCTGGCCGAACTCGGTTTCGGTGCGGCAGTATTCCTCGTCGAGGTGCAGCGCCGCCGGGTTGTGAGTGAGCGCCGAGAACAGCACGTTGTCCATCTCGGTGACGGTGCGGCGCACCGGATGTTCAAAGCGCTGTCCGACGGTGAACTCTTCGAAGTACAGACCGGGCATTTCTTTCGACTCCTTCGTCAATCGTCAATCGTCAATCGTCAATCAGTAGGATTTGGGCAGGTCGAGGACCTTCTCGCCGATGAAGTTCAGGATCATCTGGTCGGTGACGGGGCCGATGCGCGTGACCAGCACCTCGCGCAGCAGGCGCTCGACGTGGTACTCCTTGGCGTAGCCCATGCCGCCGTGCGTCAGGATCGACTGGAGGCAGGCCTGGTAGCCGGCGCGCGAGCCGAGCAGCTTGGCGCTGTTGGCTTCGGCGCCGCAGGGCAGGCCGGCGTCGTACAGGTCGGCGGCACGCTCGGCCATCAGCAGCGCGGCTTCGAGGTTGATCCAGCATTCGGCCAAGGGGTGCTGGATGCCCTGGTTCTTGCCGATGGCACGGCCGAAGACGACGCGCTCGCGCGCGTAGCGCGCGGCGCGTTGCAACGCGTCCTGGCCGATGCCCACGGCCTCCACCGCGATCAGCACGCGCTCGGGGTTGAGGCCGTCGAGCAGATAGTGAAAGCCGCGGCCTTCTTCGCCGATGCGGTCTTCGTCCGGGATGAAGAGGTCGTCGATGAACAGGGCGTTGGAGTCCACCGCAGCGCGACCGTGCTTGGGGATGCGGCGCACCTCGATCTTCGAGCGATCGAGGTCGGTGTAGAAGAGGGTCATGCCGTCGGTCGTCTTGCCTTTGCCCTTCTCGGGCTTGGGCGCGTTGCGCGTCAGCAGCAGGATCTTGTGCGCCACCTGCGCGGTGGAGATCCACATCTTGCGCCCAGAGACGCGATAGCCGCCGTCGACCTTCCTGGCGAAGGTCTTGATGCTGGTGGTGTCCAGGCCGGCGTCGGGCTCGGTGACGCCGAAGCAGACTTGGTCCTGCCCGGCGACGAGACGCGGTATCCAGCGCTTCTTTTGCTCCGTGCTGCCATGCACCAGCATCGGATGCGGTCCGAACATGTTCATGTGGATCGACGAGGTGGCCGCCATCGCACCGCCGCTCGAGGCCACCGTGTGCATCACGAGCGCGGCCTCCTTGATGCCCAGGCCGGCGCCGCCGAATTCCTCGGGCATGGTCACGCCGAGCCAGCCGTCGTCGGCCATCGCGCGATGGAACTCCTTCGGGAAGCGAACGTCCTTCTCGCAGTCGGCCCAGTAATCGTCGCCGAAGCGCTTGCAGACCGCGGCAACGCCATCGACGATTGCGCGCTGGTCTGCGGCGAGATTGAACATGGTGGTGTCCCTGTCGGATCGTGGCTGGAAATGTAGGCGGGCGTCGATCAACGGTCAATGGTTGACAATTGCAGTCTTACTCGACAGCGTTCGCAAAGCGAGCGCGCGAGGCTGCAAAAAGCGGATGGAACCTGGCAGGGCCGGCTCCTAGAGTCGCGATGCGCAAAAACCCCAGTGGTGAGCCATCGCGCTGCGCCCTAGAGTGGGTCGGCTATCCGATGACTTGTTCGTATATCCGAACGTTAGGAGACCTTCGATGATCAACCGATTCTTCAAGTCGGCCATGCTGTGCGCCGCTCTGCTCGGAGCGAGCCTCAGCGCCGGCGCCCAGACCAAGGAACTGCGCTTCGCCTTCGGCCTGCCCGAGACCTTCTTCTCCTACAAGTCGATGGTGACCTTCGCCGCCACCATGACCAAGGAAGGGCTGCCGATGAAGGTCTATACGGCGTCGCTGCTGTCGCTGGCCGATTCGGCGCCGGGCCTGCGCGACGGCCTGGCTGACGTCGCCTGGCTCGTCACGCCTTACATGCCGGTGGAGTACGCCGAGGTCAACCTCGTCGCCAACCTGTCGATGCTCGCCAACGTCGGCGCGCCGTCGAAGATGCCGGGCGCGGCGATGACCGGCGCGTCGATGGAGTACACGCTGCTGAACTGCCCCGATTGCGTCAACCAGTTCAAGAGCATGAATCAGGTCTATCTCGGCGGCAGCGCATCGCCGCCGTACGTGCTGATGTGCAACAAGCCGGTGGCCAGCATCGCCGCGTTGAAAGGCAAGCGGCTGCGGTCGGGCGCAGGCAACTTCACGCGCTGGGCCGAAGCCTTCGGCGCGGCCGGGGTCTCGTTGCCTGGCAACGAGATCTACGACGCCTTGGGGCAGGGGGTTGTCGATTGCACGATGAACGCCATGTCCGACCTCGTCGGCAACCGCTACATCAACGTCACCAAGTCCATCACGACGGGTGTTCCCGGCGGCCCCTACTCCGGTCTGGCGAATCCCACCTTCAACAAGAAGGTCTGGAGCGGCATGTCCGAGGCGCACCGCGTCGCCGCGCTCAAGGCCTCGGCGCGCATGGCCGCCGAATCGGTGATGGCGGGCTACGAGTTCGACCAGGCCGCCTACGACGCCGCGCGCAAGAAGGGCATCCCCATCACGCAGGCGCCGACCGATCTCGTGGCCAAGACGCTGGAGTTCGTCAACGCGGACATCGCCGTCATCGAACAGCAGTTCAGCACCAAGTACAACGTCAAGAACACCAAGGAAAAGATCGCCACGATCCGCCGCCTGCTCGACAAGTGGAAGGGCCTGACCAACACCGCCGGCACCGATGTCAATGCGCTGGCCAACGTCTATTGGAAAGAGATCTTCTCGAAGGTGGACGCCAAGACCTACGGCATGAACTGACCGACCGACGCGGTCTCGCCACGCGCCCCGCCGGGGGCGCTCTCACATTACCGAGGTGAACCCCGAATGACGAGCCTTCCCGTTCAGGGCCTGCTGGCCCTCAAGCGCGGCCTCGATCGCCTCTCCGACGGCATCGCGATCCTTGCCGGCTTGGGCGTGGTGATGCTGATGATCCACGTCAACGCCGAAGTCATCTCGCGCGCCTTGCGCTACCCGCTGGTCGGCACCATCGTCTTCGTCTGCAACTACTACATGGCCTTTCTGGTATGCCTGCCGCTGGCCTACGTCGAGCGCATCAACGGCCACATCTCGGTCGAACTGGTGACTCAGACCCTGCCGGCCTGGATTCAGCGTCACCTGAAGGCGTGGACCTGGCTGCTGTCTGCCGTCGTCACCTTCTTCGTCGCCTGGGCGTCGTGGATCGAGGCGGTGTCGAAGTTCAAGTTGAAGACCTTCGCGATGGAAAACGACATGGCGATCCCGATCTGGCCGGGGTACTTCGCCGTGCCGATGGGTTACGGGCTGCTGTCGCTGTACCTTCTGGTCAAGTTCGTCCTGTACCTGTTCGGCGACAAGGAAGCAATCGAACACCCGGCCCAAACCGCCACAGAGCGCAGCACCGAAGTCGAGCACTTCCATGACTGATCCGCAAATCGGCCTCTTCGGCATCGCCGCCCTGTTGGTACTGCTGGCACTGCGCGTGCCGATCTTCGTCGCCCTGACCGGCGTGCCCTTCTTCGGCATCTGGTACCTGGTGAATCTCAACGCCGCGCTGGGCAGCCTGAAGATCGTGCCCTACAACTTCGCCGCCAACTGGCAGCTCGAGTTCGGTGCCGATGTTCCTGCTGATGGGCTACCTGGCCTTTCACACCGGCCTGACCAAGGGCCTGTTCGAGGCCGCCAAGATCTGGCTCGCGCGCCTGCCCGGGGGGCTGGCCGTGGCCAGCATCTTCGGTGCCTCGGGCTTTGCCGCCATCACCGGCTCATCGGTGGCCTGTGCCGCGGCGATGGGCCGCATCGCCATTCCCGAGATGCTGGCGCAGCGCTACGACCCCAAGCTCGCCACCGGCTGCGTCGCCGCCGCCGGCACCATCGGCGCGCTGATCCCGCCGAGCATCCTGTTCATCATCTACGGCATCATCGCCCAGGTGCCGATCAGCGGCCTGTTTCTTGGCGGTTTCGTCGCCGGCGTGATGACCGCCGTGTCCTACATCGCCGTGGTGGTGATCTGGGCAACGCTCGATCCGAACGTCGCGCCGCGCGTGAGCGAAGCCTTCACCTGGGGCGACCGCTTGCGGGTGCTGAAGAAGATCGGCCCCGCGCTGGTGCTGGTGTTCCTGGTCTTCGGCGGCCTGTATTCCGGCTTGTTCACGCCCACCGAGGCCGGCGCAGTGGGCGCGCTGCTCGTGGGCTTGATCTCGGTGTGGGAGAAGTCGCTGACCTGGGCCAACTTCAAGGTCTCGGTGCTCGAATCGTTCAACACCACGGCGGCGATCTTCGTCATCGCCATCGGCGCCAATCTGCTGGCGCGCTTCCTGACGCTCTCGGGCGCCGACACCTACATCCTCGACCTCATCAAGGTCTTCAGCGACAACCCGACGCTGCTGCTGTGGGGCATCGTCGTGCTCTATCTCGTGCTCGGCTGCTTCCTCGATCCGCTCGGCGCACTGCTGCTGACCGCGCCGATCATCCTGCCGGCGGTCAAGACGGCGGGCATCGATCTGCTCTGGTTCGGCATCATCCTGGCCAAGCTGCTCGAGATCGGCATGATCACGCCGCCGGTGGGCCTGAACGTGTTCGTGATCAAGAACGTGGTCGGCGACAAGATTCCGCTGTACGGGATCTTCCGCGGCGTCATGTACTTCCTGCTCGCCGACATCGTGGTGGTGGCGCTGTTGATCAACTTCGAAGACATCGTGCTGTACCTGCCACGCTTGCTCGGCTGAAGGAGACTGTGATGAAGGCACTCGTCCTCGACGGCATCCGCCAACTCGCCATCCGCGACGTGCCCGACCCCGAACCCGGCGCGCTCGGCGCGCTGATCCGCGTCAAGGCCAATGGCGTGTGCCGCAGCGACTGGCATGCCTGGATCGGCGACATCGCGCGCGACTACCCGATGATCCTCGGCCACGAAATGGCCGGGGTTGTCGAGAAAGTCGCGCCGGGCGTGACCCGCTTCAAGTCGGGTGACCGCGTGGTCGTGCCCTTCAACGGCAGCGACGGCACCTGCATCCATTGCCAGCGCGGCTTCTCGCAGCTGTGCGACAACTTCAAGGCGCCGGGCAAGCACTACGGCGGCGGCTATGGCGAAGTCGTGGCGGTGCCGCTGGCCGATCGAAATCTCGTGCACCTGCCCGAGGAGATCAGCTTCGCCGAAGGCGCAGCCCTCGGCTGCCGTTTCATGACCTCGTTCCACGGCCTGGTGGACCGCGCCGAGGTGCGGCCGGGCGAGTGGGTGGTGGTCTATGGCTGCGGCGGCATCGGCCTGTCGGCGGTCCACATCGCATCTGCGGTGGGTTGCCGCGTGATCGGCGTCGATGTCAATGCCGACAACCTGGCGCTGGCCAAGGTGATGGGCGCGTCACACGTGATCAACAGCCGACAGACGCCGCCAGTGGAGCGGGTCAAGGAGATCACGCGCGGCGGCGCAGATGTGTCCGTGGATGCGCTCGGCATCGCCGAGACCTGCGTCAACGCCATGCTGAGCCTGGGCAAGGGCGGGCGCCATCTGCAGATCGGCATCACCACCAAGGCCGAGGCCGGCTACATCAAGCTGCCGGTGGACCTGATGGTGTATTACGAGCTCAAGATGATCGGCTCGATCGGCATGGCGCCGCACCGCTTCGAATCGATGCTGCCGATGATCGTGGACAAGAAGCTCGCGCCCGGCAAGATGGTGAGCGGCGAGATCGCTCTGTCGCAAGTCGAAGGCATCTTCGAGCGCATGAGCACGGCGGCGGTGACCGGCACCTACGTCGTCACGAACTACCGCTGAACCTTCGCAAGTGAGGGCCGGTCCGGCACTGCCGACGATCGACCCCTGTGCTTTCGGGTCAGTCCAGCCCGTAGTTGGCCGGCAGCTTGGAATAGACCTCGTCCCAATAGAGCTTCTCGAGCGCGCCGATGTCGGACGGCGTGCGCATCGTCAGCTTCTTCCACTTCTCGATCAACGCGGACGCGGTGGCGACCTTGGCGGCGACGTTGTTGAGGCGGTACTTGTCGGTGTACTGCTTGATGATGGTCGCCTTGTCGCCCTCGACGAAGGCGGCGGTGGCTGCCTTCAGATCGGCAGCCGCCTCGCGCACGTCGGCGCCTTGCTTCTTCGCCTGCTCGATGGACTTGTCCGTCGCGTCGAAGAAGGCCTTGACCGAGTCCGCCGAGAAGCGCGCGGAGGCCTTGATCACCCCTGTACGCTGTTGCGGCGTCAGGCTCTTCCAGACGTTGCGGTTCCAGTTGGCGATGGCGCTGCCGCCATAGACGCCGCCCGGGACGCCGAGCGTGACCTTCTTGCCCACCTCCACGAGACGCTGGCCGATCAATTGCGAAAGGTCGTTGGAGGTGCAGTCCAGGACGCCTTGGCCCAATGCGTCGTAGGTTTCATTGCCGGGCATCGAGACGCCCGTCGCGCCGACGGCGCTCGCCCAGCGCTCGAAGTTTCCGGCAGCGGTGCGAATGCGCCTGCCCTTGATGTCGGCAAGCGTGAGAACGGGCTTGTTGCAGATCAGGTAGTAGGGCGTGGTGCCGGTGCCTGCAAGGAAGACGACGTTCTGCTTCTTGAACTGCGCCAGGCAATCCGGGCAGTTCAGCATGACGTACTCGAGCACCGCGCCGGTCATCGCAGCGCCGGGCACGGTCGGCACCTCGCCGGCCGTGATCAACATCGACAGGTCGGCGATCAGCGCCCCTTCGGAAAATTCCGTCGGGTTGTAGGGCATCGCGTCCCAGCCGATGTCGGCGAGGCCGTCGCGCAGGCCCGGCATCATTTCCGAAGGCTTGAGCAGCGACTCCGCGAACACCTTGACATCGATGCCGGCGTCCTTCTTCAACTGCTCGGCGTAGCGCACGATCGAAGGGTAGGTCGCGAACGACGTCGGGAAGCCGAAGGCATAGCGTAGTTCCTTCGCGTTCGCGACCCCGGCCAACACCACCGTGGCGGCCGCAAGGGTTGCGAATTGCGAGAAGCGCCGGCCGAAGCAACGTCCGATCCCGGTGGCCTTGCTTGTCCGTGAATTCATCGAGCTTGCTCCTGGATCAGGCTTGTTCACCGCGAATTCTGAGTTGCGCCGAAGCGCATGGGCATCAGGATTTCGAGCAGGCATCCACTGTTTTTCGGGGCGCGGCATGCGCGAATCTCGAACGATCCGCCCGCGGCCATGCGTGATCACAGCTCCTGGCTCGTCGGCCTGAACAGGATCTCGTTCACGTCCATGTTGTCGGGCTGGCTCATCGCGAAGACGACGGCGCGCGCGAACGCGTCGGCCTCGAGCGCGTGCGTCGGCGGTGAAGTCGCGCACGGCTTTCTGGATGTCGGGCTCGGTGATGTTGTCGGCCAGCTCAGTCGCAAGCGCGCCGGGCGAGATCACGGTGGTGCGGATGTTGTGCGGCTTGACTTCCTGGCGCAGGCCCTCGGCGATGACGCGCACCCCCGTCTTGGTGGCGGCATAGACCGCGCTGCCCGGCCGCACCTTGTGGCCGGCCACCGACGACACGAAGATGATGTGCCCGCTCTTCTGCTTGATCATGTGCGGCAGGACGGCCGCGATGCCGTACATCACGCCCTTGAGATTGACGTCGATCATGCGGTCCCAATCGGCGACCTTGAGGCGCTCGAGCGGCGAATGCGGCATCAGGCCGGCGTTGTTGAGAATCACGTCGACGCGGCCGTATTGCTTCGCTGCCGCATCGACCAGGGCCTTGACCTGCTCGGCCTGCGTCACGTCGGTGGCCAGCGCCAGCGCCTTGCCGCCGGCCTTCGTCAGCTCGGCCGCCAGCGCCTGCATCCGTTCGATGCGGCGCGCGCCGAGCACCACGGTCGCGCCCGCGGCGCTGAGCCGACGCGCCGTCGCTTCGCCCAGGCCGCTGCTCGCGCCGGTGATGACGACGACCTTGCCTGCGATGTTTTGGTCCATTGGCTTGCTCCTTGGCTGATCGACATCCCAAACAGTGTCGCTGACTTCGTTGCGCCGATCGACGCAGAATCCGGCACGCCGCCTTCGCAAAACGCGGATGCGGTTCTCAACAGACGAGGCCCGGCCCTGAACACACTCACCCACACCGACAGCACGCGCGGCCTGGCGCCGATCCCGGCGTCCGAACGCGACATCGCCAGCGTCACCGCGCAGCCTTTCTTCAAGGTGGCCGATGCGCCGCTGGCACTCGAAGGCCCGGCCTTCGACCGTCACGGCAACCTGCTGTTCGTCGAAATCTACGGCGGGCGTCTGCTGCGCCTGTCGCCTTCACACGAGCTCGGCACCGTGTTCAGCGAGCCGGGTCTGAACCCATCGGGCATGGCGATCCACCAGGACGGCCGCATCTTCCTGGCCGCCTGCGGCGCGCGCAACGCCCAGGGCCGCTTCGATGCCGGCAGCGTCATCGTGATCGACGCCGACGGCAGCGACCGCCGCACGATCGTGCCGCCCAGCGCCGGCTATGTGCCCAACGACCTCGTTTTCGACAGCCAGGGCGCTTGCTACGTCTCCGACTTTCGCGGCCACTCGACCGATGCCGCCGGTGGCGTGTTCTACCTCGCGCCGGACTTCGAGACGATCACCTCCGTGCTGCCGAAGCTGTGCATGGCCAACGGCGTCGCGCTCAGTCCCGACGGCAAAGTGCTGTGGGCCACGGAGTTCGCCGCTTGCCGATTGCACCGCGCCGAGCTGAGCGCGCCGGGCGTGATCGCGCAGACGGGCTCGTCGATCCCCTACCACTTCATCGGTCCAGGCCCGGACTCGATGCGCACCGACGCCGAGGGCAACGTCTACGTGGCGATGAACCGCCAGGGCCGCATCCTCGTCTTCAGCCCCTATGGCATCCCGATCGGGCAGATCCTGCTGCCGGGCCGGGAGCACAACCACTTCCTGCGCTGCACCAGCCTGGCCTTGTCACCGAGTTCGCGCGATCTGTTCATCGTTGCGCGCGACGAGGTTGGCGGCGGCGGCACGATGATCTTCAAGGCGCGCGGATTTTCCGAGGGGCAGGCGCTGTTCTCGCATCGATAGCGACATCGGCGTGCGCGTCGCGTGGCGATGCCAGCGCGACACGCCGCCGGCGCGGTCAGAAGTTGTGGCGCAATCCCAGATCGAACCCGGAGGATGACTTGTTCGGCGCAGTCGTCGACCCCGCAATTGCCAGTTGCGAGCCGTTGCTGTTGTCGATGCTGGCGAACGAGGTGTACAGCGCGGTGCGCTTCGACAGGTTGTAGACGCCGCCAATCGCAATCTTCGCACCCTTGGGCGAGCCCGCGGCGTTGGTCTCGTGCCAGGAGTAGGAGCCCTTGAGTTCGTGCGAACCGACGGGCACGCGCACGCCGAGCAGCCCACCCTTTTGCTCGAGCGTGCCTTGCTCGGTCATGGTGTAGTTGGCCGACACGATCGCCGGGCCGAAGTCGTAGATCACCGCGCCGCCCTTGTAGATGGCATCGCCGGCGACGAAGTCGGTGCGGGCGTAGTGCAGGATCGCGCCGAACTTGCCCTGGTCGAAATGCAGGCGCGCGCCGTTGCCCTTGCCCTCGCCCGTGAGCGCGCCGCGCCAGTGCTGAACGTTGCCGCGGAACCCGCCGAAGGCGGGCGTGAGGTAGGCGATGCCGTTGGAGACACGCACCTGGTTCGGGTTGATGCTCGCCGTGTAGTTCAGGCCGATGCCGCTGCCCACGCCCATCACGTCGAAGCGCGATGTGAAGGTGTCGTAGGTGGGCGACCAGTTGCGTCCGAGTTGCAGCTCGCCCAGCGCGCCGCGGAGATAGACGATGGCGCGGCGATTCCAGGTCAGCCCTGCGGCCGGGGTGGCGCCGCTCGGGGTGGTGGGGGTGGCGGCCGGCACGTTGGTGGTGTTGGTGGCGTTGCCGGTGCCGGTGTTCAGCGACAGGCCCGACTCGAGCCAGAAGCCGACCCGCAAACCGCTGCCCAGGTCCTCTTCGCCTCGCAAGGTCAGCTTGCTGGTGCTGTTGCCGCCGCTGTTCATGAGCGACTGCTTGGTCAGCGAGCCGCGCACGCTTTGCACATAGGCGTCGGCGGTACCGCTGAGCGAGACGGTCTGCTGCGCGTGGGCGAGACCGGCAGCGCCCATCAGCACGGAGAGCGTGAACGTGTTCTTCATGGGTCCTCCTCGGTGGTTCAACGTTGAAGTCGGTCTGTCGCGACCGCGCGCATGGTTGCGGCCGCGGTCGGCCCCTGTCCATGCTGATTTGCTGCAAGCGGCGAACACAAAAGCGAAAGACAACGACGGCTCGCAGGCACGGCGGCGCTCTACAGTGCAAGCCTTCATGCAAGCAACCGCCGCACAGGACCGATCGTCCGAAGTCGTGGTGAAAACCACCATGGGAAGCGTGCGCGGCCGCAGCGAGCACGGTGCGCAGGTGTTCAAGGCGATCCCCTATGCCGCTGCGACCGCCGGCGCGAACCGCTTCCTGCCGCCGCAGCCGCAGCGACCCTGGGCCGGCGTGCGTGATGCGTTCGAGTTCGGCCGCTCGGCGCCGCAAGGCCCCGTGGTGCCCGAGCTGCTGCGAGCCTATGGCGCTATCGAGGCGATCGGTGAAGACTGCCTGCACCTCAACGTCTTCACGCCGGAGGCCAGCCGCGCCGCGCGCAAGCCGGTCATGGTGTGGCTGCACGGCGGCGGCTGGTGGGCTTTCGCGGGCACTTCACCGGCGCTGCACGCCGGCGCGCTGGCTGTGCGCGGCGACGTGGTGGTGGTGACGCTGAATCACCGCCTCAATCTCTTCGGCCATCTGCAGCTCGACGACACCGACCCGCGCTTTGCGGACTCGGGCAATGTCGGCGCGCTCGACGTGGTGGCTGCATTGCGCTGGGTGCGCGACAACATCGCGGCCTTCGGCGGCGACCCCGGCAACATCACGCTCTTCGGCCACTCCGGCGGCGGCAGCAAGGTGATCGCGCTGATGACGACGCCTCTGGCGCAGGGGCTGTTCCACAAGGCCATCGCGCAGAGTTGCAGCGGCAGCCTGCGATTCACGAGCCGGGAAGAAGCCGCGGCGATGTCGCATGCGCTCGCCGCGCAACTGGGGCTGCGGCGCCTGACCGGCGCTGCACTGCAGGCGCTGCCACTGGCGCGCCTCGTCGCGGCCCTCGTTGCGGCGCCGCAGCCGTACCGTCCGATCCTCGACGGCCGCACCTTCACGCGCCATCCCTTCGATCCCGATGCAACGCCGCTCGACATTCCGTTCATGACCGGCGTGACGGCCACCGAGACGCGCTTGACGATGGCATCGAACGTGGCGAACTTCAAGCTCGATGCAGCCGAGGTGCAGCGCCGCGCCGCGCGTTTCCTGCAGGTCGATCCGATCGAAGCCGGCCGCATCATCGACGCCTACCGCGCCGATGATCCACCGGCATCGCCGAGCGACCTGCTGGGCGCCGTCACCAGCGATTACGCGTACGTCCGCAACACACGGCGTGGCGCGCAGTTGCAGGCCGCCGCCGCGCGCGCACCCGTCTTCAGCTACCTCTTCAACTGGCGCACGCCCGCCTGCGACGGCCTGCTGCGTTCGCCGCACACGCTGGAAGTGCCGTTCATCTTCGGTACCGCGCACGCAGCGGTGGACGTGGTCGGCAGCAGCGCCGATCACGCAGCTTTGACGCAGATGATGATCGCCACCTGGAGCGCGTTCGCACACCGCGGCGACCCCAACAATGCCACGCTGCCGCACTGGCCGCGTTTCGAGGCGAGGCAGCGCGCGACGATGGTCCTCGACGTGCAAGGCCGCGTCGATAGCGATCCCGGCGCCACCGCCCGTGCAGCACTCGACGCGCTGCCGTACTTCGAATACAGCATGCCGATGAACTTCGGCACGCCGGCCGATCAGCCGCGATAGTTCGGCGCGCGCTTCTCCAGAAACGCATCCACCGCTTCGGAGTGATCCGCCGTCTTGTGGCAGATCGCCTGGAACGCCGCGGACATTTCCATCACCGATTCCATCGGCGCCCGCAGCGCCTCGCGCAGCAGCCGCTTGGTCAGGCGCACGGCGTGCGGCGCGTGCTGCGTGATGCGACCGGCCAGCGCACGCGCGGTCGGCATCAGTTCGTCGTGCGGCACCACCTGCGACACCAGATTCCATGCGAGGGCTTGTTGCGCATCGATCAAATCGCCGGTGAGCGCGAGCTCTGCCGCGCGCGCCAGGCCGATGACGCGCGGCAGCAGCCAGGCGCCGCCGTCGCCCGGAATGATGCCCACCTTGATGAAGCTCGCCGCCATGCGGGCCCTGTCGCTGGCGATGCGGATGTCGCAGAAGCACGCCAGGTCGAGCCCCGCGCCGATGGCATTGCCGTTGACGGCGGCGATGACCGGCACCTCGAGGTTGAACAGCGTCTGCGCCAGGCGCTGGATGCCGCGCCGGTAGAAGGTGCGGATTTCCATCTCGCTGACTTCGGGCGATGCCTGCTGCTTCATCACGCCGATGTCGCCGCCGGCGCTGAAGGACTTGCCGTTGCCGGTGAGGATGACGCAGCGCACGCTCGTGTCGTCGTGGATGCGCTCGAACGCGGCGACGAGTTCGACGAGCGCGGTGTTGCCCGACAGCGTGTTGTGCTTGTCCGGCTGGTTCATCGTCAGCGTGACGAGTGGGCCGTCTTGTTCGTAGATCAGGAAGTCGGGCATGGCTCTTTACTCCGATTGGATGCCGGCCTCGTTGGCCAGGCGCACGTACTTGACGACCTCGGCTTCGATGAAGGCCTTGAGTTCGTCCAGGCCCATGATCAGCGGCGTCGTCGCTTCGTTGGCCAGAGTCTGCACCAGGCTCGCCTGCTTCAGTCTCCTACTTGTTGGCGCGCGAGGGCAGCGCGATCACCGCCGTTCCGGGCATCACGTTCTGATCGCGCTGGTTGCGCGCCCAGGTGGTGAGACGCACCACGTGACAGCCGTCGGCGTCGATCTCCTTGGCGTCGATGCGGCCGCCCAGGCGCACCACATCCGACAGGTACACATGCGAGCGGTACTGCCCTGTGATCTCGCGCAGCACCCCCGCATCGCCCATCCAGTGGGTGAGCGAGTGGATGCCCCAGCTCGTGCGCTGGATGCCCACGTCGTAGGCGATCTGCGCGCCCTGCAGCTTGGCCGCGTAGTCGTTGTAGTGCACCGAGTACACCGGCTCCAGCGCATGCGTCTTCGGATCGCGGAAGGCCCACTTCGGATGCTTGTGATAGCGCTTGAGCGCAACCGAGTGCGCGGCCACGCGCGGGATCGGCGCGGCGCCACCGGCGATGTAGGCGATGAAGTCGGTGAGGCCGAGCGGGCCCTTGGTGATGGTGTCGATCTCGTCGCCGACCTGCACGTCTTCCCAGCAGCGCGGCACGGCGCCGCGTGGCGCCTCGGCCAGGATCTGCGCTTCGATCTCGGCGAGCTCTTCGTCCTTCCACGGGTGCGGCACTTCGATCGTGCGCGTCGAGGCGCGCTTTTGCATCTCGCTGCGCTCGAAGCGCATGCGCGAGCAGATGAACTCGGCGATCAGCTCGCCGTCCTGGTTCTTGTACTCCTGCAGGATGTAGTCCTTGACGCTGCGCCCGCCGAAGTTGCTCGCATTCGGTCCGTCGAAACCCTGGAAGACGACACGGCACTTGATCTTGTCGCCGACGCGGATGTGGTTGTGGAAGGTGATCTTGGTGTCGGCATGAAAGCCGCCCAGGCCCGGCCAGCCGACCTGCACGCCCGCCAGGCAGGCGAAGATGAAGCTCGGCGGCGCGACCAGCGTGCGGTGTGGCGTCTGCTCGGCGTATTCGCTCTGCGTCCATAGCGGGTTGTCGTCGCCGATGCCTTCGCAGAAACGCAGGATCGCGGTGCGTGTCGCGTACTCGTTGTTGATGCTGGCTTCGGTGCGCAGCTCGGTGCCGATCAGCGCACGCATGTCGGCGAGCATCTGGTCGCTGAACCTGCCTGTGGCCAGCGCCTGGGTGATGCCGGCGTCGCCGGATTTGTCGGTGCTGCCGGCCTGGGGTTGCGAGGTTTGCATGCGAGTGCGTGGCGTGAGGGCGGGAGTTCAATCTATCCGCCGCGCCGCGGCAGCGTCCATCGCGATTTCGAGCAGGCGGCGATCAGCACAACCGCATGGACGCGCGGGAGCGGGGCAGATGCCGACTTCGACAGCGCGATGAACGCGGCGCCTTTCGGGACGCGGCGTGCTCGATTCTCGAACCAGGGGAATCCCTGGCGTGACGCTGGATCAGCGGCCCTCAGCCGGCAGAGGCAGCGCTGACGAAGTCGACTTCTTCAGCGCGGGCCGTGCCGTTCTTGCGGCCCGGGTAGCTCAGCCAGCGCATCGCGATGTTGAGATCGTGGATCACGCCGGCGGCTTCGATCCTGGTGCCATCGTCGAGGAAGGTCGTGCCGGTGGTGTGCGCGTCCTCGACGAGCGTCAGGTCGTAGCCGCGCTCGAGCGCGCCATACGCGGTGGCGCGGATGCACCAGTTCGTCATCGCGCCGGCCAGCACGATGTGCGTGGTGCCGAGCCGCGCGAGTTCGCCTTCGAGCGCCGTCTGCTCGAACGACGAGTTGAAGCTCTTGTCGATCACGCGCTCGCCGCTGCGCGGCGCGAGCTCGGGCACCCACTGCCACGGCGCGCTGCCGTGGGCCATGTTGTGATCCGAGTGCTGGACCCAGATGACGGGCACTGCAGCCGCGCGCGCCTTCTCCACCGCCCGCGAAACGTTGGCGATGATGCGCGGCGTGTCCCAGCACTCGGCCATCACGCCGACCTGCACGTCGACGACGAGCAGCGCTGTCTGCTTGCCTTCACGAATCGTGGCCATGGTCATCGCTCCTGGTGGGGCGAGCGGGCGCTCATATCAGAGGGCAGAGGGCAAGCAGGCCGCGAAAGCCCCGCGCCGCGTAGTACGACTGCACGCCGTTGTGATAGACGAAGACCTTGCCGTAGCGTCGATCGCAGAACAGCGCGCCGCCGAGCGCGCGCACGTCCTGCGGCGTATCGATCCAACTCGATGTCTTGGTGTCGAACTCGCCGAGCTGCTGCAACGCACGGTACTGTTCTTCCGTCAGCAAGGTGACGCCCATCGCGGCAGCCCGCTCGACGGCGTTGCCTTCGGGCTTGTTCTCCTTGCGCGCGTCCAATGCCTCGCGGTCAAAGCACAGGCTCCTGCGGCCGGGTGGGCTTTCAGCGGAGCAATCGCAGAAGATGAACTGGCCGGTGGCCTTGTCCTGGCCGATCACGTCCGGTTCGCCGCCGGTTGCCTCCATCTGATGGAGCGACAGCAGTGCAGCAGGGCTGGCTTCGATGCGCTTCTGCACGTTCGCCCAGGCAACGCCTTTGTGCCGGGGCATGTTCTTGGCGAAGCGAGCTTGCAGCACTCGCAGGAGCTGTTCGCGGTCAGGCGTTTTCACGGCGCTATCTGACCACAGAATGCCGGGGCACGAAACCGGCTCGGCGAGCGCTGTACTACGACCGTGCCTGACGCGCGGGGACAACGTCAACCGCGTCGCCGGCTTGCAGTGCCGCGGCACCGCGCAGCACGTCGCCGACGAGCAGCACGGCCGGGCTGCGGATGGCGCTGGCGCGCGCATCGGCGACGAGCCGGTCGAGCGTTGTGACGAGGCGCTGTTCGTCGGCGGTGGTCGCGGCCTGCACCAGTGCGGCCGGCGTGTGTGCGGGCAAGGCGTCGACCAGGCCGGCGACGATCGCATCGAGTTGCGAAACGCCCATGTAGATGACGAGGGTGAGGCCCTGTGCCGCCGCAGCACCGAGCGTGGGCCAGTGAGGCGCGGCACCGCCTTCCTTGGCGTGGCCGGTGACGAGCATGACGCCGCGCGCATGCTCGCGATGCGTCCACGGCACGCCGAGCGCGGTGGCCGCGGCCAGGCCCGAGGTGATGCCGTTGACGATGTGAACGTCGATACCAGCGGCGCGCAGGTGCTCGGCTTCTTCGCCGCCGCGGCCGAAGACGAATGGATCGCCGCCCTTGAGGCGCACCACACGCTCGCCACGCTGCGCTTCGGCGATCATGAGTCTCTCGATGAAGGCTTGAGGGGTGGAGGGCCGAGCGCCGGGCTGCCCCAAGCTCGGCCGCTCCCCCTGGGGGGGGACTGCAGCGAGCGCCGGTCTGGGGGCACACATTCCGCCGCCGCGTTTGCCGACGTGGACGACCCGAGCCGACTTGCGCGCGTAATGCAGCACGCCCTCGCCGACGAGGTCGTCGACCAGGAGCACGGTGGCGCTGCGGATCGCGCGCACGGCCTTGATCGTCAGCAGCTCGGGGTCGCCGGGGCCGGCGCCGACGAGGGTGACGCGGCCGCAGGCCAAGACGCCCTGGGGCTTCGACAGGCTCGGTCCGAACGGAGTGGGTGCGCTCACGCCGCCACCATCTGCTGCGCCACGCGCCGGCGCAACTGCGGCAGGCATGAGCCGCAATTCGTGCCGCACTTGAGTTCGCTTTGCAACTGCGCCAGCTGCGCATCGGGCGTGCCGTTGCAGCGCGCGAGCACCGCGTCGATCTGCGGCGCGGTGATGTCGAAGCAGGTGCAGACCTGAGCGCCGCGCTGCGGCAGCGCCGCCGGCGGCTTGGCGCTGCCGGCGAGCAGCGCGCGGCCGTAGGCGTCGGCCGGCAGGTGTTCGAGCAGCAGCTCGGACATCCACGCCGAAGCGCGTGTATCGCCGGCGAGCAGGAAGGCGTCGAGCTGCAGCGCGTCGTTCGCGCCATCGTGCGCGACGCGCGCGACGCGCGCGCTGCGCCGCTGCGCGTGGCGCGCATCGGCATAACGCAGCGTGTCGAGCGCATCGAGGCCGAGCAGCGACTCGAGCTCATGCAGCCACGGCGCGGGCGGCGCTTCGGGCGCAGCCGCGCGCAGCCAGACGCCGACGCGGCCGGCGTCGCGCCCTTCGCCTCTGCCGAAGGGGACGCACATCGCATAGGGCAGGGTGGATGCGTGGGCCATGACGCGAGCACGCAGCGCCAGCGCCTCGCGCTCGGGCAGCCAGGTGCGCGCGGCCAGTTGCCACGGCAGCTCGGCCTTGCTGATCTTCACCGTCGCATGCTTCAACTCGGGCTGCTTGCTCTGCGGGCAGAAGGCGCTGGTGGTGAGTCGGTTGACGCCGCCGGTGACGAACTCTTCGCCCCAGTGCATTGCGACGAAAGCCTGCGCGGGGGCCACGCCGTCGTTGGCCGCGGCCGGCAGCACGACGGCGCCGCGGCGCGACTTCAGCGTGACGAGATCGCCCGCCGCAATGCGCAGGCGCGTCAGGTCTTGCGGATGCAGCTCGACCACCGGCTCGGCCGCGTGGCCGAAGAGGCGGCCGAGCGTGCCGCTGCGGCTCATGCCGTGCCACTGATCGCGCAGGCGTCCGGTGGTGAGCGCGAACGGGTAGTGCGCGTCGCGCTTCTCGGCGGTGGGGCGCGGCGCGGCGTCGGCAAAACGCGCGCGGCCGTCGGCGGTGGCGAAGCGCCCGTCGGCATACAGCCGCGTCGCTCCGCGCACGGCGCCGGTCGCGAACGGCCACTGCTGCGGCCCGGTGTGTTCGAGCATCGCGTAGGACAGGCCGGTGATGTCGAGGTCGCGTCCGCGCGTGCTCTCGCGGTGTTCGTTCCAGATCGACTCGGCGCTGTCGTAGGGGAAGAGGCTGCGTGGCGCATCGCGCCTTGCTTCGATGCGCCGCGCCACATCGACGGCAATGCGCCAGTCGTGCCGCGCCTGGCCGGGTGCTTCGATGGCGGCGCGCACGCGGCTGATGCGGCGCTCGCTGTTGGTGACGGTGCCATCCTTCTCGCCCCAGGTGGTCGCGGGCAAGAGGATGTCGGCGTACTTCGACGTGGCCGTTGTGGCGTACGCTTCCTGCAGCACGACGAACGGGCAGCGTTCGAGCGCGCGCTGCACCAGCGTTTGATCGGGCATCGACTGCGCGGGGTTGGTGCAGACGATCCACAGCGCATCGATGGCGCCATCGGCCGCGGCCTGGAACATCTCGACCGCGCTCTTGCCCGGTTGCGACGGCACGCTGTCGATGCCCCACAGCGCCGCGACTTCAGCGCGGTGACCGGCATCGGCGAGATCGCGGTGCGCGCTCAACAGGTTCGCCAGGCCGCCCACTTCGCGCCCGCCCATCGCGTTGGGTTGGCCGGTGAGCGAGAACGGGCCGGCACCCGGCTTGCCGATCTGGCCGGTGAGCAGGTGCAGGTTGATCAGCGCGGCGTTCTTGTCGGTGCCGCTCGTGCTCTGGTTCAGGCCCTGGCAGTAGAGAGACAGCGTGGGTGAATGGCTGCCGAACCAGCGCGCGGCCTGCACCAGCGCGTCTTCCTTGATGCCGCAGAGTTTCGCCGTGTCGGCCGGCGTGAAGTTGCGGACGCGATCGCGCAGTGCTGCGAAGCCTGCCGTGTGCGCATCGATGAAAGCGCGGTCGACGAGGCCCTCCCACAGCAGCAGGTGCGCGATGCCGTGGCACAGCGCGACGTCGGTGCCGGGAAGGATCTGCAGGTGCAGATCGGCGGCCTCGGCGGTTTCGGTGCGGCGCGGATCGACCACGATCCACTTCTGCTCGGGGTTCGCGCGCTTCGCATCTTCCAGGCGGCGCATCAGCACCGGGTGCGCCCAGGCCAGGTTGCTGCCGGTGATGAAGACCGTCTGCGCATGGTCGAGGTCTTCGTAGGCGCACGGCGGCGCGTCGGCGCCGAGCGTGGCCTTGTAGCCGGCCACCGCGCTCGACATGCACAGGCGCGAGTTGGTGTCGACGTTGTTGGTACCGAGCAGGCCCTTGGCGAGCTTGTTGAAGACGTAGTAGTCCTCGGTGAGGAGCTGGCCCGAGATGTAGAGACCGATGCGCTCGGGCGCGGTGCGCGCGAGGCGATCGGCGATCTCGTCGAGCGCGGTGTCCCAGCCGATGGCGTGTGGTGTTGCGCCGCGCGCCTGCGCGTCGCATCGGCGTCAGCAGGCGCGTCTGCTGCGTGATCGAGGCCGCGGCCGTGAGGTGCAGCGTGCTGCCCTTGCTGCACAGCCGGCCGAAGTTGGCGGGATGGTCGGGGTCGCCGCGCACACCGGTGATCTGATCACCGGCGGCTTCGATGATGACGCCGCAACCGACGCCGCAATAGGGGCAGGTGCTGCGGGTCTCGCTCATGCTTCGACCGGCTGCAGGGCCTCGGCCTCGAGAAACACCTGCCCCTCTTCGACCTTGCACGCGAAGCGCTGCGTGCATCCCTGGTCCGGCGCCTTGGCGCAACCGTCGTTCAGACCGATCGTCCAGTTGTGCAGCGGACAGGCCACGCTCTCGCCGAAGACGATGCCTTGCGACAAGGGCCCGCCTTTGTGCGGGCAGCGATCGAGCAGCGCGAAGACCTTGTCTTCCGCGTTGCGGAACACTGCGATCGGAATGACCGAGCCTTCGCGCGCGATGCGACGCGCGCCGAGCACGGGGATGTCTTCGACGCGGCAAACGGGTCTCCACTGTGCACTCATGACGGCACCGCCTCGAACTGCCGCAGATCGACCTTGGCCTTCTCGTGCTCGAACCAGGGATCGGGCTCGCCATCGAGGCTGAACTGCAGCCGCTCCCACAGTGCCTTGCGGTTGGCGGCGTCGTCGAGGACCTTCTTCTTCACGTAGTCGAGCCCGACGCGCGACACGTAGTGCACCGTGCGCTCCAGGTACCAGCCTTCCTCGCGGTACAGCTGCAGGAAGGCGCCGCTGTATTCGAGCACCTCGTCCGGCGTCTTCAGCTTGCACAGGAACTGCGCGACCTCGGTCTTGATGCCGCCGTTGCCGGCGACGTAGATCTCCCAGCCGGAGTCCACGCCGATGACGCCCACGTCCTTGATGCCGGATTCGGCGCAGTTGCGAGGGCAGCCGCTCACCGCGAGCTTGACCTTGTGCGGCGCGTACATGCGCCAGAGTGCGCGTTCCAGATCCTTGCCCATCTGCGTCGAGTCCTGTGTACCGAAACGGCACCACTCGCTGCCGACGCAGGTCTTCACCGTGCGCAGCGCCTTCGCATAGGCGTGGCCCGAGGCCATGCCGATGTCCTTCCAGATGGCGGGCAGGTCTTCCTTCTTCACGCCGAGCAGGTCGATGCGCTGGCCGCCGGTGACTTTCACCGTGCGCACCTGGTATTTCTCGGCCGCGTCGGCGATGCGCCGCAGCTCGCTCGGCGTGGTCTCGCCGCCCCACATGCGCGGGATCACGCTGTAGGTGCCGTCCTTCTGGATGTTGGCGTGGCTGCGTTCGTTGATGTAGCGGCTCTGCGGATCGTCCTCGGCTTCCTTCGGCCAGGTGGAGAGCAGGTAGTAGTTCAGCGCCGGCCGGCACGAGGCGCAGCCGTTGGGCGTGCGCCAGCCCATGCCGCGCTGCACCGCGTCGATCGCCAGCCAGTGCTGATCGCGGATGCCCTGGCGCACCTCGGCGTGGCTGGCGTCGGTGCAGCCGCACATCGCTTTCTTCGTCGGCGGCTTGGAGTAGTCGCCACCGGCGGTGAACATCAGGAGCTGCTCGACCAGCCCGGTGCACGAACCACAGGAGGCGCTGGCCTTGGTGTGCTTGCGCACCTCGTCGAGCGTGAACAGGCCCTTGTCCTTGATCGCCTTGCAGATCGCGCCCTTGTTGACGCCGTTGCAGCCGCAGACTTCGTCGCCGTCGGCCATGCTCGCCGCTCGCGTGTTGCCCTCGTGCCCGGTGTCGCCGATGTTGCTCTCGCCGAACATCAGCTTGTCGCGGATGTCGGCGATCTTGCGGCCTTCGCGCATCAGCTTGAAGTACCACGAGCCGTCCACCGTGTCGCCGTACAGGCAGGCGCCGACGAGCTTGTCGTCCTTGATGACGAGCTTCTTGTAGACGCCGCCGAAAGGATCGTTGAGCACGATCTCTTCATGCTCCTTGCCGCCCATGAAGTCGCCGGCCGAGAACAGGTCGATGCCGGTGACCTTCAACTTGGTGCTGGTGGTGCTGCCCGAATAGCGGCCGATGCCGAACTGCGCCAGGTGCGTGGCGCAGACCTTGCCTTGCTCGAAGAGGGGCGCCACCAGCCCGTAGGCGATGCCGCGGTGCGCCGCGCATTCGCCCACGGCGTAGATGCGCGGGTCGGTGATGGTCTGCAGCGTGTCGTTGACGACGATGCCGCGGCTGACGTGCAGGCCCGCGCCCTCGGCCAGCGTGGTGTTGGGGCGGATGCCGGCGGCCATGACGACGAGGTCGGCTGGAATCTCGCGGCCGTCTTTGAATCTGACGGCCATGACGCGCCCATCCTTGTCCGCAATCAGCGCCTCGGTGTTGGCACCGATCTCGAAACGGATGCCTCGCGCTTCGAGCGAGCGCTGCAGCAGCTTGCCGGCATGCTCGTCGAGCTGGCGCTCCATCAGCCACGGCATGATGTGGATGACCGTGACCTCCATGCCGCGCAGCATCAGGCCGTTGGCCGCTTCCAGGCCGAGCAGGCCGCCGCCGATGACGACCGCCTTCTTGTACGTCGTCGACGCGTCGATCATCGCTTGCGTGTCGGCGATGTCGCGGTAGGTGATGACGCCTTGCAGCTCCTTGCCCGGCACCGGCAGGATGAAGGGGTTGCTGCCGGTGGCCAGCAGCAGGCGGTCGTACGCCGCCTCGGTGCCGTCGTCGGCGACGACGACACGCTTGATCCGGTCGATCTTCGTCACCTTCTTGCCGGTGTGCAGCGTGACGCCTTGTTCGGCGTACCACGACAGCGGGTTGAGGATGATCTCGTCGATCGTCTGCTCGCCGGCCAGTACCGGCGAGAGCAGGATGCGGTTGTAGTTCGGGTGTGGCTCGGCGCCGAAGACGGTGACGTCGTACAGGTCGGGCGCCATCTTCAGCAGCTCCTCGAGCGCGCGGATGCCGGCCATGCCGTTGCCGACGACGACGAGTCTCAGCTTCTGCGCAGGAAGGTCTCGCTTCACGCTGCCTCCTTCTCGACATGCCCGTGGCGCGTGTAGAGGAACTCCAGCACCTCCTTGCGGCAGTGCACGTAGGTCGGGTCTTCGGCCAGTGCGACGCGCTCGCGCGGGCGCGCGATCGGCACGCTGACGATGCCGCCGATGGTGGCCGCCGGGCCGTTGGTCATCATCACGATGCGGTCGGACAGCAGCACGGCTTCATCAACGTCGTGCGTCACCATCACCACGGTGCGATCCGGTGCGCGCGACGATCGCCAGCAGCTCGTCCTGCAGCTTGGCGCGCGTCAACGCGTCGAGCGCGCCGAAGGGCTCGTCCATCAGCAGCACCTTGGGCTCCATCGCCAGCGCGCGCGCGATGCCCACGCGCTGCTTCATGCCGCCGGAGATTTCTTGCGGGCGCTTGCCCAGGGCGTGGCTCATGCCGACGAGATCGAGCGCCGCTTCGGTACGCGCCTTCAGATGCGGCGCGGCCTTCGGTGGCGCCGAAGACGCGCTCGACCGCGAGGTGCACGTTGTCGAAGCACGAAAGCCACGGCAGCAGCGAGTGGTTCTGGAAGACCACGCCGCGCTCCGGCCCGGGCGCGGTGATCTCGCGCTCGGCGCAGAGCAGGGCGCCGCTGGTGGGCCGCAGCAGCCCGGCGATCAGGTTCAGCAGGGTGCTCTTGCCGCAGCCGGAGTGGCCGATCAGGGTTACGAACTCGCCCTGGCGCACCGACAGGTTGATGTCGCACAGCGCGTGAAACTTGCCCTTGCGTGTGTCGAACACCATCTCGGCGTGTTCGACCTTGATGAAGCTCGTGTCTTACTCATTGGAGAACCTCTTCGCGATTGCCATCAACGCCATCTCGAGCAGCAGTCCGACCAGACCGATGACGAAGATCGCGATCAGGATGTGCTTGACGTTGAGGTTGTTCCACTCGTCCCAGACCCAGAAGCCGATGCCGACGCCGCCGGTCAGCATCTCGGCCGCGACGATCACCAGCCACGCCGTGCCCACCGACAGGCGCACGCCGGTCAGCATGTAGGGCAGCACCGCGGGCAGCAGGATGCGCGTGATGACCTTCCACTCGGACAGCGCGAGCACGCGCGCCACGTTCAGGTAATCCTGCGGCACGCGCTGCACGCCGACCGCGGTGTTGATCACCATCGGCCAGATCGAGCAGATGAAGATGGTCCAGATCGCGGCCGGGTTGGCGCTCTTGAAGACCAGCAGGCCGATCGGCAACCAGGCCAGCGGCGACACCGGCTTGAGCAAGCTGATCAGCGGCTGCGCCATGCGGTTGAAGAAAGTGAAGCGGCCGATGATGAAACCGAGCGGGATGCCCACCAGCGCCGCCAGGCCGAAGCCGACGCCGACGCGCTCGAGAGAGAACAGCACGTTCCAGCCGATGCCCTGGTCGTTCGGGCCGTTGCGATAGAACGGATCGGCAAAGAGCTTGACGGCGGCGTCGAACGTGGCCCACGGCGTCGGGAATGTCGTGCTCTTGGCGGTGAGCAGCGCCCACACCCCGATCAGCAGGGCGACGCCGATCAGAGGCGGCAGCACGCGCAGCCAGAACTCACGCCAGTCCAACTTCCGTTCAGGCTGAGGGATCGAAGCCTCTTCGATGCGGCCCTTCGATACCTCGGGGCGAGCGGCGTTGCGCGCCTTCTCTTCTGCAAGTTGCTGCGACGCTTCCAACGGCGAATGAAAGACGGCACTGACCATGACGCTCTCCTTATGCCGCGCTCGCGCGCACCTTGAACGAATCGGCGTACTTGGCCGGGTCCTTGCCGTCCCAGACCACGCCGTCGATCATCTTGCTGCTGCGCAGGTCGCTCGTCGGCAAGTTGATCTTCATCGCGCTCGCGGCCTGCTTGTAGATCGCCGTCTGGTTGATCGACTTGGCCACGGCAAGGTAGTCCGGATGGTCCTTCAGCAGACCCCAGCGCTTGTGCTGCGTCAGGAACCACATGCCGTCACTCAGGTACGGATAGGTGACCATGCCGTCGTTGAAAAACTTCATGTGGTTCGGGTCGTCCCAGGTCTTGCCCATGCCGTCCTGGTAGCGGCCGAGGATGCGCTGGTTGATCGCATCGACGCTGGTGTTGACGTAGGACTTGTCGGCGATGGTGTCGGCCATCTTGCTTTTGTTCGACAGGTTGGCATCGATCCAGCGCCCGGCTTCGAGAATTGCCATCACCACTGCGCGCGAGGTGTTGGGGTACTTCTTGACGAACTCGCTGGTGGTGCCCAGCGCCTTCTCGGGGTGATCGCGCCAGATGTCCTGCGTTGTCGCCGCGGTGACGCCGATGCCGTCGATGATGGCGCGGTGGTTCCACGGCTCGCCGACGCAGTAGCCGTCCATGTTGCCGACGCGCATGTTGGCCACCATCTGCGGCGGCGGCACGGTGATGACCTTGGCGTCCTTCATCGGGTTGATGCCGCTGGCCGCGAGCCAGTAGTACAGCCACATCGCGTGCGTGCCGGTGGGGAAGGTCTGCGCAAACGTGTACTCACGCTTTTCCGCGGCCATCACCTTGGCCAGCGAGGCGCCGTCCTTGGCGCCCTTGTCGGCGAGTTTTTTTGACAGCGTGATCGCCTGCCCGTTGTGGTTCAGGTTCATCAGGATCGCCATGTCCTTCTTCGGCCCGCCGACGCCCATGTGCACGCCATAGACCAGGCCCCACAGCACATGCGCCATGTCGAGCTCGCCGTTGACGAGCTTGTCGCGCACACCGGCCCACGAAGCCTCCTTGGTGGCGACGATCTTCACGCCGTACTTCTTGTCGAAGCCGAGCACGGAGGCCATGACCACGCTGGCGCAGTCGGTGAGCGGAATGAAGCCGATGCGCACCTCTTCCTTTTCGGGCTTGTCGCTGCCCTGCGCATGGGCGACGGCGCGCAGTGCGGGGTCGATGACGAGCCCTGCGGTGGCAATCGCTGCGGTGCGGACGGCTTTGCGGCGGCCCATGTCGATGTCCTTCGTGTCGTTCATGCCTCGATGCTCCCGGCAGAAAGAAAAACGGGCCCACCGAGCGTTGCCGCTCGATGGGCCCCCATTGGCCCTGACGCCATGACTCAACTCAGAGAAGCCTTGCAGCGCCCTTGCTGCATTGCCGAAGCAGCTATTGCAAGCGCTGTGCCAGACCGGTCACACGGGGCGAACACGTGGCGATCGCCTGGACGCAAGCCGGTTTCACCGAGGTACGGAACCGCCTTGGTGCTCAGGGCGCGTCCGCTGCACCAAAAGCAATCACTCGAACCTCAGCCGATGAGCGATTCGAGATCGATTACGCGCTCGGCCGCATCGCGCAGGCGGATGCCGCGGCTCATCGCCAGGTCTTGCAGAAAGCGATGCGCCTCGGGCTCGGCGAGTGACTTCTTCGTCATCAAGAGGCGCTTGGCGCGATCGATCAGCTTGCGGTCGGCGAGTTCGGTCTTCGTGCTCGCCAGTTCGTTGCGCAGCGCCTCTTCGGCGGCGAAGCGCTCGACGGCAACGTCGATCACCGACTGGACGCGCTCGCGGCTCGCGCCCTTGACGACGTAGGCCGAGACGCCGGCGCCCAGCGCCTCGCGCATCGTCGGCCGGTCTTCGCTGTCGGTGAAGAGAGCAATCGGCCGGCGCGCGTGCTGCGTCGCCACCGCGATGTGTTCGAGTACGTCGCGCACGCCCGAGTTGCTGCGCACCACCACCACGTCGGGCTGCAACTGCTCGATCGCCTCAGGCAGCGTGGCATCGCCGGCGCGCACGCCCAGCACCAGCGAGCCGGCGTCGGAGAGCGCCTGCGCGATGGCGTGCGCGTCGTCCGGGCGCTCGCCAACCTCGGCCTGTGGGTCGGTGACGATCAGGACGGACAGGCGCTTGGGAGGGGCGTCATCGGCCGGCATGGCCGGCCGGGTGCAAGACGCGGGCCAGCGCTGCGGCATCGTTGTGAAACCGGGTACTCAGGGGCGTGCCTCCAACAAGGGCTGCAAGCGCGCCCGCAAGGCTTGCGCCTTGGCGCCGCCGCGCCGCTGTACCTCGCGCAGCTCGACGGCCAGGGCCTCGACCCAACGCTCGGCCTCCCGCGACTTGATTTGCTCGATCTCGTCGCGAATCTTCTTCAGCCGCGCGACCGATTCACGCGCTTGCGCCGACTTCGGCGGCGCCTCCTGCGCCAGCGCGAGCAGTACCTCGGTGATCAGGCCGAGCTGCTTGCCGTAGGAGGCGACGGCGAAAGCCTCGCGCTCGATGCGCGCGTCTCCGGCGCTGCGTGGGATGCCGGCGAAGAACCAGTCGGTGTCGGGCGCGATCTGCTGCGCCACGCTGCCGCTCCACGGAAAGTGGACCTGCGGCGCAAAGAACCAGAGCCAGGGAAACATCCTTGCACTCCCGAAAGATGGTGCGCGGCACCGTAACGGCGCGATGGCGCGCGGTCCATCCCCAGTCTGTTCAATCCTGCGCGCGGCATCGCGCTGGGTCCGGTTGCTACACCGCCACCGGCGCCTTGATCGCCGGCCACGGGTCATACCGTTCGACCGCGAAATCCTCGTACTCGTAGTCGAAGATCGACGCCGGCCGGCGCTTGATCGCGAGCGTCGGATACGCCCGCGGCTCGCGGCTCAGTTGCAGCGTCACCTGCTCATGGTGGTTGCTGTAGATGTGGCAATCGCCGCCGGTCCAGATGAAATCGCCGACGCCGAGGTCGCACTGCTGCGCCAGCATGTGCGTGAGCAGCGCGTAGCTGGCGATGTTGAAGGGCACGCCGAGGAAGATGTCGGCGCTGCGCTGGTAGAGCTGGCAGGAGAGCTTTCTCGCGCGACGTAGAACTGGAAGAAGGCGTGGCACGGCATCAGCGCCATCTTGGAGAGCTCCGCCACGTTCCAGGCGCTGACGATGATGCGGCGGCTGTCGGGGTTGGTCTTCAACTGCTGCACCACTTGCGCGATCTGGTCGATGTGGCCGCCATCGGGCGTCGGCCAGCTTCGCCACTGCACGCCGTACACCGGGCCGAGGTCGCCATCCGGCCTGGCCCACTCGTCCCAGATCGTCACGCCGCGCTCCTGCAGCCACTTCGCATTGCCGTCGCCGCGCAGGAACCACAGCAGCTCGAGGATGATCGACTTGAGGTGCACCTTCTTCGTCGTCACCAGCGGGAAGCCTTCGTTCAGATCGAAGCGCATCTGGTGGCCGAAGACGCTCTTGGTGCCGGTGCCGGTGCGGTCGGCCTTGTCCACGCCATGCTCGAAGACGTGGCGCATGAAGTCTTCGTATTGGGAGCGGATCGGGCGGGCGTGCATCAGCATGATTATCCGGCGACCGCCTGTGCCACCGGCTCCAGATCGAACTGCATCGCCGCCAGCCGCGCGTACAGGCCGCCTCGCGCCACCAGCTCGGCATGCGTGCCGACATCGACGATACGTCCGTGATCCAGCACGACGATGCGATCGGCGCGCAGCACGGTGGCCAGGCGGTGCGCGACGACGATGGTCGTGCGGCCGCGCATCGCGGCGTCGAGGGCGGCTTGCACCATGCGTTCGCTTTCGGCATCGAGCGCGCTGGTGGCTTCGTCGAGCAACAAGAGCGGCGGGTTCTTCAGCATCGCGCGCGCGATGGCGATGCGCTGGCGCTGGCCGCCGGAAAGACGCACGCCGCGCTCGCCGAGGAAGGTGGCGTAGCCCTCGGGCAGACCAGCGATGAAGGGGTGCGCGAAGGCCGCGACCGCGGCGCCCTTGACTTCGTCGTCGCTCGCCTCGGGCCGGCCGTAGCGGATGTTCTCCAGCGCGTTGGCCGAGAACACCACGCTGTCCTGCGGCACGATGCCGACACGCGCCCGCAGGTCCGCCAGCGCGGCTTCGCGCAGCGGCACGCCGTCGATGGACACGGTGCCTTGTTGCGCGTCGTAGTAGCGCAGCAGCAGTTGCAGCACGGTGCTCTTGCCGGCGCCGCTGGGCCCGACGAGTGCGACGGTTTCTCCGGGCCGCACGTCGAGCGACATGTCGCGCAGCGCCGGCTGGTTCGGGCGCGACGGGTAGTTGAACGTGACGTTGTGCAGCCGCACGGACGAGCCGCCTTTGACCGCGGGCCAGGCGCGAGGCGAGGGTGCATCGACCACCGGCGAGCGCGTCGCCAGAAGTTCCATCAAACGTTCGGTGGCGCCGGCCGCGCGCAGCAGGTCGCCATACACCTCGGAGAGCACCGCGACCGATGAGACGAGGATCAGCACATAGACGACGGTCTGGCCGAGGTGCCCGGCCGTGATGTCGCCGCGGATCACCGCCTGCGTGCCCTGGTACAGGCCCCACAGCAGCGCGCCGAAGGTGGCGGTGATGATGAAGGCCACCAGCATCGAGCGCACGCGCGTACGCTTCTTGGCGGTGTCGAATGCGGCTTCGGTGGCTGCTGAAAAGCGCGCCGACTCGCGCTGCTGCTGGTTGTAGCTCTGCACCACCGGAATCGCGTTCAGCACTTCGGCGGCGATCGCGCTGGTGTCGGCGACGCGGTCCTGGCTCGCACGCGAGAGCTTGCGCACGCGCTGGCCGAAGAACAGGCTGGGCAGCACGACGAGCACCAGGATGCCGAGCACCTGCGTCATGACATACGGGTTGGTGATGACGAGCATGCCGAGCGCGCCGATGCCCATCACCGTGTTGCGCAGTCCCATGCTCAAGCTCGAGCCGACGACGGTCTGCACCAGCGTGGTGTCGGTGGTCAGGCGCGACAGCACCTCGCCGGTCTGCGTCGTTTCGAAGAATTCGGGGCTTTGCTCGACGACATGCGCGTACACCGCGTTGCGCAAGTCCGCGGTGACGCGCTCGCCGAGCCAGCTCACCATGTAGAACCGCGCCGCCGAGAACAGGCCGAGCGCGGCGCCGACGAGGAACAGGGCGAAGAAATGCTCGCGCAGCGCCATCACGCGTGCGCCCGGGTCGGCCGAGACCAGCCCGCTGTCGATCAGCGACTTCAGCGCCACCGGCAGCACCAGTGTGCTTGCCGCGGCCATCACCAGGAAAAGCACCGCCAGGCCGATCTGCAGCCGGTACGGCCGCAGGAATGGGGCCAGCCCGGAAAGCGAGCGCGGGCTGTCGGCTTTCTGGCGTTCGTTGGATTTCTTGTCTGCCACGACGGGCAGTCTATCGGCCGGGCGTGGCGCCACGACGACGCCGGGCGGCTTGGTGTAACGCCGGGGCGGCGGTTTCCCCCACGCTCCGGCGTCGATTCGACGAAGCACTCTGTGAAGCGCAGCGGCACTGTGGTCGAATGCCTTCTGTCACGTCGCCAAACGCATTTGCCCGATGTCCCTTCGCACCCGCTCCAACCGCCGCTGGCTGCGCCTGCGCCGTCGCCTGCTCAAGCATGACGCGCGGCGCGTCACGCTGGCGGCAGCGGGTATCGGGGCGGTGCTGGCGGCCTTGGCGAGCCTCGCCGCGATCTGGGCCGCCGGCGCGGCGTGGGATCTGCGTCTGGTCTCGGCGGCGACGCTCGGCGTCGGGCTGTTGGCCGGCGCACTGGTCTGGCCGCTGATGCGCATGCTGCATGACCTGGAGGCCGCGCGCGTGCAGCTCGACATCCTGGCCACGCGCGACGAGCTCACCGGCGTCTACAACCGCCGCCAGTTCCTGGTGCTGGCCGACCGCGAATGGGCGCGTTGCCGCCGCTACGACATGGGCGCGGCGATGCTGATGCTCGACGTCGATCACTTCAAGCGCGTCAACGATCTGCACGGCCATCTCGCCGGGGACCTGATGCTGCGCGAGATCGCGCGTGCCATCGCCGACACCCTGCGCCATGCCGACTTCCTCGGCCGTTTCGGCGGCGAAGAGTTCATCGTCTTTCTGCCGCACACCGACACATTGGGCGCGCTCGACGTGGCCGAGCGCTGCCGCGAGCGCGTCGCCAAGATCGCGCTCGACTGGCGCGGGGAACGCATCAGCACGACGATGAGCGTGGGCGTGGGCACGCTCGGCATCGCGCACGACACCGTCGGCGCGCTCATCGCCGACGCCGACCGTGCCCTGTACACCGCCAAGAACGCCGGCCGCAATTGCGTGCGCACGCCGGCGGCCGTCGACGCCGTCGAGTCGCCCAGCAGCTTCGACCTGCCGTGGAGCCGCAGCGACTGGCTCAGTGGTACGGGTTGAGCGGCTACAGGCGCAGCGGCGTGAGCGTAGCCGGTCATCTCGAGGTAGCCCCAGCCGGCGCGCAGCCCGTCGTCGGCGCGGTGCAGCGCTGCAAGCCCTTCCCAATACACCGTGCCGGTGCTGTTGCGCGCATCGAGTTCCTGCGCGTCGAACAGCGCGCGCACCTCGAACGCGCCCGCCGGGCAGCGCACGCGCCAGTGCACCACGTAGTTGGCGCGCGTCGCGGCGCTGCTCCATTGACGCAAGGGCTCGAACGTCACCTCGCCTTCGACGAAGCTGCGCTGCGTGCCGTCGCGCGCGCGCAGGCTGCCGCCTGACCATACGGCGATGCCGCGGGCGTCGCGCAGGCGAAACGCGGTGAGCGCGCTGCCGTCGTCGAGGTTCATGCCGATCCAGTCCCAGCCGACGGCGCCATCGGGCATCAGCGAGCCGCTCCATTCATGATCGAGCCAGGCGCGGCCGCGCACAGCGCTGCGTTGGCGCGCGCGCGTGAGTTGGCCCTGCACGGTCAACTGGACCTGGCTGTAGTAGTGGCTGGCGTTGCCCGCCTGCGGTCCCTTGCGGCTGAAGCCGCGGTCGCCCTGCAGCAGCAGCGGCTGCGTCGGCGTGAAGGCTGCGTCCAGGGCGAAGCCTGCGGCGTCGTCGCCCCAGCGCGCGGCGTAGCCCGCGCTGTCTTCGCCTGTTCGCGCGGCGTAGCCCGCGCTGCGGCGTTCGAGCCGCCAGTCGCCGATGTGCACATGCGTGTCGTCGAGCGCAGCGGCTGCGCGCGGCGCCTGCGCGTCGCCGCTCCAGCGCGCGAGGCGCTCGGCGTGCAGCAAGCGGCGCTCGGCCACGTCGGACAGCGCGGCGTGCGCGAACAGCAGCTGGCGTGCGGCGAAGCGGCTCTCGATGTTTTGCGCAAGGCCGGTGCGCGAGCGGAAGAAGGTCAGCTGGAAGCCCCAAGCGGGTGTGTCGTTGTTCGCGTCCACGCGCTGAAGCCAGCCGGTGACGTACCACCACTCGATGCCGAATTCGGGATGCGCGCCGTGATCGCGCGGAAAGACCAGCGTGCGCGGTGCCGCCTGCTGCGCGCCTGCCGGCAGCGCGCCGGCGCCGAGCCATGCCAGCAAGGCGCGCCGCGGCCACTGCATCACCAATCCGCCTTCACCGCGGCGATCACGTCGCGCCCCGCCGCCGCGCGTGCGGCGAGCGCGGCGGTCAGGCTGCCGGCGACGAGCACACCGAGCAGCAGCGCGCCGATGCGGGCCCAGGGCACGAGCAGCTCCATGGTCCAGTGAAAGCTCTGCGGGTTGACGACGTGCACCAGCACTGCCGCCACCGCGAGCCCGGTGAGCAGGCCGACGAGCGCGCCGGCGGCCGTCCATGTCAGGCCCTCGGCGGCGACCAGCGTGACGATCTGCGTGCGCGTGAAACCCAGGTGCGCGAGCAGCCCGAACTCGCGCCGCCGCGCCAGTGCCTGCGACGAAAAACTCGCCGCGATGCCGGCCAGTCCGATGGCGATGGCGACGATCTGCAGCCAGCGCGTCACCGCGAAGCTGCGATCGAAGATGTCGAGCGAGAGCGCGCGCAACTGCGTCGCCGAGGCCATGTCGAAGAGCGCCTGCTCGCCGGCGGCGGCGCGCAACGCGGCTTGCACCGCCTCGACGCGCGCGCCGGACTCGAGCCAGATCGACAGGTCGTTCAGGCGCGTGTCGTTGGTGGCGCGCTGGTAATCGGCGCGGTCGATGGCGATCGCGCCGAACTGGCGTGCGTAATCGCGCCAGACGCCGCGCACGAACACGCGCAGCGTGTTCCCTCCCGACGGATGGCTCGTCGCTGCGGCATCGCCGACAGGCAGTGTCAACTCGCTGCCGGGTTGCGCTTCGTACAAGCGCTGCATCGCTTCGCTGACGAAGACACCGGGCAGGCCGTCGCGCGCAGGCAGCGGCGCATCGAGCAATGGCAGCGCCGCGGCCGGGTCGTGCAGCGGCCGCGCGATCAGCACGACAGCCGGCAAGTCGGGCGCGAGCGTCATCGGCCGCGTGCGCGCGGCTTCGATGCGCGCCACGCCCGGCACGCGCGCTGCCGCAGCGACGAACGCCGGCGACAGGAACGCCTGGTCTGCCGCGCTGCTCTGCGTGGCGCTGCGCAAGTACAGATCGGCCGGCAGCACGCGATCGAGCCAGCGCGCAACGCCGTCACGAAAGCTCGCCACCATCACGGTCAGCGCGACGGCGAGCGCCAGGCTGGCGACGACGCCGGCCACGGCGACGGCCGCCGCATCGCGCTCGTGATGCGCTCGCGTGATGGCGAGCAGCGGCAAAGGCGATGGGCTGCTCAGCATGCGCGCCAGCGGGCCGAGCGCCGGGCCGCTCCCAAGCCGGCCCGCATTCCCTTGGGGAATCGCTCGACGTACTCGTCGAGCGAGGGGCTCAATGGCGACGTCGATCAGCAGCGGCACACAGGCCACGCCACCGAGCAAGAGCAGCGCCACCGACGCATAGGCCGCGATCGGCAAGCCCGCGAGCGGCGGCGCCAGCGCGAGCGGTGCAGCGCCGAGCAAGAGCAAGGGCCCGCGCCACGGCGAGCGCGGCGCCATGCCGGTGCCTCCGAGGCCCTTCAGCGCCTGCGCCGGCGCGAGCGCCGCGGCCTGCTTCGCCGGCAGCCAGCCGCCGAGCATCGTCGCCGCCACACCGAGCAAGGCAAAGCCGATCGCATCCGGCCACGCGAACTGCAATCGCGGCGCGATGCCGGGGAAGTAGCCGCCGCCGAGATCGCCGGCGAGCCAGCGCAATGCGCCTTGCGCCAGCGCCGTGCCGAGTGCGATGCCGAGCACGCTGCCGGCGACGCCCAGCAGCGCGCACTCGGCGCGCACGAGTCGAGAACGCTCGCTCGCCGACAAGCCGAGCACACCGAGCAGCGCCAGCGATGGCACGCGCTGCGCCACTGCCAGCGCCATCACCGCGAAGACCAGAAACGCACCGACGAACAGAGCCACCAGCGCCAGCACCGTGAGGTTGATGCGGTAGGCGCGCGAGATGTTGGAGACGCGCTGCTCGGCGTCGTCGGCGCGCGTCAGGCGCCAGCCATCGGGTGCGGGCGGCGCCTCGGCACCCGCAGCCAGTCGCAGGTCGATGCGCGTGATGCGCTGTGCGAAGCCGAAGTGGTGCTGCGCGCCGGCGATGTCGATCACCGCCAGCGCCACACCGTCGGCAGCGATGCGACCGGCCACGCGCAAGGCCACGCTGGCGCTGCCGTGCTGCACGCGCAGGGTTGCGCCTTCGCTCGCGCCGAGCCGGCGCAGCGCCGCGGGGTTGAGGAAGACGGCATCGGGATCGACCCACGCCGTTCTCGCTTCGTCCTTGGCCGCACGCGGCAGCAAGGCCGGCGCGAGCGCGCCGACCTGCAGCGCATCGATACCGAGCAGGCGCAGCGGCACACGCTTGCCCTGCGCATCGAGCGCGTAGCTGTCGACTTCGACGACGGGCAGCACGGTCACGACCTCGCGCCGCGCCGCCAGCGCATCGACGACCCTGTCGTCGCAGCCTTCGCGCTGTTGGCATGACAACGACGCATCGGGCTCGCCCTGCACCGCACGCACCGCGCCCGCGAACTCGGCCAGCGCCGAGGCGTTGATCAGATGCACCGACCAGGCCAGCGCCACGCCGAGTGCGACGGCCAGCAGCGCCATCGCGATGCGCCACGGGTGGGCGCGCCACTCGGGCCAAATGAGGTGTCGCAGCAGGGTGCTCACGCCATGCCCCGCGATGTCAATTGCAGCACTCGATCGGCCTGCGCCGCCGCACCCTGCGAGTGCGTGACGATCAGGCACGCCGCGCCCTGCGAGCGCACCTGCTGCGCCAGCATCTCGATGACGCGCCCGGCCGTGCTCGCATCGAGGTTGCCGGTGGGCTCGTCGGCCAGCACCAGCGGCGGCGCGTGCACCAGCGCGCGCGCGATGGCGACGCGCTGCAACTGGCCGCCGGAGAGCGTGCGCGGCGCGCGCTCGGCGAGCTCATCGATGCCGACGCCGCGCAGCATCGCCTGCACGCGCGCGGCGTCGGGCCGGCCCAGCAGCAGCAGCGGCAGCGCCACGTTCTGCGCCACGCTCAGGTGCGGCAGCACGTGAAAGGCCTGGAAGACGAAACCGAGATGGGCGCGCCGCCAATGCGCCAGCGCGCGCTCGTCGCGCCGGGGCAGGGGCTTGCCCTCGAGCTGCACCTCGCCGCCGTCGGCGGCTTCGAGGCCGGCGATGCAGTTGAGCAGCGTCGATTTGCCGACGCCCGATTCGCCGAGCACGGCCACGACTTCGCCGCGCGCGAGCGTGAACGAAACGTCGGCGAAGACCGATGTCGTGCCAAAGCGTTTGCTCAAGCCCTGCACCGACAGCAGCACGCTCACGCCGGCCCCCAGTGCCGCGCGACGATGCGCAGACTGGCCTCGATCGCATCGGCCCCGTCGCAGGCCACGCGCTCGCGCTGCGGCATCGATCGCAACCAGGTCAGCTGGCGCTTGGCGAGCTGGCGCGTGGCTGCGAGGGCGCGCTCGCGCACGTCGGCGCGCAACGCGTCGCCCGTCAAGCCCGCGTCGAGCGCGGCCCAGACCTGCCGATAGCCGACAGCGCGCATCGACGGCAACTGGGCATGCACGCCGGTCCGTTCGCGCAGGCGCCGCACTTCGTCGATGAGACCGGCGTCGAGCATGGCATCGAAGCGCGCGGCGATGCGCTCGTGCAGCCAGGCGCGGTCGTCGGGTTCGAGCGCGATCAAGGGTTGCGTCGTCACGGCGCTGCGCTGCGTGTGAAAGCTGGACAGCGCGCGCCCGCTCGCGCGCCAGACTTCGAGCGCGCGGCCGATGCGCTGTGCATCGTTGGGGGCCAGCCGTGACGCGGTGACGGCATCGACGCGCGCCAGCTCGGTGTGCAGCGCAGGCCAGCCACGGGCCGCGGCCTCGACCTCGAGCTGCGCGCGCAGCGCTGCGTCGGACGCCGGCATCGCGTCGAGCCCGTCGCTCAGCGCCTTGAAGTACAGCATCGTGCCGCCCACCAGCAGCGCATGCTTGCCGCGCGCCGCGATCTCTTCGCACGCGCGGCGCGCATCGGCGACGAAGAGCGCGGCGGAGTAGGGCTGCTCCGGGTCGCGGATGTCGATCAGGTGGTGCGGCACCGCCGCGCGTTCGGCCGTGCTCGGCTTGGCGCTGCCGATGTCCATGCCGCGATACACCAGCGCCGAATCGACGCTGACGATCTCCACCGGCCAGCGCTCGGCGATCTGCAATGCCAACGCGCTCTTGCCGCTGGCGCTGGGGCCCGCAATGCACAGGGGCTGCTTCATGCGTGCGCGTCAACCCGGCGGCCGCCGCGCATCCGGCTCTGCCGGGCTGGCAGCGCCCCCGTCGAGGGGGCGCGGCCAAGCCGCTCCGGGGGTGGTCATGCGCATCGCCGTGCCGGGCAACGAGCGTCCACGCCACCGCGGCGGTGGCGCATGCCGCAGCGGCCAAACCAAGACCGAGTGGCCGCAATGTGCCGTCGAGTGCGGCGCCGAGCCACAGGCCGATGCCGAAGGCCACCAGGGCGACGATGCAACCGGTGAGCGCCGAGGCCACGCCGGCGGCTTGCGGAAAGGGCGCGACCGCACCGGCCTGGCCGCAGGGCTGGTGCATGCCGTGGCCGAAGGTGTACAGGCCATGCGCGAGCAGCACGGCGGCCAGCGGCGGCGCGCTCATGAAGCCGCACGCCGCCATGCCCAGCCCGCCGGCGATGCTGAAGAACGCACCGCGCCGCACCGTGCCCGCCATGCCGAGCTGCGGCAGCCAGCGGCGGCAGACGAAGGTGCCGAGCAGATAGACGAAGGAGCCGCCCGCCATCGTCATGCCGTACTGCGCGCTCGACAGGCCGAGCACGCCGATGTAGGCATACGACGACGCCGACAGCAGCACGAACAGGCCGCCGTAGGTGCCGGCGATGAGCAGCGTCCAGGCGCGAAACGTCGGGTTGGCGAGCACGCTGCGCGCGTTGCGCAGCAACGCAGCGGCGTGCAGCGCTTCGTGATTGCGCTGCGCCAGCGTCTCGGGCAGGCGCAGCGCAACCATCACGCAGGTCAGCGCCGCGCAGGCGCCCACGGCCAGCAGGCAGGCGCGCCAGCCGAAAGTGGCGGCGAGCGTGCCGCCGACGATCGGCGAGGCAATCGCCATCAGGCCCAGGCCCGACAGCGCCAGCGACATCACATGCGCACCCTGTTGCGGCTCGTACAGATCGCGCGTGATCGCGCGCACGCACACCACACAGGCGGCCAGCATCGCGCCCTGCGCGACGCGCCAGAAGATCAGCCAGCCGATGCTGGGCGAGAGCGCGCCGCCGACGCTCGCCGCCACCATCAGCGCCAGCGCGAGCAGCAGCACCGGTCGCCGGCCGAAGCGATCGGCCACCGGGCCCCACACCAGCTGCATCAGGCCGAAGGACAGGATCAGCGCCGACATCGTCATCTGCGTGGCCGCGAGCGGCGCGGCCAGTTCGCGCGCGATCAGCGGCAGCGTCGGCAGGTACAGATCGGTCACCACCGGTTGCAGGCCGAACAAGAGCGCGAGCAGCGTGGCGGCCTGCAGCACGCTGAGCACGGGAGGCGGTGCGGCGAGCGCGCTGCTGCGGGTCATGTGCGCGAGCGTAGCAGCGGGCGCGTTCGCGCTAGGATGCGGTCCTCATTCAACAACGGAGACCGCTCTCATGACCACTCGGACCCGTCGCTTCATTGCCGCTGCACTGAGCGTGAGCATGGCCTCGGCCAGCGTCGCGCAGACCACCGCTGCCACGGCCGCACCGGCCGCGCTGCTGTCGGCCGAACAAGTGCAGCAGGCGCAAGCCCCTGCCGGCCGCGCGCTGCTCGAGCAGACGCTGCAGCGTGCCGACGTGATCGCGGCCCTGCAGGGGCGCGGCGTCAGCGTCGATGCGGCACGCGAGCGCGTTGCCGCACTGACCGATGCCGAGGCGGCGCATGTCGCCGCGCAGATCGACGCCGCACCGGCCGGCGGCGATGTGATCGGCGTGATCGTCTTCATCTTCGTGCTGCTGCTGATCACCGACATCCTCGGCTTCACCAAGATCTTCCCGTTCACGCGATCGATCCGCTGAAGCGCCGAACGCTGCTCGCCGCGCTGCCCGCCCCCTTCGTGCTGACGGGCTGCGCGGCGCTCTCGCCGGCGCCGCAGAGCGACGCGTTCGCAAAGGCGGCACCGCCCGGCCTGCCCGAGCGCTTCAGAGCTCGACACCGTGCCGTTCTTCCCGCAGACGCCCTACCACTGCGGGCCCGCGGCACTGGCCACGGTGCTGGTGCATGCGGGGTATGCGCAGGTCACGCCCGAAAGCCTCGCCGAGCAGGTGTTCCTGCCGGCGCGCGAGGGCACGTTGCAGGTGGAGATGCTGGCCGCGGCGCGGCGCGCCGGCGCGCTGCCGGTGCTGCTGCCGGGCGAGCTCGGTGCGGCGTGCGCTGAAGTCGCCGCGCGGCAGCCTCTGGTGGTGCTGCAGAACCTCGGCCTGTCGATCGCGCCGCGCTGGCACTACGCGGTGCTCGTCGGCTACGACCGCGGCGCGCGTGACGTGCTGCTGCGCAGCGGCACGACGCGGCGCGAGTCGATGGCCTTCACGCTGTTCGAGCGCACCTGGGCGCGCGGCGGGCATTGGTCGATGGCGACGATGCGGCCGGGTGCGCTGCCGGTCACGGCACGCGAAGCCGACGCCGTCGATGCCGCGGTGGGTTTCGAGCGCGCGGTGTCCTCGGCCTCGCAGCGCCTCTTGGTGTTCACGAGCCTGCTCGCGCGCTGGCCCGACAACCTGCCGGCGTTGATCGGCGCCGGCAACGCGCACGCGGCACACAACGACTGGCCGCGCGCGGCGCAGTCGTTCGAACGCGCCGCGACGCGCCACGACAGCGCCGCGGCCTGGCACAACCTGGCGCTGGCGCGCTGGTCGCTCGGCGAGCGAGAGCCGGCGCGCAGCGCGGCGGCACGCGCGCTTGAACGCGCCAACGCCGCCGAACCGGTGTGGCGCGACGCGGCGCGCAGGTTGGTCGAGCAGACGCGAGCGCCTTGAGCCCCCGCCCGGCCGCTCCGAAGGTGGCTCGCACCGCAGTGCGCAGCACAGAGGTTGACTGACGAGCCTCGCAGCCGGTTGCTGCGTCAGAACCTCTCGTCGGCTCGCAAGTAGCGCCACTGCCCGAGCGGCAGCTTGCCGAGCACGACGCTGCCGATGCGCACGCGCTTCAGGCCCGTGACGTCGAGTCCGACCAGCTCGCACATGCGCCGGATCTGTCGCTTCTTGCCCTCGCGCAGCACGAAGCGCAACTGGTCCTCGTTGGCCCAGCTCACCTTGGCGGGCTTCAACGGCTGGTCGTCGAGCACGAGGCCGTGCTGCAGTTTCGCCAGGTCCTCGGCAGGCAGCGCGCCGGGCTGCGTGCGCCGTACGCGAACCAGGTACTCCTTCTCGACACGCGAGTCCTCGCCGATCAGCGTGCGCGCGATGCGACCATCCTGGGTCAGAACGAGCAGGCCGGTGGAGTCGATGTCGAGTCGGCCCGCGGGCGCCAGGCCGCGCAGCGTCGAAGCCGGCGCGGGCACGCGGTCTTCACTCCAGCGGTTCTCTCGCTTGATCAGCACGGCTGCCGGCGCATAGCCGTCTTCGGCCTGGCCGCTGACGTAGCCGATCGGCTTGTGCAGCAGCACCGTCATGCGCTGCAGCTGCTCGCGCTGCGCGCGCTGATCGATCTCGATGCGAACGTCAGGGCCGACGCGCAGGCCGAGCACCGCGACGCGGCCATCGACCTTGACCCAACCCGCCTCGATCCATTCGTCGGCCTCGCGCCGCGACGCCAGGCCGAGCGCGGCCATGCGCTTCGAGAGTCTTTCCCCCTCGATCATGGGAGCCCCTCGTCCGACGAGGTCGCCGGCCGATCGCCGTGGACCTGAAGGGGCCACTTCGTGACCCTTGGGACGCGAGCCGGCTTGGGCGCGGCCCGGCGCTCGGCCCGCTGCCGATGGCTCACTGCGTCGCCACCTGCATGCCGAACAACTCGGATACCGCCTGCCGGTACTGCACCTGCCCGACCGCATTGGTGTTGTGGTGCGTGCCGCCCTCGACCAGCACGAAACGCTTGGGCTGCCTGGCACGCTCGTACAGTGCCTTGCCGAGCTCGGGCTTGATCAGGTTGTCGTTGGCGCCATGCACGACGAGCAGCGGCACCTTGAGCTTGTCCAGGCGCGAGGCGGCGTCGAAGCGCTGCGTGATCAGCGGGCCGAGCGGCAACCAGCCCCACTTCATCGTCGAGAAGACGTCGGGGATGGAGGTGAAGCCACCTTCGACGATGACGCCGGTGGCGTCGTCGACCTCGCTGGCCAGCCGCACCGCGATCGCGCTGCCCAGCGAATGACCGAAGACGAAGCGCTTGGACTGCGGCTGGCGCTTGGCGAGCCATTGCCACGCAGCGAGCGCGTCTTCATGCGCCAGGTCTTCGCTCGGCAGTTGCTGCGTGCTCTGGCCGAAGCCGCGGTAGTCGATGCCGAGCACCGCAAACCCGAGCTCGTGCATGCGCCGCATGCGGTGCGCCGACGAGCGCACGTCCCAGCGCGCGCCGTGCAGGTACAGCAGCACCGGCGCGTCACTGCGCCGTGGTTGCGGCAGCCACAGACCGTGGAGCTTGACGGGCTGCTGCTCTTCGGCGGATTTGAACTCGATCCAGACGTCGTTCATGCCTTCGGTGGCCTGCGCGCCGCCCCACCAGGTGCGGTCGCTGGGCTGGAAGATCCACTTGCGCTGCTGGGTGTCGAGGGTGGCGCAGCCGGCGAAGGCGGCGCTCACCGCGACGGCGACTGCAATGCGGCGGATAACGGTTCGTGAGTTCATGTCAAATCAACGGCGAAGGGGCGCGCAGACATTACTTCAATCGCGTAATTTTTTGTAGACCTGGACTCGGTGTGGCGCTCGAGGCTGGCGACACGACTCGGCTGCCCGGGCTCATCGGCCGCGCATGAACAGCGCATCGAGTTCGGCCAGCGTGACCTGCCGCCACGTCGGCCGCCCATGATTGCACTGATCGCTGCGCTCGGTGCTTTCCATGTCGCGCAGCAGCGCGTTCATCTCTTCGATCATGAGCCGCCGATTGGCGCGCACCGCGGCGTGGCAGGCCATTGTGCCCAGCAGCTCGTCGCGCGTGCGTTCGACGACGCGGCTGGCGGCGTGCTGCGCCAGGTCGGCCAGCACCGAGCGCGCGAGCGCCACCGGGTCGGCGTCGGCGAGCGCGGCGGGGCGCGAGCGCACGGCCAGTGTCGAGGCCGACAGCGGCGCCACGTCCAGGCCGAGCGCGGCGAGCGTGCCCGCGTGCTCCTCGGCAGCCGCGCGCTCGGCCGGCGTTGCCGCGAAGGTGGCGGGGATCAACAAGGCCTGCGCTTCGAGGTTGGCCGCGCCGAGCTGGCGCTTCATGCGCTCGTAGACGATGCGCTCGTGCGCCGCGTGCATGTCGACGATGACCAGGCCCTGCGTGTTCTCGGCCAGGATGTAGACGCCGCCGAGCTGCGCCAGCGCGTGGCCGAGCGGCCAGGCTTCGTTCGGCGCGGTGGGTGCGAGCGCCGCGGCGGCGTAGGGCGGCGGCGTCGGCGCGCGCGCGAACAGGGTGGCCGCGGTTTGCAGCGCCAGGCCGGCCTGCACCGGCGTCGAGGTCGGCAGGGGCAGCCGCGCGAACAGCGGCGCGACGCTCGGTGCGCTCATGGCGCCGCTGCTCACCGCCGCAGCGCGCGGCGCAGCGAGCGCCGCCTCGCAGGCGCGGCGCACGGCCTCGTGCACCTCGCGGCCATCGCGAAAGCGCACTTCGATCTTGGTCGGGTGCACGTTGACGTCGACGCGCTCGGGGTCGATGTCGACGAACAGCACGTACACCGGTTGGCGCGCGCCGTGCAGCACGTCGTCGAAGGCGCTGCGCACGCCGTGGGCGACGCCGCGGTCGCGCACGAAGCGGCCGTTGACGTAGACATACTGGTGGTCGGCGCGGGCGCGCGCGGCATCGGGCGTGCCGACGCGGCCGCTGAGCGTCAGCGGCCCGGCGCCGCCGGCTGAACGTGGGTGGCCGGCGCTGCCGGCCACGGCCAGGCTGGCCGCCATGAACTCGGCGCCCATCACGTCGGCCAGTCGCGCGTCGAGCGTCGATGCGGCGCGCCACTGCGCCACCAGCTTGCCTTCGTGCCAAACGGCAAACGCCACATCGGGCCGCGCCAGCGCGTGGCGCCGCACTGCTTCGAGGCAGTGCGCCAGTTCGGTGGCGTCGCTCTTCAGGAATTTGCGACGCGCCGGGGTGGCGAAGAACAGCTCGCGCACCTCGACCGTGGTGCCGACAGCACGCGCCACCGGCGCGATCTCGCCGCTGCGGGCGTCGAGCCGCAGCGCCTGGGCTGCGCCCGGCGTGCGGCTCGCCAGCGCAACTTCGGCCACCGACGCGATCGCGGCCAGCGCCTCGCCGCGAAAACCCATCGTGCCGACGCGTTCGAGCTCGCCCAGCGACGCGATCTTGCTGGTGGCGTGGCGCCGCAGCGCGAGCGCGAGCTCGTCGCGGGCGATGCCGGCGCCATCGTCCTCGACGACGATGGCACGCACGCCGCCGGCCGACAGCCTGACGTGAACCTGCGACGCACCCGCATCCAGCGCGTTGTCGACGAGCTCGCGCACCACCGATGCGGGGCGCTCGACGACTTCGCCGGCCGCGATCTGGCTGATCAGTTCGTCGGGCAGCTCGCGAATCGGGCGACGTGGGGCGGTGGCGGGTTGGGGCAGGGCGGTCATGGCAGCGGAGGCGATTTTCGCAGCACCGGGATAATCCGCGCCGAAACAAGGACAGCCCCCAGCTCACTGCGTTCGCATCCCCCGAGGGAATGCGTCAGCGCCTTCGGGCGGCCGGGCGACGCTGACATGGAAATCGCCGCCTTCCTCATCGACTTCATCCTGCACGTCGACGTGCATCTCAAGACCTTCGTCACCGCCTACGGCGCCTGGGTCTACGCGCTGCTGTTCCTGATCATCTTCACCGAGACCGGCGTCGTGGTGTTCCCGTTCCTGCCGGGCGACTCGCTGCTGTTCATCGTCGGTGCGCTCTGCGGCGTCGGGCTGATGAGCCTGCCGCTGTCGATGGCGCTGCTGTGGGCGGCGGCGGTGCTCGGCAACCAGACCAACTACACCATCGGCCGCCATCTCGGCCCGCGCGTCTTCCAGTGGGAGAACAGCCGCTTCTTCAACAAGGCGGCGTTCGAGCAGGCGCATGCGTTCTACGAGAAGTACGGCGGCATCACCATCGTGCTGGCGCGTTTCATGCCGTTCGTTCGCACCTTCGCGCCCTTCGTCGCCGGCGTGGCGCAGATGACGCGCAGCAAGTTCAGCTTCTACGACGTCACCGGCGGCGGCCTGTGGGTGGTGGGGCTGGTCGGCGCGGGCTACCTCTTCGGCAACATACCCTGGGTGCAGCAGCACCTGAGCAAGATCATCTGGGCACTGATCCTGGTGCCGGGGCTGGTCGCCATCTACGGCGGTTGGAAGGCGCGGCGGGACGCGGCGCGAATGAGTCAATCCGCGTAAGCCTCGCGTCTGCTGCGCTGCAATAGAATCGATCAGTTCACTCGCGGACACAAAACACATGACAGACACCACCGCGACCCAGAAAGCGCGCCCGGTCTTTCGCAACATCCACATCTCGCAGATCGTCTCGTACCGGCTGCCGCCGGCCGGCATCGTCTCGATCGGGCACCGCATCAGCGGCGTCATGATGTTCATGCTGCTGCCTTTCGTGGTCTGGCTGTTCGACGTGAGCCTGACCTCCGAAGTCAGCTACGGCCAGTTCACCAGCGCCTACAGCGCGGGGCTGGGCATCTTTGCGGCATGGTTCGTCAAGCTCGTGACGCTGGGTCTGATCTGGGCCTACCTGCACCACTTCATCGCCGGCCTGCGCCACCTGTGGATGGACGCGACGCACGCGGTGACCAAGGAGTTCGGCCACCTCTCGGCGCTGGTCACGCTCGGCCTGAGCGGGCTGCTGACGCTGGTGCTGGGCTTCAAGCTCTTCTTCTAGAACATGGCCGAGAACAACAAGAACTACGGATCCAAGCGCCTGGTCGTCGGCGCGCACTACGGTTTTCGCGATTGGCTGTCGCAGCGCGTCACTGCTGCGCTGATGGCGTTGTTCACGCTGGCGCTGATCGTGCAAGTGCTGTTCGGCGCCAAGCTCGGCTATGTGCGCTGGTCGCAGATTTTTTCGGCGCAATGGATGAAGGTGCTGACCTTCGTCACCATCGTGTCGCTGGCCTACCACGCTTGGGTGGGCATGCGGGACGTGTGGATGGATTACGTCAAGCCGGTGGGCGTGCGCCTGGCGCTGCAGGTGTTCACGCTGGCGTGGCTGGTCGGTTGCTGCGGCTGGGCGGTGCAAGTGCTCTGGAGACTTTGATGGTAGCGCTTGCCAAACGCAAATTCGATGTCGTCATCGTCGGCGCCGGTGGTTCGGGCATGCAGGCCTCGTTGCGTCTGGCGCAGGCCGGGCTCAACGTCGCGTGCTTGAGCAAAGTGTTCCCGACGCGCTCGCACACCGTGGCAGCACAGGGCGGCATCGGCGCCTCGCTCGGCAACATGAGCGAAGACAACTGGCACTACCACTTCTTCGACACGGTCAAAGGCAGCGACTGGCTCGGCGACCAGGATGCCATCGAGTACATGTGCCGCGAGGCGCCGAAGGTGGTCTATGAGCTCGAGCACATGGGCATGCCGTTCGACCGCAACCCCGACGGCACGATCTACCAGCGCCCGTTCGGCGGCCACACCGCGAACTACGGCGAGAAGCCTGTCCAGCGCGCGTGCGCCGCCGCGGATCGAACCGGCCACGCCATGCTGCACACGTTGTACCAGCAGAACGTGAAGGCGCGCACGACGTTTTTCGTCGAGTGGATGGCCCTGGACCTGATCCGCGATGCCGACGGCGATGTCCTGGGCGTCACTGCGCTCGAGATGGAGACGGGCGAGATCCACATCCTCGAAGCCAAGATCACGCTCTTTGCCACCGGCGGCGCCGGGCGCATCTATGCGGCGAGCACCAACGCCTTTATCAATACCGGAGACGGCCTGGGCATGGCGGCACGCGCCGGGCTTCCGCTCGAGGACATGGAGTTCTGGCAGTTCCACCCCACCGGCGTGCACAACGCCGGTGTGCTGCTGACCGAAGGCTGCCGCGGCGAAGGCGCGATCCTGCGCAACGACGCCGGCGAGCGTTTCATGGAGCGCTATGCGCCGACGCTGAAGGACCTGGCGCCGCGCGACTTCGTCTCGCGCTGCATGGACCAGGAGATCAAGGAAGGGCGCGGCTGTGGTCCGAACAAGGACTACATCAACCTCGACATGACGCACCTCGGCACCGAGACCATCATGAAGCGCCTGCCCAGCGTCTTCGAGATCGGCCACAACTTCGCCAACGTCGACATCACCAAGGAACCGATCCCGGTGGTGCCGACGATCCACTACCAGATGGGCGGGATCCCGACCAACATCCACGGGCAAGTGGTGGCGCCGAAGCAAGGGCGAGTCGAACGCCATCGTCAACGGCTTCTACGCGGTGGGCGAATGCGCTTGCGTCAGCGTGCATGGCGCCAATCGCCTGGGCACCAACTCGCTGCTCGACCTGCTGGTGTTCGGCCGCGCGGCGGGGTTGCACATCGTCGATGCGATCCGGAAAGAACCGAAGTCGCACAAGCCGCTGCCCAGAAGAGGCCGCCGACAAGTCGCTGGCGCGCCTGGTGCGCCTGGACAACACGGTGTCGGGCGAGTACGCGCAGGACGTGGCGGGCGACATCCGCAATGCGATGCAGCGCACGCCGGCGTCTTCCGCACGCAGGCCAGCCTGGACGAGGGCGTGAGCAAGATCGCGGCACTCGCCGAGCGCGTGAAAAACATCCAGCTGAAGGACAAGAGCAAGGTCTTCAACACCGCACGCATCGAAGCGCTCGAAGTCGAGAACCTGATCGAAGCGGCGAGTGCCACCATCGTCTCCGCCGCGGCGCGCAAGGAAAGCCGCGGCGCGCACACCGTCGATGACTACCCCGACACGCCCGAGTTTCCGAATGGCCGCAACGACAAGGTCTGGATGAAGCACACCCTCTGGTACAGCGAGAGCAACCGGCTCGACTACAAGCCGGTGAACCTCAAGCCGCTGACCGCCGAATCGATCCCGCCCAAGGTCCGGACCTTCTGATCTCCGCGTATGACGACAAGCGAACCTTCCAGATCTATCGCTACGACCCGGACACCGACGCCAAGCCGCGCATGCAGACGCATGCAGGTCGAGCTCGACGGCTCCGAGCGCATGCTGCTCGACGCGCTGATGAAGCTGAAGGCGGTGGACCCGTCGCTGAGTTTCCGCCGCTCCTGCCGCGAGGGCGTGTGCGGCTCCGACGCGATGAACATCAACGGCAAGAACGGCCTGGCCTGCCTGACCAACATGCGCACGCTGCCGGGCACGTGGTGACTGAAGCCGCTGCCCGGCTTGCCGGTGATCCGCGACCTGATCGTCGACATGACGCAGTTCTTCAAGCAGTACCACTCGATCAAGCCCTACCTCGTCAACGCCGACACGCCGCCGGAGAAAGAGCGCCTGCAGTCGCCCGAGGAGCGCGACGAACTGAACGGCCTGTACGAGTGCATCTTGTGCGCGAGCTGTTCGACGAGCTGCCCGAGCTTCTGGTGGAACCCGGACAAGTTCGTCGGACCGGCCGGCCTGCTGCAGGCCTATCGCTTCATCGCCGACAGCCGCGACCAGGCAACCGCCGAGCGGCTGGACAACCTCGAAGACCCGTACCGCTTGTTCCGCTGCCACACCATCATGAACTGCGTCGACGTGTGCCCGAAGGGGCTGAATCCGACGAAGGCGATCGGCAAGATCAAGGAACTGATGGTCCGCAGGGCTGTTTGATGCTCAAGCACGGGCGAACTCAACAAGCTCAAGTGGCGTTGCCGCCGCGGCCTGCTGGAGAACGACCTGTTCATAGAGCGCTTTTTCTCAAGCGCCACGAGGAGACGCTCACGGTCGGCCAGGCCCAGGGCCTTGCGCGCCTGATGGACCTGGCCGATAACGATCTGCTCGACCTGCTGCTGTGCCGGCGCGAACCCGAAGGCGATCTCGACGACGCCGACGTTCGCGGCGTGCTCGCACAGATGAGAGCGCCTGCGATTCCTTTCGAAAGGCATTGACCATGATGACCCCCTCCGACGTGAAGGCCACGCTCTCGTTTTCCGACGGCTCGCCGGCGATGGAGCTGCCGATCTACAAGGGCTCGATCGGCCCGGACGTGATCGACATCCGCAAGCTCTACGCGCAGACCGGCAAGTTCACCTACGACCCGGGCTTCCTGTCCACCGCGGCCTGCAACTCGGCCATCACCTACATCGACGGCGACAAGGGCGAGCTGCTGTACCGCGGCTACCCGATCGAGCAGCTGGCCACGCAGTGCGACTTTCTCGACACCTGCTACCTGCTGCTCTACGGCGATCTGCCGAACGCGACGCAGCAGAACAGACTTCCACAAGCTCGTCACCAACCACACGATGGTCAACGAGCAGATGCAGTTCTTCCTGCGCGGCTTTCGCCGCGACGCGCACCCGATGGCGGTGATGACCGGCCTGGTCGGCGCGCTCTCGGCCTTCTATCACGACAGCACCGACATCAACAACCCGCGCCATCGCGACATCGCGGCGATCCGGCTGATCGCCAAGATGCCGACGCTGGTGGCGATGGCCTACAAGTACGGCATCGGCCAGCCCTACATGTACCCGAAGAACGAGCTGAGCTATTCGGCCAACTTCATGCACATGATGTTCGCCACGCCTTGCGAGGAATTCGAGCCCAACGACGTGCTGGTGCGCGCCATCGACCGCATCTTCATCCTGCACGCCGACCACGAGCAGAACGCATCCACCTCCACCGTGCGCCTGTGCGGCAGTTCGGGCACCAATCCTTTCGCGGCGATCGCCGCCGGCGTCGCCTGCCTCTGGGGCCCGGCGCATGGCGGTGCCAACGAAGCGGCGCTGAACATGCTGGAAGACATCCAGCGCGAAGGCGGTGTCGAGCGCGTCGGCGAGTTCATCAAGAAGGTGAAAGACAAGTCGAGCAACGTCAAGCTGATGGGCTTCGGCCACCGCGTCTACAAGAACTATGACCCGCGCGCCAAGCTGATGCGCGAGACCTGCCACGAGGTGCTGCAAGCGCTCGGCCTGGGCAACGATCCTCTGTTCAAGCTGGCGATGGCACTGGAGAAGATCGCGCTCGAAGACGAATACTTCGTCGCCCGCAAGCTCTATCCGAACGTCGACTTCTATTCCGGCATCGTGCAGCGCGCCATCGGCATCCCGGTCAGCCTGTTCACCGCGATCTTCGCACTGGCCCGTACCGTCGGCTGGATCGCGCAGCTGAACGAGATGATCGGCGACCCGGAGTACAAGATCGGCCGCCCGCGTCAGCTCTACGCCGGCAGCCCGCGGCGCGACGTCAAGGCGATCGAAAAACGTTGACCACCCCCGGAGCGGCTGACGCCGCTCCCCCTCAGAGAGGGGCACGCCAGCGGACCGGCAAAGCCGGATCCGCGGTGTCCGCTGGGAAAGACATCCATCTTGCGGTGCGCTGCGTAAGGCTTGCGACACGCCCACGACCAAGTCGGCCGTGTACGCCTGCACAGCCTGGGGTCTTGCTGAGTACATGTCCGAACGCAAGCCGCGGCGGACCACTGCACAATCGCTGCCCAGCACCATGCCGATCCGTCACGCCGCAGCCTCCGGAAGCCGCCCCCGCGTCGGCCTGCTCTTCGACTACGACTGGGACGCCCGCGCCCACCGTCACCTGGGGTCGGACTTCCGCTTCGACCGCGCCGGCTTCGACCTGTTTTCCTTCCCCAGCAACGCGCGCCTGATCAGCTTCGACTTGGCCCGTTTCGCCGCGCGCCAAGCCAGGCGCGCTCGCGATCGCGGCTGGGCCGGCGTGGTCTCGCACCACGAGCAGTTCGGCGCACTCGGCGCCGCGCTGGTGGCCGAAGCCGCCGGCCTGCCCGGCACCACGCCCGAGGCGGTCATCGCCTGCCAGCACAAGCTGCATGCGCGGCGCGTGTTGCAGCGCGTCTGCCCCGAGGCCAACATCGCCTTCGAAGAACTCGACGCGCACTACGGCGGCCCGGTGCCTGCGGGCCTGGCCTATCCGCGCTACGTCAAGCCGGTGAAGGCCGCGTTCTCGGTGCTGGCACGGCCGGTGCGCAACGAGCGCGAGTTGCACGAGCACACGCGCTTCGGCCGGCGCGAGCTGTGGGTGATCCGGCGGCTGGTCGAGCCCTTCGAGCGTGTCGCGCGCGAGCGCCTGCCGGGCTGCGGCAGCGCGCACCGCATGCTGCTCGAAGAGCCGCTGCGCGCGCCGCAGTACAACCTCGACGGCTACTTGCACGACGGCAAGATCCACGTGCTGGGCATCGTCGACGCGGTGATGTACCCCGGCAGCCAGGCCTTCATGCGCTGGGACGTGCCGTCGCGCCTGCCCGCGGCCGCGGCCGCGCGCGCCGTCGAGCGTGGCACGCAAGTTCCTTGCGGCGGTGGGCTTCACGCATGGGCTGTTCAACATGGAGTTCTTCCACGACCCTTGCACGACCGTGTCGCGGTGATCGAGTTCAACCCGCGCCTGGCCTCGCAGTTCGGCGATCTGTACCGTCGCACCACGGGCGTCGACGCGCATGCCATCGGCCTGGCGCTGGCGACCGGCCGCGATCCGGCAACGCTGCCGCGCGCGCCGAGCCCACGGCCGGTGCGGCGGCCAGCTTCGTCTACCGCACCTTCGATCCGCGCGAGACCGTGCCGCCGAAGCCGAGCCCTTGGCAGCGCGCGCGCCTGGCGCGCGAGTTCCCGGACGCGATGCTGTTCGGCTTCCCGAAGAGCGGCCATTCGCTGGCGCGCGACTTCAAGTGGCTGGGCAGCCACCGCTACGGCATCCTGCACCTGGGCGGACGCGACGCGCACGACCTGCGGCGGCGCTGCGAAGCGGCCTCCGCCATCCTCGGCTGGCCCGCGCCCTATGCGGAGCATGCCGGCGAAGCGCACGCCGCAGCCGGCGGCTACTCCGCGGCCGAGTCCCTCGCGGCACGTGGCCAGTCCTCGCGTTGAGCCTTCGAGCCGGCGCGCACTGCTGGCCGCGGCCGGACTTGCGGCTGCCTCGCCGCTGCTGCCGGGCTGCACCTTCTCCCCCGACGCCGATCACGACGGCGACGACGCACCGCGCGCGCTGGCGTTGAAGCGCCCGCCGCGCGTCGCCTGGGTGTTCAGCTCGGGTGGGCCGCGCGGCTTCACGCATGTGGGCGTGCTGCGCGCGCTGCACGAGCTCGGACTCGCGCCGGACTTGATCGTCGGCGCGTCGGCCGGCGCGCTGGTGGGCGCATTGCGCGCTTCGGGTCTGAGCCGCGCGCGATCGAGGACATGGCGCTCGATCTGCAGCCGCTGTCGCTGGCGCGCGTCGCGCTCGGTGCCGACGAGCGCTTTTCCGGCGCGCCGGTGGCCGAGCTGGTGCGGCGCCACACCGCTGTGCAGCAGCTGGAGCGCATGCCGATCGCGATGGCGTGCGTGGCCGCGCGCAAGCGCGACGGCCAGGTACTTGCCTTCACGGCGGGCGATGTCGGCCTGGCCGTGCAGGCCAGCGCCGCGATCGAAGGCCAGTTCGCGCCGGTGCGTATCCGCGGCGAAGACTATGTCGATGCCGACTGGCACCAGCCCTTGCCGGTGCGCCTGGCGCGCGCGCTCGGCGCGCGCGTCGTCGTCGCCGTCGATGCCACCGCGCACATCGACCGCGCGCCCGCCGGTGCCGAACGTTACCGCGCCGGCGACGTGAAGAAGAAGGCGCTCGTCGATGCCGACGCCGAAGCTCGCGGACTTCGTGCTCAAGCCCGACTTCGGCTACTGGGTCAACCTGTCGCGCGACTTCCGCGAGCGCGCGATCGCGGCGGGGTATCGCGATGCGATGGCGAAGGAGCGCGAGTTGCGTGCGGTGCACCGCGCTGAGGCTGAGAGGACGGCTCAAGCAGAGGCGAAGCTGGGCGCAAAGAATTCTGGCGCAAGCGACGCCGCGTCCGCGCGTGCTCTGCGAAGCTACGGTGCATGGCGCGAAGGCTTCGACAAGCTCAGCCTGGCCCTTCGACAAGCTCAGGGCGAACGGGGGTGGGGAGCCGACCGTCGTGAACAGCCGCAACGGGCCGACTGCGCACGGCGATCACGTCAGGCTACAGCGCCACCGGCACCACCTGCGCGGCTCCCGGCATCACGGCCAGCTTGCCGGCGGCGCGCAGCGCTTCCCATTCGTCCTGCAACTGCTTGTCCGTCTTGTAGTGCGGCACGCGAAACACCAGGCGTTTCCAGCGCGTGAGCAGCGCGTTCGAGCCGGCAATTTCGTCGTTCCAGTACTTGTGCGCGAGCTCGAGGTTCTTCTCGGTGTCGACCTCGAAGTGGTCGCGCGAAGACTGGCCGCCGAAGACATAGAGCTTTCCGCGGTAGATGCGCCAGGTGTTCGGCCCGCCGCCGGCGCCCCAGGGCACGGCGTAATTGATGCCATTGGCGCAGAAGCCGCCGAATTGCGGCATGTACTTGTCGGGGTTGCGGGCGAACTCGGCCTTGTTGGCTTCGCTCGCAAAGCGATACGTCACGCCCTTGTGATCGAGCTTGATCGCCGCATCACCTCGGACCGCGGCGTTCTGGGTGAAGTACGCCACCGCGTCGTGGCCCATCAGCATGAGCTGCTCGTCTGCGCCGTCGCGCAGGGTGCGCCACGGGCCGTTGTTGGGGCTGTTGAACGTCGCCGCGTGTGCGCCTGCGCAGGCGAACAAGGCGACGATCAGGGTACGGCGAAGCATCGTCATGGGTCTGTTCCTTCATCGAGATCCCGCGCCAGGCGCACGCCGCTGAACTGCCAGCGCGCGTCGGCGGGGAAGAAGTTGCGGTAGCTGGCGCGGATGTGATCGTGCGGCGTCGCGCACGAGCCGCCGCGCAGCACGTACTGGTTGATCATGAACTTGCCGTTGTACTCGCCGACGGCGCCGGCCCACGGCCGGAAGCCGGGGTAGGGCGCATACGACGATGTGGTCCATTCCCACACATCACCGAAGAGTTGCAGCGGCTCGGACTTGGCGCCGATAGCGCCGACGCGCGCCGGCGGCATCGGGTGCAGCGCTGCGGACTCGACGAAGTTGCCGTGCGCGATGGTTGCAGCGTGCGTTTGCGCCGCGTGCTCCCATTCGGCCTCGGTCGGCAAGCGGCACGGCACGCCCTCCTGCGCCGCGCGCCAGTGCGCATAGGCATCGGCTTCGTACAGGCTGACGTGCACCACCGGCGTGTGCGGATCGATCGGCACGCGGCCGTGCAGCGTGAAGCTGCTCCAGTTGCCGCTGCTCTCCCGCTGCCAGTATGCCGGGGCCTCGATCGCGTTGGCGCGCCGCCAATCCCAGCCCGCGGCCAGCCACCAGCGCGCGTCGGCATAGCCGCCGTCGTCGACGAAGGCCAGCCACTCGCCGTGCGTCACCGGCCGATTGCCCAGCGCATACGGCCGCAGCGCGACGTCGTGACGCGGCGATTCGTTGTCGAAAGCGAAGCCTTGGCCGTCGTGGCCGATCTGCACGACACCGCCGTCGAGCGCCAGCCACTGCATCGCCACCGGTGTGATTCGCGCCAGCGGCCACTGCGGCCGGTACACCGGGCCGAGCGGATTGCACGACAGCAGGTGCTTCAGGTCGGTGAGGATCAGCTCCTGGTGTTGCTGCTCGTGCTGCAGGCCGAGTTCGACCAGCGTCGCCATCTCGTCATCGACCGATGCGCGCAACAGCGCGGCCACACGTTCATCCACCGCATGGCGATAGGCGCGCACCTCGTCCAGCCCCGGCCGCGTCACCAGGCCGCGCTGCGCGCGCGGGTGCTGCTCGCCCACACCCTGGTAGTAGCTGTTGAAGAGCACGCGAAAGGCGGCGTGGTGCGGCGCGAAGTCGGCTTCGAAGCGTTCGAGCACGAAAGTCTCGAAGAACCAGGTGGTGTGCGCGAGGTGCCACTTCGTCGGGCTGGCGTCGGGCATCGATTGCACCTGGGCGTCGGCTTCCGACAGCGGCGCGGCCAGCGTGAGCGTGCGTTCGCGCACTGCCGCGTATCGGTCAGCGAGGGCGCTGTTGCGGACAGCCGGTACGGGTCGCGATCGCTTCATCGTCATGGCGAAGGCGGCTTGTGCTTGCGTTGTCCGTGGGCGATGTAGCCCATGCCCCATTGCGTGCTGCTGCGCGAAAAGCCGTCGCACCAGCGCTCGATCCGATCCCAGGGGTGCCACAGGTCGGCCGGGCGCGCGTTGTACGGCCGGTTCTTCATCCAGGGCAGCAGGTTGAGCGGCCCGGTCCACCACGGGAAGAACTTCATGCCGGCCACGGCCACGTTCGCGCCCGGCTTGACCTGGCTCATGATGTTGTCGATCGCGGCCGGTGTGCGGCTGATGTCGTGCACGTAGTTGAACAGCACCGCGTCGGCCGGCCGTGGCAGGCGGATGGTCTCGGCGCTGCGGCATTCATGCCAGACGTTGCGCCAGCGCTCGCGAACGACGCGCCCGCGCGCCTGCTCGAACATCTCGGGGCTTTGCTCGAAAGCCATCACCATGCCGTGCTCGCCGACACCTTCGCGCAGCGGCGCATAGCTCAGGCCGGTGCCGGCGCCGACGTCGAGCACTGCCTGGCCGGGTTGCAAGCGCAACAGTGCGATGGTGCGCGCACGCAGCGGCATCGTGTATTGCGCGCTCGCGTCGTAGCCTGCAGCCTTGGCGCGATAACGCTCGATCGAGATTTCGTTGGTCACGTTGGAGCGAGGCTTGATCATCAGCGAGTCCATCCGATGCGTCGGGGCCGGCGACGGTTCCTTACACAGGCAATCCCCGTGCCGTGAAGGCTGCCGGACACGATACGCTAACGGCCCCTTCCATGGAGAACAACCCGATGCCCGTCAAGACCCTTGCCGCCTGTCTGTCGATCGCCGCTGCGCTGGCCGGCTGCAGCGCCATGCAGGCGCAAAACCCGTCGTCACTGCTCAAGCCGGTCAATGCCGTGGCGATGGACGGCGACGAGCGCGTGATGCTCAAGGGCCACGACGTGGTGGCCTATTTCACCCAGGGCAAGCACGCCGCCGGATCGCCGCAGATCAAGAGCGTGTTCGAAGGCGTGACCTTTCGTTTCGCCAGCGCCGAGCACAAGGCCCTGTTCGACAAGGAGCCGAAAAAGTACCTGCCGCAGTACGGCGGCTACTGCGCCAACGGCATCGTCTACGGCATCCCCTGGGGTGGCGACGCCGACTCGTGGCGCATCGACGACGGCAAGCTCTACATCTTCGGTGGTGCCGGCTCGAAGGCCGGCTATGAACTCGACCTCAAGAAGAACCGCGAACTCGCCGACAAGTACTGGAAGGAAGAGGTCGAGGGCAGCAACAGCTTCTTGCAGCGCAGCAAGCGCCTGGTGCTGCGCGTGCCGCACTACAAGAGCGGCGAGGAACTGGCGAGGGAAGTGGCTGCGGCGAAGAAGTAGTCAGTCGGGAAAGATTCTGCGCTGCTAGTCCACTGAATCACTGAAATCGGTTCGGCGCTGTCCACGCGATACGGGCGCGCTGCGGCGTTGCAAATGCTCGCGATGCCTATAGGCATCGCTGCGCTTTGCGCCTTGCATCGCATCCCGTTTCGCGCGTCCCTCGCCGCCCATTTCAATGATTCAGGGATAGCTCGTCATCGCGCGCCGCCACGCATAGCTCAGCACATCCACCAGCGCCACCAGCAGCAGCATCGCGCCGAGGATGGTGCAGGTCTTGTTCATGTGGAACAAGCCCATATGAAACGCGAGCAGCTGGCCGAGACCGCCGGCGCCGACGACGCCGAGCACGGCAGCCGCGCGGATGTTGTTCTCCCAGCGGTACAGGGTGTAGCTCATCAACTGCGGCAGCACCTGCGGCAGCGTCGCATAGAGGAAGACGCGCAGCGGCCCGATGCCCTGTGCGCGCAGCGCGAAGCCGGGGCCGGGCGGCGCGTTCTCGACGGCTTCGGCAAACAGCCGGCCGAGCACGCCGGTGGTGTGAAAGGCCAGCGCCAGCGTGCCGGCGAAGGGGCCGAGCCCGGCGGAGATCAGCAGCAGCGCGGCCCACACCAGCTCGGGAATCGAACGCAGCGCGTTGAGCACCAGGCGCGTGGGCGCGCGCGCCAGGGCGCGGTCGCCGGCATGCATGCGCGCGGCGGGCAGCGCCAGCATCAGGCCCAGAGCGGCCGCCAGCAGCGTGCCCAGCGCCGACATCGCAAGGGTCTCGACCGTGGCCCACGCCACCCTGCCGAGGAAGGGCTGCGACAGGTCGGGCGGAAAGAACTCGCGCACGAAGCGGCTCATGCTGGCCGCGGCTTCGGCCGAGAAGAAGGCGCGCCACTGCAGGTCGAGCGACCAGAAGCTCGCCACGATGAGCACGGCGATGCCGAGAGTGAACCAGCAGGCCGTGCAGCGTGCGTCGAACAGGCGCGGCGGCAGGCGGTAGGGGTCGTTGGCGGCGGATGTCATGTCAAGGGGCGGGGGGCGGCCCATTGCCGACTTTGAATGCGCGCTTTGCGCATACACCGTGGGGATCGCAAAGCCGTGGGCGGGTGCGCGCTGGCGCTTCGGTGCGGCGGTCGGCGCCTGCGGCGCCGACTGCGCTGCGGTGCTCGGGTTTCGGTCGCGCCGCATAACTCGCTGCGCTCACTGCGTTCGCTGCGCTCGAACAGATGCGGCGAGTCAGTTGACGAAGCGCGCGGGTAGGCCGACCGACGGCCTTGCAGGCCGCGTGGCGCAAGCGCCCAGCCGCGCGCCAGGCACGAAAGCCACTACCTGCTCCTCGCCGCCGCACAGGCGCGCCACCGCGCACCCGCCCACGGCTTTGCGAGGCAGCCTGGGTTCTTGGGTGGAGAAAGACCCCAGCCGGGCATCGAGCCCGGCTGGCGCCTGCACGCGCGCCTGCGGCGCGCGGCAAGCCACGGGCTCGATGCCCGCGGCTTGCCTTTCACTCACACCCAAGAACGACTGTGCCCGCAAGGCGGCGGGCGGGGCGCAGGCGGGGCGAATGGCGCCGCCGAGAAGCGCAGGGCTGAGGTCGGCGCGCGTACCCGCGCGCTTCGTGATCTGACTCACCGCGAGTGTTCGAGCGCAACGAACGCAGTGAGTGCAGCGAGTTTCGCGGTGCGACCTCAGACCGAGCATCGCAGGGAACCCTCGCGCAGCGAGGGCGAGCGCCGCTTGAGCCCCGACTGCGCCCCGCCCGCCGCCTTGCTTGCGCACCAGCCTCGGCCCAGCGCATTTGCGGATGGTCGCGAACGCACACAACGGGCCGCGACCTGACGTTGAGTCGATCTTCATCCCAGGGCCTTGCGCAAGTACGAGCTCGCGCGATCGGCCAGCGCCACCAGCGCGATGAACACCAGCAGCATGGTCGCCACTTCGCCGCCGGCGAACATCTTGGCGGAGGTGTCGAGTTGCTGGCCGAGGCCGCCGGCGCCGACGAAGCCGAGCACCACCGACGAGCGGATCGCGCACTCCCAGCGATAAACGGTGTAGCTGACGAGCTCGGCCGCATTGCTCGGCAGCACGGCGTAGAAGAACGCCTGCAGGCGGCCGGCGCCGTTGCGCATCAGCGCTTGCGCCGCATGCGCTTCGCCCGATTCGAGGATCTCGCCGTAGACCTTGCCGAGCATGCCGCCGTAGGTGAGCGCGATGGCGAGCACACCGGCGGTGGGGCCGAGGCCGACGACGCGCACCATCACCAGCGCCCACACCAGCTCCGGGATCGAGCGCAGCACGATCAGCAGGCCGCGCACGAACTGGCGCAAAGCAAACGGCAGCGCGCTCATGCGGCCCGACAGCGCCGAGATCGACAGCACGCGCGTCGACAACAGCGTCAGCGGAATCGCCAGCAGGAGCGCGAGCGCGATGCCGGCGGTGGCGATGGCCACGGTGCGCCAAGTCTCGCGCGCGACCATCGTCAGAAAGTCGGCGCTCGCCGCGGGGGGAAAGAAGGTGCCGAGAAAGTGCGAGGTCGGCTTCAGGCTCTCCGGCGTGAGCATCAGCCAGGGCCTGAACTCGGTGGCGACGAGCATCGGCCAGAGGATGGCCAGCGCGGCGCCGATCCAGAAGACTCGGTGCAGCCACGCCGGGTCACGACTTGGAGCCCCTTGCCCGACGAGTACGTCGGGCGGTCCCCCGAGGGGAGGCGGGCCGGCTTGGGAGCGGCCCGGCGCTCGGCCCGCGGGACGCTGCGAGTCTTTCATCGACAGTGCATCACCGCCACCGGCTGCGGCGGCGCCGTCGGCGCGAACTCGCTGCTGCCCGGCGCATCGAGCTGCTCGAACTCGCTGCCGTACAACTCGGCCAGCATCTCGCGCGTCACCGCCGCGGCCGGCAGGTCGAAAGCAACGCGCCCGGCCTTCAGCCCGACGATGCGCGCAAAGCGCTCCAGCGCCACGTCCACCTGGTGCAGCGTCGCCACCAGCGTCACGCCGCGCTCGCGTGCGCCATCGACCAGCGTCGCGATGGCCTGGCGCGCGCGTGTCGGGTCGAGCGCCGACAGCGGCTCGTCGATCAGCCAGAGCGTGGCCGGTGCCAACAGCGCGCGCGCCAGGCCGACGCGCTGACGTTCGCCGCCGGACAGGCGATCGACGCGCTCGAAGAGCTTGTCGGCCATGTCCAGCCGCGTCAGCGCGGCATGCGCGCCGGCGATGTCGTCGGGGTAGAAGAGCGAGCGCAGCGACCGGAGCAAGCCCAGTGCCGGCAGTCGCGCCGCGAGCACGGCGGTGACGACGCGCTGACGCGGCGGCAGCGGCGGCACCTGCGGCGCGAGAAAGAGGTGGCCGCGCAGACGCTGCAGCGCGCGCCGCGGCAGCCGCCACGGCGCTTGCCCATCGAGCAAGACGCCGCCGCTGCTCGGCGGCAGCGCCGCCGCCAGAACATGCAGCAGCGTCGTCTTGCCGGCGCCCGACGGGCCGATCACCGCCACCTGCTCGCCGTGCGCCACTTCGAGCGTCACGCCGTCGAGCGCGGCCGCGACGCCGGTTTTGGCGGCCGGGTGGCGCGCGCTCGCCTGTGTCAGCGTCAGTCGCACAGTCAGGGACCACCCAGCGAACGCCGCGGATCCGGCTTTGCCGGGCCGCTGGCGTGCCTTGCAGGCCGCGTGGCCGCGAGACGCGGCCACTCCTCCGCCCGTCCAAGCCGACGCAGGTCGGCTTGGAGCCGCGGGCCTCGGCCCCGCTTGGGGGGAGCGGCGAAGCCGCTTCGGGGGGTCACAACAAACTAGCGCTCTTGGCCGCGTTCTCGATGCCCTTGTAGTTCTCGGCCTTGCTCGGGATGAAGCGCGTCGCGCGCTGCAACTCGAGGATGGCCTTGCCGTCGGCCGTGTCCTTGCTCAGGCCAAGCAGTGCCGCGGTGAGCTTCTCGCGCGTCGCCGCCGGCATGTCGGCATGCACCGTCCAGTTGTAGTCGTAGTAGGTCGGCGTGGTGAAGATGACCTTGACCTTGTCGGTATCGACTTTCTTGTCGGCGACGAACTTCTCCCACACCGAGATGTTGAGCGCGCCGCCCTGGACCTTGCCCGAGGCCACGGCGGCGATGGTCGCATCGTGCGCGCCGCTGTAGGCCACGCGCTTGAAGTCCTTGTCGGGGTCCAGCCCTGCCTGCAGCAGGAAGCTGCGCGGCATGAGGTGGCCGCTGGTGCTGCTCTGCGAGCCGAAGCTCACGTCCTTGCCCTTGAGGTCGGCCAGGGTCTTGACGGCGGGGTCGCTGCTGATGAAGACCGAGCGGAACTTCTCGTCTTCCTCGCGTTGCACGATCGGGATCACCTTGCCGCCCGAGCGGTGATGCGCCTGCACGAAGGTGAAGCCGCCGAACCAGGCCATGTCGACCTTCTTGTTGACCAAGGTCTCGACCGCGGCGGCGTAGTCGGTGACCGGCGTGTACTCGACCTTCATGCCGAGCTTGCTCTCCAGGTACTTCACCAGTGGCTCGGCCTTGCGTGCCAGCTCGGTGGGCGATTCGTCGGGGATCGCGGTGATGCGAAACACCTGCTGCGCATGCGCCGATATCGCACCGACGGCGAAGACGGCACAGGTCATCAGGTTGCGCAGGGTGCGGGATGAAGACTGACTGAGCATGGTGATCTCCTGTAAGGAACGAGCTTGGTCGCTGACAAAGGGATGCGCATTACAGCGCATCCGAGCAAGCCGCGTTGCGCGTACTGCTACATTGACCCGATGACCGGATCGCCCTCCGTGACAACCCTGAACCGACCGCGTGCCGTGCCCCGTTTCCTGCAGTTGCACGACGAGAACGATCACGCCCTGCACGAAGAACTCAGCGCGGGCCTAAACGCCGACGCGGCCTCGATCGCGCCCAAGTATTTCTACGACGCGCTCGGCTCGCGCCTGTTCGACGCCATCACCGAGCTGCCCGAGTACTACCCGACGCGCACCGAGGCGCAGATCATGCGCGAGCGCGCCGGCGAGATCGCGGCCGTCGTCGGCACCGGCCGCACGCTGGTGGACCTGGGTGCCGGCAACTGCGAGAAGGCAGGGCGCCTGTTCGCCACGCTGCAGCCGCGGCGCTATGTGGCAGTGGACATCTCGGTCGAGTTCCTGCGCAACGCGCTGAACTGTCTGCAGCGCGAGCACACGGAAATGGAGATGGTCGGCGTCGGTGTCGACTTTTCGCAGGCGCTGCAACTGCCGGTCGAAGTCGGCGACGGGCCGCGCACGCTGTTCTACCCGGGCTCGTCGATCGGCAACTTCACGCCCGATGCGGCGCGCGCTTTCCTCGAACGCGCGCGCGCCGCCAGCCCCGGCGGCAACCTGCTGATCGGCGTCGATCTGGTCAAGGACAAGGCCGTGCTCGACGCCGCCTACGATGATGCGCTGGGCGTCACCGCGGCCTTCAATCTCAACCTGCTGTCGCATGTCAACCGCGTGCTCGGCAGCGACTTCGCGCTGCGCGACTGGCGCCATGTGGCGTTCTTCGACCCGAGCGCCTCGCGCATCGAGATGCACCTCGAGGCGCGGCGCGCACTCACGGTGCACTGGCCCGGCGGGCAACGCAGCTTCGCGGCGGGTGAACGCATCCACACCGAGAACTCGTGCAAGTACACGGTCGAAGGCTTCGATGCGCTGCTGCACAGCGCCGGCTATGCGCGCACGCGCTGCTGGACCGACGATCGCGGTGCCTTTGCCGTGTTCGCCGCGTCTTGATCAGAGCGCGCAGCTTCGCAAGCCTGCAAAGACATCGCTGCGCGCCGCCGCGAAGAAGTTGCGGTAGCGCGGATGCTTCATGAACGGCTGGGTCGCGAACGAGCCGCCCTTCAACACGGGCCGGCCGTCGAACCACGGCGCCGAGTAGTCGCGGTACGGGTGCGGCGCGAACCCGGGCAACGGCGCGAAGGGCGATGCCGTCCACTCCCAGACCTGGCCCCAGGCGAATGCTTCGCCGTGCTGTTGTTGCGCCAGCGTCCATTCGTGCTCGGTGGGCAGGCGCCGGCCGGCAAAGCGGCACCAGGCCTGCGCGTCCAGGGCGCTGAGGTGCACGGCGGGGGCGTCGAAGTCCAGCGGCAACCAGCGGCCGAATGCAGCGCGCTTGAAGCCGTGCTCGTAGTCGTCGTCGCGCACGACGTGCGCCGGCAGCACGCCGCCGGCTTCGAACCAGGGCAGGAGATCGCGCCAGGTCACGGGCGTGCTGTCGATCGTGAAGGCGGCGACTTCGACGTCGTGCGCGCCGAGCTCGTTGTCGAAGGCGAAGCCGCCGTCGTGCTCGCCGACACGCAGCGTCGCACCGGCCACGGCGAGATCGCGTCGCGCGGGCGAGAATGTCGGCGCAGCGTCGCTGATCGGCCAGCCCACGCCCTGCGCGATCATCAGGCCGGCTTCGTGATGCATCGCCTCGTGCATCAGCGCCAGGCGGAAGAAGTAGAGCGCGTCGTCGCTGTCCTGTGCGTCGCGCAGCAGCGCCAGGCTGCGCTCGCGGATGCGGCCGAGGTGGGCGCGGGTGCGCACCGCGTCCGGCAAGTCCAGCTGCCAGCGCCGTGCGTGCGCCACGCTGGTGGAGTCGTACAGTGCGTCGGCTTGCGCCAGCAGCGGCGCCGCGCGCGGCGTTTCGAGCCGTGCCGCGGCGCCGCGGCCACGCTCGGTGTTGCGCGCAATCCAGAACTCCTCGAACCATCCGACATGGCCCAGCTCCCACAGCGGCGGATTGACCGTCTCGGCATAGGCGATGTGAAGGCGCCCGTCGAGCGCGCGCTCGACGGCGTCGAACTGCGCCAGGGTCTGGGTGCGCAAGGCCGTCCATGCGGCTTCGAGCGCGGCCGCATCGGCGTGGCGTGCGGCTTCGGGTGTGAGTGAAATGGGTGTCATGACAAAACCGCTGCTGGCCCTGATCACGCCGGCCCTGGCCAATGCCAACAACGGCAACTGGCAGACCGCGCAGCGCTGGGCGCGCATGCTCGCGGCCGATTATGAAGTGCGCTTCGATGCAGCAATGGGACGGCGGCGCCAGCCGACGCGATGCTGGCGCTGCACGCGCGGCGTTCGGCGCCGAGCATCGCGGCTTGGGCCGAGCAGGCCGAGCGCAAGCCGCTGGTGCTCGCGCTCACCGGCACCGACCTCTATCGCGACCTGCCCGCCGGCGACGCTGCGGCGCTGCGCTCATTGGCCCTGGCCGATCGCCTGATCGTGCTGCACGAAGGCGCGATCGGTGACCTGCCGCAAGAACATCGGGCCAAGGGCGTGGTCTGCTTCCAGTCCACGCCCGAGCGGCGCGCCTTGCCGAAGACCACTCGCCACCTGCGTGCACTGATGGTCGGCCACCTGCGCAGACGAGAAAGACCCGCGCACCTGCTTCGAAGCGGTGCGCCTCCTGGTCGCGCGCGACGACATCCTGCTCGATCACATCGGTGCGCCGCTCGACGAAGCGCTCGGGCGCGAAGCCCAGGCGCTGATGACGACGCACCCGCACTACCGCTGGCTCGGCGCGTTGCCGCATGCGGCCACGCTGGCACGCATCCAGCGCGCGCACCTGCTGGTGCACCCGAGCGCGATGGAAGGCGGCGCCCATGTGGTGATGGAGGCGGTGCGCTCGGGCACCCCCGTGCTGGCCTCGCGCGTTCCGGGCAACGTCGGCATGCTCGGGCGCGACTATTGCGGCTACTTCGAACCCGGCGACGCCGCGGGTCTGGCCGCGCTGTTGCAGCGCGCGCGCGCCGAGCCGGCTATGCTGCAAGCATTGCGCGCCCAGTGCGACCAACGCGCACCGCTGTTCGACCCCGCGCGCGAACAGGCCACGCTGCGACGCACGCTCGCGCACCTGATGGAGACCTTTCGTGAACGCCCCTGAACGACCGCCTCCCGAAGAACCGCGCCTGACCGCGCTCTCCCACGGTGGAGGCTGCGGCTGCAAGATTGCTCCCGGTGTGTTGAGCGAAATCTTGCGGGGCACGAGCCAGATGCCGATCCCGAAGGAACTCCTGGTCGGGATCGAAACGGCCGACGACGCCGCGGTCTATCAGTTGAACGACGAGCAGGCGCTGATCGCGACGACGGATTTCTTCATGCCGATCGTCGATGATCCGTTCGACTTCGGCCGCATCGCCGCCACCAACTCGATCAGCGACGTCTATGCGATGGGCGGCCGGCCGATCATGGCGCTGGCGCTGGTGGGCATGCCGATCGGCGTGCTCTCCACCAAGACCATCGGCCGCGTGCTCGAAGGCGGCATCACGATCGCGCGCGCCGCCGGCATCCCGATCGCGGGCGGCCACACCATCGATTCGGTCGAAGCCATCTACGGCCTGGTCGCGCTCGGCCTGGTGCACCCCAAGCGCATCAAGCGCAACTCGGATGCGAAGGTCGGCGACCGCCTGATCCTGGGCAAGCCGCTGGGCGTGGGCGTGATGTCGGCGGCGCTGAAGAAGGACAAGCTGTCGGCCGCCGACTACGAACTCATGATCGCCTACGCCACCAAGCTGAACACGCCGGGGCCGGACCTGGCCGCGCTCGACGGCGTGCATGCGCTGACCGACGTCACCGGCTTCGGCCTGGCCGGCCATGCGCTCGAGATCGCCAAGGGCGCGAAGGCGCAGGTGGTGATCGACTGGGCCAAGGTGCCGCTGATCGGCGGCGTGCGCGAACTGGCGCAGCAGGGTTTCGTCACCGGCGCGTCGAATCGCAACTGGGCGGGGTATGGCGACGAGGTGGCCTTGCCGGCGTCGATGGCCAACGAAGACCGCGCGCTGCTGACCGACCCGCAGACCAGCGGCGGCCTGCTCGTCTCGTGCAACGCGACCTCGGTGCCGGAGGTGATGTCGATCTTCCGCCGCCACGGCTTCGACGCGGTGGCCGAGATCGGGCATATCGCCAGCCACCACGGCGGGGCGCGGCTGGCGGTGCGCTGAGGCGCGCGGCTGATTGTTCAAGGTCGGCCGGTTGCCGACTTTGAATACGCGCTTTGCACAAGCCGTGGGGATCGCAAAGCCGTGGGCGGATGCGCGCTGGCGCTTCGGTGCGGCGGTCGGCGCCTGCGGCGCCGACTTCGCTGCGGTGCTCGGGTTTCGGTCGCGCCGCATAACTCGCTTCGCTCACTGCGTTCGCTGCGCTCGAACAGATGCGGCGAGTCAGTTGACGAAGCGCGCGCGTACGCGCGCCGACCGAAACCCTCCGCTCCTCGCCGCCGCACAGGCGCGCCAGCGCGCACCCGCCCACGGCTTTGCCAGGCAGCTAGGGTTCTTGGTTGGAGAAAGACCCAGCCGGGCATCGAGCCCGGCTGGCGCCTGCACGCGCGCCTGCGGCGCGCGGCAAGCCACGGGCTCGATGCCCGCGGCTTGCCCTTCACTCTCACCCAAGAACGGCTGTTGCGGCAAGGCGGCGGGCGGGGCGCAGGCGGGGCGAATGGCGCCGCCGAGAAGCGCAGGGCTGAGGTCGGCGCGCGTACCCGCGCGCTTCGTGATCTGACTCACCGCGAGTGTTCGAGCGCAACGAACGCAGTGAGTGCAGCGAGTTTCGCGGTGCGACCTCAGACCGAGCATCGCAGGGAACCCTCGCGCAGCGAGGGCGAGCGACGGTTGAGCCCCGACTGCGCCCCGCCCGCCGCCTTGCTTGCGCACCGGCCACAGCGCAGAGCATTTGCCGACGATCGCGAACGCACACAACGGGCCGACTCCAGACCCCAACCCAGGTGCGCTACCCTGCGCCTGCGCGCCGGCGTCGAGCCCGCTGCGCCCTCACCAGGAGACCGCCTTGCAGACCCCCCGCGCCATCGCCCTGATCCTGGCCGCAGCGCTGCTCGCCGCAGCCTGCGGCACGCCGACCGTCAACCCCGTCAGCGGCAAGACCGAGCGCAGCGTCATGGACGAGCGCACCGAGATCGCCGAAGGCAAGAAGGCGCACGAGGAGGTGCTGAAGGAGTTCGGCGGGCCGCTCGCCAATCCGCGCCTGCAGGCCTACGTCAACGACATCGGCCAGCGTCTGGCCAAGCAATCGCACCGCGCCAACCTGACATGGACCTTCACCGTGCTCGACAGCCCGGACGTCAACGCCTTCGCGCTGCCCGGCGGCTATGTGTACATCACGCGCGGCATCATGGCCTACATGGACAGCGAGGCCGATCTGGCCGGCGTCATCGGCCACGAGATCGGGCATGTCACCGCGCGACACGGCGCGCAGCGCGCCACACGCCAGCAGCGAGCGGGCGCCGGCGTGATGGCGGCGACGGTCCTGGGCGTGCTGGTCGAAGCCGTCACGGGCGTGCAGGGCGCGGCGCAGGCGGCCAACCAGGTGTCGAGCGGCATCGCCGCCGGCAATGTCGCCTCGTACAGCCGCGACCAGGAACTGCAGGCCGACAAGCTCGGCGCCGAATACCTTTCGCGCGTGGGCTACAACCCGAAGAACATGGTCGACGTGATCGGCGTGTTGAGAGACCAGGAACGTTTCGCCGCAGACAACGCGCGCGCCGCCGGCAAGCAGGTTCAAGAGGGCGGCAACTGGCTGGCATCGCACCCGACGAACGAGCAGCGCCTGAGCCAGATCACCACGATCGCGGCCGGCTACAAGGGCAACTTCGGCGACGACGCGCGGGCGCGCTACCTGCAGGCGATCGACGGCATCACCTACGGCGAAAGCCGCGAACAGGGCGTGGTGCGCGGGCAGAACTTCTTCCATGAGCCGCTCGGCCTGGTGCTGACGGCGCCCGCAGGCTGGCGTTTCGACAACAACCCCGATGAGCTCTACATCATCAACCCGCAAGGCGACGCCGCAGTGGTGATGAAGCTGATCCCGCCCAACGCTGGCAAGTCGCACGAAGAGATCCTGCGCAACGGCTTCAAGGCGACGCAGGGCCGCACCGAGCGCAATGCCGTCGGCGGCTTCGAGGCGACGTACTTCGTCGGCCAGCGCCAGGCGCAGAACAACCAGGCGCAGCCGCTGGAGGTGACGCTGGTCAACGGCCCGGGCAAAAACACCTACGCCTTCCTGCATGCCGGCCGCGATGCCGCGACGGTGCAGCGCAACCGCGCTGCGTTGCGCGAGGCCACGGCATCGTTTCGTGCTTTCAATGCGAACGACCGCGCAGCCGCCAAGCCGTGGGCGCTGCGCAGCGCAGCGATGCCCGCCGGCGGCTTTGCCGAGCTGGCGCGGCGCTCGCCGCTGGGCGCGCAGGCCGAGCGTCAACTTCGCCTGATCAACGGCGTCTATGGCGGTGGCAACATCGCGGCTGGCCGTCCCGTCAAGGTGGTCGAGTGAGAAATCCTTGATCCAGCGCAGGTGGCGCCGGGGTGCCCGTGCCTAGGCTTGCCGCACCTTCGCTCGAAAGACTGCCATGTCCACCACCCCCGTGCCCACGCCCGCCACCGACGACGCCCCGGTGCAGGGCTTCGCGCACTGCCATGAAGGCATCGTTGCCAAGCTCAACGAACTCGAGCAACTGCCCGCGCTGGCGCAGGCGGCGGCGAAGGCGCGACGCATCGCGCTGAGCGCGCAGGCCTTCTACCGCGAAGTGGTGCTGCCGCATCATGCCGACGAGGAAAAGGAACTGTTCCCCGCGGTGCTGGCCAGCGCCGAGGCCGGCGAGGAACGCGAGCGCGTGCAAGCCATCGTCACCCGCCTGGCGCAGGAGCATCGCCGCATCGAGGGCCGCTGGCGCGAGCTCGAGCCCAGCGTGCAGGCGGTGGCGCACGGCGGCGATGCCGAGCTCGATGCACGCCGCCTGGCCGACTTCGTCGGGATGTACCGCGCCCATGCCGACTTCGAAGAGCGGGAATTCCTGCCGCTCAGCAGCGTGATCCTCGGGCGCAATCACAATCACATGGCAGCGCTCGGCATGTCGCTGCACCTGCGCCATGCGCTGCCCGAGGTGTTGCGGCGCTTCGGCACCTACCTGTAATCAAATCGAACCTGGAGCAAGACATGAGCAAACGCGATGTGGTGGTACTGGCGGCGGCGCGGTCGGCGATCGGCACCTTCGGCGGTGCCCTGGCCGAGATCGAGCCGGCGGAGCTTGCCGGAACGGTGATGAAGGCGGCGGTCCAGCGCTCGGGGGTGGACCCGAAGGCGATCAACTACGTCACCGTCGGCAACGTCATCCCCACCGAGAGCCGCTTCGCCTATGTCGCGCGCGTGGCCGCGATCCAGGCCGGGCTGCCGATGGACAGCGTGGCGATGGCCGTGAACCGCCTGTGCTCGTCGGGGCTGCAGGCCATCGTCAGCACCGCGCAGAACATCCTGCTCGACGATTGCGACTACGGCATCGGCGGCGGCGTCGAGGTGATGAGCCGCGGCGCGTACCTCAGCCCGCAGCTGCGCAACGGCGCGCGCATGGGCGACGTGAAGATGATCGACTCGATGGTGGCGACGCTGACGGATCCGTTCGGCGTCGGCCACATGGGCATCACCGCCGAGAACCTGGCGGCGAAGTGGAACATCACGCGCGAGCAGCAGGACGCGCTGGCGGTCGAGTCGCACCGGCGCGCGGCGGCGGCGATCGCGGCAGGGACACTTCAAGAGCCAGATCGTGCCGATCGTCAAGAGCACGAAAAAGGGCGACGTCACCTTCGACACCGACGAGCATGTGAAGGCCACGACCACGATGGAAACGCTGGCGAAGATGAAGCCGGCGTTCAAGAAGGACGGCGGCACCGTGACCGCGGGCAATGCCTCGGGCATCAACGACGGCGCAGCGTTCTGCGTGCTCGCCGACGCCAAGCGCGCCGCGGCCGACGGTCACAAGGCCATCGCGCGGCTGGTGTCGTATGCCGTGGCCGGTGTGCCCAACGAGATCATGGGCGAGGGCCCGATCCCGGCGTCGAAGGCGGCGCTGAAGAAGGCGGGTCTGCGCATCGACCAGATGGACGTGGTCGAGAGCAACGAAGCCTTCGCCGCGCAGGCCATCGCGGTGGCGCGCGGGCTCGAGCTCGACATGGCCAAGACCAACCCCAACGGCGGCGCCATCGCGCTCGGCCACCCGATCGGTTGTTCGGGCGCATTCCTTGCCATCAAGGCCCTCTACGAGCTGCAGCGCACCGGCGGCCGCTATGCGCTGGTGACGATGTGCATCGGTGGCGGCCAGGGCATCGCGGCGGTGTTCGAGCGGGTCTGAAAGCGCTACAGCAGCCGCAGCCGGTTGTTCACGGCGTCGGCAAGGCGCGGCTCGATCGCGTTGCGTACGACGCTTTGAAGTGCGATGCGTCCTGCACGGGTCTGCTGAAACAGCGCGGCAACCGTCGTCATCGCGCCACCGACGACGTTGCGCGGTTTGACTTCCAGGCGCGGTACGCTTGCCGAGACGTTGCTGGCGCGCGGCCGTTGACCCGGCGCTGACGGCAGCGTCAGGGTTCCCGTGAGCACGCAGTCGAAGTGGACCTCGAACGCCGGGTCGGCTCCCGAGCCCAGGAAAGACGGTTGCGTGCTCTTGCAGTACATCCGGTTGGCGCGCGTGGTCGCGCGAAAGGTCGTCGCGGCCGGGAACTCGACGTTCACGCTGCCCAGGCCGAAGTTGATGTCGTAGAGCGTGATGCCAGGTGCAAGCAGATCGCCTGCGCCGAGCTGCGCCACGACTTCGCCTTCGATCTGCGCGCGGTTGGACACGAGCACCGACTCAATCGCCTCGATGGCGGCCAGCTCGCGTGCTGACGCCGACCGGCGTCGATGCCGCGACGTCGAACGGGATGCTGAAGACGATGCCCTGCGCCGCGTGCGCGCCGCCCGTGGCACAGCGGCCCTTGTTCGGGGCGCCGTCAAAGAACAGGGCATGGCACTTCGCGCAGAAGCGCCACGCGTCCTGCCCGACGGTGCCTGCGCCTTTGTGCTGCAACCCGAACATGAAGCCGGTGGCGGCGTGCGCGCCGCCGCCGGCGCAGCGGCCCGCATGGCGCGGGTTGCTGAAGAACATCGCATGGCACTTGCCGCAGAAGCGCCAGTCGTATTGCTTGGCGACAGGCGGCGTCTGCCGGCGCGCATCGCTGTAGTCGATCTTGAAGAGGTGGCCCAGCGCGGCATGCGCGCCGCCGTCGGCCGCGCACCGGCCGGGACGCCGTGGATCGTCGTAGTGCATGACGCTGCACTTGCCGCAGAAGCGCCAGCGCCTCTGCGTGCCTTCCACTGCCGCCCAGGCGGGCAGCGCCACCGCGCCGCCGCATGCGGCGCCGAGAGCCCACAAGCCTGCGCCATGCAGGAGTGCGCGACGCCGTGCGTCATTCGATGGGCCGAGCGCCGGATCGGCGTAGCGTGCGGGCAAAGACGGACAGGGCTTCATGGCTTCCTCGCAGCAAAGCCCTCGACAGGGCTCCTGCAACCGAATACGAGGAAGCAGGGCCGTGGCGGACACGGGGCCGCCACGGCCCGCGATTGCTGAGCAAGGGCGTCGCGTCGACGCCCTTGCTCAGCGCGGGAAGATCCCCACCGTGTCGTTCGGCGCGTTGCCGCTGAAGGTCATGCGCGCCGAGTAGCCCACCCCTTCGGGTCCTCCGCTCCAGTGCGACAGGCCGCCGCCGTTGCCGGCGCGGTTGTTGGTGAAGGCGCTGTCCTGGAAGGCGATGGTCGCGCCGGTGATCTTGAGCGCGCCGCCGTCGGTGCTGCCCGCGTCGTTGGCATTGAAGGTCGAGCGCCGCACGGTGAACAGCGAGTTGTTGACGTAGGCCGCGCCGCCGCCGCCGGCTGTGGTGCGGTTGCGCTCGAAGGTCGAGTCTTCCCAGGTGATGAGCTGCTTGCCCCAGCCGATCCCCCAGTAGGCCGAGCGGAAGATCGCCCCGCCCAGGCTGTTGCCGACGTTGTCGCTCATGCGCACCTTGGAGAAGTAGTCGTCGGTGGAAAAGCCGTCGGAGTAGAACGCGCCGCCGAGTCCGCCGGCGCCGCCCTGCTCGGCGTGGTTGAACACCGGGCAGCCGGTGGCGCCGCCATAGTTGGCGAGGATGCCGGTGGCGCGATTGTTCTCGAACACGCTGTTGTGCACTTCCACCGACGCATGCAGCAGGCCGATGGCGCCGCCGTTGGAGGCGCTGTTGTTGCGGAAGACGCTGTTGTTGACGACCAGGCGCTTGGCGCCGAAGACGTAGATCGCGCCGCCGGCCACGTCAGGCCCGACGTCAGGGCCGCGATTGCTTTCGAAGGTCACGCCCCAGACGAAGACGTTGACGTCGCGCGTGTAGAGGCCGCCGCCGCCGCCTTCCTTGTAGCCCCAGGAGCAGGCACTGTTGCCGTTGCGCGCCACGTAGCCGGTGCCGACGTCGCGGCCGTTGCGCAGCGTCAGTCGCTGCACGGCGAGCGTGCGGTCGTTGACGCGGAAGTCGCCGCGCCAGGCGCGCAGGATCTGCGTGACGCCTTGGCCGTCGAGCACGATGCGGTCGCCGCCGTCGATCGTGGTGTCGCGGTCGACGGGTGCGACCAAGGGCTGGGTGAGCGCGATGGTGTGTGACGCGCTGCCGCAGTTGAAGGTGATCACGCCGCCGTTGGCCACGGCCGCGCGCAAGGTGCTCTCGGTGCAGCTCGCGCTGCTGCCGTTGCCGATGACGGTCGTGGGCGAGGCCACGCTCAGCGGTTGCGGGCCTGACACGTTCGCTGACGGTGCCGGCGCTGGTGCAGGAGGCGGGTGCGGGTGCGGGTGCGGGTGCGGGTGCCTGTGCGGTGCTGGTGCCGGCGTAGTCGCAGGCCTTGACGACGTTGGGCGCCGGGTCGCCGCCCCACGGCGTGTTGTAGCAGGCGATCGAGCCAGTGACGGTCTTGTAGTAGTACGAGCCATTGGCCCCGTAGCGCACCTGGCTCGTGCTCGGCACGGTGCAGACGCCACCTTCGCCGGCGCAGCGTGTCCACGCGCTGCTGGGTGCGGGGGCCGGCGCCGGTGCGGCGGCGGGCGCGGTCGCGGTGCTGGCATAGGCACACGATTTCACGACGTTGGGCGCGGGGTCGCCGCCCCACGGCGTGTTGTAGCAGGCGATCGAACCGGTAATGGTCTTGTAGTAGTACGAACCATTGGCCCCGTAGCGCACCTGGCTCGTGCCGGGCACGCTGCAGATCCCGCCTTCGCTGGCGCAGGGGGTCCAGCCCGTGCTCGGAGCCGGTGCGGGCGCAGGTGTCGGTGCGGCCCCCGTGCTGTAGGCACAGGCCTTGACGACGTTGGGCACCGGGTCGCCGCCCCACGGTGTGTTGTAGCAGGCGATCGAGCCGGTGACGGTCTTGTAGAAGTACGTGTCGTTGGCACCATAGCGCACGGTGACGGTACCGGGCACGGTGCAGACGCCGCCCTCACGCGCACAGTCGGTCCAGGTGGCCTGAGCGAAGGCGGCACTGCTGCCGCCGCCAGCGCCGAGCACCGCGCAACACAGGAACAAGCGCTGCAAACGCGAGGCGCAGCCGGGCGTCATCGCGGCGCAAGCGCCGCGCAAAATCGATCGATTCATGATGAGAGGGCGGTCTGGCTTGCGGTGCAGCACGCTTCGTTGGCGGCGCGCTTGTCAGCTCACGCAATCCAGATTCACGGTGTGATGACAGTGCGCGCATAGTGGCCGCAGACAGGCTCGAGCCGAACGCTCTGCGGCAGCAAAAACGTGTGATTGGGTAAGGGCTCGCAGCATTCGGCGCCGCCGATGCTTCGAGATGCGAAGCCTGTAACGAAAGCGCAGCAGCGCCGCAGTGCGAGCGACTTTGTGAGCGCTGCGCTAAGTGCCCGGTTTCACAACTACGCCCGCGAATGAAATCGATGCGTTTCGGCTCAGGGCTAGGCGCAAACCACAGCGATGCCTCGTGGCATCGCGAGGATTTGCAACAACGCCATGAGTCGAAAGGCGCGATTTCACGTGGGCGTAGTTGTGAAACCGGGTACTAAGCCGCCGCCTGCAGGCCGCCGGCGAAGTGCTCGCGCATCAGCCGGGCCGCCTTCACCGCCTCGCGTGCCGCGATCGCGCTCATCAAGGCGCGGTGCTCCGCCAGCGAGTCGGCGATGCGGCCCTGCCTGAACAGCGAGTGGTGGCGATTCAACTTCATCACCTTGCGCAGGTCGGCCACGATCTGCGTACGCCAGCGGTTGCCGGCGATGTCGAGCAGCGCCAAGTGGAACTGCTCGTTGGTGGCGAAGAACGCATCGCGCTGGCGCACCTGTTTCTCGAGCCGCTCGTGCAGGCGCTGCAGTTGCGCGAGCTGCTCGTCGCTGGCGCGGCGCGCCACGTCGCCGGCGGCGTCGGATTCGAGCAGCGCGAGCAGGTGATAGACCTGGTGCACGTCGTCGCGACTCATCTCGGCGACATAGGCACCGCGGCGCGGACGCATCGTCACCAATCCTTCGGCGGCCAAGACCTTCAGCGCCTCGCGCAGCGGCGTGCGGCTGATGCCCCAGGCAACGGCCAGCTTGGTTTCGTCGATCCAGGCGCCGGGCTCGAGCTCGCGCGCAAAGATCTGGCCGCGCAGGCGCTCGGCCACGTCTTCGTAGAGCGCGCGGCGAGCGAGCGGGACCAGGGGAGGGCGGGGCGCGGTGGCAGCTTCCAAGCACTGGATTTGAATGCATAATTATGGATAATGCAAGCCGGCCGCCTGCGGTAACCCGAAGCCCGAAGCCCGAGACTCGCGATGGACCCCTCCAAACCCACCCTGCAAGACTGGTTGTCGGCCGCAGTCAAGTCGGCACCCGGCGGCGACGTTGCGACCTTGAACTGGATCACGCCCGAGGGCTTGAGGGTCAAGCCCTTGTACACGGCAGAGGACATCGCGGGCCTGCCCGATCCCGCCGCGGCGAACACGCTCCCCGGCTTCGCGCCTTTCGTGCGCGGCCCGCAGGCCACGATGTATGCGGTGCGGCCGTGGACCCTTCGCCAGTACGCGGGCTTCTCCACCGCCGAAGACAGCAACGCCTTCTATCGCAAGAACCTGGCGGCCGGCGGCCAGGGCGTGAGCGTTGCCTTCGACCTGGCCACGCACCGTGGCTACGACAGCGATCACCCGCGCGTGGCCGGCAACGTCGGCAAGGCGGGCGTGGCGATCGACAGCGTCGAAGACATGCTGATCCTGTTCGACGGCATCGCGCTCGACAAGGTCAGCGTCAGCATGACGATGAACGGCGCGGTGCTGCCCGTACTCGCCGGCTACATCGTCGCCGCCGAAGAGCAGGGCGTGGCGCAGGAGCAGCTGAGCGGCACCATCCAGAACGACATCCTGAAGGAGTTCATGGTCCGCAACACCTACATCTATCCGCCCGAGCCATCGATGCGGATCGTTGCGGACATCATCGAGTACACGGCGAAGAAGATGCCGAAGTTCAACTCGATTTCCATCTCGGGCTATCACATGCAGGAGGCCGGCGCCAACCAGGCGCTCGAACTCGCCTTCACGCTGGCCGACGGCAAGGAGTACGTGAAGACGGCACTGGCCAAGGGGCTCGATATCGATGAGTTCGCCGGGCGCCTGTCGTTCTTCTGGGCGATCGGCATGAACTTCTATCTCGAGATCGCCAAGATGCGCGCCGCACGGCTGCTGTGGACGAAGATCATGCAGGGCTTCGGCGCGAAGAAGCCCAAGAGCCTGATGCTGCGCACGCACTGCCAGACCAGCGGCTGGAGCCTGACCGAGCAGGACCCGTACAACAACATCGTGCGCACCACGGTCGAGGCGATGGCTGCGGTTTTCGGCGGCACGCAGTCGCTGCACACCAATTCGTTCGACGAGGCGATCGCGCTGCCCACCGAGTTCTCGGCGCGCATCGCGCGCAACACGCAGCTCATCCTGCAGGAGGAGACGCACATCACGAGCGTGGTCGATCCCTGGGCCGGCAGCTACATGATGGAGACGCTGACCCAGCAGATGGCCGATGCGGCCTGGCAGATCATCGAAGAAGTCGATGCCATGGGCGGCATGACCCAGGCCGTCGATTCGGGTTGGGCGAAGTTGAAGATCGAAGCCAGCGCGGCGGCCAAGCAGGCGCGCATCGACAGAGGTGCGGACGTGATCGTCGGCGTCAACAAGTACAAGCCGGCGCAGGAAGATCCGATCGACATCCGCGAGGTGGACAACCATGCGGTGCGCGACAACCAGATCGCGCGGCTGAAGTCCTTGCGCGCGAAACGCGACTCCGCCAAAGTTCAGGTTGCACTCGATGCGCTGACGGCATGCGCCGGATCGGGGCAGGGCAACCTGCTCGACCTGTCCGTGCATGCCGTGCGTGCGCGTGCCACGGTCGGCGAAGTCAGCGACGCACTCGAAAAAGTCTGGGGGCGCCACCGCGCCGATACGCAAAAGGTGACCGGTGTGTATGCAGCCGCCTACGACAGTGCCGAGGGCTGGGACCAGTTGAAGGGCGAGATCGCAGCATTCGCCGAGCAGCAGGGCCGGCGCCCGCGCGTACTGATCGCCAAGCTCGGCCAGGACGGCCACGACCGCGGCGCCAAGGTCGTGGCCACGGCGTTCGCCGACCTCGGCTTCGACGTGGACATCGGCCCGCTGTTCCAGACGCCCGAGGAATGCGCGCGCCAGGCCATCGAGAACGACGTGCACGCGGTCGGCGTCTCGACGCTCGCGGCCGGCCACAAGACGCTGGTGCCGGCGATCATCGAAGCGCTGAAGCAGCAGGGCGCCGACGACATCATCGTCTTCGTCGGCGGCGTGGTTCCGAAGCAGGACTACGGGCTTCTTTACGACGCGGGCGTGAAGGGCATCTACGGGCCGGGCACGCCGATTCCGGCAAGCGCGAAGGACGTGCTGGAGCAGATCAGGAAGGCGGTCTCGAAGCCGATGTGATACCGTATTACCGTATTACAGGAGATCGAGATGGCTGTTTCTGTCCGCATGGACCCGCTGCTGGAGCAGGAAATCGAGAACGCCGCCAAGCGCCAGGGATTGACCAAGTCGCAGTTCATCGTCGACGCGGTCGAACGCGCGCTCGGCCGCAAGGATCCATACCAGCTGCTGATGCAGGTCGAGCAGGAAATGGCGCCGTACCGGGCCACCGAGCGGCGGGCGGCCAAGCGGCGCAGCGCGCCATCGACCACGGCGGGCGAAGAACCGAGTCACGCCGAGCGCTACCGCGAAGCGCTGCGCCTCAAGCACGAGGCCGAGCTGCGTGACTGGGAGGCGTATCACGGCAAGACGACGGCGCCAGCCAAGAAGAGCGCGGCGCGCAAGGCGCCTCGCCGTGGGACGGCGGCGTGAGCGTTGCGCTGGTCGATGCCGGACCGATCATCGCGCTGTTCGATCGCGCCGACCGGGCGCACGCGCACTACCGCGCCATGCTGTCGCGGCGGTCGGCGAACAACCGTCTGCACACCACCTGGCCCTGCATCACCGAGGCCGCGCACTTCTTGTCCGGCGCGGTGAAGCTCGAAATGTTGCGCTGGGTCGGAGTGGGCGGCATGCAGGTTTTCCCCTTCGAACAACAGGCGCTCCTGGAGATGGCGCCATGGATGCAGGCGTACACCGAGCCGCGCCGCATCGAGATGGACTTCGCCGACGCGTCGCTGTACTGGCTGGCGCATGAGACGGGCGTCGTTCGCATCATGACGCTCGACACCCGGGACTTCTCCCGCTATCGCTTGCCCGACGGGCGGGCGTTCGAGCTGCTGTGAGCAACGTCGCCTCTTCGGTCCTCGGCGGCGATCGCCGCGCGCTGGCCAAAGCCATCACGCTGCTCGAATCGACGCGCGCCGACCATCGCGTGCAAGCCGACGCGCTGCTCGATGCGCTCATGCCGCGCACCGGCAACGCGCTGCGTATCGGCATCTCCGGCGTGCCGGGTGTAGGCAAGAGCACTTTCATCGAAGCGCTCGGTTTGCATCTCGTTGGCAGCGGTCATCGCGTCGCCGTGCTGGCCGTCGATCCGTCGTCCACGCTGTCCGGCGGCTCGATCCTCGGCGACAAGACGCGCATGGAGAAGCTCTCGGTCCACGACGCTGCGTTCATCCGCCCGACCCCGACCTCGGGCGCGCTCGGCGGCGTGGCCGAGCACACGCGCGAGGCGCTGCTGTTGTGCGAGGCGGCGGGCTTCGATGTCGTGATCGTCGAGACGGTGGGCGTCGGCCAGAGCGAGACCGCGGTCGCGGGCATGACCGATCTGTTCGTGCTGCTGCAACTGCCCAACGCCGGCGATGATCTGCAGGCGATCAAGCGCGGCGTGATGGAGCTGGCCGACATCGTCGCCATCAACAAGGCCGATCTCGACGATGCCGCCGCGACGCGCGCGATGGCGCAGATCACGAGCGCGTTGCGCATCTTCGGCTTCCACGGTGCGCATGGGCGCGGCGAGCAGCATGCAGCGCCGGTGCTGAAGCTGAGCGCGCTGAAGGGCGAGGGCATCGAGGCGTTCTGGAAAGTCGTGCAGGACGAGGCAACACGCCGGCGCGCCAGCGACGCCTTCGACGCGCGACGCAGCGCTCAGCGCGAGGCGTGGCTGTGGGACGTGGTGCGCGCGCGATTGCTCACCGAATTCAAGCAGCATCCCGCGGTGCTTGCGGCATTGCCCGAAACGCTCGCCGAAGTCAACGCTGCGCGCACCGCGCCGACCGTGGCTGCGCGCCGCCTGCTTGATCTTTTCGAGAAGAACTGAGGAGACCAAAACCGTGCACGACATCATCGAGCAGCTCGAAACAAAGCGCGCCGCGGCGCGCCAGGGCGGCGGCGCCAAGCGCATCGCCGCGCAACATGCCAAAGGCAAGTTGAGCGCGCGCGAACGCATCGAGCTGCTGCTCGACCAGGGCAGCTTCGAAGAGTGGGACATGTTCGTCGAGCACCGCTGCGTCGATTTCGGCATGGCCGACAACAAGGTGCCGGGCGACGGCGTCGTCACCGGCTACGGCATGATCAACGGCCGGCTGGTGTTCGTCTACAGCCAGGACTTCACCGTCTTCGGCGGTGCGCTCAGCGAAGCGCACGCCGAGAAGATCTGCAAGGTGATGGACCAGGCGATGAAGGTCGGCGCGCCGGTGATCGGCATCAACGACAGCGGCGGCGCGCGCATCCAGGAAGGCGTGGCTTCGCTCGGCGGCTATGCCGAAGTCTTCCAGCGCAACGTCATGGCCTCGGGCGTGATTCCGCAGATCAGCTTGATCATGGGACCTTGCGCCGGGGGCGCGGTGTACTCGCCGGCGATGACCGACTTCATCTTCATGGTGAAGGACAGTTCGTACATGTTCGTCACCGGCCCCGAGGTGGTGAAGACCGTGACGCACGAAGAGGTGAGCGCCGAGGAGCTCGGTGGCGCGCTGACGCATACCAGCAAGAGCGGCGTTGCCGATCGCGCCTTCGACGACGACGTGCAGGCGCTGCTGATGCTGCGCCGCTTCTTCAACTACCTGCCGCTGAACAACCGCACCGGTGTGCCCGAGCGGCCGAGCGGCGATCCGGCCCACCGCAGCGATCTCTCGCTCGACACGCTGGTGCCCGACAGCGCCAACAAGCCCTACGACATCAAGGAGTTGATCCTCAAGGTCGTCGACGACGGCGACTTCTTCGAGCTGCAGCCCGACTATGCGAAGAACATCGTCATCGGCATGGCGCGCATGGAAGGGCGCACGGTCGGCATCGTCGCCAACAACCCGCAGGTGCTGGCGGGCTGCCTGGACATCAAGAGCAGCATCAAGGCGGCGCGCTTCGTGCGCTTCTGCGACGCGTTCTCGATCCCGGTCATCACCTTCGTCGACGTGCCGGGCTTCATGCCGGGCACCAGCCAGGAGTGGAGCGGCATCATCAAGCATGGCGCCAAGCTGCTGTATGCCTATGCCGAGTGCACCGTGCCGAAGGTGACGGTGATCACGCGCAAGGCCTACGGCGGCGCCTACGACGTGATGGCCAGCAAGCACCTGCGCGGGGATGTCAACTTCGCCTGGCCGAATGCCGAGATCGCGGTGATGGGCGCCAAGGGCGCGGTGGAGATCATCTTCCGCGAAGACAAGGGTGATCCGGCGAAGTTGGCTGCGAAGGAGGCCGAGTACAAGGCGCGCTTCGCCAATCCGTTCGTTGCCGGCGCGCGCGGCTACATCGACGACGTGATCCAGCCGCACGAGACCCGCAAGCGCATTTGCAGATCGCTGGCGATGCTGAAGGACAAGAAGCTGGAGAACCCGTGGCGCAAGCACGGGAACATCCCGCTTTGAGGGGCGCAGGCATGTTCAGCAAAATCCTGATCGCCAACCGCGGCGAAATCGCCTGCCGGATCATCAAGACCGCGAAGAAGATGGGCATCGCCACCGTCGCCGTGTATTCCGAGGCCGACCGCGACGCGCTGCATGTCGAGCTCGCCGACGAGTCGCGTGCTGCTCGGCCCGGCGCCGAGCCGCGAGAGCTATCTCGTCGCCGACAAGATCATCGCGGCGGCCAAACAGACCGGCGCGCAGGCGATCCACCCCGGCTACGGCTTCCTCTCCGAGAACGAAGACTTCGCGCGCCGTGTCGAGGAGGAGGGCCTGGTCTTCATCGGCCCCAAGCACCACAGCATCGCCGCGATGGGCGACAAGATCGCGTCGAAGAAGCTGGCCAAGGCCGCCAACGTCAACACCATCCCCGGCTGGAACGACGCGATCGACACGCCCGAGCAGGCGGTGAAGATCGCCCGGGACATCGGCTACCCGGTGATGATCAAGGCCAGCGCCGGCGGCGGCGGCAAGGGCCTGCGCGTGGCCTTCAACGACAGCGATGCCTTCGACGGCTTCACCTCGTGCCGCAACGAAGCCAAGTCCAGTTTCGGCGACGACCGTGTCTTCATCGAGAAGTTCGTCGAGCAGCCGCGTCACATCGAGATCCAGGTGCTGGGCGACGCCCACGGCAACATCGTCTTCTTGAACGAGCGCGAGTGCAGCATCCAGCGCCGGCACCAGAAGGTGATCGAGGAAGCGCCGTCGCCCTTCATCAGCGACGAAACGCGCCTGAAGATGGGCGCGCAGGCGGTGGCGCTGGCGCGGGCGGTCAAGTATCAGAGCGCGGGCACGGTCGAGTTCGTCGTCGGCGCCGACCAGAGCTTCTATTTCCTGGAGATGAACACGCGCCTTCAGGTCGAGCACCCGGTGACCGAGTGCATCACCGGGCTCGATCTGGTCGAACTGATGATCCGCGTGGCTGCCGGCGAGAAGCTGCCTTTTGCGCAGGCCGAGGTCAGGCGCGACGGCTGGGCGATGGAGTGCCGCATCAATGCCGAGGATCCCTATCGCAACTTCCTGCCTTCGACCGGTCGCTTGGTGACGTTTCGGCCGCCGCCGGAGGGCTCGGGTGTGCGCGTGGACACCGGCGTCTACGAAGGCGGCGAGATCCCGATGCACTACGACTCGATGATCGCCAAGCTGATCGTGCACGGTCGCGACCGCATGGACGCGATCGCGAAGATGCGCGAGGCCCTCAATGCCTTCGTCGTCCGCGGCATCTCGAGCAACGTGCCGTTCCAGGCGGCGCTGCTGGCGCATCCGAAGTTCGTCGCCGGCGCCTTCAACACCGGCTTCATCGCCGAGCACTACGGCAAGGGCTTCACGAGTGCCGGCGTGCAGCACGACGACGCGCTGTTCATGGTGGCGCTGGCCGCGTTCGTGCGGCGCAAGGCGCGCGAGCGCGCGATGGGCATCAGCGGCCAGATCGACGGGCACAGCGCGAAGAACCTGCCCGACCTCGTGGTGGTGGTGCTCGGCGCCGACGGCAAGCATGAACACCATGCGGCGCACATCGATGCGTTCGAACCCACGGCCGGCAAGGCCGACGTGGTCATCCAGGGCCGCCGCTTCGCGATCGAGTCGCCCACGCGCCTGGGCCACATCCTGATGACCGGCGTCTGCAACGGCAGGCCCTTCACCGCGCAGGTCGAGCGCGGCGGCGCGGCGAACCCGCTGGCGATCCGCGTCGCGCACAACGGTGCGTCCATCGACACGCTGGTGCTGCTGCCGCGCGCCGCCGAGTTGCTGAAGCTGATGCCGCACAAGGCGCCGCCCGACCTGTCCAAGTTCCTGCTGTCGCCGATGCCGGGCCTGCTCGTCGACCTGCTGGTGCAACCGGGGCAGAAGGTCCTGGCGGGAGAGAAGCTCGCGGTGATCGAGGCGATGAAGATGGAGAACATCCTCACGGCCGCGCAGGACGGCACGGTGCGCGAGGTGCTGGCCAAGAAGGGCGAAAGCCTGGCGGTCGATCAACCGATCGTGGCGTTTGCATGAAGCGGCGCTCGCTGCTGGGCGCGGGCGCGGCAGCAGCGCTCGGCGCCTGCACCGTGGCGCCGCGCCAGCCCGGCGACGGCGCGCTGCGCATCGGCGTGGCGTCGTGTGCCGACCAAACCAAGCCGCAGCCGATCTGGGACGCCGCGTTGCAGGAGCGCTGCGGCTTCTTCATCTTCGCCGGCGACAACGTCTATGCGAGTGAGGTGCCGTTCGACATCGGCAAGCTGCGCAGGGCCTACGCCGATCTCGGCGCCATCGGCAACTTCTCCCGCCTGCGCAACACCACGCCGCACCTGGCGGTGTGGGATGACCATGACTTCGGCGCGAACGACGGCGGCGTCGGAGTTCGAGCACAAGCAGGCGAGCAAGGACGAGTTCCTGCGCTTCTGGCGCGCGACCGCCGACGATCCGCGCCGCCATCGCGAGGGCATCTACCACGCGCAGGTGATCGAACACGCAGGCCAGCGTGTGCAGATCATCGGCCTGGACACGCGCTGGTTCCGCTCACCGCTCAAGGCCAGTGATGCGCGCGGCACACCGGGCAAGGAGCGCTATGTGCCCGACGCCGATCCGGCCAAGACGATGCTCGGCGCCGAGCAGTGGCAATGGCTCGAAGCGCAACTGCGTGTGCCGGCCCGACTGCGCGTGATCGTCAGCAGCGTGCAGTGCGTCGTCGAAGGCCACGGCTACGAGCGCTGGGGGAACCTGCCGACCGAGCGCGGGCGCCTGTACCGGCTGATCCGCGATACGCAGGCGCGCGGCGTGATCATCGTCTCGGGCGACCGCCACATCGGCGGCCTCTACCGCGAGGCCAACACCGTGCTGCCCTATGCGCTGCACGAGATGACGAGCAGCGGCGTCACGCATCCGTGGGCCGGGGCGAAGGAAGCCGGGCCCAACCGGATCGACCCGCTCGTCACCGCGCCGCACTACGGCGTGATCGACATCGACTTCGCCGCGCGCGCGCTCACGCTGGGCTTGCGCGGGCTGGACAACCGCGCGCTGCACTCGCACCGCATCGCGTTCGATGAGTTGCGCATCGCATGAACATCGACCGACCGTTTCGCATCCTCGGCATCCAGCAGATCGCCATCGGCGGGCCCGACAAACAGCGGCTCAAGGCGCTGTGGGTCGACATGCTCGGCCTGGAGGTCAAGAGCAGCTTCGTCAGCGAGCGCGAGAACGTCGACGAGGACATCTGCGCGCTGGGGCATGGCGTGCATGCGGTCGAGGTCGATTTGATGCAGCCCATCGATGCGGAGAAGAAGCCCGCGGTGCATGCCACGCCGCTGAACCATGTCGGCCTGTGGGTCGACGACCTGCCGCGCGCAGTGCAGTGGCTGCAAGCGCAGGGCCTGCGCTTCGCGCCCGGCGGCATTCGCCAGGGTGCGGCCGGTCACGACATCTGCTTCATCCATCCGAAGGGCAACGATCAGTTCCCGCTCGGCGGTGAAGGCGTGCTGATCGAACTGGTGCAGGCGCCGCCGGAGGTGCTGACGGCGCTGGGGTGATCACAAGTCCACTGAATCACTGAAATCGGTTCGGCGCTGTCCACGCGATACGGGCGCGCTGCGGCGTAGCAAATGCTCGCGATGCCTATGGGCATCGCTGCGCTTTGCGCCTTGCATCGCATCCCGTCTCGCGCGTCCCTCGCCGCCCATTTCAATGATTCAGCGGACTAGGGGGCATGGGTGTGTCCGCGCGTGCTGGCGTTCTGCGTGGTGTCTGCATCACCACTCTTGCGAACCTTCACCACCATGAAAGCCGTGATCCTCGCTGTCTTGATCGGCGTGATGTTTCCCGCCTCGCCCGCATTGGCTGCTGGCGACCCCGCCTATGCAAAAGCCGTGGCGGCGTTTCGCGCGCAGCGTTACGCCGCCGCGTACGGCCAGTTCGTTCGACTGGCCGATGCCGGCCATGTGCCTTCGGCACAACTCGCGCTCGTGATGCACGCGCAAGGCGCTGCGCTTTTCGGCAGCGAGTGGTCGGCCTCGCTCGATCAGCGCCGGCGCTGGGATGCACTGGTGGGCGACGCGGCGCGGCGCCGCGTAGCGTCGCCGGACGACGAGCGCAGCGACTGATGTGAAGCCCCCAACCTCGCTCGCGCTCGGTACCCCCCAAGGGGGCCGTCCGACGACGGACCGGCAAAGCCGGATCCGTGGCGGGAAATGTGAAGCCCCCAACCTCGCTCGCGCTCGGTACCCCCCAGGGGGGCCGTCCGCCGACGGACCGGCAAAGCCGGATCCGTGGCGGGAAGCTGGGTTGCATGCCTCAGCGGCGCGCGCGACGCGCCCGCACCGCGTCGGCCAGCGATTGCAACACCGGCTCGGTCTGCGCCCAGCCGATGCAGGCGTCGGTGATCGAGACACCACGCCGCAGCGGCTTTCCCGCCACGAGATCCTGGCGACCTTCTTCGAGGTGGCTCTCGATCATCACGCCGCCGATGCGGCGCTCGCCGGCTGCGATGCGCGCAGCGATGTCGGCGGCGATGCCGATCTGATTGGCGTGAAGCTTGCGGCTGTTGGCATGCGAGCAGTCGATCATCACCTGCTCGCGCAGGCCGGCCTTGCGCAGCGCTTCGCACGCTGCATCAACATGCGCCGCGTCGTAGTTGGGCTCGCGGCCGCCGCGCAGGATGACGTGGCAATCGGCGTTGCCGCGCGTCTCGAAGATCGCGGCCATGCCCATCTTGGTCATGCCCATGAAGGCATGCGGCGCGGCGGCCGAGACGATCGCGTCCACGGCGACCTGCACGCCGCCATCGGTGCCGTTCTTGAAGCCGACCGGGCAGCTCAAGCCGGAGGCGAGCTGGCGGTGGCTTTGGCTTTCCGTCGTGCGCGCGCCGATCGCGCCCCAGGCGACGAGGTCGCTGATGAATTGCGGGCTCAACAGGTCGAGGAATTCGGTGCCCACCGGCAGGCCCATCTCGACGATATCGAGCAGCAACTTGCGCGCGAGCCCGAGACCTTCGTTCATCGCGAAGCTGCCGTCGAGGTGCGGGTCGTTGATGTAGCCCTTCCAGCCGACCGTCGTGCGCGGCTTCTCGAAGTAGGTGCGCATCACGACCAGCAGCGCGTCGGCATGCGCGTCGGCCGCTGCCTTCAAGCGTGTGGCGTAATCGATGGCCTGATCGTGGTCGTGGATCGAGCACGGCCCGACGACGACGATCGGCCGATCATCCTCGCCGTGCAACACGCGCGACAACGCGGCGCGGCTTTGCTCCACCAGCGCCAGCGCGCTCGGCGAGCACGGCAGCTTCTCCAGCAGCAGTGCCGGCGTGACGAGCGGTCGCACCGCATCGATGCGCGTGTCGTCGATGCGCGTGGTGTCGCGCGTGGCGCGGCGCTGGCCGACTTCGCGGTCGTGCGTGGGGTCGTCGAAGGGCAGCATCCTGGGGGCATTGTGATCGCCCTTAAAGTGCGCGCCATCGGCAAGCCAAGGAGCGAACTCATGAGCATCCAGAACATCCTCGAGCAGTTGCTGCGTTCGGGCACGCAGAAGTACGAAGACGCCAAGCAATCGGGCGATCTCGGCAAGTACGCCACCGGTGCCGCGGCCGGCGGTGCGCTGGCGCTGCTGCTGGGCAGCAAGCGCGGGCGCAGCCTCGGCACCAAGGCCTTGAAGCTCGGCAGCATCGCCGCCATCGGCACGCTGGCGTGGAAGGTCTATCAGGAGCATCAGGCCAAGCAACAGGCTCAGCCGCCGAGTGCGGCGGCCGGCGCGCCGCGCTTCGAAGCGCTGCCGGCGCCGCAACTCGAAGACCACAGCCGCGCCATGCTCAAGGCGATGATCGCCGCGGCCAAGGCCGACGGACACATGGACGAACGCGAGCGCGGCCTGGTCGAGGCTGAGATGACGCGCCTGGATGCCGACCCTGCCGTGCGGCAGTGGGTGGCCGCCGAGTTGCAGCGTGCGGTCGAGCCGGCCGACGTGGCGGCTGCGGCGAGCACGCCCGAGATGGGCGCCGAGATCTACCTGGCCAGCGTGCTCGTCGCCGACGAGACTTCGACGATGGAGCGCGCCTACCTCGACGAGCTTGCCAGGCGTCTGAGGCTCGCGCCGGAGCTGAAGGCCGAGCTCGAAGCGAAGGCGCGCGCGGGCTGACGGCGCGCCGTCATCGAGCCATCACGCTTTGGCTTGCGCGATGGCACCGCGCCGCACCTGATCGCGTTCGAGCGACTCGAACAGCGCCTTGAAGTTGCCTTCGCCGAAGCCGTCGTCGCCCTTGCGCTGGATGAACTCGAAGAACACCGGGCCGAGCAGCGTCTGCGAGAAGATCTGCAGCAGCAGGCGCGCCTTGCCGCCGGTGGTGGAGCCGTCGAGCAGGATGCCGCGGGCCTGCAGCTCGCTCACCGGCTCGACCGTGGCCGGGCAGGCGCTCGTCGAGCATCTCGTAGTAGATGTCGTTGGGCGCCGTCATCAGCGGCACGCCGGCCATCTGCAGGCGATCGACGGTGGCCGGCAGGTCGTCGCAGAGCAGCGCGACGTGCTGGATGCCTTCGCCGTTGAACTGCATCAGGAACTCTTCGATCTGGCCGCGCGCCCTGCTCGGCTTCTTCGTTCAGCGGGATGCGGATCATGCCGTCGGGCGCCGTCATCGCCTTGCTCGTCAGGCCGGTGTACTCGCCCTGGATGTCGAAGTAGCGGATCTCGCGGAAGTTGAAGAGCTTCTCGTAGAAGCCGGCCCAATACGCCATGCGGCCGCGGTAGACGTTGTGCGTCAGGTGGTCGATCAGCTTCAGGCCGTGGCCGACGGGCCGTCGGTCGACGCCGTCGATGAACTCGAAGTCGATGTCGTAGATCGCTCTGCCCGTCCTCGAAGCGGTCGATCAGGTACAGCGGCGCACCGCCGATGCCCTTGATCGCCGGCAGTCGCAGCTCCATCGGCCCGGTGGGCATCTCCAGCGGCTGCGCGCCGAGTTCGAGCGCGCGCGCGTAGGCGGCGTGCGAGTCCTTGACGCGAAACGCCAGGCCGCAGGCCGAAGGCCCGTGCTCGGCGGCGAAGTACGCCGCCGGGCTCTTGGGCTCGCGGTTGACGATGAAGTTGATGCTCGCCCTGGCGGTACAGCAGCACGTCCTTGCTGCGGTGGCGGGCGACCAGCGTGAAGCCGAGCTTCTCGAACAGCGGCTCCAGCGTGTCGGGCGTGGGCGAAGCGAATTCGACGAACTCGAAGCCCATCAGTCCCATCGGGTTGTCGAACAGGTCGGGCATGAAAGTGCTCCTGGCAGTTGGGCAAATGAAGGCGGGGCGAAGGCGTTCATTTGCGCGCAGGGGGAGCACAAGGCACGCCGCGCACGCTGCGTGCGAGGTGATCACCGATGATCAGGGGCGTGCCGTGTGTGGCGTGCATCGCGTGATTGTCGCTCAGTCGTCTCGACAGGAGGGCTTGCATGAAGGTTTGCATCGTCGGCGCCGGCGCGATCGGCGGCTTCATCGGGACGCGGCTTGCGGCCGCGGGTGTGACGACCAGCGCGCTCGCGCGTGGCGCGACATTGAGCGCGCTGCGGCAGCACGGTTGGCGCCTGGACACGGCGCAGGGTCGCGTCACGGCGCCGCTGCAGGCCAGCGACGACGCGGCGATGCTGGGCGAGCACGACCTGGTGGTGATCGCGGTGAAGGGCCAGGCGCTTTCGGCCGCCGCACAGGGCCTGACACCGCTGCTCGGGCGCGAGACCCTGGTGCTGCCGGCGATGAACGGCGTGCCGTGGTGGTTCTGCCGCGGTATGGCGGGCTTCGATGAACCGCTGCACAGCGTCGATGCGGGTGCTGCGATCGATCGCGCCATCGCCTTCGAGCGCGTCATCGGCTGCGTCGTGCACGCCAGCAGCACCTCGCCCGAGCCCGGCCTGGTGCAGCACAAGATGGGGCAGGGCCTGATCGTCGGTGAGCCGGGCGGCGGCAGGAGCGAGCGCGTTCAGCGCGTCGCCGATCTGCTGGCGCGCGCGGGCTTCGACGTCACGCATTCGGCCGACGTGCGCCGCGACATCTGGTACAAGCTCTGGGGCAACCTGACGATGAATCCGGTGAGCGCGATCACCGGCGCCACCATCGACCGCGTGCTGGCCGACCCGCTGCTGCGCGAGTTCTGCTCGGCGGCGATGGTCGAAGCCGCGGCGATCGGCGCACGCATCGGCTGCACCATCGATCAGTCGCCCGAAGACCGTCACGCCATCACCGCCAGGCTCGGTGCGTTCAAGACTTCGATGCTGCAGGATGTGCAGGCCGGCCGCGCCGTCGAGCTCGACGCCATTGTCGGCGCGGTGCACGAGATCGGCACGCGCCTTCGCATCGACACGCCGCACATCGGCGCGCTGCTCGGGCTGGCGCGGCTGTTCGCGCGCGAGCGCGGGCTCTATCCGCCGGCCTGAAATGAAGCCCCCAAGCTCGCTCGCGCTCGCTACCCCCCGAGGGGGCCGTCCGCGTACGGACCGGCAAAGCCGGATCCGTCGCGGGAAACTTGAAAGGCCATCTTGCTTCGTCCGTCGCGGGTCGCTCGCAGCGCAATGGACCACTGAAATGCGACCCGTTCGCAAACCTGCCAGCCGCGCCAACCGAATCAACCGGTCAGCTTCGCATCGGGCGGGTCCGTTTGTCTTGCTGCCGTCGTGTCGGGTCGAGCGTGGGCGGCGGCGATGAGCGCGGCCGCAATGCGGCTCGTGACCTGCAGCTTCTGGAGTATGTTCGTCACGTAGTGCTTGATCGTCTTCTCGCTGAGCGAGAGGGCCGAGCCGATCTGCTTGTTGCTGAGTCCCTTGGCGAGATGATGCAGAACCTGCGCCTCGCGCGCGGTCAGCTCGCGCAGGCGCTCGGCGGCGTCGCGGCTTCGATCGTCCGGCCTCGCGTCGGCCAGCAGGCGAACCGCGAGCGAAGGGCTCACGTAGTGCTCGCCCCGGTGCAGCGATCGCACCGCTTCGATCAGCTCGTGGCCAGCGATCCCTTTGAGGGCATAGCCGCGTGCGCCCTTGCGTAGCGCCGCTGTGACCGTCTCCTCGCCATCGTTCACGGAGACGACGAGCACGGCGATGGCGGGGCAGCTCGACGCGATGCGATCGAGGGCATCGAGGCCGCCGCCGGGCATGTTGACGTCGAGCAGCAGCACATCGGGCATCAGGTCCGTGGCCAGCCGCACCGCCTCGTCGGCATTGGCGCCTTCGCCGACCACGCGCAGGTCGCTCTGTCCCGACAGCGCATGCACGATGCCCTGCCGCAGCATCGGATGGTCATCGACCACGACGATGCGGATCGCATCGTCTTCAGCGCCCATGATGCGGATCGCATCGTCCTCGTCCTCAACGACCATGGCGCTCGCTTCCGTCCACGAGGGGCAGGCGCGCCGCGATGCGGGTGCCGCTGCCGGGACGGCTCGTCACCTCGAACTCGCCGCCGAGGCTTTCGACGCGGTCGCGCATGGCGCGCAGGCCAAAGCCCGGCAGTTCACCCGGCCGCTCACCCGATCCCGGCCCCAGACCGTTGCCCGAATCGGCCACCTCGACGCGGATGAAGCCCTCCTGGCTGCGCGCGCTGACGGACTGCCCGGCGCCGCCGGCGTGTTTCATGGCGTTGGTCAAGCCCTCCTGGACGACCCGGTAGATGCAGATCTTCAGGGCCTGCGCGGCATCGCGCGGCAGCGCGGCGAGATCGACGGTGACACGGGTGCCGCTCAGATCCTCGTGGCGCCGGACGGCCGCCCGGATCGTGGCTTCGACGCTCATCGTCGCGATGTCCGGGAGGGCCAGGCCGGCTGCGAACTGGCGCAGCTCGCGCAGCGCCTGGGCGACGATCTCGCCGGTCGTCGGCCCCTGCCGATGCGCCTTCTTCTTCAGGGCAACACCGTTGTCGTCGAAGGCGAGGAGGGCGAGGGCGAGGAGCTGCGCTGGCCCGTCGTGCAGGTCGGCGCCGAGCCGCTTCAGGTAGAACTCGTTGCTCTCGCTGGCCCGCGCCGAGGCCTGCTCGACACGGGCACGCAACTCGGCGTTGTCGCGCAGCAGGCGCACCAGATCGTCGATCCGGTTCCTGAGCGCCTCGCGCTGCGTCTCGATGGTTCGGCTGCCTTGGCGCACGATGAAGAACAGCGCCGTCAACATGGCCAGCGAGATGCCGCCGATGCGCAGCCACGCCTGCCGGCGGGCGTCGGCGACCTCGCCCTGCAGGGTGTGGGCATTCTGGTAGAACTCGGCGACGGCGATGACGCGGCCGCTGCCGTGCTCGCGAACGGGTACATAGACCTCGGTCAGCGCAATTCCAGCGCCGCTCTCGGCAGCGTGCTCGGTGTCGGCAGCCTTGTTGTACTCGGCCGACGCGGCGCCCTGCCAAGCCGCATGCTGCCTGGCCGACGCTGGAAACCTCTTGCCGATGAGCTCCCGGCGCGAGCTGAACGCCACCCGGCCGTCCCAGTGCCAGATGACGAAAGAGTGAACCTGCTTGCCGAGCGACGTTTCGTCCAGCAGCCGCTTGAGACGCGCCGTGTTCGCAGGAGAAATGTGATCGCCCGTGCCCAGCTCCTGAACCAGCGGATCGACCACGCTCTCGATGTAAAGCGCTGCCGCCGCCGCGGAGTTGCGGGTCACCTGGCCCTCGACCAGCGCGGTCACCCAGAGCCCGGTCAACGCCATCACGGGCACCAGCACCACGGATGCGCAGACGACGAATTGGCGCGCCAGCGTCCAGTCCCGCCAGCGCAACAGCAGGGCGTCGAGCGCCGTCGCTTGTCGACATCGATGCACCAGGGCTGTCATGGTCGTTGTGGTCATTGGGCTGTTCGATTGCGCACCTCCCTTAGAGGCGCTGCCTGCCGTCCAGATACAGAGGTCTCGGACCAAAGTCCAAGACCTTCGAGCCTGCCGTCCGTCCCGAGACCCCGGAATCATTGGCTGTCACGCCACGTGGCATCAAGTACTTCTACATCTCAAGACAGGAAGCAAACTCCATGAACATCTGTAATCACGCCCTCGTCGCCGGCCTGGCGCTGGCCCTGGCGTTTGGCGCCTCCCCGGCGCTGGCCGACGGCAAGGTGGAGTGCACCACCGCCGACAAGTCGACCTGGAAGCCGCAGGCAGACGCCGAAGCCGCCGCCAAGGCCGCCGGCCACGAGGTGCGCCGCTCCAAGGTCACGGACGGCAAGTGCTACGAGGTGTACACGGTGAAGGACGGCAAGAACCTCGAGCTGTTCTACGACCCGGTGACGCTGAAGCTCGTGCAGACCGTCGTCAAGTAAGTGCAGAAGGCGGCCATGCCTGAAGACGGGCCACTGCCAACTTGGGCCGAAGTCGCGGGCGACGAGGCGCCCGCGACTTCCGTGCCCGTCTGGGACACGGCCGTTCGGATCTTCCACTGGTCGCTTGTCGCCGGGGTGGTCACCGCCTGGATCAGCGGTGGCAGCGGCGACCGGCTGCACGAGATCGTCGGCTACGCGGTCGCCGGCCTGATCGCCTTTCGCCTCGCCTGGGGGTTCATCGGCACCCGCCATGCGCGCTTTCGCGATTTCGTGCGCGGACCGTCCAGCCTCGCCGGCTACCTGTCGGGCATCGCGCGGCTGAAGCCGGCGCACTACACCGGCCACAACCCGGCCGGCGCGGCGATGATCCTGCTGCTGCTCGCGGTGCTGCTGACCATCTCCATCACCGGCGTCATGATGCAGACGAACCGGTTCTTCGGCATCGACTGGGTCGAGCAGGTGCACAGTGTCGCTGCCGATTCGCTGCTGGTGCTCGTACCGTTGCACGTGCTCGGCGCGCTGCTGTCGAGCTGGCTGCACCAGGAGAACCTGATCCGGTCGATGTTCTCCGGGCAGAAGCATGTGCCCAAGGGCCATGCAGCCGCGTCGCGCAGCGAGCAACTCGAGTTTCGTCTGAAGGGGGCGGAGGGTCTCTTCGTGCTGGCGATCCTGGCCGGTGGCGGCGCCGTCTACGGTTGGGTTTCGACCGCGGGCCAGGCGCCGACGGCCGTACCGGCCGTGGCCATCGACGACGCGGTCCCGGTGGCGCAGGCGCAGGCGCAGGTACAAGCGCCGGCGCAGACACGGGCATTGCTGCCGCCGCCAAGGCAGGCCGTTGACCTGCAGGACTACATGACCGGCGGTCCGGAGAACCCCTCGCGCTTGTGGATGTTGGCCAGCGGCGGACGCCTCTACGACCGCTGGTACGCCGCGCTCGGCAAGAAGGGGCCGACCACCAACCACCCGTCGTGGCCGGCCGAGAACACCAATGTCAGCGGTGCCGACACCTGGCGTTGCAAGAGCTGCCACGGCTGGGACTACCTGGGGCGCGACGGTCTCTTGAAGTCGGGCGCCGGCGCCACCGGCATCCGCGGCCTGCAGCGCATGCGCGGCAGACCGGTCGAGGAACTCATCGCCATTCTGGAGAACAACACCCACCGCTACACCGACGACCTGATTCCGGGTCACGCCAAAGAGCGCCTCGCGGTGTTCGTCTCGCAAGGGCAGCACAGCGTCGTGCAGCACTTCACCCCGAACGGCGAGGTGAAGGGCAATCCGGCGATCGGCCGCAATCTCTTCCAGACGCTCTGCGCCGCGTGCCACGGCTTCGAAGGCAAGGCCCGCAAGCTCGGCGGCTCGGCGGACCCGAACTACCTGGGCAAGCCGTTTTATGTGGGCACCAAGGCGCGCAATGAGCCGATCGAGGTGCTGCACAAGATCCGCAACGGGCACCCTGGCGCCCCGATGATCTCGCTGCGCGGCCTGCCGATGCAATCGGCGGTCGACGTGCTGGCCTACGTGCGGCAGCTGCCGGCCGATTAGCCGGCACCACCAAGCCTCCAGCGCCAAGGGCGTGAAGAGCTTGAAATGAGCCGCGGCCGCGGCCGCATCACCGCATGGCTACAGTAGCGCCATGCAACCCCATGATTCCGTCGTCGTGCGCGAGGTCGGCCTGCGCGACGGCCTGCAGATCCTGCCGCGCGTCGTACCGACGTTCGAGCAAGCTCGAGTGGCTGCGCGACGCTCACGCGGCCGGCCTGCGCGAGATCGAGGTCGGCTCCTTCGTGCCGGCCAAGCTGATGCCGCAGCTGGCCGACACCGCCGAGCTCGTGGCGTTTGCGAAGACGCTGCCGGCGTGCCTGCCCTCGGTGCTGGTGCCCAATCTCAAGGGCGCCGAGCGCGCGATCGAAGTCGATGCGCACGCGATGCTGCTGCCGCTGTCGGCCAGCCATGCGCACAGCCTGGCGAACCTGAAGCGCACGCCCGACGCGGTCGTCGAAGACCTGCGCCGGATCGTCGACCTGCGCGATGCCAAGGGCAGCGATTGCCTGGTCGAAGTCGGCATGTCCACGGCCTTCGGCTGCACGATCCAGGGCCGCGTCGATCCCGGCGAAGTGTTGCGCTTGTTGAGGGCGGCGCTCGATGCCGGCATCGACCGCATCGGCCTTGCAGATACTGTCGGCTACGCCGATCCGCTTCAAGTGAAAACGCTGTTCGAGCAGTGCCTCGATGTCGCCGGCGAGAAGCTTTCGTGCGGTCACTTCCACGACACGCGCGGGCTCGGTTCGGCCAATGTCTTCGCCGCGTGGCAGGCGGGGGTGCGGCGCTTCGACGCCTGCGCCGGCGGCATCGGCGGCTGCCCGCATGCGCCGGGCGCGAGCGGCAACGTCGCCACCGAGGACGTGGCCTACCTCTTTGCCAGCATGGGCGTGCCGACGGGTCTGGACTTCAAGGCCCTGATGGCGCTGCGCCAGCGCATCGGTCAGTGGCTCGAAGGCGAGCCGCTGCACGGTGCGATCTGGCGCGCCGGGTTGCCGAAGACGGTGGCGGCATGACTGCGCAACACCAACCCCTGACCGGGCTGAAAGTCGTCGAGTTCACCCACATGGTGATGGGCCCGACCTGCGGCATGGTGCTGGCCGACCTCGGCGCCGACGTCATCAAGGTCGAGCCGATCGACGGCGACCGCACACGCACCCTGCTCGGCGCGGGCATCGGCTTCTTCCCGATGTTCAACCGCAACAAGAAGAGCATCCAGATCGATCTGCACCAACCCGAAGGCGCTGCCGCGGCGCGCAAGCTCGCAGCCAGCGCCGACGTCGTGGCCGAGAACTTCAAGCCCGGCACGATGGTCAAGTACGGCCTCGACTACGCATCGCTTTGCAAGCACAACCAGCGCCTGATCTACGCCAGCCTGAAGGGCTTCCTGCCCGGCCCCTACGACCACCGCACCGCACTCGACGAGGTGGTGCAGATGATGGGCGGGCTGGCCTACATGACCGGCCGGCCGGGCGACCCGCTGCGCGCGGGCTCGTCGGTCAACGACATCATGGGCGGCATGTTCGGCGCCATCGCCGTCCTCGGCGCGCTGGTGCAGCGCGGCATCAGCGGGCGCGGCATGGAGGTGCAGGCGGCGCTGTACGAGAACAACATCTTCCTCGTCGGCCAGCACATGCTGCAGTACGCGATCACCGGCACGCCGGCCGCGCCGATGCCGGCGCGCATCAGCCCGTGGGCGATCTACGACGTGTTCACGGTGAAAGACGGCGAGCAGATCTTTCTGGCGGCAGTGAGCGATGCGCAGTGGCTGACGTTCTGCGATGCATTGGGCTTTGCCGATCTCAAGGCCGATGCGTCGTTGAAGCTCAACAACGACCGCGTGCGCGCGCGGCCGACGCTGCTGGCCGAGCTCGGCAAGCGCCTTGCGGCTTTCAGCGCGGCCGAACTGTCGCAGCGCATGGAAGCCGCGGGCCTGCCGTTCGCGCCGATCATGAAGCCCGAGCAACTGCTCGACGACCCGCACCTCGAAGCCACCGGCGGCTTGTCCACCATCACGCTGACCGATGGCGAGCGCGCGGGCCAGCCGGTGAAGGCGCCGCTGTTTCCTTTCACGCTCGACGGCGAGCGCTGCGGCACGCGCCTGAACCCGCCGCGGCGCGGCGAGCACACGCGCGAGGTGCTGGCGTCGATCGGTTATGCGCCGCGGGATATCGATGCCTTGATCGCAGCGCACGCGGTGGCCTGACAATTCCAACACTTCCAACACTTCCAACCAGGAGACAAAGACGATGATTCCGTTGTCACGCCGCACGTTGCTGACTGCTGCACTCACCGCCACGCTCGCCGCGCCGTGCCTGGCGCAGGTCGGCGACAAGACCGTCAAGTTCATTCTGCCGAATGCGACCGGCAGCGGCGTCGATGCGATCACGCGTGCGGCGCAGCCGGCGCTGGCCAAGGCGCTGGGCGCGGCGATCGTCGTTGACAACCAACCCGGCGCCGGCGGCATCGTCGGCCTGCAGGCGCTGGCCAAGGCCGCGCCTGACGGCATGACGCTGTCGGTGGTGTCGAACAACGTGGTCATCCTGCCGAGCGTCTTCAAGACGATCCCGTTCGACATGCCGGGCGACTTCACGCCGATCGCTGTGATCGGCGCCACGCCGATCGTGCTGGTCGTCAATCCGGCCAAGGTGCCGGCGAAGGATCACAAGGAGTTCGCCGCGCTGCTGAAGAGCAAGGGCGGTGAACTCAACTACGGCTCGGGCGGCAACGGCACCATCCTGCATCTCACCGGCGAGCAGTACGTCGGCGAAGTCGGTGCCAGCGCCAAGCACATCCCGTACAAGGGCGTCGGCCCCTTCGTCACCGACCTGATCGGCGGCCAGATCGATTTCGGCACGCTGGCGCTGCCGAGCGTGCAGCAGCACATCGCTTCAGGCGCGCTGCGCGCCATCGGCATCGGCAGCGCGCAGCGCTCGCCGGCCGCGCCGAACATCCCGACCTTCGTCGAGCAGGGCGCGCCGAACTACGTGGTCGAGGCCTGGTTCGGCGTGATCGGGCCCAAGGGCATGAGCGCGGCCGACACCAAGCGCGTGCACGATGCGTTGAAGACCGCGTTCGCCGATGCGGCCGTGGTCGAAGCGATGGCCAAGCAGGGCAACACCATCAACATCAGCACCACCGAGTTCGCGCAAGGCTACTTCCGCAGCGAGAAGGACAAGTACGCCAAGCTGGTGAAGAAGGCGGGCATCGAGCTGCAGTGATGATGAAGTGACGACGCTGACGTTCGCACCGCGCCCGCTGCTGCTGAGCAGCGACCCGGCGTTGGTGCGTTCGCAGCTCGAAGGTCGCGCGCTCTCGCTCGATGCGGCGCGCCCGCTGCGCGACGACATCTCCACCGACGAGATCACGCCGCTGCCGGTGATGGTGCACTTCGACGCCACGCTCGGCCGCTTTGCGCACACCGGGTTCAAGGCCGGCAGCGAGTTGCCGATCGCACGCGATGCGCTGCGCACGAGCGGCATCGAGGTGCTCGTCGCCGGCAAGCGCTACGGCAAGGGCAGCTCGCGCGAGCACAGCGTCGTCGCCGAGAAGTCGGCGGGCGTGCGCCTGGTGATCGCGGAGAGCTTCGAGCGCATCTACCGGCAGAACGCCGACAACGTCGGGCTGCTGACGAGCACGGATTTTTCGCTGATCGAGCGGATTGCGCGTGGCGAGGCGATCGAGATGGAAGAATTGCTCGTCGGCCGCGACGAACTGGCTGCGGCGATTCTTCGTGCGGGCGGGTTGTTGAGCTATGGGCGCACGCCCGTTCGGGCTGAGCCTGTCGAAGCCCAGGCCTTCGACAAGCTCAGGGCGAACGGGCTGGGGCCGCAAACCCTCTTCGACAAGATCATCCGCCGCCACGGTGCCACCCTCGCACCCGGCGAAGGCGGCTTCGTGCGCGCCGACTGGCGCTTCATCCACGAGTACTACACGGGGATGTGCGCACACCTGCTGCACGATGCCTACGGCGACGCCCTCACGCTGCACGAGCGCGAGACGATCGTCTGCTTCGAGGACCATCTGTCGTACGTGCACCGCAGCCCGGCGCATGTGAGCCAGGGCCTCGTCGGCGGCGTGCTCGGCCTGTCGCGCGCGCATCGCGCGTTCGCGGCGCGCCACGGCCTGGTCGATCACGGCTACCTGCAAGCGCTCGATGCCGGCGACGAGAAAAACACCGGCAGCCAGGGCATCTCGCACGCGCTCATGGCCGAACGCTATGCATTGCCGGGGCAGGTGGTGGTGGGCACCGATTCGCACACGCCGCACAGCGGCGCGCTCGGCTGCGTCGCATTCGGCGTCGGCACGACCGACATCGCCAATGCCTTCGTGCGCGGCAGCGTGCGCTTCACCATGCCCGAGGTGCTGCGCATCGAGTGCGACGGCGTGCTCGCGCCCGGCGTCTCGGCCAAGGACTTGGTGCTGCACCTGCTGGCGTTGCCGTCGATCCGCGCCGGCGCCGGTGTCGGCCGCGTCTTCGAGTTCGGCGGCGCAGCCGTGCGTGCGCTCGTCACCGACGAGCGCGCGACGCTGACCAACATGACGGCCGAGCTCGGTGGCTTCACCGGCATCGTCGAGCCCGACGACGAGACCGTGCGCTTCCTGCGTGAGCGCCGCGGCGTCGCGTTCGCGCTCGAGCCGTGGATGAAGAGCGATGCCGGTGCGCGCTATGCCGATGTGATCCGCGTCGACGCGACAGCGATCACGCCGATGGTGGCGCGCCCCGGCGATCCCGGCCATGGCCTGCCGCTGGCGCAGGTGTCCGAGCGGCCGCGCATCGACATCGCCTACGGCGGCTCGTGCACCGCGGGCAAGCGCGAGGACTTCGACCAGTACCACGCGGTGCTGGCCTGGGCCGCAGCACGCGGGCTGAAGTCGAAGGTCAAGCTCTACCTGCAGTTCGGCACGGTCGATGTGCGCGACTACTGCGAGCGCCGTGGTTATCTCGCGGCGTTCGAAGCGGTCGGCGCGGAGCTGCTGCAACCGGCGTGCGGCGCCTGCGCCAACTGCGGCCCGGGCGCGTCCGATCGCGCCGAGCAGGTCAGCGTGAGCGCGATCAACCGCAACTTCCCCGGCCGCTCCGGGCCGGGCAGCGTCTGGCTGGCGAGCCCGGCCACCGTGGCGGCCAGCGCGATCGCGGGCGAGCTGCGCTCGTTTGGCGAGTTGCGTGCCGCCGGCGCTTGACGCCTCACCGACCGCGCTTGGCGATCATCCGCTTGCCGGGCGGGAGTTGTACCAATGCTGCGCCCGTCGGCAACAGCTTCACCTACGGCCGCGCGCCGGTCGTTCAATACAACAACGCCAACGTCGTGGACCTGAATGCGCAGAACGCGATCGACAAGCCGCTCGGCAGCGAGGCGATCACGCCCAACCCGTGGGGCGGCATTCCCGGCATCTTCAAGACCATGGTCGATCAGGCCCAACTCGCCACCGACGTACGACTGTCGCTGCGCGGCGGCGCGACGCTGCGCGGCCACCTGCTCAACACCAACCCGGCAGGCTGGGACATGCGCGCCAACCTGGCGTCGGCCCGCTGGGACGTCGTCGTGCTGCAAGGCAACAGCACCGAGGCGGTCGAGCGCGCCGGCGGCAACTTCTGCCAGTTCAGCGCCTACGTCGGCAAGCTCAAGCGCTTCCTCACCCTCGGCGACATGCACAGCTACCGCGAATCGCTGCTCTGCCCGGGCGCGAGCGCGACGCTGCGCAACATCCCGCCGAACGCGAATGCCAACCCGCAGGCGCGCCTGTACCTGTACCAGACCTGGGCCCGTCCGGACATGACCTACCCGGCCGGCCAGCCCTACAGCGGCGAGCCGCTCGAGACCATGACGGCCGAGCTGGGCGCTGCCTATGCGCAGGCGGCGGTGGCCAACGGCGGGATCGCCGGCATCGTGCCGGTGGGCGATGCTTTCCTTCGCGCGGTGCAGGAGGGCTACGCGGTACGCGACCCGTATCTCGGCGACCCGGCGTTGATCGATCTCTGGTGGGCCGAAGACCACTTCCATCCCGGCACGCACGGTTCGTACCTGAGCGCCTTGCTGATGTTCGGCGCGATCACCGGCATCGACCCGGCTTCGTTCGGCGCAGCCGAGAAGGCCGCCTCCGATCTCGGAATCGCGCCGCTGGACGCGCTGCGATTGCAGGGCGTCGCAGCGCGCACGCTTGCGGCGAGCGGCCACGGGCTCGCATCGAAGCCCTGCCTGCACGCGCACCCGATCTCGCAGGGCGCGGCGGCCTGCACCAGGCAGTGATCGGGCCGTGGCGGCAGGTCACCTCACGGTTCGTCCGCCTGCCCACGCAACAACCCCAGCAACGCCCCCGCATCCATCACCGCCCCGCCATCCTGCCCGCTCAGAATGCCCTCGGCCAGTTCGCGCTTGCTGCGGTGCAGGCGCACGATGCGGTCTTCGATCGAGCCCTGGGTGACGAGGCGATAGACGGTGACCGGGCGCAGCTGGCCGATGCGGTGGGCGCGGCCGGAGGCCTGGTCTTCGGCGGCGGGGTTCCACCACGGGTCGGCGATGATCACGTAGTCGGCCACGGTGAGGTTCAGGCCGAAGCCGCCCGCCTTCAGGCTGATCAGGAACAGGTCGCCGCTGCCTTGCTGGAACGCGGCCACGCGCTTGCCGCGCTCGGCCGCCGGGGTGCTGCCGTCGAGGTACTGGTACGAAAGGCCCGCGGCGTCGAGGCGCTCGCGCAGCAGCGCGAGGAAGTCGGTGAACTGGCTGAAGACCAGCGCCTTGTGCTTGCCGGCGACGAGTTCGACGGCCAGGCGCTCGAACTCCTGCACCTTGGCGCCGACCAGGCCCAGCTCGGGCGCGACCAGGCGCGGGTCGCAAGCCGCGCGGCGCAGCCGGGTCAGCGCGGCGAGCAGATGGATCTGCGCCTGGCCCGGCGTGGCGGCGCCGCCGGCCACCACCTGGTTGACGCTGTCTTCGGCCTGCTGGCGCAGCACTTCGAGCAGCGCGCGTTCGCGCTTGCCGGGCACGACCTCGTGGACGATCTCGGTGCGCGGCGGCAGGTCGGTCAGCACCTCGCCCTTGGTCCGGCGCAGCAGGAAGGGCGCGACCAGGCGGCGCAGGCGGCGTGACGCGGCGGCGTCGCCGTCGCGTTCGATCGGAGCGGCGAAGCGCTGCGCGAACTGCTCGGCGCTGCCGAGCAGGCCCGGGTTGGCAAAGCCCATGATCGACCACAGCTCGCCCAGGCGGTTCTCGATCGGCGTGCCGGTGAGCGCGAGGCGAAAGTTCGCATCGATGCGCGACGCGGCCTTGGCGCGCCGCGTGGCCGCGTTCTTGATCGCCTGCGCTTCGTCGAGCACCAGGCTGTGCCACTCGCGGCCGGCGAGCAGTTCGGCGTCGCGCTGCAGCAGGCTGTAGGAACACAGCAGCACTTGGCCGGGGCCGAGCGCGCGCACCTGGCGGCGGCGTGCGGCCAACCGTGCGCTGTCGGGGGCGCTGTCGCGTGCGCTGTCGTCGGCATCGCCGTCGTCGGTGACGCCGCCATCGCCATCGACAGTTTCGCCGGTTTCATCACCGGCTTCACCGACATCGCCGTACATCTGCACGTCGAGCGATGGCGCGAAGCGCGCGGCCTCGGCCAGCCAGTTGCTGCACACCGATGTCGGCGCCACCACCAGCGCCGCGCCGCCGGCTGCGCGTTCGAGCAACACCGCCAGCGTCATCAAGGTCTTGCCCAGGCCCATGTCGTCGGCCAGGCAGGCGCCGAAGCCGCTGGCGGCCAGGCGCATCAGCCAATGGAAGCCGGCCTGTTGGTAGTCGCGCAGCTCGGCCTGCAGCGTGCGCGGCACGTCGAAGCGGCGCTGCTGCGCTGCGTCCCAGGCGTCGATGCGGTGGCGCCACGCGGCGTCGCCTGCGACCTGCAGCTCGCCTGATTGCCGGCTCCACGCCAGTGCGGCGATCGGGGCCACGCGCTGGCCGTCCTTGTGCGGCTGCGTTATCGCGTTCAGGTCGGCGAGCTGTTGGCGCAGGCCGTCGCTGAGCGCGATGAAGTCGCCATCGCCGAGCGCGACGTAGCGGCTCCTGCCGCCTTGCACCAGCTCGAGCAGCGCGCGCAGGCGCAGCACTTCGCCGTCGTCAAGCGCGAGTTCGCCGTCGATCGTCAGCCAGTCGCCGCGACCGCTGACGTTGAGCTTGACTGCCTGCGCCGTCACCGGGCGCACGCGCAGCGGCTTGCCCTTGGGCCATTCGCTGACGATGCCCGGCGCCTGCGCCGCCAGCGCTTCGACGACCGCCAGCGCCTGCTCGGGCTCGTCGAGAGCCCACTCATGCATGCCGTCGTCGAGGAAATCCGCGGTCTGCAGCAGCGCGGCCAGGCGCGCGCGTTCGCCGTCGAGCGCACGCCGCGTGTACAGCGTCGCGCCCTGGTGCACCGTGGTCACGCGCTCGCGCCCGGCACCGGGCGCCAGGCGCGGGCCGAAGTCGCCGAAGGGCGCGGCCACGAGCTTGAGTTCGAGCCCGCCGCCGCGCGGCGTGAGCTCGGCACGCAGCACATCGCTGGCCGGCACTTCGTGGCCAGCCTCCGCATCGCTGGCGATCTGGAAATGAGTGGCCAGCACGCGCAGCGCGGCGTCGAGTTCGGCCTTCTCGGCGGCCGGCACCTGCCAGCCCTGAGTCACCAGCTCGGCCACGCGCAGTTGCGCCGGTGTGGTGCGCACCAGGCGCGCGCGGTCGCTGCCGTCGGCGATCAGCAGGGTTTGCCGTGAGCGATCCCTTGCATTGCGCTGGCGCGGCGAGATGAAGCCGTAGAGGTCGTCGAAGTCGTCATCGTCGTCGTCTTCGTCGTCGCTGTTTTTCTTGTCGGCCGGCGCGACGAGCAAGGGGTCCACCAGCCGAAACGCGATGTGTTCGCCGCGCGTCATCACTTCGAGCAGCGGCAGGGACTCGGTCACTTCGATGAAGCGCTGCGGATCGTTCGCCCAGGCCACATGCGGATGGCGCACCAGCGCGACAGCGGCCAGCGCGGTGTCGAGGAAGGGGCGGTTGCCGTAGTCCTCGCGCAGCACCGCGCGCAGCACGGCCGCGTCGTGCGTCGGCAAGTCCTTGCGCTTGATCAGCGTGGCCAGCGTCACCGCCTTGGCCTTGCCCAGGCCGCGCGCGCTGGCCTTCTGTTCGAGCGCCTCGATGGCGTTGATGCGGTGGCTCTTGGCATCGACCGTCACGGTCCAGATCAGGCGGTCGCCTGCGGCAGTGGCCTCACGTTTGCCGGCCGGGCCACTGCCCAGCGCGACGATCGAGGCCAGCGCTTCGCGCCAGCGGTCTTGCGCGGCGCCGATGAAGAACGGCATCGCCGCGTCGTCGGCATCCGGCGCCTGTGCGAGCAGCTGCGCCACCGCGCGCCGCGCCAGGCGCGCCAGCCACGACAGGCCGGCGTTGCGCAAGCGTGCGTCGAGATAAGCGCCGTGCTCGCGCAAGCGGTCGCGGGCGCTGCGTGGCCCGGGCTCGATGCGCAGCCACGCTGCCAGCAGCAGGTGCTGCAACTGCGCGAGCGCGCTGTCGTCTTGGGTGATGCCGCTGCGGGCAAGCTGGAAGTGTTTGGCGTTGAGCGGCGAGTCGCCCAGGCGCTGGTCGATCGCCGATTGCCACAGGCCCCAAAACGTGTACGGCTGCGCTTCGCGCTTGCCCGATTCGGCGGCGGCGAACTTGCGCGCCTTGGCCCACACCGCCGGCTCGGGTTGCGCCAGCAACGCCATGGTGTAGAGCCACGAGAGCGACGGCGGCAGCAACTGCTTGCGCTTGCCGGTCTCGGCGGACAGCGCCTTCAGCGCCGCCTCGAAGCGCACGCTGCCCTCGGCGAAGCGGCCTTCGGCGATGTCGATGCCGGCCAGCAAGGCGCGGGTTTCCGGCGTGTCCAGACGCGCCAGCAACTCGCGCACGGCGCCGAATTGTTCGCGAAACAGCAGCGTCTCGGCCAAGCGGTAGTGCAGGTGTTGCGGCACCTTCTCGGGCGTCGCGTGGGCCAGGGCGAGCAGCCAGTCGAGCAGGGCGGTGACGTCGGCGCCGGCATCGTCGCCCAGCGTGGCGAGCAACGTGTCGGCCAGGGCGCAGGCAAACGCGGTGTCGAGGCGGCCGAGCAGCTCGGCGTCGAAGGGGGCGAGCAGTGCCTGGCGCAGCGCCGTCGCGGCATGGGGGTTGGGGCCGATCAGCGTGCTCAGGCGGTTGAAGGTCTCGACGCTGCGCCCGCAATGGATGACGACGCGCATCGCCGCGGCGATGCTGGCGCTGTCGAACATCTCCAGGCGCCAGGCGCTCTCGAAGTGCTTCTGTGTGCGCCAGGCGCGCCACCAGGACTCGCGGCTCTCGTCGTTGTGCACCAGCGTGCGAAAGCGCTGCCAGCCGGCGTCGCGCGCCACGCTCCAGCGCCCGCGGTCGTCGCGCGAGGCGCGGCCGCTCTCTGCCAGCTCGTCGAGCAGGCGGCGCACCTCGGTGTTGTGAAAGCCGGCGCCGCGGCTGGTGCGAAGCCGTGCCGCGCCGATCAACTCGATCAACTGGTTGGCGGTCGATGGCGCCTGCGAGAACGCCAAGGCGTCGAAGACCAGCGCTCGATCGGGGTTCTCCGTCGGCGCCGCGGGCGGCAGGAACGACGATGGGGCGGCGGGGGTCTTCATCGAGCCCGGCAGTTTAGGCGCGAGCCGAGGAGTGATCGGTTGCGCGACAATCGCGGGCCATGACCGCACGCACCCTCTACGACAAGCTCTGGGACGAGCACGCCGTCCACACCGAGGACGACGGCACGACCATCCTCTACATCGACCGCCACCTGGTGCACGAGGTGACGAGCCCGCAAGCCTTCGAAGGCCTGCGCCTGGCCGGCCGCAAGGTCTGGCGCACCGAGCTCGATCGTCGCCACCGCCGACCACAACACGCCGACCGATCACTGGGAGCGCGGCTACGACGGCATTGCGGATGCGACCAGCAAGCAGCAGGTGGTCACGCTCGACGCCAACATCCAGGCCTTCGGCGCCGCGGCGTACTTTCCGTTCCTCGACAAGCGCCAGGGCATCGTGCACGTGATCGGGCCGGAGCAGGGCGCGACGCTGCCGGGCATGACCGTCGTCTGCGGCGATTCGCACACCAGCACGCACGGCGCCTTCGGCGCGCTCGCGCATGGCATCGGCACCAGCGAGGTCGAGCATGTGCTGGCGACGCAGACGCTGCTGGCGCGCAAGGCGAAGAACCTGCTGGTGAAGGTGGACGGCACGCTGCCGCGCGGCTGCACCGCCAAGGACATCGTGCTCGCCGTCATCGGCAGGATCGGCACGGCAGGCGGCACCGGCTACACCATCGAGTTCGGCGGCAGCGCGATCCGCGCGCTGTCGATGGAAGGGCGCATGACGGTGTGCAACATGGCGATCGAGGCCGGGGCGCGTGCCGGGCTGGTGGCCGTTGACGAGAAGACGATCGACTACGTGCGCGGTCGTCCGTTCGCGCCCGGCGGCGCCGAGTTCGACATTGCCGCCGCGTACTGGCGGACCTTGAAGAGCGACGACGGAGCGCACTTCGACCGCGTCGTCGAGATCGATGCGTCCAGGCTCGTGCCGCAGGTCACCTGGGGCACCTCGCCGGAGATGGTGGTGTCGATCGAAGACCGCGTGCCCGATCCCGAGCGCGAGAAGGACGCGACGCGGCGCGATGCGATCGAACGCGCGCTGACCTACATGGGGCTCGAGCCGAACAAGCGCATCGACGATATCCGTATCGACAAGGTCTTCATCGGCTCGTGCACCAACAGCCGCATCGAGGATCTGCGCGAAGCCGCTGCGGTGGTCAAGCGCATCGGCAAGCGCGTGGCGAGCAACGTGCGTCTGGCGATGGTCGTGCCCGGGTCGGGGCTGGTGAAGGCGCAGGCCGAGCGCGAAGGGCTGCACGAAGTGTTCAAGGCGGCGGGCTTCGAGTGGCGCGAGCCCGGTTGCTCGATGTGCCTGGCGATGAACGCCGATCGGCTGGAGCCTGGCGAGCGTTGCGCATCGACCAGCAACCGCAACTTCGAGGGGCGGCAGGGCGCCGGCGGTCGCACGCATCTGGTCAGCCCGGCGATGGCCGCAGCGGCGGCCATCGAAGGCCACTTCGTCGATGTGAGGATTCGCCTGTGAAAGCCATTCACCTCCACAAGGGGCTGGTCGTCCCGCTCGACCGCGCCAACGTCGATACCGACGCCATCATCCCGAAGCAGTTCCTGAAGTCGATCAAGCGCTCGGGCTTCGGCCCGAACCTGTTCGACGAGTGGCGCTATCTCGACAAGGGCGAGCCCGGCCAGGATCCGGCCACGCGCAAGGCCAACCCCGATTTCGTGCTGAACCAGCCGCGCTACGTCGGCGCGTCGATCCTGCTGGCGCGCGAGAACTTCGGCTGCGGCTCGAGCCGCGAGCACGCGCCGTGGGCGATCGACCAGTACGGCTTTCGTGCGCTGATCGCGCCGAGCTTTGCCGACATCTTCTTCAACAACTGCTTCAAGAACGGCCTGCTGCCGATTGCAGCTGCCGGCGATGGTGGTGGCGCGACTGTTCGACGAAGTCGCGGCCTTCAACGGCTATGCGCTGACGATCGACCTGCCGCGGCAGGTCATCGTCAAGCCCGACGGCAGCGAGATCGCCTTCGAGGTGCAGCCGTTTCGCAAGCAGTGCCTGGTCAACGGCTGGGACGACATCGGCCTGACGCTGCGCCACGCCGACAAGATCCGCAGCTTCGAGGCCGAACGCCTGACGCGGCAACCCTGGCTGGCGCGCACGCCGTCGTCGTGAGCGATGCAGGGCTGGCTCGAAAGGGTGGTGTTCGCGCGCGCATGGCTGACGTTCCTGCTGCTGGTGGTGGCCTTCCTGGTGTTCGGCGCCGGCACCTACAACCTGTTCCTGCTGCTCAAGGCCAACCTCGATCTGATCGGCGAGCATGGCACGCAGGCGCTGGCCGATGGCGCAGCGCAGCAGTTTGTCGAGCTGATGGTGACGGCCGCACTCAGCATGGCCGCCTACGTTCTGTTCAAGGCCTGCGAGCACCGCCTGGTGCATCGTCTGTGCGACCCGAAGAAGGCTGAATGATGGTCAAGACAATCGCCGTGTTGCCCGGTGACGGCATCGGCACCGAAATCGTCGCGCAGGCGGTGCGCGTGCTCGAAGTGCTCGACCTGCCGCTGCAGATGAAGACCGCACTGGTCGGTGGCGCCGCCTACGAGGCGCACGGCCATCCGCTGCCCGAGGCGACGCTTGCGCTCGCCAAGGAGAGCGATGCGATCCTGTTCGGCGCGGTCGGCGACTGGAAGTACGACAAGCTCGAACGCGCACTGCGCCCCGAGCAGGCGATCCTGGGCTTGCGCAAGCATCTGGGCCTGTTCGCCAACTTCCGCCCGGCGCTGTGCTACGAGCAGCTGACGCACGCCTCGTCGCTCAAGCCCGAACTGGTCGCGGGGCTGGACATCCTGATCATCCGCGAGCTCACCGGCGACATCTACTTCGGCCAGCCGCGTGGACGCCGCACCGCGGTCGATGGTCACTTTCCGGGCGCCGAAGAAGCCTTCGACACGATGCGCTACTCGCGCCCGGAGATCGAGCGCATCGCGCATGTCGCCTTCCAGGCGGCCAGAAAGCGCAGCAAGAAGCTGACGAGCGTCGACAAGGCCAACGTGCTCGAGACCTTCCAGTTCTGGAAGGACGTGGTGACCGAGGTGCATGCGCAGTACCCGGATGTCGAGCTCGATCACATGTACGTCGACAACGCGGCGATGCAGCTGGTCAAGGCGCCGAAGAAGTTCGACGTCGTCGTCACCGGCAACATGTTCGGCGACATCTTGAGCGATGAAGCGGCGATGCTCACCGGCTCCATCGGCATGCTGCCCTCAGCCTCGCTCGACAAGAACAACAAGGGCCTGTACGAGCCCAGCCACGGCAGCGCGCCCGACATCGCCGGCAGGGATATCGCCAATCCGCTGGCTACAATCCTGTCCGCTGCCATGATGCTTCGATTCACGCTCCAACAAGCCGAGGCCGCCGATCGCATCGAGTCGGCGGTGAAGAGCGTGCTGTCGGCCGGGTATCGCACCGCCGACATCTGGAGTGACGGCACGACGAAGGTTGGCACGCGCGCGATGGGCGACGCCGTCGTTGCCGCCCTGAGCACCACGACCAAAACCATTACCAAGAGCTCGTAGCTCTCGGTTCGTCTCGCCCCTTCATCGGACCCCGGCGACACGAGCCGGGATGCACCGGGGTCCGAGCGAAAGGAAAAAACTGAAATGGCACTCGTAGGACTGGTCGGCTGGCGCGGCATGGTGGGCTCCGTGCTGCTGGACCGCATGCAGGCCGAAGGCGACTTCGCGCTGATCGAGCCGGTGTTCTTCTCGACATCCAACGCCGGCGGCGCCGCGCCGTCGATGGCGAAGAACGAGACGAAGCTGTTCGACGCGAACGACATTGCGGCCTTGAAGCGCTGCGACATCGTCATCACCGCGCAGGGCGGCGAATACACCAAGGCGGTCTATCCGCAGTTGCGCGCGGCCGGCTGGAAGGGCTACTGGATCGACGCCGCGAAGACGCTGCGCATGAACGACGACGCGGTGATCATCCTCGACCCGGTCAACCGGCCGGTGATCGACGCGGCGCTGGCGCGCGGCGTCAAGGACTACATCGGCGGCAACTGCACCGTCAGCTGCATGCTGATGGGCCTGGGCGCGCTGTTCAAGGCCGATCTGGTCGAGTGGATGGCCGCCACCACCTACCAGGCCGCCAGCGGCGGCGGCGCGCAGCACATGCGCGAGCTGCTGACGCAGTACGGCACGCTCAACGCCGCGGTGCGGCCGCTGCTCGCCGACCCGGCCAGCGCCATCCTCGAAATCGACCGCCGCGTCGCCGCCACGCAGCGCGGGCTTTCGGCCGAGGAGACGAAGAACTTCGGCGTGCCGCTGGGCGGCAGCCTGATCCCGTGGATCGACGCCGATCGCGGCGACGGCACCAGCCTCGAAGAGTGGAAGGGCGGCGCCGAGATCAACAAGATCCTGGGCCGCGGCCCGGGCTTCGATACGCCTGCCGTGCCCATCGACAGCATCTGCGTGCGCGTCGGCGCGATGCGCTGCCACAGCCAGTCGCTGACCATCAAGCTCAAGCAAGACGTGGCGCTGGCGGACATCGAAGAGATGATCCGCAGCGACAACGAGTGGGTCAGCGTCGTGCCCAACAACCGCGAGGCCACCGCGCGCGGACTCACGCCGGTGGCTGTCACCGGCACGATGGACATCGCCGTCGGTCGACTGCGCAAGCTGGCCTTGGGGCCGCAGTACCTCGGCGCTTTCACCATCGGCGATCAGCTGCTGTGGGGTGCGGCCGAGCCGCTGCGCCGCATGTTGCGCATCCTGCTGGAGCATTGAGCGGGTTGCGGGCCTTCACGTCTCGTTGTGGTGTGACAACAAGTTCACAGGTGGGCCGTTTCAGCACGGCAAGGCAAGACTTTGCATCAGCTTGTCACCCTATATGCTTGATGCTATTGTGAATTTCGAGGCCTCTGTGGCCGTGAGAACACCATGACATCGGCATTGCTCGCTCGGCATGCCCGTATCGAGACTCGGTCCATGAGGCGGCGGACGGTTGTCCTGTCCGCCGTTTGTCTTTGGGAGACGCTTGTTTGAAGACCACCCTGCACAAGATGGCCGCGCGGCACGCGCTCTCGGCAATCGCCGCGGCCACGCTCGCTCTGACCTCCAGCGGCGCCGCAGCGCTCGGCCTGGGCCGCATGGCGGTGCAGTCGGCTCTGGGCGAGTCGTTGCGCGCCGAGATCGACATCACCAGCATGACGCCTGAAGAGGCGTCCTCGCTGCGCGTGCGCGTCGCGCCGCCCGAGGCCTATCGAGCCGCCGGCATCGACTACAACGCCGCGCTGCCGAGCACGCAAGTCAGCGTCGCGAAGCGCGCCGACGGACGCTCCTTCCTTCGCATCGTCAGCGATCGCGTGGTGCAGGAGCCTTTCGTTGACGTGATCCTGGAGATCACCTGGTCCAGCGGCCGTCTGGTGCGCGAGTACACCTTGCTGCTCGACCCGCCGGGCAGCACGCGCAGTGCCGCGGCGCCGGCGCCCGCGCCGATCGCGCCGTCGATTTCGGCCGCGCCGCCGGCTGCCGCCGCTGCGCGGCCTGCGCCGGCCGCACCGCCCGTGGCCGCCGCGCCAGCCCCGGCGATGACACCGGCCCCCGCGCCGCGTGCGGCTGCGCCGGCCCCTGCGCCGCGCGCCGCTGCGCCCGCACCCGCCCCGCGCGCTGCTGCCGCCGCACCGCGGCCGTCCACGGCCGCCGCGCCGGCGCCGAAGACGGCCGACGAGTACAAGGTTCGTCAGGGCGACACGCTGACCCGCGTTGCGCAGAAGACGCAGCGCGAAGGCGTCTCGCTCGACCAGATGCTGGTGGCGCTGTTCCGCGCCAACCCGGAGGCCTTCGTTGCCGAGAACATGAACCGCCTGAAGGCCGGTTCCGATCTGGCCGTGCCCTCGGCCGACAAGGTCAAGGAAACCAGCCCCGCCGACGCCAAGCAGGTGATCCAGGCGCAGAGCGCCGACTTCAATGCCTACCGCCAGCGCTTGGCCGCAGGCGTGCCCGAGATCAAGGCTTCGACGCCGTCGCGCCAGGCCGCCGGCAGGGTGCAGACCCAGGTCGACGACAAGAAGGCCGCCGCGCCGACGCCCGACCGCCTGACGCTGTCGCAGGGCGGCGTCAAGCCCGGCACCGCTGCCACCGAGGCCAAGGTCTCGACCGACACCGAGAAGAAGGCCCAGGACCAGCGCGTGGCCGAGCTGGCGCGCAACGTCGAGGATCTCAAGAAGCTGCAGCAAGGCACCGCGCCGGCCCCGGCGCCGACGCCTGCGCCGGCCCCCGTGGTTGTCGCCGCGGCGCCGCCGCCTCCCGCTCCGGCGCCTGCTCCTGTGCCCGCGCCCGCGCCCGCGCCCGTCGTTGCGGCACCGACGCCGGCCCCCGCGCCGACGCCTGCGGCTCCTGCTCCGGCACCTGTCGCGGCCGCCGCTTCCAAGCCGGCGACGCCGACCGCGGCCGTCAAACCGCCAGCCGGCGTGCCGGCGCAAACCGCCGATGCGGGCCCGCTCGACTCGCTGCTCGCCAGCCCCTTCCTGCCCTATGGCGCCGGCGCAGCCGTGCTGCTGCTGGCCGGTCTGGGCGTCTACCGCTGGCGCAGCCGCGCCCGCAACGAGAGCGGCGAAACCTCGTTCCTCGAAAGCCGCCTGCAGCCCGACTCGTTCTTCGGCGCTAGCGGCGGCCAGCGCATCGACACCCGCGACGCTTCGGGCGCCGCGTCGTCGATGAGCTACTCGCTGAGCCAGCTCGACGCCATCGGCGATGTCGATCCGGTGGCCGAGGCCGATGTCTACCTGGCCTACGGCCGCGACTTGCAGGCCGAGGAGATCCTGAAGGAGGCGATGCGCGGCAACCCCGACCGCCTGGCGATCCGCACCAAGCTGCTCGAGGTCTATGCCAAGCGCCGCGACACCAAGGGGTTCGAGCTGCTCGCCACGCAACTGTTCTCGCTGACCAGCGGCGATGGCGAGGATTGGGGCAAGGCGCAGGAACTGGGCAAGCAGATCGATCCCGACAACCCGCTGTACAGCCCGGGGGGTCGTCCGCCGGCAGCGATCGGCGCCGGCGCCGGAAGTGCTGCGGTCGTCGAGCCGCTGGGCGCGAGCACCATGCCGCTGTCGGTCTCGCCCACCGAGCCGCCGACGCTGTCGCCGGAAGAGCTCAAGCGCCTCACCCCGCAGCCGATCGAGGACGAGACGGTCGACCTCGACCTGAACATGGCCTACGAGCGGGCCCTGGCGCCGAGCGCGCCGCAGGTCACGCAGCCGCCGCCGCTGACGGATCTTGGCGACGGGCTCGATCTGCCGACCTTGCCCGTCACCACCGCGGCCACAGTGGCCGCATCGCGCGCCGGCCCGGACTCGAAGTCCATGCCGTTCGACCTGAGCGGCATCTCTCTCGACCTGGGCGCCCCCAAGTCGAAGGAGCCGGCCCTGGACTACGGCAGCCTCGGCCCCGACAGCGTGCAGCCGCCGACCGCCTGACACCAACGATCCGCTGACTCGCAAGCTCGAACTGGCCGAGGAGTTCCGCCAGATCGGCGACAAGGACGGCGCGCGCGACCTGCTCGAAGAGGTGCTGGCCAAGGCCAGCGGCCCGCTGAAGGCGCGCGCGCAAAGCCTGCTGGATGCCTTGAGCTGATCAAGTGACGCCCCCAAGCCCGCTCTTGCTTGCTGCCCCGATGGCCCCGCAGGGGCCACTTCGTGGCCCGTGGGGCGCTCAGCAGCAGCTTCGGGCGGCCGCACGCCGCTGACCGGGCGCCTTGCCCTCGGCGTCGCCTACCGCGGCGGCGCCTACCAGGGCTGGCAGAGCCAGCCCGGCGGCCGCACGGTGCAGGACCAGCTCGAAGCCGCGCTCGTCGGCGTTTGCGCCGTGCCCGAGCAAATGTGGCTTTGCCACTGAGCACCGTCTGCGCAGGGCGCACCGACGCCGGCGTGCATGCGCTGAACCAGGTGGTGCACTTCGACACGCCGGTCGCAGCGCGAGCCGTTCTCCTGGGTGCGCGGCACCAACCGCTACCTGCCCGCCGACATCGCGGTGCAGTGGTGCAGCCGGTGGCCGCCGACTTCCATGCGCGCGACAGCGCGCGCGGCCGGCGCTACCGCTATGTGCTGCTGCGAGTCGCCGGTGCGGCCGGCGCTCGAAGCACGGCGCGGTGCGGCTGGGTCTTCCGGCCGCTCGACGGCGAGGCCATGCGCGAGGCCGCCGCGCACCTGCTCGGCGAGCACGACTTCAGCGTCGTTCCGCGCCGCCGAGTGCCAGGCGCCGTCGCCGGTGAAGACGCTGCGCGCGCATCGCGATCGCGCCGCCGCGGCGCCTACTGGCGCTTCGACTTCGAGGCCAACGCCTTCCTGCACCACATGGTGCGCAACATCATGGGCTGCCTGCGTCGCCGTCGGGCAGGGCGCTGCAGCCGCCGCGTGGATGGCCGAGGTGCTGCGCCGCGCGCGAGCCGCGACGCGGCAGCGCCGACCTTCGCCGCCCGACGGGCTGTACTTCGTCGGGCCGTACTACGATGCGCGGCATGGCGATTCCCGAACACACGCCGCGCCATCGACTGGTTGCCCTGACCGGCTGCCAGCGCATGAGCCACGCGCACCCGCATCAAGATCTGCGGCCTGACGCGCGAGGCCGACGTCGACGCCGCCGTCGAGGCCGGCGCCGACGCGGTCGGCTTCGTGCTCTACGCCAAGAGCCCGCGCCACGTGACGGTCGACGCGCGCGGCCGAGCTGGCGCGCCGCCTGCCGCCCTTCGTCACGCCGGTGCTGCTGTTCGTCAATGCGAGCGGCCGCGACTGGTCGCGCGGCGCTGCGCGGCGCGTGCCGCAGGCGCTGCTGCAGTTCCACGGCGACGAGACGCCCGGCGCAGTGCGAGCCAGCCGGCGCGGCCCTACCTGCGCGCGGCGCGCATGGCGCCGGGGCTTCGATTTGTTAGACTTCGCTGCGCGCTTCACTCAGCGCCCAGGCCCTGCTGCTCGACGCCCATGTCGACGGCTATGGCGGCGGCGGAAAGGTCTTCGATTGGTCACTGCATTCCGCCAAGCGTGCCCCGTCCGGTCGTTTTGTCTGGTGGGTTGACATGCTGCAAATGTGATCGAAGGGATGCTGCGGCGTGCGGCCCTGGGCCGTTGACGTGAGCTCCGGCGTGGAGAGCGGCCAAAGGCATCAAGGATGCCGCGGCTGATCCGCCGGTTCTGCGATGCGGTGCGCGAGGCCGATGCCCGCATCGCCGACACCGCAGCCTGAAGGAATCACCCCATGCTGAACTACCAGCAGCCCGATGCCACGCGGGCATTTCGGCCCCTACGGCGGCAGCTTCGTCGCCGAGACCCTGATCCACGCGCTCGACGAACTGAAGGACGCCTACGCCGCTACCGCAGCGACCCGGCGTTCATGGCCGAGTTCCGCTACGAGCTCGAAGCACTTCGTCGGCCGGCCCAGCCCGATCTACCACGCCGCGCGCCTGAGCCGCGAGCTCGGCGGCGCGCAGATCTACCTGAAGCGCGAGGACCTCAACCACACCGGCGCGCACAAGATCAACAACACCATCGGCCAGGCGCTGCTCGCGCGGCGCATGGGCAAGCCGCGCGTGATCGCCGAGACCGGCGCCGGCCAGCACGGCGTGGCCACCGCCACGATCTGCGCGCGCTACGGCCTGGAGTGCGTGGTCTACATGGGCAGCGAGGACGTCAAGCGCCAGGCGCCCAACGTCTACCGCATGAACCTGCTGGGCGCGACGGTGGTGCCGGTGGAAAGCGGCTCGCAAGACGCTGAAGGACGCGCTCAACGAGGCGCATGCGCGACTGGGTCACCAACGTCGAGAACACCTTCTACATCATCGGCACCGTGGCCGGCCCGCACCCGTACCCGATGATGGTGCGCGACTTCCAGCGCGTGATCGGCGAGGAATGCCATGATGCAGATGCCGGAGACTGATCGGCCGCCAGCCCGATGCGGTGATCGCCTGCGTCGGCGGCGGCAGCAACGCGATGGGCATCTTCTACCCGTACATCGAGCACGAAGGCGTGCGCCTGATCGGCGTCGAGGCCGCCGGGCGAGGGCCTGGACAGCGGCAAGCATGCGGCGTCGCTGTCAGCGCCGGCTCGCCCGGCGTGCTGCACGGCAACCGCACCTACCTGCTGCAGGACGACGAACGGCCAGATCACCGAGACGCATTCGATCTCCGCCGGCCTGGACTACCCCGGCGTCGGCCCCGAGCATGCGTACCTGAAGGACATCGGCCGCGCCGAGTACGTCGGCATCACCGACGACGAGGCGCTGGCGGCCTTCCATCGACCTGTGCCGCACCGAAGGCATCATCCCGGCGCTGGAATCGAGCCATGCCGTGGCCTACGCGATGAAGCTGGCGCCGACGATGCGGCCGCGACCAGCACCTGCTGGTCAACCTGTCGGGCCGCGGCGACAAGGACATCGGCACCGTGGCCGACCTGTCGGGCGCCGAGTTCTACTGCCGGCCGTCGTGCCGGGCCAGGCGTCAAGGGCGCGCATCGTGAGGTCACGCATGAGCCGCATCGCTGCCACCTTCGCCGCGCTGAAGGCGCAAGGCCGCAAGGCGCTGATCCCCTACGTCACCGCCGGCGATCCCGTTCGCCGACGCCACGCGCCGACATGATGCATGGCGCTGGTCGCGGCCGGCGCCGACGTGATCGAACTGGGCGTGCCGTTCTCCGACCCGATGGCCGACGGCCCGGTGATCCAGAAGGCCTGCGAGCGCGCGCTGGCGCAAGGCATCGGCATGGCGCAGGTGCTGGCGCATGGTGCGCGGCTTTCGCGCAGCAGAACACGACCACGCCGGTGGTGCTGATGGGCTACGCCAACCCGGTCGAGCGCTACGGCGCTCGGAGCGCGTTCGTCGCCGATGCGCAGGCGAGGCCGGCGTCGACGGCGTGCTGGTCGTCGACTACCCGCCCGAAGAGTGCGAGGCGTTCGCCGCGACGCTGCGCGCGCAGCGGCCTGGACCCGATCTTCCTGCTCGCGCCGACCTCGCACCGACGCAGCGCATGCAGCGAGGTCGGCCGCATGGCCAGCGGCTACGTCTACTACGTGTCGCTGAAGGGCGTGACCGGCGCCGGCCACCTCGACACCGGCGGCGTGGCGCGCGATGCTGCCGCGCATCCGCGCAGCACGTGAAGCGTGCCGGTCGGCGTGGGCTTCGGCATCCGCGACGCGGCCACGGCGCAGGCGGTGGCGCAGGTGGCCGACGCCGTCGTGATCGGCACGCGCGCTGGTGCAGCTGCTCGAAACGCAGCCGCGCGACAATGTGGCTCGCGCGCGGCCGCGGCCGTTCATCGCCGAGCATCCGCAGCCGCGCTCGACGCATGCCTGAAAGGAGCTTCACGCATGAGCTGGCTCGAAAAACTGCTGCCGCCGAAGATCCAGCACGACCGACCCGAGCGAGCGCCGCACGGTGCCCGAAGGCCTGTGGATCAAGTGCCCGTCGCTGCGAGACGGTGCTCTACAAGACCGACCTGGAGCAGAACCTCAACGTCTGCCCGAAGTGCGGCCACCACCACCGCATCGGCGCGCGCGCGCGGCTCGATGCCTTCCTCGACGCCGAAGGCCGCTACGAGATCGGCCAGGAGGTGCTGCCGGTCGATGCGCTGAAGTTCAAGGACAGCAAGAAGTACCCCGAGCGCCTGAAGGACGCGCTCGAGGACACCGGCGAGACCGATGCGCTGGTCGTGATGGGCGGCGCGGTGCACAGCGTGCCGCTCGTCGCGGCCTGCTTCGAGTTCGACTTCATGGGCGGCTCGATGGGCTCGGTGGTCGGCGAGCGCTTCGTGCGCGGCGTCGAGACCGCGATCGAGCAGAAGGTGCCGTTCGTCTGCTTCACCGCCACCGGCGGCGCGCGCATGCAGGAAGGCCTGCTGTCGCTGATGCAGATGGCCAAGACCAACGCCGCGCTGACCCGGCTGGCCAAGGCGCGGCTGCCCTACATCAGCGTGCTGACCGACCCGACCATGGGCGGCGTGTCGGCCAGCTTCGCCTTCATGGGCGACGTGGTCATCGCCGAGCCCAAGGCGCTGATCGGTTTTGCCGGCCCGCGCGTGATCGAGAACACCGTGCGCGAGAAGCTGCCCGAAGGCTTCCAGCGCGCCGAGTTCCTGCTGGAGAAGGGCGCGATCGACATGATCGTCGACCGGCGCGAGTTGCGTTCGCACCGTGGCGCGCGCTGCTGGCGATGCTGCAGCGCCAGACGCGCGCGACTGCCGTCGCGCGATGCAGCGCTGCAACGACCCTCGCCGACTGGCTCGCCCACTGCGAGCGCCTGCACCCGAAGACGATCGACATGACGCTGGCGCGCACGCAGGCGCGTGCGCGAGCGGCTCGGGCCTGCGCTTCGACGTGCCCGGTGATCACCGTGGCCGGCACCAACGGCAAGGGCTCGACCTGCGCGATGCTGGAATCGATCGCGCTCGCAGCCGGCTATCGCGTCGGCCTGTACATCAAGCCGCACCTGGTGCACTTCGAGGAGCGCTGCCGCATCGACGGCGTGCCGGTCGCGGCCGACGCGCTGCTGCCGCACTTCGAGGCGGTGGAGGCCGCGCGCGGCGACATCACGCTGACCTACTTCGAGTTCACCACGCTGGCCATCATGCGCTGCCTGTCGCAGCAGCGGCTCGATCTCGTGATCCTCGAGGTCGGCCTGGGCGGTCGGCTCGACGCGGTCAACGCCATCGACGCCGACTGCGCGGTCATCACCAGCATCGACATCGACCACATCGAATACCTCGGCCCCGACCGCGAGAGCATCGGCTTCGAGAAGGCCGCATCATGCGGGCCGGCAAGCCGGCGATCGTCAGCGACCCGATGCCGCCGAGCGTCGGTGGTGGCGCATGCGCAGGCGATCGGCGCCGACCTGTGGCTCGTCGGCCGCGACTTCAACCACGGCGGCGATCGCCAGCAGTGGCACTGGGCCGGCCGCGGCAAGCGCATCGGCGGTCTGGCCTACCCGGCGCTGCGCGGCGCCAACCAGCTGCTCAATGCGGCCGGCGTGCTGGCCGCGTTCGAAGCGCTGCGCGAGCGCCTGCCGGTGCCGGCGCAGGCGGTGCGCCAGGGGCTGGCCGTGGTCGAGTTGCCGGGGCGCTTCCAGATCGTGCCGGGCGAGCCGACCTGGTGCTCGACGTGGCGCACAACCCGCACGCGGTGGCGGCACTGGCGGCCAATCTCGATGCGATGGGCTTCTTCCCGCGCACGCATGCGGTGTTCGGCGCGATGCGCGACAAGGACATCGACGGCGTGGTGCAGCGCCTGGCGCCGCTCGTCGAGCACTGGTACTGCACCGATCTGCCGGTGCCGCGCGCGGCGCGCGCCGACGCGCTGGCTGCAGGTGGTGACGCGCAACCAAGGCCGCGCCATCGTCAGCACGCATGCATCGCCGTCGCAGGCCCTGGCCGCGGCGCTGGAGCATGCAGACCCCGCTGATAGAATTTTGGTCTTCGGATCATTCCTGACCGTGGGTGGCGTGCTCGAAAGCGGCCTGCCCCGGTTCGGGAGCCCAGCATTCGGCATAACTCGGCGTAAGCGCTGCTGCGAGCAGCGGCTGCTGCAAGCCGCTTCCACCAATTCGCTCGCATGGGACTGCTCGACAAACTCATCCATCGCGACCGCGCCGGCGCCACGCCCGCTCGTGCCGAAGCGAGCGTGATGAGCGGCGAGCAGGCGCAGCAGGCGCGTTTGCGTGCACGGCGCCGGCTGATCGGAGCGGTGGTGCTGCTGGGCGTGGGCGTGATCGCTTTTCCGCTGCTGTTCGAGACGCAGCCGCGGCCGATCGCGGTGGACATCCCGATCGTGATCCCGCCGCGCGAAGGTGCGCCGCCGCTGGCACTGCCGCCGCGGCCTGCGGCGACAGCAGCGCCCGCTGCGTCGGTGCCGCGGCCTGGCGCAACGGCTGCGCCTGCTGCCGCGGCCCCGGTTGCAGCACCCGCACCGGCCGCTGAGCCCGTGGCAAGAGCCAACGAACCCGCTGCTGCGCCCAAGCCCATCGTTGCGGCAGCGCCGGCACCGAAGCCGACGGTCGAAGTCAAACCGAAGCCTGCACCCGAAGCGCCGCAAACCGGCCGCGCCGACGCCGGCGGCCACAAGCGCCGGCCGCTTCGTCGTGCAGGTCGGCGCCTTCGCCGAAGCCTCTGCCGTGCGCGACGCGCGATCGAAGGCGCAGAAGGCCGGCGTCGCGACCTACACGCAGGTGGTCGAGACCAACGACGGCAAGCGCACGCGCGTGCGCGTCGGGCCGTTCGCCTCGCGCGAAGAAGCGGAGAAGGCCGCAGCGCAGGTCAAGGCAGCGGGCCTGCCGGGTTCGGTGATGGCGCTATGAGCACGCTGTCGCTGGGCTGGGTCGACTGGGCGCTGCTCGTGGTGCTCGTGGTCTCGATGATCGTCGGCCTGTGGCGCGGCCTCGTCTTCGAGGTGCTGTCGCTGGTCGGCTGGGTAGTGGCCTTCTTCGCCGCGCAGGCGTTCGCGCCGTCGCTGGCCGGCATGCTGCCGATCGGCGTGCCCGGCAGCGCGCTCAATCACGGCGTGGCGTTCCTCGCCGCCTTCGTGCTCGCGCTCGTCTTGTGGGCCCTCGGTTCGCGATTGATGCGCTTGCTGATCCATGCGACGCCGCTGCAACCGGTGGACCGCGTGCTCGGCGGCGTCTTCGGCCTCGCGCGCGGCGCGGTGCTGCTGCTGGCGGTGGCCACCGTCGTCATGCTCTCGCCGGCGCAGCGCTCTGCAGCATGGCAGCAATCGCATGGCGCCGCGTGGCTGGCAACCGCGCTGCAAGGTCTCAAGCCCGTGCTGCCCGATGCCATCGGCCAACGTCTGCCGGTATAAGGACAACACCATGTGCGGCATCGTCGGCGTCATCTCCAAGCGCCCGTCAACCAGCTCATCTACGACGCGCTGCTGCTGCTGCAGCACCGCGGCCAGGACGCCGCGGGCATCGTCACGATGCCCGGCACCAAGTGCTTCATGCACAAGGCGCGCGGCATGGTGCGCGATGTCTTTCGCACGCGCAACATGCGTGCGCTGCCGGGCCTCGTGGGCCTGGGCCAGGTGCGCTACCCGACGGCGGGCAACGCCTACAACGAGGAAGAGGCGCAGCCCTTCTACGTCAACGCGCCGTTCGGCATCGTGCTCGTGCACAACGGCAACCTGACGAATGCGCACACGCTCAAAGCCGAGCTCTTCGAGATCGACCGCCGGCACATCAACACCGAGAGCGACACCGAGGTGCTGCTCAACATCCTCGCGCACGAGCTCGAGCTGGCGGCGCGCGACAGGCCGATCACGCCCGAGACGGTGTTCAAGGCCGTGGCCGCAGTGCACCGACGGCTCAAGGGCTCGTATGCGGTGGTGGCGTTGATCGCCGGGCACGGTCTGCTGGCGTTTCGCGATCCCTTCGGCATCCGCCCGCTGGCCTATGGCAGCTCGGCCGACGGCGAGGCGATGGTGGCCAGCGAGAGCGTGGCGCTCGAAGGCACGGGGCACAAACTGGTGCGCGACGTCGCGCCGGGCGAGGCGCTCTTCATCGATCTGCAAGGCCAGGTGCACGCGCGCCAGTGCGCCGCCACCCCGAGCCTGAACCCCTGCATGTTCGAGTACGTGTATCTCGCGCGGCCCGATTCGGTGATGGACGGCATCTCGGTCTACCAGGCGCGGCTGAACCTGGGCGAGACGCTGGCGCAGCGCTTGATCTCGACGATGCCGCCGAGCGAAATCGACGTCGTGATTCCGATTCCCGAGTCGAGCCGTCCCAGCGCGATGCAACTGGCGCAGAAGATCGGCAAGCCGTACCGCGAGGGCTTCGTCAAGAACCGCTACGTCGGCCGCACCTTCATCATGCCGGGGCAGGCGGTGCGCAAGAAGGGCGTGCGCCAGAAGCTGAACGCGATGCCGCAGGAGTTTCGTGGCCGCAACGTGCTGCTGGTCGACGACTCGATCGTGCGCGGCACCACCAGCAAGGAGATCGTGCAGATGGCGCGCGAGGCCGGCGCGCGCAAGGTCTTCATGGCCTCGGCCGCGCCGCCGGTGCGCTTTCCGAACGTCTACGGCATCGACATGCCGACGCGCGAAGAGCTGATCGCGGCATCACGCACGGTCGATGAGATTCGCGAGTTCATCGGCGCCGATGCGCTGATCTACCAGGACATCGATGCGATGAAGCGCGTCGTCGGCGCGTTGAACCCGAAGGTGGGCAGCTTCGAGGCGAGCTGCTTCGACGGCCGCTACATCACCGGCGATGTCAGCGACGACGACTTCGCGACGATCGAGGCGCAGCGCCGCCTGCAGTTCGACGAAGAGGAAGCCGACAACCGCTCGCGCCTTGCGCTGCAGAGCGCGGAGGGGTCGTGATGAAGAAATTACCTCGCGTCGACCTGCCCGCCGACGTGCGCCTGGACACGCTCGCGGTGCGCGAGGGCCTGCCGCCCTCGCAATGGGGCGAGAACTCGGAGGCCCTGTTCGTCACCAGTTCGTTCGTGCATCCGGATGCCGCGACGGCGGCCGCGCGCTTCGCCAACGAAGAAGAAGCCTTCGTCTATGCGCGCTTCTCGAATCCGACAGTGACGATGATGGAGCGTCGTTTGGCCGCGCTCGAAGGCAGCGAGGCGGCGATCGGCACGGCCAGCGGCATGGGCGCGATCCTGCTGCTGATCATGGGTACCCTGAAGGGCGGCGATCACGTCGTGTGCTCGCAGTCGGTGTTCGGCTCGACCATCCGCCTGTTCAACGACTTCGGCAAGTACGGCATCCAGACGACGTTCGTTGCGCAGTCCGACGTCGATGCCTGGCGCGCTGCGGTGCAGCCCAACACCAGACTGCTGTTCGCCGAGACGCCGACCAATCCGCTGACCGAGGTCTGCGATATCGCCGCGCTGTCAGCGATCGCGAAGAAAGCCGGCGCGCTGCTGTGCGTCGACAACTGCTTCTGCTCGCCGGCGCTGCAGCGGCCGATCGAGTTCGGCGCCGATGTCGTCATGCACTCGGGCACCAAGTTCCTCGACGGCCAGGGCCGCGTCATCGCCGGCGCGCTGTGCGGCACCGAAGCGCTGGTCAACGAGAAGCTGGTGCCTGTGATGCGCAGCGCCGGCATGACGCTGTCGCCGTTCAACGCCTGGGTGGTGCTGAAAGGCATGGAGACGCTGTCGATCCGCGTGCGTGCGCAAAGCGAACGCGCGCTGGAGATGGCGCGCTGGCTCGAAGCGCAGCCTCAGGTCGAGCGCGTCTTCCATCCGAGCCTCGAATCGCATCCGCAACACAAACTCGCGATGGCGCAGCAGTCGGGGCAGGGCGGTGCCGTCGTGTCCTTCGTCGTCAAGGGCGGGCGCGAAGGTGCGTTCAAGGTGATCGACGCGTCGCGTGTGTGCTCGATCACCACCAACCTCGGCGACACCAAGACGACGATCTCGCATCCTTCGAGCACATCGCACGGCCGCCTGACCGAAGAGCAGCGCCTGGCGGCGGGCATCGTGCAAGGCACGGTGCGCCTTGCCGTCGGCCTCGATGATGTCGAAGACCTGAAGGCTGACCTGACGCGCGGTCTCGCACAACTGCGATAGATCGATCGCGAAGCAAAAACAAGGACGCCGCCCAAGGGGCGGCGTTTCCTGTTTAACAACAATTTGGCGGAGCGGACGGGGCTCGAACCCGCGACCCCCGGCGTGACAGGCCGGTATTCTAACCAACTGAACTACCGCTCCGTGCTGACTGGCGTCCCCTAGGGGATTCGAACCCCTGTTACAACCGTGAAAGGGTCGTGTCCTAGGCCTCTAGACGAAGGGGACTTGAGAAACCTTCATCGCTACTCTCGAACCGCGCGCCTGCTTCGATTGGTGGAGGTAAGCGGGATCGAACCGCTGACCTCTTGCATGCCATGCAAGCGCTCTCCCAGCTGAGCTATACCCCCATCGAGTAAGCGCGCCGCTCGAGCGAGGCCGCGATTATAGCCAGGGAATTTCGGCGCGCTCAGACGTGCGACAGGCGTTCGAGCACGCGCTCGCGCGCGAACAGCGCCAGCACCGCGTCGATCGACGGCGTCTGCGCGCGGCCGCACGCCAGCACGCGCAAGGCCGGCGCGAGTTGCGGCATCTTCAGGCCGTGCGCGGCGAGCGTGGCCTTCATCGCTGTGGCGATCGACGGCGCGCTCCAGTCGATCGTCGTGAATTGCTCGCGCAGTGCGCGCAGTGCCGGCTTGGCCGCGTCGCTGAGATGCGCTTTGAGATCGGCCTCGGTCGGCCACACCGGCTTGAAATACATCTGCAGCCAGTCGGCGAGTTCAACCGTCGTCGAGCAGCGGTCCTTGAACAAGGCGCAGCCGCGCGCGAGGTGATCGAGGTCTGCGGCATCGATCTCGCGCGTCGCCAGTTGCCGTTGCACGAGTCTGGCCAGCCGCGCGTCGTCGGCCTGCTTGATGTAATGCGCATTGACCCACGCCAGCTTGGCCGGATCCCACTGCGCCGGGCTCTTGGCCAGGTGCGTGCCGTCGAACCACTGCACCATCTGCTCGCGCGTGAAGAGCTCGTCGTCGCCGTGGCTCCAGCCTAGGCGCGCGAGGTAGTTGCACATCGCTTCCGGCAAATAGCCAGCCTCCTCGTAGGCGGTGACGCTGACGGCGCCGCGGCGCTTCGAGAGTTTGAGTCCGTCTTCGCCGAGGATGATCGGGTGATGCCCGAACTGCGGCAGCGCCACGCCGAGCGCGACGAAGATGTTGATCTGCCACGGCGTGTTGTTGATGTGCTCGTCGCCGCGAAAGACATGCGTGATCGCCATGTCCCAGTCGTCGACGACGACGGCGAAGTTGTAGGTCGGCACCCCCAGCGCGCCGTCAGGTGCGCCCTCTTGCGCCGGCCTGACGATGATCAGGTCGTCGATCTCGCGTGTTGGAGATGCTGATCTCGCCTTTGACGAGATCGTCCCAATGCACGCTGCCGCTTTGCGGGTTCCTGAAGCGGATCACCGCTGACACGCCCTCGGGCGCCGGCGGCAGCGTCTTGCCCTCTTCGGGCCGCCAGCGGCCGTCGTAGTGCGTCTTCTCGCCGCGCTCGCGCTGCGCCTCGCGCATCGCGTCGAGTTCTTCGGGCGTGCAATAGCAGCGGTAGGCGTGGCCGGCGGCGATCAGTTGCTCGGCGACTTCCTGGTAGCGCGCCAGACGCTGCATCTGGTGGATCGGGCCCTCGTCGTAGTCCAGGCCCAGCCATTTCATGGAGGCGATGATCTGATCGACCGAGTCCTGCGTCGAGCGCGCGACGTCGGTGTCCTCGATGCGCAGGATGAACTGGCCGCCGTGGTGCCGAGCGTAGGCCCAGGAATACAGCGCGGTGCGCGCGGTGCCCAGGTGCAGGAATCCGGTGGGGGAAGGGGCGATGCGGGTGCGGACGGTCATGTCCGCAACTGTAGTCGGCGGCGCTGTGTGCAACGGATCAGCGCCAGACCTCCGCCGCGGTCTCCACCACCAGGCGCAGCTTGGCGCGCTGCGCCTCGACCGCGATGTTGTTGCCGTGCACCGTGCTCGAGAAACCGCACTGCGGGCTCAGGCACAACTGTTCCAGCGGCGCGTACTTCGCGGCTTCGTCGATGCGGCGCTTCAGCGCGTCCTTGCTTTCCATCTCGCCGAACTTGGTGGTGACGAGGCCGAGCACCACCGTCTTGCCCGGCTTCAGGAAGCGCAGCGGGCGGAAGTCGCCCGAGCGGTCGTCGTCGTACTCCATGAAGTAGGCGTCGAGATTCATCTCCGAGAGCAGTGCCTCGGCCACCGGCTCGTAGTTGCCGCTCGCCGCATGCGTGCTCTTGAAATTGCCGCGGCACAGGTGCATCGCCAGCGTCATGCCCGCGGGCTTCCTCGCCACCACCTTGTTGATGAAGGCGGCGTAGCGGTGCGGCAATTCGTTCGGATCGTCGCCACGGCTGCGCGCCGCCTCGCGCATCTTCTCGTCGCACAGGTAGGCCATGTTGGTGTCGTCCATCTGCACGTAGCGGCAGCCGGCCTCGTGCAGGCTTTGCAGCTCCATGCCGTAGGCCTGCGCGACGTCGTCGTAGAACGCGGGGTCGAGCTCGGGATAGGCCTCGCGGCTGATGCCGGCGCGTCCGCCGCGAAAGTGCAGCATCGTCGGCGACGGGATCGTCACCTTCGGCGTCATGCCCGCGGCGACCTGCGACTTCAGATACTCGAAGTCGGCACGCTGGATGTCGGCGCGATGGCGCACCTTGCCGGTCACCTTCAGCAGTGGAGGCGACAAGGCCTCTGTGCCGTCGGGCTTCCTGATGATCAGGTTGGCCGGCACCTCGGCGACGACGCCGCCGAGCTGCTCGAGAAAGTCGATGTGGAAGAAGGTGCGGCGGAACTCGCCGTCGGTGATGCTTTGCAGGCCCACGTCCTGCTGGAACTCGACGATCTCGGCGATCGCGCGGTCTTCGACTTGGCGCAACTGCGCTGCGGTGATTTCGCCGCGCGACTTCTGCTCGCGCGCGTCGAGCAGGTATTTCGGCCGCAGGAAGCTGCCGACATGGTCGGCGCGAAAGGGTGGGTTCAGGCTCATGACAGGCTCCGTGCGATGGACGTGGAACACAGTGAGCACTGTAGCCGCGCCGGCCGTGCGACCGACGCCAACCCGCGGCCGATGCTGCGCGGCAGCGCGCTACTGCGCGTTGGCGACGCGCTCGATGCCCGCGCGCGCCGCCGGCTGCTTCCACGCGCCGCTGCGGATCTCGTCGTGCGTCAGCCGCGTCACCTCCACGGCCGCGACGCCCGCGATGCGCAAGCGCTTCGCCGCGGCGAAGCTGAGGTCGATGATGCGGCCCGGCTTGAACGGCCCGCGATCGTTGATCCGCACGATCACCTCGCGGCCATTGGCCGGGTTGCGCACGCGCGCCCAACTCGGCAGCGGCATCGTCTTGTGCGCCGCGGTCATTGCATGCATGTCGTAGACCTCGCCGTTGGCGGTGGGCCGACCGTGAAAGGGCTTGCCGTACCACGAAGCGATGCCGCTTTGCACCATCGGCACATCGCCGCGCTCGGGCTCGTAGCTGCGGCCGCCGATCTCATACGGCGCGTTCGGTGCGCCGCGGGCGATGTGTTCGACGCGCGGCTGCGCAGTAGAGGGCGGCTTGTGGGCTGGCGGTGCGGCCACCGGCGGCGGCGATGCGTTGGGCGTGGGCGATGCCGTCGCTGCACCGTCGTCATTGCCGCCAGGCGCGCGCAGTGCACTGCAGGCGCCGAGCAGCAAGGTCATGGCCAGCAGCGCGGCGGCGCCGCGCGATCGCGGGTGAAGCAGGTGCATCGCGCCAAGGTAGCGCCTGCGCGCGCGACGGCGTGCGCGAAACTGCTCACGACCGGCGCTGCGTTGTGTCCATCGGCGCAGCCTTGTGTCGAGATGTCCCGGCCGACAACAATCCGCTCGCCAGCGCGGTGCCGGCGAGGATCACCGCGCAGCCCAGCGCCATCGTCGGCGTGATCGCTTCGTGCAGGAAGATTGCGCCCCAGAGCGCGGCGAACACGGGCAGCAGGTAGGTGACCGTGATGGCGCGCGGCGCGCCCACATGCGCGATCAGGCGGAAATAAAGCACGTAGGCAACGCCGGTGCACAACAGCGCGAGCACGATCACGCTGGCCCACGACGCGGCGCTGGGCATGGCCGCCGGCGCGAGCCACAAGGCCGGCAACAGCAGCGCGGCCGTCGCCGCGGCCTGGCTGCCGGCAGCCACCGCCAGCGGTGCCACGCCGGTGAGCTTCTTCTTCGTGTAGTTGGCAGCGAAGCCGTAGCACAGCGCGGCCAGCAGGCAGGCGGCGATGGCCACCGCCGCGCTCACGCCATGCTCGCCGGGGCTGAGGCTCGCCTTGTTCCAGGCCAGGAAGACGACGCCGACAAAACCGATGAACAGGCCCAGCACGCGCAGCGCCGACAACTTGTCGCCCAGCCACAGCCACGCGATCAACGCGCCCCACAGCGGCGCGGTGGCATTGAAGATCGACGACAGGCCGGTGCTGATCGCCAGCGCAGCGATCGAGAACAGCACGAACGGCAGGGCCGAGTTGAAGAGGCCGACGATCGCGATCGGCTTCCAGTGCGTGCGCAACGCCGCAGTATCGCCGCGCCAGAACGCCAGCGGCAGCAGGAAGAGCGTGGCTCCGCCCACGCGCAGGGCGGTCAGCGCCACCGGCCCGAACTCGGGCGCAGCGATGCGCATGAAGAGAAACGAGGCGCCCCAGATCGCGGCCAGCGCGATCAGCTCGACGGCGTCGGCGGTTTTCATGTGGGTGCGTGCCGGGCCGCCCCAAGCGCACCCGCGCGCCCTCGGGGGGCAACGAACGCAGTGAGCCTGGGGGTCAAAGCAGGACTCCCTCGTGTTGCAGCAACCGCTCCTTGCGCGGCAAGCCGCCGGCATAGCCCGTGAGCGATCCGTCGGCACCGATGACGCGATGACAAGGCACGAGGATCGACACCGGGTTGCGGCCGACTGCCGCGCCCACCGCGCGCGGCGCGGTTCCATTGTTCGCGCGCGGCGCGGTTCCATTGTTCGCGCGCGGTGCGGTTCCAACGTCTGCGCGCGGCGCGGTTCCAAGGTCCGCGCGCAACGCGGTTGCGGAATTCCCGCGTAGGTCGGTACCACTGCCGAGTTGCGCTGCCACTTCGCCGTAGCTCTTGGTGCGGCCCATCGGGATCGCGAGCAGCGCCTTCCACACGGCGCGTTGAAACGCCGTGCCGTGCAGATCGAGCGGCACCTCGCGCGGCGACGGATCGCGTCCGGCCCAATACGCCTCGAGCCAGCGCCGCATCGCCACGATGTGCTGGTGGCTCGCATCGATCGGCGCATCGAGCGCGCCCGGGTGATGCGTCTGGTCGTCGAACCACAGGCCGGCGATGCCTTTACCCGTCGCCAGCGCGGTGAGCGGGCCGATAGGGGTGTCGATCACCGCCTGCGCCACCAGCGGCACGCCGGCAAATGCCTGCGCCACGGCGGTCATCGAACTCTTGGTCGGTTTGAAAGTCATGTTCCGGTCTCCAGGGATTGCCACAGCCGCATCACGGCATACGAACGCCACGGCCGCCAGGCCTGGCTTTGCGCTGCCGAGGCCTTGGTGTCGCGGGTCTTCAGCGCGTTGAGCACGCCGATGTCGCTCGCAGGAAATGCATCGGGCCAGGCCAGTGCGCGCATCGCGATCAGTTGCACTGTCCACTCGCCGATGCCGGGCAATGCGCGCAGCGCGTCGAGCGTGCGTTCGAGCGGAGCGGCGCGGTGCAGCTCGATGTTGCCCGCCGCCACCTCGCGCGCCAGCGCCTGCAACGCGCCGACGCGCTGACGCACGATGCCGAGCGTGCCGATGTCCTCGGCGTTGGCGCCCGCGAGCGTTCGCCGCCGTCGGGAACAGTCGCGTCAGATCAGCGAAGGGCGTTGCGATCGGCTCGCCGAAGCGTTCCACCAGCCGCGCCGTCAGCGTGCGCGCCGCGGCCACCGTGACTTGCTGGCCGAGGATCACGCGCACGGCGATCTCCCAGCCGCAAAAACCGTTGGGTGCACGCACGCCGGCCGGACCCGGCAGCGAAGACAGCGCCGCGTCGATCGGCGCCGGGTCGGCATCGAGATCGAGCCCCTGGCGCACGCGCTGCAGCACCGCGCCTGCCGCCGGTGCCAGCGACGGCGACATGGCGACCTCCACCTCGTTGCGATCGGGCAGGAAGCGCGCCGCGAGCCAACCGGCCACAGGCCGGCCCTGCTGCTGCCACGCCAGCGTGCGGCGCAGCGACGAGCCGGCGCGATCGACCGCTTCGACACCTGGCACGCAGCGATCGGCGAAGAAGCGCACGACGCCGCGCACGTCGTAGGGCGGGCGATAGCCCAGTCGCAGCAGCGCGCCGACTTGCGCCGTCTGCGACAGTGATCGCGCCACGCGCTCGCGCCGCAACGCCGTCGGGTTGAGCCGATAGCGCTCGGCGAACGCGGCGTTGAAGCGGCGCTGGCTGCCGAAGCCGGCGGCCAGTGCCACGTCGGCGACGGCCAGATCGGTGTCGGTCAACAACTGCTTGGCCAGCAGCAGGCGCTGCGTCGTCAGGTAGTCGATCGGCGTCACGCCGTGCGCGACGGCGAAGATGCGGCGCAGATGGCGGTCGGTGACGCCCAGGCGCGCGGCGACCTCGGGCAGCGCGATGTCGTCGCCTGCGCGCGCCGCCGCATCGAGCATGCGCGCCGCATGCTGCGCCAGCACCTGCGGCGAATCGACCAGCGCCAAGCCCGGCGCGAGTTCAGGCCGGCAACGCAGGCAGGGCCGAAAGCCTCCCGCCTCGGCGCTCGCTGCATTGGCATAGAAGCGGCAGTTGCGCCGCAGCGGCGTGCGCACGCGGCACACCGGCCGGCAATAGACGCCGGTGGAGGTGACGCCGACGTACAGGCGCCCGTCGAAGCGAGCGTCGTGCGCGACGATCGCTCGGTAGGCGCTGTCGGCGTCGAGGATCGGTGCGGCGGCGAAGTCCATGCGGCCAATGATAGGCCGCGGCCTGCACCGCTCTGGCCGTTTTCGGACCTGTGGTGCCGACGGTCTCCGGCCCTGCCGACGAGCCAGCGTGGCATGCGCGCCGGCGCTGCCTACAATCCCGCGCCAGAGAAGGAGACAACCCATGCAAGCAGCCGCCTCGATCTTCAAGGCCTACGACATCCGCGGTGTCGTCGGCCAGACCATCGACGAGATCTTTGCCGAGCACCTCGGCCGCGCCTTCGGTTCGGAGGCCGTGAAGGCCGGCGAGCGCGCCGTGGCTGTAGGCCGCGACGGGCGGCTTTCGGGGCCGGGCCTCGTCAAGGCGCTGATCAAGGGGCTGGCGTCGACCGGGCTGGACGTCGTCGACATCGGCGCCGTCACCACGCCGATGCTGTACTACGTGGCGGCGACGCGTGGCCGGTACGGCTGCCGTTCGGGCATCCAGGTGACGGGCAGCCACAACCCGAAGGACTACAACGGCTTCAAGATGGTGATGTCCGGCCGCGCGATCTACGGCGAGGAGATCCAGCGGCTGAGAAAGCGCATCGAAGCCGAGGATTACGTCAAGGCCAAGGGCCGCAGTGCGAAGATGAACATCGGCCCCGAGTACAGCGCGCGCATCGCCGGCGACGCCAAGCTGGCGCGCAAGATGAAGATCGTGGTGGACAGCGGCAACGGCATTCCCGGCGCCTCGTCGCCCAAGGTGCTGCGCGCGCTCGGCTGCGTCGTCGACGAGATGTACTCGAAGGTCGATGGCGACTTTCCGAATCACCATCCGGATCCGAGCAAGCCCGAGAACCTGGCCGAGCTGATCGCGCGCGTGAAAAGCACCGACGCCGAGCTCGGCATCGCCTTCGACGGTGACGGCGACCGCCTCGGCCTCGTCACCAAGGAAGGCAACATCATCTACCCCGATCGCCAGCTGATGCTGCTGGCCACCGACGTGCTTTCGCGCAACAAAGGCGCCACGGTGATCTACGACGTCAAGTGCACGCAGCGCCTGGCGCCGGCCATTCGCGCGGCCGGCGGCAAGCCGATGATCTACAAGACCGGGCACTCGCTGATCAAGGCCAAGATGGCCGAGATGAAGTCGCCGATCGCCGGCGAGATGAGCGGCCACATCTTCTTCGGCGAGCGCTGGTACGGCTTCGACGACGCGACGTACTGCGCGGCGCGCATGCTCGAAATCCTTTCGCGCAGCAAGAACCCGAGCGCGGTGCTGAACGCGCTGCCCACCAGCTTCAACACGCCGGAGCTGAACGTGCCGTGCGCCGAGGGCGAGCACCACGAGGTGGTCGCCAAGCTGCAGGCGCGCGTGGCCGACGGCCGCCTGAAGTTCGACGGCGCCGAGATCAACACCATCGACGGCGTGCGCGTCGACTGGCCCGACGGCTTCGGCCTGATCCGCGGCAGCAACACCACGCCGGTGGTGGTGATGCGCTTCGAGGGCCACACGCAGGATGCATTGCACCGCATCGAGGGCGTGATGATGGCCGCGCTCAAGGCCGTGAAGCCCGACGCACGTATCACCGCGGCAGCTCATTAGATGACGACCCCAAGACGCCCGAGGCGTCGCCCCCCGAGGGGCAGAGGGCCGCGGCTCCAAGCCCGCCTGCGCGGGCTTGGACGGCACGAGGAAGCGTTGCGTCTCGCAACGCCGCGGCCTGCAAGGCTGCTGGCCGCTTGGGAGCGGCCCGGCGCTGGTCAGCCGATGCGCCGTTGATGCTCGACGCGCTGCTTCGCTGGCTCTACTCGCAGGCGCTGCGCCTGCTGACGCCGGCGTACCTGCTGCGCCTGTGGTGGAAAGGGCGCAAGGAGCCGGTGTATCGCAAGCGCCTGGGCGAGCGCCTGGGGCGCTACCCGTTCAAGCCGCGCCGCGACCGCGGCGGCGTCGTCTGGATTCATGCCGTGTCGCTGGGCGAGACGCGCGCCGCCGGCCCGCTGATCAAGGCGCTGCGCGGTCAGCTGCCCGGGATGCGCCTGCTGCTGACCTGCAGCACCGCCACCGGCGTGCATGCCGGGCTCGAACTGCTCGAACGCGAGGATGATCAAGCCTGGCTGCCCTACGACACGCCTGGGGCGGTGCGGCGCTTCCTCAAGCGTTACCGGCCGGCGGTCGGCGTGATCATGGAGACGGAGGTCTGGCCCAACCTCATGGCGCGGGCGCAGACGCTGCAGATCCCGATGGTGCTGGCCAACGCGCGGCTGTCGATCAAGAGCCAGCGCAAGGGGCGGCGCTTCGCGCGCTTGCTGGTGCCGGCGCTCTCCGCCTTCACGCGGGTGCTGGCGCAGACTGCGCGCGATGCGCAGCGTTTTCGCGAACTCGGTGCGCGTGCGGTCGAGGTCTGCGGCAACACCAAGTTCGACTTGACGCCGCCGCCCAAGCTGTTGGTGCGCGGCCACGAGTGGCGTGCCAGGCTCAATCGGCCCGTGGTGCTGATGGCATCGAGCCGCGAGGGCGAGGAGGAGAACGTCTTCGACGAATGGCGCGCGCTGCCGCAACCGCGTCCGCTGCTGGTGGTGGTGCCGCGCCACGCGCCGCGCTTCGACGACGTTGCCGAGATGGCGCAGCAGGCGGGTCTCGCGTTCGCGCGCCGCAGCAGCTGGAGCGAAGAGCCGCCGGCCGAGGCCGCGGCGCTTGACGTTCTGGATCGGCGACTCGATCGGCGAGATGCCGCTGTACTACGCGCTGGCCGACGTGGCGCTGCTGGGCGGCAGCTTCGCGCCACTCGGCGGCCAGAACCTGATCGAGGCCGCGGCCTGCGGCTGCCCGCTGCTGATGGGCCTGCACACCTTCAACTTCGAGGAAGCGGCGGATCTGGCCATCGAGGCCGGCGCCGCGGCGCGCATGAAGGACATGGCCAGCGCGGTGCGGCGCGCGGTCGCGCTGGTGGACGACCCGCGCCGCAACGAGTGGGTCGAGCAGGCGTTGTCGTTCGGCATCTCGCACCGCGGCGCCAACGAGCGCATGGCGCAGCGCATCGTGATGCTGATGACGGGGCTGGACTCGGGGCGATGAGCGCGGTGCGCGGCCGCATGCGGCGGCACGACGCGGCCGTTGCCGTCACGGCCGAGGCTGGCGCTGGGCCGTCGCGACGCGCGTGGCCGACGACAGCGTTGCTCGGCCTGGCCTTCGCTGCGTTGCTGCTCGTGGCCGCGTTGCTCGCGGCCTTCGTCGTCGCGCGTTGGGGCGCCGAGGACGAGGCCGCCGCCGCCGAGCGCGCGCTCCAAGCGCGCGTGCAAAGCGATGTCGCTGCGCTGACAACCTTGATCGAGCAACGCCTCGCCCTGCTGGCAGCGGTGGCCGCGCATCCGCAGTGGCACGCGGCGCTCGGCGATGAGGCGGCGCGCCCCGAGGCGGTGGCCGCGATCGGCCGCGTCTGGGCCGATGCGCCGTCGATCGCGTGGATCGACGACAGGGGCCGCGTCGTCATCGGCGGCGGCGATTTGCGCGTGGGCGACAACGTGTCGGACCGCCGCTGGTTCGATGCTGCCGCGCGCGGTGCGCTGGTCAGCGACGAAGCCGGCATCGTTCGGGTCGTCGCGCCTCTGCACGACGCGACGCGCCGCACCGGCGGCGTGCTCTCCGTCGTCATCGACTGTGCCGAGCTCGATCGGCGCCTTGGTGCCGTTGTCGCGAGTCCGTCGAGCTGGGGCCTGATAGGGCGCCAGGGCGAGGTGCTGTGCGCGCATGCTGCGTTGCCGCGATCGTTGGCGCAAACGGCAACGCCGTCAGAAGCCGAGTGGGTGAGTGCGCCTGGCAGCGGCGCGCTGTTGCTCGCCGGCCAGCGCATCGCAGCCCCGCCCGTCGTCGCCGCGCCGGGCTGGCGCGTGCTGCGTGCGCAAAGTGCCGACGCGGCACTGCCGCGCGCGCGCGATCGCAGTGCGCGTGCGCTGGCGGCGATGAGCCTGGCTGGTGCGCTGCTGCTGCCGTTGGTGTGGCTGCTGGCACAGCGCCTGGCGCGACCGCTGCGCGAACTCGCCGCGGCCTTGAACGAGGTGCGCGTGCGCTACGACTACGACCCGCGGCGCATCCCGGTGCAGGGCACCCGCGAAGCCGTGGCCGTGGGCGAGGCGGCGCGCGCGATGCTCGCGCAGATCGCGACGCAACAGGCGCTGGTGGACGACAGCGCCACCGGCTACCGCGAGCTCTTCGAGCTGCACCCGCTGCCGATGTGGGTGGTCGACGAAGAGACGCTGCGCTTTCTCGAAGTCAACGATGCCGCGCTGCGCAAGTACGGCTGGCGCCGCGACGAGTTCCTGGCGATGACCGTGCTCGACGTTCCGACCGGCGCAAGCGCGCGCGGCGGTGGCCGAGGAGATCGCCGACCTGCGCACGCAGGGTGAGCATCACGCGGTGGTGTGGCAGCACCAGTTGCGCTCGGGCGAGTTGGTCGACGTTGAGGCTGTCTCGCGCCAGCTGCAATGGGGTGGCCGCGCGGCGCGCATCGCCGTGGTGATGGACGTGACGGCGCAGCGCCTGGCCTGGCAGCAGCAGCAGCGCCAGCGCCGCGAGCTCTCCGAGCTGGCACGGCAGCTGATGGCCACCGAAGAAAGCGAGCGACGCGAGCTGGCGCAGGTGCTGCACGACCGCTTCGCGCCCACGCTCTACGGCGCCAAGTTGAGCCTCGAAGCGCTGCGTGCGCGTGCTGCGGCGGGAGATGGCACCGAGCTGCGCGCCGAAGTCGCGCGCGTCGTCGCGCCGCTGGTGCAGGCGCTGGACGCGTCGATCGCCGACACGCGCGGCCTGATGTCGGACCTGCGTCCGCCGCTGCTGGTCGAGCACGGCCTGGCGCCGGCGCTGGGCCACGAGGTCGAGCGTCAGCGCGCGAGCAGTGTCGAGATCGTCTTCACGAATGTGCGCGGAGAAGGCGCGCAACCACTGCCGCGGCACGACAGCGCGATCGAGTACGCGCTCTTCATGATCGCGCAGCAGGCCCTGGCGAACGCCTTGCGCCACGCCGGCGCGCGCCGCATCGAGGTCGGTCTCGAAGACGACGGCAGCAGCATCGAGCTCAGCGTGCGCGACGACGGCGTCGGCTTCGATCACGACGTCGAGCCGCCGCCAGGGCACCTCGGTCTCGTCGGCATGCGCGAGCGCGCGCGCTGGATCGGCGCCCGCCTGTCGATCGACAGCGTGCCCGATGCCGGCACCACGGTGCGCGTGCAGTGGCAAGCGCTGCCGCACTGAAGTAAACCCCAGCGCGCATAGGCTCCTCTCCCGCCAGGCGGGAGAGGGGGTGAACTGCATTTCCGCTTCGGTTCGAGCACGACCTGGGTATGGGTGCGGACTGTCCCGGCGCTGGTCGCGGCGCCGGCCGCTGCGCGATAGCCTGCACAGTCCATGCAATCGACAATCACGATCATGGCCGCCTTCAAGATCCGCGTCTTCGTCGTCGACGACCACCCGATGGTGCGTACCGGTCTGGCCGCGGCCATCAGCGCTCACGCCGACCTCGAGTTCGTCGGCGAGGCCGAAGACGGCCGCGAGGCGCTCGGCCTGATACCGGCGCTGCTGCCCGACGTTGTGCTGATGGATGTTTCTATGCCGCGGCTGGACGGCATCGCCACGGTGCAGCAGCTGCGTCAGACGATGCCGAGCACCAAGTTCGTGATGCTCACCAGTTCGGCCGAACCTTCGGAGGCGCGGCGCGCGCTGGCTGCCGGCGCCAGCGGCTATTTGCTGAAGAACGCGTCCGCCGACGAGCTGGCGCAGATGATCCGCGGCGCGCACATCGGCCGGCGCGTGCTCGCGCCCGAAGTCGCCGAAGCGATGATCAGCGCTGCCGTCGAGCCCGCTGCGGGCGCCGACCTGACGCCGCGTGAACGCGAGCTGCTGGCGCTGATGACGCGCGGCCTGAACAACCAGGAGATCGCCGCCGAGCTGACACTGGCGTTGCCGACGGTGAAGTTCCACGTCACCAACATCCTGGCCAAGCTGCAGGTCGACAACCGCACCGAGGCGGTGCTGAAGGCGCTCAAGCACAGGATCGTGCCTGCGCCTTGAGGCGCGCTGCCCGACGCGTCCCCGACCTGGGTATGGGTCGAGACCCGACTGCATGCGGGCGCGCATCGGGGCGCTGCTTTCTAAGCTTCGGGCTGGCCTCGGAACCCTCTCGATGAAGCGCCTCACGTTCACGATCCTCGCTGCTGCGCTTGCCGCCCTGTTCGGCCCGGGCTTGCATGCCGGTCCGCCGCAAACGCAGGCCGTACAGAGCGCGGCGGTTCATCCCGCCCGTTGAGTTCTCCATGCCTGCTGCACTCGCACTCAACGGGCGCATCGCGCCGCTAGACTTGGACGCGCCAACGCAACCGCCCTCGCTGGCGCCAGATGACCCCGTGACGCCGACGCCGCCCCGCAGCTGGTCGCTGCGCAAGCTCCTGATCCTGCCCTCCGCGCTCCTGGTGATCGCGGTGGCGGCCGTGATCGGCTGGTTGTCGTACACAGCCGGCCGCGACGCCGTCGATGCCGTCGCGCACCGCCTGCTGCTCGAGACGATGGGCCGCATCGGCCAAGCCGTCGAGCGCCACGTCGTCGGCTCGCGCGCCGTGCTCGAAGCGGCGTTCCCCGACGGCATGCCGATGCCCGACTCGATCGAAGGCGAGGCCGGTGCACTGCGCCGCCGCTTCTGGGTGGCGACTTCGCTGCACACCGATCCCAACGACTACGTCTACTACGGCAGCCGCAGCGGCCAGTTCTTCGGCCTGAAGCGCCTTTCGGACACCGAGGCCGAGGTGCGTACCAAGCTCGCGCCGGCGCAGCAGCGGCGCATCACGCGCTTTGCCGGCATCGACGGCGCCGAGCGCTTCATGTCCGACGAGACGCCGCTGTACGAGCCGCGCGAGCGCCCCTGGTACAAGGCCGGGTCGTCGGCTGATGCGCACACCTGGACCTCGGTCTACATCGACTTCCGCACCCACGAGCTGGTGGCGACGCGGGCGCGCAAGGTGCTGTCGCCCAAGGGCGAGGTGCAGGGCGTGGTCGCCACCGACGTGTCGCTGCGCGCGCTCAACGACTTCGTTTCGGCGCTCAACATTTCGGCGCACGGCTTCGCCTTCATCGTCGAGCCGGGCGGCGACCTGATCGCAGCTTCTTCGGGTGCCAACGTCGCGCGCGGCGCCGACGGCAAGATGACGCGCCTGCAGGCCGCGGCCAGCACGCAGCCGATGCTGCCCGTGGCGCATGCAGAAGTTCGGCGCGCGCTCGCCGACAAGCAGACCGCGCTGCCGCAGACGCGCAGCCTTGTCGGGCCCGACGGCCAGGCGGTGTACGTCGCCTTCAACCGACTGAAGGACGAGGCGGGCCTCGACTGGATGGTGGTGGTGGGCGTGCCCGAGCGCGACTTCACCGCCGGCATCGCCAACAACCTGCAGCGCACGGTCTGGTTGGCACTGCTGGCGCTGCTGCTGGCGGTGCTCGGCGCCAGCGCGTTCTACGCCTGGGTGGCTCGCGACCTGCGGCTGCTGACGGATGCGGCGCGGCGCATCGGCGACGGGGACCTCGACACGCCGGTGGGCGTGGCCTCGCGCCGCGACGAGATCGGCGAGCTGGCGCGCGGCTTCGAGTCGATGCAGACGCGGCTGCGCACCGATGCGCTCACCGGCCTGGCCAATCGCGAGTCGGCGTCGCGGCGCCTGAACACGCTGATCCATCGCCATCGGGTCGGTTCGAATCGGCGCGCCATCGGCGTGCTCTTCGTCGATCTCGACGGCTTCAAGCGCGTCAACGACGAGCTCGGCCACGAAGCCGGCAACCAGGCGCTGATCGACGTGGCGGCGCGCCTGAACCGCAGCGTGCGCGAAGGCGATCTGGTGGCGCGCTATGCCGGCGACGAGTTCATCATCGTGCTGCCCGATCTACCCGATCGCGCCACGGCTGAACTGGTTCGCGCCAAGGTCGAGGCATCGCTGCGAGAAGCTTCTGCCGATGGCAGTGGCCTCGACGATGCGCGCTCGGTGCGCTTCACCGGCTCGGTCGGCCTGGCGGTCTATCCCGGCGAAGCCGAGGATGCCGAGCGCCTGGTCAAGCAGGCCGATCGCGAGATGTACCTGCGCAAGGCAGAGGCGCGCGTGCGCAACGGCGATACGCGCTACTGAACGCCCGAAGCCGGCCGTCCCGCGAGAGGAGATCAAGCAAAGTGGCGAAGCCACATTTGCCGAGAAGCAGCTTCAAGCCAGCAACGACAGCTTCTTCACCGCCGCCGACCCCGGCAGCACGCTCGCTTCGATCGCGGCTGAAGACAGCTTCAGGTGATCGGCGAGCACGGTCTTCATCACCGCACGCAGGTCGGTGGTGATGCGCAGGTCGCGGCCTTCGTGGCGTTGCGACTTCGACAAGCCCGGCCAGTCGGCGATGACGCGACCGCCGGCCACGGCGCCGCCGAGCACGAAGGCCGCGCCGCCCGTGCCGTGATCGCTGCCCATCGTGCCGTTGACAGAGACCTCGCGGCCGAATTCGGTCGCCACCAGCACGACGCTGTGGCGCCAGGCCGCGCCGAGCGATTCGCGCAAGGTGCTCAATGCGGCATCGAGGTTGCGCAGGTTGTTGGCCAGGGCACCGTTCGGGTTCATCTGGTTGGCGTGCGTGTCCCAGCCGCCCATCTCGAGCACGGCGATGCGCGGCCCGCTCGCTGCGGCGAGCATCTCGCCGGCTTTGCGCGCCAGCGTCGATGCCATCTGACGCGAGGGCGCGGCGCCGATTGCGTCGTTGTTCATGCCGCCGCCGTCGCGCAGGCTCTTGGCGCGGGCAAGGGCATCGCGCAGCGCGCTGTCGCCGGCGTAGAGGAACTCCAGGCGCGCGACGAGGTCGGGCGAAGGCCCGGGCAACGTCGATGGCGCCCAGGTGTCGATGCGATCGCTCCCGCGCAGCACCAGCGGCACGGCCGTCGTCAGCGCCAGGCCGCTGCGTGAACCCTGCGTTGCGAGCGCGCGGCCGAGCCAGCCGGTGGCGAGCTCGTACGGCCTGCTGCCGCCGGATTCGAGCACCTGCTGCGCGTCGAAGTGCGAGCGCTCGCGGTAGGGCAGGCCCACCGCGTGCAGCACGGTGAGTTCCTTGCGCTCGTACATGGCGTGCAGCGACGGCAGGTTCGGGTGCAGCGCGAACGGCGTATTCGCCAACGCCGGCGGCGGCGTCTCGTAGCGCGCGAGTGCGCCGCGGGCGGATCAAAGTCGGCATCACCGATCGCGGGCACGCAGGCCAGGCCATCCATGCCGCCGCGCAGCAGCACGAAGACGAAGCGCGCATCGTCAGGCGCGGCGTTGCGCGCGGTCTGCGCGAGCGTGAGTTGCAGCGGCGCGGCGAGCGCGGCGGTGGCGGCAAGGAAGCGGCGGCGGCTGTTCATGTTGGTGCTCCAGGTCCTGCGTGTCACGAGCCAGGCGGGTGGCTGGGCATTGCCAAGCGACCGCCGCGGATCTGGCTTTGCCAGGCCGCTGGCGGTGCCCCCTTGAGGGGGAGCGGCGAAGCCGCTTCGGGGGTGGGCCTGATCACCGACGCTGCAACTCGGGCGACAGCAAGAGCAGCGCGAGCGCTTGCGAGCCGTCGGCCGCGCGCTCGATCTGCTTGCTCGTGTTCGCGCTCAACAGCGGCCCGAGGCTTGACACGGCGAGCGCGCGCGCATCGACTTGCGAGCCGACGCGATCGGCCACCCGCGTGGCCCACTCGACACGCTTCCATACCGCGTCGGGCCCGAGCCACTCGGCCGCTGCGTCAGGCCAGCCCGCAGGCGAGGGCGCGGCCTGCACGCGCTGGCCGAGCAGCGCAACGCCGGCGTCGGCCTGGCGCTCGAAGGCTTTGGCGCCGAGCCCGAGCACGCGCGCGGTGGACAGCACCATCTCTTCGGGCGACTTCAGTTTGTTCGCCTGCGCTTGCCAGGCCTCGGATGCATCGAGCAGCGCGCGATAGACGCTGGCCAGGTCGCCGTCGCTGCGCAGGAAGGTCTGCGCCAGACGTTCGATCAATGCAGGCGGCGGTTCGTCGGCGACGAAGTGGCGTGCGAGCTTGGTGGCGATGTGCGTCGCAGTGGCGAGATGCCGCGCCAGTTGGTTCAGCACCTGCATCAGGCCGTCGGCACCCTCGCCGATGCGCTGACCCAGCACGCTCTTCGTGCCCGGCTCATGCCAGGCCGGCTCGAAGCGCGTCGGATGCGCGTCGCCGAAGGGCGCGATCGTCTGACCGGCGCCGGCGCGCCGTGCCGGTGCGGCGTCTGCAGCGTAGGTATACGCCGGTACGCGCCAACCGGTCAGCACCGCAGCGAACGCGGTGACGTCGGCCTGCGTGTAGACACCGGCGCGCGCCGCCGCAGCGCCGAGCGTGTGCAGCTCCAGCACCTCGCGCGCCAGGTTCTCGTTCAGGCCGGTGATGCGCGGACCTTGTGCGTCTTCGTTGCGCGCTGCGGTGCGCGCACGTTGCGCGACGACGCGCGAGTGCGGCCCGGCGGACTGCTCGTTGTCGAGATAGCGCAACATGCCCGGGTGCGTCACGGCGGCGCGCAGCAGGTCTTCGAAGCGGCCGGCGATGTGCGGCCGGATCGCTTCGCGCTCGAACGCGCCGACCAGGCCGCGCGCGCTGTTCTTGGCCATCGACACCGTGAAGTGATTCGCCCAGAACAGCGCCAGGCGTTCGGCGAAGGGGCGCTGCGTCAGCGCCGCCGTCGTCATGCGTGCGCGCGTGTCGGCTTGCACGAGTGCGCGCAGATCCACGGCCCCAAGCTCGCTGCGCTCGCGTCCCCCGAGGGGAGCGGGGCCGCTTGGGAGCGGCCCGGCGCGGCCCCCTTGGCGTTCGGTGGACGACGCCGCATCGGCGTCCTGCATCGAATCGCGCTCGCGGCGCTGCCTGCGTTGCTGCACGAACTCGGCCATGCGGCGCAGGCCTTCGGCCGCGCTGGGCAACGCTTCGCCGCGGGCGGCGATCTGCGCATCGGCCGGACCGATCTGCGCTGCAAGCCAGCCGCGCGCATCACCGCGCACGGCGCTGTCGATCTGCGCTTCGCCCAGGCCGAAGCGGTGCGCCGCGATCGCGGCCTGCAGGGTGGTGCTCATGAGCCGAGCCTAACGGCGCTGGTGCGCGCGGCGTTGGCGCGCAGCGCCTGGTTTACCGAGCTTTACTTCGCCAGCAGCGCATTCACCGAGCCCACGTCGGTCGGCTGCAGATTGCCCGCGGCCTGGCGCAGGCGCAGGCTGTTGACCACCACGTCGTAGCGCGCCTTGGAAAGATCGCGCTGCGTCGTGAAGAGTTGCGTCTGCGCGTTGAGCACGTCGAGGTTGACGCGCACGCCGACGCGGTAGCCGAGCTGCGTGGCTTCGAGCGCGAGCTTGCTCGAGGACTCGGCGGCTTCGAGCGCCTTGACCTGGGCCTGCCCCGACTGCACGCCGAAGAAGGCCTGGCGCGTGCTCTGCGCCACGCCGCGGCGCGCCGCTTCGAGCGTGTTGCGAGACTGCTCCTGCAGCGCGACGGTTTCCTTGGCGCGGTTGTCGATGCGGCCGCCGGAGTACAGCGGCATGACGAGATTGACGCCGACCGAGGCGCTCGTCGTGGTGCCGGCATTGCGTTGCAGATCGGGCAGGCTGCCCGTGGCGCGTCCGTTGCCCAGCGAGCCTTGCAGCTCAACCGTCGGCAGGTGCGCGTCCTTCGCCCTCTGGCTTTCGATCTGCGCGGCCTCGTAGCTCAGCAGCGCCTTGCGCACCAATGGCGCCTGCTCGACCAGGCCGACCCAATCGGCGACGGCGGCAGGTTGCGTGAGCGGCAGGGCCACCGGCGTGGCGAGCGGCCGTGGCTGCACGTCGGTGCGGCCGACCAGCGTGTCGAGCGCGATGCGCTTGGTGCGCAGGTCGTTGTCGGCAGCGATCTCCTGCGCGGTGGCGAGGTCGAAGCGGGCTTGTGCCTCGCGCGTGTCGGTGATCGTCGCCGTGCCGACTTCGAAGTTGCGTTTGGCCGAAGCGAGCTGTTCGCCGATGGCCTTCTTGCTGGCCTGCGCGGTCGTCAAGGCGTCCTGCGCGGCGAGCACGTCGAAATAGGCCTGGGCCAGGCGCACGATCAAATCCTGCTCAGCGGTCTGCAGATCGGCCTGCGACGCCACCAGCTCCTTCTCGGCCTTGGACATCTGCGCGACGTTGTCGCGGTTGAAGAGCCAGTACCTTGCCGCCAGGTCGGCACGCAAGGTGTTGGTGCTCTTCGTCGAGGTCGTCGGCAAGTCGGTCTCGGCGCGCGACACGATGCCATTGAGGCCCAGGCTGGGCCGGCCCAATGCCTTGGCCTGTTCGGCCCTGAACAAGGCCGAATCCGCCAGCGCGCGCGCAGCCAGATAAGTCGCGTCGAACGCACGCGCCGCGTCGTACAACTCCTGCAGGCTCTGCGCGCGCGCGGGCAGGGCGGTCAGCAGCGCGGCGGCCAGCAACAACGGCAACGGTCGGATCATGCTCAACGGGCTTCTCCAGGTCAGGTCAGATGGGGGCAGCGTGCGTTGTACCGGCAAGGTCGCGCTGCCTCGACGCCTTTGCGACGAACTGCCCGAATGGCAGTGCGGTCGGCAAGCATTCGGACAGTCGCACGCGGCTCAAAACTGAAAACGCTTCGGCTCGCCGAAGTGCTCGAGGCGGGGCGCGACGGTGTCGAACAGATCGACGCGCTTGAACTGCTGCTCGGCCACGCGCGTGACGAGCACTGCGCGCATCACCGGCTCCTGGCCGACGACAGCGATCAGGCGGCCGCCGTTCTTCAGTTGCGAGAGCAGGGCCGGCGGCACTTCCGCGACCGAGCCGGAGAGCACCACCGCATCGAACGGCGCGCGCGCGGCCAGGCCGGCGGCACCGTCGGCTTCGATCACTTCGGCATTGCTGATGCCGGCGCGCTGCAGGTTGGCCCGCGCCATCGCCGCCAACGCCGGACGAATCTCCAACGTGACGACGCGCTGCGCCTGGTGCGCCAGCAGCGCAGCCATGAAGCCCGAGCCGGCGCCGACTTCGAGCACGCTGTCGTTCGCTTGCAGGCGCAACTCCTGCAGCAGCCGCGCTTCGACGCGCGGCGCCAGCATGCACTGGCCTTCGGGCAACGGCACCTCGGTATCGATGAAGGCCAAGGCGCGACAGGCCGGCGGCACGAAATCTTCGCGGCGCACGGCGCCCAGCAGCGACAGCACGCCCTGATCCAGCACCTCCCAAGGGCGGATCTGCTGCTCGATCATGTTGAAGCGGGCTTGTTCGATGTTCATGGCAGTGGTGCTCGGCCGCTCCGGAGCCACTGTCGCCCCTTGGGGCCGCGAGCGGAGCGAGCTTGGGGTTTCATGTTTTTCGCTTGGCGACCGGGCGCGATTCTAGGCGCGCTGTTGCCTCGTGCCGCAAGCCGCGCACCACCAGCGCGACATGTTCGGCGATGAAGCGCTGGCCGTCGATCTTGTGCTGCGAGCAGGCGGCCAGGCCGTGCTTGTGCACGCACAGCATCACCATCGGCAGCACCAGAGAATGCACCACGGACTCGACATCGGTGTCGGCACGGAACTCGCCGCTGTCGATGCCGCGCTGCACGATGCTGCCGATCAGCGCGCCGCCGGGCTCGATCACGTTGTGCACCCAGAAGTCGGCGATCTCCGGGAAGTTGCGCACTTCGGAGACGACGATCTTGAAGGTGCCCGAGGCCGGGCTGGCGTAGACCTGCTGCCACCAGCGCACCAGCCGGTCTTCGAGCAGCGCACCCATCGGCCCGTCGTAGGCCTGCACCTGCTGCGCGGTTTCTTCGATGCGCGAGGTCAGCGACTGTGCGATCACCGCCTTGAAGAGTTCTTCCTTGCTCGGGTAGTAGAGATACAGCGTGCCCTTGGAGACGCCGGCGCGCTGCGCCACCTCTTCGGCGCGTGTCGCGGCGAACCCCTTCTCGACGAAGAGGGCGAGTGCGGCGTCGAGCAATTCGGACGGCCGCGCTTCCTTGCGGCGCTGGCGGGCGGTGGGAGCGGTGGCAGAAGGGGGTGCGAGGCTCGACATAGCTACTGACCGATCGGTCAGTAATGTAGGCGAACGCTCGGTGCACGGTCAATGCGCGGGCAACGTTGCGTTGATCCGCGGCACTATTCGACCTTCTTTGACTGGAGACGCATCGCATGACCCGTTCGCGCCGAACCCTGTTGCTCGCGGCGATGCTCGCTGCCTCGATGATCGGCTGCGCCAGCCTCGATCCGCGCAACGTCACCTTGTCTGAAGCCGAACTGCAGGCGCTGCTCGAGCGTCAGTTCCCACGCCAGCAGCGCCTGATGGAGCTGCTCGATGTCAGCCTGACGAAGCCGAGCGTACGGCTCGTGCCCGAGCGCAACCGCATCGCGACGGCGCTCGACGTCACGGCCGCCGAACGATTGAGCGGCCGCGCGCTGCGCGGCAGCCTCGCCATCGAGCATGCGCTGCGCTTCGAGCCGAGCGATGCCACGGTGCGGCTGGCCAAGGTCAAGGTCGACGCGATGCAGCTGGAGCTCGCCGGCACGCCGCTGTCGGGCCAGGCCGCGCGCCTGGGCGCTGTGCTCGCCGAGCGCCTGCTCGACGACCTGGTGATCTACCGCGTCGGCGACGACAAGCGCGAGCTGCTGGCGCGGGCCGGCGTGAACAATGCCGACGTGGCGGTGACTTCGCGCGGTGTGGAACTGAGGTTCGCGCCTTCACGCTAAGTATCATCCGCGCCTTTGCCGGGGAGGGCGAGCGTGGATTGGGTGCTGCTGGTCAAGGCCGCGGTGATGGGCGTCGTCGAGGGCTTGACCGAGTTCCTGCCGATCTCGTCGACCGGGCACCTCATCCTCGCGGCGTCGCTGCTGGACTTCACCGGCGCCATGGTCAAGGTCTTCGAGGTCGCCATCCAGACCGGTGCGATGCTGGCCGTGATCGTCGAGTACCGCAAGCGCTTCGCCGACACCTTGGCCGGCATCGCCAGCGATGCCGTGGCGCAGCGCTTCGCGCGCAACGTGCTGGTCGCGTTCGTGCCGGCGGTGGTGACGGGGCTGGCTTTCGGCAGCTTCATCAAGGCGCACCTGTTCCATCCGGTGCCGGTGGCGCTGGCCTTCATCGTCGGCGGCGTCATCATCCTGCTCGTCGAGCGGCATCATCATCGGGCCTACGGCGAGCGCGATCTCGGCGGCCGGCGCCACGCGCGAGTCGAGAGCGTCGACGACATGAGCGCGCTCGATGCGCTCAAGGTCGGCCTGGTGCAGTGCCTGGCACTGATCCCGGGCACCAGCCGTTCGGGCGCGACCATCATCGGCGCGATGGTCTTCGGCTTCTCGCGCAAGGCCGCGGCCGAGTTCAGCTTCTTCCTCGCGGTGCCGACGCTGATCGGCGCCGGCGCCTACTCGGTGTGGAAGGACCGCGACGCGCTCTCGCCTGCCGATCTGCCGGCCTTCGCCGTGGGCACCGTCTTCGCGTTCTTCAGTGCGTGGTTGTGCATCCGCTGGCTGATCCGCTTCGTTTCGAGCCACGACTTCACCGCCTTCGCCTGGTACCGCATCGTCTTCGGTGGCCTGGTGCTGCTGAGTTCCTACACCGGCTGGGTGACCTGGCGCGCATGACTGCGATGCGTGCTTCGCATCGCGAGGGCGCGGCGAGTCGCTAGCATTCCTGCCTCTTGCACAGGAGGCTCGCATGCTGCAACTGGTGATCGGCAACAAGAACTACTCGTCGTGGTCGATGCGGCCGTGGGTGCTGATGCGCCAGTGCGGCATTGCCTTCGACGAGATCAAGCTGCGCTTCGACACGCTGAGCTACTCGCCGGACTCGCCCTTCTACCGCGCGCTCGCGCAGTACACGCCGGTCGCCAAGGTGCCGGTGCTGCTGATCGACGGCTTCGCGGTGTGGGACACGCTGGCGATCGCCGAGACCCTGGCCGAGCGCTATCCGCAGCAGCCGTTGTGGCCGCAAGAGCCCCTGCAGCGGGCCCGCGCGCGCAGCCTCTGCGCCGAGATGCACGCCGGCTTCGGCGCGCTGCGCAGCCATTGCCCGATGAACATCGAGGCATCGCTGCCGGAGGTCGGCGCGCGTGTACTGGCAGAGCACGCTGCCGTGCGGGCCGACCTGGCGCGCATCGATGCGATGTGGTCGCAGCAACTGGCTGCAAGCGGCGGGCCGTTCCTGTTCGGCGCCTTCGGCATTGTCGATGCGACCTACGCACCCGTGGTGGCGCGCGCGCGCAGCTACGCGTTGCCGCTGTCGGACGCAGCGCGCGCCTATGCCGAGCGCGTCTGGGCCGCGCCGGGCGTCGCGGCGTGGGTGGCCGATGCGCTGGGCGAGAAGGACTATCTGGATTTCGAAGAGCCGTACCGCAAGTCGCGGCAGTGATTTAGGGGTGGCCTGTTAGGGGTGGTCGCCTTGCGGCGCGGCAGGTGCAATCGCGCATCGTCGATCCGCCCAGGGGGCCGCCATGCGAACACTGTTGATCCCGATCATTGCGCTGCTGTCGGCGTGCGCAACGACGGCGCGCGCCGACTCGATCACCATCAGCGACGGCAACGCGCAACTTGTCTACACCATCGACAACGCCGGATCGAACCTCGGCCAGCCGAGCGATCCGGTGCAACTGCCGCGCAAGGTCGAGTGGACGGTCAACGGCCGCCGCATCCTGGTCTATCCCTCGGGCCCCTCGACCTTTCTCGACATCGGCCACCTGCACCCTGGGGCCCATGTCAATGCCAACCAGATCCACGCGCAGGGGCCGATGCTCGGTCACGGCACCGGCGCGATGAGCGGCAACGTGCTGGGCGGTGTGGTCTACACCGTCAAGGGCGGCAGCACCGGGCGCTCGGTCATCACCGAGAAGCTCGATCTGCACAACCGCAGCGGCAGCGCGCTGCAGCTGCAGCTCGCCGGTTTCGGCTTCAAGCCGACGCAGGCTGCGCTCGAGGTGCCGGACCTGAGCGGCCTCAACCTGGTGGGCACCACGGTGGTCTACTTCCAGGGCAACGCCCAGACCAATTCCTTCACCGAGGCGCCGTTCGCGCCCGTGACGATCCTGCCGGTGGTGACGTTCAACGGCTTCAACCCGATGCTCAATCAGAACCTGAGCCTGCCCGCCGGTGCGCGCCTGACGATGATCACCGAGCTGAAGGTCGGCCCGCCATTCATCAAGCCGATTCGAAAGCCCATCAAGGTCACGCCATGACGGGCGCGCTGGCGCGCACGAACACCAGGTCCCACACGCCGTGGCCGAGGGCGACGCCGCGCTGTTCGAACTTGGTCAGTGGCCGATAGTCCGGCCGCGGCGCGAAGCCGGCGGCGCTGTTGAGCAGCAGCGGCTCGGCGCTCAACACATCGAGCATCTGTTCGGCATAGGGTTGCCAGTCGGTGGCGCAATGCAGCCGGCCGCCGGCCATCAGCTTCGAAGCCAGCAGCGTGACGAAGGGCGGCTGGACCAGACGCCGCTTCCAGTGCCGTTTCTTCGGCCACGGGTCGGGGAAGAAGATCTGCACGCCGGCGAGCGTGGCCGGAGCGATCATGGTGGTGAGCACTTCGACCGCGTCGTGCCGGACGATGCGCAGGTTGCTCAGCTTGGACTGCTCGATGCGCTGCAGCAGCGCGCCGACGCCGGGCTCGTGCACCTCGACGCCGAGAAAGTCAGTCTCGGGCTGCGCCTGCGCGATCGCGGCCGTCGCCTGGCCCATGCCGAAGCCGATCTCGACGACGAGCGGCGCGCTGCGGCCGAAGACGCCCGCGGCATCGAACGGCGCGGCGCTGAACGGCAGCACATAGCGCGGCGCCAGTTCGCGCAATGCGCGCACCTGCCCCGTGCCCATGCGGCCGGCACGCAGCACGTAGCTCTTGATGCCGCGCGGCGGAGCGGCAGAGGGGTCAGACGATGCACTCATGGCCGCACGCATTGTCGCGTGCAGCCATGAGGCGTCAGGGCTGCCAGCGGTGCGCGCCGACGCCGGGCTTGAAGTTGTCGGTGTTCGTGCCCAGGCCCTGCAGCGCGGTCTTGATGGCGCCGAGGTCGTAGTGGAACTTCTGCAGGCCGAGGTTCATGCGCGCCAGCGGGCCGCTGCCATCGTAGGGGTGACCGTAATGCATGGGCATCACCGGCGCTTCGGCCGCGAATCCGATGCCGCTGACCGCGGACGACACCGTCATCAGGCCGTTGGCATCGGTGCCGACGATATGGACCTTGGGCTCGGAGCCGGTGTAGTCCACCGCGAAGCCGTAGAAGCGGGTCTGGTCGAGATCGAGCGACTCCTGGCTGATCTGTTGCAGGCGCCTGAACACGCCGCCCACCGAGTTGACCGCGAGCGACGGCGGCGTACCGGTGTAGGGCACGAGCGGGTCGTAGTCGGGGTCGCCCGGATCGATGAAACAGCAGTAGGGGTCGATCGGCGCGTCGGCCGCGACGACGCCGTGGCCGATGTTGCGCAGGTCGTTCAGCGCACCCAGGCGCTCGCTCTCGAAGTAGCGGAACTCACCCGGCGTGATGCCGACGTTGGCGCGGATCGCGCGCTTGCGACAGCGCTCCTCCGCGCCGAACGCCGAGTTCGAATACACCGGGTCGTCGAATGGCGCCACATGCGCCACGCACGCCGGGTTCAGCTCGCCGGTGAAGGTGACCGACAGGCCGTCATCGCCGACGACCAGGCCCGCGCTGGTGCCGACCTCGCGCAGCATCGCGCCGCGCCGCGGCAGTGACGCGCTGGCGTCGTTGTCGGCCACGAGTGGGTTCTTGCCCAACGCGACTTCGGCGCCGTCGGACAGGCCGTCGCCGTCGCTGTCGGCGCTGCCCGGATCGAGACCGGCCGCGATTTCCTGGTCGTAGCTCAGGCCGTCGCCGTCGTGGTCGCTGTTGTCGCCAGCGGCCGCCACCAGCAGCCGCACCCGCGTTTCGCCGTAGCGGCCGTTCTGCGGATTGACGACGCTGGCGGTCAGCACATGCTCGCCGGCGCCGAGTGCCGTCATCAGCGCCGTGTCGATCGTGATCGACGCGCCGCTGCCGCGGGGGCTGCCGAGCTCATCGGTCCAGGTGATGGCGCCCGCAGCGGCATGCGTGGGCGTGACCGTGATGGCACGGAAGGGCGCGGTGTCGTCCAGGCGCATCACCGCGCGGTCGCCGCGGGTCGGTGTCAGCGTGGGCAGTGACGCCGGCCCGCTCGCCCCCGGCCACTGCGCATTGAAGCCGACGGCGCCTTGCAGTTGCTTGGCGCGCAGCAGGGACAGCACGGCACTGGTGGCGTAGGCGTAGGGTCGCGCGATCTGATCGCTGCCGGTGTTGATCGACACGCGCGGGCCGTTCGTGCTGCCATCGCCGCGGCCCCAGGCGTAGATCGACAGCGCGGCGGCCGGCGCTGCCGATTGCCAGCGGTAGATGATGCACGGCGCAGCGGCAGCCAGGCCGGTGCAGGCGCCGGGGTTGACGCTCGCCGGGGCGATGACGCTCACCGCCGGATAGCCCGAGCGCAGATCCACCGCAAAGCCGAACACGGCGCCGGCGCCGGCGGGGTTCGTCACCGTGGCGCCGGCGCTGTCCTTCGTCAGCAGCTCACTGCCGCTGACCACGAGCGTGTCGGCACGCGGCACGAAGCCGCCTGCGGGCGGCTCGGTGGCGGCCGTGGCGCTGATGCCAAGCACCACGTCGGCGGCTTGCGAGCGCGTGGCCTCGACGTAGTAGAAGCTGCCTTCGCCCAACGCAACGGCCACGTCTGACTTGACGCCCGCCTGCGCCGTGCCGAGGAAGCACGCCGACAAGCCGTTGGTGCTGAGTTCGACGCTCGATGCCGCGGCGCCCACCGGCGCAGCGAACTTCACTGTCGAGGTGGCGGCCGGCGTCGGGTCGATGCAGCGCGACACCGGTGGCGGTGGAGGAGGAGGCGGCGGCGGCGGAGGGGGCGTGCCGCCGCTGCTGGTGCCTCCGCCGCCGCAAGCGACGAGCAGGGCCGTGGACAGCGTGGCCGCAAAGGCCGCGAGCAGACGCAGGCGTTGGCTGCGGGGTGTCGGCGAATTGTCCTGATGCATCGGCGGCAAGGCGTGCTACCAGCGGTGGATGCCGACGCCACCGGCCATCGCGTCGGCGTTGACGCCACGCGCGGTGATGGCGGCGCGCACATCGGCGAGCGGGTAGTGGAACTTCTGCAGGCCGAGGTTGATGGCCGCATGCGGCCCGGTGCCGCTGATCGGGTGCCCGTGCAGCATCGGCATCGCCGGTGCACCGTTGAAGGCGCCCGGGTTCAAGCCTTGCGAGAGGACGACGCTGCCGTCGCTGGCGCGTGCCACGACATAAACCACCGGATCGGTGCCGCGGTAGTCCACCGCAAAGCCGTAGAAGTCGGTTTGGCCGAGATCGATGTCCGGGCCTGGACTGAAGGGCGTTTCCACCTGGATCAGCCGCGCGAACACGCCGCCGACGGCGTTGACCGTCATCGACGGCGGTGTGATGTTGGCCGCCGTCGGCGCCGGGGGCGAGCCGCTGACATAGGTGCTGTAGTCGCTGTCGCCGATATCGACGAAGCAGCAGTACGGGTCGATCTGTGCCGACGGCGTGATGATGCCCTGGCCGATGTTGGGCAGTGCGCTGCTGGCGAAGCTGCCGAAGCGGCGCGTCTCGAAGTAGCGGAACTCGCCGGGCCGCACGCCAACGTTGGCGCGCACCGCGCGCTTGCGGCAGCGCTCAATTGAATCCGTCGCGCTGCCGCTGTAGATCGCGTTGTCGAAGGGCGGCGTTTTGCTCTCGCAGGCGGCGTTGAGCTCCGGGCCGAACGTGACCGACAGCCCGTCGGCTTCGATGCGCACGCCGGCGCTCTTGCCCGGCTCGTCGGCCATCAGGCTGCGCGACGGCAGCGAGGCCCCGCCCGTGCCGGCCAGTTGGACGGCGTCATTGACGCCGTTGTTGTCGCTGTCGGCCTTGGTCGGATCGGTTCCGAGGCCGGCTTCGGCGCCGTCGGCCAGGTGGTCGCCGTCGGTGTCGCCGTTGCCGGCTTCGGTGCCAGCCGCCTTTTCTTCCGAGTACGTCAGGCCGTCGTTGTCGTCGTCGGTATCCGCCGCGGCGGCCAGCACGAGCACGCTGAAAGACGTTTCGGCGGAACGGCCGTTGGCCGGATTGGTGATGCTGGCGGTCAGCGTGTGTTCGCCCGCGGCCAAGGCGGTGGCCGCGGTGTTGAGCGGCAGGGTGTTGCCGCTGCCGCGCGAGGTGCCCGCTTCGTCCTTCCAGGCGACGGTGCCGGTGCTGGGGTTGCCGCCCACCGTGACGGCAAATGCTGCGGGCAGCGGCGTGGCATCGCCCTTGCGGACGACCGCGCGGATGGCGCCCTGCGCCGACAGCGTCGGCGGCGTTTGATCGATCGGCGGGGCGTCGCTGCCGCCACCGCCGCAGGCAGCCAGCGTGGCCATGACGATCCAGGTCGCGGTGCTGCGCAGGCGCGCCATGCGGCCCGCATGGGTCGAGTTCGAGTTCATGCGCCGAGTCTATGGCGGCCTGCCCCGCGGCGCGCCGGCACGGTCCGCGCCACGCATCACCTGTGCGAAGGTGTGACTTTCGTTGCGGCGATGCGCCAACGCGGCTTGCGCCGAGACCGGTGGTTGTGGCACATGCATCGCTTAAACTCGGTTGCAGCGCGGGTGTAGTTCAATGGCAGAACGGCAGCTTCCCAAGCTTCATACGAGGGTTCGATTCCCTTCACCCGCTCCACGACTTTGCGTCGTCCGCAGTTCTCGATGACCCGATCGGCCCGCGCCAAACCCACCGCCACGATGCTTGCCGTGGGCCTGGACGTACCGGGCGCCACCTGTTGCAGCACGCTCGACGCGGCCGCCGGCCATCTGCGCGAGATCGCGTTCGAGTCGATGCTGGCGGCGGTGCCGGCCGCGGAGCTGCTGGCCTGGCCGGCCTTGTCGCATGCGGTGCTCGACACCGCGGTGGTGGCGGTGCTGCCGACCGCACCCGATGAAGCCACGCAGCAGTTGTTGCTCGAGCGCGGCGTGCAGGACGTCGTCGTGCCCACGGATGCGCCGGCCGACGCATTGCGGCGCCGGCTGGAAATTGCGCTTCAGCGCAAGGCGCTCGATCGTGCCGCACGCAAGGCCTTCGCGACCGACCTCGCCACCGGCCTGCCGAATCACGCGCAACTGCTCGAGCACATGACGCACCTCGTGGCGCTGCGCGAGCGCGAGCCGGCGCCGATGGCGGTGATCGCGCTGCGCGTCGAGGGCCTGGCCGCAGTACGCGAATCGATGGGCGCGGAGTCGTCCAACGTGCTGCGGCGCAAGGTGGCGGTGCGGCTGCGTGCGTCGCTGCGCGCCAGCGATGTGGTGGCCTCGATCGGCAACGATGCGTTTGTCGTGCTGCTCGCCTGGATCGACGCGCCGGCCGATGGGCAACGCGTCACGCGCAAGCTGATCGACACGCTGCACCAGCCGTTCTCGGTGGCGGGCACCGACCTGGCGGTGAAGGTCCACGCCGGCCTGGCGCTGTACCCCGAGCACGGCAAGACCGCCGACGCGCTGCTGCGGCGCTCGGTGGGGCAGGCGGCGAGCCTGGCGGCGATGGGGCTCGAAGGCACGGCGCGCGCCGCGGATCGCGGCAGAGAGCCGGCCGCCAACGACAGCGCGGGCTGAAAACCCGCAGCGATAATCCGCGGCATGAAAGCCGCCGACATCCGCTCCACGTTCCTGTCGTTCTTCGAGAGCAAGGGCCACGCCGTCGTGGCGTCTTCGCCGGTGGTGCCGGGCGACGACCCGACGCTGCTGTTCACCAACGCCGGCATGAACCAGTTCAAGGACGTCTTCCTCGGCTTCGACAAGCGCTCGTATTCGCGTGCGGCGACGGCTCAGAAGTGCATCCGCGCCGGCGGCAAGCACAACGATCTGGAGAACGTCGGCTACACCGCACGCCATCTCACCTTCTTCGAGATGCTGGGCAACTTCAGCTTCGGCGACTACTTCAAGCACGACGCGATCCAGTACGCGTGGGAGCTGCTGACGGTGCACTTCAAGCTGCCGAAGGAGCGGCTGTGGGCGACGGTCTATGCCGAGGACGACGAGGCCTACGACATCTGGCTGAAGGTGATCGGGTTGCCGGCCGAGCGCATCGTGCGCATCGGCGACAACAAGGGCGCGCGCTACATGTCCGACAACTTCTGGATGATGGGCGACACCGGCCCGTGCGGTCCGTGCTCCGAAATCTTCTACGACTACGGCCCGTCGGTGGCCGGCGGCCCGCCGGGTTCGCCCGAGCAGGACGGCGACCGTTATGTCGAGATCTGGAACAACGTCTTCATGCAGTTCAACCGCACCGAAGACGGTGTCATGCACAAGCTGCCCAAGCCGAGCGTGGACACCGGCATGGGGCTGGAGCGCCTGTCGAGCGTGCTGCAGGGCGTGCACAGCGTGTTTGAGATCGATCTGTTCCGCACGCTGATCGATGCGAGCAAGCGCGCCGTCGATGCAGCCGGCGGCGGCAATGTCGATATCGGATCGCCGTCGCTCAAGGTGATCGCCGACCACATCCGCTCGTGTGCCTTCACCGTCACCGACGGCGTGATCCCCGGCAACGAGGGCCGCGGCTATGTGCTGCGCCGCATCGCGCGGCGCGGCATTCGGCATGGCTACAAGCTGGGCGCACGCAAGCCCTTCTTCCACGCGATCGTCGCCACGCTCGCGGCCGAGATGGGCGACGCCTATCCCGAAATGCGGCGCGAAGCCACGCGCGTCACCGATGTGCTGAAGCAGGAAGAGGAGCGCTTCTTCCAGACCATCGCCAACGGCATGGAGATCCTCGATGGCGCACTGGCCGGTGGTGCAAAAACGATCGACGGCGAACTCGCCTTCAAGCTGCACGACACCTTCGGCTTCCCGCTCGACCTCACCGCCGATGTCTGCCGCGAGCGCGGCGTCACGGTCGATGAGGCCGGCTTCAACGCTGCGATGACCCGCCAGCGCGAGCAGGCGCGCGCGGCCGGCAAGTTCAAGCTGGCGCAGGGCCTGGCCTACAGCGGCGCCGACACCGCGTTCGATGGCTACGATCACCTCGCGATCGAAGGCGCGAAGGTCACCGCGCTGTACGTGGACGGCGCGTCGGTGCAACGCGCCCGCGCCGGTGACGACGTGGTGATCGTGCTCGACAAGACGCCGTTCTATGCCGAGTCCGGCGGCCAGGTTGGCGACAGCGGGGAACTGCGCAATCCGACGACCCGCATCGTCGTCGAAGACACCACCAAGGTCCAGGCGGCCGTGCATGGCCACGAAGGCCGCGTCGTCGAGGGCGAGGTCGCCCTCGGCGACCTGTTCACCGCACGCGTCAATGCCGAGCAGCGTGCGAAGACCGTGCGCAACCACTCCTCCACGCACCTGATGCACAAGGCGCTGCGCGAAGTGCTGGGTGCGCATGTGCAGCAGAAGGGCTCGCTGGTCAATGCCGAGCGCACGCGCTTCGACTTCAGCCACAACGCGCCGCTGACGGATGCGCAGATCGCGAAGATCGAGGCGATCGTCAACGCCGAGGTGCTGGCCAACGCGGCGACGCATGCGCGCGTGATGGCGATCGACGACGCCCAGAAGCTCGGCGCGATGATGCTGTTCGGCGAGAAGTACGGCGACTCGGTGCGCGTGCTCGACATCGGGTCGAGCCGCGAACTTTGCGGCGGCACGCATGTGCAGCGCACGGGCGACATCGGCCTGTTCAAGATCGTCGCCGATGGCGGCGTGGCTGCCGGCGTACGCCGCATCGAAGCGGTGACGGGCGACAACGCGCTGGCGTATCTGCAGCAGCTCGAGAGCACCGTCGGCAGCGTCGCCGCGTCGCTCAAGGTCACACCCGCCGAGATCGGCGCGCGCGTGACGAGCGTGCTCGATCAGGTGCGCGCGCTCGAAAGGGAAGTTGCTCAGCTCAAGGGCAAGCTCGCCTCGTCGCAGGGCGACGAGCTGATGTCGCAAGCGGTGGACGTGAAGGGCATCAAGGTGCTCGCCGCCACGCTCGACGGCGCCGACGCCAAGACGCTGCGCGAGACGATGGACAAACTGAAGGACAAGCTGAAGAGCGCGGCGATCGTGCTGGCCGCCGTCGATGGCGCCAAGGTGCAGCTCGCCGCCGGCGTCACCGCCGACCAGTTGGGCAAGATCAAGGCCGGCGAGCTGGTCAACTTCGTCGCGCAGCAGGTCGGCGGCAAAGGCGGCGGCAAGGCCGACATGGCGATGGCCGGCGGCAGCGATGCGGCGGCGCTGCCGAAGGCGCTGGCGTCGGTGGTGGCCTGGGTCGCCGAGCGCGCCTAGCTCCGCTGAATCATTGAAATGGGCGGCGAGGGACGCGCGAGACGGGATGCGATGCAAGGCGCAAAGCGCAGCGATGCCCATAGGCATCGCGAGCATTTGCAACGCCGCAGCGCGCCCGTATCGCGTGGACAGCGCCGAACCGATTTCAGTGATTCAGTGGACTAGCGGCTGCATAGCGGCGCCCAACCGTTGCCGCAGGGGCGCGTCGGCGCGATACTGGGTTGCGCCTGCGCTTTCAGGGGCGCGCTTCGGAGCCTGCCCGATGAGCCTGTACGACCGCGATCTCGACAAGACGGCCGCCAATTTCGCGGCGCTGTCGCCCACGGGTTTCGTCGAGCGCAGCGCCGAGGTCTTCGGCGATCTGCCTGCCGTGGTGCATGGCGCACGCCGCACCACCTGGGCGCAGACGCGCGAGCGTTCGGCGCGCCTGGCCGCGGCGCTGCGCGCGCTCGGCGTCGGCCGCGGCGACACCGTGAGCGCGATGCTGCCGAACACGCCCGAGATGGTCGAGGCGCACTATGCCGTGCCGGCTCTCAATGCCGTGCTCAACACGCTCAACACGCGCCTCGATGCGGCGCTGCTGGCCTGGCAGATGAACCACTGCGAGGCCAAGGTGCTGATCACCGATCGCGAGTTCGCACCGGTGATCGCCTCTGCATTGCGCCTGCTGCGTGAGCAGCACGCTCGCGTGCCGATCGTCATCGACGTCGCCGACAGCGAATACAGCGGCCCCGGCGATCGCCTGGGCGAGATCGAGTACGAAGCGCTGCTGCGCGCGCACGAACCGCTGGCGCAGCTCGACGGCCCGCGCGACGAGTGGGATGCAATCGCGGTGTCGTACACCTCGGGCACCACGGGCGACCCGAAAGGCGTGGTCACGCACCACCGCGGCGCCTTGCTCAACGCGGTGTGCAACGCGGCGACATGGACCATGCCGCACTTCCCGCGCTACCTGTGGACGCTGCCGATGTTCCACTGCAACGGCTGGTGCTTCCCGTGGACGGTGGCGATGCTGGGCGGCACGCATGTGTGCCTGCGCCGCGTCGATGCGGCGTCGATCTTCGGCGCGATGCGCCAGCACCGCGTCGATCACTATTGCGCCGCGCCGATCGTGCACAACCTGCTGATCAACGCCGACGCCGCATTGCGCGATGGCATCGACTGGCGCGTGCGCGGCATGGTCGCCGGTGCCGCACCGCCGGCCGCGATGATCGAAGGCATGGCGCGCATCGGCTTCGACATCACGCATGTCTATGGGCTGACCGAGGTCTATGGTCCGGCCGCGGTGGCGGTCAAGCGCGAAGAGTGGGCCGAGCAGAGCCTGTCGGAGCAGGCGCGGCTGAACGGCCGCCAGGGCGTGCGCTACCCGTTGCAGGAAGGCATGTCGGTGCTCGATCCGCAGACCCTGCGCGAAGTGCCGGCCGACGGGCAGACGATGGGCGAGATCATGTTCCGCGGCAACATCGTGATGAAGGGCTACCTGAAGAACCCGGCGGCCACTGCGCAGGCCTTCGAGGGCGGCTGGTTCCACAGCGGCGATCTGGCGGTGCTCGAGCCGGACCGCTACGTCAAGATCAGGGACCGCAGCAAGGACGTGATCATCTCGGGCGGCGAGAACATCAGCTCGCTCGAAGTCGAGGATGCGCTCTACCGCCACGCCGCGGTGATGGCCTGCGCGGTCGTGGCACGGCCGGATGCGAAGTGGGGTGAGACGCCGCTGGCCTTCGTCGAGCTCAAGGCCGGTGCTGCCGCCAGCGCCGAGGAGTTGGCCGCTCACTGCCGCGGCCTGCTGGCGAGCTACAAGGTGCCGCGCGAGTTTCGCTTCGAGGAGATTCCGAAGACTTCCACCGGCAAGATCCAGAAGTTCGTGCTGCGCGAACGTGCGAAGTCTGCGAGTGCGATCGAATGAGCGACAACACCGACCCGATCGTCAAACGCAGCGCCGATGCGCGCGGTGTGATCACGCTGACCTTGAACCGGCCGGGCGCCTTCAACGCTTTGTCCGAAGCGATGCTCGCCGCGTTGCAGCGCGAGTTGGACGCGCTCGCTGGCGACGAGTCGGTGCGCGTGGTGGTGCTGGCCGCCACCGGCCGCGCGTTCTGCGCCGGGCACGATTTGAAAGAGATGCGCGCCGAGCCCTCGCTCGACACCTACCAGCGCCTGTTCGCGCAGTGCACGCGCATGATGCTTTCGATCCAGCGCCTGCCGGTGCCGGTGATCGCACGCGTGCAGGGCATCGCGACGGCCGCCGGCTGCCAACTCGTCGCGCAGTGCGACTTGGCAGTGGCCGCACGCAGCGCGCGCTTTGCGGTGAGCGGCGTCAACCTCGGGTTGTTCTGCTCGACGCCGAGCGTGGCGCTGTCGCGCAACGTGGCGCGCAAGCAGGCGTTCGAGATGCTCGTCACGGGTGAGTTCATCGATGCAGAGCAGGCGAAGGAGCGCGGTCTGGTCAACCGCGTTGCCGACGACGTTGCCTTGGACGCTGCGGTGGCTGCGCTCGTCGAAAGCATCCTCGCCAAGCCGCGCATCGCGGTGGCGATGGGCAAGGCGCTGTTCTATCGTCAGGGCGAGCTCGGCATCGCCGCTGCCTACGAAGCAGCCGGGCAGACGATGGCCTGCAACATGATGCAGCCCGACGCGCTCGAAGGCGTGCAGGCCTTCATCGAGAAGCGTGCAGCGCGATGGCAGCCGTGAGCAGTGCCGCCATCACCATCCGCCGCCCGCGCCTCGAGGATGCGGCGTCGATCCTGGCGACGATGAACGATCCCGCCGTGCTGGGCGGGTTGCTGCAACTGCCCCACGCCACCGAAGCGATGTGGAGAAAGCGCATCGAGGAGATGCCCACCGGCGCGACCACGGCGGAGCTCTTCATCGTCGCCGAACGTGGCGGCGAAGTGGTGGGCAATGCCGGCGTGCATCCACTGCAGCATGTGCGGCGGCGTCATGCGGCGGGCATCGGCATGGCCGTGACCAAGCATGCGCAAGGGCAGGGCGTCGGCAGCGCGTTGATGGCCGCGATCGTCGACTGGGGCGACAACTGGGCGCAGTTGCTGCGCCTCGAACTCACGGTCTACACCGACAACGTGGCCGCGCTCACGCTGTATCGCAAGTTCGGCTTCGAACTCGAAGGCACGCTGCGCGCCTATGCCATCCGCGATGGTGTCTATGTCGATGCGCACACGATGGCGCGGCTGCATCCGAATCCGCCGCGGTTGCGCTGATGGCGGCTTGCGATCGTTTGACTTTGGCAGCGGGGTGGCTGAAGTCGGCCCGATGGGTGCGTTCGCGATCGTGCGCAATGCGCTGGGCCGAGGCCGGTGCGCGAGCAAGGCGGCGGGCGGGGCGCAGTCGGGGCTCAAGCGGCGCTCGCCCTCGCTGCGCGAGGGTGCCCTGCGATGCTCGGTCTGAGGTCGCACCGCGAAACTCGCTTCACTCACTGCGTTCGTTGCGCTCGAACACTCGCGGTGAGTCAGATCACGAAGCGCGCGGGTACGCGCGCCGACCTCAGCCCTGCGCTTCTCGGCGGCGCCATTCGCCCCGCCTGCGCCCCGCCCGCCGCCTTGCGGGCACAGTCGTTCTTGGGTGTGAGTGAAAGGCAAGCCGCGGGCATCGAGCCCGTGGTTTGCCGCGCGCCGCAGGCGCGCGTGCAGGCGCCAGCCGGGCTCGATGCCCGGCTGGGGTCTTTCTCGGACCGGCGTGCGTCTCAGCATGCTCGCTCACATCCCCGCGTGAATCAGGCGGCGCGGGGCCTGTTCGCTGCGCCTAACTACATCCCCGCGTAATTCGGCCCACCGCCGCCTTCTGGCGTCACCCAGACGATGTTCTGCGTCGGGTCCTTGATGTCGCAGGTCTTGCAGTGCACGCAGTTCTGGGCGTTGATCTGCAGGCGGTCCGAGCCGTCCTCGTTCTTCACGAACTCGTAGACGCCCGCCGGACAGTAGCGTGACTCCGGCCCGGCGTAGCGCGCCAGGTTGATGCCCACCGGCACCTTGGCGTCGTTCAGCGTCAGGTGCGCCGGCTGGTTCTCTTCATGGTTGGTGTTGCTGATGAACACCGACGACAGCTTGTCGAAGGTCAGCACGCCGTCGGGCTTCGGGTAGCTCGATCTTCGGGCACTCGGCCGCGGGCTTCAGGCGCACATGGTCGGGCTCGGTGCGGTGGATCGTCCACGGCGGGCTCTTGAAGCCGAGCTTGGGCAGCAGCCAATGCTCGATGCCGGTCATCAGCATGCCGACCGAGTTGCCCTTCTTGAACCACTGCTTGAAGTTGCGTGACTGGTTCAGTTCGTCGTGCAGCCAGCTCTTCTCGAAGGCCTCGGGGTAGGCCTGTCAGTTCGTCGTGGCTGCGACCCGCTCTGCAGCACCGCTTCGCAGACCGCCTCGGCGCACAGCATGCCGGTCTTGATCGCGGCATGGCTGCCCTTGATGCGCGCGGCGTTGAGGTGCCGGCGTCGCAGCCGACCAGCGCGCCGCCGGGAAACACCAGCTTGGGCAGGCGACAGCAGGCCACCCGCGGTGATGGCGCGCGCGCCGTAGCCGATGCGCTTGCCGCCTTCGATGTGCGCGCGGATGCGGGGTGCGTCTTCCAGCGCTGCATCTCCTCGAACGGGCTGAGCCACGGGTTCTGGTAGTCGAGCCCGGTGACGAAGCCGAGCGTGACCTTGTTGTCTTCCAGGTGGTAGAGGAAGCCGCCGCCGTAGGTGTCGTTGTCCATCGGCCAGCCGGCGGTGTGCACCACGAGGCCGGGCTTGGCTTTGTCGGCCGGCACTTCCCACAGTTCCTTGACGCCGATGGCGTAGCTCTGCGGGTCGCGCCCGCCGTCGAGGCTGATAGCGCGTTGATGAGCTGCTTGCCCAGATGGCCGCGCGCGCCTTCGGCAAAGACGGTGTACTTGCCCGCGCAGCTCCATGCCGAGCTGAAAGCCTTCGTGCGGCTGCGCCGTCCTTGCCGATGCCCAGGTTGCCGGTGGCCACGCCGAGCACGGCGCCGTCGTCGTCGTACAGCACTTCGGCGGCGGTGAAGCCGGGGAAGATTTCGACGCCCAGGGCCTCGGCCTGCTCGCCCAGCCACTTGCGTGACTTCACCCAGGCTGATGACGTAGTTGCCGTCGTTGTGCAGGCAGTCGGGGATCAGCCAGTTGGGCGTGCGCTTGGCATCGCGCTCGGTCAGAAACAGCACTTCGTCGTTCTTCACGCGCTGCTTCAGCGGCGCGCCGAGCTCCTTCCAGTTGGGAAAGAGCTCGGTGATGGCGCGCGGGTCCATCACCGCGCCCGAGAGGATGTGCGCGCCGGGTTCGCTGCCTTTTTCGAGCACGACCACGGAGATGTCCTTGCCGCCGTCCATCTGCGCGATCTGCTTGCAGCGGATGGCGCAGGCCAGGCCGGCGGGGCCGCCGCCGACGACCACGACGTCGTACTCCATCGACTCGCGCGGTCCGTACTTCTCGATCAGTTCTTTGGTGTTCATGTCAGTGTGGCAGAGCCGCCCCAAGGCACTGACGCGCCTTCGGCGGCCGCGGGTGCAAAGAGCTTGGGGCTGTTCGTCGGGATTCTAGAGGGGCGTGCTATCGTCGTTTGCCGTTCTGTCGAGGGGAGTTGTCATGGCCTACAGCATCGATCTTTCCGGCCGCGTGGCCTTGATCACCGGCGCCTCCAGCGGCCTGGGCGCGCAGTTCGCGAAAACGCTGGCGGCGGCCGGCGCCGGCGTCGTGCTCGCGGCGCGCCGCGTCGAGCGCCTGAAGACGCTGCGCGCCGAGATCGAGGCGGCCGACGGCGATGCGCATGTCGTCGGCCTCGATGTGACCGACGTGGCCAGCATCCGCGCCGCGGTCGCTCATGCCGAAACAGAGATGGGGGCGATCGACATCCTCGTCAACAACTCCGGCGTCAGCGGCACGGCCAAGCTCACTGACGTCACGCCCGAAGACTACGACCACGTGATGAACACCAACACGCGTGGCGCCTTCTTCGTCGCGCAGGAAGTGGCCAAGCGCATGATCGCGCGCAGCAAGGGCGTGGCGCCGGGCACCTTCACCGGAGGGCGCATCGTCAACATCGCGTCGATGGCGGGGTTGCGCGTCTGGCCCTCGATCGGCGTGTATTGCATCAGCAAGGCCGCAGTGGTGCACATGACGCGGGCGATGGCGCTGGAGTGGGGACGCTTCGGCATCAATGTCAACGCGCTGTGCCCGGGCTACATCGACACCGAGCTCAACCACCATGTCTGGCAGACGGAGGCCGGCCAGCAGATGGTGCAATCGATGCCGCGCAAGCGCGTGGGCAAGCCGCAGGACCTGGACGTGGCGCTGATGATGTTGTGCGCCAACGAGAGCCACTTCGTCAACGGCGCGGTGCTGTCGGCCGACGACGGCCAGGCGCTATGACAGCCCGAAGACGCCTGCGGCGTCGCCGCAGGGACCGGTACGGGCCTCTTCAAGGCGCTGGGGAGCGCGGCCCGCTTGGGGCGGCCCGGCGCTGGCCGCGAAGCCGGCCGCGACCCGACGATGCGCGAACTGACGCCGCTCGAAGCCCGTGTGCTCGGCGTGCTCGTCGAGAAGCAGGCGACGGTTCCGGATTCGTACCCGCTCTCGCTCAACTCGCTCGTTGCCGGCTGCAACCAGAAGACGGCGCGCGATCCGGTGATGAGCGCCGGCGATGGCGATGTGCTCGAAGCGATCGACGGGCTGAAGCAGTTGTCGCTGCTGTTCGAAACCAGCGGCAGCCGCGTCGTGCGCTTCGAGCACAACGCGGCGCGCGCGCTCGGCGTGCCGACGCAGGCCGTCGCGCTGCTCGCCATGCTGATGTTGCGCGGGCCGCAGACGGCGGCCGAGCTGCGCCTGAACTGCGAGCGGCTGCACCGCTTCGCCGACATCTCGTCGGTCGAAGCCTTTCTCGACGAGCTCGCTGTCAAGGCGCCGCCGCGCGTGGTGAAGCTCGCACGCGCGCCGGGCGCGCGCGAAGCGCGCTGGGCGCAGTTGCTCTGCGGCGCGCCGCCGCGCGCTGCGCTGGAAGTCGAGCCGGCAGCACCCGCGTCGCCGCTGCCTTCGGCATGGGCCGCGCTCGAAGCGCGTGTCGCTGCGCTGGAGCAGCAGGTGGCGCGCCTGTCAGGTGCCGAAGGCTGACTCGCGCTCCGTCAGGCTGTCGAGCCAGGTGAAGTTGGTGCACCCGGCGCGGCGCGTGCGCCCTGTCTGCGGCATCGAACGCAAGAACGAAAAGAAGTAGTCGCACAGGCTGCCGCCCATGCGCGGGTTGATCTCGATCAGCTGCAGCCGGCCCTGCTCGAACTTGTAGTTGGCGCAGCCCAGGCCGTCGTAGCCGATGGCGCGCAGCATCATCTGCAAGGTCACCGGATCGGCGCAGCGGTCGAGCGTGCGCACCGCGGCGGCGGTGCCGCTGGCCTTGATGAACAGGGGCCTGTCGTGGTGGTAGCGCACCGTCAGCTCGCGCACGAGCCGGCCTTCGTGCGCCAGGAAGTGGGTGGCGTACTCGACGGCGCCCGGCACGGCCGCCTGGCGGAACATCCCGGGCCGCGCCAGTGCCGCGCTCATGCGCGCCTGCGCCGCGTGGTCGGGCACGAGCAGGCAGTCGTCGCTGTTCTCGCCCGCGATCGGCTTGCAGACGAAGGGCGGCTCGAGCTCGTCGCCCATCGGCGGGATATTCGGGGCGAAACCGGCGTCGCTCAGGAACTTGTTCAGGCGCGGCTTGTCGTGGCACAGCGCGCTGCAGTCGGCATCGGGCAGCGGTACGACGCGGGCACGCAGGTAGGCCGGTTGCTGCCGCAGGAAGCGTGCGTCGTCGAGCGACAGCGGCACGATCAGGTCGTGGCGTTCCAGCTCTGCCAGCGGCAGATCGTCGAAGTGCAGGCGGTGCGGCAGGCCGGCAAAGCTGCGCCTCAGCGCCGCTTCCCAGGGTGCGCGGCGCGAGAACAGGATCGACAGGGCGCGCGACGTTGGCGTCGGCGCCGCGAGGCGCCGTTCGCGCTGCAGGTACCAGCGATGCCTGGCGTGTCCGAGCAGTTTCAGGGCGAGGCGTTGCAGTGCGGGCATCGTGAATGCGATTGGAGCACTGGCGCTGCGCACGCGACAGCCGAGGAATACAGTGCTGCGATGCGATTTCACATTCCTGCCGAGAAAAAACTCACGCACGAGATGGTGATTCCGATCCGCTGGGGCGACATGGACCCGATGGGCCACGTCAACAACACCGTCTACTTCCGCTATCTCGAGATCGTGCGCCTCGCGTGGCTGTTCAAAGTCGGCGCCGGGCCGAACCCGAGCGGCCACGGCTCGGTGATCGTCAACGCCTTCTGCAACTTCCTCATCCAGCTCCAGTACCCCGGCGACGTGCTGGCGAGGCACTACGTGTGCAACCCGGGCCGTTCCAGCTTCGATACCTACATCGCGCTGGAGCGCACCGACAAGCCCGGTGTCATCCATGCCGAGGGCGGCAGCAAGACGGTATGGACCGACTTCAAGGCACAGAAGTCGGCGCCGCTGCCGGAGTGGTTGCGAGCATTGGTGACTTGAGTTTGACGAGGTAAGTCCGCCCCGGGGAATCCCGCAGCCGGTGGTTGAGCGATGCGCCAGCTCGCCACAATGCGCGCTCGGCCGGCCAGGATCGCGGCGGGCTTCATTCCATGCGTCGGAGTTATTTCTATGATCCAGCGTCTGCCCCTGCAATCACTGATCGGCGCGCTCGCGCTCGCCGCCTGCGCTTCGCTCGGCGCCAACCCGCGCGACGGCCTCGACGTGCGCGTGTCGGCCGCGCAGCTGGTGCAGCGCGGCGACGGCGATGTCAGCGTCACCGTCACCGTCACCAACACGACCCGGCATCCGATCCACCTGCTGCGCTGGCAACTGCCGGGCGACGAGATCGAGGGTGCGCTGTTTCGCATCGCGCACGAAGACGGCTCGCGCGTGGCCTACACCGGGCCGCTGATCAAGCGTGCCGCGCCGGACGCGAACGACCACGTCAAGCTCGATGCCGGCGCATCGCTGAGCTGGCAGGTCGAACTCACGGCTGCCTACGAGCTGTCGCGCAACGGCCGCTACGCCATCGAGTACGCCAGTCGCGGCCAGCATGGCGCGGCGGCCAAGACCCTGCAGTCCGAGCCCTTGTACCTGTGGCTCGAAGGGCGCAGCGCCAAGGCGCCGGCCGCTCCGCCGGCACCGGCTGCGGCCGGCATCACCTTCACCGGCAACTGCAGCGCGACGCGCCAGAACACGCTGACGCAGGCGGTAGCGGCCGCCACCAACTACTCCACCGGCTCGCTCGGCTACCTCAATGCGCTGGCCGGCTCGACGCCGCGCTTTGCGAGCTGGTTCGGTCCGTACTCATTGGGTGCGCGCAATGCAGTTCAGGGCAACTTCGCCAAGATCGACGCGGCTTTCAAAAATCAGCCGCTGACGCTCGACTGCTCCTGCAAGACCAAGCGCACCTACGCCTACGTCTACTCGAACCAGCCGTACAAGATTTACCTGTGCGGCGCGTTCTGGACCGCGCCGCTGACCGGCACCGATTCGAAGGCCGGCACGCTGGTGCACGAGATGTCGCACTTCAACGTCGTCGCCGGCACCGACGACTGGGCCTATGGCCAGACCGCGGCGCGCAACCTCGCGCTCACCGAGCCCACCAAGGCGATCGACAACGCGGACAGCCACGAGTACTTCGCAGAGAACACGCCGTTCCAAAACTGAGGTGCGTGCGCGATGCGGCGGCGCGCGGTGCTGATCGCGGTGGCGGCGCTGCCGGCGCGGGCGGTCATGCCTGAAATCGGCTGCACGCTGACCCTGCAGGGCGCTGGCCTGCGGCTGCGCGTGCACAACCGCGGTCGCGAGAGGTTGCAGGTGCTGGCCTGGGGAACGCCGTTCGAAGGCTGGTTCGCGCCCTTCGTTCGCGTCTGGCGCGACGGCACCGAACTCGCGTACCAGGGCCCGAGCGTCAAGCGCGGCGACCCCGATGCCGACGAGTATCTCTCGATCGAACCCGGCCGCGCACGCGAGGTGCGCTTCACGCTCGAACCCGCGTTCGATGCGGCCGTGCCGGGGCGCTACCGCATCGAGCCGCAGCTGCTGCTGCACGACGTGGCCGAGGGCCGACGCGCGCGGCTGCCGCGCCCACGCGCGCAGCATCAGCCGGTGGCGCTGCACTGCGCCGCGCTCGAGTTCGATCGTCGCTGAATCCGTTCAGAGGTGCTTGCGGTACAGCGCCTGGTGCGCTTGCGTGTACTCGGCCAGCGGGCCGAGATGGACGGTGTCGCTGCGCAGCCTCTCGGCGCTGCCGAAGTAGGCCAGGGCGGCGATCACCTCGCCCGATGCGGCCTGCTGCACTTCGAGCGCGCGCCGCGTGTACCAGCCGGCGTCTTGCACGCGTTCGAGCGCGTCCATCGCGGCGAGTGCAGCGTCATCGACCTCGAACACCTGGCCGCTGACGCGCAGGCCCTGGCCGGGCTCGTGCACCAGCCACGGCAGGCCGAACTCGCCGATGACGTAGAGCGGGTAGGTCTGCAGCGTGACGAACTCGCCGGGCACGCGCCGTCCGTGGTTGACGCCGAAGTTGCGAAAGCCCTGCTTCAGCGTGCCGTAGACGAAGATGCGTTGCAGTGCCGTCACTTCATGCGCTGCGCCACGGCGGCGCCGAGATCGATCACTGCCAGCGCGTAGTAGCTCGACCAGTTGTAGCGCGTCACCGCCCAGAAGTTGCGCGTGCCCGCCACATGGCTCGGCGCGGCGGTGTCGCCGTTGTGCAGTTCGACGAGAGCCAACGGGCCGTCGTGGGCGCGGCCTTCGGCCGAGAGCGTGGCGCCGCGCTCGACTGAATTCCTCGGCCGAGAACAGCGGCAGGATGTCGGGGCCGAGCAGCAGCGCGCGGTCGGCCGCGTTGTCGGGCGCGCGCACGTCGAAGTGCGTCGGCAGCCCGCGCTGCCAGCCGAAGTAGTGCAGGTAGCGGGCGACGCTGCCGATCGCGTCCGGCGCGCTGCCCGCCAGGTTGACATGGCCGTCACCGTCGAAATCTACCGCCCAGCGGTTGATGCTGCCGGGCATGAACTGCGGCAGGCCCATCGCGCCGGCAAACGAGCCTTGCACCTGCGCCGGATCGCAACGCTCGCGCGCGCACCAGACCAGGAACTGCTCGAGCTCGCCGCGGAAGAAGGGCGTGCGGTCGCGCCGGCCGGTCGGGAAGTCGAACGACAGCGTGGCCAGCGCGTCGATGACGCGGAAGGTGCCCGTCAAGCGCCCATAGTAGGTCTCGACGCCGATGACGCCGACGATCACCTGCGCCGGCACGCCCCAGCGCTGCTCGGCGCGCTCGAGCCAAACCTGATTGGCGCGCCAGAACGCGGCGCCGGCGGCGATGCGCTCGCTGTCGAGAAAACGCGCGCGATACGCGGCCCAGTTCTTCGCCGTGGCTTTGCCGTTGACCTGGGCCGGCGGCATGATCAGCTTGCGCACGGTCTCGACCTTGCGTGCGCGCTGTAGTTGCGCGCGCAACCAGGTGGCGTCGAGCTGCGGATGGCGCTGTGCCAGCTCGTCGGCGAAGCGCATCACATCGTCGCGCGGGCCGTAGGCGGCGGCCTCGCCGTTCGGCGTCTGGGCCAGGGCCGTGACCGCGACCAACGACAGCGCGGCGAGCACAAGCTGCGGCGCAGCGCGCAGGAAGGACATCGTCATGCGTCGATTATCGCGACGCGTCGCCGATGGCTGTTGCGGTTCGTTCGAATCCGCGCCACCAGTTCGCACTCGGCCGCGCGACGGCGTCGCGGCCGTAGCGCATGCGCTCCAGCGCTTCGAGTTGCTGCGCCAAGGCTTCGCCGCCGGCACCCAGGCGCTTCCTCGCTCGCTCGGCCCAGGCGCGTGCGCCTTCGTGCTCGGGCGCATCGACGTTGAGGCGGTCGAGCCGGCGCTGAACGCGCACGGCCAGGCGCTGCCAAGGGTCGCGGTGATGCCGGTCCCACCAGGCCCAGGCCGCACCGCCCAGGCCACCGAGGCTGACCAGCGCAATCAGCAGGTAGGCGAGGTCGGCGGTCTCCGGCTGGCGCCAGCCCAGGCGCTGCAGCAAGTCGAGCTGGTCGCTGCGCGAGTAGCGCAGCACCCATTGATTCCAGCGGTTGTTGATGCGCTCCCAGCTCTCGCGCAGCGAGGCCATCAGCGCCGGGTTGAGCGCATCGATCGCGCCGGCGACGATGCCCGGCCGCGGCCGCAGCGAGCGCGATCGCACCACGCGCTCGGGCGCGACCGCAGCGGTCGGGTCGACGCGCACCCAGCCGCGACCTTCGAGCCAGATCTCGGCCCAGGCATGGGCATGGCTGTTGCGCACGATGACGTCGCCGTCCTGCAGTTGCGGATCGGCCCCTTGGTAGCCGGTGACGATGCGCGCCGGCACGTCGAGCGCCCGCATGATGACGACGAACGCTGCACTGAAGTGCTCGCAGAAGCCCTGGCGGCGATCGAGCCAGAACTCGTCGATCGCATGGCGGCCGTCGTCCTCGCCGTACTCGCCGGGCGTGAGCGTGTACGTGAAGCCGGCGCGGATGTGATCGAGCACCGCCTGCGCCAGTTGCTCGGGGCGTGCGGCAGCCAGGTCGGGACGGCGCTGCAGCGCCACCGCCCAGGCCAGCGTGCGCGGGTTGTAGCCCGAGGGCAGATCGGTCTCGTCGCGCAGCGACAGCTCGGCTTGCAGCGGACCGTGGCTGTGATCGAGCCAGGCGCGCGCCGAGAAGCGCAGGCGTTCGGTGATCGGGCGCTCCGTGCCCCACTGCAGATCGCTGCGCTGGAAGGTGCGCACGCCGTCGATGAGCGGCGCTTCACTGGTGGCTTCGAGCAGCGGCAGCAGCGGCAGGCGGCTCGGCTCGAGCGTCATCTGGTAGCCGATGGACTGCCCGCGCACCGACAGGCGCGCGCCTTGCGGCACGCTGCGCCCGAAGCCGGCGCGGCGCCACTCGCGGCCGTCGAAGCGCGACAGCACCGGGCCGCGCCAATACATCAGCTCGGGCGGCGGTGGGGGTCCGTCGAAGCGCACGCGCAGCGCGATCGAGTCATCGATCGCCAGCTCGGCCACACCGCCCATCGCCAGGCTGCCCGACAGGCCGGTCTTGGCCAGCGAGTCCTGCGGCACCGCCCACAGCGGCGCGACGCGCGGGAACAGCACGAACAGCGCCACCATGATCGGCGCGCCGTAGAGGGCGGCCTGCGCGGCGACGCGGCCGGCGCGCGCCAACGGCGGCCGGCCCACCGGCATGTGCGCCAGCACCAGACGCCGTCAGCAGGCCCCACACCGAGACCAGCATCGCCAGGGCCACCGCCACCGACTGCGTGTAGAGGAAGTTCGTCAGCACGATGAAGAAGCCGAGGAAGAAGACCACCAGCGCATCGCGGCGTGCGCGCAGCTCCAAGGTCTTCAAGGCCATCAGCACCACGAGCAGCGTCACGCCGGCGTCCTTGCCGAGCACCGTGCGATGGGTCCACAGCGTCAGGCCGACGGCCAGCGCCAGCACGGCGAAGAGGGCCGCGCGCCCGGGCAGCGGCGCGTTGTTGATCGCCACCAGCGCGCGCCAGGCGATCACCAGCGCCGCCAGGCCAAGACACCAGGCCGGCAGGTGCGCAGCGTGCGGCGCCAGCGTCCACGCGATCACGGCGAGCAGGAACAGCACGTCGCGCGCCTCGCGCGGCAGGTGACTCCACCCCGGCCACTTGACGATGCCGGCGGTGGTCACTGGAGAGCCTCCGTGCTGCGCACTGCGGTGCGAGCCCCCGGGCTGCGAGGCAGCCCCTTCGGTTCTGCGGGAGCGGCCGGGCGGGGGCTCATGACCACTTCGCCAATGCATCCAGGCTCGCGCGCCGATGTGCTGGTCCGCTGCCGGGTGCGATCTCCACGCCCGGCAGGCGCAGGCCGTGCGACAGCCCGGCGCTGTCGGCCGCGACGACCCAGGCTGCGAGACGCGACAGGCGCGGCTCGGTGCCCGACAACTGCGCCTGCTGCCAGTCGAGCCACAGCTCGCGCTGCATCGCGCTGACATGATCGCGGCTGACCAGGTCACCGCCTTTGGCAGCCTTCTTCCAGACGATGCGCTTCAGCGCATCGCCGCGGCGGTAGGTGCGAACGCCGTCGAATTCGCCGCTGTCGCTGCGCTGCGCCTGCGTTGCTTCGCCGGCGCTCGCGGGCGCGGCCGGCCAGGGCGCGAGCGGCGTCTCGGGTCGCGGCCAAGCCAGCGCTTGCGCGGCCGGCTTCCAGAGGGTCCACGCGCGGAACAGGCCCAGCGGGTAGCGCGTCTCGATCTGCAACGTCGGCAGCGTGTGGCGGCCACGCTGCGGCGGCACGAAGGCCAGGTGCGCCACGGCTTGCCCGCCGGCGGGGACATCGACGAACACGGCCGGCCCGTGCAGCGCAGCCTCATGCTGGAAGGCCAGGCCGACGCCGTGCTGCGTTCGCTTCGGGCTCGCCAACACCACTTCGAGCGGCATCGGCTCGCCGGCAAAACCCGAAGGCGGGGGGCGCAGGTGCAGCGTCATGCCGCGCAGCGTGTTGTGCGTCAGGTGCATCGAGACGAAGCCCGCGCCGGCGAGCAGGAAGGTCAGCACGTAGCCCAGGCTCAACTGGTAGTTGATGGAAGCCAGCAGCATCACCGCCAGCACCGCGGCGAAGACCAGGCCCGGACGCGTCGGCAGGATGTAGATGTTGCGCTGGGTCAGCAGCGAGGTGTCGGTGCGCGGCAGGCGCGACTCGAACCAGTCGGCCAGGCGCTGACGCAAGGCGGAGATCACGGCGTGGCGTCGAGCTGTTGGGCGCGAAACGCCGGTCGCGCGCGCAGGCGTTCTTGATACGCGGCGACGGCAGCCAAGGCGGGCCGCTCGATCGGCGAAGCGAACCAGCGGTGCGTGGCCAGGCCGAGCACGACATCGGCCAGCGTGAAGCGCGCGCCCGCGGCGTAGTCGCCGGCGCGCTGCAGCTGCGCGTCGAGCAGGGCCATCATGCGGTTCCACTCGCGCACGCTCGCGTCGATCTGCGCCGCGTCCTGGTGCTGCGCGCTCTTGCGCACCAAGCCGTGGAAAGCATAGCGCCAGGCGCCGTTGAGCTCGGTCGCCTGCCAGTCCATCCAGCGCTCGACCAGCGCGCGCTCGCGCGGCGCCGCCGGCAGCAGGTCTTCGCGGCCGTGCTCGGCGGCGAGCCAGCGGCAGATGGTGTTCGATTCCCAGAGCACGAAGTCGTCTTGAATGACGACGGGCACCAGCGCGTTGGGATTGAGCGCGGTGAAGCCCGCATCGCTCGTCGACCGGAAGCCGCTGCCCCAGTCCTCGCGCTCGAAAGGCACGCCGATCTCGGCGCAGGTCCACAGCACCTTGCGCACGTTGATCGACGAGGCGCGGCCGAGGAGTTTCAGCATGTGGGCGCATCCGTTATCGGCCCGTTGTGTGCGTTCGCGATCGTCCGCAATGCGCTGGGCCGAGGCCGGTGCGCAAGCAAGGCGGCGGGCGGGGCGCAGTCGGGGCTCAACCGGCGCTCGCCCTCGCTGCGCGAGGGTGCCCTGCGATGCTCGGTCTGAGGTCGCACCGCGAAACTCGCTGCACTCACTGCGTTCGTTGCGCTCGAACACTCGCGGTGAGTCAGATGACGAAGCGCGCGAGTACGCGCGCCGACCTCAGCCCTGTGCTTCTCGGCGGCGCCATTCGCCCCGCCTGCGCCCCGCCCGCCGCCTTGCGGGAACAGCCGTTCTTGGGTGGAGTGAGAGGCAAGCCGCGGGCATCGAGCCCGTGGCTTGCCGCGCGCCGCAGGCGCGCGTGCAGGCGCCAGCCGGGCTCGATGCCCGGCTGGGGGCTTTCTCCAACCAAGAACCCAGGCTGCCTCGCAAAGCCGTGGGCGGGTGCGCGGTGGCGCGCCTGTGCGGCGGCGAGGAGCGCAGGGTTTCGGTCGGCGCGCGTACGCGCGCGCTTCGTCAACTGACTCGCCGCATCTGTTCGAGCGCAGCGAACGCAGTGAGCGAAGCGAGTTATGCGGCGCGACCGAAACCCGAGCACCGCAGCGCAGTCGGCGCCGCAGGCGGCGACCGCCGCACCGAAGCGCCAGCGCGCACCCGCCCGCGGCTTTGCGATCGTCACGGTGTGCGCAAAGCGCGCATTCAAAGTCGGCATCGGGCCGATTGCCGACATGCGCAACGCCTGTCGACGCTTCACTTCCGTGCCCGTTCCATCAATGCACCGCGATGCTCTTCATCATCGCCATCACCTGCTCGCTCGCGCCGCGGCCGGCGCCGGACAGGGGCGACAGGCGGTGCGCACAGGTCTGCACCAGCACCGCCTGCACGTCGTCGGGCGCGACGTAGTCGCGGCGGTCCATCAGCGCATGCGCCTTGGCGGCGCGCAGCAGCGCGATGCCGGCGCGCGGCGACAGGCCTTCGGAAAACCACTGGCCGCTGCGCGTCGCCGCGATCAGCGTCTGCACGTAGTCGAGCAGCGGCTCGCCGGCATGCACGGCGAGCACCGCCTGCTGCGCGGCACGCAGCTCGTCCGGCGTCATCACCGCCTTCAGGCGCTCGACCACCTGGCGCCTGTCGGCGCCGGCGAGCAATGCGCGCTCGCTGGCGCGATCGGGGTAGCCGAGCGTGATGCGCATGAGAAAACGGTCGAGCTGGCTTTCGGGCAGCGGGTAGGTGCCGACCTGATCCGTCGGGTTCTGCGTGGCGATGACGAAGAACGGCGCGGGCAGGGCGCGCGTCTGGTTCTCGACGGTGACCTGGTGCTCTTCCATCGCTTCGAGCAGCGCGCTCTGCGTCTTCGGGCCGGCGCGATTGATCTCGTCGGCCAGCAGCACCTGCGTGAACACCGGCCCGGCATGGAACACGAACTGTTCCTTGCTGCGCTCGAAGACGGAGACGCCGACGAGATCGCTCGGCATCATGTCGGCGGTGAACTGGACGCGCCGGAACTCGAGTCCCAGGCTCACCGCCAAGGTGTGCGCCAACGTGGTCTTGCCGACGCCGGGAACGTCTTCGATCAGCAGATGCCCGCCGGCCAGCAGGCAGGCGATGCAGTCCTCGATGCGCTGGCGTTTGCCGACGATGACCGTGCTAATCTGATCCGCGAGCCGCCCCAGCTGCGCCACCAGCGCGGCGCTGGCTCCGTGCTTCATGTCCATGCACGCGACATTACTTCAATTCCCATGACGCTCGCCTTCTACAGCCACCCCGACTGCCGTGCGCATTTCATGGGCCGCGGCCACCCCGAATGCCCGGAGCGGCTCGACGCCATCCATGACCACCTGATCGCCACCGGCCTGATGGACGCGCTCGACGTCCGCGAGCCGCCGCTGGCGACGGTCGAGCAGCTCGCTCGCGCGCACAGCAGCCTGCATGTCGAGGAGCTTCGAGCGGCGATGGCACCGCTGGCGCACAGCGGCGAGCATGTGCAGATCGACCCCGACACCAGCGCCGGCCCCGGCAGCTGGGCCGCCGCGCTGCGCGCTGCCGGCGCCGCGGTGGCCGCCACCGATGCCGTGATCGCCGGCAGTGCGAGCCGAGCGTTCTGCGCGGTGCGCCCGCCCGGCCACCACGCCGAGCGCGCCAGCGCGATGGGCTTTTGCTTCTTCAACAACGTGGTCGTGGCGGCGCGGCACGCCCTGGACGTGCACGGCCTCGAACGCGTTGCGGTGATCGACTTCGACGTGCACCACGGCAACGGCACCGAGGACATCGTCGCCGGCGACGAACGCATGTTGATGGCGAGTTTCTTCCAGCATCCGCTGTACCCGTACAGCGGCGCCGTGCCCAAGGGCACGAACATGATCAACGTGCCGCTGCCGCCGTACGCGCGCGGCGCGCAGGCGCGCGAGGCGATCGAGGCGATGTGGCTGCCGCGGCTCGAAGCGTTCAAGCCGCAGATGCTCTTCATCTCCGCCGGCTTCGACGCGCACCGTGAGGATGAATTGGGTCAGCTCGGCCTGGTGGAAGGCGACTACGCCTGGATCACGCAGCAGCTCGTCGATGTGGCCGAGCGTCATGCGCAGGGCCGCATCGTGTCGTGCCTGGAGGGCGGCTACAACCTCGGTGCGCTGGCGCGCAGCGTGGCGGCGCACCTGCGCGTGCTCGGCGGATTGGGTTGATGGCGGCCGAGCGCCGGGCCGCGCCCAAGCCGGCCGCCGTACCCTTGGGGGACCGACCGGCGTACTCGCCTGGCGAGGGACTCACATGACCGCGCCGGCGCAAGACCTCGGCGCGCTGATCGATGCGCTGACGCGCCCGAGCGCGCTGCTCGAACTCGCGGTGCTGGCCGCGTGCCTCGGTGCCGCCTGGCTGATCGTTCGCACGCTGCGCGGCAGCGTGCAGCGTGCGCCGTCGGTCTGGTTCGGCGACCGCGTCGTCGATGGCGTGCTGTTCCCGGTGCTGGCACTGTCGCTGGCCTTGCTGGCGCGCTGGCTGCTCGGCAAGACCCAGGTGGTCGCGGTGCTGCAACTCGCGGTGCCGATCCTGGCGTCGCTCGTCATCATCCGCGTCGCGGTGCGTGTGCTGCGCGTGGCGTTCCCGAAGTCCGGTCTGGTGCGGGTGATCGAGCGCACGGTCTCGTGGCTGGTGTGGATCGCGCTGGTGCTGTGGGTCACCGGCCTGTTGCCCTTGGTGATGGGCGAGATGGATGCGATCCAGTGGAAGCTCGGCGGTGCCGACGTCAGCCTGCGCAGCCTGCTCGAAGGCGCGCTCTCGGCCGCCGTGGTGCTGGTGGTGGCGCTGTGGATCTCGGCGGCGATCGAGTCGCGGCTGATGGCGGGCGCCATGTCGAGCAACCTGTCGCTGCGCAAGATCGCCGCCAACGCGGTGCGCGCGCTGCTGCTGCTGGTGGGCGTGCTGCTGGCGCTGTCGGCCGCGGGCATCCCGATCGGCGCGCTCGGCGTGCTCGGCGGTGCGCTCGGCGTGGGCATCGGGCTGGGCCTGCAGAAGCTGGCCGCGAACTACGTCAGCGGCTTCGTCATCCTGGCCGAGCGCTCCTTGCGCATCGGCGACGTCGTCAAGGTCGACGGCTTCGAGGGCCGCATCAGCGACATCAGCACGCGCTACACCGTGATCCGCGCCTTGAACGGGCGCGAGTCGATCGTGCCCAACGAGATGCTGATGACGCAGCGCGTCGAGAACTCGTCGCTCGCCGACCCCAAGGTCTCGATCAACACCCGCGTGCAGGTGGCCTACGGCACCGACCTCGATGCGCTGATGCCGCGCCTGGTGCAGGCTGTCGCGAGCGTGCCGCGCGTCATCGCCGACCCCGGCCCGGGCGTGAGCTTGTCCGGCTTCGGCGCCGACGGCCTGGACCTGGAGATCGGCTTCTGGATTCGCGATCCGGAAAACGGCCAGGGCAACGTCAAGAGCGACGTCAACCTGGCGATCCTGCGCACGCTGGGCGAGGCCGGCGTGGAGATTCCGTTTCCTCAGCGCGTGGTGCGCAACGCCTGATCACGGCGCGATCCTGAGGTTCGTCAGGTACAGGAGCAGCGCGCGCGCATCGGTTGCGCTCATCTTCGACAGTGCCTCGAACGGCATCACCGCGAGCGCGCGGCCGTCGGGCGACTTGCCGCTCCTGAGCATGGCCAGGAACGCCGCCGCATCGGCGTAGCGCGCCATCGCGTTGCCCTCGCCGGGCGCATGACGTGCCGCCGGCCAGTCGGGCGGGCCGCCCGGGATGCGGCCGCCTTCGAGCCTGGCGCCGTGGCAGCCCTGGCACATGTTGGCGACGTACTTGCCGTGCTCGAGGTTCACGCCCTCGGCCACCGGCTGCGACGGCGCCAGCGTGTGGTCGATCTTCTCGGCCGCGTCGGGGATTTGGCCGAAGCCGTAGAGCACGCGCGCCGGCAGCGGCAGCTCGATCACTGCGGCGCCGCCGGACTGCCCCGGCAGCGATCGCACGTAGGCGACGCGCGCTCCGAACGAAAGTGCGGCCGCCGCCGTTGGGGCCGTGGCAGTCGGCGCAGCCGCGCGAGCTGTAGAGATAACGACCGTGCTCGAGCGCGTCGCATCGGTGGGTAGGGCCACGGGCTGCACCGCGACATCGATGTGGCGCGCGGCGCGGCGCTCGGCCAGCACCAGGCCCGCGGCGACGAGCGCGGCCGCAAGCGCGGCGAGCAGGGCCAGCGCGAGCGCGCTGCAGCGAATCCAGGGTCGCATGCAATGGTCCTTCTCTTGGACGCGCTACGCCCGCAGTGCGCGGCCGGATGCGCGTGCGCGCCGCCACAGCGACGGCAGCGCGAAAGCGACGATCACCGCCCAGGTCAGCGGTTCGCGCAGCGCCGCGTCGGCCAGCGCCAACAGCGTGGGGACGAACTCGCCGCGAACGAAGTCGAGCATGACGTCGGCGTTCATCGCTGCACCAGCCCCGCCACCGGTGCGATGTTGAGCGCGCGTGCCAGCTTGCCCCAGGCCGTGTCGTTCAGATGCGGGCGCACGATCTCGAGCACGGCGCGCATCGCTTCGGGCGGCATCTGCTGCTGCATGTCGCCCAGCATCAGCGCGCGTTCGGTCGGGCTCAGCGCCGGCACCATCCAGCGCAGGACCATCGCCATCTCGGCCGGCTCGATCGCGGCCAGGATGCGCTGGTGGATCTCGAGCAGCTCGGCGTCGTTGTAGGCAGCCCAGAGCGCGGCGTTGTGCTGCGTCTCCTCGACGTGCATGTGCTCGAGGTTCTCGCCGACGAAACGGGCCAGGTGCGTGTACAGGCGTTGGGCCGCAGCGGCGTTGGGCATGGCGCGCAGGGTCGCGACTTCGGCGCCGAGCGCGGCGATCGCGTCCAGGTGCGCGTCATGCTCGGCTGCGATGCGTTCGGTATGGCCGGGGCAGCGCGCCTCGATCGCGCTGTGGACGAACTTGTTTTCCTTGGCGACGTGACTGCGGCAGGCGTCGAGCAGCCCATCGACCTGGCGCAGCGTGGCAGCGACCTCGGCGGCGTCGTCGGCGTCGAGCCAACCCATGCGCTGCAGGGTGTCGGTCATCAGCAGGCGCAGCGCCTTGTGGATCGGGCCGTACAGGTCCACGCGCGGCGAGGCGGCGGGCTTGACGGCAGGCTTGGCGGCGGCGGCGAGCAGGTCGGTGGTGGTCATGGCGTTCTCCGTTGAGGGGTCGACGCACCTCGCGTCGGCATGTCGCCAGTCTTGCGGGATGAGTTCGGCGTGACATCGCCAAGAAGGGCCATCTCGCGGCGCGTGCGGGTGGCCCGAACGGGCCATCCACTCGGTTCATGTCGGACCGTTGGAGGCGAGAGGGGTTGTCTGCAATCGGCCCGTTGTGTGCGTTCGCGAACGTCGGCAAATGCGCTGGGCCGAGGCCGGTGCGCAAGCAAGGCGGCGGGCGGGGCGCAGGCGGGGCTCAAGCGTCGCTCGCCCTCGCTGCGCGAGGGTTCCCTGCGATGCTCGGTCTGAGGTCGCACCGCGAAACTCGCTGCACTCACTACGTTCGTTGCGCTCGAACACTCGCGGTGAGTCAGATCACGAAGCGCGCGGGTACGCGCGCCGACCTCAGCCCTGCGCTTCTCGGCGGCGCCATTCGCCCCGCCTGCGCCCCGCCCGCCGCCTTGCGGCGAGAGTCGTTCTTGGGGAGGAGTGAAAGGCAAGCCGCGGGCATCGAGCCCGTGGCTTGCCACGCGCCGCAGGCGCGCGTGCAGGCGCCAGCCGGGCTCGATGCCCGGCTGGGGTCTTTCTCCAACCAAGAACCCAGGCTGCCTCGCAAAGCCGTGGGCGGGTGCGCAAAGCGCGGATTCAAAGTCGGCAACGGGCCGGGCGCGGACTTTCGCTTCAGGGGCGCGGTGCACCGCCGTCAACCGCGGCGGCGCCGAACACCAGGCGCGCGATGCCGGCCCTCGCCGCCGCGGCTTCGCAGACGCGGCACGGACGCGAGGTCGAGTACAGCGTGCTGCCGGTCAGCAGTGCGCGGCCGAGACGCTGTTGCGCATCGGCGATGGCGACGCGCTCGGCGTGGGCATCGCTGTCATTGCGCTGGACGACGCGGCTCGGGCCTTCGCCGACGAGCCGGCCCCCCTGCACGAGCACGGCGCCGTAGGGCTGGTCGCCCCAGCCGAGCGCGCGCTGCTTCTGGCGCTCGGCCTCGGCGATCCAGCGCCGGTCGGCGTCGCGGGCGGCGGCGCGAGCCGGCAGCGCGGACACGAGCGCGGCGACCAGCAGCGTGCGGCGCGGCAGCGGGCTCGCTTTCATGCGGCGAGATGATCGCGGTACCAGGCCGCGGCCTGGCCGCGCGAACGCAGGTCGAGCTTGTCGAGGATGTTGGCCACATGCCGCTTGACGGTGTGCGGCGACAGCTCGAAGGAGCGCGCGATCAGCTTGTTGCTGTCGCCGGCGGCGATGCGCTGAAGCACCTCGCGTTCGCGCTCGGAGAGTTGGCTGTCGATGGCTGGCGCAGCGCGTGTCGGCGCTGCAGCCGTCGCGAGCGGCGTTGCACCGCGCAGCGCCGCGGCGTCGCGCGCCCAGCGCGCCAACGTAGCGACCTGCGTGTCTTCGAGCGCGCCGTTCCATCGGGCCTGCGCCAGCGACTGCAACAACGCCGGGCCGACCAACCACACCGGCGCAATGTCGACATCGCCGGCGTGGCGCTCGAACAGCGGGCGCAGCAGCGCAGCGGCGTCGCGCGCGGGGCGGCCGAGTTGCAGGCGCAGCGCCGCGCCGCGCAGGCGCAACTCGGTGAGCTGGCCTTGCAGGTCGAGCTGGTGGCCGTCGGACTCGATGGCCGCTGCGATGCCTTGCTCGGCTTCGCCCCAGCGGCCTTCGCCCAACGCGATGAAGGCCGTCAACGTGGCCATCTGCGCGCCCCACAGCGGACGCGTGCGCGGGTCGCACCAATCGGCGACGAGACGCCACAGGCGCAGCGCTGTCTCGGTCTGGCCGCCGGCATAGAGCCAGCGGCCAGTGAAGAACAGCTCGCTGGCGACGCGCTGGCCGATGTCGGGCAACTCGCTGGCGCGGCGCAAGACCTGTTCGAGCAGCGCGGCATCTTCGATCAGCGCCGCGCTGTCGCCGAGCAGCACGTCGGCGATGCACAGGAAGGGATAGACATGGTCGGTGCTGCGCAGCGGGAAGTCGTGCCAGCGCACTTCGGCCGCAGCCTCGCGCAGCAGCGTGCGTCCGGCGGCGACGTCGCCGGCCCAGACACGCAGGCTGCCATCGAGCGCCTGCACCAGCGTGCCGAGGTGGCTGTCGTCGTCGGTGAGGCGCTGGCGCGCCTTGCGCACGTAGCGCGCCAGCGCCGGCTGCATGCCGCGCAGGCCGACGTAGGCCGGCAGCGGCAGCATCTGGAAGAAGGGCGAGATGCCGGCGACATGGTCGAGCAGGTCGATCGAGCGCTGCGTCGGCGCGGCCAGGTCGTCCAGCCGAGCATCGTCGAACGCGGCCCAGACCACGGACTCGTGGCCGAGCAGCGCGGCCATGATGCCGGGCTCGTGCTCGTCCCAGCGCTTGCCGGCGCGCATCTCGCCGGCTCGTTCAGCCAGCAGGGCTTCGACCTCGCGGTTGAGTTGCAGCGCCAGGGCCTCGCTGGCCGCGCGCTGGCCGCCGCCGCGCAGGGCCAGCACGCCGTAGGCGCGCGCGGCGGTGGCGTCGAGCGGGCGCTGCTGCTGCTCGAAGCGCCGGGCTGCTGCATGCGACGCGGCGATCATGTCGCGCCAGCGCCAGTGCATCCAGGCCACCAGCGTGCGCACCAGCAGCAGGTCGGGCTGTTTGTCGTGCAGGTGCGCCGGGAAACGCTGCAGCCAGCGCTCGACGGTGGCGGTCTGGCTGGCGGTGAGCAGCGAGTAGGTCTGCAGGTGCAGCTCGCGCGCGGCCTCGTCCCAGCGCTCGGCACGCAGCCAGTAGCCCAGGCGCCGCACGCCGTCGGGCTCGGTGCGCGCGGCGCACTCGAGCAGCCGCGGCATGTCGCCGGCGCGCTCGCGCAGCAGACGGTGCTCGAGCGCGTCGCGGAACAGATCGTGCAGGCGCAAGGTGAGCAGCTCGGCATGGGGTTCGGGCAGCGCGCTGACGAACAGGCCGGCGCGTTCGATCGCGTCCAGATGCTCGGCGGCGCGCGCGTCGCCGGTGAGCGCGGCGCAGCGCGCGGCGCTGAGTTCGGGCAGGACCGAGGTGCTGAGCAGGAACTCGCGCAATTCGCGCGGCAGGCGGTCGAGTACTTCGGTGGTGAGAAAGTCGAAGACCTGGCGATCGATCAGCGAAGCGGTGCCCGACAGCGAGGAACCCCCGGCGCCGCCGCCCGCTTTCGCGCCGCGCACCACGTTGAGCGCGAGCTGCAGGCCGGCGGGCCAGCCTTCGGTGCGGGCGAACAGGGCGTCGGCCGTGTCGGCAGGCAGGCCGAGCGCGTGCGCGAGCTGGCGCGTCTGCATCTCGTCGAAGCGCAGGTCGGCGGCGTCGAACTCGGCCAGCTCGCCCTGGGCGCGCAGTCGCGCCAGCGCGATCGGCGGTGCGTGGCGGCTGGCAACGGCCAGGGTCCAGCGCGGCGTGAAGCGCTCCAGCAGTTGATCGACGAACTCGAAGACGGCGGGATGGTCGATGCGGTGCAGATCATCGACCGCGATCACGCCGTGCGGCACGTCGCAGGCGTCGAGCGCATTGATCAGCGCCGTCACCATCAGGCGCTTTGCCTTCTGCTGCGCCGCGGGCTCGGTGCTGTTGACCGCGGCGGCGATCAGCGCATCGGGCGAGGTGCGCCAGGGCAGGTCGAACGGTTCGAGCGCGGCGACCAGGCAGGAGAACAGTTGCAGCGGCGAGTCGCCTTCATCGCAGCCGACCCAGGCCACCGCGGTGTCGGCGGGCAGGCCGTCGAGCGCCTGCGTCAGCGCCGTGGTCTTGCCGAAGCCGGCCGTGGCGCACACCAGCACCAGGCTGCGCTGCGTCAGGGCCTGCACCAGGCGCTGCTGCAGCATCGGTCGGGCCAGCAGCGCGCCCGGCCGCGAGCGCGGTCGGGCGATCTTGGTGCGTGCGAAGGGCGGCACAGGGCGACGCTGAAGTGCGCCGGCATTTTGCGCGATGTCCCGGGGCGATGGCGGCGGAAGAACACGTGGCGATGGCCTGCGTGGGGTCTTGATTGCCGTCGTGATGGCGCTGGGCGCGAGAGTTTGCATGGGCGCGCATCGTGCTCAGACACGCGCACGCGCGCCAGCGCCGGGCGACGAAGCCCGTGACGGCGCGACGGACGGCGCCGCGGCCGCGATGAAACGTCACGCCAGCAGCGCGCCGGGCGCGAGCACGACCATGGCGCCGGCGGCGCAGGCCATCGTCAGAGTAACGCCCTGCCAGGCAGGGATGTGGCGCAGCGCGTCGAAGCCGGTGACGGTGATGCGGATCAGTGCGGCGCGCAGGCCGCGGCGGCGGGTGGGCGTGATGGTCATGATGGCGGCTCGGTGTGTGGATCGAAGCCGCCAGTGTGGCGAGGCAGCGTCCCCTGCGCATCGCCCGAAAGAGCCAGTGGTGGTGCTCAGTCCACCAGCCGCACCTCGACCCGTCGTGCTTCCTGGTTGTTGCCGTCGCCGGTGGTGGACTCGGGCTTGCGCATGACGATGCGCTCGGCCGCCACGCCCTCGCCCTTGAGCGCAGTGCGCACGGCGCGGGCGCGGTTCTTGGCGAGCTCGGCGTTCTTGACGGCGTCGCCGGTGGGGTCGTGGAAGCCCGAGAGCACGAGCTTCTTCGACGGCGCGGCGTCGGCGGCCTTCTTGACTTCGGCGATCGCGCTGCCGGCGTCCGCGGGCAGGGCCGAATCACCGACGGCGAAGTACAGCGCCGCGATCTTCTGGCCGCCGAGCGGCACGTCGGCGAAGGACTGTTCGGCGGCACCGTCTGTCGTGGGCGCTGCCGCGGTCCGGGCCGGCGCCGTGACGGCGGCCACCGCCGTGGCCGGCGCCTTGCCGCCGCGCATCGTCAACCAGCCGAGCAGGCTGATGATCAACAGCAGCACCACGCCGAGTGCGACACCGACGCCGATGCGCGTGCCTTGGTCTTGTTCGTCGAGCATGGTTTGTTGCTTTCAGTTTTTGGAGAGGAGGGGAATGTCGTTGCCGCTGCCGCTGCCGAGCAGGCCGGCGCGAGCGTACACGCCGAGCTTGTCGCGCGTGTCGTCGATGTCCAGGTTGCGCATCGACAGTTGGCCGATGCGGTCTGCGGCGGTGAACGAACCTTCGCCGCTTTCCATCGTCAGCCGCTCCGGGTGGTAGGTAAGGTTCGGGCTCTCGGTGTTCATCAGCGTGTAGTCGTTGCCGCGGCGCAGCTCCAGCGTCACCTCGCCCGTGATCGCCCGCGCCACCCAGCGCTGCGCGGTCTCGCGCAGCATCAGCGCCTGCGGGTCGAACCAGCGGCCGTGGTAGAGCAGCTTGCCCAGGCGCCGGCCGTTGGCGCGGTACTGCTCCATCGTGTCTTCGTTGTGGATGCCGCTGACCAGACGCTCGTAGGCGATGTGCAGCAGCGCCATGCCGGGGGCTTCGTAGATGCCGCGGCTCTTGGCTTCGATGATGCGGTTCTCGATCTGGTCGCTCATGCCCAGGCCGTGGCGGCCGCCGATGCGGTTGGCTTCTTCGAACAGCGCGACGGCACTCGCGAAGGTCTTGCCGTTGAGCGCCGTCGGCACGCCTTCGTCGAATCGAACGCTGACTTGCTCCGCTTTGACGGCCACGTCCTCGCGCCAGAAGGCCACGCCCATGATCGGCTTGACGATGTGCATGCCCGAACTCAGGTGCTCGAGGTCCTTCGCCTCATGCGTCGCCCCGAGCATATTCGAGTCGGTGGAGTACGCCTTCTCGACGCTCATCTTGTAGTCGAAGCCGTTGGCGATGAGGAACTCGCTCATCTCCTTGCGGCCGCCGAGTTCGTCGATGAAGGTCTGATCCAGCCAGGGCTTGTAGATGCGCAGCTTCGGGTTGGCGAGCAGGCCGTAGCGGTAGAAGCGCTCGATGTCGTTGCCCTTGTAGGTGCTGCCGTCGCCCCAGATGTCGACGCCGTCTTCGCGCATCGCGATCACGAGCGCGGTGCCGGTGACGGCGCGGCCGAGCGGCGTGGTGTTGAAGTAGGTGGCGCCGGCGGTGGAGATGTGGAAGGCGCCGGCCTGGATCGCGGCGATGCCTTCGGCGACGAGTTGCGGGCGGCAGTCGACGAGGCGCGCGATCTCGGCGCCGTAGGCTTTGGCCTTGCGCGGGATCTCGTCGTAGTCGCTCTCGTCGGGCTGGCCGAGGTGCGCGGTGTAGGCGCAGGGGACGGCGCCCTTCTTGCGCATCCACAGCACGGCGGCGCTGGTGTCGAGGCCGCCGGAGAAGGCGATGCCGACGCGTTGGTTTTTCGGGAGGGATTGGAGGATGTGGGTGGGCATGATCGGGCAGTGAAGCGCTGCCGCTCAGGAAGCTGGCAGACGAGGGGGTGTAGCAATTCCGTGGAACACGCTGTTCAGGTGGCCGATAAGGAACTGCCGCTTGTCTCGCTCGAGAGCATCGAGCGCTTCAGCTGTTTCAGCGATCCTGCGTTTGGCCGAGATTGAGCGCAGCTTCGTAAGTGAGATAGGCTTGAACATCTGCGTCTCGAAGGCGGGATAAGACCTAATGCGGAGCGGATTGCTGCTCACGTCAGCACGACGATTTGGCTGGGTTCGCGCGGCATTTCGCCCCGGTAACCGCAATCTTTCCGATTTTCGCCTGCCACTCGCGCGGCCCGGTGTTGCGCACGCTGGCGCCGTCGGCCACGGTGACCGGCATTCCTGTCTCGTCGAGTTCGCAGGTCACCACCACTTCTAGCTTCTCGTTGCGCGATGCGCCGCCTCGACCGCTCGTACCAGCGAAGGATGCAGGGTACCGAGCGTCGGCCGTTGGCCGTGCGGCGCCGCTGGCGGCACGGAGAACCAGTCCGAGTTGTACGGAAGGATCGCTGTGCGCCTCATGTCGAATTTGGTGTCGTAGCTCAAGCCGGCCGCTCGGTACGCGGCGGGGTTGCGTGTCTTGAGAATCGCGAACTCGCCGCTGTACAAGTCGGTCGTGCGTTGACTCGTCCCGTATGCGACCTCGACTTCGAACTGCGGCGCGGCTTCGTCGTACACCGTCACGACCAGCGCGGGCCTCGGCTTGGGGCGCGGCTGGACATTGTCGGGAAAGTGGCACCAGACGATCTCGCCTGCGGTGGGTTCATCCCACCAGGTCATTCGGTCTTGCCAAACAGGCTCGAACGCACCGAGCGCTTGGCCTTGCGTTGCGGAGTCTGTTGTCGAATCTGGCGCATCTGCGCCACCGTCAACGGGCCGTCGTCGGCTTCGTACTGGGGCAGAACCTTGACTGCCAAGTCGCGCAGTGCGAGGTGGATCACCTGCGTCTCATCGACGCCGAGCTGTTCCGCGATGCGCTTTGCGGTTTCGCGGGTGACGCCCGTGGCGGTGTCAGCGGGCCGGTAGCGGAAGGCGATCTGGCTGGTGGCAGGCTTTGCTTGCATGCATGGGATTGGCGGTTGCGAGATATCTTCAGTATATCTTCTGCGCTTCAGCACCTGCAGTCGAGGAACTGCTTTTGGTCGTGGGTAGCCGCCGGCGACCTTACGCCACCGCCACCGGAATCTTCCCGATCTTCGTCTGCCACTCGCGCGGCCCGGTGTTGTGCACGCTGGTGCCATCGGCGCTGACCGCCACGGTGACCGGCATGTCCTTCACGTCGAACTCGTAGATCGCTTCCATGCCGAGGTCGGCAAAGCCGACGACCTTGGCGCCCTTGATTGCCTTGGACACGAGGTACGCCGCGCCGCCGACGGCCATCAGGTACGCGCTCTTGTGCTTCTTGATGGCCTCGATGCCGGTCGGCCCGCGTTCGGCCTTGCCGATCATCGAGATCAGTCCCGTCTGGCCGAGCATCATCTCGGTGAACTTGTCCATGCGCGTCGCGGTGGTCGGGCCTGCAGGGCCGACGACCTCATCACGCACCGGGTCGACCGGGCCGACGTAGTAGATGACGCGGTTGGTGAAGTCCACCGGCAGCTTCTCGCCCTTGTCGAGCATGTCGGCGATGCGCTTGTGCGCGGCGTCGCGGCCGGTCAGCATCTTGCCGGACAGCAGCAGCGTGTCGCCGGGTTTCCAGCTGGCGACTTCTGCCTTGGTCAGCGTGTTGAGATCGACACGCTTGCTCTTGTTGTAGTCGGGCTGCCAATGCACGTCGGGCCACAGGTCCAGGTTCGGCGGCTCGAGGTACGCGGCGCCCGAGCCGTCCATCACGACGTGCGCGTGGCGCGTCGCGGCGCAGTTCGGGATCATCGCCACCGCCTTGCCCACGGCGTGCGTCGGCCAGGTCTTGATCTTGACGTCGAGCACGGTCGTCAGGCCGCCCAGGCCCTGCGCGCCGATGCCGAGTGCGTTGACCTTGTCGCAGAGTTCGACACGCAGTTTTTCCTCGTCGGTCTTCGGGCCGCGCTGCTTCAACTCGAACATGTCGATGTCGTCCATCAGCGCTTCCTTGGCCATCGCCATCGCCTTCTCGGCCGTGCCGCCGACGCCGATGCCGAGCATGCCCGGCGGGCACCAGCCGGCGCCCATCTTCGGTACGGTCTTGAGCACCCATTCGACGAGCGAGTCGCTGGCCTTCAACATCTCGAAGTTGCTCTTCATCTCCGAGCCGCCGCCCTTGGCCGCGACGCCGACGCCGAGCTTGTCGCCGGGCACGATGGTGGTGGCCAGCACCGCCGGTGTGTTGTCCTTGGTGTTGGCGCGCGAGAACAGCGGGTCTTTCACGACCGAGGCGCGCAGCTTGTTGTCGGGGTCGAGATACGCGCGGCGCACGCCTTCATCGACGGCCTCCTGCAAGCCGCCCGAATCGGGATCAGCGAAGCCCTCCCAGCGCACGTCCATGCCGACTTCGAGGAAGACGTTGACGATGCCGGTGTCCTGGCAGATCGGGCGCTTGCCCTCGGCGCACATCTTCGAGTTGGTGAGGATCTGCGCGATCGCGTCTTTTGCCGCCGCGCTCTGCTCGGAGGCGTAGGCGCGCGCCAGGTGGGCGATGTAGTCGGCCGGGTGGTAGTAGCTGATGTACTGCAGCGCGGCACGCACGGTTTCGATCAGGTCGTCGCGGCGGATGGTGGTGGGCATGGTGGTGGCTCGGTGGGCGAGGGGCGGTGCGAATTGTGCCGCGCCGCAGCAACCGTGCCGTGTTCGCGGCGATCAACCGAAACCGGGGTTCGTGCGTTGCACCCCTGCCGCGGCGCTTGCCGCTGACCGATTGGCAAAGGATCGATATGCCCGCCTCATCGCAACACTGGTCTCGTCTGGCCGTCGCCCTGTGCAGCGCGGCCGTGCTCGGCGCCTGCGCCAGCCGCCCGCCGTCTTCGCGCAACGATGCGCCGGTGTATGGCGGCAACAACGGCGGTCCGTCGTACAACGTCGCCTACGGCACGGTGCGCGGCATCGCGCCGATCGGCATCCCGCCGGAGCAGCCGCAGGGCGCCGGCGCGGTGGTCGGCGGCGTCATCGGCGCGGTCATTGGCCGCCAGATGGCCGACAGCCACGGCGGGCGCAACGTCGGTACGGCGGTCGGCGCCGTTGGCGGCGCGATCATCGGCAATGAAATCGAAAAGAGCGCTCGGCGCGACCAGGGCGGGGTGCGCATCTCGGTCACACTGGACGATGGCAGCCTGCGCCACTTCGACTTCAAGGAGGCTGGTGGCCTGCGTGTCGGGGACCGGGTGCGCGTCGAGGGCAAGCAACTCTATCGTGCGGGTTGAGCGCTAGAATCAAGCAACTTCCACCTACAAGGGCGAGAAAGGCAACATGGTTATGACACCGCGAACTTTTCGCACCGCTGCTGCGGTGTAGTCGTTCGCGCACGTCTGCCCAGTCCTTTCTCCTCCCATGCAAAGCGCGGCGCCGTCCGCGCTTTTTCTTTTTCCGGAGTTGCTGATCATGATTTCGATTCAACTGCCCGACGGTTCGAAACGCGACTTCGCCGCACCGGTGACGGTCGCCGAGGTCGCCGCGTCGATCGGCCCCGGCCTGGCCAAGGCCGCGCTCGCCGGCAAGGTCGACGGCAAGCTGGTCGACACGTGCTACCGCATCGAGCACGATGCGGCGCTCGCGATCGTCACCGACAAGGACGCCGACGGCGCTCGAGGTGATCCGCCACTCGACGGCGCACCTGCTCGCCTACGCGGTGAAGGAGCTGTTCCCCGACGCGCAGGTGACGATCGGCCCGGTGATCGAGAACGGCTTCTACTACGACTTCTCGTACAAGCGCCCGTTCACGCCCGAGGACCTCGCGGCGATCGAGAAGAAGATGGCCGAGCTCGCGAAGAAGGACGAGCCGGTCGCGCGACGCGTGATGCCGCGCGACGACGCGGTCGCGTTCTTCAAGTCGATCGGCGAGCACTACAAGGCCGAGATCATCGCGTCGATCCCGGCCAACGAGGACGATCTCGCTGTACCGCGAGGGCGATTCATCGACCTGTGCCGCGGCCCGCACGTGCCGTCGACCGGCAAGCTGAAGGTCTTCAAGCTGATGAAGGTCGCCGGCGCCTACTGGCGCGGCGACTCGAAGAACGAGATGCTGCAGCGCATCTACGGCACGGCCTGGGCGAAGAAGGAAGACTAGGACGCCTACCTGACGATGCTCGAGGAGGCCGAGAAGCGCGACCACCGCCGGCTCGGCACGCAGCTCGACCTCTTCCACCTGCAGGAAGAGGCGCCCGGCATGGTGTTCTGGCACCCGAAGGGCTGGGCGCTCTGGCAGGCAGGTCGAGCAGTACATGCGCCGCGTCTACCGCGACAACGGCTACCAGGAGGTGCGAGGGCCCGCAGATCCTCGACCGCGCGCTGTGGGAGAAGCCCGGGCCACTGGGAGAACTACCGCGAGAACATGTTCACCACCGAGTCGGAGAAGCGCGACTACGCGGTCAAGCCGATGAACTGCCCGGGCCACGTCCAGATCTTCAAGCAGGGCATGCGAGCTACCGCGACCTGCCGCTGCGCTACGGCGAGTTCGGCGCCTGCCACCGCAACGAGCCCTCGGGCGCGCTGCACGGCATCATGCGCGTGCGCGGCTTCACGCAGGACGACGGCCACATCTTCTGCACCGAGGAGCAGATCCTCGACGAGTGCGTGCGCCTACACGGCGCTGCTGCAGAAGGTCTATGCGCGACTTCGGCTTCACCGACATCATCTACAAGATCGCGACGCGCCCGGCGAAGCGCATCGGCTCCGACGAGAGCTGGGACAAGGCCGAGCACGCGCTGATGCGAGTCGCTGCGGCGCTCGGGCGTCGAGTTCGAGATCTCGCCCGGCGAGGGCGCGTTCTACGGCCCGAAGATCGAGTACACGCTGAAGGACGCGCATCGGCCGCGTCTGGCAGTGCGGCACGATGCAGGTCGACTTCCCGATGCCCGGGCGCCTGGGCGCCGAGTACGTCGCCGAGGACAACAGCGCGCGCAAGCCGCCGGTGATGCTGCACCGGGCGATCGTCGGCTCGCTGGAGCGCTTCATCGGCATCCTGATCGAGCAACTACGCCGGCGCGCTGCCGGCTTGGCTCGCCCCGGTGCAGGCGGTGGTGCCTGAACGATCACCGACGGGCAGGCGCGACTACGCCGCGTCGGTGGTGAAAGCGCTGCAAAAACACGGCTTTCGGGTCAAGCGCCGATTTGCGGAACGAGAAAATCACCTATAAAATCCGCGAACATAGCCTGCAGAAGCTGCCGTACCATGCTGGTCGTCGGCGACAAGGAGAAGGCAGGCTGGAACCGGTGGCCGTGCGCGCCCGCGGCGGCGAGGATCTCGGCGCGATGCCGCTCGAAGCCTTCGCGCAAAGATCGAGCAAGCCATCATCGCCAAGGCCTGAGCGTCGTTCCAGGCGCGGCTCGATTTTCATTCGAGCGCATCGGCCTTGCACCGGCAAGAGGCTCGCACCATCGCTACTTTCTTCGACCGCCGTACTCCCAACGTCGAGCGCAAGCACGGCTCAACGGCGAGATCAACGCACCCGAAGTGCGGCTTGGTCGGAATCGAAGGCGAGCAGCTCGGCATCGTCAGCACCATGCGAAGCGCTGCGCATGGCGGGCGAGCGGAACGTCGACCTGGTGGAGATCGCGCCGACGGCGGAGCCGCCGGTCTGCCGGCTGATGGACTACGGCAAGTTCAAGTACCAGGAGCAGAAGAAGCGCACGAGGCGAAGCTCAAGCAGAAGCAGATCCAGGTCAAGGAAGTGAAGTTCCGCCCCGGCACCGACGAAGGCGACTACAAGATCAAGCTGCGCAACCTGACGCGCTTCCTGCCGAGGAGGCGACAAGGCGAAGATGACGCTGCGCTTCCGCGGCCGCGAGATGGCGCACCAGGAATTCGGCGTGCGCCTGCTGGAGCGCGTGCGCGACGACCTGGCCGACGTGGCGGTGGTGGAGCAGATGCCGAGGCTGGAAGGCCGGCAGATGATCATGGTGCTGGCGCCGAAGAGGAAACAGTAATTTGCCCCTAGGGGCGTTGACTCGATCAGGATTCAGCGACTCGGTCTGGTCACCGGGTCATGAAGAAAAGCCGTTGCAGGCCATCAAGCACTGTCCAACGACAGTCGCCTGCAAGGGTCGTCAAAAAAGGAGCAGTACATGCCCAAGATGAAGACCAAGAGCAGCGCGAAGAAGCGCTTCCGCGTGCGCCGGGCGGCACGGTCAAGCGCGGTCAGGCGTTCAAGCGCCACATCCTCACCAAGAAGACCACCAAGAACAAGCGCCACCTGCGCGGCGCCGTCAACGTGCACGAGACCAACATGCGGCCACATCGCACAGATGTTGCCTTCGCCGGTCTCTACCCACAGGAAGGAGAACGACCATGCCTCGAGTCAAACGTGGTGTCACCGCCCGCGCGCGGCACAAGAAGGTCCTCGCGCTAGGCCAAGGGTTTCCGCGGCCGCCGCAAGAACGTCTTCCGCATCGCCAAGGAGGCGGTGATGAAGGCGGGGCAGTACGCCTACCGCGACCGCCGCACCAAGAAGCGCGACTTCCGCGCGCTGTGGATCGCCCGCATCAACGCCGGCGGGCCGCGAGGCGGGCATGAGCTACAGCGAGTTCATGGCGGGCCTGAAGAAGGCCCAGATCGAGCATCGACCGCAAGGTGCTGGCCGACATGGCCGTGAACGATCCGGCCGCTTTCGGCAGCATCGTTGCCAAGGTGAAGGCCCAGCTGGCTTGATTTTGTCGCGCCGCGCGAGCGGCGCTTCGAAGCTGAGCGTTCAAGGCCGTCACCTGGGTGGCGGCCTTTTTTCTTGCGTGACATGAACGACGACAACCTCGAATCCCTGGTGAGCGCGGCGCGCAGCGAGTTCGCGGCGGCGGACACGCCGGCCGGGCTCGAGAACGCCAAGGCGCGCTTTCTCGGCAAGAGCGGGCGCATCACCGAGCTGCTGAAGGCGCTGGCCACGCTGCCGATCGATGAGAAGAAGGCGCGCGGAGCGTCGATCAACGCCGCCAAGCAGCAGATCGAAGCGGCGCTGACGCAAGCGCGCGATGCCTTGGCGCAGGCCGAGCTCGACGCACAGCTCAAGGCCGAGGCCCTGGACGTGACGCTGCCCGGCCGCCAGCGCGGCGGCGCCGGGCTGCACCCGGTCAGCCGCACGATCGAGCGCATCGAGGCGATCTTCGGCTCGATCGGATTCGACGTCGCCGACGGCCCCGAGATCGAGACCGACTGGTACAACTTCACCGCGCTGAACAGCCCGCAGAACCATCCGGCGCGCTCGATGCAGGACACGTTCTACGTGGACGTGAAGGACAGCGAGGGCCACTGGTTGAATCTGCGCACCCACACCAGTCCGATGCAGGTGCGCTACGCACGAGCCCATGCGAAAAAGTACGCCGGCGTGAATCCGATGCCCGAGATCGCGTCATCGCACCGGGCCGCACCTACCGCGTGGACAGCGACGCGACGCACTCGCCGATGTTCCATCAGGTCGAAGGCCTGTGGATCGGCGAGAACGTCAGCTTCGCGGACTTGAAGGTCGTGATCGGCGACTTCTGCAGGCGCTTCTTCGAGAGCGACGAGCTGAAACTGCGCTTTCGCCCCAGCTACTTTCCGTTCACCGAGCCTTCAGCCGAGATCGACATCGCTTTCAGCTCCGGCCCGCTCGAGGGCCGCTGGCTGGAAGTCTGCGGCTCCGGCCAGGTTCATCCGAACGTGGTGCGTAATTTCGGCCTCGACCCCGAGCGCTGCATCGGTTTCGCCTTCGGCATGGGCGCCGATCGCCTGACGATGCTGCGCTATGGTGTCAGTGACCTGCGGTTGTTCTTCGAGAACGACCTGCGTTTCCTCTCTCAGTTCAACTAAACATGAAGCCCCCAAGCTCACTTCGTTCGCGGCCCCCCGAGGGGGCGCGTCAGTACCTTCGGGCGGCCGGGCGGCACTGACGATGCAGTTTCCCGAAAGCTGGCTGCGCGAGTTCTGCAACCCGCCGCTGACCACCGCGCAACTCGCTGATCTCCTGACCGTCTCGGGCATGGAGGTGGAAGAGTGCCGCCCGGTGGCGCCGCCGTTCGCCAACATCGTCGTCGCCGAGATCGTCGAGGCCGAGCCGCATCCGAACGCCGACAAGCTGCGCGTCTGCCGCGTCGATGCCGGCCGGCACTCCAAGGACGGGCCGCTGCAGATCGTCTGCGGCGCGCCGAACGCGCGCGTGGGCATGCGCGTCCCGTTGGCGCTGGTCGGCGCCGAGTTGCCGCCGGGCCTGAGCGACGATGGAAGCGGCAAGCCGTTCAAGATCAACGTCGGCAAGCTGCGCGGCGTCGAGAGCTTCGGCATGCTGTGCTCGGCGCGCGAACTGAAGTTGAGCGACGACCACGGCGGGCTGCTCGAACTCGCGGCCGATGCGCCGCTGGGCGAAGACGTTCGCAAGGTGCTGGCGCTGGACGATCACCTCTTCACGCTCAAGCTCACGCCCAACCTCGGCCACTGCCTGTCGGTGTACGGTGTCGCGCGCGAAGTCGCGGCACTGACCGGAGCGCCGCTGAAAACGCCGACGTTCGCGTCGGTGAAGGCGACACACGATGCGAGGCTGCCGGTGCGCATCGAGGCCAGCGATCTGTGCGGTCGCTTCTCGGGCCGCGTTGTGCGTGGCGTGAATCCGCGGGCCAAGACGCCGCCGTGGATGGTCGATCGTCTGGCGCGCTGCGGCCAGCGCAGCGTCTCGGCGCTGGTGGACATCTCGAACTACGTGATGTTCGAGTTCGGCCGACCGTCGCACATTTTCGATCTGGACAAGATCGATCGCGAGCTCGTCGTGCGCTGGGGCGCGAAGGGCGAAACGCTGAAGCTGCTCAACGGCGAGACGGTCGAAGTCGATGCACAGGTCGGTGTGATCGCCGATGCCAGCGGGCAGGTCGAGTCGCTGGCCGGCATCATGGGCGGCGACCGGACGGCCGTCAGCGACGAGACGCGCAACGTTTATGTCGAGGCCGCGTTCTGGTGGCCCGAGGCGGTGATGGGCCGCTCGCGTCGCTACGGCTTTTCAACCGACGCGGGACATCGCTTCGAGCGCGGCGTCGATGCGGTCGGTACCGTCGAGCACATCGAGCGCATCACTCAGCTCGTGATCGACATCTGCGGCAGCTCGACCACTGTGTGCGGCCTGATCGACGACCAGCAACCGGCGATGCCGCAGCGCGCGCCGGTGACGCTGCGCGTGGCACGCGCGGCCAAGGTCATCGGCATGCCGATCACGCAGGCGCAATGCGTGGATGTCTTCGCTCGCCTCGGGTTCGCATGCGCACAAGGCGAGGGCACGATCACCGTGACGCCACCGTCGTGGCGCTTCGACCTGACGATCGAGGAAGATCTGATCGAAGAGGTCATCCGCGTTCACGGCTACGACAAGCTGCCGGACACGCCGCCGCTGGCACCTGTGACTGCAAGCCTGAAGCCCGAGTCGCGGCGCAGCGCACACACGCTGCGCCGTACCGTCGCCGATCTCGGTTATCAGGAAATGATCGGCTACAGCTTTGTCGAGGAACGCTGGGAGCGCGAGCTGTCCGGCAACGAAGATCCGATCCGCGTGCTCAACCCGATCGCGGCGCAGCACTCGGTCATGCGCTCGAGCTTGATCGGCAGTCTGGTCGATACGCTGCGCCGCAACCTCGCATTGCGCGCAACACGCGTGCGCCTGTTCGAGATCGGCCGCGTCTACCGGCGCGATGGCGCGGCGGTGGAGGGTGATGGGACCGTGACTGGTATCGATCAGCCCTTGCGCGTGGCGGCGCTGGCCTACGGTGCAGCCGATGCATTGCAGTGGGGCAGCGCCGAACGCGCTGTCGACTACTTCGACGTCAAAGGTGATGTCGAAGCCTTGCTCGCACCGCTGCGGCCACGCTTCGTCGCGGCTGCACACCCGGCGCTGCATCCGGGACGCAGCGCGCGCGTAGACCTGAACGGCAGCGCCATCGGCTGGATCGGCGAGCTGCATCCGCGTTGGTGCCAGGGCTACGAGCTGCCGCAAGCAGCGGTCGTGTTCGAGCTGGACTTGCAGGCGCTGTTGCAGCGTTCGTTGCCGCAACCCACGGTGCTGCCGCGCCAGCAGTCGGCGCTGCGCGATGTGGCGCTGGTGGTGGGCGAGGGCGTGACGCACGACGCGCTCATCGCCGCGCTCACCGACGATGCCTCGGGCCTCTTGCGATCGGCGCGCCTGTTCGATCGCTACAAGCCCAAGGATGCGAGCGACCCCGAGCACAGCATGACGGTGCGGCTCGAGCTGCGCGACGACGCCCTCACGCTGACCGAAGAACGCATCGAGGCTGCCAAGCTGCAGGCTGTCGAACGCGCCGTGCAACGGCTGGGCGCGCGCTTGCGCAGTTGAGGGAGACACGACGATGAGCGATGCCCAACGACCCGAGCGCGTGGTGATCCTGCCATCGATCGAAACGCCGACGCTGACCAAGGCCGAGCTGTCGGAGCTGCTGTTCGATCATCTCGGCCTGAACAAGCGCGAGTCCAAGGACATGGTCGAAGCCTTCTTCGACATCCTCAGCGGGGCGCTGGTGAGCGGCCAGGACATCAAGCTCACGGGTTTCGGCAACTTCAACATCCGGCGCAAGGCGCCGCGGCCCGGGCGCAACCCGCGCACCGGCGAAGCCATCCCGATCACGGCGCGCAACGTGGTCACATTTCACGCCAGCCACAAATTGAAGAGTCTGGTGCAAGGCGAAACCGCAGCCGAGGAAGACTTCGAGTAGATTCTCAGCTTTCGTGGTGAAAGCTGTTGATTTCCTTGGAGAAAGCCCTTCCGGCGATTCCCGCCAAGCGCTACTTCACGATCGGTGAGGTGAGCGAGCTTTGCGGCGTCAAGCCGTATGTGCTGCGCTATTGGGAGCAGGAGTTCACGCAGCTCAAGCCGGTGAAGCGACGCGGCAACCGGCGCTACTACCAGCACCACGAGGTGCTGCTGATCCGTCGCATCCGCGATCTCTTGTACGAACAGGGCTTCACCATCATCGGCGCGCGCAACCAGCTCGGCGATGCCTCGATGCCCAACGGGCACGACGCGAGCCGATGACCTGTTGCTGCCCGTGCCGGATGTAGCCGAGCTGTCGCCGCTGCAGTTGCGCAGCGAGCTGCTCGCCCTGCGCGATCTCCTTCAAGACTGAACATCAAGAGGCCACCGCTATACTCTGCGACTTCGTCGGGGTGTAGCGCAGCCTGGTAGCGCATCGGTCTGGGGGACCGGGGGTCGCAGGTTCGAGTCCTGTCACCCCGACCACTGATGCAACGCCTGGGCAGGCTGCCCAGGCGTTGTCGTCGATGCGCTCATATCGGCCGCCAAGCCGCGCTCGCCATCCCCGGCACGCTGACATGGCATGCGATGCCGCTGGGCTGGCTCTCTTTCCATGCGACGTCGCCGCCGAGCTGCTTGACGCGCTTGCGCACGCCGCCCAAGCCGAGGCCGTGCGACCAGCCCTGCGGTGCGCGGCCGATGCCATCGTCACGCACACTCAGCGCCAGGTTGCCCCCCTCCAGCCGGATCTCGATATGGATCGTCGAGGCTTGCGCATGCGCCAAGGCGTTGCTGACGAGCTCGCGCAACACGCGCGTCAGGGCCGACCACTGCACCACACTCAACTCGAAGTCGCGGTCGCAGACGAAGGACCAGGCGAGCGCGACGCCGGCGGCCGAGACGCGTTGCGCGATGTCGGCCTTCCATTCGGCCGCGGCATGCGACAGCGGGTGATTCGGCGCCGCCAGGCCGCGCGTCAGGGTCTTCAGATCCTTCAGCGTGTGGCGCACGTAGTCTTCCATCTCGGGCGTCGGCGCCTTGTACATCAAGGTCAGCAGGCGGGCACCGATGTCGTCGTGAAGGTCCTGCGCGATGCGCGCGCGCTCCTCGATGCGACCGTGTTCGACCGCACGGTCGAAGGCGACGGCGCGCGCGATCAGATCGACGACGCGATCGGTCAGGCGCGCGTCTTCTTCCGAGAACAGGCGCTGGCCGCGGTCGGCAAAGCCGAGCACGATGGCGCCCGGCTGGCCTGCCACGCTGCCGACATCGGGCACCGGCACCACCAACTGCGTGCCGTCGGACAGTACCTGCGAGCGGCGCGTCCCGCGCGCGGCGAGGCGCGCTTCGATCGGATCGAAGAGCTCGCGCATCAAGCGGCGCATCTGCTCGGCGCTGCTCTGCGGTTGCACTTGAACCTCGCGCGCCATGCGGTAGATGTGCTCGAACATGCGCTCCGTGGAGACGCGCTTGCGCGAGATCAGCCGCGACAGCAGCCACTGGCGCGCGCCAGCGTACAGCGCCAGCGACAAAAAGGTGGCCAAGGTCAGCGAGGCGAAGCTGCCGAGCGAGAAGACAGCGACGAAGAGCAGATCGAGCGCGGTGGCCACGGTGCTGACGCCGGCCACCAGCGAGAACTCGCGCATCAACTGCTGCGTGCGCGACAGAAACGGCAGCAGCACCAGCATCACCGAAACGAACACGACCCACATCGTCGAGCCCAGTGCCGGCGCCTGGCCGCGTGGGTCGAGTGCCGGGCCGATCGAGGCGATGGTGAGCGTGAGCAGCAGCAGCGTGGCGACGATCACCACCGAGAAGCGCAACAGCTGCACGGCCAGCGGATGCGGCTCGCGGCGCTGCATCCACAAGAACTGCGCGATGGCGACGCTGCCGGCAACGATCAGCGTGCATTGCGTCAGCCACCATGAGTACGGTACGCGCACCACGGTCACCAGCACGACCACCGCGGCCACCGCCAACCAGGTCACCGCGGCCCGGTGTCCCCACTGCGGCAGGCGCCGTGGGTGCAGGTTCGAGACATGCGCCAGCGCGCCCGCGGTGATGAGGTCGAAGGCGCTGCGTGCGTCGTGCTCCCAGCGCATGAAGCCTTCGGGCCAACCAATGCCGGGCGTGGACAGCACCGCCACGAAGACCAGGTTGCCGCACTGTGCCGATGCCATCACGGCATACAGCGCGTTGCGCTGTCCGGGTCGCGCCATCAGCACCACCATCGTCACCAGGTACAACAACAGCGCCAGTGTCGACAACAGCCAGAACACCCAGCCCAGGCCAGCCGCGGCGCGCGGCGTCGTGGCCACCGTGATGGTGCGAGCTTCGCCGCCGGTCACGAACTGGGCCTGGCCGCGCGCCAGCGCCGCTGCCAGCGCGTCGTGCTGCTGCCGGTGGCGCTCGCGGTCGGCGTCACTCACCATCCAGCGTGCCGAGCGCTGCAGCAGCAGGTGGTCGATCGGCTGGGCGCGGCCGGCGTTGTCGAGCAGGCCGGCCAGCGGTTGCGGCCCCTGGCCTGCCAGGCGCATGCCGCCACGCTCGTCCACGGTGACCCGCTGATCGAGCACCGGCTGTTGCGACAGCGCACGGATCAGCACGAACATCGCCAGGCAGCCGAGCAACGCGGCGAGCACCAGGCCACGCAGGCGCCAGCCGATCCAGCGCGCCGAGGGGGTGCGGTTGCGCGAACGGCGCTCCCAGTCGCTGTCGTCGGTGCCGTCCGGCGCGTGCGAATCGGCCGGCGTCAGCGTCGGCGGCAGGCCGAGCCCGGACGTGGCGTGCAAGGAAAGGCTCCCAGTCCACTAAACCACTGAAACCGCCCCCCGCTGTCCGCCCGATACGGGCGCGGCGCGGCGTTGCAAATGCTCGCGATGCCAATGGGCATCGCGAGCATTTGCGCCTTGCATCGCATCCCGTCTCAGGCGGCCCTCGGGTGGCATTTCAATGGTTCAGCGGCTACACCAGGCCCTGCTTGCTTGCCAGCACCGCTGCCTCCGCGCGGCTGGAGACGTTCAGCTTCTTGTAGATGGACTTGATGTGGTCGTTGACGGTGAACCACTTGATGCCCATCAGATTGGCGATCTCCTTGATCGTGAAGCCCTTGCTGAGGTAGGTCAGCACCTCGCTCTCGCGCGGCGTCAGGCGCTCGTGATCGAGCGGCTTGTCCACCAACGGGACCGGCTTGCTGGTGGAGAAGTTGGACGACGAAAGGCCAGAGCCAGGCGCGCCGGCATCGCCGTCGCTGCCACTGCGAAAATGCGTCAGCAGGCGGCGAGCGATCGCCGGCGACAACGGTGGCTGTCCGCGTACGATCTTCTGCAACTCTTCGACCAGCACCTCGAAGCGGTCTTCCTTGAGCAGATAGCCGTCGGCGCCGCGCTGCAGGGCCGGGAAGAGATGATCGTCATCCGAATACAGCGTGGTGACGATCTTGGTGGCGGGGTAGTGCACCAGTTCGGCCAGCAGGTCCATGCCGTTGCCGTCGGGCAGTTCGAGATCCACCAGGATCAGCTTGAACGGGTCGGCACCGTGCATGCCGCTGCCGCCGCCGGCCAATGTGATCTGCTTGCGAGCGCCCTCGAGGTCACCGGCTTCGGTGATCGCGATGACGTCGCTGAAGCTCTCGCGCACCACCCGGCACAAGAAAGCTCGCGCCACCGGGTTGTCTTCGAGGATCAGGACCTTGACTGTCATCGCTGCCCCTTCTAGCTCACGGTCGATCGTAGCGCAAGCGCAAACCGCTCATGACGAGTTGGCTGCGGCGGACATTTGAGCACCCTCGGGAAGGCATGGGGGCACTCAGGTCGGGTGGTTCACGAGCAGGAGCTTGCCGTGTACGCGGCGCGACGCCATGCGCTCATAGGCTTCGGGCAGGGCGGTCATCGGCAACTTGGTGTCGATGGCCGGCTTGACCGCGCCTTGGCCGTACCACTCGAACAACTGCGACAGGCCCCGCTGGAAGGCTTTGGGCTCGCGACGGGCGAAATCGCCCCAGAACACACCGACGATCGACGCGCCCTTGAGCAGCGACAGGTTCAGCGGCAGTGACGGGATCGGGCCGGCGGCGAAGCCCACCACCAGGTGGCGTCCGCGCCAGGCGATGCTGCGAAACGCGGCTTCGCTGAGATCGCCACCCACCGGGTCATAGATCACGTCGGGGTTGACCTGTGCGATCTTGAGCGCATCGCGCAGGCCCTGGTGCGACAGGTCGATGCTCATGTCGGCGCCGAGTTCGGTGCAGAACGCCGCTTTCTCTGCCGACGAGACTGCGGCCACCACGCGCGCGCCTGCGGCCTTGGCGATCTGCACCGCAGCGCTGCCGACGCCGCCGGCCGCGCCCAGCACCAGCACCGTCTCGCCGGCCTGCAGCGCGCCGCGGTCGATCAGCGCGTGGTGCGAAGTGCCGTAGGTGAAGGCAAAGGCCGCGCCGTCGTCGAGATCGAAGCCGGCAGGCAGCGGCAACACCGTGGCGGCGTTGGCCAAGGCGTGCGTGCCGAAGCCGCCAGTGACGCCGATCGACGCGACGGCATCGCCGGGCTCGACGTGGCGCACGCCTTCGCCCACGGCCTGCACCACGCCCGAGTACTCGCTCCCCGGCACGAACGGCAGCGGCGGCTTGATCTGGTACTTGTTCTGCACGGTCAGCAGGTCGGGGAAGTTCAGGCTCGCCGCGTGCACGGCGATCAGCACCTCGCCGGCGCGCGGCTGCGGAGTGGCTTGTTCGGTCCAGCGCAAGGTGTCGGCGCCGGTGGGTGTTTCGCAAAGCCAAGCGTGCATCGACACTTCCTTCATGTGCATTGGTCATCGATGATAGACACGCTGCCTACAATCGAACAATGACGCTGCCACTGATGTGCGACTGACATGCGAATCCTGATTGCCAACGACGACGGCTATCTCGCGCCAGGCTTGGCCGCGCTGGTGCAGGCGATGCAGGGGCTCGGCGACATCGATGTCATCGCCCCCGAGCAGAACGCCAGCGGCACGTCGAACTCGTTGTCGCTGCACCGGCCTTTGTCGCTCTACCGCGGCGTCAACGGCTTTTCCTACGTCAACGGCACGCCGTCGGATTGTGTGCACGTCGCGCTCACCGGCTTGTTGCCGCGGCGGCCTGACCTGGTGCTGTCGGGCATCAACAACGGCGCCAACATGGGCGACGACACGCTGTACTCGGGCACCGTCGCCGCGGCGATGGAGGGCTTCCTGTTCGGTGTGCCGGCGATCGCGTTCTCGCAGGTCGACAAGGGCTGGGTGCACCTCGATGCAGCCGCAGCCGTGGCGCGCTCGGTGGTCGAGGCGGTGCTGGCTGCGCCGCATGCCAAGCCCTTCCTGCTCAACGTCAACATTCCCAATCGGGCCGATGCACTCGCGCTGCCGCGACGCGTGACGCGCCTGGGCCGTCGCCATGCGAGCGAGCCGGTGATCGCGCAGACCAGCCCGCGCGGCGAAACGATCTACTGGATCGGCCCGGCCGGCGACGCACGCGAAGCCGGCGAGGGCACCGACTTCCATGCCACGGCCACCGGTTGCGTCTCGATCACGCCGCTGCAGGTGGACTTGACGCACCACGCGGCGTTGGACGATTGGGCCACTGCATTGCGCAGCGCGGCCGCATGAGCCGTCGCCCGGCCGTTCCCGCAGCACCGAAGGGGCTGCACAGCGTGGCGGCCCGCACTGCAGTGCGAAGCCCGCAGGTGTCCCAGTGACCCGCCGCAATGCGCGCTTTCCGCTGGTGCTGGACAGCGTCGGCCGAAAGCCCAGCGTTGTTGCGCGGCCTGCGACGGCGCCTGCGCCGGCGCCGTCGGGCGTCGGCCTCGATTCGCAGTCGGTGCGCGCGCGCATGGTGCAGCGCCTGTGCACGCAGGGGTTGAACTGCCGGCCGGTGATCGATGCGCTGCAGCAGGTGCCGCGCCATGTCTTCGTCGATGCGGCGCTGGCGGCGCAGGCCTACGAAGACACCAGCCTGCCGATCGGACACGGCCAGACGATCTCGAAGCCGTCGGTGGTGGCGCGCATGATCGCACTGCTGTTCGACGCGCCCGGGCGCGCGCCGCACTCGCTGCGCCTGGGTCGCGTGCTCGAGATCGGCACCGGCTGCGGCTATCAGGCCGCGCTGCTGTCGCGCCTGGCGTCGATGGTGATCTCGGTGGAGCGCCTGCGGCCGCTGCATGAAAAGGCGCGCGAGCACCTGGCATCGATGCCGCGCTCGAACCTGCGCCTGGTGTATGGCGACGGCCGCCTCGGCCATGCGCCCAACGCGCCGTACGACGCGATCGTCTGTGCTGCCGGTGGCGAAGACCTGCCGAAGGCCTGGCTCGATCAGCTCGCGATCGGCGGGCGCCTGGTGGCGCCGACACAAGCCGATGCGAGCGGCGCGCAGGTGCTGGTCACCGTCGATCGCCACCAGAACGGCTGGTCGCGGCGCCAGCACGATGCCGTGCACTTCGTGCCGTTAAGATCGGGCACTGCATGAGCGTCATCACTTCACTTTCGATTCTGGAGCCGCGACTCGCGCGCATCGGCCTCGCGCTGATGGCGTGCGCACTCGCCGCCGGCTGCTCGACCTCACTGAACCGCGCGCCGATCGAAGACCGCGCTCCCACACGCACCGCGCCGACAAGCGGAGCGGTTGCGCCGGCCGCACCCGTGGCCGTCACTACCGCAGAGGTGCCGTCCAAGGCGCTGCCCGGTGTCGAGAACCTGGGCAAGCCCGGCTACTACGCGGTCAAGCCGGGCGACACGCTGCTGCGCGTGGCGCTGGAGAACGGCCAGAACTGGCGGGACATCGCGCGCTGGAACAACATCGAGAACCCGAACGTGCTCGAAGTGGGGCAGGTGCTGCGCGTGGTGCCGCCAGGCGTCGATGCGACCACCGTGGCGACCAAGGGCGTGAACGTCGCCAAGGTCGAGACGCGGCCGCTCGATGCGAAGCCCGCTGCCACCGCCCCGGCCGCTTCGGCGCCGACGGCGACAGTGGTGACGGCTGCACCAGCGCCGCCGGCTGCGCCGGCCGTGACGCCTGCACCTCCTCCTGCGCGCGAGGCCGACGACGACGTGGCCTGGGCCTGGCCCTCCACTGCGATCGTGGCCGCACCCTTCGACGACGCTCGCAACAAGGGCCTCGTCTTCACCGGCAAAGCGGGCGATCCGGTCCTGGCCGCCGCCGACGGGCGCGTGGTCTATGCAGGGTCGGGCCTGCGCGGCTATGGCAATCTCGTCATCGTCAAGCACAACACCAGCTACCTCACCGCCTACGCCCACAACCAGACGCTGCTGGTGAAGGAAGATCAGGCCGTGCGGCGCGGACAGAAGATTGCCGAGATGGGGTCGAGCGATGCGGAGCGGGTGCAGCTGCACTTCGAGATCCGCCGCCTCGGCAAACCGATCGACCCGGCGCGCCTGCTGCCGCCACGCTGAAATGAGCGCCACCGCACGGCCGCTCCGAAGGGGGCGCTTCGTCCCTCCCGGAGGGACCGTGCGCAGCACGAGGGAGCCCTAGTGTCCCTGCGCCCGCACGATCCCAACGACAGCGCTGCATTCGGCGCGCTGGCAGCAACAGGGAGCGTGGCGCGCGACGACGCGCCTGAACTGCCCGCGATCGATGGCGGCAGCGGCGTCGAGGACGGCAACGCTGCCGACACGCTGCAGACCTACCTGCGCGAAATCCGCCGCGCGCCGTTGTTCTCGCCCGAGGAGGAGTACGCCACCGCAGTGCGCGCGCGCAACGGCGACTTCGATGCACGGCAATCGATGATCGAGCGCAACCTGCGGCTCGTGGTCAGCATCGCCAAGAACTATCTCGGACGTGGCCTGCCGCTGACCGACCTGATCGAAGAGGGCAACCTCGGCCTGATGCACGCCACCGCCAAGTTCGAGCCGGAGCGCGGCTTTCGTTTCTCGACCTACGCCTCATGGTGGATCCGACAGGCGATCGAGCGCGCGATCATGCATCAGGCGCGTCTGGTGCGGCTGCCGGTGCACGTGGTGCGCGAACTGAACCAGGTGCTGCGCGCGCGCCGCGCGCTCGAGGGCGAGCGTGCGCTGGCCGGCGAGAACGACGACCGGCCGGTGCGCGTCGAGCAGATCGCGCAGCGCGTCGGCCGGACGGCGCAGGAAGTGTCCGACCTGCTGCGCTATGCCGAGCAACCGGCCTCGCTCGACGCGCCGCGCGATGCGCGCGGCGACGGCGAAGCCTCGGGTGAGTCGCTGCTCGAGGGCGTCGCCGACGACGGCCACGACGACCCCGAAGACCAGTTGCTGCACCACGAACTCGGCTCGCTGGTCGAGAGCGAAATGCTCGAATTGAGCAAGCGCGAGCGCGAGGTGCTGACCGGCCGCTTCGGCCTGTACCACCGCGAGCCGGAGACGCTCGAAGCGCTGGCTGAGCGCCTCGGGTTGACGCGTGAGCGCGTGCGCCAGATCCAGCAGGAGGCGCTGGCCAAGTTGAAGCGCCACATGCAGCGGCGCGGCATCGATCGCGACTCCGTGTTCTGATGCCCCCAGCTCGCTCTGCTCGCGTCCCCCGAGGGGAGCGTCAGTCCCTAGGGACGGCCCGTCGGAACTGACTGATGCCCGCATCGGTTCTGGTCTTCGACATCGAGACGATTCCCGACGTGGCGGGATTGCGCGCGCTGCGCGCCGCAGATGCGGCTTCGAGTGACGCCGAAGTGCATGCCGCAGAGCTCGCCGAACGCAAGGCCAGCGGCAAGAGCGACATGCTGCCGCTGTACCTGCAGCGCGTGCTCGTCATCAGTTGCGTGTTCCGCCACCCCAAGGGCGTGACGGTGCAGTCCTTCGCCGACGCCGACGGCCACAGCGAGCACAGCATCATCCAGACCTTCTTCGACAAGATCGAGAAGCACCAGCCGCAGCTCGTCAGCTGGAATGGCGGCGGCTTCGACCTGCCGGTGCTGCACTACCGCGGCCTGAAGCACGGCGTCGTCGCCGACAAGTACTGGGACATGGGCGAAGACGACCGCGAGTACAAGTGGAACAACTACATCTCGCGCTACCACACGCGCCACCTGGACATGATGGACCTGCTGGCGCTCTACCAGCCGCGCGCCAACGCGCCGCTCGACGCGATGGCCAAGCTCTGCGGTCTGCCGGGCAAGCTCGGCATGGACGGCTCGCAGGTGTACGGCGCGTACCTCGACGGCAAGCTCGACGACATCCGCCGCTACTGCGAAACCAACGTCATGAACACCTGGCTGATGTACTGCCGCTTCCAGAAGATGCGCGGCGGCTTCACCGAGGCCGAGCATGAGCGCGAGGTGGCGCTGGCGCGCGAGACCCTGGGCAAGCTCGGCGAGCCGCACTGGGCCGAATACCTCGAAGCCTGGAAATGAGCGCCGCCGGGCCGCTCCCAAGGTGCTCGCTCCCCAAGGGCCACGAAGCGGCCCTTGCAGGACCCTGGGGGACCGGCCCGGAGGGCCGTAGGGGGCTCAATGACGGCACCTGAAGAGTGGCTCGAGGTCGAATCGCTCGACCTCGAAGCGCAGGGCGTGGCACGCAACGCCGAGGGCAAGGTCGTGTTCATCGAAGGCGCGCTGCCCGGCGAGCGCGTGCAGGTGAAGGTGCACCGGCGCAAGAACAACTGGGAGCAGGCGGCCGTGACGGCGTGCACGCGCGAGAGCTCGCAGCGCGTGCGCCCGGTCTGCCCGCACTTCGGCCTGCATGCCGGTGCCTGCGGCGGCTGCAAGATGCAGCACCTGCATCCGGCCGCGCAGGTCGCGGTCAAGCAACGCACGCTCGAAGACAACCTCTGGCACCTCGGCAAGGTGCGGCCCGAGGTCGTCTTGCGGCCGATCGAGGGCCCGGCCTGGGGCTATCGATATCGCGCGCGGCTCTCGGTGCGCTACGTCGAGAAGAAGGGCACCGTGCTGATCGGCTTTCACGAGCGCAAGAGCCGCTACATCGCCGACATGCGCTCGTGCGCGGTGCTGCCGTCGAAGGTGAGCGCGCTGCTGATGCCGCTGCGTGAGCTCGTCATGGCGATGGATGCGCGGCAGACGCTGCCGCAGATCGAGCTGGCGATGGGCGACACCGTGACCGCTCTGGTGCTGCGCCATCTCGAAGCCTTGAGCGCGGCCGACTGCCAGCGGCTGCGCGACTTCGCCGCCGCGCATGGTGTGCAGTGGTGGCTGCAACCGAAAGGCCCGGACAGCGTGCACCGCCTCGACAACGGCGGCGATGAACTGGCCTACGCGCTGCCCGAGTACGGCATCACGATGCCGTTTGCGCCCACCGATTTCACCCAGGTCAATCCGCACATCAACCGCGTGCTGGTGAACCGCGGCGTGCGCCTGCTCGATGTGCAGCTGCACGAGCGCGTCATCGACTGGTTCTGCGGCCTGGGTAATTTCACGCTACCGCTGGCGACAAGGGCGCGCGAAGTGTTGGGCATCGAAGGCAGCGAAGTGCTTGTGCGCCGGGCGCGCGAAAACGCGCGGCGCAACGGCATCGCGAAGGCGACGTTTGCTGCGCGCAATCTCTTCGACCTGACTGCGGATTCTCTGGCCGCCGAAGGCGCAGCCGAGAAGTGGCTGGTCGATCCGCCACGCGAGGGCGCGTTCGCGCTGGCGAAAGCCGCGGCCGATCTGGTGCAGGGCGCAAGCGCGTGGGCGCCGCCGCAACGCATCGTCTATGTCAGCTGCAACCCGGCGACCCTGGCGCGCGACGCCGGCCTGCTGGTGCACCAGGCCGGCTACCGCTGCGTGGCCGCCGGCGTGGTCAACATGTTCCCGCACACCGCGCACGTCGAGAGCATTGCCATCTTTGAGAGACCATAAACGGACAAGGCCCCGAAAGGGGGCCTTGTTGATCCAGCGAAGCGTCCTTCCTCGAAGCGTCCTACTATTCTCGTTCACCGCCGAAGATGCCGAGCAGCGCCAGCAGGCTCTGGAACACGTTGTAGACGTCCAGGTAGAGCGCCAGCGTCGCGCTGACATAGTTGGTTTCGCCGCCGTCGATGATGCGCTTCAGGTCGTACAGCATGAAGGCCGAGAACAGCCCGATGGCGATCACCGACAGCGTGATCATCAGCGCGCTCGACTGCACGAACAGGTTGATGATGCCGACGACGAGCAGCATGATCGCGCCGACGAACAGGAACTTGCCCATGTTCGACAGGTCGCGCTTGATCACCCCGGCCAGGCTGGCCATGCCGAAGAACACAGCGGCCGTGCCGCCGAAGGCGTACATGATCAGCGTCGAGCCGTTGGACAAGCCGAGCACGGCGGCCAGCAAACGCGAAAGCATCAAGCCCATGAAGAAGGTGAAGCCGAGCAGCAGCGCGACGCCGACGCCCGAGTTCTTGAACTTCTCGATCGCGAACATCAGGCCGAACGCGCCGGCGAAGAAGATGATCGTGGACATGCCCATGCCCATGCTGGCCATGATCCCGGTCTTGATGCCGATCCACGCGCCCAGCACGGTAGGGACCAGCGACAAGGCCAGCAGCCAGTAGGTGTTGCGCAGTACGCGGTTGCGCTCGACGGCCAGCGCGCCCGAACCGGCGTTGCCGGCATAGGCGGTTTGCAGACGATCGTCCATGTCAAGAACCTCCGTTGATGTGGGTGATGCGGCTGAGAATCCGCAGCGACGATTCTAGTTCCCTACCATCGCACTCGGGAATGACCTTGCGGGCCGTGGCGACATCGCGCGCCCCCCGCTTCGGGCGGGCGCCAGCGACCCGCCCTCTATAATTCGGCGCTTTCTCACACGACGAAGCCCTCGGTTTTCCTGCCAACCCATCCAGGATCAGCAGCACGCCCGCCGCGAGCCGGGTGAACGACAACCGCGGGCCATTCCCGCCCGGAGTTTTCGACTTGCTGCCCGTTCTGCCCCCCGCCGTGCTCGCCCTTGCCGACGGCACTGTCTTCCAAGGCACTTCGATCGGCGCTGCCGGCCGCACCGTCGGCGAGGTGGTGTTCAACACCGCGCTCACCGGCTACCAGGAAATCCTCACCGACCCGAGCTACTGCCAGCAGATCGTCACGCTGACGTATCCGCACATTGGCAACTACGGCGTCAACGACGAAGACGTCGAAGCGCGCAAGGTCTTCGCCGCGGGCCTGGTGATCAAGGATCTGCCGCTGCGCGTCTCCAACTTCCGCGCCGTCATGACGCTCGCGCAGTACCTCGAACGCGAGCGCACGGTGGCGATTGCGGACATCGACACGCGCAAGCTGACGCGCCATCTGCGCACGCAGGGGGCGCAGAACGGTTGCATCGCTGCATTCCCGGTGGGCGCGGTGGTGGGCGAGGCGCAGATCGCGCAGGCGGTGGCCGCGGCGCGTGCCGCGCCGAGCATGTCGGGGCTCGATCTGGCCAAGGTGGTTTCTGTGCGCGAGCCGTATGGCTGGAGCGAAACCGAGTGGGCGCTCGGCGTCGGCTACGGCGCGCAAACCGCGCCGCGCTTTCACGTCGTCGCTTACGACTTCGGTCTCAAGCGCAACATCGCGCGCATGCTCGCGTCGCGTGGCTGCCGCATCACGGTGGTGCCGGCGCAGACGAGTGCGGCCGATGTGCTGGCGATGAAGCCCGACGGCATCTTCCTGTCGAACGGCCCAGGCGATCCGCAGCCCTGCGACTACGCCATCGCCGCGACGCGCACGATCATCGAGCGCGGCGTGCCGACCTTCGGCATCTGCCTGGGGCACCAGATCATGGCGCTGGCCTCGGGTGCGAAGACCTTCAAGATGAAGTTCGGCCATCACGGCGCCAATCATCCGGTGAAGGATCTCGACAGCGGGCGTGTCTCGATCACCAGCCAGAACCACGGCTTCGCGGTCGACGAGAAATCGCTGCCTTCGACGCTGCGCCCCACGCACATCAGCCTGTTCGACGGCACGCTGCAGGGCTTGGCCCGGACCGACAAGCCGGCGTTCTGCTTTCAGGGCCATCCGGAGGCGAGCCCGGGCCCGCACGACATCGCCTACCTGTTCGACCGCTTCGTGGCGCTGATGGAAGTAGCGAGCCCCCAAGCTCACGTTCGTTCGCTGCCCCCCAAGGGGGCGCAGGTCTCCCTTGGGGCGGCCCGGCGGGAGACCTGAAATGCCCAAGCGCACCGACCTGAAGAGCATCCTCATCATCGGCGCCGGCCCGATCGTCATCGGCCAGGCTTGCGAGTTCGACTATTCCGGCGCGCAGGCCTGCAAGGCTCTGCGCGAAGAGGGCTATCGCGTCATCCTCGTCAACAGCAATCCGGCGACGATCATGACCGACCCGGGCATGGCGGATGCGACCTACATCGAGCCGATCACCTGGCAGGTGGTCGAGAAGATCATCGCCAAGGAGCGGCCCGACGCGGTGCTGCCGACGATGGGCGGGCAGACCGCGCTGAACTGCGCGCTCGATCTGCACAAGCATGGCGTGCTCGCCAAGTACGGCGTCGAGATGATCGGTGCCAACGAGCACGCGATTGAGAAGGCCGAAGACCGCATGAAGTTCAAGGACGCGATGACGTCGATCGGCCTCGGGTCGGCCAAGAGCGGCATCGCCCACACGCTCGAACAGGCCTGGGCCGTGCAAAAGCGCATCCAGGCCGACATCGGTGGTTCGGGCTTTCCGATGGTCATCCGCCCCAGCTTCACGATGGGCGGCACCGGCGGCGGCATCGCCTACAACCCGGAAGAGTTCGAGGAGATCTGCAGGCGCGGCATCGACCTCTCGCCGACGCACGAGTTGTTGATCGAAGAGTCGCTGATCGGCTGGAAGGAGTACGAGATGGAAGTCGTGCGCGACCGCGCCGACAACTGCATCATCGTCTGCTCGATCGAGAACCTCGACCCGATGGGCATCCACACCGGCGACTCGATCACGGTGGCGCCGGCGCAGACCCTGACGGACAAGGAATACCAGCTGATGCGCAACGCCTCGATCGCGATCCTGCGCGAGATCGGCGTCGATACCGGCGGCTCCAACGTGCAGTTCTCGATCGACCCGAAGACCGGGCGCATGGTGGTGATCGAGATGAATCCGCGCGTTTCGCGGTCATCCGCGTTGGCGTCGAAAGCGACGGGTTTTCCGATCGCCAAGGTCGCGGCCAAGCTGGCCGTGGGCTACACGCTCGATGAACTGCGCAACGACATCACGGGAGGCGCCACGCCGGCGTCGTTCGAGCCGTCGATCGACTACGTCGTCACCAAGATCCCGCGCTTCGCGTTCGAGAAGTTCCCCGCGGCCGATCCACACCTGACGACGCAGATGAAGTCGGTGGGCGAGGTGATGGCGATGGGCCGCACCTTCCAGGAGAGTTTCCAGAAGGCGTTGCGCGGGCTGGAGACCGGCATCGACGGCCTCACCGAACGCGAGACCGATCGCGAAGAGATCGTCGAAGCCATCGGCAACGCCGGGCCGGAGCGCATCCTCTACGTCGGCGACGCCTTTCGCATCGGCATGTCGCTGGAGGAGATCTTCGACGAGACCGCGATCGATCCCTGGTTCCTGGCGCAGATCGAGGATCTGATCGGCGTCGAGAAGAAGCTGGCGGCGCGCGCGCTCGACGGGCTGAGCCGCGAAGAGTTGCGCTTTCTCAAGCGCAAGGGCTTCTCCGACCGGCGCATCGCCAAACTCACCGCGACCAACCAGCATGCGGTGCGGCAGATGCGCCACGCGCTCGGCGTGCGCCCGGTCTACAAGCGTGTCGACACCTGCGCGGCCGAGTTCGCGACCCAGACCGCCTACATGTACTCGACCTACGACGAGGAGTGCGAGGCCGAGCCGACCGACAGGAAGAAGATCATGGTGCTCGGCGGCGGCCCGAACCGCATCGGCCAGGGTATCGAGTTCGACTACTGCTGCGTGCATGCCGCGCTGGCGATGCGCGAAGACGGCTACGAGACCATCATGGTCAACTGCAATCCGGAGACGGTCTCGACCGACTACGACACCAGCGACCGGCTCTACTTCGAGCCGGTGACGCTCGAAGACGTGCTCGAGATCGTGGCCAAGGAAAAGCCCCTGGGCGTGATCGTGCAGTACGGCGGCCAGACGCCGTTGAAGCTCGCGCTCGATCTCGAACGCGCCGGTGTGCCGATCATCGGCACCTCGCCCGACTCGATCGATATCGCCGAAGACCGCGAGCGCTTCCAGAAGCTGCTGCACGAGTTGAAGTTGAAGCAGCCGCCGAACCGCACCGCGCGCACCGAAGAAGCCGCGCTGGCCCTCGCGCACGAGATCGGCTACCCGCTGGTGGTGCGTCCGAGCTATGTGCTCGGCGGCCGCGCGATGGAGATCGTGCACGGCGACAAGGATCTCGAGCGCTACATGCGCGAGGCGGTCAAGGTCAGCGAGAAGTCGCCCGTGCTGCTCGACCGCTTTCTCGACGATGCGATCGAAGTCGATGTCGATTGCATCAGCGACGGCACCGACGTGATGATCGGCGGCATCATGGAACACGTCGAGGCCGCCGGCATCCACAGCGGCGACTCGGCATGCTCGCTGCCGCCGTACTCGCTGTCGGTTGAACTGCAGGACGAGATGCGCCGCCAGGCTGCGCTGATGGCCAGGGCGCTGGGGGTCGTCGGGCTGATGAACACCCAGTTCGCCATTCAAGGCGAGGGCGACGATGCGGTGGTATACGTGCTCGAAGTCAACCCGCGCGCCTCGCGCACCGTGCCCTACGTCAGCAAGGCCACCGGCCAGCCGCTCGCCAAGATCGCGGCGCGCTGCATGGCGGGCATGAAGCTCAAGGACCAGAAGGGCGTGAAAGGCGAAGTCATCCCGCCGTACTTCAGCATCAAGGAAGCCGTGTTCCCGTTCAACAAGTTCCCCGGCGTCGATCCGATCCTCGGCCCCGAGATGCGTTCCACCGGCGAGGTCATGGGCGTGGGCGAGACCTTCGGCGAGGCGATGTTGAAGAGCCAGCTCGGGGCGGGATCACGTCTGCCGAGCAAGGGCACGGTCGTCATCACGGTGAAGAACAGCGACAAGGACCGTGCGATCAAGGTCGCGTCCGACCTGCACGACCTCGGCTTCTCGATCGTCGCCACCAAGGGCACCGCGGCCGCGATCGGCGCGGCCGGGGTGCCGGTGAAACTCGTCAACAAGGTCAAGGACGGCCGGCCGCACATCGCCGACATGGTCAAGGCCGGCGACATTCAACTCGTCTTCACCACGGTCGATGAAACGCGCACGGCGATCGCCGATTCGCGCTACATCCGCACCGCGGCGTTGGCGCATCGCGTCACCTACTACACGACGATGGCCGGCTGCGAAGCCGCCACCGAAGCGCTCAAGCACCAGAGCGACATCGACGTGATGTCGCTGCAGGAACTGCATTCCAGACTTCACTGAACACCACACGATGGCAACCGTCCCCCTCACCGTGCGCGGCGCGGAAAAACTTCGTTCCGAACTGCAGCGCCTCAAAACCGTCGAGCGTCATGCCGTCATCCAGGCTATCTCCGAAGCGCGCGCGCAGGGCGACCTCTCGGAGAACGCCGAATACGACGCGGCGAAAGACAAGCAGGGCTTCATCGAAGGTCGCATCCTCGAGCTCGAGTCCAAGCTCGCGGCTGCGCAGATCATCGATCCCGCCAAGCTGGACGCCGACGGACGCGTGGTTTTCGGCTCGACGATCGATCTCGAAGACGAAGACAGCGGCGCGAAGGTGACGTATCAGATCGTCGGCGACGACGAAGCCGACTTGAAGCAGGGCCTGATCTCGATCTCCTCGCCGATCGCGCGCTCGCTGATCGGCAAGGAAGCCGGCGAAGTCGCCGAGTACGACGCGCCCGGCGGCACGAAGAGCTTCGAAATCATCGACGTTCGATACGTCTGATCAGGCGCCCGCCAGCGCCTTTTTCTTCGCGCTCGTTTGAGCGGGCCGCTTCTTCGCCCGCTTGACGATACCGCCGGCGGTCAGCCGCTCGTTGCCGCGCACGGTCAGCTTCTTCACCTGCGGCCGGTGGTTGCCGCTCTTGCTGAACTTGAGGATCTTGACCACCTTTGGCGCTGCACCTCGATCGTCGCGCTCAACCTTGTCCTTCATCGGCAGCGGCCGCCACAGCACCAGCAGCTTGCCGATGTGCTGCACCGGCGCAGCGTTGAGCTGGTCGGTGAGCTCGGCCAGCAAGGCTTCGCGCGCATTGCGATCGTCGCTGAAGACGCGCACCTTGATCAGCCCGTGCGCCTTGAGGGCGACGTCGATTTCCTGGCGCACGCCGGCCGTGAGACCGTCGTTGCCGATGGCGACCACCGGGTCGAGATGATGGGACGCGGCGCGGTGTTCGCGGCGTTGCGAGGCGGTGAGAGCGATGGCGGCCATGCGCGCATTATCCTGACGCGATGAAAGTCAACACCAAAAGCAAGAAGGTCAACAAGGCGTGGTTGAACGACCATGTCAACGACCCCTACGTGAAGCTCGCGCAGCGCGAGGGCTATCGCGCGCGCGCCGCCTACAAGTTGAAGGAGATCGACGAGGCCTTGAGCCTGATCAAGCCGGGCCAGGTGGTGGTCGATCTCGGCGCCGTGCCCGGCGCGTGGAGCCAGTACCTGCGGCGCAAGTTTGCGCCCAGGGCAGCTGGCAGCGGCGGCGCGGCCGTCGGCGAACTCGACGGCAGGATCATCGCGCTCGACATGCTGCCGTTCGAGCCGATCGAGGGCGTGTCCTTCATCCAGGGCGACTTCCGCGAGGACGCGGTGATGGCGCAGCTTGAAGCGGCGCTGGGGGGCCGACCGGTCGATGTGGTGGTGTCGGACATGGCGCCCAACCTGTCGGGCATCGAGAGCGCGGACGCGGCGCGCATGGCGCACCTGGTCGAGCTGGCGGTGGAGTTTTCGACGCGCCACCTCAAGCCCGGCGGTGCACTGGTGGCCAAGGTTTTCCACGGCAGCGGCTACAGCCAGCTCGTCAAGTTGTTCAAGCAGACCTTCCGCGTCGTCAAGCCGATCAAGCCCAAGGCCTCGCGCGACCGCTCGTCGGAAACTTTCATCGTCGGCATGGGACTAAAGCAGAACCCGAAGAATCCTGTGCTTTGACAAGGACTTAGCACCGCTCGAGTGTCGATTCGTGCCGCCGCGCACGGCCCTTGATCGGCATAGAATCCGCCCCATCTGACGATGAGCGCCGCATCGGCGCGCCCTCCCGGGCACAAGGAGCCTTAGTGAACAACCAATGGTTCTCGAAGATCGCGGTCTGGCTGGTGATTGCACTGGTCCTGTTCACGGTCTTCAAGCAGCTCGACCGCACCCGCCCGGTCGAGTCGATCACCTACACGCAGTTCATGGATGACGCGCGTGCGGGCAAGATCAAGAAGGTCGAGGTGCAGGGGCGCAACCTCAAGGTCTCGCCCAACGACGGCCAGAACTACACCATCGCCTCGCCGGGCGATCTGTGGATGGTCGGCGATCTGATGAAGTACGGCGTGCAGGTTTCCGGCAAGCCGGATGAAGAGCCTTCGCTGCTGATGACGATCCTGATCTCGTGGGGCCCGTTCCTGCTGTTGATCGGCGTCTGGGTCTATTTCATGCGGCAGATGCAGGGCGGCGGCAAAGGAGGCGCCTTCAGCTTCGGCAAATCGAAGGCGCGCATGCTCGACGAGGCCAACAACACCACCACCTTCGCCGACGTCGCCGGCTGCGACGAGGCCAAGGAAGAGGTCAAGGAACTGGTCGATTTCCTGAAGGACCCGCAGAAGTTCCAGAAGCTCGGCGGGCGCATCCCGCGCGGCGTGCTGCTGGTCGGCCCGCCCGGAACCGGCAAGACGCTGCTCGCCAAAGCCATCGCCGGCGAAGCCAAGGTGCCGTTCTTCACCATCAGCGGCTCGGACTTCGTCGAGATGTTCGTCGGCGTCGGCGCGGCGCGCGTGCGCGACATGTTCGAGCAGGCCAAGAAGAGCGCGCCCTGCATCATCTTCATCGACGAGATCGACGCCGTCGGCCGCCATCGTGGCGCGGGCCTGGGCGGCGGCAACGACGAGCGCGAGCAGACGCTGAACCAGATGCTGGTCGAGATGGACGGCTTCGACACCAACCTCGGCGTGATCGTGATGGCGGCCACCAACCGGCCCGACATCCTCGACCCGGCGCTGCTGCGCCCGGGTCGCTTCGACCGCCAGGTCTACGTGACGCTGCCCGACATCCGCGGCCGCGAGCAGATCCTGAACGTGCACATGCGCAAGGTGCCGGTGGGGCAGGACATCCGCGCCGACATCCTGGCGCGCGGCACGCCGGGCTTCTCGGGCGCCGACCTGGCCAACCTGGTCAACGAAGCGGCGCTGTTCGCCGCGCGGCGCAACGGCCGCGTGGTCGAGATGCAGGATTTCGAGAAGGCCAAGGACAAGATCATGATGGGCGCCGAGCGCAAATCCATGGTCATGGACGAGGACGAGCGCAAGAACACGGCGTACCACGAGGCCGGCCACGCCCTGATCGGCAAGATGCTGCCCAAGCTCGACCCGGTGCACAAGGTGACGATCATCCCGCGCGGCGGCGCGCTCGGCGTCACGGTGTCGCTGCCCGAGAAGGACCGCTACAGCGTCGACAAGGTGCAGATGCTGAACCGCATCTCGATGCTGTTCGGCGGGCGCATCGCCGAAGAGATCTTCATGGGCCAGATGACCACCGGCGCGTCCAACGACTTCGAGCGCGCCACCCACATGGCACGCGACATGGTGATGCGCTACGGCATGAGCGATGCGCTGGGCATCATGGTCTATGCCGAGAACGAGGGCGAGGTCTTCCTCGGCCGCTCGGTCACCAAGACCACCAACATCAGCGAAGAGACGATGCGCCGCGTCGACACCGAAGTGCGCCGCATCATCGACGAGCAGTACGGCATCGCGCGCAAGCTGATCGAGGACAACGCCGACAAGATGCACGCCATGGCCAAGGCGCTGCTCGAGTGGGAAACCATCGACGGCGAGCAGATCGAGGACATCATGCAGGGCCGTCCGCCGCGCGCGCCGAAGGATTGGAGCGGCAAGAGCCCGCCGTCGTCGGGCGGCAGCGGCACCGCGCCCGCTGTCGGTGGTGAGGCTGCCACGCATACGGCGTGAGTCCGCGACTCACGACAACAGGACGGGGCCTCGGCCCCGTTTTCCATTGACCCCCTGGCGCACTTCGCGTTTCGCGATCGACCTGACGCGGCCGCGGATCATGGGCATCGTCAACGTCACGCCCGACTCGTTCTCCGACGGCGGCCGCCACGCCGATGCGCGCAGCGCGATCGCGCATTGCGAGCAACTGCTGCGCGATGGCGCCGACATGCTCGACATCGGCGGCGAGTCCACGCGCCCCGGCGCGCGCACGCCCACACCCGACGAAGAGCTGGCGCGCGTGCTGCCGGTGCTGCGCCATGCGGTGACGCTGGGCGTGCCGGTCTCGGTCGATACCAGCACGCCGCAGGTGATGACGGCCGCGCTCGATCTCGGCGCCGACATCGTCAACGACGTGCGTGCGCTGCAGCGCCCCGGCGCGCTCGAAGCTGTCGCCGGCCACGCAAGCGCCGGTGTGTGCCTGATGCACATGCAGGGCGAGCCCGGCACGATGCAGGCCGCGCCGCACTACGCCGACGTGGTGCTCGACGTGGCGGCCTTCCTGGCGCATCGGCGCGATGCCGCGCTCGTGGCCGGCATCGGCTTCGACCGCATCGCGCTCGACCCCGGCATCGGCTTCGGCAAGAGCGCCGAGCACAACCTCACGCTGCTGGCGCGCCAGCGCGAGCTGGTGTCGCTCGGCTCGCCGCTGCTGGTGGGTTGGTCGCGCAAGTCGACGCTGGGCGCCATCACCGGACGTGCGGTCGGCGAGCGCATCAACGCCAGCGTCGCGGCGGGGCTGATGGCCGTCGAGCGCGGCGCGCGCGTCCTGCGTGTGCACGATGTCGCGGCCACGGTGGATGCGCTCAAAGTCTGGTGTGCGACGATGAAGCAAGTGGAGACAACAACATGAGCAGACGCTACTTCGGCACCGACGGCATCCGTGGCACCGTCGGCACCAGCCCGATCACGCCCGACTTCATGCTGCGCCTGGGCCATGCCGTCGGCCGCGTCTTGAAGCGCGACAGCAAGCGGCCGACGGTGCTGATCGGCAAGGACACGCGCATCTCCGGCTACATGATCGAGTCGGCGCTCGAAGCCGGCTTCGCATCGGCGGGTGTCGATGTGTTGTTGTCGGGCCCGCTGCCCACCCCGGGCGTCGCATATCTGACGCGCGCGCTGCGGCTGGATCTCGGTGTCGTCATCAGCGCCTCGCACAACGCCTACCCCGACAACGGCATCAAGTTCTTCTCCGCTGCCGGCGCCAAGCTGCCCGACGATTGGGAACGCGCCGTCGAAGCGGCCCTGGACGAACCCGCCGCCTGGGTCGATGCCGCCGCGCTCGGCCGCGCGCGGCGCCTCGACGACGCCGGCGGGCGCTACGTCGAGTTCTGCAAGAGCACCTTCGCCAACGACTTGTCGTTGAAGGGCATGAAGCTCGTCATCGATGCGGCGCACGGCGCGGCCTACCAGGTGGCGCCCAACGTCTTCCACGAACTCGGCGCCGAGGTCGTCCGCATCGGCTGCGCGCCCGACGGCATGAACATCAACGCCGGTTTCGGCGCTACCGCACCCAAGGCGCTGGTGGCCGCGGTGGCCGAGCACGGCGCGGACTACGGCATCGCGCTCGACGGCGACGCCGACCGCCTGCAGATGGTCGATGCCAGGGGGCGCCTGTTCAACGGCGACGAGCTGCTCTACCTGCTGGTGGCCGACCGCCACGCCCGCGGCGCGGCGCTGCCGGGCGCAGTCGGCACGCTGATGACCAACATGGCGGTCGAGGTGGCGTTCAAGTCGATGGGCGTTCCCTTCGTGCGCGCCAAGGTCGGCGACCGCTACGTCCTCGAAGAACTCGAAGCGCGCGCCTGGCAGCTCGGCGGCGAAGGCTCCGGCCACCTGCTGGCGCTGGACAAGCACACCACCGGCGACGGCATCGTCAGCGCGCTGCTGGTGCTCGAAGCGGTCAAGCGCGCCGGCCGGCCGCTGGCGTCGCTGCTCGAAGGCGTGGCGCTGTTCCCGCAGACGCTGATCAACGTGCGCATCGCCGCGGACTCGGATTGGAAGAACAATCCGCGGCTGCAGCAAACACAGGCGCTCGTCGAGCGTGAGCTGGGCGGCGCCGGCCGCGTGCTGATCCGCGCCTCCGGCACCGAGCCGGTCCTGCGCGTGATGGTCGAGGCGCGCGACGCGGCGCAAGCCAGGAGCGCGGCCGAGCGCATCGCAGCGGCCTGCGCCTGAAGCTCAACGCTTCGGCGGGATGAGCACGCGGTCGATGACGTGCACCACGCCGTTGCTGGCCTTGACGTCGGCCTGAGTCACGACGGCCTCTTCGATGGTGACGAAGGTGCCGGCCCGTGACAGCGCCACGTTGGCGCCCTGAACCGTCTTGGCGGCGCCGGTCTTGACTTCCGCCGCCGGCACGTTGCCCGGCAGCACGTGATAGGTCAGCACCGACTTGAGCAGTTCCTTGTCCTTGGACAACTCGTCCAGCGTTTTCGCCGGCACCGCCTTGAACGCCTCGTCGCTGGGCGCAAACACGGTGTAGGGCCCGGGGCCGCGCAGCGTTTCGGTCAGCCCGGCGTCGTTGATCAGCTTGGCCAGGGTCGACAGCTGCGGCGTGCGCGTCGCCGTGTCGGCGATGGTGGCCGGCGCGGGGGTGGTGGCACAGGCCGCGAGCATCGCGGCGGCCAGCAGCAGGGCGGGCGCGCGGACGGCGGTTGTTTCCAGCATGGCAATTACTCCGGTGAATGATGCGGCGCAAGCCTAGACGCGCCGCATGACGTTCACGTGACAACGGCGTGACGGTTCGACGGCTGTCTAGACAGAACTGTCAGGTGTCACGGCGCTGTCATCTGCGCTGCCTAGAGTCCGGCCTGGACAGCAAAGACTCCAGCGAAAGGCCTGACCATGAATGCTCTGAACTTCACCCGCGCCGCGGCCGTCGCCGGCCTTGCATGGGCCGCCGCCTGGGCGCATGCCCAGGACGTGACCGGCGCCGGCGCCACGTTTCCCGCGCCGATCTATGCCAAGTGGGCCGACGCCTACAACAAGGCCACCGGCGCGAAGATCAACTACCAGTCGGTCGGCTCGGGCGCCGGCATCCGCCAGATCAAGGCCAAGACGGTGGACTTCGGCGCCTCCGACACGCCGCTCAAGGACGATGAACTGGCCAAGGACGGCATGGTGCAGTTTCCGACGGTGATCGGCGGCGTGGTGCCGGTGGTCAACATCAAGGGCATCACCCCGGGCCAGATCAAGATGAACGGCCAGGTGCTCGGCGACATCTACCTCGGCAAGATCACCAAGTGGAACGACCCCGCGCTGACGGCGCTGAACCCCGGCGTGCCGCTGCCCGATGCCGCGATTGCCGTGGTGCGCCGCGCCGACGGCTCGGGCACCAGCTTCATCTTCACCAACTACCTGTCGAAGGTGAACGCCGAGTGGAAGGCCAAGGTCGGCGAGGGCACGGCGGTCAACTGGCCGACGGGCGCCGGCGGCAAGGGCAACGAGGGCGTTTCAGCCTTCGTCGCCCGCCTGCCGAATTCGATCGGCTATGTCGAGTACGCCTACGCCAAGCAGAACAAGATGTCGCACGTGCTGCTGAAGAACGCGGCCGGCAGCTTCGTCGCGCCCGACGACTCAGCGTTCAAGGCCGCTGCTGCCGGCGCCGAGTGGTCCAAGAGCGTTCTACCAGATCCTGACCGAGCAGCCCGGCAAGGACGCTGGCCGATCACCGGCGCCACCTTCATCCTGATGCACAAGGCGCAGGACAAGCCGGCGCAGGCCGCGGCGTCGCTGAAGTTCTTCGACTGGGCCTTCGCCAGCGGCGACAAGATGGCCGCCGACCTCGACTACGTGCCGCTGCCCGACAGCGTCAAGGCGCTCGTGCGCAAGCAGTGGGGCGAGATCAAGGACGGCGGCGGCAAGGCGGTCGCAGTCCAGTAGTCGTCGCGACTGCTTCGAACGTCCAAGGACACGCCGCATGGCCGCTACACTGCCTGCCAGCCAAAGCCTGAAGGGCACTCCGATGGACCGCCTCGACCGTGGCGACGACACGGGGCCACCTCCGCGCCGACGCACCCTGCCCTGGGCCGATGCGGTGTTCGCGCTCGCGGCGCGTGGCGCAGCGCTGCTGACGCTGGCGCTGCTGGTGGGCATCATCGTCTCGCTGGTCATCGGCGCCGCGCCAGCCATCCGCGAATACGGCCTGTCGTTCCTGTGGCGCAGCGAGTGGGACCCGGTCCAGAACCAGTACGGCGGGCTGGTGATGATCTACGGCACGCTGATGACCTCGGCCATCGCGCTGCTGATCGCCGTGCCGGTGAGCTTCGGCATCGCGCTGTTTCTCACCGAGCTGTCGCCGGGCTGGCTGAAGCGGCCGCTCGGCACGGCCATCGAGTTGCTGGCCGCGGTGCCGTCGATCGTCTATGGCATGTGGGGCCTGCTGGTGTTCGGGCCGATCCTGGCCACCTACGTGCAGCAGCCGCTGCAGGCGGCGTTCGCGGGCGTGCCGTTTCTCGGCGCGCTGGTGTCGGGGCCGCCGGTGGGCATCGGCATCCTGTCGGCCGGGATCATCCTGGCGATCATGATCATCCCGTTCATCGCCGCGGTGATGCGCGACGTGTTCGAGACCACGCCGGCGCTGCTGAAGGAATCGGCCTACGGCCTGGGCTCGACCACCTGGGAGGTGGTGTCGAAGGTGGTGCTGCCCTACACCAAGACCGGCGTCGTCGGCGCGCATCATGCTCGGGCTGGGCCGCGCGCTCGGCGAGACGATGGCGGTGACCTTCGTCATCGGCAACTTCAACCAGCTCAACTCGCTGTCGCTGTTCGAGGCGGCCAACAGCATCACCTCGGCACTGGCCAACGAGTTCGCCGAAGCCGGCGAGGGCCTGCACCAGGCCTCGCTGATCTACCTCGGCCTGATCCTGTTCTTCATCACGTTCGTGGTGCTGTCGCTGTCGAAGGTGCTGTTGTCGCAGTCTGAAGAAGGGCGAGGAGGAAGCCACGCATCGTGAGCGATCGAGTGCCTGCAGCATGCGACGCTCGGCACGCAGACTGCAGACTGCGCTCGCGCCTCGCACCACCGCCGCCGCAAGCTCGTCAACCAGATCGCGCTGACGCTGGCGCTGGGGGCGATGGCGTTCGGCGTGTTCTGGCTGATCTGGATCCTGGTCGAGACGGTGCGCCTCGGCTTCGGCGGCATCGCGCTGGCCACCTTCACGCAGATGACGCCGCCGCCGCAAGCCGAGACGGGCGGTCTCGCCAACGCGATCTTCGGCTCGCTGCTGATGGTCAGCCTGGCCACCGCCATCGGCACGCCGATCGGCATCCTCGCCGGCATCTACCTCGCCGAGTACGGGCAGAAGGGCTGGCTCGGCAGCATCACGCGCTTCATCAACGACATCCTGCTGTCGGCGCCGTCGATCGTGATCGGCCTGTTCATCTACGCGGTGGTGGTCGCGCGCTTCAAGTCGTTCTCGGGCATGGCCGGTGTGCTGGCGCTGGCGCTGATCGTGATTCCGGTGGTGATCCGCACCACCGAGAACATGCTGGTGCTGATTCCGAACGCGCTGCGCGAAGCCGCTTATGCGCTGGGCACGCCGAAGTGGAAGGTGGTCTCGTCGCATCACGCTCAAGGCCGCGCGCGCGGGCGTGGTCACCGGCGTGCTGCTGGCGCTGGCGCGCATCGCCGGCGAGACCGCACCGCTGCTGTTCACGGCGCTGTCCAACCAGTTCTGGACCAGCGATTTGCGCGAGCCGATGGCCAGCCTGCCGGTGACGATCTTCAAGTTCGCGATGAGCCCGTACGAGAACTGGCAGAAGCTGGCCTGGGCCGGCGTCTTCCTGATCACCCTGGGCGTGCTGGCGCTGAACATCATCGCGCGCGTGCTGTTCCGCCAGAAGCATTGAAAGACAAGAACAAACCGATGGATGCAAAGGTCCAGACCCCGGTGGCGAGCAAGCCCAAGGTCGCGGTGCGCGATCTGAACTTCTACTACGGCAGCTTCCAGGCGCTGAAGAAGATCAACCTCGACATCCCGCAGCACAAGGTCACGGCCTTCATCGGCCCCTCGGGTTGCGGCAAGAGCACGCTGCTGCGCACTTTCAACCGCATGTTCGAGCTCTACCCCGAACAGCGCGCGCAAGGGCAGATCCTGCTCGACGGCGATGACATCCTGCAGTCCAAGCTCGACGTGAGCCTGATCCGCGCCAAGATCGGCATGGTGTTCCAGAAGCCCACGCCCTTCCCGATGAGCATCTACGACAACATCGCCTTCGGCGTGCGCCTGTTCGAGACGCTGCCGCGCGTCGAGATGGACGAGCGCGTCGAATGGGCGCTGAAGAAGGCAGCGCTGTGGAACGAGGTCAAGGACAAGCTCGACCAGAGCGGCTCGGGTCTGTCCGGCGGCCAGCAGCAGCGCCTGTGCATTGCGCGCGGCATCGCCATCAAGCCCGAGGTGCTGCTGCTCGACGAACCCTGCTCGGCGCTGGACCCGATCTCCACCGGCAAGATCGAGGAACTGATCCACGAGCTGAAGACCGAATACACGGTGGTGATCGTCACCCACAACATGCAGCAGGCGGCGCGCGTGTCGGACTACACCGCCTACATGTACCTCGGCGACCTGATCGAGTTCGGCCCGACGACGGAGCTGTTCATGAAGCCGAAGAAGAAAGAGACCGAGGACTACATCACCGGGAGGTTTGGATGACGCGGGCCGAGCGCCCGGCCGTTCCGAAGCCGGCCCGCATCCCCTCGGGGGATCGGGCGATGTACTCATCGACCGAGGGGCTCCAATGACCGACAAGCATCTTTCCACCCAGTTCGACGCCGAACTCTCCGGCATCTCCAACCGCGTGCTCGAAATGGGCGGCATGGTCGAGTCGCAGGTGGCGCAAGCCGTCTATGCGTTGGCCAACTTCAGCGGCGAGACCGCCACGCGCGTGCTGCAGCAGGAGGAGCGCGTCAATCAGATGGAAGTCGAGATCGACCGCGACCTCTCGGCCATCATCGCGCGGCGCCAGCCCACCGCGCGCGACCTGCGCCTGCTGATCGCGATCAGCAAGACCATCGCCAACCTGGAGCGCGTCGGCGATGAGGCGGCGCGCGTCGCGCGCACGGTGCAGCGCCTGATCAACACGGGGGTGTCGAGCCGCCTGCGGCTGCCGGTGGCCGACCTCGGCTTCGAAGCCGATCTGGCGATCGCGCAGTTGCGCAAGTCGCTCGACGCCTTCGCCCGGCTCGATACCGCGCAGGCGCTGCAGGTGTTGAAGGGCGACGACCAGATCGACCAGGAGTTCGACGGGCTGATGCGCAAGCTCATCACCTACATGATGGAAGACCCGCGCACGATCTCGTCGTCGATCGACCTGGTGTTCGTCGCCAAGGCGATCGAGCGCGTCGGCGACCATGCCAAGAACCTGGCTGAGGCGGTGATCTACATCGTCAAGGGCGCGGACGTGCGGCACACGTCGATGTCGGACGTGGAGGATGCTGTGCGATGAAGCCCCAAGCTCGCTTCGCTCGCGCCCCCCGAAGGGGAGCGCCGCCGCCTTGGGGCGGCCCGGCGGCGTCGGTCATGATGGAGCCCCTAGCTCGCTTCGCTCGCGTCCCCCGAGGGGAGCGCCGCCGCCTTGGGGCGGCCCGGCGGCGTCGGTCATGATGGAGCCCCTAGCTCGCTTCGCTCGCGTCCCCCGAGGGGAGCACCGCCGCCTTGGGGCGGCCCGGCGGCGTCGGTCATGACGCGCGTGCTCGTCGTCGAAGACGAACCCGCGATCGCCGAGCTGGTGGCTATCAACCTGCGCCACGAAGGCTTCGAGGTCAGCATCGCCGCCGATGCGGCGAGCGCGGTGGCGCGAGTCGATGAGCGCCTGCCCGATCTGGCGATCCTCGACTGGATGCTGCCCGGCCGCTCCGGCCTGCAATTGGCGCGCGAGTGGCGCGCGCAGAGCCGCACCAAGGCGCTGCCGATCATCATGCTGACGGCTCGTGCCGAAGAAGCCGACAAACTCGCCGGCCTGGATGGCGGTGCCGACGATTACCTGACGAAACCGTTCTCGACCAAGGAACTGCTGGCGCGCGTGCGCGCGCTGTTGCGGCGGCGCGCGCCGCAGGCGCTGGACGAGGCGGTGGAGGTGGCCGGCCTCGTGCTCGACCCGGCAACGCGGCGCGTCATGCGAGTGATCGATGGCACGACGCGCGAAGCCAAGGTCGGGCCCACCGAGTTCCGTCTGCTGCACTTCCTGATGACGCACCCCGAGCGCGTGCACAGCCGCGCGCAACTGCTCGACCGCGTCTGGGGCGACCATGTGTTCATCGAGGAACGCACGGTCGATGTCCACATCAAGCGCCTGCGTGAGGCGCTCGAGCCCGTGGAGCGCGCTGCGCTCGTCGAGACGGTGCGCGGCGCGGGTTATCGGCTGGTGGCGACACAGAGCGCATGAGCCGCGCCGGGCCGCCCCAAAACGGCTGTCCCTCGGGGGACGCCCGCGCCTTAGCGCGGGGAGGGGCGCAACATGAGCCCCGCGCCGGGCCGCCCCAAGCAAGCGGCTGTCCCCTCGGGGGACCGGCAGGGCCGCGCATGGGCGCCCTTCGTGGCCCCGCCGTGGCTGCGAATGATGCGAATCTCGGCCGCGTCGGTCTCGCTGCTGGTGGGGCTGGTGGCGGGCGCGGCTGTGGGCTGGTTCATCGGCAGCTTGGTCGGTGCCGGCCCCTGGGGTGAATTCGCGGGCGCGCTGCTCGGCGTGGGTGTGGTGGCGGTCCTCGACGCGGTGCGCGCCGAGCGCCTGCTGCAATGGCTGCGCGCGACGCAGGCCCGCATCGATTGGCCGATGAAGCCGGCGCCGCGCGACGCCGGCTTCTGGGGCGAAGTCGGCTACCGCGTCGAGAAAGCGCTGCGCACGCGCGAGCAGGAAACTGCGGCCGAGCATGAGCGCTTGCGCCAGTTCCTCGAAGCGATCGAGGCCTCGCCCAACGGCGTGCTGCTGCTCGACGCCGACGAGCGCATCGAGTGGTGCAACGCGCGCGCGGCCGATCACTTCGGCCTCGACCCCGTGCGCGACCAGCGCCAGCTCGTCACCAACCTGCTGCGTGCGCCGGCCTTCGTCGAGCATCTGCAGAGCGGCAAGCTCGACGCGCCGATCGAGTTCCAGGACCCGCGCGGACGTGCCACCATCCAGGTGCTGGTGCGGACCTACGGCGCCGGCCAGAGGCTGCTGCTGTCGCAGGACGTGACCGACCGTGAGCGCATGGACTCGATGCGTCGCGACTTCGTCGCCAACGTCTCCCACGAGATCCGCACGCCGCTGACGGTGCTGGCCGGTTTCGTCGATACGCTGGCCTCGGTGCCGCTGTCGGCCACCGAGCGGCCGCGTGTGCTCGAGCTGATGCGGCAGCAGACGACACGCATACAGAGCCTGGTCGATGACCTGCTGACGCTGGCGCAGCTCGAAGGCAGCCCGCGGCCGTCTTCGGATCAATGGGTCAAGGCCGATGTGCTGGTGAATCGGGTCGCGGCCGAGGCCGAGCTGCTGTCAGCCGGCCGCCACGAGTTTGCGCTCGACGTGCAGCCGGGGCTGGAGCTCGCCGGCATCGAGACCGAGCTGGCCAGCGCGATGGCCAACCTGCTGGGCAACGCCGTGCGCTACACGCCCGACGGCGGACGCATCGCGCTGAGCTGGCGGCAGCGCGAGAGCGACGGGGTCGCGCTGTTCGAGGTGCGCGACAACGGCATTGGCGTCGCACGCGAACACATCCCGCGCCTGACCGAACGCTTCTATCGCGTCGATGGCAGCCGTTCGCGCGAGACCGGCGGCACCGGTCTGGGCCTGGCGATCGTCAAGCATGTGATCACGCGTCACGGCGGTGAGCTCGAGATCGAAAGCGAACCCGGCAAGGGCTCGACCTTTCGCCTGCTGCTGCCTGCGGTGCGCGTGCGCGCGCGCACTGCCGCGCTCAGGGCGAGCGCTTCAGCACCAGCGTCTGTTCATCGCGATCGGTAGGGCGGCGCACGCGCGCCGCCACTTGCCAGCCCGGCGGCGTGGTCACTGTCTGACCGCGTCGCTCCTGTTGAAGCCGCACCGCGCAGGCTTGGCTCGATCCGACGCGCGCATCGACGCGCCAACGGCCGTAGTGCTCCAGCGAAGCCACCGCCGCGCGCGAGTAGCCCGGTGCATCGATGCATGCGCCCGCCGGCACATGCGGCGCGATGCGCGCCACCCACGGCCGGTTGCTGCGGGCGTAGTCGAGCAGCGGCAGCCACAGCGTCATCGCCAGCAGCCAGGTCAGCGCGACACCGCCAGCGGGCAGCACCAGGCTCTTCCAGATGGCCGAGCGGTGCCGACCGGTGCGCCAGCGCACGAGCGCGAGCCACGCCAGCGTGCCGGCCACGGCGATGGCGAATGCGGTGAGCGAGAAGCTCGCTTCGAAACCCGGCGCGAGCTTGGCGATGTTGGCCGCCGGCTTGGCCGGTGTGCCGGTCACCATCGCCGCGTACAGCACCCAGACGATGATCGCGACGAAGTGAGAACGCGAACACCGAGAACCAGTCGATTGCGGACGTGGTGCCGCGCTTCAAAGTCGGCAAGGCAAACGCGGCGAGCACGGCGAACGCGGGCAGGCCGCTCATCAGCGCGCGGTCGAAGCCGCCGCCGGCGACGCAGGCAGCAAGTGCCACTGCCGCCATCGTCAGCGGCGCCGCGATATGGCGCTTGGTCCAGTGACGGCGCCAGCGCCACAGCGTCAGCAGCACGAGCAGCCACACCGGCCAGAGGAACCACAGCAGCAAGCGGCCGAGCTGCAATGCCTGCGCGGCGCTGGGCTCGAAGCCGACACGCCAGGCCCAGGTGCGCATCCACCACGCCAACAGCACGGCCACCAGCGTGGCGGCCACGATCCACGGCGCATAGGCGCGGCCTTGCTCGTAGGTCGAGCGCGCGGCGACGATCGTGCCGACGAGTCCGAACAGCAAGGCCATGGTCGGCGCGCCGCTGGCCGCCAGCAGCGGCAGGGCGACGAACACGCCCAGGCGCGCGCGGTAGCGCCGAAACGGCGCAGCAGCCAGCGACCACAAGGCCAGCGCCGAGGCGAACAACTGCACCAGTTCGGGCGTGGTCTCGTGGCCGAGCTGCAGCAAGCCGAGTGTCGCGATCAACGCGAGCAAGGCGCCGTCGGCCATCGCGCGGGCGTAGTTGACGGGGTCGGCCTCGCCGCCGAAGGCAAACGGCAGCGGCTGTGCGGCTTCGGTGCGCGCGAGCTGAAAGGTGGCGTACCAGGTCAGCACCAGCACCAGCGCCAGGAGAATGCCGAAGGGCACGCGCGCCGCCAGCGGCGCATCGATGAGCGGCGACAGCAGCGCGATGCTGCCGGCGCCGAGCCAGTGCGGCAGCAGCGCCGACTCCAGCGGCAGGCCGCCGATGGTCGGCGCCCACCATGAGGTTCGGTCTTCGGCCATCGCCAGCATGTAGCCGAAGGCGGCCTGATCGGCATTGCGCCAGGGGTCGCGGCCGAACAGGCCGGGCAGCACGTAGGCCGCGCAGAACAGCAGCAGCGCCATGCGTGGCAGGCGCTCGACGGCGCGCTGCGTCACCAGCGCGGGATTGGGCGTGACCGAATTCACACGGCGATCATCGCCGGAACAAAACAAAAGGGCAGCCGAGGCTGCCCTTTGATGGTTGGCCCCAAGCTCACTGCGGTCGCGCCCCGCGAGGGGAGCGCAGCGCCTTGCGGGGGCCGGGCGGCGCTGCCGTCAACACAAGAGTCACTTCTTGATGCCGACCTTGAACTTGTTGCGGAACTTCTCGACGCGTCCGCCGAGGTTGTCGACGCTCTTTTGCGTGCCCGTGTAGAACGGATGCGACTCGCTCAACGTCTCCATCTTGAACAAGGGCATTTCCTTGCCCTCGATGGTGATGTTGTCCTTGGTCTGCACGGTGGAGCGCGTGACGAACTGGAAGCCGTTGGACAGGTCCTGGAAGACCACGTCGCGGTAGCCGGGGTGAATGCCATTCTTCATGGGGAAACCTCTTCAGGGGGTTGCGGCAGCCACGCTGTGACTACAGCGCACTTGCCGGGAAAGTCGAAGCAGAAATTATAGATGCGGGCCAGCGCCGGGCCGCTCCCAAGCCCAGGCGTCTTGGGGCCGTCATCCACCGCGGCGCATCATGTCGAAGAAGTCGAGGTTGTTCTTGCTCGCCTTCATCTTGTCGAGGATGAACTCCATCGCCTCGATCTCGTCCATCGGGTAGAGCAGTTTGCGCAGGATCCAGGTCTTCTGCAGGATCTCGGGCTTGAGCAGCAGTTCCTCGCGCCGCGTGCCGCTCTTGTTGATCAGGATCGACGGATAGACGCGCTTTTCGGCCATGCGGCGATCCAGATGGATCTCGCAGTTGCCGGTGCCCTTGAATTCCTCGTAGATCACCTCGTCCATCTTCGATCCGGTGTCGATCAGTGCGGTGCCGATGATGGTGAGCGAGCCGCCTTCCTCGATCTTGCGCGCCGCGCCGAAGAAGCGCTTGGGCCGCTGCAAGGCATTGGCATCGACGCCGCCGGTGAGCACCTTGCCGGAAGACGGCAGCACGTTGTTGTAGGCGCGGGCCAGGCGCGTGATCGAGTCGAGCAGGATCACCACGTCCTTGCCGAGCTCGACCAGGCGCTTGGCGCGCTCGATCACCATCTCGGCCACCTGCACGTGGCGCGCCGCGGGTTCGTCGAAGGTCGAGCTGATGACCTCGCCGCGCACGGTGCGCACCATCTCGGTCACTTCCTCGGGCCGCTCGTCGACGAGCAGCACGATCAGGTGGCACTCGGGGTGGTTGGCGACGAGCGCGTGCGCCAGCTGCTGCATCATCACCGTCTTGCCGGTCTTGGGCTGCGCGACGAGCAATGCGCGCTGGCCTTTGCCGATGGGCGCCACGAGGTCGATGATGCGGCTGGTGATGTTCTCTTCGGCCTTCAGGCCGTCGCGTTCGAGCTTGAACTGTTCCTTGGGGAACAGCGGCGTCAAGTTCTCGAACATGATCTTGTTCTTGTTCTCCTCGGGCGTCACGCCGTTGACGCGATCGACCTTGACCAGCGCGAAGTAGCGCTCGCCGTCCTTGGGCACCCGCACCTCGCCTTCGACCATGTCGCCGGTGTGCAGGTTGAAGCGCCGGACCTGGCTCGGCGACAGGTAGATGTCGTCGGTGCTGGCCATGTAGCTGGTGTCGATCGCGCGCAGGAAGCCGAAGCCGTCGGGCAGCACTTCGAGCACGCCGTCGCCGAAGACTTGCTCGCCGGCCTTGGCGCGCTTTTTCATGATCGCGAACATCAGCTCCTGCTTGCGCATGCGCTCGACGTTTTCGATCTCCAGTTCCTGCCCCATCTTGATCAGGGCGGAGACGTGCAGGGCTTTGAGTTCGGACAGGTGCATGGACGAAGGCCGCCGGACCTTGCGGCCGGGGCTGTTATGCGAGGGAGGGGATCAGATCCGCGGGGACCGCGCGCCGTATTTGCCGAGAGCCCCGCTCATCGTGAGTGCGGGGCGGTCGACCGGCGGGTCAACGCTTGGCGCGGATTATAGGTGAGAGTCGAGGAATGCCGTGAACTTGGCTTTCGGGTGCGCGCCGACCAGGGTGCCGGCCAACTGGCCGTCCTTGAACAGCATCAGCGTCGGGATGCCGCGGATGCCGAACTTGCCCGGCACCTCCTGGTTCTCGTCGACGTTCATCTTGGCGATCTGCAGCTTCTCGCCGTACTGCGTGGAGAGCTCGTCCAAGATCGGCGCGATCGCCTTGCACGGGCCGCACCACTCGGCCCAGTAGTCCACCAGCACCGGCTTGCCGGACTTCAACACATCGGCCTCGAAGCTGGCATCGGTCACGTGCTTGATCAGGTCGCTGCTCATCGCTGTTCCTTGTCGGCTCACGCGAGGAGCGCGAGGCACAATGATTCTGACACAAGGCCCTTGACCGCACCGGCCGAACCGGCTGCCGAGGCACCCGAAAATTCCAATGACTTCCATAGCCACCGCCGCCGTCGATGGCGGCTTCTGGCCGCAGGTGGCCGACACCGTCGTGCAGTGGCTGGCACGCCGCGGCGCGCCGGCGCGCGATGCCGTGGTGCTGTTGCCGCACGCCGGCTTGCTCGGCGTTGCGCGCGCGGCGTTTGCAGCGCGAGGCGGCTGGCAGCCGCGCATCGAAACGGCCGCGACCCTGGCGGCATCGCTGGCGCCACCGAGCGCGCCCGGGGCCGACATGTTGAGCGGCGATCGGGTCGCCGACCGGCTGGTGGCGGCGAACCTGCTGCGTGGCGTTGGCCCGCTCGGGCGCGATCCGCGAGCGCAGCGTGCGTTGGTCGCCGGCTTTGTCGAGACCGCGCACGCCTTGCATCAGGCCAGCGCGCGTCAGCCGCCACCAGCGCGCGCGGCGTGGTGGGAGGCGCTGCGGCGCGCGCTGCCGCCGGGGGCAGGCCCCGGCGCGATCGAGCGTCGGCTGGCACGCACGGCACTCGAATGGGCTGCTGCGGCCGAGGCTCCGGCCACGGATGCCTTGCAGCAACTGCGGCCTTCGGCCTGGATCGTGCTCGGCGCTGGCGGCCAGGACAGCGCGGCGCTGCTGCCGGCCGATGCCGACCCGGTGCTCCGGCTCAACGTCGACGGTGACCGCGAGCGGCCGTTCGATGCCGCGGCATGGCTTGCGCCGCCACGGTGCCGCGTCGCTGCCGATCTCGAAGAAGAAGCGCAGGCCGCAGCGCTGGCCGTGGTGCAGGCGCTCGACGATGGCGCCGGGGGGGTCGCGCTGATCGCGCAAGACCGCCTCATCGTGCGGCGCATCCGCGCGCTGCTCGAGCGCCTGGGCGTGGCGGCCGACGACGACAGCGGCTGGGCGTTGTCGACCACACGCGCGGCTGCACGATTGATGGCGTGGCTGCGCGCGTCGCAACCCGGTGCAGGGCGCGATGCCTGCATCGAAGCGCTGCGCGCCGAGAACGCCGCGGCGCATGCGCTCGATGGGCTCGAAGCGGCGTGGCGGCGCAAGCGCACGCCGGCGCCGCACGCCGTGGCGCTCTACGAAGAGCATGCGCGGCGCATCGCCGCATGGCAGCCGACGCAGGCGCGCACGCTGGCGCTGTGGCTGCGTTCGTTGCGTGATGCCGCGCCGCGCCTGATCGACGCGCTCGCGGCCGACGCTGCCGGCCGCCAGGTGCTCGACGTCCTGGCGCTGACCGATGCGCCCGACGTGCCTTGGCAAGCCGCGGCGCAAAGCACGCGCATGGACCTGGCGCAATTCACGGCCTGGGCGGACGAGACGCTGGAAGACAGCGCCTGGCGGCCGACGTCGGATGCGGCCGCGCGCGTTGCGATCGTGCCGATGCTTCGCGCCGCGCTGCGACCGTTCGACGCGATCGTCTTTCCGGGTTGCGACGCGCAGCATCTGGGCGGTGGCCAGATCGATCCAGGGTTGCTGCCGGCGGAGGTCGCGCACGAGTTCGGCGTGGCTTCGTCCCTGCAGCGGCGCGAACACGAGACGCTGGCGTTCGCGCTGTTGCTGCGCGCCCCGCGCATCACCTTGCTGCGCCGCCGGCATCACGAAGGGCAGGCACTCGCGCCGAGTGCGCTGGTCGAGCGTGCGCTGTTGGCGCGGCGTCGGCTGGGCGTTGTCGTGCCGCAGGAAGCGACGGTGAGCTTGCAGCGCCAACGCATCGCGCTGCAGCCGCTGACGCGCCCTGCGCCGTCCATGCACGAGGTGCTGCCCGGGCGCCTTTCGGCCACCACGGTGCAGGCGCTGCGCGATTGCCCCTATCGCTTCTTCGCCAAGGTCGGGCTCGGCCTGATCGACGCCGAAGAGCTCGACGCCGCTCTCGACAGCCGCGGCTACGGCAGCTGGCTGCACGGCCTGCTGCACCGCTTTCACCACACGCGCAGCGGCAGCGCCGATCTGGCCGAGCTGACAGCCGCCGCCGACGCCGAGCAGGCCGCGCTCGGGCTCGATGACGCCGCGCTGCTGCCTTACCGCGCTGGCTTCGATCACTTCGCCGGGCAGTACCTGGCCTGGTTGAAGGCGCACGAAGGACAAGGCTGGCACTTCGCTGCCGGCGAGGTCGAGCGCCGCCTTGCGCCGACGGCGCTGCAAGGCATCGAGCTCGAAGGCCGGCTCGATCGCATCGATCGCAACAGCGACGGCGCGACGCTGCTGATCGACTACAAGACCAGCCCGAGCGAAAAACTCAGGCAGCGCGTGGCCGAGCCGCTCGAAGACACGCAGCTCGCGTTCTATGCCGCGCTGCTGGCCCAAGATGCGGCAGCGCCGCGTGCGTTGTACCTTGCGCTGTCGCAGCGAAACGCGCCGCAAACGGTCGAACACGAGGCGGTGGCGAGCAGCGCGGCACTGCTGATCGATGGCCTGGGCGCCGATATCGCCGCGCTGCGCGAGGGCGCCGGCGCCCCCGCGCTGGGCGAGGGCGAAGTCTGCCGGCGCTGCGAAGCGCGCGGCTTGTGCCGGCGCGACCATTGGCAGGTGATCACGTGAACGCGGCCTACCGCATCGACGGTGCGAGCGTCGCGCACGAAGCCTTCTACGCCACCGCGTGCGACCCGCGACGCCATGTCTGCGTCGAAGCCTGCGCTGGCGCGGGCAAGACCTGGATGCTGGTGGCGCGCATCGTGCGCGCGCTGCTCGACGGCGCACAGCCGCACGAAATCCTCGCGATCACGTTCACGCGCAAGGCCGCGGGCGAGATGCGCACGCGCCTGAACGAGTGGCTGCGCGAGGCTTCGCTGATGACGGCCGCGCAGGCCGCATCGAAGCTGCGCGAGTTCGGCCTCGATGCCGCGCAGGCCGAGCAGCGCGCCGCTGCGCTGATCGGCCTGCACGAGCGCGTGCTCGAAAGCGGTCGCGCCGTCGAGGTGCGCACCATGCACGCCTGGTACGCGCAGTTGCTGGCCGCAGCGCCGCTCGATCTGCTGGCCGATCTGGGCCTCGCGCCCGGCCTGACGCCGCTGGAGGACCGCAGTGATCTGATGCCGGCGCTGATGCAGCGCCTGCACCGTGCGCTGCTCGCCGATGAACCGCTGCGCGCCGATCACCGCCGGCTCACCGTGCGCCACGGCCGCTTCAATCTGGCGAGCTGGCTCGAATCGGCGCTGGAGCGGCGCGGCGAGATCCAGCTGGCCGATGCTGCCGGCGTGCTCGAAGCCAGCGTTCCCGCGGCCGATGAACCCGATGCCGCATCACGCGTGCGCGATCCCGAGTTCAGGGCCGCTGCGCAGTCGCTGGCCTTCGGGCTGGGGCAGCGCGACACGTACCGCGACGAGGCCGAAGAGGCCGCGCGCGGACTGATCGAGGCGTTGGCGCAGGGCGAGGCGCGCAGTGCCTGCGCGCTCTTTCGCGCCGCCTTGTTCACTGACAAGGGCTACGGCACGCCCAGGGTCCGGCTCGGCAACCTGCCCGAGCAAGCGCTGCTGTGCGAGCGGCTCGACCGCATCGCGCTGCAACTTGCGCAGCAAGACGCGCACGAGGATCACCTGGGTATGGCGCGCCTTTCGCGACGCTTGTTCGCGCTGTATGCGCAACTCAAACGTGAGCGCGGCTTGGTCGACATGAACGATCTCGAGCAGGTGGCGCGCGCGCTGTTGTCCGAGCACGAGGCCGCGGCCTGGGTGCAGCAGCGCCTGGATGCACGCGTGCGCCACCTCTTGATCGACGAGTTCCAGGACACGAGTGCATTGCAGTGGCATGCCCTGCAGGGCTGGCTGGCGGCCTATGCGGGCGCTGGCGGCGGGATGCAAGCGCCGCGGCTCTTCATCGTCGGCGATCCCAAGCAGAGCATCTACCGCTTTCGACGCGCCGATCCGCGCGTGTTCGCTGCGGCGCAGGCCTTCGTCGTCGAGGCCTTGGACGGCAGCGTCGCCGCGTGCGATCACACGCGACGCTGTGCGCCCGGTGTGGTGGCGCTGCTCAACAAGGTCTTCGGTGCGTGGGGTGATCATGGCGATGCGCCGGGCCTGGCGCGTTGGCGTGACCACACCACCGAGATCGAGCGCGATGCGGCCACGCCGGTGCTGGCGATGCTGCCCAGCATCGAGCGCCCGGCCAACGGCGCTCGCACGACGAATGTTTCGCCTGCTGTGGCGCCCGTCGCTGACCGTGCCCAAGACGGAGGCGACGACGCTCCTGCGCCAGGCCGAGGCGGACGAGGTGGCGCGTGCCGTGGCGCAGCTCGTCGCGGTCGATGGCGTTGCGCCGCAGGACATCCTGGTGCTGTCGCGTCGCCGCGCCGCGTTGACGTTGGTGGCCGAAGCGCTCGCGCGGCGCAACGTGCCGCATGTCGCGCCCGAGGACCTGCTGCTGTCGCAACTGCCCGAGGCGCAGGACTTGCTGGCGATGCTCGACGTACTGGCCTCGCCGACGCAGTCGCTGTCGCTGGCGCGTGCGCTGAAGAGCCCGCTGTTCGGCGCGAGCGACGCCGACCTGCTCGAGCTGTCGCGCCGCGCCGGCAACACATGGGCATGGTGGAGCGCGCTGCTGCGTTGCGCGGACGACGTGGGCGCGAGCGCGGCGCTGCAACGCGCGGCGCGGTTGTGCGCCGCGTGGGCCGCAGCGGCACCGGCGCTGCCGCCGCACGATCTGCTCGATCGCATCGTGCACGAGGGCGAGCTGCTGCCGCGCCTGGCCGCCGTCGTGCCGTCAGCGCAACGCGCGCGCGCATTCGATGCGGTGCGTGCGCTGCTGGCCGCTGCGCTCGAGCTCGATGGCGGCCGCTATGCCTCGCCCTACGCCTTCGTGCGCGCGCTGCGCGCGCGCCGCATCGAGGCGCCCGCTTCGCAGCAGGCCGATGCGGTGCGGCTGCTGACGATCCACGGCGCCAAGGGTCTCGAAGCGCGCGTCGTTTTCCTGGTCGATGCCCAGCCCGAGCCGCCGCGACGCGACGCGATGTCGGTGCTGGTCGAGTGGCCGGCGGATTGCCCGCAGCCGGTGCGGGTGGCCTTCGTCGCTTCGCAGGCGCGCGCGGCGCCATCGCTCGGCGCCTTGATGGAAGACGAGAAGTTCGAGTCCGCGCGCGAAGAGGCCAATGCCCTGTACGTGGCGCTGACGCGCGCACGCGAACAGCTCTTCGTCAGCCGCACGCCGCCGCACCGCAAGCATGAGCCGTCGTGGTGGGCGCGGCTCGAACCGTGGGCGCAACCCTGGGCGGCCTCGGCCTCGGCGTTGGCGCCAGCCGACGCTGCGGGCTGGGCCGAAGTGGTGACATTGGCGCCGCCTTTGCGCCCCATCGTCGCATCGCCACCCGATCACGCTGCGCTGCCCAGCGACGACAGCGCCGCCGCCGCGCTCGGTCGCGCCGTGCACCGCGTGCTGGAGTGGGCGGCGCAACCGGGCGCAAGGGCCGCACCCGACTTCGGCACGTCCGCACGCGCCGCGGCGCGCGCTTTCGGCGTGGCCGATGCGCGCGCGGTGCGGGCTGTGGCCGAGCGCATCTGGGCCAGTCCCGCATGCCGCCGTTTCTTCGATGCGGATTCGATCGCCTGGGCCGGCAATGAAGTCAGCGTCGCCGCGGCCGACGGCGCGCCGCGCCGCATCGACCGCCTGGTGCTGCTGCGAGAACCCGAGCGCGCCTGGTGGGTGCTCGACTACAAGCTCGCCGGTGATCCGCTGCAAGACGCCGCGCTGCGCGCGCAACTTGCCGATTACCGGAGCGCCGTGGCCGCGCTGGCGCCGGGCGAGCGGGTGCATGCGGCATTCATCACGGGTGGCGGCCAACTGGTGATCGCGTGACAGTGAGCCCCCAACCTCGCTTGCGCTCGGTACCCGCCGAGGGGGCCGTCCGCCGACGGACCGGCAAAGCCGGATCCGTGGCGGGAAGCTGGGGTTGTGTGCGGGTCCACTGATCTGAGCAGTGAAGGCCGCGCTGTTCAACGCATTGCGCGTAGGGCGATGACGCTTCAATCGGGCATGGCCGCCCTCGACTCAGCCGCTGCCCCTGCCGTGATCCGACGCTTCGGCCGCTTCGAGTTGCGCGCCTTTCTCGGACGCAGCGCGCGCTCGATGGCCTGGCGCGCGCACGATCCGCGCAGCGGCCAGGAACTGCTGCTCGTCCTGCCGCGGCAGCAGCCGGCTGACGCGGCCTTGCTGGCGCGCTCGCTGGCCGAGGCGCAGCGCGCGGCGCGGCTCGTGCACCCGAACCTGGTGCACGCGGTCGAAGTCGGCCAGGAAGAACGCTGGCCCTTCGTCGCCTACGACGTGCCGCCCGGCAGCACGCTGGCCGAACGCCGCAAGGCGGCCGAGGGCGAAGCACCGGAAGCGGTGGCGCGCTGGGTGACTCAACTTGCGGCCGGACTCGCTTTCGCGCACGACGCCGGCATCGCGCATCACGACTTGCAGCCATGGCTGGTGACGCTTAACGACAATGGCACGGCGCGACTCATCGGCCTGGGCGCCGCGGCGGGGCCGGCGCTGCCCTGGGCCGCACCGGCCGAAGCCGAGCAGCGGCGTCGCAGCCATGCCCGCGACGCCGCCGAGCGCGACGTGTTGGCGCTGGCGCTGCTGCTGCACGGCCTGCTGGCCGGGGCGCCGGCACTGGGCGAGCCCGACCTCGGCGCCGCGCTGCAACGCCTCGCGCCGGCGGGGCGTGAACCGATCCGGCTGCCGTGGGATGTGCCGCGGCCGGTGCCCGACGCGCTGCGCGCCATCGCCAACCGCGCCACCGATCGCCAGGTGCGGCAGCGTTACCGCAATGCGCGCACGCTCGCGCATGCGCTCGAAGGCTGGATCGAACACGAAGCGCGCCAAGGCGGCGACGCCCACGCGCAGCTGATCGAACGGGTGCGCCAGCTCGGCTTGCTGCCGGCCATGCCGGGCGCGTCGGCGCGCGCTGCACGCCTGGCACTGATGGAGCGGCAACACACCGAGGAGCTGGCGCAACTCGTGCTGCACGACGCCGCGCTCACGCTCGAATTGCTGCGCGCCGTCAACAGCGCGCAGGTGCGCGGCACGCAAGTCTCGGGCAACGGCCCGGTGCTGACGGTGCGCCGCGCCATCAGCATGGTCGGCCTGGACGGCGTGCGGCGCTCGGCGCTGGCGATGCGGCAGTGGCCCGGACCGCTCGACGCCGGCGCCGCCGAAGAACTCGAACACGCGGTGCTCACCGCGCAGCGCGCGGCACGCTTGGCGCAGGCGCTGCGCCCGCCCGGCTACGACCTGGAGGTGGTGGCGTTGGTCACGCTGCTGCAGAACCTGGGGCGGCTGGTGCTGCACTACCACTGCGCCGACGACATGCGCCAGGTGCGCCGCCTGATGGCGCCGCAGGCCGCTGGTGAGCCGGGCGTGCCTGACGAGCCCGGCATGAGCGAGCAGGCTGCGGCGTTCGCCGTGCTCGGCTTCGACATCGAGGGCATGGCCCTGGCCGTCGCGCGCTGGATGGGCCTGGGCGGCAACGACGACGCCGTGCTGCTGCTGATGCGCCGCCTGTCGCTGGACAAGCCGGTGCGCATGCCCGAGAACGACGACCAGTTGCTGCGCTCGCTCGGCAGTGCGGCCAACGAAGCGGTCGATGCCCTGGCGTTGCCAGCCGAGCGCCAGACCGCGGCCCTCGAGCACGTCGCCAAGCGCTATGCGCGGGTGCTGGAGATCACGCCGCGCGACCTGACGGCGGCGTTGCAAGCCAGTGAACAACGCGAGGCGCGACCTGTCGATGCCGGCTTGATGCCGCTGAGCGATGATCCAAGCGGCCGCCGCGGATCGGGCTTTGCCCGGCCGCCAGCGGCGCCCCCTTGAGGGGGAGCGGCGAGAGCCGCTCCGGGGGTGGGCTCAGTTCGGAAGGCCGTAGCGCTGCAACGAAGAAGCGTGCCGCGACAGGAAGTCGTCGTGGAACCACACCGCGTTCATCGCACGCTTGCCGCCTTGCAGCGGCGCCAGGCCCCAACGGTGCGCCAGGCCCTGACGGCGCAGCGTCAGGGTGAAGCCGCTGTAGCCGCGTGCGGCCAGCACCGCCATCAGTTGCAGCATCGACTGATCGCGGTGCGCGCGCTGTGCCGACGGCACTTCGGTCAGCAGCACAGGGTGGTCGCGCTCGATCGTCTGCGACAGCTCGGCGATGACGCGGAACTCATCTTCTTCGCCGCCGATCTTGATCAGCGCCGGATGCTCCTGCGCCAGCGCCTGGTCCGTCAGGCCTTCGCGCTCGACGACGATGTTGGCGATGCCGTTGGCGGCGATGTCGTCCTGCACATGCGCGGCATTGTGCGGATCGGCGTCGAAGCAGACCACCTTGCCCTTGCGGCCGACCAGCTTCGAGGCGACCAGCGCGAAGCTGCCGCGATGCGCGTTGACATCGACGACGGTGTTGCCGGGCTCGAGCAGGTCGAGCATGAAGAGCTGGTTGTGCAGGTCGATCCAGCGGCCGAGAAAGTACGTGGAGCGGTCGGCCCAGTGCGACAGGTCGAGCTTCATCTCGAAGCCGTGCAGCTTGCCGCGCACGGTGCGCACCGGCGCTTCGGCCCAGAACCACTCGCGCTGGCGATCGTCGCCCACCGCCCAGCGATAGACGTAGCCCCAGCCCGGCAGCTCGCGCAGGATGTAGGGCCGCGCCAGGCCGATGATCAGGGCCTGCATGGACTCGACGATGTGGTTGCGAATCGAGGCGGACATGGTGACCGGAATGTGCGGTGCTTGACGCCAGCGGCCCATCCCAAGATCGAGTGAAGGGTGACGAGCCTTAACCCCGGCACTGGTTGCAACGCTAAGGGCTGCTTGGTTCCCCACCTGACCCGGTTGGGCGTACTTCCATGCGGGAAGGCCCGTCGGGGCGGATTGTAGGCGTCAACGCAGTTTCAAGTCGGCGTCGGAGAAGCAAAGCCCGAGCGGCTCGATCACAAGTTCTTTCGGACCTGCCTCGACCTGTCCCGCAAGCCAGGCCTCGATGCCCTGCGCGCGCGCCACCTCGACGGTGCGCTGCGCGTCGTCCGCAGCCACGAACAGTGCGAAGCCCGCGCCCATGTTGAGCGTCGAATAGGCCTCGCGCGCGTCGTGGCCGGCTTGCCGTGCGATGAACTCCAGCACCGGCGGCACCGGCGGCACTTGCCTGATGCGGTAGCGCAGCGCCTTGGCATGGCGCAAGAGCTTGCGCCAGCCGTGGCCGGTGACGTTGACGCTGTAGTGCACCGCGACGCCGGCGCGCCACAGCGCTTCGGTCACCGGCGAGTACAGGGTGGTCGGCGCCAGCAGGGCGTCGCCGTAGCGCGTGCCGGCGGGGTCGATCGGCGTCAGGTAGCCTTGCGGCAGCGTCGTGGCGAGCTTGCGCGCGAGGCTGACGCCGTTGGCGTGGATGCCGGACGAGGCCAGCAGCACGATCGCATCGCCGGGCGCGAGCGCATCGCCCAGCGACAGGCGCTGCTTCGGGTTGACGAGGCCGGTGCAACTGGCCGCAAGATCGATGCGGCCGGCCTCGACCACGCCCGCCAGCGCCGGCGTTTCGCCGCCGCCCCAGGCCACGCCGCAGGCCTCGCAGGCGCGCTTCCAGCCTTCGACCAAGGCGCGGCTGCGCTCGGCATCGTCGAACCAGTCGCTGCCGCCGGCGGCCCAGTAGGCCTGCACCACCAGCGGCGTCGCGCCCACGGTGATGAGATCGTTGACCGCCATCGCGATCGTGTCCTGGGCGATCGCGGCGAAGCGGCTGGCGCCTGCCAGGCGCGCCATCTCGTCGGCGATCAGCGCCTTGGTGCCGAGGCACTCGACGATGCTGGCGAGATAGAAGGGGCCGACATCGACCACATACGCCGACTCGCCGCGCGAGGCCTGCACTTCACTGAAGCCGTGTTGCGCGAGTTGCGATGCGGTCGAAGCCGCGGCGCGTTGCGCGGCGATCTTCAGCGGGTCGATCCTGTCGTAGTCGACGCCCGATTGTTCGTAGCTGAGCCCTGCCATGAGGTCAATTATCCTGCGGGCTGCGCGGCAAGCCGCGCAGCCCGCCTTCCGGCCGAATGTACGGCTCCCCCGAGCCCCCTCCAAGAGGGGGCTCCTGCATGTTCGACGGCTCCCTCCAGCCTCCCTCCGAGAGGGAGGCTCCAGTCAGACTGACGAGCGGCCTTCATCCACCGTGTTGGAGCCGTCCGCCGCGCAGCCTCCTAGAATCACCTCCATGAGTTACGTCGTGCTCGCGCGCAAGTACCGTCCGCGGACCTTCGCCGAGATGGTGGGTCAGGACGCGGTGGTCACCGCATTGACGCATGCGCTCGAACAGCAGCGCCTGCACCACGCCTATCTGTTCACCGGCACGCGCGGCATCGGCAAGACGACGGTTTCGCGCATCCTCGCCAAGAGCCTGAACTGCACGGGGGCGGATGGCAAGGGCGGCATCACCGCCACGCCCTGCGGCGTGTGCACCGCCTGCACCGAGATCGACGCCGACCGCTACATCGACTACATCGAGCTCGACGCCGCCAGCAACCGCGGCATCGACGAGATCCGCGATCTGCTCGAGCGCGCGGCGTACAAGCCGAGTGTCGGCCGCTTCAAGATCTTCATGATCGACGAGGCGCATCAGCTCACCAAGGACTCGTTCAACGCGCTGCTGAAGACGCTCGAAGAGCCGCCGGACTACCTGAAGTTCGTGTTGGCGACGACCGACCCCGAGAAGATGCTGCCCACGGTGCTGTCGCGTTGTCTGCAGTTCAACCTGCGGCCGATGGCGCCCGACACCGTCGCCGAGCATCTGCAAGGCGTGCTCGGTGCGGAGGCGGTAACGCACGACGAGGCCTCGATCCGCCTGCTGTCGCGCGCCGCGCGCGGCTCGATGCGCGATGCGCTGTCGCTCGCCGATCAGGCCATCGCCTACGGCGGCGGCAGCTTGAACGCCGACGCCGTGCGCGCCATGCTCGGCAGCGTCGATCGCAGCCATGCCGAGCGCTTCGTGCGCGCCCTCGCGGCGCGCGACGGTCGCATGGTGCTCGCCGGCGTCGACGCGCTGCGCGACCACGGCCTGTCGGCCGGAGGCACGCTCGAGGAATTGGCGACGCTGTTGCAGCAGATGGCGATCGAGCAGGCGGTGCCCGGTGCATTGCCCGAGACCGACCCCGACACGCCGACGACGCGCGAACTCGCTGCGCTGCTGCCCGCCGACGAGACGCAGCTGCTGTACAGCTTCGTGCTGCACGGCCGCCAGGAATTGACGCTGGCGCCGGATGCGCATGCCGGCCTGGCGATGGTGCTGTTGCGACTGCTCGCCTTCGCGCCGGGGGGGGGTGGAGGCTCGATGCCCAAGCCTGCGGCGCCGAATCCAGCGGCGAAGCCCGTTGCCGCGAGCGCGTCGATGAGCCGGCCCGCCACGATCAGCGCGCCGGTGGCGCGCAGCGCCGTTGCCGTGGAGAGGGTTGCGCGCGAGCTCACGCCGCCGTCGTGGCTCGACGAGGTGCCGATCGAGCAGGACGGTGCGTCGCTTCGTTCCTCGGCGCCGGTCACATCGGCCGCGCCGATGAGCGCACCCTTGCAGCCGACGCCCCTGGGCGAGCGCTGGCAATCGGTCGTCGCGCTGCTCAATCAGCGCCAGTCCATCACCGCCCTGACGCGCGAACTCGCGATGCAGGCGCAGCTCGTCGAGCAGCAGGACGGCGCGCAGCCGCTGTGGCGCCTGCGTGTCGAGCGCGAGTCGCTGCGCGCGACCGCGCTGGTCGACAAGCTGCGCGTCGCGCTCGCCGAGGCGCTGCAGATCGCGCCGCTGCGCCTCGAGGTCGAGGCCGGCGCCGTCACCGACAGCCCGGCGCGGCGCGAAGCCGCCGAGCGCGAACGGCGCCAGCGCGAGGCTGACGAGAGTTTTCAGGGCGACCCGTTCGTCAAGGAGATGCTGGCGCAGTTCCCTTCGGCGCGCATCGTCCCCGGTTCGATCAAACCTCATTGACATGACCACCCCCGAAGCGGCTTCGCCGCTCCCCCTCAAGGGGGCCGAGGCCCGCGGCTCCAGGCCGGCCTGCGCCGGCTTGGACGGGCCGAGGAGTTGCCGCGTCTCGCGGCCACGCGGCCTGCAAGGCCCGCTGGCGGACCGGCAAAGCCGGATCCGCGGCGGTCGCTTGACCTTGTCCGTGCAGTTCGGGCCGATTCACTCGATGACTGACAGGAGTAGACAACCATGATGAAACAGCAACTGGCCGGCCTGATGAAGCAGGCGCAGCAGATGCAGGACAACTTGAAGCGTGCGCAGGACGAGCTGGCGCTGATGGAAGTCGAGGGCGTCTCGGGCGCGGGTCTGGTCAAGGTGGTGATGACCTGCAAGCACGACGTGAAGCGAATCACCATCGACCCGAGCCTGCTGGCCGACGACAAGGACATGCTCGAAGACCTGGTGGCCGCGGCGTTCAACGACGGCGTGCGCCGCGCCGAGGAAGTCAGCCAGGAAAAGATGGGCAAGCTCGCCGCCGGCATGCCGATGCCGCCGGGAATGAAGTTCCCGTTCTGATCTTGTGTCGGAGCCGAGCCTCAATGCGCTGATCGACGCGCTGCGCCGCCTGCCCGGCGTCGGCCTCAAGTCGGCGCAGCGCATGGCATTTCATCTGCTGCAGCACGACCGCGACGCTGCCTTGAAGCTGGCTGCCGCGCTCAGCGGTGCGGTGGCGCAGGTGCACCACTGCGCGCGCTGTCACACCTTCAGCGAGCGCGCGCTGTGCGATGTCTGCGCGGATGCCGAGCGCGATGCGAGCAAGCTCGCCGTCGTCGAGACGCCGGCCGATCAGGCCGCGCTGGAGCGCACCGGCAGCTACCGCGGTTTGTACTTCGTGCTGATGGGGCGTCTGTCGCCGATCGACGGCATCGGCGTGCGCGACATCGGCGTGGCCGAGTTGCTCGAGCGCGCCGCCGACCCCGCCGTGCAGGAGGTCATCCTCGCGCTGGGGTTCTCGGCCGAAGGCGAGGCGACCGCGCATGCGCTGGCTCAGGCGCTGCGCGCGCGCGGCAAGACCGTGACGCGGCTGGCGCGCGGCGTGCCGGTGGGCAGTGAGCTCGAGTACGTCGACCTGTCGACCATCGCCCATGCCATGAGCGATCGGCGCTGAGCGCGTCTCAACGCTTGCGCGTGTGTCCGCTGCTGGCTGCGACGCGCACCGGCTTGCCGCTCTTCTTGGCCGTGCGCAGCGGCGCCTTGGCCTTCACCGACGCGGTGCGCAGCGGTCCGCTCTTGGTATTGGGCACATACACCACCACCGTGCTGCCCGGCGCCAGCCGCGCGCCGGCGCCCACCTGGTTCCACTGCGCCACCTGCTGCGCGCTCACGGCATAGCGCTTGGCGACCGCGGCGATGCTGTCGCCGCTCCTGCCGACCTTGAGCGCAACGCGACGCAGCGCCGGGCCGTCGGGCGAGAGCGACAGCCGTGCGTTGTCGGCCAGACGACCCGGCACGTCGCTGTCGTGATGGCGCTGACGCGGCACCAGCAGCGTCGAGCCGGCCTGCACCAGCATGCGCGGCGGGATGTCGTTGACCTCGCGCAGCTGCTCTTCGTCCATGCCCACGGCCTTGGCGGCGTCGGCGGGTTTCATCGTGCGCGGCACGTTCCACGCCGTCCAGCTCGACAAGGGCCCCTTGTGCAGCGGCAGCGCCTTGACGAAGGCGTCGGCGTTGTCGTACGGCAGCAGCAACTGCGGTGTGCCGGCAGCGACGATCAGGGGTTTGTTCATCTGCGGGTTGAGTTGCTTGAACTGTTCGAGCGGCAGGCCCGACAGCTTCGTCACCAGCGCGACGTCGATGTCGCGCGAGATCGGCACGGCCAGGAAGTAGGGGTGGTTCTCCAGCCGCGGCAGCGACAGGCCGTAGTCGGCGGGGCGCAGCACGATGTTCTTCATCGCCTGCAGCTTGGGCACGTAATCGCGCGTCTCGAACGGCATCTTCAGTTCGGTGTACGCGGCCGAGCGGCCGGCGGCGCGATTGGCGCGGATGGCGCGCTGCACGTTGCCTTCGCCCCAGTTGTAGGCGGCCAGCGCAAGGTGCCAGTCGCCGAACATCCTGTGCAGTTTGGTCAGGTAGTCGAGCGCGGCCTGGGTCGAGGCCAGCACGTCGCGCCGGTCGTCGCGGAACACGCTCTGCTTGAGGTCGAAGTGCAGGCCGGTGGCCGGCATGAACTGCCACATGCCGGCCGCACGTGCACGTGACATGGCTTCCGGATTGAAGGCGCTCTCGATGAAGGGCAGCAGCGCCAGCTCGGTGGGCAGGCCGCGGCGCTGCACCTCCTCGACGACATGGAACAGGTAGCGCGAGCCGCGATCGGTCATGCGACCGACGTACTCGGGCTGGCTCGAAAAGTACTTCTCGCGCTGCTTGACGTAGCGGTCGTCGATCTCGCGGATGGCAAAGCCGTTGCGGATGCGCTGCCACAGGTCGATGCGGGCAGTGCGGTCGCCGAGATCGACGGGCGCTTCGGGCCGCACCGGGTCGATCGGCTTGATTTCTTCGGCGCTGGGGGCTTCGGTCGGCGCTTCGGGTGCCGCAGGAGGCGCGGCATCGACTTCACCGGGCGCCGGCACCGGCTTGGGCGTGAGGGTGACGACCGGCGCCTGCGCGAATGCCGGCGGGAAAAGCGCGGCCATCGCGCAGGCCGCGAGCGTGACGTGCAAGCATCGCGCGGCCAGAGTGTGACGAGGCTTCATCAGAATTGGTTCTTCCATTCGCGCAGCGCCGCAAACACGGCCACGGGTTCGCTGTTGCTCGCCCCGTGGGCCCCGGCGCTGGCGGCCACTTCGGGCACGGTGCAGCGCAGGAACGGATTGATCGAGCGTTCGCGCTCGATCGTAGAGGGCAGCGTCGGCCGCCCGCGCGAGCGTTCGTCCTCGCACCAGGCGGTGTGCGCCACGATGTCACGGTTGCCCGGCTCGACGGCGCGCGCGAAGCGCAGGTTCGACAAGGTGTACTCGTGGGTGCAGCACACGCGTGTTGCGCCCGGCAGCGCAGCCAGCGCCGACAGCGAGGCGTGCATCTGCGCGGGAGTTCCTTCGAAGAGGCGCCCGCAGCCGCCGGAGAAGAGCGTGTCGCCGCAGAACAATAGCGGTGCACCGTCGTGGTCACGGTTCAGATAGGCGATGTGCCCCGCCGTATGGCCGGGCACGTCGAACACTTCGAACGAGAGCCCCAGCGCCTCGATGCGATCGCCGCCGTGCAATGCGGTGAACGGCGTCGGAATGCGCTCGCGCGCCGGGCCAAGCACGGGGCCGTCGAGCCGCGCGCGCAGCGCGTCCACGCCGCCGACATGGTCGGCGTGGTGGTGCGTCACTAGAATCGCCGCGAGCGCAAGCCGCCGTGCATCGAGGGCCTGCTCGACGACCGACGCATCGCCCGGATCAACGACGAGCGCACGTGCGCCGTCGTGCAACATCCAGATGTAGTTGTCGGTGAAGGCGGGCAGGGCGACGAGTTCCATCGGCGGGCGGATTATAGAAACGGGTCATCGGCGTAAATTCCTCGATGACAACCCTTGAATTGCAACCTGATGTCCGACACACAACCCGGGATCGACGCGCTCAGCGCCTGGCTCGAAACACCACTGGGGCAGTACCTGCTGTCCTGGGAGCAGGCGCAGCTCGATCGCGTCGTCGGCGACGTCTTCGGCTTTCACGCGCTGCAGCTCGGCCTGCCCGAGCTCGACGGCCTGCGCGCCAACCGCATGCCGCACCGCTGGGTGGCGCTCGATGCCGGCGCGCCGCTGCGCGCGGGCACGCTCTACGCACAGGGTGATGCGCTGCCGTTTCCCGAGCGCAGCCTCGATCTGGTGCTGCTGCCGCACACGCTCGAGCTGGCGCGCGATCCGCACCGCACGCTGGCCGAAGTCGATCGTGTGCTGATGCCCGAGGGCCGCGTCGTCATCCTCGGCTTCAATGCAGCGAGCCTTTGGGGCGTGCGACAGCGCCTCGGCCGCCTGCGGCATCGCCTCGGCGGCAAGGCGCCGCTGTTCCTGCCGCGGCCGGGCGACTTCATCGGCTACTGGCGGCTGCGCGACTGGTTGCGGCTGCTCAGCTTCGAGGTCGAAGGCGGGCGCTTCGGCGCCTACCGGCCGGCGCTCGGCTCGCCCGGCTGGCTCGAACGCTTCGCCTGGATGGATCGCATCGGCGATCGCTGGTGGCCGGTGTTCGGCGCGGTCTACATGGTGGTGGCGGTCAAGCGCGTGCGCGGCATGCGGCTGGTGGGCCTGGCCAAGCGCGAGCGCGTCAAGGCGCCCGCCGCGCCGGCGGTGGTGACGAACAGCCAGCAGCGCAACGAGCGGGCGCAGCGCGAGACGGTGTCGTGAAGATCACGCCGCCGTCGATCACCATCTACACCGACGGTGCCTGCAAAGGCAACCCGGGCCCCGGCGGCTGGGGCGTGTGGCTCCAGTCCGGCGAGCATGAAAAGGAACTCTGGGGCGGCGAGAAGCTCACCACCAACAACCGCATGGAATTGACCGCGGTGATCGAAGCCCTGGTCGCGCTGAAGCGCACCAGCCGCATCGAGCTGCACACCGACAGCCAATACGTGCGCCAGGGCATCACCACATGGATCCACAACTGGAAGAAGCGCGGTTGGAAGACCGCCGACAACAAGCCGGTGAAGAACGTCGATCTTTGGCAGCGGCTCGAAGCGCTGGCGCAGCTGCACCACGTCGATTGGCGCTGGGTCAAGGGCCATGCCGGCGACCCGGGCAACGAACGCGCCGACGCCCTGGCCAACCGCGGCGCGGCCGAGCAGCAGTAGCCGACCCGATTCGCCGTTTGCAGGCAACGGCTACATTGACGCCATGAGAATGCTCCACAGCACGGTGGCAGTCGCCGGCATCCTGGTCGTCGGTCTGGCCGCGTGGTGGTTCCAGCGCGGCGCGGGGGGTGTTGCGCCGAAAGAAGCCGGCGGCATGGGTGCGGCGGCGCCGGCAGGTGGTGCGAGCGCGGCGCGCGGCGCAGCCGGTGCGGGTGGTGGTGCGGGCGGACAAAGCGGGCCGGCGTCGGTGGAAGTCGCCAAGGTCGAGGTCGCGCGCATCGAAGACGACGCGCAGGCGGTGGGCAGCCTGCGTGCGATCCAGACGGTGATCGTGCGGCCCGAGGTCAGCGGGCGCATCACCCGGCTCGGCTTCACCGATGGCGGCCGTGTGAAGAAGGGCCAGCTGCTGGTGCAGCTCGACGCCACGCTGCAGGACGCGCAACTCAAGCAGGCGCAGGCGCAGTCGAACATCGCGCGCACGAACCTGCAACGCAGCCGCGAGCTGCAGGCGCAGAACTTCGTCAGCCAGAGCGCGGTCGATCAGAACGCCGCGGCGCTCGAAGTCGCCGAGGCGCAGGTGTCGCTGGCGCGGGCGCAACTGTCGCGTCTGGCGATCCTGTCGCCGTTCGATGGTGTCGTCGGCATTCGCAGCGTGGCGGTCGGCGACTACGTCAAGGACGGTGCCGATCTGGTGAGCCTCGAAGACCGCTCGCGCATGTGGGTCGATTTCCGCTTGCCCGAGCGCTTCGTTGGACAGACCAAGGTCGGCCAGGCGGTGCAGGTGTCGCTCGACGCCATGCCCGGCCAGCCCTTCGTCGGCAAGGTCGAGGCGCTCGATGCCCTGGTCGATGCCAACGGCCGCTCGCTGCTGGTGCGTGCGCGCATCGATCAGCCCGGAGCCGAACTCAAGTCGGGCATGTTCGCGCGGGCGCGCGTGGTCTTCGCGGTGCGCGAGCGCGCGCTCATGGTGCCCGAGGAAGCGCTGGTGCCGCAGGGCGGCAAGCAGTACCTGATCAAGGCGGTGCCCTCATCGTCGCCTGCTGCCGGTGCGGCATCGGGCGCCGTTGCGGCCAACGGTGCCGGGCCGGCGCTGGTGTCGCAGCGCCTGGAGGCCAGGCTCGGTGTGCGCCAGGCCGGCAGGGTCGAGATCCTCGAAGGCCTGACCGCGGGCGATCTGATCGTCACCGCAGGACAGGCGCGCGTGATGCGCGGCGACGCGCTGCCGCTGCGCGTGATCGATCTGGACAAGCCGCCAGCGCCGCGCCGGCCCGCAGGCGGCGCGAGCGCTCCGGCCGGCGGCGCCTCCGCCACTCGCATCGGCGCACCCGCGTGATGAATCCCCCCCGAAGCGGCTTCGCCGCTCCCCCCCGGGGGGGCACCGCCAGCGCCCTGGCAAAGCCAGTTCCGCGGCGGCCGCCTGGCAGGATGAACCGACTCATGTGTTGCAGGCCGCATCGAGCGCGGCGGAGCCACTGACATGCGCATCTCCGAACTCACCATCCGCCGCCCGGTATTGGCTTGCGTGATGTCGCTGCTGATCGTGCTGGTCGGCGTCGTCTCGTTCAACCAGCTGACGGTGCGCGAGTACCCGCGCATCGACGAGCCGGTGGTGACGGTGAACACGCGGCTCACCGGCGCGTCCTCGGAGGTGATCGAGTCGCAGATCACCAAGCCGCTGGAAGACTCGATCGCGGGCATCGACGGCGTCGACATCCTGACCTCGATCTCGCGCTCCGAACAGAGCCAGATCACGGTGCGCTTCAAGTTGAGCAAGCCGCCGGAGGCCGCCGCCGCCGACGTGCGCGACCGTGTCGGCCGCGTGCGCGCGCGCCTGCCCGAAGCCGCCGACGAGCCGCAGGTGACGAAGGTGGAGGCCGATGCCTCGCCGGTGATCTGGCTGGCCTTCACGAGCGACACGATGAGCCCGCTCGAAGTCACCGACATCATCAACCGCGTCGTCAAGCCGCGGCTGCAGACGGTGCCCGGCGTGGCCGACGTGCAGGTCGGCGGCGACCGCCGGTATTCGATGCGCATCTGGCTCGACCCGGACCGCCTGGCCGCCTACCGCATCACCGTGGCCGACGTTGAAGACGCGCTGCGCCGCCAGAACCTCGAGGTGCCGGCCGGCCGCATCGAAAGCCAGCAGCGCGAGTTCTCGGTGACCGCGCGCACCGATCTCAACACCGTGGCGCAGTTCGCCGACATCGCCTTGAAGAGCGTCACGGGCTACACGGTGCGCCTGCGCGATGTCGGTCGCGTCGAGGAGTCGGCTGCGAGCGAGCGCAGCTACGTGCGCCTGAACGGCGTGCCGTCGATCTCCACCGGCATCATCCGCAACGCCACCGCCAATCCGCTCGAGGTCTCGCAGGGCGTGCGCGACCTGATGCCGCAACTGCAGCGCGACATCCCGCCGCAGTTGAAGGTGATCCAGGCCAACGACAACTCGGTCTTCATCGACCGTTCGATCAAGAGCGTCTACACCACGGTGGCCGAAGCGGTGGCGCTGGTGGCGCTGGTGGTGTTCGTCTTCCTGCGCACGCTGCGCGCCTCGATCATCCCGCTGGTGACGATCCCGGTGAGCCTGATCGGCGCCTTCGGGCTGATGGCCGCGGCGGGTTTTTCGATCAACACGCTGACGCTGCTGGCGCTGGTGCTCGCCATCGGCCTGGTGGTCGACGACGCGATCGTGGTGCTGGAGAACATCTTTCGCCACATCGAGGAAGGCCTGACACCCTTTCAAGCCGCGATCAAGGGTGCGCGCGAGATCGCGTTCGCCGTGGTCGCGATGACGCTGACGCTGGCTGCGGTGTTCGCGCCGCTGGCCTTCACGCCCGGGCGCACCGGACGCCTGTTCGTCGAGTTCGCGCTGACGCTGGCCGGTGCTGTGATCGTCTCCGGCTTCGTCGCGCTGACGCTGACGCCGATGATGTGCAGCAAGCTGCTGCGCCACAACCCGAGCCCGGGCTGGTTCGACCGCACGATGGAGCGCGCGCTGATCAACCTGACCAGCGGCTATCGCGGTGCGCTCGGCTTCGTGCTCGATCATCGCTGGATCGTCGCGCTGCTGATGCTGGCCAGCGCGGCCGGCAGCTGGTGGCTGTTCACCACCGCCAAGAGCGAGCTCTCGCCGCTCGAGGACCGCGGCGTGATCATCATGCCGGTGACCGCGCCCGAGGGCTCGTCGCTCGAATACACGCGGCGCTATCTCGATGCGGTGGGTGCGATCGCGGCGCGGCAGGATGATTTCGATCGCGTCTTCGTCTTTCTCGGTGGCGGCTTCAACAGCAGCGTCTCGCAGGGCACGGTCATCCTGCGCGCCAAGGATTGGAGTGAACGCAGCCGCACGACGCAGGAGGCCGCGCGCGCGATGCAGCCGCAGCTCTCGGCGCTGCCGGGCGTGACGGCCTTCCCGATCACGCCGCCGAGCCTGGGGCAGGGCTTCCGCTCGCAGCCGGTGAACTTCGTCGTCGTCACCAACGACTCGTACGAGAACCTGCAGCGCGCAACGCAGACGATCGTCGGCGAGATGCAGAAGAACCCGGGCTTCGTCCAGCCTGACACCGACCTGCGCCTGAACAAGCCCGAGCTGCTGATCGACGTCGATCGCGACCGTGCCGCCGACCTCGGCGTGGCGGTCGACCAGGTGGCGCGCACGGTCGAGACCATGCTCGGCGGTCGCAACGTCACGCGCTACAAGCGCGGCAGCGACCAGTACGACGTGATCGTGCAGACCGGCGCGGCCGGCCGCGCCACGCCCGACGACATCGAGAAGATCTTCGTGCGCGCGCGCAACGACGTGATGGTGCCGCTGAGCTCGCTGGTGAAGGTGCGCGAAGCGGTGGCCGCGCGCGAGCTCAACCACTTCAACCAGCGGCGCTCGGTGACCATCACCGCCAACCTCGCGCCCAACTACTCGCTCGGCGAAGCCTTGCAGTTCATGGACAGCACTGCGGCGAAGGTGCTGCAGCCGGGCTATGCGACCGAGCTCAACGGCGTCAGTCGCGAGTTCCGCGCGTCATCCGGCGCGCTCGGCCTGGTGTTCGTGCTGGCGCTGCTGTTCATCTTCCTCGTGCTCGCGGCGCAGTTCGAGAGCTTCGTCGACCCCTTCATCATCCTGTTGGCGGTGCCGCTGTCGATGGTGGGCGCGCTCGGCGCCTTGCACTTGTCGGGTGGCACGCTCAACGTCTACTCGCAGATCGGCCTGATCACGCTGGTGGGCCTGATCACCAAGCACGGCATCCTGATCGTCGAGTTCAGCAACAAGTTGCGGCAGCAAGGGCGCGCCATTCGCGAAGCGGTGATGGAAGCCGCGAGCCTGCGCCTGCGCCCGATCCTGATGACCACCGGCGCGATGGTGCTCGGAGCGCTGCCGCTGGCACTGGCTCGCGGCGCCGGCGCGGAATCGCGTCAGCAGATCGGCTGGGTCATCGTCGGCGGCATGACGGTGGGCACGCTGCTGACGATCTTCGTCGTGCCGACGGTCTACACGTGGCTCGCCAGGTCGCGCGTGCCGGGGGAGATCACGGAGCGGGCAGTGGACGACGTGGTGCCGGCGAAGTAGGGAAGCGGCGTGGCCGCCTGCGGCCCACTGCCGAATCCAAGGCCGCCTTGTGCCGGACGCCGACCTTCACCCCGTCCGCGACGCCGCATGCACCCCGAACACGCCGATCACGATCAGGCCGATGCTGGCGAGTTTCAGCGCCGTCGCCGGCTCCTTGAAGTACCAGATGCCGATGGCCGCGGTGGCGACGGTTCCGACGCCTGACCACACCGCGTAGACGACCGACAGGCCGAGCGTGCGGATGACGAAGGTGTTGAGCGCGAACGACAAGGCGTAGAAGACGAAGATCAGCACCGATGGCGTCAGCCGCGTGAAGCCGTCGGACAGGCGCATGCACACCGTGCCGCCGATCTCGAAGACTATTGCCGCGGCGAGCAGCCACCAGGCTTGTGCAAAGCTCGGCAGCAACATGCGGGTCAGACGAGTCCGTCGAACGGGATCACGTCGACTTCGTCGCCCGCATTCACGTTTGCCTGCGCGTGGTGCAGCACCACCATGCCGTTGGCCGCGCTCATCGCTGACAGGATGCCCGAGCCCTGGCTGCCGGTGATCGCCACCTGCCAGCGGCCGTCCTGGCTGCGCGTGACGATGCCGCGCTGGTACTCGGTGCGGCCGGGCTTCTTGCGCAGCGGCGTGGTGCACGCCGCGCGCAGCATCGGTTGCTGTGCTTCGTTCATGCCGCTCATCGCACGCAGCGCGTCGCGCACGAAGGCGTAGAAGGTGACCATCACGGCCACCGGGTTGCCGGGAAGGCCGAAGAGGATGGTGTCGCCGATGCGTCCCTCGGCGCCCGGTCGGGCGCCGATCCTGCCAATGGCCATCGGCCGGCCCGGCCGCATCGCGATGCGCCAGAACAGCACGTCACCGAGCTCGGCCATGATCTTCTTGGTGTGATCGGCTTCGCCCACCGACACGCCGCCCGACGTGATGACGGCATCGGCGCTCGCCGCCGCGCTCGCGAACGCATGGCGCAGCGCGGCCGGGTCGTCGCGCACGACGCCCAGGTCGATCACCTCGACGCCCAGGCGTTGCAGCATGCCCCACAGCGTGTAGCGGTTGCTGTCGTAGACGCAGCCGGCGTCGAGCGGCTCGCCGATCGAACGCAGCTCGTCGCCGGTGGAGAAGAAGGCGACGCGCAGTTTGCGCAATACCGGCACCTCGGCCTGGCCGAGCGAGGCCAGCAGGCCGAGGTCGGCCGGGCGCAGCAAGCGGCCGGCCTTCAACGCCGACGAGCCGCGTGCCAGGTCTTCGCCCTTCAGGCGGCGGTTGTCGCCGGTTCGCACAGCGCCTGCAGGAATGCGCACGGCGTCGTTGCCTTCGGCCTGGGTGAACTCTTGCGGCACGACGGTGTCGAGGCCGGGTGGCATGACCGCGCCGGTCATGATGCGCACGCAGTGGCCGCTCGGCACGGCGTCGCTGAAGTTCTGGCCCGCGAAGCCGGTGCCGGCGATGCGCAGCACGCTGTCGCCTTGCGCAACGAGTTCACTGCCGCGCAGCGCATAGCCGTCCATCGCCGAGTTGTCGTGCGAGGGCACGTCGATCGCCGAGACGACATCGCGCGCCAGCACGCGGCCGAGCGCCGAACGCAGCGCCACGCTTTCCACCGCCGTCACGCGCGGCACCAGACGCGCGATGAACTCCTGCGCCTGCGCCACGGGCAACGCGTTCGGGTCGTAGCCCGAGACGCAAGAGGCGATCTGTTCGAGCGTCGGGTTCATCACTTGAGATTCAGCAGCATGTGGTGCTTGTCGAGAAATCGCCCGGCCACGCGGATCGCGTGCGGCAAGGTGCCGTAGCGCACGAAACCGGCGCGCTCGTAGACGCGCTCGGCGACGGCGTTGCCCGCGGTGACGTTGAGCGTGAGCTGGTGCAGCTCGGCATCGGCGCCGGCGCGTTCGATCAGCGCGTCGATCAGCGCGCCGCCGACGCCGCGGCCCTGTTCGTCGGCGTGCACCATCATGCCGGTGACATGGCCGACGTGGCGCACCTTGATGCGCGCATCGCGCTCGCAGGTGACGGCGCCGATCAGCCGGTCGCCGCGAAACGCGCCGAGGGTGAAGGTGCCGCTGGCATCGGCACCCAGGCGGGCCGCATAGCTCTGCGCGGTGCGCTGCGCTTCGGTGGCTGCGTCGGATGTGAACGCGTCTTCGTGATGCGCGAGCGCGTGGTCGCGCAGGGCCTTGTAGGCGGTGACGTCGCTGGCCTGCAGCTCGCGCACGCTCAGGTCGGGCAGGGCCGTCATCGGCTCATCGCTGCAACTGCGCCAGCTCCTGCGGCGTGTTGGCGTTGAAGAAGGCCTGCGCATCGGCGAAGGGCACACCGATCGCCTTGTGCTGCGAGAACCAGGCGTCGATCTTGCGCCCGCCGCCTTGCAGGAAGGGCACCAGGCTTTCGATCAGCGTGGACTGCATCAGGCAGAACACCGGGTGCTTCTGCTCGTGGCCGTCGGCTTCGGTGGTCACGGCGTAGGCGAGCTCGGCCTCCTGTTCATCGGCGGCGCGCGCCAGCTGCGCGACGAGGTCGAGCGGGAACTCGGGCGAGTCGCACGGTACCGTCACGAGCCACGACGTTTCGCAGTGTTCGAGCCCGGCGAGAAAACCCACCAGCGGCCCCTGGAAGTCACCGATCGGATCGGGCCACACGGGTGCGCCCATCGCCTCGTACGGCACCGAGGTTGCGGTTGGCGTTGACGATCGTATGGCCGACCTGCGGTTGCAGGCGCAGCAGCGCATGCAGCGCCAGCGGCAGGCCGCGGTGGTTCTGCAAGCCCTTGTCGGCGCCGCCCATGCGGCTGCCGCGGCCGCCGGCCAGCACCAGGCCGGTGATGTCTTGCGGCGCGATCACGGCTGGCCGGCGCCGGGCCGCTCCCAAGCGGCCAGCGCTCCCCTCGGGGGACGCGAGCGAAGCGAGCTTGGGGTTGTCATTCAGCCTCCGATGTAATGCATCTCGACCTTGCGCTCGCTGCCCGGCGCAACGAGTCCGGCGCCGCGCAACTCGGAGTAGCGGTCGCTGCGCTGCGTCCAGATGTCCGCCAGCGCCGCAGCGATCTGCGCGTCGCTGGCGTCGGCCTCGCGCAGCAGATGGCGCAGGTCGTGTCCCTGCGTCGCGAACAGGCACAGGTAGAGCTTGCCTTCGGTCGACAGCCGCGCTCGATTGCAGTCGCGGCAGAAGGCCTGCGTCACGCTCGAGATGACGCCGATCTCGCCGCGCCCGTCGGCATAGCGCCAACGCTGCGCAGTCTCGCCTTCGACCTGCGCACCGACCGGCTCCAGCGCGAACTCGCGCGCGATGCGCTCGACGACTTCGCGCGACGGCAGCACGTGGTCCATGCGCCAGCCGTTGGTCTCGCCCACGTCCATGTATTCGATGAAGCGCAGCACCACCTGGCCGCCGTAGCGTTCGCGGAACCAGCGCGCCATCGGCAGGATTTCCTGATCGTTGGTGCCGCGCTTGACGACCATGTTGACCTTGATCGGCGCCAGCCCGGCCTCGATCGCCGCGTCGATGCCGGCCAGCACGTCGGCCACCGGGAAGCCGACATCGTTCATGCGCTGAAAGACCGCATCGTCGAGCGCGTCGAGGCTGACGGTGATGCGCTTCAAGCCGGCGTCGGCGAGCGCGCGCGCCTTCTTCGTCAGCAGCGAGCCGTTGGTGGTGAGCGTCAGGTCGAGCGCTTCACCGTCCGCGCCGCGCAGCTCGGCCAGCATGCCGACCAGCACTTCGAGGTGCTTGCGCAGCGTCGGCTCGCCGCCGGTGAGGCGAATCTTCTTCACGCCATGCGCGGCGAAGATCCGCGCCAGACGCGTGATCTCCTCGAAGCTGAGCAGCGAGGCCTGCGGCAGGAAGGCGTAGTCGCGGTCGAACACCTCCTTGGGCATGCAGTACGAGCAGCGGAAGTTGCAGCGGTCGGTGACCGAAATGCGCAGGTCGCGCAGCGGGCGGCCGAGCGCGTCGGCGAGCAAACCATTCGGCGCACGGGCCTCCGCGGGCACGCGCGGCAGCAGCGAGCGATGGCGCTGCTCGGCGATCGGGATCACCGCTGCGGTCCTGAGCGCGGTGGAACTTGGTGGCAACGAGGCTTCGCCCATGCGGCGATTGTGCTTGAGGAGCGCTTGCCCTACCGGGCCCTCAGGACAAGACGAGCCGCCGCGCGCCGTCGTAGCGCGCAAGCCAGTAGCGCGCGCCGATGGCTTCGAGCCGCACCTGCGCGCCGGTGCGCGGCGCATGGATGAAGCGGCCCTCGCCGACGTAGATGCCGACGTGCGAGTTACGGCGGTTCTGCGTGTTGAAGAACACCAGGTCGCCCGGTTGCAGTTCGTAGGGCGGCACGTCGATGAAGCCCGCCGCGTCGGCCTGCTCCTGCGAGCGCCGCGGCAGCGTCACGCCGAGGTGCGCCTGGTAGAGATGGCGGGTCAGGCCGCTGCAATCGAAGCCGTTGTCGATGTCGTTGCCGCCGAAGCGGTAGGGCACGCCCACCAGGCCGATCGCCGACAGCAGCAGATCGGCCACGCGCGGGTGCGGGGCTGCTTCGGGGCTGCCGCGGCGCTCGAACGGCGAGGCCGGGCGCTGCGGCGCCGTACTGCAGCCGGCCAGCACGACGAGCGCCGCGAGGCTCAAGGTTCGACTACGAAAACTGAACGCAGACAAGGCTTTAGCTTTCTAAGCTGAGGTGAATTCTAGCCGTCGAGATGGCCCCACGTCAGCCCTGGGTCAGGGCCTGGCGGGCCAATACCTCTCGATCGACGAGCACACAATCGCGCCCGAGGAGACAACGCGCATGTTCAATGCCCTGGTGCTGCACAAGGACGACGCCGGATTTCGCGCCGGCGTCGAGTCGCTGGCCGACGAGCGGCTGCCCGCCCTGGGCGAAGGTGACGTCAAAGTCGCCATCGAGTACTCGACCCTCAACTACAAGGACGGCCTGGCGCTGACCAACAAGGGGCCCGTCGTGCGCATCTGGCCGATGGTGCCCGGCATCGACGGCGCCGGCACGCGTGATCGAGAGCCGCCATGCGAAGTGGCGCGCCGGCGATCGCGTCGTGCACAACGGCTGGGGCGTCGGCGAGACGCGCTGGGGCTGCCTGGCCGAGCGCGCGGTGCTGCCCGGCGACGGCCTGGTGCGATTACCCGCGGCATTCAGCGCGAAGCAGGCGATGGCGATCGGCACGGCGGGCTACACCGCGATGCTCTGCGTGCTGGCGATCGAAGCGCATGGCGCCAAGCCCAGTGATGGCGAGGTGCTCGTCACCGGCGCCACCGGCGGTGTCGGCAGCGTCGCCATCGCCGTCTTGTCCAAGCTCGGCTGGCGCGTCGTCGCCTCCACCGGCAAGGCGGCCGAGGCCGACTACCTGAAGTCGCTCGGCGCGGCCGAGGTGATCGACCGTGCCGCGCTCGGCTGCTGCCGGAAAGCCGCTGCAGAAGGAACGTTGGGCCGCCGTGGTGGACACGCTCGGCTCGCACACCCTCGCCAATGCGCTGCGCGCAGACGCGCTACGGCGGCGTGGTGGCGGCCTGCGGCCTGGCGCAGGGCATGGACCTGCCGTCGAGCGTGGCGCCCTTCATCCTGCGCGGCGTCACGCTCGCCGGCATCGACAGCGTGATGGCGCCGCTGGCGCGACGCGAGTCGGCGTGGCAGCGTCTGGCGCGCGACCTCGATGCGCAGCGGCTCGAAGCCATGACCGAAGAGATTGCGCTCGTGCAGGCGATCGCGCGCGCGGCGCGATCTGATGAACGGCAAGGTGCGCGGGCGCATCGTCGTTCGCACCGGAACACTGAAGAAAGCCCGATGAACTACCAAGACTTCTATCGCGCGTCGATCGAACAGCCCGATGCCTTCTGGGCCGAGCAGGTCGAAACTCATCGACTGGCAGCGCCCGTTCGACACGGTCTGCGACTACAGCAACCCGCCGTTCTCGCGCTGGTTCGTCGGCGGGCACGACCAACCTGTGCCACAACGCGGTCGATCGCCATGCGGCGACGCATCCGGACCGCAACGCGCTGATCTGGGTGTCGACCGAGGTCGATCAGGAGAGGATCATACACTTTCGCGCAGTTGCAGCGCGAGGTCGAGACGCATGGCCTCGATCCTGCTTTCGCTCGGCGTCAAGCCAGGCGACCGCGTGCTGATCTACATGCCGATGATCCCCGAGGCGGCGTTCGCGATGCTGGCCTGCGCGCGCATCGGCGCCATCCACTCGGTGGTGTTCGGCGGATTCGCGAGCGTCAGCCTGGCTTCGCGCATCGAAGATGCGCAGCCGAGCGTGATCGTCAGTGCCGACGCCGGCTCGCGTGCCGGCAAGGTGGTGCCCTACAAGGGCCTCCTCGACGAAGCGATCCGCTTGTCGTCGCACAAGCCGGAAGAAGGTGCTGCTGGTCGACCGCGGCCTGGCGCCGATGGAGCGCACGGCCGAGCCGCGACCTCGAGTACGCCGCCGCTGCGCGAGCAGCACAGGAACGCGCAGCGTGCCATGCGCCTGGCTCGACGCCACGCACCCGAGCTACACGCTCTACACCAGCGGCACCACCGGCAAGCCCAAGGGCGTGCAGCGCGACACCGGCGGCTATGCGGTGGCGCTGGCGTCGAGCATGAAGCACATCTTTCTCGGCCGACCGGGCGAGACCTACTTCAGCACCAGCGACATCGGCTGGGTCGTCGGCCACTAGCTACATCGTCTACGGCCCGCTGATCGCCGGCATGGCGACGATCCTGTACGAAGGTCTGCCGATCCGCCCCGATGCCGGCATCTGGTGGAGCCTGGTCGAGCGCTTCAAGGTGACGTTGATGTTCTCGGCGCCGACGGCGGTGCGCGTGCTGAAGAAGCACGATCCGGCGTTCCTGAAGAAATACGACCTGTCGAGCCTGCGCGCGCTGTTCCTCGCCGGCGAGCCGCTCGACGAGCCGACCGCCAGGTGGATCGCCGACAGCCTCGGCCGCCCGATCATCGACAACTACTGGCAGACCGAAACCGGCTGGCCGATCCTGTCGCTGTGCAACGGCATCGAAAAGGCGGCGAGCAAGTTCGGCTCGCCCGGCAAGCCGGTCTACGGCTACAACGTGAAGTTGCTGGACGAGACCACCGGCGAAGAACTGAAGGGCGCAAACCAGAAAGGCGTGGTCGCGATCGAGGGGCCGCTGCCGCCGGGCTGCATGCAGACCGTGTGGCGCGACGACGCGCGCTTCGTCAACACCTACTGGAAGAGCATCCCCGGCCAGCAGGTCTACAGCACCTTCGACTGGGGCATCCGCGACGAGGACGGCTACTTCTTCATCCTCGGCCGCACCGACGATGTCATCAACGTCGCCGGGCACCGCCTGGGCACGCGCGAAATCGAAGAGAGCATCTCGTCGCATCCGAACGTGGCCGAAGTGGCGGTGGTGGGCGTGGCCGATCAACTGAAGGGCCAGGTGGCGATGGCGTTCGCGGTGCTCAAGACGCCGACCGACGATGCGTTGAAGCTCGAAGGCGAGATCATGAAGCTGGTCGACGAACAGCTCGGCGCCGTGGCGCGGCCGAGCCGCGTGCGCTTCGTCAGCGTGCTGCCGAAGACGCGCTCGGGCAAGCTGCTGCGCCGCGCGATCCAGGCGGTGTGCGAAGGGCGCGACCCGGGCGACCTGACGACGATCGAGGATCCGTCGGCGCTGCAGCAGGTGAAGGATCTGGTCGTCAAAGGCTGAAGCGCTGCCGCTCGCAACGCGTTTGACGCAGTTCGTCGCCTGACGTCGCAGGCGTCGCGGGCAGCGCGGCACAATCGGCGCTTGTTCGCTCCCTGCACAAGCGCCATGCTGCATCGCATCCTTTCGATTGGCCTCGTCGCCGCTGCCGGCAGCGGCTGGGCAGCGTCGGCCTTGCCCGGGCCGGCTTTCCCGAACTACGCCGACGCGGCGGCGCTCGAAGCGGCTTGCACCGTCAATCTCGGCAGCGCCAGGCCGCGGTCAAGAAGCTCGAGGCCCGGCGCTCGAGCACACGTTGGCTGGCCGCGTATGACGACCTCAATGCTCGCATCGAAGATCTGTCCGGCCCTTTCTTCCTGATCTCCAACGTGCATCCGGACAAGGCGACGCGCGACGCGGCCGAGGCCTGCGAGCTGCGCTGGCAGAGCTTCTTCTACCGCCTTGAGCCAGAACGAAAAGCTGTACAAGGCCGCCCGCCGGTTCAAGGCCGGCGATGCGATCGACCGCGAGTTCCTGAAGCAGACGGTCGAGGGCTTCGAGGATTCGGGCGTCGGCCTGCCGTCGGACAAGCGCGCGCGCGCCAAGGCGATCCTCGACCGTGTCAACGAACTGGTGCAGGCGTTCGAGAAGAACGTGCGCGAGGACGCGACCAAGGTGCCATTCACCGAGGCCGAGTTGCAGGGTGTGCCTGAAGGCGTATGGACGCGGCGCAAAGCGCGACACCGAAGGCCGCTGGGTGCTCGGCCTGGACTACCCGAGCTCTCTGCCGGTGTTGCAAGGCGCAGTCGATCCGTCCGCGCGCGAGCGCATGTGGCGCGCCTTCCTGCGCCAGGGCGGCGAGGGCAACCTGGGACTGCTGGGCGAGATCGGTCAGTTGCGCCGCGAGTACGCGCAGCTGTTCGGCTTTGCCAGCTATGCCGACTTCACTTTGCGCCGCCGCATGGCGGAGAACACCACCAAGGCGAAGCGCTTTCTCGAAGACGTGCGCGAGGCCGTGACCGAGCGCGAAAAGCGGGAACTCGAAGAGTTGCGACAGGCCAAGGCGCCGATCTCGGGAAGCCGCTGCCGAGGTCAAGCTCGAGCGCTGGGACGTGAACTACTACACCGAGCGTGTCAAGCGCGCGCGCTACAGCGTCGACCAGAACGCCTTTCGCGCTTACTTCCCGCCGCAGGAGAGCCTGGCCTTCGTGATGCGCATCGCCGAGAAAGCATGGGCGTGAAGTACACGCGCGTGCCCGGCGTCAAGCTCTGGCACCCCGAAGCGCAGGCCTATGTGGCCAGCGACGTGAAAACCGGCAAGCCGCTGGCGGCGTTGTACGTCGATTCATATCCACGCGACGGCAAGTACAACCATGCCGCCGTTTGGCCGATTCGCAGCGGCTCGACGCGGCTGAAGCGGGCGCCGCAGGCGGCGCTGGTGGTGAACTTCGATCGCAGGGCTTGAGCCTGGACGAAATCGAGACGCTGCTGCATGAGTTCGGCCACGCACTGCACAACAACCTGTCAACGGCTCGTCACTCGTCCCAAGGCGGAGGCACGTTGCGCGACTTTGTCGAAGCGCCTTCTCAGATGCTCGAGGACTGGGTGTACGACGCGAAGGTGTTGAGCGTCATGCGCGAGATTTGCCCGGCTTGCAAGCCGGTGCCCGAGTCGCTGGTGACGCAGGCCAAGGTAGCCGAGCGCTATGGCAAGGGCGTGCAGTACGCGCGCCAGCGCCTGTTCGCGAGCTACGATCTGGCTCTGTACGACGCCGACGCGCCCGAGCCGATGGCCCTGTGGCAGCGCTTGGAGCGGGCCACGATCCTTGGCCACGTGGAGGGGAGCATCCTGCCCGCCGGATTCAGTCACTTCGCCAACCACTATGGCGCCGGCTACTACGGATATCTTTGGAGCGAGGTGCTGGCGGCCGATCTGCGCACCGCCTTCGGCAACGACAGGCTCGATGCCAAAGTCGGCCGCCGCTACCGTGACACCGTCCTGGCCAACGGCAGCCAGAAGCCGCCGCAGCAGCTGGTGCGAGAGTTCCTCGGCCGCGACAGCAACTCGAAGGCCTTCTTCGAGGAACTGAAGCGCTGAAGCAGACGGCTACAGCACTTCGCTCGCAAAATCCGCCAGCCGCGAGCGCTCGCCGCGCGCCAGCGTCAGGTGGCCGCTGTGCGGCCAGCCCTTGAAGCGATCGACGGCGAAGGTCAGCCCCGACGAGCCTTCGGTGAGGTAGGGCGTGTCGATCTGCGCCAGGTTGCCCAGGCACACGATCTTGGTGCCCGGCCCGGCGCGCGTGATCAGCGTCTTCATCTGCTTGGGCGTCAGGTTCTGCGCCTCGTCGATGATCACGTACTTGTTCAGGAACGTGCGGCCGCGCATGAAGTTCAGGCTCTTGATCTTGATCTTGCTGCGCACCAGGTCATTGGTGGCGGCACGGCCCCAGTCGCCTGCCGACGAGTCGCTGCGCGCCAGCACTTCCAGGTTGTCGTCGAGCGCGCCCATCCACGGGCCCATCTTTTCCTCTTCGGTGCCGGGCAGAAAGCCGATGTCTTCGCCGACCGGCACGGTGACGCGAGTCACCAGGATCTCGGCGTAGCGGCGGTCGTCCAGAACCTGCGACAACCCTGCGGCCAGCGTCAGCAGCGTCTTGCCGGTGCCGGCCGTGCCGGTGAGGGTGACGAAATCGCACTCCGGGTCCACAAGCAGGTTCAGCGCAAAGTTCTGTTCGCGGTTGCGCGCCGTCACGCCCCACACGGCGTTCTTCTGATGGGTGTAGTCCTTCAGCGTTTTCAGCAGCGCCGTCTTTCCGGTGATCTCGGTGACGCGCGCATAAAGAGGGGCGCTGCCGGGGGTTTCGAGGTAGACGAACTGGTTGACCATCAGCACCGGCACCATCGGCCCGGCGATGCGGTAGAAGGTGTGGCCGCCCTGCTGCCAGCTCTCCATCGTCTTGCCGTGACGCTCCCAGAAGTCGGCCGGCAGCGCCAGCACGCCGGTGTAGAGCAGGTCGCCGTCTTCGAGCGTCTTGTCGTTGAAGTAGTCCTCGGCGGCCAGGCCCAACGCGCGCGCCTTGATGCGCATGTTGATGTCCTTCGACACCAGCACCACGTCGCGGCCCTGGTGCGCGTGGCGCAGGCTGCTGACGACGCCGAGAATCTGGTTGTCGGCCTTGCCCTGCGGCAGACCATCGGGCAGTTTGGCCTCGAGAAAGGTCGTCTGGAAGAAGAGATTGCCGCCGGCCTCGCGGTGCCCGGTCTTGGCCAGCGGGATGCCTTCCTTCGGATCGGAGAAGCCTTCGGCCGCCAGCGCGTCGAGCGAGCGGCTGACCTGGCGCACGTTGCGGCTGACTTCGCTCATGCCCTTCTTGTGGCCGTCGAGTTCTTCGAGCGTGATCATCGGCAGGTAGATGTCGTGCTCGTCGAAGCGGAACAGGCAGGTCGGGTCGTGCATCAGCACGTTGGTGTCGAGCACGAACAGCTTGGCCGGCCCGGTGCCGCGCGGCTTGCGCGGTTTCGGCTCGGCGGCGGGCTTGCGCGCAGGTGCAGGCGCCACGGTGGGCAGCGCCGGACGCGGCGGCGCACCGGCTTCGGCGGCGTGACGGTCGAACAGGCCGAGCACGCCGGGGCCGGCTTCGGGCTCGGTGCTGGCCGCCGGTTGCGGGCTGTCGCGGCGCGCCGGCCTGGGCGCAGCCTGGGATTCGTAGTCGGCGGGGGCGAGAAGGGAAGCTTTGCGTGCGGGGGGCTTGGGCAGCGGCATGGCGAATCAGAAGGAAAAAAGCCGCACAGCAAGCTGTGCGGCTTTCAAGGTGATGGCGTCGAGCATCGACTCACAGAACCATTATGGAGCGCGACGCTGCGGGCGACGCGACAGGACTGTGACAAATGGCGGAAACCTCAGGCTGCTTTCTTCAGCAGCTTCACGGCTTTGAGCACTTCGTCCACGTGGCCGGCCACCTTGATGCCACGCCACTCGCCGCGCAGGGTGCCGGTGGTGTCGATCAGGAAGGTGCTGCGCTCGATGCCCTTGACCTTCTTGCCGTACATGATCTTGTTCTTGACCACGCCGAACATGTGGCAGAGCTTTTCTTCAGTGTCGGCGATCAGCTCGAAGGGCAGCTCGAGGTTGGTCTTGAACTTCTCGTGCGAGGTCATGTTGTCGCGCGACACGCCAAGAACGAGCGCGCCGGCCTTGACGAAATCCTTGTAGCGATCGCGGAACTGCATCGCTTCGGTGGTGCAGCCGGGTGTGTGGTCCTTGGGGTAGAAGTAGAGCACCACGGCCTGACCGCGAAAGGTCTCGGGGGTGATCTTCAGGCCGCCGGTGGCGACGGCTTCGAACTCGGGCAGGGGCTTGTTGATGGCTGGCGTCATGAGGTGCGGCTGAATTCACTCGGGGCCTGCGGCGGCAAGCGCGGCGTCGAATTATAAAGGCTGCGTCACCCCGGAGCCTGAAGCACCGGGCGACGCTCGACAGGTGGGGCCGTGCGCCGAGCCTTCAAGCCGCCGTGCCGGGCAACAGCGCCGCCACCACCGAACGGCCTTCCGACGCCAGCACGTTGTAGGTGCGGCAGGCCGCCGCGGTGTCCATCGTCTCCAGGCCGATGCGCGCGGCGATCAGGCCGCGGTACAGCGCCGGCGAAACGAAGCGCAGGCGCGCGCCGCTGCCGAAGATGACGAGCTCGGGCTTCAGGGCCAGCACCGCGTCGAAGTGCTCGGCCGTGAGCGCTGTGGTGCCGAGCACGGGCCACGTCAGCACCTCGCCCTTCCACGGCACGAGCAGGCCGCCTTCGAAACGCTGAGCGTTGACCCAGACGGCGCCGGCCTCGTGGCGCGAGATGGCATTGGTGCCGGGCAGGCTGTCGGGCTGGAATTTCATGGTCCAATTCTCGTCCCGTCTTCAGGCCCCCACGCTCACTGTGTTCGCTGCCCCCGAGGGGGCGCGTCAGTGGCTCCGGGCGGCCGAGCGCCACTGACCGTAGCCAGCCGTGAAGCCCGTCCTCAAGTCCAGCAAGCTCGCCAACGTGGCCTACGACATCCGCGGCCCGGTGCTCGACAAGGCGCGCCAGATGGAGGAAGAGGGCCAGCACATCATCAAGCTGAACATCGGCAACGTGGCCGCGTTCGGGTTCGAACCGCCCGACGAGATCGTGCAGGACATCATCCGCAACGTCTCGAGCGCCGCCGGCTATACCGACAGCAAGGGTCTGTTCGCGCCGCGTCGCGCGGTGGTGCACTACATGCAGGAAAAGCAGGTGCACGGCGTCACGGTGGACGACGTCTACCTGGGCAACGGCGCCTCCGAGCTGATCCAGATGTCGCTCAACGCGCTGCTCAACGACGGCGACGAGGTGCTGATTCCGGCGCCCGACTTTCCGCTCTACACCGCGGTCGTCGGCCTGTCGGGCGGCACGCCCGTGCACTACGTGTGCGACGAGGGCGCCGGCTGGTGGCCCGACATCGCCGACATCGCCGGCAAGATCACGCCGCGCACGCGCGGCATCATCGTCTGCAACCCCAACAACCCGACCGGCGCGCTCTATCCGCCGGCGCTGCTGCAGGAGATCATCGAGCTGGCGCGGCGCCATCGGCTGATCGTGTTCGCCGACGAGATCTACGACAAGACGCTGTACGACGGCCACCAGCACGTCAGCATGGCGTCGCTGGCCGACGACGTGCTGTTCGTCACCTTCAACGGCCTGTCGAAGAACTACCGCTCATGCGGCTACCGCGCCGGCTGGATGGTGGTCTCGGGCGAGAAGCGCCATGCACGCGACTACATCGAGGGCCTGAACATGCTGGCCTCGCTGCGGCTTTGCTCCAACACACCGGGCCAGCTCGCGATCCAGACGGCGCTGGGCGGCTACCAGAGCATCAAGGACCTGGTGGCGCCGGGCGGGCGGCTGTGTCGCCAGCGGGACCTCGCCTACGACCTGCTGACGCAGATTCCGGGCGTATCCGTGGTCAAGCCGAAGGCCGCGCTGTACATGTTCCCGCGCCTGGACCCCAAGCTGTACCCGATCGCCGACGACCAGCAGTTCGCCTACGAGCTGCTGGCCGAGGAGAAGGTGCTGATCGTGCAGGGCTCGGGCTTCAACGTGCAGGACAACGAGCATTTCCGCGTCGTCTTCCTGCCGCATGCCGACGACCTCACCGAAGCCATCGGCCGCATCGCGCGCTTTCTCGACCACTACAAGAAACGACATTCGTCATGAACCCGATCAAAGTCGGCCTGCTCGGCATCGGCACCGTCGGCAGCGGCACCTTCGCCGTGCTGGCGCGCAACCAGGAAGAGATCCGGCGCCGCGCCGGGCGCGGCATCGAGATCGCGATGGTGGCCGACCTCGACACCGCACGCGCCGAGAAGATCGTCGCCGGCCGCGCCAAGGTCGTCTCCGACGCGCGCGCGGTCATCGCCGATAAGTCGATCGATATCGTCGTCGAGCTGATCGGCGGCTACGGCATTGCCAAGACGCTGGTGCTCGAAGCGATCGCCGCCGGCAAGCATGTGGTCACCGCCAACAAGGCGCTGCTCGCTGTGCACGGCAACGAGATCTTCGCGGCCGCGCACAAACAAGGCGTGATGGTGGCGTTCGAGGCCGCGGTCGCCGGTGGCATTCCGATCATCAAGGCGCTGCGCGAGGGCCTCACGGCCAATCGCATCGAGTGGGTGGCGGGCATCATCAACGGCACCACCAACTTCATCCTCTCGGAGATGCGCGCCAAGGGCTCGGACTTCGCGACCGTGCTCAAGGAAGCGCAGCGGCTGGGCTATGCCGAGGCCGATCCGACCTTCGACATCGAAGGCGTCGATGCGGCGCACAAGGCGACGATCCTGTCGGCGATCGCCTTCGGCGTGCCGGTGCAGTTCGACAAGGCGCATGTCGAAGGCATCACCAAGTTGCAGGCGGTCGATATCCGCTACGCCGAGCAGCTGGGCTATCGCATCAAGCTGCTGGGCATCACGCGGCGCCGGGATGCGGGGATCGAGCTGCGCGTGCACCCGACGCTGGTGCCGAGCAAGCGCCTGATCGCCAACGTCGAAGGCGCGATGAACGCGGTGGTGGTGCAGGGCGACGCCGTGGGCACCACGCTCTACTACGGCAAGGGGGCGGGCGCGGAACCGACGGCCAGCGCCGTGGTCGCCGACCTGGTGGACATCACCCGCCTGGCCACCGCCGACCCCGATCATCGCGTGCCGCACCTCGCCTTCCGGCCGGATGCTCTTGCCCACACGCCGATCCTTGCGATCGACGAGGTCATCACCGCGTTCTACCTGCGCCTGGTGGTGGCCGACGAAGCCGGCGTGCTGTCGCGCATCACGACCATCCTGGCCGAGCACGACATCTCGATCGACGCGGTGCTGCAGCGTGAATCGGCCGAAGGCGAGCGCCAGACCGACCTCATCATCCTGACGCACGACACGGTCGAAGGCCGCATGCGCGCCGCGCTGGCGAAGATGCAGGCGCTGCAGACGGTACTGGCGCCGATCGTGTCGATCCGCAAGGAAGAGTTGGCTTGAGGTATGTCAGCACCCGCGGCGACAGCACCGAGCGCCGCTTCTGCGACATCCTGCTGGAGGGCCTGGCGCCCGACGGCGGGCTGTACATGCCGCTGCGTTATCCGCGCATCGACGCGGCGACGCTCGAACGCTGGCGCGGTCTTGCGTATGCCGACCTCGCGTTCGAGATCCTGTCGCTCTTCATCGACGACATCCCGGCGCCGATCTGCGCGCGATCTGCCGCCGCGTCTATTCGAAGCAGGTCTTCGGCACCGACGCGATCACGCCGCTGAAGCGACTCGACGGTGGCGTCGCGCTGGTGGCGCTGTCCAACGGCCCGACGCTGGCCTTCAAGGACATGGCGATGCAGTTGCTCGGCGCGCTGTTCGAGTACGAACTGGCGCGGCGCGGCGAACACTCGAACATCCTCGGCGCGACCTCGGGCGACACCGGCAGCGCGGCCGAACACGCGATGCGCGGCAAGCGCGGCATCCGCGTCTTCATGCTGAGCCCGCACGGCCGCATGAGCCCGTTCCAGCAGGCGCAGATGTTCAGCCTGCAGCGACGCGAACATCCACAACCTCGCGATCGAGGGCGTGTTCGACGACTGCCAGGACATCGTCAAGGCGGTCGGCAACGATCTCGCCTTCAAGCGCAAGCACCGCATCGGCACGGTCAACTCGATCAACTGGGCACGGCTTGTGGCGCAGGTGGTCTATTACTTCGCCGCGTACCATGGCCTCAGCTCTGCCTCGCGGCCCCCGAGGGGGCGTCGCCGCCTTGGGGCGGCCCGGCGGCGCAGCAGGTCGTCGACTTCGCCGTGCCCAGCGGCAACTTCGGCAACATCTGCGCCGGCCATGTCGCGCGCAGCATGGGCTTGCCGATCGGGCGGCTGGTCTGCGCCACCAACGAGAACGACGTGCTCGACGAGTTCTTCCGCACCGGCAGCTACCGCCCGCGCAGCAGCGAGCAGACGCACGAGACCTCGAGCCCGTCGATGGACATTTCCAAGGCGAGCAACTTCGAGCGTTTCGTTTTCGATCTGCTCGATCGCGACGGCGCGCGCGTGAAGCAACTCTTCATGCAGCCCGGCTTCACGCTGACCCGCGAAGAACATGCACGCATCGCCGAGTTCGGTTTCGTCTCCGGTCGCAGCACGCACGCCGATCGCCTGGCGACGATCCGCGACACCTGGCAGCGCTCGCAGGTGATGATCGACACCCACACCGCCGACGGTCTGAAGGTCGCGCGCGAGCATCAGCGCGATGGTGTGCCGATGCTGGTGCTCGAAACCGCGCTGCCGGCGAAGTTCGCCGCGACGATCGTCGAAGCGTTGGGGCGCGAGCCGCAACGGCCGGTGGGCTTCGAAGGCATCGAGCAACTGCCCAAGCGCTTCACGTTGTTGCCGGCGCAGGTCGATGCGGTGAAGCACTACATCGAGAGCCATGTCTCGAACTGACAGCCCCAAGCGAGCTGCGCTCGCGTCCCCGAGGGGAGCGCCGGCGCCTTGGGGCGGCCCGGCGGCGCCGGCCTCCTGTCGCTCGACGACGCCTTCGCGCGCCTGATCGCCGGCGCACGCAAGGCGCCGATCACCGGCACCGAAGCGGTCTCGACCTTCGATGCCCTCGGCCGCATCCTGGCTCAGGATGTCGTCTCGCCGATCGACGTGCCGCCGCAGGACAACAGCTCGATGGACGGCTACGCGATGCGCGCTTCCGATGTGCCCGAGGCTGGCGCCGTGTTGGCGGTGTCGCAGCGCATCGCGGCCGGGCATGTCGGCGCGGCGCTGGCGGCCGAACACCGCTGCGCGCATCTTCACCGGCGCGCAGGTGCCGTCGGGTGCCGACGCGATCGTGATGCAGGAGCAATGCGAGCGTGTCGGCGAAGAGGCCGTGCGCATCAACGCCGTGCCGCAGGCCGGGCCAGTGGATCCGCCGCCGCGGCGAGGACGTGCGCGCCGGCGCCACGGTGCTGGCGCGCGGCACGCGCATGACGCCGCAGGCGCAAGGCCTGGCCGCAACCGTCGGCGCGGCAGAACTGCAAGTGATGCGCCGGCCGCGCGTCGCGCTCTTTTCCACCGGCGATGAACTGGTGATGCCCGGCAGCGTTGCGCCGCAGGACCTGCCGCCCGGCGCCATCTACAACAGCAACCGCTTCACGCTGCGCGGCTTGCTGCAGGCCGCGGGCTGCGAGGTGCAAGACCTCGGCATCGTGCCCGACAAGCTCGATGCCACGCGAGACGCACTGCGTTGCGCCGCGCAGCGCAACGACCTGATCCTTACCTCCGGTGGTGTCTCGGTCGGCGAGGAAGATCACATCCGTCCGGCGGTAGCGGCCGTTGGCCGCGTCGAGATGTGGCAGGTGGCGATGAAGCCCGGCAAGCCGCTGGCCTTCGGCGCGGTGCGGCGCGAATCCACCGATGGGGGCGGCGAGGCCCTCTTCATGGGCCTGCCCGGCAACCCGGTGTCGAGCTTCATCACCTGCCTTCTGGCCGTGTTGCCGGTGCTGCGCGCGATGCAGGGCGCTGACGCCGCGCTGCCCGCCGCGCTGCCGCTGCGCGCCGACTTCGACTGGCCGCGCCCCGACAAGCGCCGCGAGTTCCTGCGCGTGCGCCGCAACGCCGGGGGCGGCCTCGATCTCTTCCCGAATCAAAGCTCGGGCGTGCTGACCTCGGCGGTGTGGGCCGACGGCCTGGTCGACAACCCGGGTGGGCAGGCGATCGCGCGCGGCGATGTCGTGCGCTTCCTGCCGATGCCGCTGCTGCTGGCATGAAGAGGCCCCCGAGCTCGCATTCGCTCGCGGCCCCCCGAGGGGGCGCTCGGTGGCTACGGGCGGCCGGGCGCCACCGATGAAGATCGAACTGCGCTACTTCGCCTCGCTGCGCGAGGCCCTCGGCCCCGGCGAATCGATCGAGCTGCCCGCGGGCACCACCATCGCCGCCGCGCGCGACGCGCTGATCGCGCGCGGCGGCGCTCACGCGCAGGCCCTGGCGCGCGGCCGCGCACTGCGTTGCGCACTCGACAAGCGCATGGTCGGCGATGAAGCGCAGCCCTTGCACGAAGGCGCCGAGCTGGCCTTCTTTCCGCCGGTAACCGGCGGCTGAGCCTGCCGTTGGCAATCGGCTAACCTAGCAGCGATGAGCACGTCGACCCCGCTGCCGTTTCCGAATGCCGCCTCCGCCGCGGTCGGACCGGTCGTGCCCCTGCCCACCGGCGTGCGCCTGGATCGCTTCATCATCGAGGAGACGCTGCACCACGGCGCGCACGGCTTCGCCTACCGCGTGCGCGAAGCCGGCCACCAGCAGCCGCTGGCGCTGCTCGAATGTTTTCCGCGCGCGCTGGCCATCCGCCAACCCGACGGCGCGGTGCGTGCGCGCCAGGCCGGCGACGCCATCGCGCTGTCGGTGGTGTGCGAAGCCTTCGTGCAGGACGCGCGCGCGCTGGCCGCGATCGATCACCCGGGCGTCGTCAAGGTCTACGGGGTCATCAACACCAATCGCACGGTCTACCGATTGATGCCCTTCATCGACGGCCGCACGCTCGAAGAGCAACGCCTGGAACGCGACGAGCCGCCCACCGTCGGCGGCCTGGTGAGGCTGTACGACAAGCTGCTCGACGCGCTGGAGGCGCTGCACCGCGCCGGCTTCGTGCACGGCCTGGTACAGCCCGACCAGATCATCATGAAGGCCGACGACAACGCGCCGGTGCTGCTCGGCATGGACGGCGTGGCGCTGGAGCTCGGCGAGGTGACCATGAGCCCGTGGGCCGCGCCCGAGCAGCAGCAGTCGCTGCGCTACGAGCGCATCAACGCCTCGGCCGATCTCTACATGCTGGCGGCGACGATGTGCTTCGCCGCCACTGGCGCTGCGCCGCCGCGCGCCGAGGAGCGCCTGGCCGGCGATGCCTGGGACCCGGCAGCGCTGCTGTCGCAGGTGGCGCTCGGCGGCGGCGACGCGCCGGCGCTGCGCGACAACCTGATCCAGGCGATCGTCGCGTCGCTGGCGCTGGCCGCCGCGGCACGCCCGCAACGTGCCGACGACGTGCGCCACATCCTGCATCCGGAATTGGCCGGTGACGGCCGCTTCGTCGCCACCACCGGGCCGGCGCCGTTGTGGGTCGGTGCTGTGCCCGATCGCGATTCGCAGTGGGAGACGCTCGAAGGCATGAGCGGCCCGGTGCCATTGCGCGAGCAGGTCGAGGACGAAGCCGAGACGCAACTCGTGTTCGATCCGGCCGAGACTGCACGCGTCGAAGCAGCCGACCTCGGCACGCCGGGCGATCCGATCGTCGAGCGCGTGCAGGTGAGGGCGCCGAGCCAGGCCGAGCCCGCGCTCGGCGCGGCCCCGGTCGGCCGCCGCTCCGATGATGCCGCGCACGCCACGCACGCCGCGCACGCCGACCAACCCAGTCACGCCCCGCATCACGCCACGGCCACCCAGGCCACCGATGCGAAGCGGCCCGCCGCGATACCGCGCTGGCTGCTCGCCGCCGTCGGCAGCGCCGCGATCGGTGCGGCCGCGCTGGTTTGGTGGAGCCAGCGCTCGACATCGGCCGATGTGCCGATGGCGGCGTCGCCTGCGGCCGCTGTCGTCGCGCCGTCGCGGCCGCCGGTGGTTGCGGCTGTGCCGCCTGCGGTCGTCGCGCCACCGCCGGCGCCACGCATGACCGCAGCGCCAGGACCGGCAGCCACAACGGCGGGCGTGCCAGCCGCGCCCGTCGCTGCGCCGGTTCCCGCACCCGCACTACACCGGCACCGGTACCGGCACCGGCACCGGCACCGGCACCGGCACCGGCACCGGCACCGGCACCGGCACCGGGACCGGCACCGGTACCCGTCCCTGCGCCGATCGCGACCGCACCCGCCGCCGCTGCGCTGCCCACGGCGCCGGCAGTCACCCCACCGGCGCCCGCGCCCGCGGCGCGCGCCGTGACCGCAGCGCCCGCCGTCGTCGCTGCAGCCAAGCCGGCCGCACCCGCACCCCGCGCAGCAACCACCTCGGCGCGCCCCGCGGCCCCGGCCAAGGCTGCGCCGAAGCCGGCCACCAAGACTGCCAAGGCAAACGGCACGACGACGAGCAAGCCCGCCGCGCGCGCACCCGCGCCCACGCGCAGCAACGGCACGAGCACCGCTTCGCGCACGCCATCGCCCGAGTCGCTGTGCATCAACCGCACGCAGTTCTCCTACCTCTACTGCATGCAGGAAGCCTGCGCGCGGCCTGGCAACCGCAACAGCACGCAGTGCACCGCGCTGCGCCGCAGCGGCGACATCCGGTGAACGCCGCCGATGCCGTCGCGCGCGTGCGCATCCAGCACGAGGACTTCGATCTCGGCCGCGAAGCCACCGCGCTGCGCGCCGGTGACGCGCGCATCGGCGCCGTGGCCAGCTTCATCGGCACGGTGCGCGAGCGCAGTGCCGGCAGTGGGCCGGCCGACACCACGCGCATGGAGCTCGAGCACTACCCCGGCATGACCGAGGCCGCGATCGAAGCGATGATCGACGCGGCGCACGAGCGCTTTCGCATCCTCGGTGCGCGCGTCGTGCACCGCGTCGGCGCGCTCGCGCCGGGCGAGCAGATCGTGCTGGTGATCGTCGCCTCGGCGCACCGCGGCGATGCGTTTGCCGCCTGCGAGTTCCTGATGGACTACCTGAAGACGCAGGCGCCGTTCTGGAAGAAGGAGCACCGCCCCGACGGCAGCGCGCACTGGGTCGATGCCCGCGTCGCCGACGATGCCGCGCTGGCGCGCTGGGGCCTGAGCAGTGCCAACGCGGTGCTGCCTGGCGCGTGACGACGGCGTGACGGCAACGTGAACCTCGGCGCGGTGCTGCTGGCCGTGTTCGTCGGCGCCGGCCTGGGTGCGTGCGCACGCTGGGCTCTGGGCGAAGCGCTCAACCGCATGCTGCCCGCGCTGCCGCTGGGCACGCTCGCCGCCAACCTGATCGGCGGCTACCTCGTCGGCGTGGCGATCGCGTTGTTGACGTGGCGCAGCGACCTGTCGCCGCTGTGGCGCCTGTTCGTCATCACCGGCGTGCTCGGTGGCCTCACCACCTTCTCGACTTTTTCCGCAGAGGTGATTCACGCCATCGAGCGCGGCGAGCCGGGCTGGGCGCTGGCGACGGCGGCGTCGCACCTGGCGGGCTCGTTGCTGCTGACCGCGCTCGGCTTGTGGACGGTGCGCGCGGCGATCAGTTGAATCAGTTGAGCATGCGCGGCGCGGTCTCGGCCGCCGGTGCATCGAGCGCGAAGCCCCAATCGGCCTGACGCAGCGCTGCCACCATCAGCTCGCGCACGGCGGTGGCCATCGACGCATCGAGATCGAGCTGCACGCTGCGCTGCTGCGCGTCGCGGATCGCCACCTGCAGCCGGCCCTGCGCCAGCGGCGTCATCTGTACCGTGTGTGCGAGCAGCGGCTGCGGCCCGAGCGGCTGCTGCGCCGTCGCCGCCACTTCGAACGGCTGCGAGAAGTCGGACTGCGCCAAGCTGCGCTCGCGCGCTGCCTCGGCCAGCATGGCCTTGGCTTCGGGCGTGGCGGTCGACTGCGGCGCCGTTTGCGCCAGCGCCTGCTCGGCGCCAGCGCGCCGCACCAGCGAAGCCAGGTGCGGCCACAGCCGCAGGCACAAGCGCCGCGTCAGCCAGACGGCAAAGAGCTGTTCGTCGCCGGAGCGCACGCGCAGCAGCAAGCGATCGGCATCAACGTCGTATTGCACGGCAATCTGGCGGATGTTCATTGGTAGACGTTGGCTTTCAAATAGCCCGAAGGCTGGTTAAAGAGCCAACGCCCCCTTTCAAACCGTGCATGCGGATTTCCCGCACACGGCTTACCAGTGGTCTGTCGGCTCGCAGCATTACGCGGTCTCCTGTTGCCAGAAGGCTTGCCCGGGATAGCGGATCGTCCCGCGCAGGCGATACAGCCCAAGGTGCTCGAAGCACTCGCGGTCCCACTTCGGTGCTTGGCCCGCTCGCAGGTTGCGACCCGCGCGCTTGAGGCGCAGCCCCTTCAGCCGCCGCACGACGTAGGCGTCGATGCCGACGAACTTGCTGGCCGCGTTGCCGCTGCGGAAGTACTGCCCCCAGCCGCGCAACACCGGGTTGAGCTCGGCAATCACGCCTCGCATTTCCCGGTGACAGCACCACCTCGGAGTCAGCTCCCGCACCCGCGCTCGCACGCGCTTCATCGCTCGCTGGCTCGGCCAGCGGTGCAGGTAGTACCGGCGCAGCCGCTTTTGCTCCCACAGCCGTCCACTCATGCGCTTGTGCAGGTGGCAGCCCAGGAAGTCAAATCCCTGCCTGCCAGCGCTCAGCACCACGCGTCGCGTCTTCTGTGGGTGCAGCTTCAGCCCCAGCCGGCCCAACACATGCTCGATGCGCTTTTGCGCCCCTTCGCAGTCTTTGGCGTTGCCGCACATGACCACGAAGTCGTCCGCATACCGCACCAGTTCGCCCACGTGTTGGCCGTGTTTGGCCCACACCCGGTCCAGCACATGCAGGTAGATGTTGGACAGCAGCGGCGAGATCACCCCACCCTGTGGCGTTCCCGCCACCGGGTGGCGCACCACGCCGTCTTCCAGCACCCCCGCCTGCAGCCACAACCTCACCAGCTTGAGCACCCTGCGGTCACCGACTCGCTGCCCCACCAGGGCGAGCAGCTTGTCGTGTTCGATGCTGCCGAAGTAGTTCTCAATGTCAGCATCCAGCACGTGATCCGCGCCTTGGTTGCCCAGTTGCCTGAGCCTCTCCAGCGCCATCGTCGCACTGCGTCTGGGCCTGAACCCGTACGAGCACGGCAAGAAGTCCGCCTCGAAGATGGGCTCCAGCACCAGCTTGGCCGCCATCTGCACCACCCGGTCTTGCACCGTCGGGATGCCCAGGGGCCGCTTGCCCCCATCTGCCTTGGGTATGTACACGCGCCGCACGACCTGCGCGCCGTACTCGCCTGCGCGCAGCACTTCGCCCAACTCTTGCAGGAAGCGCTGGACTCCGTACTGCTCGAACGTCTTGGATCGACACACGGTCAATCCCCGCTGCGCCGCGGTTGCGGTGCACTCGCTTCCACGCCTCGTGCAGGATGTCATCCCTGCACATCTGGCCGTACAACGCATGGAAGCGCCTTCCCGGTGCCCGCTTGGCTGCGGCCCAGAGCTGCCTTTGCAGTTGTCGCACTTTGTCGCGTGACTCATCGTCACCGGGGTCGTTAGGTCCGGTCTGGCCGGCCATTCCCTCGCGCTTACCCGCTCCAGCAACATGACCACCGCAGGGACCCTTCCCTCCAGCCGCGTTATGCCGCACGGCCTTCGCGAGCCCGGCTTGCGCCTCACCCATCGGTACTACGATCCCCTCGGACTCCCGCTGCGCACGACTCGACTTCGCCTTGGGCTTATACGAGCGCGCTTGCCCCGACTCGGGCCGCGCAGACGGGCCTCTCGTGTTCCGCTCCACTCCTTGCACACGTGCTGCGCCCCATACCCCGCCGCAGCCATCGGCGCGCTTCGGTTCTTGCGCCAGTGATGTTGCCTTCGCCGTGACATGAGCGGCTCGGCCTGCGGGTTGTACATCTGTCGAGGCTGCAGGCTTCACTTCATGTTGCGGCCCGCGTGCTTGCTCCCCGCTACGCGGCTTGCGCCGCCTCGCAGGCTTGTGACGCCCCGCTCGGGCACGGAGGTCTCCCTCCACTACCTGGGGCCTGCTACCCGGCGCACCGACGCCTACCGGGACGGGACTCTCACCCGTGGGAGTGGCGCAGCTTGCCAAGCTCAACTCTCCCCCACCGGAGATCAGTCTTGTCTCAGCGTCACGACGCACCATGCGCCAAATTCTAGGCAGCGCGCGTGCAAGGCGGCCCCGTATAGTGCGCGCGTGAATTCCGAGGCCATCGACCATCTGACGCTGCGCCAGGCGCTGGGCGCCTTCGCCACCGGCGTCACGGTGGTGACGTGTCGCGATGGCGACGGCGCGGCCGTCGGCCTGACGGTGAATTCGTTCAATGCGCTGTCGCTCGATCCGCCGCTGGTGCTGTGGTCGCTGCGGCTGGCCAGCCCGAGCCTGGCCGCCTTCGATGCCGCAACGCACTTCGCCATCAACGTGCTGGCCGAGGGCCAGGTCGAGCTCTCGCGGCGCTTCGCCTCGGCCGTCGGCCAGAAGTTCGACGAGGGGCTGTGGCACGAGGGCGTGCAGCGCCTGCCGCTGCTGGCCGGCAGCGCCGCGGTGATCGAATGCGAGCGCCAGTCGCTGCAGACCGCGGGCGATCATCGCCTCTACATCGGCCGCGTGCTCAAGCTGCAGGCACAGGCGCTGCCGCCGCTGATCTATCACGGTGGGCGCTACCACCTGCTGGGCGAGGTGCTGTGATGATCGAAGCGCGCTGGCTCGCCGCCTTCACCGAGGTGCTCGGCCGTTGCGGCGTGCAGCGCGGCGATGTCTGCGCGGTGCTGGCCGAGACGCAGTCGCGCGAGGTGCTGGTGGCGACCGCGTCGCTGGCCTTGCAGCAACTCGGTGCCCACAGCTGCGTCGTCACCGTGCCGACGCCGCCGGTGACCACGCCGGTGCCGGTGCGATCGACGGGTGCGTCGATGGCGCTCGGTGGCCAGAGCGCGGTAGTGGCGGCGCTGGCGCGATGCGCGCTCGTCGTCGATTGCACGGTCGAGGGCATGCAGCATGCGGCGGAGCTGCCGGCGATCCTGAACGGCGGTGCGCGCGTGCTCGTCGTCAGCAACGAACATCCGGAGATCCTCGAGCGCTGCCTGCCGCGCGCCGAAGATGAAGCGCAGGGGCGCGACGCGATGCGGCGGCTCAAGGCGGCGCGCCGCATGCACGTGAGTTCGCGAGCCGGCACTGATCTGGCGATCGACCTCGCGGGCGCGCGCATCGGCGGCGTCTGGGGCTTCACCAGCAAGCCCGGCACGCTGACGCACTGGCCCGGTGGCCTGGTGCTGGCCTTTCCGGCGGCGGGCACGGTCAACGGCACGCTGGTGCTCGATCGCGGTGATGTCAACCTCACCTTCAAGCGCTACCTCGCCGACGCGGTGCGCCTGTCGATCGCCGACGACCACGTGACCGAGGTTCACGGCGACTCGCCGGACGCCGAACTGATGCGCGGTCACTTCGCCGCCTGGAACGAACGCGCCGCGTATGCGGTGTCGCATGTCGGTTGGGGGTTGAATGCGCGCGCGCGCTGGGACGCGATGGCGTTCTACGACAAGAGCGATTTCAACGGCACGGAGTTGCGCGCCTTCGCCGGCAACTTTCTCTATTCGACCGGCGCCAACGAAGTGGCGGGCCGCCACAGTGCGGGGCACTTCGACTTGCCGCTGCGCGGCTGCACGATCGAGCTCGACGGCCAGGCGGTGGTGGTGGAGGGGCGTCTGCTGTGAACCAGCCCACGCTCGTCACCGACGCGCCTCTGGCCTACCAGCATTGGGGCCGCATCGAAGAAAACGAGCGCGTTGCCGTGCTGCTTCACGGCGTGGGCGGCAGCCGCGAGTCCTTCAGCGACGCCATCTCGGGGACCGGTCGCGCGCTGGCCGAAGCGGGGTTGTGCGCCGTGGCGATCGATCTGCCGGGCTACGGCCTTTCGCGCTCGATCGAGCCGTACGACATCGGCGGCATGGCTGCGCGGGTGCTGGAGACGATGTGGTCGCTGCCGCGCCACTGCGCCGCGCGTTTCGCGCTGGTGGGCCACAGCATGGGCGGCATGGTGGCGCAGGAACTGGTGATGACCGCGCCGCAGGAAGTCGATGCGCTGGTGCTGATGGCAACGTCGCCCGCGTTTGGCCGCGCCGGCGGCCACTGGCAGAAGGAGTATCTGGCGCAGCGCCTGGCGCCGCTCGACGCCGGCCACGGCATGAGCCGGCTGGCGCCCGGGCTGTGCAAGGGCATGGCCTCTGCCAACGCGCTGCACGATGTGGTGGCGCGCGCGGCGTTGTTGATGGCTGCGGTGCCCGAAGCCACGTACCGCAACGCGCTGCACGCCATCGTCGGCTTCGACCGGCGCGAGGGCCTGGCCGATATCCGCGTGCCGGTGCTGTGCCTCGCGTGCGAGGATGACCGCAACGCGCCGCCTGTGGTGTTGCAGCACATGACCGAGCGCATCCCGCGCGCGCAATATCGCTGTCTGCCGGGCGTCGGACACCTCGCGCACATGGAGGCGCCGCAGCTCGTCAACCCGGTGCTGGTCGAGTTTCTTCGGTCGAATCTGTGAGGGTGATGACGATGGCTTGCATCGCTGGTGACGCATCGACCTTGACCGCGCAACAACGCGAGTTGCTGGCGCTCGCCGAAATCCTGGGCCGCGAGAAGTTCGCGCCGCGCGCCGCGCGCTGGGATCGCGAGGCGAGCTTTCCGTTCGACAACTACGCCGACCTGCGCTCGGCCGGCCTGCTGGGCATCTGCGTGCCCAAGGCGCACGGCGGCCTGGGTGCGGACTTCGCCACCTACGTCATGGTCGCGGCCGAACTCGGCCGCCACTGCGGCTCGACGGCGCTGTCGTACAACATGCACGTGTGCTCGACGCTGTGGGCCGGCGCCATCGCCGACGCGCTCGAGATGACGACGGCGCAACGCGCCGATCACGAGCGCATCCGTGCCGTCCACTTCGCGCGCATCGTCGGGCAGGGCAAGGTCTATTCGCAGCCGTTTTCCGAAGGCGGCGCGGCGGCTGCAGGCAAGGCGCCGTGGGGCACGCGCGCGATCAAAGGCGAGGGCGGCTACCGCGTCGTCGGCAAGAAGATCTTTGCCTCGCTCTCCGGCGCGGCCGACTACTACGGCGTGCTGTGCACGCTCGAACGCGAAGACGGCGAGGCCGGCACGCTGCGCGACTCGCTCTACCTCGCGCTGCCGGCCGACGCGCCGGGCGTGGCGGTGTCGGGCGATTGGGATCCGCTGGGCATGCGCGGCACCGTCAGCCGCACGCTGACCTTCGACAACGTCTTCGTGCCCGACGACGCACGGCTGATGCCCGAGGGCCTGTACTTTCAGGCCGCAGCGCGCTATCCGCACATGTTCGCCACGCTGTCGCCGACCTACATGGGCATCGCCCAGGCCGCGTTCGACTTCACCATCGCCTACCTGCGTGGCGAGGTGCCGGGCACGCCGCCGGTCAAGCGCCGCATGTACGCGACCAAGCAACTGACGGTGGCGCAGATGCGCGTCACGCTCGAGCAGACGCGCGCGCTGTTCCTGCAGACCGCGCGCGAAGCCCGCGTCGACCCGGACAAGGACGCGCGCATGCGCCTGTATGCCGCGCACCACACGATCATGGAGAACGCCAACGCGCTGTGTGCGCTGGCGATCCGCACCTGCGGCGGCCAGGCGATGCTGAAATCGCTGCCGCTCGAACGCCTGTACCGCGATTCGCGCTGCGGCTCGCTGATGCTGCCGTGGACGGCGGAGCTGTGCCTGGATCGTCTCGGCCGCGAGTGCTTGTACGAGGCGGGTGAGCGCGACGAAGTGATCGAGCCGTAATGGTGCCCCCAAGCTCGCTGGCGCTCGCTACCCCCCGAGGGGGCCGTCCGCCAACGGACCGGCGTAGCCGGATCCGTGGCGGGAAGCTTGGTTGACCCGGACTCGGCGATGAGCCAGCTCCTGCAACGGCTGCCGCGCGGTGCGGCCGTGGCGTTGGACGATGGTGCGCGTGAGTGCGCGTACGACGCGCTGCACGGGGACGTCGAGGCGTGGGCCGCGCAGCTGGCGCACAGAGGTATCGGTCGCGGCATGGCTTTCGGCTGGCTCGGCTTCAACAGCGTCAATATGCTCGCGGCCGTCTTCGCCTGTGCAAAGCTGCATGCGCGCTTCGTGCCGCTGAACTGGCGCTTGGCGCCGGGCGAGGTGCGCGCGCTGGCGCGGCATGCCGGCCTGGCGGCCTGGCATGCCGATGCCGCTTTCGATGCGCTCGACGCCCTCGCGTCGGAGCCCACCGAGCCCGAGCGCGCGCACGACGACATGCTGCTCGTCTACACCAGCGGCACCACCGGGCAGCCCAAAGGCGCGCTGCACACGCAGGCAGCGATGGTGGCCAACATCGACGCCGCGATCGACGCGCAGGGCTTCGATGCACAAACGCGCACGCTCGCGGTGTTGCCGCTGTTTCACGTCGGCGGCTTGTGCATCCAGGTGCTGCCGACCCTGGTCGCCGGCGGCGTGGTGCGCCTGCAGCCGCGCTTCGATGCCGATGCCTGGTTCGACGACGTGCAGGCGTGGCGGCCGACGACCACGCTGCTGGTGCCGGCCGTGATGCGTGCGCTGGTCGAACATCCGCGCTGGCGCGACGCCGATCTGTCTTCGCTGGCCTTCGTCAACTGCGGCTCGCAGATCGTGCCCCGCGCATTGATCGAGACCTTTCACGCACGCGGCGTGCCGGTGGCGCAGGTCTATGGCGCCACAGAGACCGGGCCGGTGACGCTGGTGCTGCGGCCCGACGAGGCAATGGCGCATGTCGGCTCCGTAGGCCGGCCGGCGTTGCGGTGTTCAGGTGCGACTCGTCGATGGCGAAGTCCAGGTGCGCGCGCCGAACCTCGCCCGCGGCTATCACCGCTGTGCGCGACGACGATGCGTTTGCCGACGGCTGGTTCCACACCGGCGACCTGGCGCGCTGCGATGCGCAGGGCTTCTACGAGATCGTCGGCCGCAGCAAGGAGCTGATCATCTCCGGTGGCGAGAACATCCACCCCGACGAGATCGAGCAGATCGCGCTCGGCGAGCCCGCGGTGGCCGAGGCCGCTGTCGTGGGTCTGCCCGATGCGCGCTGGGGCGAGGTGCCGGTGCTGGCGCTCGTGCTGCACGCCGGCGCTGCACTCGACGAGGCCGCGTTGCGGCGCCGCTTCGATGCGCGGCTGGCGCGATTCAAGCATCCGCGTCGCATCGTCGTGCTCGACGCCTTGCCGCGCAGCGCGCTGGGCAAGGTGCAGCGCGCGCTGCTGGCACGGCAAGTCGCGTCGTGAGCGCGCATGGCCGCTCCAAAGCGCTCACGCCGGGCGCCATCGGCGCGGGGTTTGCCTTGTGAGTGCCGATCGCGCCTGCCCGAACTGCGCGCTGCCGCTGCGCGTGCTGCGCTTGACGGGCCACTACGAACGCGAGATCGAGATCGACCTGTGCGCACCCTGCCGCGTGGCCTGGTTCGATGCGCGCGAGTCGATGCAGTTGAGCGGGCTGGGCTGGATCGGCCTGCTCGAAGCGCTCGACTCGAATGAAGCCGCGACGCGACCCTGGCGCGGCCAGGCACTCGGCTGCCCGCGCTGCCGCAAGCCCTTGCGCAGGCAGCACAACCGCACGCGCTGGGGGCTCTTCGTCGGCAGCGCCTGCCCCGATGAGCACGGCCGCCTGCAATCTCACGCCGCGTTGCTGGCCGAGCGCGGCCTGCTTCGTGTGCCCACTGCCGCCGACCGCGAGGTGATGGCCCACGAGGCCGAAACCTGGCACTGCCTGAACTGCGGTGCAGCGATCGACAGCGTGCATGACAGCGCACAAGCGGCTTGCCGCTTCTGCGCCACGCCGCTGCTTCTGTTCGACCTCGAGCGCCTGGCCAGCTCGTTGCTGCCGCGGCCGCAAGAGCGCAAGGTCTTGCCGGGCGGCAGCCTCGACGTTCGGCCTTGTCGCACCTGCGGCGTCTCCCTGGACCCGACCAGGCACACCGTCTGCCCGCAATGCGGCCAGACGGTGCTCGCCCGATCGCTCGCCGAGCTGCGGCCTTTGCTGGTGCAGTTGCGCCAGCGCTGGAACGATTGGCCGTCACCGGCCATGGATCGCGGCGAGGCGGCTGCGGTGGCGGCCCCGGCCACGCGCATCCGGCCACTGTGGCAGCGCGTCGCCGCGTGGCTCGCGTCGCATCGCGGCTCTTGAAAAGAGGCCCTGTCGCCCCACGTGCCTGAGAGTTTCCGGAAAGGTTCCGCACCATGCGCCTCGACAAACTCACCACCGCGTTCCAGCAGGCCCTGGCCGAGGCGCAGAGCCTGGCCGTGGCGCGCGACAACCCGTACATCGAACCGGCGCATCTGCTGGCGGCGATGCTGGTTCAACCCGACGGCCCGAAGGCGTTGCTCGATCGTGCGGGGGCCAACACCGCGGCGTTGAAGACGGCCCTGGACACCGCCATCGGTGGCCTGTCCCAGGTGCAGGGCCAAGGGCAGGTGGTGCAGCCCAGTCGCGACCTGGTGGCACTGCTGCAAGCGGCCGAGAAGGAAGCCGGCAAGCGCGGCGACCAGTTCATCGCCAGCGAGATGGTCCTGCTGGCGTTGGCCGATGCCAAGACCGACCTCGGCGGCATCGTGCGCGGCCACGGTCTGACGCGCAAGGCGCTGGAGGGCGCGATCGAGGCGGTGCGCGGTGGCGCCAAGGTCGATTCGGCCGAGGCCGAGGGCCAGCGCGAGGCGCTGAAGAAGTACACCCTGGACATCACCGAGCGTGCGCGGCAGGGCAAGCTCGACCCGGTGATCGGCCGTGATGACGAAATCCGTCGCGCCATCCAGGTGCTGCAGCGCCGCACCAAGAACAACCCGGTGCTGATCGGCGAGCCGGGCGTCGGCAAGACCGCGATCGTCGAAGGCCTGGCGCAGCGCATCGTCGAAGGCGAGGTGCCGGAGACGTTGAAGGACAAGCGCGTGCTCTCGCTCGACATGGCGGGATTGCTCGCCGGTGCCAAGTTCCGTGGCGAGTTCGAGGAGCGGCTGAAGGCGGTGTTGAAGGAAGTCGCCGCCGACGAGGGTCGCATCATTCTCTTCATCGACGAGCTGCACACCATGGTCGGCGCCGGCAAGGCCGAGGGCGCGATCGACGCCGGCAACATGTTGAAGCCCGCGCTCGCGCGCGGCGAGCTGCACTGCATCGGCGCGACCACGCTCGACGAGTACCGCAAGTACGTCGAGAAGGACGCGGCGCTGGAGCGGCGCTTCCAGAAGGTGCTGGTCGATGAGCCGACGGTCGAAGCCACCATCGCCATCCTGCGCGGCCTGCAGGAGAAGTACGAGGTGCACCACGGCGTCGAGATCACCGACCCGGCGATCGTCGCGGCTGCCGAGTTGAGCCACCGCTACATCACCGACCGCTTCCTGCCCGACAAGGCGATCGACCTCATCGACGAGGCGGCGGCCAAGATCAAGATCGAGATCGACTCCAAGCCCGAGGCGATGGACAAGCTCGACCGGCGCCTGATCCAGTTGAAGATCGAGCGCGAGGCGGTGAAGAAGGAAAAGGACGAGGCGTCGATCAAGCGTCTGGGGCTGATCAGCGACGAGATCGCCAAGCTCGAACGCGAAGCGGCCGATCTGGAAGAGATCTGGAAGAGCGAGAAGGCCGCGGCGCAAGGCAGCGCGCAGGTCAAGGAAGAGATCGACCGCATCCGCCACCAGATCGACGAGTTCACGCGCAAGGGCAAGCTCGACAAGGTCGCCGAACTGCAATACGGCAAGCTGCCCGAGCTGGAGAAGCGGCTGAAGGAAGCGCAGGCCAAGGAGACCGGCAAGAAGATCGGCGGCAAGCCTCAGTTGCTGCGCACGATGGTCGGCGCCGAGGAGATCGCGGAAGTCGTCTCGCGTTCGACCGGCATCCCGGTGAGCAAGCTGATGCAGGGCGAGCGCGACAAGCTCTTGCAGATGGAAGCCACGCTGCACGCACGCGTGGTCGGCCAGGACGAAGCGATCACCGCGGTGTCCGATGCGATCCGCCGCTCGCGCGCCGGCTTGTCAGACCCGAACCGGCCCTACGGCTCGTTTCTCTTCCTCGGCCCGACGGGCGTGGGCAAGACCGAGCTCTGCAAGGCCTTGGCCGGGTTCCTGTTCGACAGCGAGGACCACATGATCCGCGTCGACATGAGCGAGTTCATGGAGAAGCACTCGGTGAGCCGCCTGATCGGCGCGCCGCCGGGCTATGTCGGCTACGAGGAAGGCGGTGCGCTGACCGAGGCGGTGCGACGCAAGCCGTACTCGGTGCTGCTGCTCGACGAAGTCGAGAAGGCGCACCCCGATGTCTTCAACGTGCTCTTGCAGGTGCTCGACGACGGCCGGCTCACCGACGGCCAGGGCCGCACGGTCGATTTCAAGAACACGGTGATCGTGATGACCAGCAACCTCGGCTCGCACCAGATCATGCAGATGGCCGGGCAGAGCAGCGAGCTCATCCGCGATGCGGTTTGGGTCGAAGTGAAGAACCATTTCCGCCCCGAGTTCCTGAACCGCATCGACGAGACCGTGGTCTTCCACGCGCTCGACAAGGCGCACATCGAATCGATCGCGAAGATTCAGCTCAAGGTTCTGGAGGCGCGCATGGCGAAGATGGAACTCAGGCTCGACGTGTCAGCGCGTGCGCTGGCGACGCTGGCCAAGGTCGGCTTCGATCCGGTGTTCGGCGCGCGGCCGTTGAAGCGCGCGATCCAGCAGAAGATCGAGAACCCGGTCGCCAAGCTGATCCTCGAAGGCCGCTTCGGGCCGAAGGACGTGGTGCCGGTGGACGTGGACGGCGATGCGTTCGTGTTCGAACGCGTCGTGCATTGACGTCTGTCAGGCCAGCGCCGGGCCGCTCCCAAGCGGCCTGCGCTCCCCTCGGGGGGCACGCGCGTAGCGAGCTTGGGGCCGTCAGTTCAGCATCGAGCCTTCTTCGAGCAGCAGATCGAGCCGCTGCAACTGCAGGCGAACCAGCGTCAGGTTGGCCTGCGCCTTGTCGAGCACGGCATGCATCGCCAGGCCGTTGCGGCCGGGCACGCCGCGCAACAGCAGGTGGTGGCTGCCGAGGGTGATGGCGACATCGGGCGCGGTGTCGCCCAGATTCAGCGCGTGCGCCACCTCGGCCATCGACGCCATCAGCGACGCGCCCTGCGCCGCGAGTCCGGCCGGCCCGGGGCGGCCGCCGGTATGGCCGACAGTGCGTTGCGTCGCCAGCTCGAAGATGCAGCAACTGATCATGCCCTTCAACTCGCCGCACTTGCGCAAGTAGGCCGCGAGCACGGTGTCGGTCATCGGCGCAGCCGGTGCGGCGCCGCGCACCGAAGGCATCGGCTGCATCGGCAGCGGCGTGCGCGTGGCGGCCGCAGCCATGGGCGAGGCGGCGGCAGGCGCTGCGGCCGGTGCAGCCTGCGGTGCCAGATCGAAGATCTCGGGAATCTGCACGCCCTTGTGTGCCAGCTGATCGCGCAGCCGGTTCCACGACGCGCGCAAGTAGCCCCAGGCTTCGGCCGGGCGCGACACCACCGGCGTGGTGCGGACCTTGACCTTCGAGCCGCGGGCCAGGTGCGCGGCCTGACCGCCGATCGATGACGTGCCGGCCAGCGGCAGCATCAACAGCTCTTCGTTGATCCACGGCCCTTCGACGATGCCGTCGCGCAACGGCATCAACGAGGTCGCCATCGCATGCGGCGGCAGATCGCCGACCATGATCACGCCCAGGCGGCTGTAGCCCAGGAGGGTGCGTACCAGGCGGCGGCGTTGTGCGGTGTCGGCGTCGGTCTCGCTGGTGTACAGGCGCACGGTGGCCTGATCGGGGCCGACCGGCAACTCGACGAACTCGAGCCGCGCCAATGGCATGCCCACGCCCTGGCGCCGGATGTGCAACTGGTGCAGCGGGCGCTGCATCGCCGCAGCCAGGCCCTGCAGCATGCGCCGCGACGATTGCGTGCCGACGTCGTGCAGCACCGCGAAGTCCGGCTGCGTCCCTTCGAACTCCTGCTGCAGCGCATCGGCCGGCTCGCAGGCGACGAACAACTCCCACTGCGAATCGCTGACGCGCCGGCCGATGTGCTTGCCGGTCTTGAGCTCGCCGGTGGTCGAGTCGCGCATCACCTGCGTCGCCGCACCCACCTGGCGGGTCGCCTGCCAGGCCTGTTCTTCCTCGAACTCGGGGCCGGGGTGGGAAACGTTCCAGTGCATTGTCATGGGGGTGCTGGTTCTCGGGCGCGAACCGTTGAGAGGGTCGCCCATGCAGTGTATGCGCCGGCGCGTGCCGCACGGCGCCCGGAGGCCGGCCCGATCGTGTACGGCTTCCCTAGAATCGCCGAATGAGTGACATGCAACGCGCGCCGGCGGTGGTTATCGGCGCCGGCCTAGCCGGCCTGACCGTGGCGCTGCGGCTGGCGCGCGATCAGCCGGTGCTGGTGCTGGCCAAACGCAACCTGGAAGAGGCGGCGACGGCCTGGGCGCAGGGCGGCATCGTCGGCGTGCTTGGCAGTGACGACAGCATCGACCTGCACGTGCGAGACACGCAGGATGCGGGCGCCGGGCTGGTCAATGAAGACGCCGCGCGCTTCATCGCCGAGCGCAGCGCGCAGGCGGTCGAGTGGCTGGTGGAAGAGGGCGTGCCGTTCTCGCCCGACCCCGAGGGCCCGCTCGGCCTGCACCTGACGCGCGAGGGTGGGCATGCGGTGCGCCGCATCGCTCACGCTGCCGATGCCACCGGCCGCGCCATCCACGACGTGCTGCTGGACAAGGCGCGCTCGCATCCGAACATCACGCTGCGCGAGCGCTGGATGGCGGTGGACCTGATCACGTCGCGATTGCTGAAACGAGACGAGCCGCCTCGGTGCTATGGCGTGTACGCGCTCGATATCGAAGGCGGCCGCGTCGAGACCATCGCGGCATCGCAGGTGGTGTTGTCCACCGGCGGCGTCGGCAAGGTCTACCGCTACACCAGCAATCCCGACACCGCCACCGGCGACGGCATCGCGATGGCGTGGCGCGCCGGCTGCCGCGTCGGCAACATGGAGTTCATCCAGTTCCACCCGACTTGCCTGTACCACCCGCAGGAGCGCAGCTTCCTGATCACCGAGGCGATGCGCGGCGAGGGCGCGCACCTGAAGTTGTTGGACGGCACACGCTTCATGCCGGCGCACGATGCGCGTGCCGAGCTGGCGCCGCGCGACATCGTCGCCCGCGCCATCGACTTCGAGATGAAGAAGCACGGCCTCGACCATGTGTGGCTGGATGCGACGCATCTTGGAGAGGCCTTCCTGAAGGAACACTTCCCGACGATCCACGCGCGCTGCGCCAAGCTCGGCATCGATATCGCCCGGCAGCCGATTCCGGTGGTGCCGGCGGCGCACTACACCTGCGGCGGCGTCGTCACCGATCTCGAAGGCCGCACCGATCTGCCCGGGCTGTATGCCGTCGGCGAGACCACCTACACCGGGCTGCACGGCGCCAACCGCCTGGCCAGCAACTCCTTGCTCGAGTGCGTGGTGCTCGGCCACAGCTGCGCCCAGGCCATGCTCGGCGCCGAGGCGGCACCTGCGGTAACGCTGCCGCCGTGGGACGAGAGCCAGGTCGAGAATGCCGACGAGCAGGTGGTGATCGCGCACAACTGGGACGAGTTGCGGCTGATGATGTGGAACTACGTCGGCATCGTCCGCACCACCAAGCGCCTGGAGCGCGCGTTGCACCGCATCGACCTGCTCAAGAGCGAGATCGACGAGTACTACGCCAACTTCCGCGTCAACCGCGATCTGCTGGAGTTGCGCAACCTGGTCGAGTGCGCCGAGCTGATCGTGCGCTCGGCGCTGTCGCGGCACGAGAGCCGCGGCCTGCACTTCAGCCGCGACTACCCGCGCACGCTGCCGGTGAGTTTTCCCACTGTGCTGATCAGGCCGAGCCGAGGTTCTTGACGAAACCTTGCTGGGGCTGAGCGATCGACGCCGGATTCGCCGCGACGAACGCCAGCATGCGCTCGATGCAGCCCAGCGCCTGAGCGCGGATCGGCTCGTCCACGACGATCTCGCCGCTGCCGGTCTGCAGCGCGCGGATCAGCCCCTGCGTCGCGTTCATCGCCATCCACGGGCAATGGGCGCAGCTCTTGCACGTCGCGCTCTTGCCGGCGGTGGGTGCCTCGATCAGCGTCTTGCCCGGCGCCAACTGCTGCATGCGGTGGAACATGCCGTTGTCGGTGGCGACGATGTATTCCTTGGCCGTGCCATCGACCACGGCCTTGAGCAGTTGCGAGGTGGAGCCGACGACATCGGCCTGCGCCACCACGGCCTGCGGCGACTCCGGGTGCACCAGCACCACCGCCTTCGGGTGCTCGCGCTTCAAGAGTTCGAGTTCGATGCCCTTGAACTCGTCGTGCACGATGCAGGCGCCGTTCCACATCAGCATGTCCGCGCCGGTCTGCTCCTGCACCCAGCGGCCGAGGTGCTTGTCCGGCGCCCAGAGAATTTTCTGCCCCTGCTCGTGCAGGTGACGCACGATGGCCAGCGCGCACGAACTCGTCACCATCCAGTCGGCGCGCGCCTTCACCGCGGCGCTGGTGTTGGCATAAACCACCACCTTGCGATCCGGGTGCGCGTCGCAGAAGGCAGCGAACTCGTCGGGCGGGCAGCCGAGGTCGAGCGAGCAGGTGGCTTCGAGATCGGGCATCAGCACGCGTTTGTGCGGTGACAAGATCTTGGCGCTCTCGCCCATGAAGCGCACGCCCGCGACGACCAGCGTCTTGGCCGCATGGTCGCGGCCGAAGCGCGCCATTTCGAGCGAATCGGCGACGCAGCCGCCGGTTTCCAGCGCCAAGTCCTGCAGATCGCCATCGACGTAGTAGTGCGCCACCAGCACGGCATCGTGCTGGCGCAGCAGCGCCTTGGCTCGCGCCTTGGCAGTAGCGCGTTCGCCGGGTGTGGGATGGGCCGGCAGGCGCGCCCAGGCATGGGCGGTGCGGCTCTGCCCCTTGGCGTCCTGGCGCGTGTAGTCGAAGAGGACTTGGCTCATGTGTCGAACTTTAGCCGCGATCGCACTGCGGCACCGCGTGAGGAGTGGCAGTGCTGCTCAGGCGGCAACGTCGTGCTTCATGCTGGCGCCCCCTCTTGGAGGGGGCTCGGGGGAGCAGTGCGTTCGCGCGCAGCGGAGCATGGGGCTGGAGGCGCCGAGGCGCCTCTAGCCCAAGCTCCGCTCGGCTTCGGCGAGCTTGAAGCGCAGCAGCGCCAGGTTGGCGTGCTGGCGCTCGAGGCGCGCGAACAGGAACTGGTGCGGGCGCCGTGCCAGCGGACGCACCAGGTGATGCGCAACGCCGGCAGCGACGCTGAACTCTTCGAGCGCGCCCACCAGTCCCATGTCCTCGTGCGCCTTGCGGTGCGCGCGCAGCACGGGCGCCAGTGCGGCGGCGGCGCGCTTCAGATCGACGCTGCTGTCGCGCGACTCGCCGGCGAGCAGGTCGCCGTCGGTGGCATCGACCAGGGCGGCGCCGATCACGCCGTCGGTGCTCATCAGCGTGCGCAGCTGACGCGCGACGTTGCGCGCGTCGATGGCGGCCGGATCGGCCGCCTGCTCCGGCGTCGTCTGCTGCCGGTCCCAGGCCGCGAGCAGCGCGTTCCACACCGAGGAGGTGCCGGTCAGCGGCTCGTCGATCACCTCGACATGCAGCTTCGACGGCCAGTCCAGCGCGGCGATCTTGCTGGCGATCCACAGCGCGTTGGGCGGCAGCAGGAACAGCAGCGACTCGCAGTTCCAGGTCGGCTCGGTGACGGCGCGCTGCAATGCCACCAGCATGGCTTCGACTTCGCCCGGCACCATCGGACCGACGATGACGGCGGCCATCTGGCTGCGCTCCATCAGCACGAACGGGATGGCCAGGTTCTCGCCTTCGGCCACGCGCACATCGGCATGGTAGATCTTCAGCGAGGCGTCGCCGCGGCGCGGCACGACGGTGCGTTCGAGCGTGGCCAGCGTCGTCAGCGTGGTCTGCTGGCGCAGGTGCAGGCGTTCCACCGGCTGGCCGGTGGCATCCGACAGGGCCTTGATCACGCCCGGCGCCCAAAGCCGCGTCGGATCGAGCAAGGTGATGGTGCGCACGTCGTCGGCCTGGCGCGCATGCGCCATGTGTTCGCGCATCGCCGCCGCGGGCGAGCCGGAGAAGAACAGGTCTTGCTGATGGCGATCCAGCATGCGACCGTCGTCGGCGACATGCGTGTCGGTGCTTTCCAGCACCGCGGTCGCCGCGAACTCGGGCATCGGGCCGCCCGGCTTGAGCGGTGTGGGGACGAGTTCGCCGAACAAGGACTTGAGCACGACGTAACTCCGGCGGGAAAACGAGGACCTCAAGGGTAGCGCCGCGGCGACGCGGCGCGTTCCCACACGCAACCACCCTGCGGGCCGCAGGGTCTGCGCGGTTACCTAAGTCACGCCAGGACACGCCTGCGGATACGGCAAGCTGCGCGCTGCGCTCCGGCATGTGCGCGCTTCGGAGCGGCCGTGGGCGCTCCCCCGTTGCCCTTGCGCTCGGTCCCAGCGGCGAGCCTCGCTACCATCAGCACATGCACAGCATGACCGCCGCCGCGACGCGAACGGGCGACTTCCGCACGATCGGGCTGGTGGGCCTGGCGCACGGCACCTCGCATTTCTTCCACATGCTGCTGCCGCCGCTGTTCCCGCTGTTCGTGCGCGACTTCGGCGTCAGCTATGCGCAGCTCGGGCTGGTGGTGACGATGTTCTTCGTCGTCTCGGCCATCGGCCAGGCCTTGTCCGGGTTCCTGGTCGATCGGGTCGGGGCGCGGCCGGTGCTGTTCGCTGCCCTGGCGTGTTTTGCGGGCGCGGCGGTGGTCGGCTCGATGGCGCAGGGCCTGAACGGGCTGCTGCTGGCCGCGGCATTGGCGGGCGTCGGCAACTCGCCGTTCCATCCAGTCGATTTCACGATCCTGAACAAGCGCGTCTCGCCGCCGCGCCTGGGCCATGCGTTCGCGGTGCACGGCATCACCGGCAACCTGGGCTGGGCGGCGGCGCCGCTGTTCCAGCTGGGCATCGTGCAAGCGACCGGCTCGTGGCGCTGGGCGATGCTGGCCTGTGCGCTCTGGGCGTTGTTCGTGCTGGCGTTGCTGCTGTGGCAGCGCGACGCGGTGGATGACCGCTCGCCCGCCCGAACTTCGGCCGTGGCCGGCCCTGCGGCCGAAGGCACGTTCGCGTTCCTGCGCCTGCCCTCCGTCTGGCTGTGCTTCATGTTCTTTTTCTTCTCGACCTGCACGCTGGCTGCGATCCAGAGCTTCGCCGGCCCTGCGCTGGCGCGCATGTACGAGTTGCCGATCGAGGCCACTGCCTTCGTCGTCACCGGCTACATGGTGGCTGCGGCGGCGGGCATCTTGGCGGGCGGCTTTCTGGCGGTGCGCGCGGCGCGCCTGGAGCGCGTCATCGGCATGTGCCTGGCCGCGGCTGCGCTGATGATGGCGCTGGTCGGCAGCGGCGCGCTTTCCGCCTCGCTGGCGATGGTGGTGACGGCGGCCTCGGGTTTCGGTGTCGGCCTGGCCGGACCTTCGCGCGACATGCTGATCAAGCGAGCGTCGCCGCCCGGTGCCACGGGGCGCGTCTACGGCACGGTGTATTCGGGGCTGGACCTGGGCTTCGCGCTGTCGGCGCCGCTGTTCGGCGCGATCCTCGACGGCGGTCGCCCCGACGGCGTGTTCTACGGCGGCGCGCTGGCGCTGGCGCTGGGCATCGCGTCGGCGTCGCTGGTGGGGCTGCGCGTCGCGCTGTCGACTCGGCGGGTGGCGGCATGAGCGGGGTAGTGCAACGACCTGCAGGTCATGCGCTGGTCGAGGCGCTGATCGCGCAAGGCATCGACACCGTCTTCGGCGTCCCCGGCGAGAGCTACCTCGCCGTGCTCGACGGCCTGCACCTGCACGCCGATCGCATCCGCTTCATCACCTGCCGCCACGAGGGTGGCGCGGCTTTCATGGCCGAGGCGCAGGGCAAGCTTGCGAATTGGCCGGGCGTGTGTTTCGTCACGCGCGGGCCCGGCGCGAGCAACGCTGCGATCGGCTTGCACACCGCCTTCCAGGACTCGACGCCGATGGTGCTCTTCGTCGGTCAGGTGGCGAGCGATCAACGTGATCGCGAGGCTTTCCAGGAGCTCGACTACCGCCAGGTGTTCGGCCCCGGGACGCTCGGCATGGCCAAGTGGGTCGGCGAGGTGCAGCACGCGGATCGCCTGCCCGAGTACGTGGCACGCGCCTTCCACACCGCCATGCAGGGCCGTCCCGGGCCTGTCGTGCTGGTGTTGCCCGAAGACATGCTGACCACGCCGACCACCGCGCCGGTGCTGCCGCGCATCGTGCCGGCGCAGGCCTGGCCGTCGCCGGGCGCGCTGCGCAGCCTGCGCGAGCGCTTGCTCGCGGCGCAACGGCCGCTCGTCATCGCCGGCGGGCCGTTGTGGAGCGCCGAGAGCGCGCGCGCGTTGCAACGATTTGCCGAAAGCTGGCAACTGCCGGTGGCTTGCGCCTTTCGCTTTCAGGACACCTTCGACAACCGCCATGCGTTGTACGCCGGCGATGTCGGCATCGGCATCAATCCGAAGCTCGCAGCGCGCGTGCGCGAGGCCGATCTGATCCTGGCCATCGGTGTGCGGCTGGGGGAGATGACCACCGGCGGCTACGAGCATCTCGCCGTGCCGCGGCCGCAGCAGACCCTCGTGCACCTGCACCCGGGCGCCGAAGAACTCGGCCGCGTCTATGCCGCCGACCTGATGCTGCAATGCTCGCTCTCGCACGCCGGCCAGGCCCTGGAGACGCTGGCCGCGCCGCTACGGCTGCCGTGGGCTGCGTGGACAGCCGCCGCGCACGCCGACTTCGAAGCCAACCAGGCGTCGCCCGCGGCAGTCGAGCCGCTCGACATGGTGCAGCTCGTCAAGACCCTGAACCGGCTCGTGCCCGAAGGCACGGTCTACACCAATGGCGCCGGCAACTTCAGCGCCTGGCTGCACCGCTACACGCCGTACGGGCCGCTGCACCGGCATGGCCGCACGCAACTGGCGCCGACCTCGGGCGCGATGGGCTACGGCGTGCCGGCCGCGGTGGCGGCATCGCTGCTGTACCCCGAGCGCACGGTGGTCAACATCGCCGGCGACGGCGACTTCCTGATGACGGGCCAGGAATTGGCGACGGCGCGCATGTTCGGTGCCGGGCTGGGCAGCGGCAAGCTGATCAGCATCGTCATCGACAACGGCAGCTACGGCACGATCCGCATGCACCAGGAGCGCGCCTATCCCGGGCGTGTGGCCGGCAGCGATCTGCGCAATCCGGACTTCGCCGCACTGGCGATGGCTTACGGCTGGCATGCGCATCGCGTCGAGGCGACCGCCCAATTCGAACCGGCTTTGCAAGCGGCGCTTGCGTCGGACGGCCCGACGCTGATTCACGTGCGGCTCGATGTCGAGGTGATCTCGCCGCGCGCGACGATCACGCAATTGCGAAAAAAGTGAGCCCCAAGCTCACTGCGTTCGCGCCCCCAAGGAGCCCGTAGGGGCTCCTTCGTAGCCCTTGGGAGCGCGGGCCGCCCTTCGACAGGGCTCAGGACAGGCTTGGGAGCGGTCCGGCGCTGGCCCGCCGCGCTGGCTATTTGCAGTCCGTCGCGATGACCTGGCGCGCGCGCTGCATCTCGTCGGCGCGGCCCTTGTCGTCGAGCACCTCGCGCTCGCCTTGCGCATTGGTGCGGGCGATGCGCTGACCATCGCCGAGCGCGGAGAGGTGACTCTTCGCGCGCGAGCAGTTCTCAGCGCGCTGCGCCGAATCCTTTTCCTGCTGCGCCTTCTGCTGCATCGATTGTTCGTCGGCAGCCTTCTTGCGGCGTGCTTCGAGTTCGGGGTCGGTGCGCTGCGCCAGCACGGGCGCCGCAGCGGGTGCAACAGCCGAGGCTGCCGCGGCCGACGGTGCGGCACGGCGCACGACCTGGGTCGGACGTTCGAGGATGTCCTTGTCCTGCGTACCGACGGGCGGCGGCAGATCGCTGACGACGACACGGCCCTGTGCGTCGCGGTACTTCCAGTTCACGCCCTGGCCGAAGGCCGAGCCGGCAAGCGCAGCGGCAGCAACCAACGCGCAGATCGAGGGCAGCAAGGTGGATCGCTTCATGGTGTGACCGGCTGTTCGAGAACTCTTGCCAGTGTAGAGCCGGGTGGCCTGTTACGCCCGGGTTGAAAGTCACGCTCCCTATAATTCGGTTTTGCGACAGGACACCGTTTGACCATGCGCCTCCTCGGCAAAGCGCTCACCTTCGACGACGTGCTCCTGGTGCCGGCGTTCTCGCAAGTCCTGCCGCGCGACACCAGCCTCGCCACCCGCCTGTCGCGCCGCATCACGCTGAATTTGCCGCTGGTGTCGGCCGCGATGGACACGGTGACCGAAGCGCGCTTGGCCATTGCGATCGCGCAGGAAGGCGGCATCGGCATCATCCACAAGAACCTGACGGCGCAGCAGCAGGCCCGCGAAGTGGCGCGCGTCAAGCGCTACGAGTCCGGCGTGCTGCGCGATCCGATCACGATTGCGCCGCACACTCCGGTGCGCGAAGTGATGGCGCTCGCGCAGCAGCACGGCATCTCGGGCTTTCCCGTTCTGCAAGGCAAGACGGTGGTCGGCATCGTCACCAACCGCGACCTGCGCTTCGAGACGCGCATGGACGTGCCGGTGCGCGAGATCATGACGCCGCGCGAGCGCCTGATCACGGTGCGCGAGGGCGCGACGATCGACGAGGGCAAGGCGCTGATGCACCAGCACAAGCTGGAGCGCGTGCTGGTCGTCAACGACGCTTTCGAGCTGCGCGGGCTGATGACGGTCAAGGACATCACCAAGCAGACGAGCTTTCCCAACGCGGCGCGCGATCAGCACGGCAAGCTGCGCGTCGGTGCGGCGGTCGGTGTCGGCGAGGGCACCGAGGAGCGCGTCGAGGCGCTGGCCGCCGCCGGTGTCGATGCGATCGTGGTCGACACCGCGCACGGCCACAGCGCCGGCGTGATCGAGCGCGTGCGCTGGGTCAAGCGCAATTTCGCGCATGTCGACGTGATCGGCGGCAACATCGCCACCGGTGCGGCAGCGCTGGCGTTGGTGGAAGCCGGCGCGGATGCGGTCAAGGTCGGCATCGGCCCGGGCTCGATCTGCACCACGCGCATCGTCACCGGCGTGGGCGTGCCGCAGATCATGGCGATCGACAACGTCGCCAAGGCGCTGAAGGGCAGCGGCGTGCCGCTGATCGCCGACGGCGGCATCCGCTTTTCGGGCGACATCGCCAAGGCCATCGTCGCCGGCGCCGACACGGTGATGATGGGCAGCGCCTTCGCCGGCACCGACGAGGCGCCGGGGGAGACCATCCTCTACCAGGGTCGCAGCTACAAGACCTACCGTGGCATGGGCTCGATCGGCGCGATGCAAAAGGGCAGCGCCGACCGTTACTTCCAGGACGGCGCGGACAACGGCGGCAACAACCCCAACACCACCAAGCTGGTGCCCGAAGGCATCGAGGGCCAGGTGCCGTACAAGGGCTCGGTGGTCGGCATCGTCTTCCAGATGGCCGGCGGCCTGCGGGCCTCGATGCACTACTGCGGCTGCGGCTCGATCGCGCAGATGCAGACGCAGGCCGAGTTCGTCGAGATCACCTCGGCCGGCGTGCGCGAGAGCCACGTGCACGACGTGCAGATCACCAAGGAAGCGCCGAACTACAGGACCGAGTGAACTAGAATCTGGCCAGTTCTTGTTTTATTGGCCAGAAAGTGAAAGTCCTCGGCATCTTCGAAGCGAAAAAGAACTTCTCGGCGCTGGTGGACGCGGTCGAGGCCGGCGAAGAAGTGCGCATCACGCGCCACGGCCGCGAAGTGGTGCGCCTGCTGCCCGTCAAGCGCCAGCCGGTCATCACGGCGCGCCAGGTCGAGCGCGAGTTGGCCGGGCTTGCTCAACTCCACAAGAAGATCAAACCCGGCCCTGGTTGGCGTGCACTGCGCGACGAAGGGCGCAAGTAGTGGCCTCCGATCCTGCGGCGGCGGGCGACGCCTTCGTGGTCGATGCGTCGATCACGGCGACGTGGCTGCTGCCCGACGAGCATACCGATGCGTCGCGCCGCCTCTTCGCTAACGTGCGATCGGGTAAGGTGGAGTTGCACGCACCGGATCTGTGGCTGGTCGAGTGCGGCAACATCATCGTCAATGCCGTGCGTCGCAAGCGCACGACGGCCGCGAACGCGTCGGCGTTGTGGCAGGTGCTCGACTCCGTGCGCACGCGCTGCCAGCTGTACCGGCCCGAGCCGCCGCAGGTGCGCGCTGCCCTTGCGCTGGCGCTCGAGCGCAACCTGTCGCTCTACGATGCCACCTACCTTTGGCTCGCGCTGTCGCTGTCGCTGCCGTTGCTGACCCAAGACGCCTTGTTGGCGAAGGCCGCTAAGGCACAGGGCGCGGTCGTGGTGTCGCTGGAGTCGCTCGCGTGATGCGCAGCGGCCGCAGTGCGGCGATGCCCTTCATTTTGGTCACCGTCCTGATCGACATGATCGCGATCGGCTTGATCGTGCCAGTGCTGCCGCCGCTGGTGGGCAAGTTCACCGCCGATCCTGCTGAGCAGTCGTTCTGGTATGGCGCGGTGGCGTTCGCGTTCGGCCTTGCCAATTTCTTCGGCGCGCCGATCCTCGGTGCGCTGTCCGATCGCTACGGCCGGCGGCCGGTGCTGCTGCTGGGCTTCTGCGGCCTCGCGCTCAACTTCTTCGCCACCGCATTGGCCACGGCGCTGTGGATGCTGATCGCGGTGCGCCTGATTGGCGGTGGGCTGCAGGCCAACGCCGCGGTGGCCAACGCCTACGTCGCCGACATCACGCCGCCCGAAGAGCGCGCGCGCCGCTTCGGGCTGCTCGGCGCGATGTTCGGCATCGGCTTCATCCTCGGGCCGGTGATGGGCGGCCTGCTCGGCGGCATCGATCTGCACTGGCCATTCCTCGTGGCGGGCACGCTGGCGCTGATCAACTTCGCCTATGGCGTGTTCGTGCTGCCCGAGTCGCTGCCGGCCACGCAGCGGCGAGCGTTCGAATGGCGGCGCGCCAATCCGGTGACATCGCTGAAGTCCCTTGCGCAACTCAAGGGCGTGGGTTTTCTGGTCGGTGTGATCGCACTCAGCGGCCTGGCGCAGTTCACGCTCTACACGACCTGGGTTCTCTACACGACCTTCAAGTTCGGCTGGGGGCCGACCGAGAACGGCTGGTCGCTCTTTGCAGTCGGCATCGTCTCGGCGCTGGTGCAAGGCGTGCTGCTCGGGCGTCTGCTGCGCTGGTTCGGTCCGCAGCGCCTCGCGCTCTGGGGCCTGGCCTCGTCGAGCCTCGCGTTCCTGTGCTGGGGCCTGGCGAGCGAAGGCTGGATGATGTATGCGGTGATCTTCCTCAACCTGCTCGGCGGCACCGTCGCGGCCACCGTGCAGAGCATGGTCTCGTCGTCGGCCGACGCGCGCAGCCAGGGCCAGACAATGGGTGCGGTGAGCTCGCTCAACAGCTTGATGGCCGTGGTGGCACCGATCATCGGCGCGCCGTTGATCGGCGTGGTGTCGCACTTCCCGCATGGCGACTGGCGCATCGGTGCGCCGATGTACTTCTGCGCTTTGCTGCAGGCCGCGTCGCTGGTGCTGGCCTGGCGCCACTTCGCGCACCGTCCCGTTCTCGTTCCCAGCCCGACGCCATGACCCACGACAAGATCCTGATCCTCGACTTCGGCTCGCAAGTCACGCAACTGATCGCGCGCCGCATCCGCGAAGCGCATGTCTATTGCGAGATCCATCCCAACAACGTCAGCGATGCGTTCATCCGCGAGTTCGCGCCGAAAGGCATCGTGCTGTCGGGCTCGCATGCCAGCACCTATGAAGAGCACGAGCTGCGCGCGCCGCAGGCCGTGTGGTCCGCGGGCGTGCCGGTGCTCGGCATCTGCTACGGCATGTTCACGATGGCGGTGCAGCAGGGTGGGCAGGTCGAGGCTTCGACGCATCGCGAGTTCGGCTATGCGGAGGTGAGGGCGCATGGTCATACCCAGCTGCTGAAGGGCATCGAGGACTTCGCGACGCCCGAAGGCCACGGCATGCTCAAGGTCTGGATGAGCCACGGCGACAAGGTGACCGCGCTTCCGCCAGGCTTCAAGCTGATGGCGAGCACGCCGAGCTGCCCGATCGCCGGCATGGCCGACGAAGCGCGCGGCTACTACGGCGTGCAGTTCCATCCGGAAGTCACGCACACCCTGCAGGGCAAGGCGCTGCTCGATCGCTTCGTGCTCGGCATCTGCGGCGTGCGGCCCGATTGGGTGATGCGCGACCACATCGAAGAAGCGGTGGCCGCGATTCGCAAGCAAGTGGGCGACGAGGAAGTGATCCTCGGCCTGTCGGGCGGTGTCGATTCGAGCGTGGCCGCTGCGCTGATCCACCGCGCCATCGGCGATCGGCTGACCTGCGTCTTCGTCGACCACGGCCTGCTGCGGTTGAATGAAGGCGCGATGGTGATGGAGATGTTCGCCGGCAAGCTGCATGCGAAGGTGGTGCATGTCGATGCCAGCGCGCAGTTCCTCGGCGCGCTCGAAGGCGTGGCCGATCCCGAAGCCAAACGCAAGATCATCGGCCGCGAGTTCGTCGAGGTATTCCAGCGCGAGGCGAAGAAGCTGCAAGGCGCAGCAGGCGCCGCTTCACGCGGCGGGGCCAAGTGGCTGGCGCAGGGCACGATCTATCCCGACGTGATCGAAAGCGGCGCCGCCAAGACCAAGAAGGCGACGACGATCAAGAGCCACCACAACGTCGGCGGCCTGCCCGAAACGCTGGGCCTGAAATTGCTGGAGCCGCTGCGCGATCTGTTCAAGGACGAGGTGCGCGAACTCGGCGTCGCGCTCGGTTTGCCGCACGAGATGGTGTATCGCCACCCCTTCCCAGGCCCGGGGCTGGGCGTGCGCATCCTCGGCGAAGTGAAGAAGGAATATGCCGACCTGCTGCGCCGTGCCGACGCGATCTTCATCGAGGAACTGCGCGCTGCCGATTGGTACGACCAGGTCAGCCAGGCCTTCGCCGTGTTCCTGCCGGTCAAGAGCGTCGGCGTCATGGGCGACGGCCGCACTTACGACTACGTGGTCGCATTGCGCGCAGTGACCACCAGCGACTTCATGACCGCCGATTGGGCCGAGCTGCCATACGGTTTGTTGAAACGGACGAGCGGGCGCATCATCAACGAAGTGCGCGGAATCAACCGCGTAACCTATGATGTATCGAGCAAACCACCGGCGACGATCGAGTGGGAGTGAGGAGACGGGAGATACGGCCATGCGTCTGATATTCGGCGTGATGTCCCTGCTGGTCGTGCTGGCGGTGATCGGCACGCTCGGCAAAAAGCAGTTCGAGGCGTTCGGCCTGACCGGCGCGACTTCGACGCGCGCCGCGGCGCAAGGCGCCGAGACCAAGGCCGCGACCGATGCGGTGATGGGTCGTGCGCGCGACGGCGCGACGGCGGCAGACGCCGCACGGGTCGAAGGCACCGTGGCGGAACAGTCGCGTGGCATCCAGGGCAACGTGCGCAATGCCGTCAACGCCGCCGTCGAGCAGGGCGCCGCCCGCTCGGCGCAGGAACCGAAGTGAGCACGCCGGGCACCGAGCCGATCATCCTGCCCGACGCGCCGAGCGCCGCGCAGGACGAGTACGCGATGCGTCTGGCGCTCGACCAGGCGCTGAACGCGCAGCTCGTCGGCGAAGTGCCGGTGGGCGCCGTCATCACGCACATGGTCGACGGCGTGCCGCAAGTGCTCGCCACTGGCTACAACCGCCCGATCACCACCAGCGACCCGACGGCGCATGCCGAGATCGTGGCGCTGCGCCATGCCGCGCAACTGCTCGGCAACTACCGGCTGCCCGGCTGCACGCTCTACGTCACGCTCGAGCCCTGCGCGATGTGCGCGATGGCGTTGATGCACGCGCGTATCGGCCGTATCGTCTTTGGCGCCTCCGACCCGAAGACCGGCGCCGTCGGCTCGGTGCTGAACCTGTTCAAGAACCCTCAGCTCAACCACCACACGCACACTGAAGGCGGGCTGCTCGCCGAAGCCGCCGGCAACATGCTGCGCGACTTCTTCGTCGAACGGCGCGCCGCGATCAAGGCCTCGCGCGAAGGTGCGCCCGGCGCCGAGCCGCTGCCGGTGCCGGAAGTGATCGAGTCTGACTTCGGGGCCTGGGGTTGAGCGGCAGCGAAGCGGCGTCGCTGCGGCTGTTTTCTCCTTCCGGCGTTGTTGCGCAACAAGCGCTGTTGCGCCGCGCCGAGCGTCGTCTGGCTGCACTCGGCTTCGGCGTGAGCAGCGACGGGAGCGCACTCGCGCGAGCCGAACGATTTGCCGGCGACGACGACACACGGCTGGCTGCCATCCATCGCACAGCGGCGGCCGGCACGTCGATCGCGATGGCCACGCGCGGCGGCTACGGCCTGACGCGGCTGCTCGACCGCATCGACTGGAAGCAGATCGCGCGCAGCGTCGAACGCGGCACGCGCTGGGTCGGCCACAGCGACTTCACCGCCTTCCAGCTCGCGGCGCTGGCGCATGGCGGCACGCGCACCTGGGCCGGGCCGATGGCGTGCTACGACTTCGGCCGCATGGCCGAAGAGCATGGCGAGAAGCGCGTCGATGCGGTCGATGAGGTCACCGCCGCGTGCTTCGCCGAAGCGATGGACGGCTCGCTCGAAGCGGTGGGCTTTCGCACCGATGCCGGCTTCGAAGGCCTGGACGTGAAAGGCACGCTCTGGGGCGGCAACCTGGCGATGATCGTCTCGCTGCTCGGCACGCCGCACTGGCCCAAGGTCAAAGGCGGCATCCTCTTCGTCGAGGACGTCAACGAGCACCCGTACCGCGTCGAGCGCATGCTGCTGCAACTGCAGCAGGCCGGCGTGTTGGATGCGCAGCGCGCGATCATCGTCGGCGATATCGGCGCCTGGCAGCGCTCGCCGCTGGACCGCGGCTACGGCATGAAGTCGATGCTGCAGCGCGTGCGTGCCGCGACCAGGACGCCACTGCTCACCGGCCTGCCGTTCGGTCACGTGCCGACCAAGGTGACGCTGCCGGTGGGTGCACGTGTCACCCTGGCGACGCAGGGGCGAGAAGCCTTCATCGGCTGGTGAAAATCCCGGCCGGGCGCGGCCGGCTGCGTGGATAGACTCGGTCATGAACTGGATGCTGGGTCGTTGTGTCTTCGTACTTCTTGTCGCGGCGTCGCTCGCGGGCTGCAACAACAGTCCGTGGCCCGACGGCGCCGAGCGCGAAAACACGCTGTTCAACACCTTCGACGAACGCTCGCCGCGCTACCTGGACCCGGTGGCGTCGTACAGCAATCCCGAGACGGTGTATGCGTTTCAGATCTACGAGCCGCTCTACGCCTACCACTACCTGAAGCGGCCTTACGAGCTGATTCCGAAGACGGCCGAAGCGGTGGTGCAGCCGATCTTTCTCGACAAGGACGGCAAGCGCCTGCCCGACGACACGCCGGCCGAGCAGATCGCCGAGAGCGTGCACGACATCCGGATCAAGCCTGGCATCCTGTTTGCTCCGCACCCGGCCCTCGCCAGGGACGGGCAGGGCCGCTATCGCTACCACCAGCTCACGCGCGAGCAGCTCGGCGACAAACGCTCGCCGTGGCAGTTCGAACACCAAGGCACGCGCGAGTTGACGGCGGCAGACTACGAATACGCCTTCAAGCGCCACGCCACGCCGCGCATCGAAACGCCGATCTACGGCATCTTCTCCGAGTACGTGATCGGCCTGAAGGAGTACCGCAAGCAGATCGCCGAGGAAAACAAGAAGCTGCTCGCCGGCCTGCCCGAAGATGCGCGCGACAAACCCTTCCTCGACTTCCGTCAATGGCCGCTCGATGGCGTGAAGGCGATCGACAAATACACCCTGCGCATTCGCATCAAGGGCAAGTATCCGCAGTGGAAGTACTGGCTGGCGCTGACCTTCAGCGCGCCCGTGGCGTGGGAGGCCGATGCCTTCTACGCGCAGCAGGGCATGTCGGAGAACAGCCTGTCGCTCAACCAGTGGCCGCTGGGAACCGGCGCCTACATGATGACCGAGTACGTGCAGGACCGGCGCCACGTCATGAAGCGCAATCCGAACTATCGCGGCGAACCCTACCCGTGCGAGGGCTCGGCCGAGGACAAGGCGGCCGGCTTCCTGCGCGATTGCGGCAAGACCATGCCTTTCACTGACACCATCGTCTCGGTGATCGTCAAGGAGAAGGTGCCGCGCAAGGAGATGTTCAAGCAGGGATACCTCGACGTGCCGGAGATCGAACGGCCCGAGTGGGGCGTGGACTTCCGCGTGGACATCGACGACTCCGACCGGATCAAGGCGCTGTACGAATCGCGCGGCTTCCAGTTTCCGCAGACCACCGAACGTCAACAATTGGTACCTGGGCTTCAACTGGCTCGACCCAGTCGTCGGCAAGGGCGACACGCCGCAACAGCAGGCCAGCAACCGCAAGCTGCGCCAGGCCTTGTCGATCGCCATCGACTGGGAAGAGGGCTATGGCCGCATCTTCCGCAACAAGGGCGGCGAGGCCGCGCACGGGCCGGTGCCGTTCGGCGTGTTCGGCTCGCGCGAGGGCCTGCCGGGCGGCCACAACCCGATCACGCACAAGGTGGTCAACGGCCAGGTGGTGCGCCGGCCGATCGAAGACGCCAAGCAACTGCTCGCCGAAGCCGGCTACCCCAACGGCCGCGACGCCAAGACCGGCCGGCCGCTGGTGCTGAACTACGACTTCCAACGCACCGCTACGCCCGAGGTCAAGGCCGAGCTCGACTGGATGGTCAAGCAGTTCGCCAAGATCGGCGTGCAGCTCGAGGTGCGCGCCACCGACTACAACCAGTTCCAGGAAAAGGTGCTCAAGGGCAAGCACCAGATCTTCTGGTGGGGCTGGCTCGGCGACTATCCCGACGCCGAGAACTTCCTGTTCCTGCTCTACGGACCCAACAGCAAATCTCTGCATGAGGGCGAGAACGCCGCGAACTACGACAACGCCGAGTACGACAAGCGCTACCGGCAATTGCAGACGCTCGACGACGGTCCGGAAAAGCAGAAGGTGATCGACGAGATGGTCAACATCGTGCGCGAGGACTCGCCGTGGGCGTGGGGCTACTGGCCGTACGTCGCCACGGCCAACCAGTCGTGGGTCTTCAACGCCAAGCCCGGCATCATGATCCGCGACATGGGGCGCTACTACCGCGTCGATGCCGCGCTGCGCGCGCGCCGGCAGGCCGAGTGGAACGCGCCCGTGTGGTGGCCGCTGCTGCTCGTGGCCGCGGTGGCGCTGGCCCTGGTGGTGCTGGCGCGGCGCAGCTACGCGGCGCGCGAGCGCGCCACGGCGCGGCCGCGTGCCCCTGCCACCGCGCCGGTGTGAGTCGGGTGCCATGCTGAACCACATCGTGCGCCGTCTCGGATACGGCCTGTTGATCCTGCTGGGCGTCAACCTGCTGACCTTCTTCCTGTTCTTCACCGTCAACACACCCGACGACATGGCGCGCCTGAACATCGGCGGCAAACGCGTGACGCAGGAGCAGATCGGCAAGTGGAAGGCCGAGCGCGGCTACGACAAGCCGCTGTACTGGAATCCCAAGCAAGAGGGCAGCGCGCGTGCGACCGACACCATCTTCTGGGAGCGCTCGGTGTCGCTGTTCACGCTCGACTTCGGCCGCTCGGATGCGCGACAGGCGGTCAACATCGGGCATGAAGTCAAGACGCGGATGTGGGTCAGCCTGCAACTGGCGCTGCCTCTCTTCATCCTGCAGGTGATCGCCAGCACGGCGTTTGCGTTGATGCTGGTGTTCTTCCGCCACACGCGCATCGACTTCTGGGGCGTCGTGCTGTGCGTGCTGATGCTGTCGATCTCGTCGCTGTTCTACATCATCGTCGGCCAGTTCTTCTTCTCGCGCCTATTCAGGCTGGTGCCGATCAACGGCTACGCGCCTGGGCTGGACGCGGTGAAGTTCCTGCTGTTGCCGATCGTGCTGTCGCTGCTGTCGCGCCTGGGCAGCGAGGCACGCCTGTACCGGGCGCTGTTCCTCGAGGAGATCGGCAAGGACTACGTGCGCACCGCGCGCGCCAAGGGCCTGGCCGAGCAGGTCGTGCTGTTCCGGCATGTGCTGCGCAATGCGCTGATCCCGATCATCACCAGCGCCGGTTCCTACCTGCCGTATGTCTTCCTTGGCAGCCTGGTGTTCGAGAGCTTCTTCGGCATCCCGGGGCTGGGCGCCTTCGTCATCGAGGCGATCACGGGGCAGGATTTCGCGATCGTGCGCACCATGGTGTTCCTGAGCGCGCTGCTGTACATCTTCAGCTCAGGCGCTGATCGACATCATCTACACCTGGGTGGACCCCCGGGTGCGTCTGGGCTGATCGGCATGGGCTTCAAGTTCGTCATCCTCTGGACCGACGTGGCGCTGTGGGCGATGTTCGCCGCCGTCGCCGCCTACGCGCTGTACGTGCGGCGCGATGGCAACCTGCGCGCTACCTGGCGCAAGGTGCTGCGCGACCATGCCGCCGTCTCCGCCGGCGTGGTGCTGCTGCTGTTCGTGGCGGTGACCCTGCTCGACAGCGTGCACTTCCGCCGCGCGCTCGCGCCCGACGCCAGCAATACCCAGGTCTTCTACGACACTCGCACCGAATCACTGCTGGATCTCGCGCTGGCGCGCCAGATCGCGATGCGCGAGACCACCTACTCGTCACCGCTGGGCACGCATGGCCATACCAAGGAGACGATCGAGATCGATGGCCGGTCGGTGCGCGACTTTCCGCGCCTGACCTTCGGTGGCGCGCATCTGCAAGATGCCGAGCGCGAGTGGCAGCGCGATGTCGCCACGCGCGCGTTGTGGGGCGCCGGCGGCGGCCTGCTGGTCTTCGGGCTGATCGCCTGGATCACGGCTGCGCTGCTGCGCCATGCGCACGGCGGCGTCACCCAGGCGCTGCGCGACATCGCGGCCGACCGCACCGAGTACCCGGTGCGCGCCGTCCTGGTCACCATGCTCGTCGCCTTGCTGCTGGCCGGGCCGGTGGTGGCGTGGATGGGTCATTACCATGTGCTCGGCACCGACCGCACCGGCAACGATGTGCTGGTGCAGGCGCTCAAGAGCGTGCGCACGGCCTTCGTCATCGGCGCGCTCTCGACCGTGGCCACGCTGCCCTTTGCGCTCGGCCTGGGTGTGCTGGCCGGCTATTTCCGGGGTTGGGTCGATGAGGTCATCCAGTACCTCTACACGACGCTGAGTTCGGTGCCCAACGTGCTGCTGATCGCGGCCTGCATCCTGATGGTGCAGGTCTTCCTCGACAAGAACCCGGAGATGTTCGAGACCGGCGCCGAGCGCTCCGACCTGAAGATCTTCCTGCTGTGCGTGATCCTGGGCATCACCGGCTGGTCCACGCTGTGCCGGCTGATCCGCGGCGAGACCCTGAAGCTGCGCGAACTCGACTACGTGCAGGCCGCCACCGCCTTCGGCGTCAGCCACGCGCGCATCATGGCGCGCCACGTCGTGCCCAACGTCATGCACCTGGTTCTGATCACGACGGTGCTCAACTTCTCCGACCTGATCCTCTACGAAGCGGTGCTCACGTACGTCGGCGTCGGCGTCGATCCGTCGATGAGCAGCTTCGGCGGCATGATCAACCTGGCGCGCAGCGAGATGAGCCGCGACCCGGTCGTCTGGTGGAGCTTCATCGCCGCCTTCGGCTTCATGGTCACGCTGGTGCTGGCGGCCAACCTGTTCGCCGACGGCGTGCGCGATGCCTTCGATCCGCGCTCGCGCGTGTTCCGTGCGCGCCTGGTTCCCAAGAAGGTCACTCGTGCTTGACATCCATGACCTCGAAGTCGGTCTCGACAGCGAAGCCGGCCTGGTGCGCGCAATCGACGGCCTGCGCCTGTCCATCGCGCGCGGAGAAACCTTTGCGTTGGTCGGCGAGAGCGGCTGCGGCAAGAGCATGACGGCGCTGGCGCTGATGCGCCTGCTGCCGGAAAACGGCAACGTGCTCGCCGGCCGCATCGACCTCGAAGGCACCGACACGCTGGCGCTGCCGGAGCGCGAGATGCGCAGCGTGCGCGGCGGGCAAATCGGCATGATCTTCCAGGAGCCCTCGACCAGCCTGAACCCGGTGATGAAGGTCGGCGCGCAGATCGTCGAGGCGATCGAGGCGCACACCGAACTGCGCGGCGACGCGGCGCGCGCCAAGGCGATCGATTGGCTCCGGCGCGTGGGCATCCCCGAGCCCGAGCGCCGCATCGACGAGTACCCGTTTCGCATGAGCGGTGGCCAGAAGCAGCGCGTGATGATCGCGATGACCCTGGCCACCGAGCCCGACTTCCTCGTCGCCGACGAGCCGACGACTGCGCTGGACGTGACCATCCAGAAGCAGATCCTCGACCTGCTGCGCGATCTGCAGCGCGAGCACGGCATGGGCCTGCTGCTGATCACGCACGACCTGGCGGTGGTCTCGGGCATGGCGCAGCGCGTGGCGCTGATGTATGCCGGGCAGATCGTCGAAGTCTCCACCGCAGACGAGTTCTTCCGCGCACCGAAGCATCCCTACGCGCAGGCGCTGCTGCGCGCGTTGCCGGATGCCGATCGGCGCGGCGAGCCGCTCACCGCGATCGGCGGCACCGTGCCTGCCCTGACGCAGGTCTTCGCGGGCTGCCGCTTCGCGCCGCGCTGCGCCAGCGCCATGACGCACTGCGCGAACACCGTGCCAACGCTCGATGCGTTGACGCCGTCGCACAGCGTGCGTTGCCTGCTGTACGCGAGCGGCGCTTCGCGCAAGGCCACCGTCCCGTTCGCCCTGAGGTATCGAAGGGCCCGTCTTCGAGCGCTGTTGGCCCTGCGGCTGTCGAAGGGCCGCTGCTCGAAGTCAAGGACCTGCGCGTGCGCTTCTCCATCCGCAAGGGCCTGTTGCAGCGCACCGCCGGCTACTTCGATGCCGTGGCCGGCGTCTCGTTCGACATTCGCGCCGGCAGCACGCTGGCGCTCGTCGGTGAGTCCGGCTGCGGCAAGACGACCACCGGCAAGGCGATCGTGCAGCTGCTGCGCACGCAGGCCGTGATCGAAGGCCAGGCGCTGCTGCAAGGGCGCAACCTGTTCGAGCTCGATGGCGACCTGCTGACCGCCGCACGGCGCGACATCCAGATCATCTTCCAGGACCCGTATGCGTCGCTGAATCCGCGCATGCGCGTGTTCGAGCTGTTGGAAGAGGGCCTGACGGCGCTGCGGCCCGAGATGGATGCCGCGGCGCGGCGCGCGCGCCTGGAGCAACTCACCGACCAGGTCGGCCTGCGCCGCGAATCGCTCGAACGCTACCCGCACGAGTTCAGCGGCGGCCAGCGCCAGCGCATCGCCATCGCGCGCGCGCTCGCGGTGCAACCCAAGCTCATCGTCTGCGACGAGCCGACGTCGGCGCTGGACGTGAGCGTGCAGGCGCAGATCCTCAACCTGCTGGAGAGCCTGCAGCGCGAGCTCGGCCTGTCGTACCTCTTCATCACGCACAACATCGGCGTCGTCGAATACATCGCCGACGAGGTGGCGGTGATGCAGGCCGGGCGCATCGTCGAGCAGGGCGCGGCCGACTCGGTGTTGAGTACGCCGCGGCACGAGTACACGCAAGTGCTGCTGGCGGCAGTGCCGCGGCTGCGGGTTGTTGCGTGACGCCGCTTGGCGATCTGTTGCACTGAACCAACGCAACGTTACGGCAGCCTAGGGGCCGGACCTTAGAGAAACAAGGCCCTGGCGGCGACCCGACCACCGTCCGCGACCCGACCGCCACCACGCGGCTTCCCTCTGAAAACGCGTCCCAGGCCAGCGGTCGTGCCGTTTGCGCCAGCCGCGCGTGCCGATGCCTGTTGCCCTTGGCGCCGGCGTACGAGCAAGGACTCCGGACTTTCCCGGGCCGAGCTGGCAAACCACCACAGTGACAATCCGCTTACATGCTGTCATTGAAGGCTGCGGGCGATTTACGAGATCGCAACGTCGCTCCCTGGCGGCTGGGTTCATCGATCAACCTTTCAGGAGTGTTCATGTTCAAGCGAACGAAAGTCAGCACCGGAGTGTTGCTTGCTCTGGGTGGTGTGCTGTTGGCGCCATTGGCTTCTCAAGCCCAGCAAACGCAGCGCATCGAGATCACCGGCTCGGCGATCAAGCGCATTGATGCGGAAACGGCAGTGCCAGTCACAGTTCTGAAGATGGAAGATCTTCGGTCGCAGGGCATCACGACGGTCGAACAGATCATGAGTTCGTTGACCGCTGTGCAGGTGGTGACGGGTTCGAGTCAGCAAGTGGGTACGGGCAGTGGCGGCGCGGCCTTCGCAGACCTGCGCGGTATCGGCAACAACAAAACCTTGGTCTTGTTGAACAGCCGCCGCATCGCGAACAATGCCATCGACGGTTCGGCGCCCGACCTGAACATGATCCCGATTGCGGCCATCGAGCGCATCGAAGTGCTGCGTGACGGCGCGTCGTCGCTGTACGGATCGGATGCGATCGGCGGCGTCATCAACTTCATCACGCGCAAGGACTTCCAGGGCGGCATCGTCACCTTGGGCGCGGATATCCCGGCAGAGAAGGGCGGAAAGAGCCGGCAGGCCAATGTGGGCTTCGGTTTTGGCGACTTGAGCAAGCAAGGCTTCAACGTCTTCGGCTTCATCGACCTCAACAAGACAGACCCGATCGGCGGTGAGCAACGTCCTTTCAACAACCGCTTCCCCGGCGGCCTGTCGGGCACGCCGTTCCCAGCCAACTACTTTCAGGACGGCGATGTGGGCAACCCGGCCGCGCCGGACTGTTCGGACCCAGCCTTCCTGACTCAACCGGGCGGCGTGCCGGGCACTTCGTGCCAAATCAAGACCGCTCGCTTCGTCGACTACACGCCGAAGTCCGACCGAACATCCGCCATGCTGCGCGGCACGCTGGCGCTGGGCCCGGATCACAGCCTGACCTTGGAGGCGTTCACCACGCAGAACAAGACCACGACGCGCATCGCGCCAGTGCCTTATGCGGGGCTGTTCCAGAACCCGTTCCTGCCCGACGGCGTGACACCTAACCAGTTCTACCCGGGCAACTCGGGCAACTCGTTCACGCCCAACATCACGCTCGATCCGGGCTTCGTGGGGACCACCCTGACCCCGCGACCCGGCGTCGTGCTGCAGCCTGGTTTCGTGAACGTGCGCTGGCGTGCTCTGGCAGGAGGTCAACGAACCGACATCTCGGACAACAAGCAGCAGCGGTTCGTTGCGCAGATGGACGGTGTGCTCGTCGGGTGGGACTACCAGGCGGGCCTCAGCTACAACGAGAACAAGGTCAAGCAGAACGTCACGGGCTACAGCGACGGCATCAAAATCACTCAGGGCGTGCTCAACGGGGTCATCAACCCCTATGGCGCGCAAGATGCCGCGGGCGACGCGTTCATTGCCGACGCTTTGCTGAGCGGTAACCTGCAAAACCATCGCGGCAAAGTGACCCAGGTGGACGGCCGTGTCAGCCGTGAGTTCGGTGACTGGTTCGGCAGCGGCCGCAAATCGGCCCTCGCGGTTGGCGCTGAGCTCCGCAAAGAGGACTTCCTCTCGGCGGCCAATCCCCCGGTGGCAGAACTGCTGGTGGCGAGCACGGGCGTCGACCCGACCTCGCGTTCCGCAGGCGAGCGCAAAGTGGGAGCGCTCTACGCCGAGTTGAACTTGCCGCTGACCAAGATGATCGACGTGACGGCCGCCGTGCGGTACGACAAGTACAGTGATTTCGGCAACTCCACGAACCCGAAGTTCACTGCGCGCTTCCAGCCCAACAAGGAACTGTTGTTGCGCGCAACTTACTCGACGGGATTCCGCGCGCCTTCGTTGTACGACTTGAATGCGACACCGGCCTTCACCAATACCGGCACGGTGGACGACCCGATCAACTGTCCGGGCGGCGTGCCACTGCCGGGCAAATCCGCAACCTTGTACTGCGATATCCAGATCCAGCGCCTGCAGGGCGGCAACCTGGATCTTCAGCCGGAGAAGTCGAAGAACTTCACGTTCGGGCTGGTCTTCGAGCCGACGGCGAACCTGGCGGTTGGCGTTGACCTGTGGTGGGTTCGTTTGAAGGGCACGATCGATCAGCTGTCCGAGACCACCATTCTGGGCGACGAGGCAACGTTTGCGCAGTACGTCTTCCGCAATCCGGCGGGTGACTACTCGATCAGCAGCTTCGATTGCCCCGGGACGAACTGCGGATACGTTGACGGGCGGCAGCAAAACCTGGGCAACACCAACACCAACGGCGTTGACCTCAGCATGTTGTTCAGGCAGAACCTGGGCACCATGGGCAGGCTTACCCTGGGTCTGAACAGCACCTATGTTGCCAAGTATGAGTACCAAGACTTCATTGGTAGCCCGTACAACCAAAGGGTCGGTGTGTATAGCGGTGCAAACGGCCCGATCTTCCGTTGGCAGCACGCGGCGACGGCCACGTGGAATTTCGGCAACTTCACGGTTGGCGCCGTCGGTCGCTACAAGAGTGGATACGTGGATCAGGACCCGACGGACAACCCGCGCGTCAACCAGTACGCAACGATGGACGCGTACGTGACATGGGCCGCGATCAAGGGTCTCAGCCTGACTCTGGGCGTCAACAACCTGACGGACCGTGACCCGCCGTACTCCAATCAACAGGAGGTGTTCCAGGCCAACTACGATCCGCGCTTCACCGATCCGACGGGCAGAAAGTACTACCTGCGCGCCTCGTACCAGTTCTGATACGACGACAGCCGGATGTAAAACGCCCTCGCTCGCGCGAGGGCGTTTTTGTTTGTGGTGTCGAGGCGCTCGTCGGCGGGCAGCGCGGCCTACTTCGGCGCCAGCCGAATCGCCCCATCCAGCCGAATCACCTCACCGTTGAGCATCTCGTTCTCGACGATGTGCTTGACCAGCTTGGCGTAGTCGGCCGGCGTTCCCAGCCTCGAAGGGAAGGGCACGCTCGCGGCCAGCGCGTCCTGCACTTCCTTGGGCATGCCGAACATCATCGGCGTGCCGAAGATGCCCGGCGCGATGGTCATGCAGCGCACGCCGTTGCGCGCCAGGTCGCGCGCGATCGGCAGGGTCATGCCGACGATGCCGCCCTTGCTGGCGGAGTACGCGGCCTGGCCGATCTGGCCGTCGTAGGCGGCGACGCTGGCGGTGTTGATCATCACGCCGCGTTCGCCGGTGGCTTCGGGCTCGTTCTTGCACATGGCCTCGGCCGCGAGGCGGATCATGTTGAAGCTGCCGATCAGGTTGATGTTGATCACCTTGGCAAACTGCGCCAGCGGGTGCGCGCCGTCCTTGCCGACGGTCTTCACGCCGATGGCGATGCCGGCACAGTTGACCAGGCCCATCAGCTTGCCCATCGACACGGCCCTGGCGACGGCGGCCTGGCCATCGGCCTCCTGCGTCACGTCGCACTTGACGAAGGCGCCGCCGAGCTCCTTGGCGACTGCTTCGCCCTTGTCGGCCTGCAGATCGGCCACGACCACCTGGCCACCGGCTGCGGCCAGCATGCGCGCCGTGCCTTCACCCAGGCCCGAAGCGCCGCCGGTGACGATGAAGACCTTGCCCTTGATATCCATGAGCGTGCCTTTCAGTTCAGCGCAGCCAGCGCCCGCGCCGTGATCTGGTCCACCGTCCCGCTGCCGTCGATGCGGCGACAGCGCGGCGCCGCAGCGTCGCCGCTGGCGGCCCACTTGGAGTAGTACTCCACCAGCGGCCGCGTCTGGCTCTGATAGACCTGCAGGCGCTTGCGCACGGTGGCTTCCTTGTCGTCGTCGCGCTGGATCAGCGGCTCGCCGGTGACGTCGTCCTTGCCGGCGACTTTCGGCGGGTTGAACTTGACGTGATAGCTGCGCCCCGACGCGATGTGAAAGAGCCGTCCGCTCATGCGCTCGATGATGGCTTCGTCGGGCACGTCGATCTCGAGCACGGCGTCGAGCTTCACGCCGACGTTCTTCATCGCCTCGGCCTGGGCGATGGTGCGCGGAAAGCCGTCGAAGAGAAAGCCGTTCGCGCAATCCGGTTGCGCGATGCGTTCCTTGACCAGGCCGATGATGATGTCGTCCGAAACCAGCGCGCCCGAGTCCATCACCTTCTTGGCTTCCAGGCCCAGCGGCGTGCCGGCCCTGACCGCGGCGCGCAGCATGTCGCCGGTGGAGACTTGCGGGATGCCGTACTGCTTGCACAGGAACGCGGCCTGCGTTCCCTTGCCGGCGCCCGGCGCCCCCAACAGGATCAGTCTCATCGCGCGTCCCTCGGTTTGGTGTGTGGTCCGGCGCGGATTATCGGCCCTGCGCGACCAGCAGCCTGACGCGCTCGAGGTCCTGCGGCGTGTCGACGCCCGGGCCTGGCGCGTGCGGCGTGACGTGCACGGCGATGCGTTCGCCATGCCACAGCACGCGCAGTTGTTCGAGCGCCTCGGTGCGCTCCAGCGGCGCCATCGGCAGCGTGGGGAAACGCCGCAGGAAGCCGGCGCGGTAGGCGTACAGACCGACGTGGCGCAGGGCCGGCGGCTCGCTGGGCAGGGCCGTTGTGCCGGCCTGCGCGCTGCCGTCGCGCCACCACGGCAGCGGCGCACGCGAGAACAACAGCGCGCGCGATTGCGCATCGAGCACGACCTTCACCACGTTCGGGTTGGTGTAGTCGGCGAGATCGTGGATCGCGTGCGCCACGGTGGACATGACGCAGTCAGTGCGCTGCGACAGCAACGCGACGCAGGCATCGATCAACTCCGGCTCGATCAGCGGCTCGTCGCCCTGTACGTTGACCACCACCGCATCGTCGTTCAGGCCGAGCAGCGCGGCGGCTTCGGCCAGTCGGTCGCTGCCGCTGACGTGGTCGGCGCGGGTCATCAGCGCGGCGATGCCGTGCTGCTTGCAGGCCTGCACGATCGACTCATGATCGGTCGCCACCACGACCTCGCGCGCATGCGAGCGCGCAGCACGTTGCGCCACGCGCACCACCATCGGCGCGCCGCCGATGTCGGCCAGCGGCTTGTCGGGCAGGCGCGTGGAGGCCAGACGCGCCGGGACGATCACCGTGAAGGTCATGCCCACGACATCAACGCGAAGCGTGTTCGGGGTCGTACGGCGCTGCTTCGCCCGGATCGTAGGGTCGGGCTTCGCCCTCGAGCATCATCGGGATGCCGTCGCGGATCGGGAAGGCCAGGCGGTCTGCGCCGCAGGCCAGCGCGCTGGCGCGCTGCTCAGCGTCGCGCAGCAGCACGAGCTTGCCCTTGCACAGCGGGCACACCAGCAGTTCGATCAGTCGGATGTCAGGGGTGGCCATGAGGTGCTGCCGGGTGGGTTCGGGAACAGGCGCTTGATCGCGGCGGCGAAGCCGAGGTCGAACTCGAAGTCTAGCGGCGCCACCCACACCCGCGTCCTGCCCAGGCGTGCGCCGTTGAGCTTGACTGCGTCCTTTTCGGTCAGCACCACGTCGCGCGTGCCTTCGGGCCAGGGCAGGGTGTGAAACGGATGGTGATCGGGCAGCGGCAACTCTTCGAGCTGCAGGCCGAGATCGCGCAGCGGCGCGAAGAAGCGCTCGGGTGACGCGATGCCTGCCACCGCGATGATCGGCCGGCCCATCAGCGCACGCCAGCTGTCGGCCAGCGGCGCGAGGCCGCTGCGCCAGTCGTCGAAGCTGAGCACGCCCGAAAGCCGGCGCAACGCGATCCAACCCGGCAACAGCAGCGTCGGCCGCCCCGCGTTGTAGAGCACCAGCGAAGTCACGGGCATCTCGAGCGGAACCTGCTCGCGCAGCGGCCCGGCCGGCAGCAGCAAGCCATTGCCGATGCCGCGCTCGTCGAAGACCAGCACCTGCGCGTCGCGCGCCAGGCGGTGGTGTTGCAGGCCGTCGTCGGAGATGATGATGTCCACCGTCGGGTGGCGAATGCGCAGCGCACGCGCGGCGGCGACGCGGTCGCTGCCCACCAGCACCGGCGCGTCGGTGCGCAGGTGGATCAGCAGCGGCTCGTCACCGCAATCGGCAGCGCTGCTGTCGCCACCGACCGAAACGACGCCGCGCCCGCGCCGCCCAAAGCCGCGCGAGACCACGCCCGGGGTCCAGCCGTACAGCGCGCAGCAGCCGCACCAGCGCGATCACGGTCGGCGTCTTGCCGGCGCCGCCGACGATCACGTTGCCGACGACGAGCACCGGCACGTCCAGGCGCCGCGGCCGCGTCAGCGCCTTGTCCAGGCCAGCGAGCAGGGCGTACACGGACGAGAGGGGACGCAGTGCGCGCGCCAAGGCACTCGGCGGCGATTGCCACCAGGCGCGCTGCAACGCTGCCGCGAAGCGCGAAGTCACGCCGGCTCAGTCGGCGCCGGGCCGCTCCCGAGCGCGGCGTCTGCAGTCGGCCCGATGCCGACTTTGAATGCGCGCTTTGCGCATACACCGTGGGGATCGCAAAGCCGTGGGCGGGTGCGCGCTGGCGCTTCGGTGCGGCGGTCGGCGCCTGCGGCGCCGACTTCGCTGCGGTGCTCGGGTTTCGGTCGCGCCGCATAACTCGCTTCGCTCACTGCGTTCGCTGCGCTCGAACAGATGCGGCGAGTCAGTTGACGAAGCGCGCGCGTACGCGCGCCGACCGAAACCCTCCGCTCCTCGCCGCCGCACAGGCGCGCCACCGCGCACCCGCCCACGGCTTTGCGAGGCAGCGCTCGGTTCTTGGTTGGAGAAAGACCCCAGCCGGGCATCGAGCCCGGCTGGCGCCTGCACGCGCGCCTGCGGCGCGCGGCAAGCCACGGGCTCGATGCCCGCGGCTTGCCCCTCACTCACACCCAAGAACGACTGTTCCCGCAAGGCGGCGGGCGGGGCGCAGGCGGGGCGAATGGCGCCGCCGAGAAGCACAGGGCTGAGGTCGGCGCGCGTACCCGCGCGCTTCGTGATCTGACTCACCGCGAGTGTTCGAGCGCAACGAACGCAGTGAGTGCAGCGAGTTTCGCGGTGCGACCTCAGACCGAGCATCGCAGGGAACCCTCGCGCAGCGAGGGCGAGCGCCGCTTGAGCCCCGACTGCGCCCCGCCCGCCGCCTTGCTTGCGCACCAGCCCCGGCCCAGCGCATTTGCGGACGTTCGCGAACGCACACAACGGGCCGAATCCCGACGCCCATCCTTCGCCTCGAGGCTGCATCTCAGCGAGAGGGGCCGTCAGCCGTCTGCGCGGCGAAGGTCAGGCGCGGCAGGCCGGCGCGACGTGCCGCGTCGAGCACGTTGATCACCGCCTGGTGCGCCACGGTGGCGTCGGCCGAGACGATCACCACCGGCTCCTTCTGATCCTTCGACGCCGCCGACAGCGCCGCGGCCAGGGCCTCGACGCTGCGCCCTTCCACCGCAGCGCGGTTGACCGCGTAGCGCCCGTCGGCCGCCACCGACACCACCACCTCGGCCGGCCGGTCGCGCAGCTTTTCGGCGTCGGCCGTGGGCAGCGTCAGCTGCAGCTCGGTGAACTTGGAGAAGGTGCTGGTCAGCATCAGGAAGATCAGGATCACCAGCAGCACGTCGATGAACGCGATCAGGTTGATCTCAGGCTCTTCCGGCCGCGGTTTGCGGAAGTTCATGGCGCGGCGCCGGCAGCCGCCGTCTTGCGCACCGCAAAGCGCATCAGGTGCGGCACCAGGCGCTCGGCGGCCTGCTCCATGTCGACGGTGTATTCATCGACGCGGCCGCGGAAGTAGCGGTAGAACATGAGCGCGGGGATCGCGATCATCAAGCCGAACGCGGTGTTGTAGAGCGCGATCGAGATGCCGTGCGCGATCTGCTGCGGATTTGGCGCACCCGTCGGCGACTGCGCGCCGAAGATCTCGATCATGCCCACCACCGTACCGAACAGGCCCATCAGCGGCGCCGAAGTGGCGACGGTGCCGAGCGTGTTGAGGTAGCGCTCCAGGCGGTGCACCATGACGCGGCCGGCGTTCTCGAACACCAGGCGCAGCGTGTCTTCGGCGATGCGCGGCTCGGCCACCACCGCGCGCAGGCCGGCCGCCAGCACGCCGCCGAGCGACGAACTGCCGGAAAGTTTGTTGATGACGTCGGCCGAAGGCAGGCTGGTGCGCGTCAGGCCCACCACTTCGTCGAGCAGCTTGTCGGGCGCGACGCGGCCACGGCGCAGCATGATCGCGCGTTCGATGACGAGCGCGAGCCCGACGATCGAAAGAAGGATGAGCGGATAGATCGGCCAGCCGGCAGCTTGAATGATCGAAAACAAGGTCGGTCTCTCGCGTGAATGGGGAAGTGGGGAAGCGACGGCGCTACAGTGCGGCTCGTACGCGGCGCCGTGGGCGGCGTGCGAGGCGGCGGCGATTATGGTCCCACTCCATGCGCCTCATGCGCTCTGCGCTGCGTTGCACGAGCGGCGCGGTGCAACTGTTGGGCACGCGCCACCGATCGCGTAAATCTGTGGATAACTGTGTGCGCAACCGGCGCGCCGCAGCGCTCTTTGCACGCTGGTTACGCGCGAAGGCGCCTTTGCACAATCGTTGGGCATGAAAAATCCTTTGCAAATCAGACACTTGCACCGAAGCACCAGCGTTTGCGGGGGTATTCCTTCAGGCTGGCCCCGCTGCGGTGCGGCTGTGGAGGACTTGCCCCGTGACTGACGCCGCGCCGGCGTCGGCCGCTGCGCTCGGCCCACGCGCCTGGAGCGTCGGCGCGCTGCTGCTGGCGGTGGGCGATGCGCTGGCGGCGCGCTTCTCGGCCGTGACCGTGCGCGGCGAGCTCTCGGGTTTCAACCGCGCGCCCAGCGGCCACTGCTACTTCACGCTGAAGGACGCCGACGGCGCCGCAGCGTCCGTGCGCTGCGCGCTGTTTCGCCGAGCAGCCTCGCTGCTCGACTTCACGCCGCGCGACGGCCAGCAGGTCGAACTGCGCGGGCGCATCGCGCTGTACGAGCCGCGCGGCGAGATGCAGTTCGTCGCCGAATCGATGCGCACGCTCGGCGCCGGCTCGCTCTACGAACAGTTCCTGCGCCTCAAGGCCAAGCTCGAAGCCGAAGGTATGTTCGACGCGGCGCGCAAGCGCGAGCTGCCGGCGTTCCCGCGTTGCGTCGGCATCGTCACCTCGCTGGCCGGCGCCGCGCTGCACGACCTGCTGAGCGCATTGGCGCGGCGCGCGCCGCAGGTGGCGGTGGTGGTCTATCCGTCGCTGGTGCAGGGCAGCGAAGCGCCGGCTGCGCTGCTGCGCGCGCTCGGCGAAGCAGCGCAGCGCAACGAGGCCGACGTGCTCATCGTGGCGCGAGGCGGCGGCTCGATCGAGGACTTGTGGGCCTTCAACGACGAGCGCGTCGTGCGTGCCGTCGCGGCGATGCCGATGCCGGTGGTCAGCGGCGTCGGCCACGAAACCGACGTGACGCTGTGCGATTTCGCCGCCGATCTGCGCGCTGCCACGCCCACGGCAGCCGCCGAGCTGGTTGCGCCGGAATGCACCGTGCTGATCGAGGCACTGGCGTCATCGGCACGACGCCTGCAGCGCAGCGCAGCGCGGCACATCGAGCGCGACGTGCAACGGCTGGACCGCATCGCATTGCAACTCGCACGGCCTGCGCAGGCGCTGGCGCGCGCGCAGCAGTCGCTGCAGGCTCTTGCGCATCGGCGCGAACGTGCGTTGCGTGCCGCTTTCGAGGCCAACGCCGCGCGCTGGGTGCAACAGCGCGCGCGCCTGCGCGAGCGCATGAGCGCACGCCTGCACGCCGAGCGCGCTCGCGTCGAGGGGCAAGGCGCGCGCCTGGCCGCGCTCGATCCGAGCCGCGTGCTGGCGCGCGGTTATGCCTTCGTGCTCGACGCCGGCCGGCATCCGGTGATGTCGGCGAGGGCCGTCAGCGCCGGCCAGGCGCTGACGCTGCAATGGCACGACGGTGGCGCGGCCGTGCGCGTCGAGGCCTCCGAGCCGGGCGATTGACCCATGCCGCTGTCGTGGGCGCGCCGCTTGCCTAGAATCCTCCTTCACCCCGTCAACGAATCACAGGACAAAGCTCATGGAACACACCCTGCCGCCGCTGCCGTTCCCGATCGACTCGCTCGCGCCCGACTACAGCCAGGAGACGCTCGAGTTCCACCACGGCAAGCACCACAACGCCTATGTCGTGAACCTCAACAACCTGCAGAAGAACACCGAGTTCGCTGCGATGACGCTGGAAGACATCGTCAAGAATTCCTCGGGCGCCATCTACAACAACGCCGCGCAGATCTGGAACCACACCTTCTTCTGGAACTGCATGAAGCCGGGCGGCGGCGGCGAACCGGGCGGCGCGCTGGCCGCGGCGATCAACGCCAAGTGGGGCAACTTCGCGGCGTTTCGCGAAGCCTTCGTCAAGAGCGCCGTCGGCAACTTCGGCTCGGGCTGGACCTGGCTCATCAAGAAGCCCGACGGCAGCCTCGACATCGTCAACAAGGGCGCCGCCGGCACACCGCTGAAGGACGGCGACGGCAAGGCGCTGCTGACGGTCGACGTTTGGGAGCACGCCTACTACATCGACTACCGCAACCAGCGGCCGAAGTTCGTCGAGACCTTCATCGACAAGCTGGTGAACTGGAACTTCGTCGCCGCCAACTTTGCTTGAGCCTTCGCCGCCAACGGCACTGATGACAGGCCCGCTTCGGCGGGCTTTGTCGCGTCTGGGGGCCGTTGCGCTGGGCTTGGCATTCGGCGGCTTGATGGCGCCGGGTGCGAGTCGCGTGCTCGGTGACGGCGCGCTGGCATGGGCGGCTGACCTCGCCGCGCACTGGGTGTGGCTGTGGTTGCCGCTCGGTGCGCTCGGGCTGCTGTGCGTGCGCTGGTCTTTGATCGCGCGCATCGCTGCTGCCGCCTCGCTGCTGGCCTTGCCGTGGGGGTGGTTGCCGCCCGCGATGCCGGCGGGCGCGGCACCGGCGCAATTGCGCGTGATCGTGGCCAACGTGCACCTCGGCAATCGCGATCCGTTGCCGCTGTTGACCTGGGCGCGCCAATCGCAGGCCGATGTGATTGCCGTGCTCGAACTGTCACCGGCCTTTGCGCAGGCCTTGCCGGCGACACCGATTGGCCGCACCGGCGCCTGATGCCGAGTGCGGGCGCATTCGGCATCGGCCTGCTGTCGCGCTGGCCGCTGCCGGCGGTGCGCGAAGTTCTGGGGCCTGGCGGCATCGCGCAACTGCACGCCCGAGTGGCGACGCCCGACGGCGATGTCGAGCTGATCGCACTGCATCCGATGCCGCCGGTGAATCCGCACTGGCAGGCGCTGCGCAATCGCACGCTGGCAGAGCTCAAGCCTGCGGGCGCGGCGCCGGCGCTCATCGTCGGCGACTTCAACGCCACGCCCTGGTCGAACGCATCGCCGCTGCTCGCCGCCAACGGCTGGCGCTGGTTCGGCGGCGTGCAGCCGACCTGGCCGCATGCCGCCTGGGGCATCCCGATCGACACGGTGTGGGGCCACGGCGCGTGGCAGGTGGTCGATCACGCGGTCGGGCCGGCGATCGGCTCGGATCACCGGCCGCTGCGGGTCGGGCTGAGGTGGACAGAGCCGGCGCGCTGAATCATTGCCGCGATTACTCGTCGACTTCGGGCCAATGGCGCACGCGCTGCGACCGGCCCGCGCGGCGATCGGCGCGCACGTCGCGCATCACTTCCAGGTTCAGATGCTGCGCCTGTATGGTCAAGCGGCTCAACGCATCGTCGAGCGCGTGTACCGTGGCGTCATCGAGCGCGCTCACCACAGCGGCGTTGATCGCCGCGATCTGCGGAAAGAGCTCGTCGTACAGGCGCTGTCCGGACCGCGTCAACGCCACTCGCGCGCGCCGGGCGTCGCCGTGCTCGGCGCTGCGTCGGGCCAGGCGCTTGTCGACCAGCGCCTGCACGCCGCGCGTCACGCGCGGGCGGTCCAGGTGCGCGTGTTCTGCCAGCGCCGACGGCGACAGATCGCCGTGCCGGGCCAGCAGCGCGAGCAGCCGCCACTCGCGGCGCGAGATGCCGCAGCGTCCTTCGAGCAGCCGGATCACCGGCGCGCCGCTGGCCGCATACAGGCGCAGCAGCCGGTAGTTCAGCAGCTCGTCGATGTTGCTTGGCTGGCGCAGGCTCAGGGTCACTGGGGAGATCGGTTGTTTAGAACAATCCAACGGGGCGCGACTAGATTAGCCTCAATGAACATCCTGTTCATCATGGCCGATCAGCTGCGCTGGGACCATCTCGCATGCGCCGGCCATCCGTACCTGGCAACGCCGAACCTCGATGCGCTGGCGCGCCGCGGCGTGCGCTTCGCCAACGCCTTCGTCAACAGCGGCGTCTGCGGACCGAGCCGCATGAGCTACTACACCGGCCGCTACCCGATCACCCACGGCGCCACCTGGAACCGCGTGCCGCTGTCGGTGGGCGAGGTGACGTTGGGTGAAATGCTGCGCGGCGCCGGCTGCTCGCTGGCGCTGGCCGGCAAGACGCACGTGATGCCCGATCGTGCCGGTCTGCAGCGCCTGCAGCTCGAAGGCGGCAGCGAACTCGCGCACCTGCTCGAGCGCGGCGGCTTCGAGGAGATCGACCGCTACGACGGCCACCACGCACCGGGACACGAATCCGGCTATCCGGTGTTCTTGCGCGAGCAGGGCTATGACAGCGCCGACCCGTGGAGCGACTACGTCATCTCGGCGATCGATGCCGACGGCCGTGTGGCCAGCGGCTGGCACATGCGCAACGTGCACCTGCCGGCGCGCGTGCGCGAAGAGCACTCCGAAACCGCGTTCATGACCGATCGCGCCATCGACTACATGAAGCAGATGGGCAGCCGCCCCTGGGTTCTGCACCTGAGCTACGTCAAGCCGCACTGGCCCTACATGGCGCCTGCCCCGTACCACGCGATGTACACGGCCGAGCAATGCCTGCCGGTCGTGCGCAGCGCCGACGAGCGCAGCGGCGAGCACCGCGTGCTGGCGGCCTATCGGCAGCAGGAGGAGAGCTTGAGCTTTCAGCGAGACGACTGCATCCGCATCGTGCGTCCGGCCTACCAGGGCCTCATCACGCAGCTCGACCATCACCTTGGCCGCCTCTTCGATCACATGGCGGCGAGCGATGTGCTCGACGACACGCTGATCCTCTTTACCGCCGACCACGGCGACTTTCTCGGCGACCATTGGCTGGGCGAGAAGGAGCTGTTCTACGACACGGTGCAGAAGGTGCCGTTCATCCTGGTCGATCCGCGACGCGAAGCCGACGCGACACGCGGCAGCGTCGAGGCGCGCTTCGCCGAATCGGTCGACGTGGTGCCCACTGTGCTTGACGCACTGGGCATCGCGCCGCCAGCCCATCGTCTCGAAGGCGCGAGCCTGCTGCCTTTGCTGCATGACAGAGCACCGGCCGAGTGGCGTGACTTCAGCTACAGCGAACTCGACTACAGCTACCGCCACGCCCGACTGGCGCTGGGCAAGGACGTGCATCAGTGCCGCGCCTTCAGCCTGCGCACGTCGCGCTGGCGCTATGTGTACTGGCTCGACGAGGCCGAGCAGCTGTTCGATATCGAAGCCGACCCGAACGAGTTACACGACCTCGGCCGCGACACGTCCACCGCCGCGCTGCGCGCCACGATGCGCGAGCGGCTGCTCGATTTCCTCGCACGCCGACGCCACCGCAGCACCGTGACCGACGAGTCGGTGCAGCGCGCCACCGGCGCCTACAAAGAGGCCGGTGTGTTCTTCGGCCAGTGGTAGATCCCGATTTCAACCCAGGAGACATCATGAAAGCGTTCTTCAAACATCTCGCGGCCGGGCTCGCCGTGTGCGCTCTGGTCGGCGCAGCGCAAGCCCAGGTCGACAAGCCGGTTCGCATCCTCGTCGGCTTCGCACCGGGCGGTTCGGCCGACATCGCGGCGCGTCTGCTCGCCGAGCGCATGAGCGGCGAGCTCAAGCAGCCCGTGGTGGTGGACAACAAGCCCGGCGCCGGTGGCCGCATCGCCGCCGAGCAGTTGAAGAACGCCGCGCCGGACGGATCGACGCTGATGCTCGCGCCGATCGTCGTGCCGGTGCTGGCGCCGCTGGTGTTCAGCAAGCTGCCGTACGACCCCGCGACCGATTTCGCGCCGGTGGCCCATGTGGCGAACTTCCAGTTCGGCCTGTCGGTCAACGCGGCGCATCCGGCGAAGAACGTGAGCGAGTTGATCGCGTGGTTCAAGGCGAACCCGGCGCAGGCCAACTTCGGCAGCCCGGCGCCGGGCAGCCTGCCGCACTTTTTCGGCGTGATGATTTCGGTCGGCGCCGGCGCCGACCTGGTGCATGTGCCCTTCAACGGCGGCGGGCCGCTGATGAACGCGCTGGTCGGCAGCCAGGTCAGCTCGGCGATCGACACGCTGGTCGATCAGATCGAGATGCATCGCGGCGGCAAGGTGCGCATCCTCGCCACCTCGGGCGCGGCGCGCAGCCCCTTGCTCGGCGACGTGCCGACGTTCGGCGAGGCGGGGCTGAAGGGCGTCGAAGGAACGAGCTGGTTCGCCGTCTATGCGCCCGCAAAAACGCCGGGCGCCGCCGTGCAGCAGATCAATGCCGCGGTGAACAAGGCGCTGGCCTCGGCCGAGCTGCGCGAGCGCTTCGCCAAGCTTGGGCTGGAGCCCACCGGCGGCAGCGCCGCCGACCTGGCGGCGATCATGAAGCGCGACAGCGGAGCGCTGGGCGCCGGTGGTCAAGGCTTCCGGGTTCAAGGGCGATTGAGTCGAGTGCGCGCCGGCCGCGCGGCGGTCACTTCGTTGCCGTGAACGGCGCGCCGCCGAGCTTGAAGCCGGGCTTGACGCCGCGCTTGGCGAACCAGCCCTGGTTCATCTCCAGCGCATAGCGCACAGGCTTGTCCGAGCAGTGGCTGTCCAGCGCCTGCGGTTGCATGTCGCGGATGTTGACGACGCTGCCATCGTCGGCGATGAACGCAATGGACAGCGGCAGATACGTGTTCTTCATGTAGAAGCACTGCACGGTCGGCGTGTCGTAGACGAAGAGCATGCCTTCGTGCTGCGGCATCTCCCGCCGGAACATCAGGCCCTTGTAGACGGCCATGCCGGTCGCCACCTGCGCGCGGATGTTGTGCATGCCGGCCTGCAACTGCACCACCGGCAGGTCGAGTTGCGGCGCTTCCTGCGCAGCGGCGTAAGCTGCAACGGTGCAGGCGACTGCAGCAATGATGGGTCGCAATGCGATCATGGTGACTGGGCGCTAACGAAGTCGGCGGATTATCGGCTGCCGCGTTCAACGCCCCGGACCTGTCCTGGTGCACACGACGATGAAAGGCCCTCGAGCATGAGCAAACCCGTCCCCGCGACCTGCGACCTGTGCGATGCCCACGCGATCAACCCGGCGTTGCGTGTGCTGCCGCCGGTGTTTCGAGCGTTCGGCGGCACGCGCGCCTTTCAAGGCCCGGCTGCGACACTGCAATGCTTCGAGGACAACTCGCTGGTGCGGGCTGCTGTCGAAGAAGCCGGCGCCGGCCGCGTGCTGGTGATCGACGGCGGCGCCTCGCTGCGCTGCGCGCTGGTCGGCGGCAACATCGCGGCGATCGCGGCCAAGAACGGCTGGGCCGGCTTCGTCGTCGATGGCTGCGTGCGCGACGAGGCCGAGATGGCCGCGCTGGCGATCGGCGTGCGCGCGCTGGCGCTGAACCCTCGGCGCAGCGACAAACGCGGCGAAGGCCGGCGCGATGGCCTCGTGCAATTGCAGGGCGTGACAATCCGCCCCGGCGAGTGGATCGTCGCCGACGCCGACGGCGTGATCGTGCTCGAAAAGGCGCCCGCATGAGCGCCCCCGCCCGGCCGCTCGGCGGGACCGCACGCAGCGCGAGGGTGCAATGAAACCACGCAAGCACGCCGCGGCCGTCGTCGACCCCGGCGAGGCCATCGCCGCGCGCTGCCGCAAGCTCGTGACGCAGCGCGCGCTGTTCGCGGCCGGCGTGGCGATGGTGCCGGTGCCCGGGCTCGACTGGCTCACCGACATCGGCGTGCTCATCAAACTCCTGCCCGAGATCAACCGCGCCTTCGGCCTGACGCCGCAGCAGATCGAGCAACTCGCGCCCGATCGCAAGCTGGTGGTCTACAAGACTTTGAGCGCCGGCAGCACGATGCTGGTGGGCCGCATCGTCACGCGCGAACTCGTCATCCAGGCGCTGAAGGTGGTGGGCGTGCGCCTGACGACGCAGCAGGCCGCCAAGTTCGTGCCGATCGCCGGCCAGGCGGTCTCGGCGATGCTGACCTTCGGCGCACTCAAGTACGTCTGCGAGCAGCACATCCGCCAATGCCAGTCGGTGGCGCGCCAGCTGGCGCTGCCGGCGCCCGGCAAGGATTTACCGTTGGCCGAGAGAGTGGACACGTAGAATCCGGGCTTCGTCGGGGTGTAGCGCAGTCCGGTAGCGCGCTTGCTTTGGGAGCAAGATGTCGAAGGTTCGAATCCTTTCACCCCGACCACCCCCTTTCGGCACCACTCACTGCCCGTAGCTCAACTGGATAGAGCACCAGCCTTCTAAGCTGGGGGTCGCAGGTTCGAGTCCTGCCGGGCAGGCCAAGCCCTCCACCGGCGCGCCGCGCCGTCTTTGCCGCGTGACCGCGGGGCTGAAGCGTGATGTAGCGCAATACATTACGATGCCGCGCATGCTGCCCGCGCTGCAATCCTTCGACCCTGCGCCGCTGCTGCTGAGCCTGCGCGTCGCGGCCGTGGCGACGCTGCTGGTGCTGCTGATCGGCGTGGCGCTGGGCTGGGTCTTCGCGCGCACGCGCCTGCCCGCGCGCGCTTTCCTCGAAGCGGTGTGCATGCTGCCGCTGGTGCTGCCGCCCACCGTGCTGGGCTACGCGCTGCTGGTGGCGATGGGCCGGCGCAGCGCGCTCGGTTCATGGCTGCGCGAGAACTTCGACTACTCGATCGTCTTCAGCTGGCACGGCGCCGTGCTGGCTTCTGCGCTGGTGGCGCTGCCGCTGGTGCTGAAGGCGTCGAGCACGGCGTTCGCACAGGTCGATCGCAACCTCGAAGCCGCGGCGCGCACGCTGCGCCAGTCGCGCGCCAGCGTGTTCATGCGCGTCACGCTGCCGCTGGCCTGGCCCGGCATCCTCGCCGGCACGCTGCTCGCGTTCGCGCGCGCGATGGGCGAGTTCGGCGCTTCGCTGATGGTGGCCGGCTCGATTCCGGGCCAGACGCAGACCGCGTCGATGGCGATCTACGACGCGGTGCAGGCCGGGCAGGACGACGTGGCGCTGCTGCTGGTGCTGGTGGTCTCGGCGCTGTCGGTGCTGATCCTCGTCGCGTCGAACCGCCTGTTTTCAGGGCGGTGATGCGATGCGCAAGCGGTGCTTGTTGTTGTCGTTGCTGATCGTGCTGCCTGTGATGGTGTCGGCGCAGCAGGTCACCGTTTCGGCCGCGGCCAGCCTGGCCGAAGCCTTCAAGGAGATCGGCGTGCGCTTCGAGGCGGCGCGGCCAGGCGTGACGCTGCGCTTCAATTTCGCCGCGTCGGGCGTGCTCGTGCAGCAGATCGTGCAGGGCGCACCGGTCGATGTGTTTGCCAGCGCCGACGCCGAGTCGATCGAGCGCGGCGTGCAGCAGCAGGTGCTCGACGCGGCGACGCGGCGCGACTTCGCGCGCAACGCGCTGGTGCTGATCGTGCCGGCGCAGGACGCGCCCGCGGTCTCGGTGCTGGAGGACCTGCGCCAGCCCGAGGTCAGGCGCATCGCCGTGGGCAAGCCGGCCACCGTGCCGGTCGGCCGCTATGCGAAGCAGGCGCTGGACGGCGCCGGCCTGTGGGGCGCGCTCGAAGCGCGCCTGGTGTTTGCCGAGAACGTGCGCCAGGTGCTCGACTACGTCGCGCGCGGCGAGGCCGATGCCGGCTTCGTCTATCGCACCGATGCGGCGGCGGCCAAGGACAAGGTGCGCGTGGTGCTCACTGTCAGCGGCCACGCGCCGGTGACCTACCCGGCCGCGCTGGTGCGCGACAGCCGGCAGCCAGCGCTGGCGCGTCAGTTCATCGACTTCCTGTCGGCGAGCGAGGCGAAAGCCATCCTGTCGCGGTACGGATTCGACGCGCCGTGATCAACGTCGCGCTGCGCCTTTCGGTCAGCGACGCCCAGCGCCGTTTCGACCTCGACGTGGCGTTTGCCAGCGACGCGCCGGTGGTGGCGCTGTACGGCCCGTCGGGCGCAGGCAAGTCGCTGACGCTGCAGGCGATGGCCGGCTTGGTGACGCCGTCGGCGGGCCATGTGCGCATCGGCGGGCGCACGCTGTTCGACGCAGCGTTGCGCGTCGATGTGCCGGCCGAGGAACGCGGCGTCGGCATCGTGTTCCAGCACTACGCGCTGTTCCCGCACCTGGGCGTGCGCGACAACATCGCCTTCGGCCTGACGAGCTGGCGGCGTCGCCTCGCGCCGGCCGACGCGCGGCGCGTCGATGAACTGCTCGAGAGCTTCGGCCTGACCGAGCTGGCAAGAAGCCGCCCGGCCACGCTCTCGGGCGGGCAGCAGCAGCGCGTGGCGCTGGCGCGGGCGCTGGCCTGCAACCCTCAGGTGCTGCTGCTCGACGAACCCTTCGCCGCGCTCGACACCATGCTGCGCGACCAGTTGCGCGCCGAGCTGGCGGCGGTGCGCGCGCGTTGGGGCATCCCGGCGGTGCTGATCACGCACAACGTCGATGACGTGCTGGCGCTGGCCGGCAAAGTGTTCGTGATCGAGGGTGGGCGTGTGCTGCGCGCGATCGACATTGCCGACAAGGATGCAGGCCGCGAAGCCGCGCTCGATGCGCTCGCACCGACGCTGCGGCGCAAGCAGCAGCGTCGGCCGGTCCTGGCCGCCGAAGGGCATCAGTGACCGACACCAGCGCGCAAAGCGCGATGCTTGACACCACCGCGCTGCAAGGCCAGCTGCAGCTCGCCGGCCGCCTCGACCAGCGCTTCTTCGCGCTGCTGCAAGCCCTGCACGCCACCGGCTCGCTGCAGAAGGCGGCGCGCACGGCGGGCTACAGCTACAAGGGCGCGTGGCTGGTGCTCGACACCGCGGCCAACCTGACTCATGCCCCGCTGGTGACGAGTGCCACCGGCGGCCGCGGTGGCGGCGGCTCGCAGCTCACCGCCGCGGCGATGCAGTTGCTCGCCGCCTGGCACGAACTGCAATCGCGGCACGCCGGCTTCCTGCGCGAGCAGGAGGCCTGGCTGCTGGCGCAACCGGGCCTTGCGGCCCTGCTTCGGAGACTGTCCATGAAGACAACAGCGCGCAACCAGTTCGCCGGCACCATCGTCGCGCTCGACAAGGGCCCGGCGACGACGCAGGCCACGCTCGATGTCGGCGGCGGCCACGAGATCACGGCCAGCGTCACCACCGCCGCAGCGACGCAGCTCAAGTTGAAGAAGGGCCAGGAGGCGCTGGCGCTGGTCAAGTCCTCGGAGGTGGTGCTGGTGACCGATTTCGCCGGCTACCGCCTGTCCGCGCGCAACCAGCTCGCCGGCACCATCGCCCGTGTGCAGAAGGGCGCGGTGACTTCGCTCATCGGCCTGACACTGCCGGGTGGCAGCACCATCACCGCCAGCGTCACCAACGACGCGGTCGATGCCCTCGGCCTGGCCGTCGGCCAGGCGGCCACGGCCACCTTCAAGGCCTACGCGGTGATGCTGGCCACGGCGACAACGTGATCTCTTCGCGCTGCGCGTCGCGCCGAGCCGACACGGCCGCTGCGCAATCGCGGCCACGGGCATACCATTGCCACCCCGCACGGGCACAAGTCCCTGGAGACCACTGATGGCAGCGCGTTCGATCGCTTCACTGACCCTGAGCTTCGGCCTGGTGTCGATTCCGGTGAAGCTGTACTCCGCGACCGAGACATCGAGCGCGGTCAAGTTCAACCTGCTGTCCAAGGATGGCTCGCGCCTGAAGCAGCAGTACGTCTCGGAGAAGGATCAGACCGTGGTGGCGCGCGCCGACATGGTCAAGGGCTACGAATTCGAGAAGGACCGCTTCGTCATGTTCGCGCCCGAGGAACTGAAGGCGCTGGAGGAAGCGAGCAGCCCGACCATCGAGATCATGGCCTTCATCCCGGAGAAGTCGGTTGATCCGCTGTACTACGACAAGGCCTACCTGCTGGCGCCCGACAAGCGCGGCGGCAAGCCGTATGCGCTGCTGAGCGAGGCGATGCGCAAGAGCGGCCGCTGTGCGTTGGCGAAGTGGGCGTGGAAGTCCAAGCAGTACGTGGTGCAGGTGCGACCGGTCGACGACGGCCTGGTGCTGCAGCAACTGCTCTATGCCGACGAGGTGCGCTCGCTGAAGGATCTGGACATCGAGGATGTGAAGGTCTCGGACGGCGAACTGCAACTCGCGCTGCAACTCATCGACCAGATCTCGCAGGAAGCCTACGACCCGACGCAGTACGTCGACGAAGAGAAGAAGCGCATCCTCGCCGCGATCGACGCCAAGATCAGCAGCGGCACGGCCGTCGTCGCCGCCACGCACGAAGAGCAGCCGGGCACCGCGCAGGTGATCGACCTGATGGACGCGCTGCGAGCCAGCCTCGGCAAGAAACCGGCGGCGCCGGCGGCCGCTGAGCCTGCCGCTGCGGCCGAGCCCAAGGAGCGCAAGGGCGCCAAGCGCACGGCCGCTGCGAAGGCTGAAGAAGAAGCGCCCGCGCCGGCCCGCGCCAGAAAGTGATCCGTCGCGGCGCCGCGGTCGACGACAACGGCGACGCCTCGACCTACACGCTGCGCCGGGTGCAGGCGATGCTGGGCCTGTCGCGCGGCGTCGTTGCGGGCTTGATCGCCGAGGGCTTCGTCGCGCCGACGCGCGGCGCGCGCAACGAGTGGCGCTTCACCTTCCAGGACCTGATGCTGCTGCGCACCGCACACGGCCTGCGCGCCGCGAACATCCCGCCGCGCCGCATCCTGCGCGCGCTGGCGCGCTTGAAGGCGACGCTGCCCAAAGAGCTGCCGCTGACAGGCCTGCGCATCAGCGCGATCGGCTCCGACGTGGCGGTGCGGGATCGCGACAGCGGCCAGTGGCAGGCCGACAGCGGCCAGCTGCTGATGGACTTCAACGTCGCACCGGTGGCCGGCAGCGTCGCCATCATCGCGCGCGACGAGAACGACGATGCGAACGCATGGTTCGAACGCGGCCGCGCGCTCGAAGCCACCGATGCGGCGGCAGCCGAAGCCGCCTACGCCAAGGCCCTGACGCTCGCGCCCGATCACGCCGACGCTTACGTCAACCTCGGTGCGCTGTGGTGCGAGGCCGGGCAGTTCGTCGCCGTCGTAGGCTTGTCCGAGCGCGCGGTGTCGCAGTGCCCGGATGTGGCTCTGATCCACTTCAACCTCGGCGTCGCGCTCGACCACCTCGAACGCTTGAAAGAAGCGCAGGCCAGCTACGAGCGCAGCCTCGTCCTCGACCCGACGCTGGCCGACGCGCACTACAACCTGGCGCGCGTGCGCGAACAGCTCGGCGACAAGCGCGGCGCGCTGCGCCACTTCAGTGCGTATCGGCGCTTGCAACGCCGGTAATCGGGCATGGCTGGCGACGACCCGCTCGCCCGCTACTGGGCCAAGCGCAATTTCGCGATCACCGGCGAGCCGCAGGGTGAGCGCGGCGCGACATCGGGTTTCTCGTTCGTCATCCAGAAGCACGCGGCGACGCGCCTGCACTACGACCTGCGGCTCGAGCTCGACGGCGTGATGCTGTCGTGGGCGGTGCCGCGCGGCCCGAGCTTCGACCCGAGCGACAAGCGCATGGCGATCCATGTCGAGGACCATCCGCTGTCGTACTCGAGCTTCGAGGGCACGATCCCGCGCGGCCAGTACGGTGCAGGCACGGTGATCGTCTGGGACAACGGCAGCTGGGAGCCGACGGTGAATCCGCACCAGGGCCTCAAGGACGGCAAGCTCGTCTTCAAGCTGCACGGCCACAAGCTGCAAGGGCTGTGGGAGCTGGTGCGCATCGCAAAACCCGGCGAGCGCCAGGAGGGCTGGCTGCTGTTCAAGAAGCGCGACGCGTTTGCCAAGCCGCGCAGCGAGTACGACGTGGTGAGTGCGCTGCCTGACAGCGTGATCGCCAAGCCGCTGAAGGTGCCGAGCGTTGCGGCATCGGGGCCGAGCGGCGCAGTCAAGGCGCCGCTGCCGGCGACGATCGCGCCGCAACTCGCCAGTCTGGCGACGGTGGCGCCGACCTCGGGCCAGTGGCTCTACGAGATCAAGTTCGACGGCTACCGCCTGATGACGCGCATCGAAGGCGGCAAGCCGCGCCTGATCACGCGCGGCGGCCACGACTGGAGCGCGAAGATGCCGCATCTCGTGAAGGCCTTGCAGGGCCTGGGTGTCGGCAGCGCCTGGCTCGACGGCGAGATCGTCGTACTGGGCAAGGACGGCACGCCCGAGTTCAACGCGCTGCAGAACGCCTTCGACCGCTCGCGCACCGCGAGCATCGACTACTTCCTGTTCGACCTGCCGTACTTCGAAGGCCATGACCTGCGGCGCACGCCGCTGGCGCAGCGCCGTGAGTTGTTGAAGCAGTTGCTCGACGAGCATCCGAACGAGCACCTGCGCTTCTCGGCGAACTTCGATGCCGATGCGGCGTCGATCCTCGAATCGGCGCGGCGCATGGGCCTCGAAGGCGTGATCGCCAAGCGCAAGGACGCGCCCTACGAGTCGCGCCGCAGCGAGAGCTGGTTGAAGCTGAAGAACCGGCAGCGCCAGGAGTTCGTGATCGTCGGCTACACCGACCGATCGAGCGGCGAGGCCGAGATCGGCAGCCTGATCCTCGCGGTGCGCGACGACGCCAAGCAGCATTGGGTGCATGTCGGGGCGGTCGGTGCCGGCTGGGATGCCAAGGCCGGCGCGAAGTTGAAGCTGCGCCTGGCGAAGATCGAAGTGGCAACGTCGCCGCTCGGCACCGTGCCGCTGTTGAGCGGACGCTGGACTGCGCGCGACCGCGCCGAGCAGCGCTGGGTGCAGCCGCTGCTCGTCGCCGAAGTCGAGTTCGCGGATTGGTCGCCCGATCAGCAGATTCGCCACGCCAAGTTCCTCGGCCTGCGCGAGGACAAGCCGGCCGACGCCGTGCAGCGCGAGAGCACGGTCACGCCGGCTGGGCCCGGGTTGGCGATCTCGACGGCCATGGCGCGCGGCGCCAGCACTGTCGGCGGCATCAAGGTCTCGCACCCGGAGCGCGTGATCGATCCCGGCAGCGGCATCACCAAGCTCGAACTCGTGCGCTACTACGAATCGGTGGCCGAGTGGATGCTGCCGCACCTGAAGGGCCGGCCGTGCTCGCTGGTGCGCGGGCCCAACGGCGTCGGCGGCGAACTCTTCTTCCAGAAGCACATCGATGCGCAGCAGATCGCGGACATCAAACAGCTCGACCCGGCACTGCTGCCGGGCCACGCCTCGTTGCTCGAAGTCGGCACGAAGAAGGCGCTGATCGGCGCGGCGCAGATGAACGTCATCGAGTTCCACACCTGGAACGCGCTGGCGAAGCGCTTCGACAAGCCGGACCGCGTGATCTTCGATCTCGACCCGGGCGAAGGCGAGCGCTGGGAGCGCGTGCTCGAAGCAGCGACCCTGGTGCGCGGCCTGTTGCAGGAACTGGCGCTGCAAAGCTGGGTGAAGACGAGCGGCGGCAAGGGCCTGCACGTCGTCGTGCCGCTGTCGCCGCGCGAGGGCTGGGAGACGGTGAGCGGCTTCGCGCAAGCCGTGGTGCAGCACATTGCGCGCGTGATCCCGCAGCGCTTCGTCGCCAAGAGCGGTGCGGCCAATCGCGTCGGCAAGATCTTCGTCGATTACCTGCGCAACAACCACGGCGCCACCACCGCCGCAGCGTTCTCCGCGCGCGCGCGCCCGGGGCTGGGCGTGTCGATGCCGCTGGCGTGGGAGGCCCTGAATTCACTCAAGCGCAGCGATCAATGGAACGTGCGCACCGCGCGCGAACACCTGTCGTTCCAGTCGGTGGATCCCTGGCAGGACTACTGGACGTGCCGGCAGACGCTGACGGCTGGCCTCAAGGTGCTGGGTCGGCCACGGTAGTCGCTGCACCGGTCGCCTGTCGCGCGAAGATCGGCACCAGACCCATCAAGCCGGCCAGCAACCAGAAGGCGGCCGCAACGCCTGCGAGCTTGGAGATGTAGCCCAGCGCGGCCGGACCCAGCAGGTAGCCGGCATAGCCGATCGTCGTGATCGCCGAGACGGCCACGGCCGCAGGCATCGCACTCTGTGACCCCGCCTTTCGGAACAGCACCGGCACGATGTTCGACGCGCCCAATCCGACCAGCGCGAAGCCCGGCAGTGTCAGCGGCAAGCTGCGTGGCAGCAGCACCAGCACGAAGCCTGCGACGGCAACCACACCGCCCCAGAACATCAAGGCCCGGTCGCCGAAGCGCGCGCTCGCGGCGTCGCCGCTGAAGCGGCCAGCCGTCATCGCCGCGGCGAAAACGGCGTAGCCCAGACCGGCATGCTCGGCCAGGGCCAAACCGGTTTCGGTGAGCAGCAGCGCACTCCAGTCGAGCAGAGCGCCTTCGACCAGGAAGGTGACCGCTGCGAGCAGGGACAGCAGCAGCACGGGACCGCGCGGCAACACCATCGACACGCCGTGCGTCGTCGATCGGGGAGTGACAAGCAGGCGCGAGCGCGTCGGCAGCATCGCCGCCGCCATCAAGGTCGAGCACAGCAATGTGCCGAGCAGTGGGCTGACGGCAAGCGCCAGCAGCAACGTCATCAGCGCAGAGCCCATGAACCCGCCGACGCTGAAGAGCGCGTGAAAGCCTGACATCAGCGGACGTCCGGTGCCGCGCTCCACTTCGACGGCATGAACGTTCATCGCCACGTCCAGCGAACCCAGCGCCGCGCCGAAGGCCAGCAGCGCGAGCGCCATCTGCCAGACCGTGTTCGCGAGCACGAGCGTCGGCAACAGCAGCAGCATGCAGACGGCACTCGCCAGAACGACAGGTCGGCACCCATGGCGGGCGCACAAGGGGCCTGTACGCAACATCGCGACGACCGATCCGATACCCAGGCACAACAGCAGCAAGCCGAGCGTGCCGTCGTCGACCTGCAATCGCTGCTTCGTGAACGGCACGAGTGGCGCCCAGCAGGCAACGCCGAAACCCGCCACCCAGAACGACAAGCGAGTGGCTTGCCGTGCAGCGGGGCTGTCGAAAGGCGTCATGCCCTACCGACGCGGCGGCGCGAGCGGCACCGCCGGTGCCTCGGGTGCTTCAGGTCCCGCCCTGTCCGCACAGCGTCAGCAGCGTCGCCGCGTAAGCCGGCGCGGTCGGCTCGTGCATGAAGTAGACGTGCACGTCGCGCCACTGCGTCGCGGCGAGGCGGCGCGACCAGGCGGCGAGGTCGTCGTCCGAGTAGTGCTCCAGGCGCAGCCGCACGTAGCCCCACGGCGCCGTCTCCACCAGCGGCGGCGGGGTCGCGTCTTCGCGCTCCGACAGGCACAGCGCGGCGCCCGCAGCGCGCAGCGCGGCATAGGTGTCGTCGGCGAACCAGGAGTCGTCGCGAAACTCGAAGGTGGCGCGGTGATCGGCGGGCAGCAGCGCGAGGAAGTCGTTCAGGCGCGGCAAGTCCTTCTTGAGGAACGGCGGCAACTGGAACAGCACCGGCCCGCGCTTGTCGCCGAGCGCGGCGAGATTCTTGTAGAGGTAGGCCAGCGGATCGGCAGCGCTCTCGGCCTTCAGGCGCGACATGTGCGTGATGCGGCGCGACGCCTTGATGGCGAAGCGAAAGTGCGCCGGCGTGTTCTGCGCCCACTGCTCCAGCACCGCGGCCTTGGGCAACTGGTAGAAGGTGTTGTTGGTCTCCACCGTCGGCAGGCGCTCGGCGTAGAAGGCCAGCATCTCTTCGGGCTTGATCTTGTCCGGATAGAACACGCCCTTCCACTCCTTGAAGGAGTAGCCGCTGGCGCCGGCGTAGAGCTTCATGTCAATGTCGGGCTTTCCCAAGCGGCCGCCGCGGATCCGGCTTTGCCGGTCCGCCTTCGGCGCCCCTTCGAGGGGGCGCGCCGCAGGCGCTTCGGGGGTGGGTCATTCAACACTCCACGATGTTCACGGCCAACCCGCCGCGCGCGGTTTCCTTGTACTTGTTCATCATGTCGGCGCCGGTCTCACGCATCGTCTTGATCACCTTGTCGAGCGAGACGAAGTGCGTGCCGTCGCCGCGCAGCGCCATGCGCGAGGCGTTGATCGCCTTCACCGACGCGATCGCGTTGCGCTCGATGCACGGGATCTGCACCAGGCCGCCGACCGGGTCGCAGGTGAGGCCGAGGTGGTGTTCCATGCCGATCTCGGCGGCGTTCTCGGCCTGCGCCGGCGTGCCGCCCATCACCGCGCAGAGCGCTCCCGCCGCCATCGAGCAGGCGACGCCGACTTCGCCCTGGCAGCCGACCTCGGCGCCGCTGATGCTGGCGTTTTCCTTGTAGAGGATGCCGATGGCTGCGGCGGTGAGCAGGAAATCGATCACGCCCTTGTCGCTGGCGCCGGGGACGAAGCGCGCGTAGTAGTGCAGCACGGCCGGCACGATGCCGGCGGCGCCGTTGGTCGGCGCCGTGACGACGCGGCCGCCGGCGGCGTTCTCTTCGTTGACGGCGAGCGCGTACAGGTTGATCCAGTCCATCACCTGCAGCGGGTCGCGCAATGCGGCCTCGGGGTTCGAGGTCAACGCGCGGTGCAATTCGGCAGCGCGGCGCTTGACCTTGAAGCCACCGGGCAGCACACCGTCGGTCGCGCAGCCGCGCTTCACGCAGGCCTGCATCACGGCCCAGATCTTCAGCAGGCCGGCGTCGATCTCGGCGTCGCTGCGCCAGTGGCGTTCGTTGCGGCGCATCACCTCGGCGATGCTGCAGCCTTGCTGCTGCGTGATCTCGAGCAGCCGATCGCCGCTGTGGAACGGGTGCGGCAGCTTGGTGGTGTCGGGCACGATCGCCTTGGCCTTGCTGCCGTCGGCCGCGACTTCGTCGCTGACGACGAAGCCGCCGCCCACCGAGTAATAGATGCGGTTGGCGATCTCGCTGGCTTGCGCATCGAAGGCCGTGAAACGCATGCCGTTGGCGTGGAAGGGCAGGGTCTCCTTGCGGTGGAAGACGAGGTCGGTGCGCTCGGTGAAGGCGATGGCGTGGCGGCCGAGCAGTTGCAGGCGGCCGTTGCCGCGGATGGTGTCGAGCAATGCCGGCACGGCCTCTACGTCCACCGTGTCGGGCTCGTGCCCGGCCAGGCCGAGCAGCACGGCCTTGTCGCTGCCGTGACCCTTGCCGGTGGCGCCGAGCGAGCCGTAGAGCTGCGCTTGCACGCGCGCCACGCGCTCCAGCAGGCCGTCGTGCGCCAAACGCAGCGCAAACATGCGCGCCGCGCGCATGGGGCCCACGGTGTGCGAGCTGCTCGGCCCGATGCCGATCTTGAACAGGTCGAAGGCTGAAACGGCCATGACACATTGTGGCGCCGTTGCGCAAAGCCAAGTCTTGCGCCTACACTGCCAGTATGAACCAGTTAGTACATTCAACGACCGGGCGGCGACCGGCGGCGCGCAAGGCGAAGGCCGCGGCGCCACGCACCAACGACCCCGAGCGCACGATGGCCGACATCCTCGACGTCGCCACGCGCGAGTTCGCCGAGAAGGGCCTGGCCGGGGCGCGCATCGACGCCATCGCCGAAGCGATGCGCACCAGCAAGCGCATGATCTATTACTACTTCGGCAGCAAGGAGGGGCTGTACCTCAGGGTGCTGGAAGAGTCGTACCGCCGCATCCGCCAGGTCGAGTCCGAGGCGCAGCTCGATGACCTGGCGCCCGAGGACGCGCTGCGGCGCCTCGTCGGCCACACGGTGGACTACCAGTGGGCGCACCCCGAGTTCGTGCGCCTGGTACAGAGCGAGAACATCCATCGTGCCGAGTACCTGGCGCAGAGCAAGATGATCCGCAAGCTCAACGTGCCGGCCATCGAGAGCCTGACGCGCATCATCGAGCGCGGGCAGAAGGCGGGCGTGTTCCGCAGCGGCATCGATGCGATCGACCTGCACATGTCGATCAGCGCACTGGCGGTGTTCAACGTTGCCAACCGTCATACCTTCGCACTGATCTTCCAGCGCGATCTGGATTCGCCGCGGGCGCTGGTGGCGCGGCGCGACAGCATCATCGAGATGGTGGTGCGCTTCGTCAGAAAGTAGGACAGTTGCGCGCGTTGGGCGCGCTGCCGGCATGCCGCCGTTCTTCCGGGTTTTCCCTGATTATAAAACTAACCAGTTCGTACATTATTCGCTACCAAGGAGACACCGCTCATGGAATGGCTCGACAAGGCAACTGCCGGCTACTGCAAGCTGCTCGAACTGCTGCTCGTGGCGCTGCTGGCAGTCATGGTGCTGATGGTCTTCGGCAACGTCGTGCTGCGCTACGGCTTCAACTCGGGCATCACCTTTTCGGAAGAGTTGTCGCGCTGGGCCTTCGTCTGGATGACCTTCCTCGGTGCCATCGTCGCCTTGAAGGAAAACGGCCACCTCGGCACCGACATGCTGATCGGCCGCCTCGGGCCCACCGGCAAGAAGGTCTGCCTGGCGATCGCCGAGACGCTGATGCTGTACGCGGTGTGGCTGCTGCTGTCGGGCAGCTGGTCGCAGGTCAAGATCAGCTGGGATGTCGAGGCGCCGGTGACGGGCTGGTCGATGGCCTGGCTGCCGATCGCGTGCGTCGTCTTCGCCATCTCGGCTGCCGTCCTCCACGTGCTCAAACTCGGCAAGCTCGTCACCGGCAGGCTGCGCGACGATGAGCTGGTGACGGTGCAGGAGTCGGAAGACCTGGCGCACATCAAGCAGGAAGCCGAAGCCAAGGGAGAAATCAAATGACCGTCGCCGTCTTCCTCGGCGCTTTGCTCGCCGCGATGGCCCTGGGCGTGCCGATCGCCTATTCGCTGCTGCTGTGCGGCGTTGCGCTGATGGTCTACATGGGCAACTTCGACGCCCAGATCGTGGCGCAGAACCTGGTCGAGGGCGCCAACAGCTTCCCGCTGCTGGCGGTGCCGTTCTTCATGCTGGCCGGCGAGATCATGAACGTCGGCGGCTTGTCGCGGCGCATCGTCAACCTGGCGCTGACGCTGGTCGGCCATGTGCGCGGCGGCCTCGGCTACGTCGTCATCCTGGCTGCCGTGCTGATGGCGGCGTTGTCGGGCTCGGCCGTGGCCGACACCGCGGCGCTGGCGGCGCTGCTGCTGCCGATGATGGTCAAGGCCGGCCACGACAAGGCCAAGTCGGGCGGCCTGATCGCCTGCGCCGGCATCATCGCGCCGGTGATTCCGCCGTCGATCGCCTTTGTCATCTTCGGCGTCGCCGCGAACGTTTCGATCACCAAGCTGTTCCTTGCCGGCATCGTGCCCGGCCTGCTCATGGGCGCGTCGATCGCAATCGCATGGTACCTGGTGGCCAAGAAAGAGAAGGTCACGCCACCTGCCAAGTCGAGCAACGCCGAGCGCATGAAGGCGTTGCGCGACTCGACCTGGGCATTGGTACTGCCTCTCATCGTGCTGGTCGGCCTGAAGATGGGCGTATTCACGCCGACCGAAGCGGCCGTCGTCGCGGCGGTCTATGCCCTCTTCGTCGCCACCGTGGTCTATCGCGAGATGAAGCTCGCGCAGCTCTACGAGGTGTTTGTCTCGGCGGCCAAGACCACCGCGGTCATCATGTTCCTGGTGGCCGCGGCAATGGTCAGCGCCTGGCTGATCACGGTGGCGCAACTGCCGCAGGAACTGATCGCGCTGTTGCAGCCCCTGCTCGACAAGCCGATGCTGCTGATGTTCGTCATCATGCTGATCGTCATCGCCGTCGGCACTGCGATGGACATGACGCCGACGATCCTGATCCTGACGCCCGTGCTGATGCCGCTGGTCAAGGCCGCGGGGATCGACCCGGTGTACTTCGGCGTGCTCTTCATCATGAACAACGCCATTGGCCTGGTGACGCCGCCGGTGGGCACCGTGCTCAACGTCGTGGCCGGCGTCGGCAAGATGAGCATGGACCAGGTCACGCGCGGCGTGATCCCTTTCATGATCGCCCAGTTCGGCGTGCTTTTCCTGCTGGTGCTGTTCCCGCAGATCGTTCTTTGGCCGCTCAAGCTTTTCTATTGACGCTCGTTTTCATTTCCCAAACCCAACCTGACCCCTGGAGACAGACCCCATGAAGCGTGTATTCCTCAAGTCCCTCGTCGCTGTGGCCGCGCTCGCCGCTGCAGGCGCCACCTTTGCACAAGACATCAAGGAGCGGGCGATCAAGTTCGGCCTGAACGGCCCCGAAACCCATCCGGCAGCGGCCGGCATGAAGAAGTTCGCCGAGCTGGTGCAAGCCAAGTCCGGCGGCAAGATGAAGGTCAACCTGTTCTTCGGCGCCACGCTCGGCAGCGATCAGGCGATCACGACCTCCATTCAAGGCGGCACGGTCGAGATGAGCGTGATGAACTCCGGCATCCTGGCCAGTCTGGCCAAAGAGCTGGCCATTTTTGACTTCCCCTTCCTCTTCGCCAACGAGAAGGAATCGGACGCCATCGTCGACGGCCCCGTGGGCAAGAAGATGCACAAGCTGCTCGAAGAAAAGGGCGTCGTCGGCGTCGCCTATTGGGAGCTCGGCTATCGCCACATCACCAACAGCAAGCGCGCGCTGAACAAGGTCGAGGACATCGACGGCCTGAAGCTGCGCGTGATTCCGAACCCGATCAACGTCGATTGGGTCAAGGCTCTGGGCGCCAACCCGACACCGATGCCTTTCCCCGAGGTCTATGGCGGCCTCGAGAGCAAGGCCATCGACGGCCAGGAGAACCCGGTGGCGGTGATCGCGGCCAACAAGTTCTGGGAAGTGCAGAAGCACATGGCCCTCACCAACCACCAGTACAACCCGCAGTCGGTAATCTTCAGCAAGAAGGTCTGGGACACGTACTCGGCGGCGGAGAAGAAAGTCATCGAAGACTCGGCGGTCGAAGCCACCAAGTTCCAGCGCGAGCAGTCGCGCGCCGCGGTGGCCGCCAACCTGGAGCTGTTGAAGAAGAACGGCATGACCGTCACCCAGTTCTCGCCTGAAGAAGTCAACAAGCTGCGCGAGAAGATGAAGCCGGTGATCGCCAAGTACTCGGCCAACGTCGGCGAGGCCACGGTCAGCGAAGTGCAGGCCGAACTGGCCAAGCTGCGCAAGTGAGCGCCGTTGCCGACAAGCTGCTGTGCGGCCTGATCGGCTCGGGCATCCAGCGCTCTCTCACGCCGGCGATGCAGGAAGAGGAGGCGCGGGCGCAGGGCCTGCGCCTGCACTACCAGCTGATCGACCTCGACAAGGCGGGGCAGGGCGTGCAAGCCCTGCCCACGCTGTTGTCGGCCGCGAAGACGATGGGTTTTGCGGGCCTGAACATCACCTACCCGTGCAAGCAGGCCGTGATCCCGCTCCTCGACGCGTTGAGCGACGAGGCGCGGGCGATGGGTGCGGTCAACACCATCGTTTTTCGCGACGGCAAGGCGGTCGGCCACAACACCGACGGCAGCGGCTGGCGCTGGGGCTTCGAGCGCACGCTGCCGCAAGCCGACCTGTCGCGCGTGGTGCTGCTCGGTGCCGGCGGCGCGGGATCGGCGATCGCGCATTCGATCTGCCGCATGAAGGCGGCAGCGCTGGTGATCGTCGATAGCGACGGCGCGCGTGCCAACGCGCTCGCGGCCGAACTCAACAAGCAGTACGGCGGTTCGCGCGCGAGCGGGAGCATCGACGCGGTGACAGCGTTGCAAGGTGCGAGCGGCCTGGTGCACGCCACGCCCACCGGCATGGACAAGCTGCCCGGCCTGCCGTTGAAGGCCGAGCTGCTGCGCCCGAACCTGTGGGTCTCCGAGATCGTCTATTTCCCGCTCGAGACGGCGCTGCTGAAAGCCGCGCGCGCGCTCGGCTGTCGCGTCGTCGATGGCGGCACGATGGCCGTGGGTCAGGCGATCGGCGCCTTCGAACAATTCACCGGCCGCCAGGCCGACCCGGCGCGGGTGGATGCGCATTTCCGCCGCTTGATCGCGGCAGGAGCGAACGCATGAATTCTTCGCTCGATCGCGAAGCCGTCGTCGAGGCCCGCAACCCGTTGGGCATCGAGGGCATCGAGTTCGTCGAGTACGTCACTCCGAAGCCGCAGGCGCTCGGCCAGGTGCTCGAATCGATCGGTTTTCGCCCGATCGCGCGCCACCGCTCGCGCGAAGTGCTGCTGTACCGGCAGGGCCAGATGAACATCGTCGTCAATGCGCACGCGGTGTCTTCGTCGGCCGAGCACGAGACGCCGCAGATCGCCGCGATCGCGCTGCGCGTGCGCGACGCCGGCGCGGCGTGGAAGCGCGTGGTCGAGCTCGGCGGCTGGCCGGTGCCGGTGAAGGTGCAGCCGATGGAGCTGCACATCCCGGGCGTGCATGGCGCGGGCGCGAGCCGCCTGTACTTCATCGACCGCTGGCGCGAGTTCTCGATCTACGACGTCGATTTCATACCGGTGCCGACGGTCGATCCCGTGGTGCCCGCGGTTGCCGGCCTTCACTGGTTCGGCGTGGTGCAGTACGTCGGCGCCGAGCGCAGCGCCGACTGGTGCGAGTTCTATTCGTCGCTGTTCGGTTTCTCCGAGCTGCCCGCCGACGAGCGCTTCGGCATCCTGCCCAAGGGCAGCGTGCTCGCCAGCCCCTGCGGCACCTTTTACCTGCAACTCATCGAGCCCGATTCGCTGGTGGTCGATGACACCGGCGAGCGCCTGCAGCGCATCGCGTTCGGTGCCGCAGACGTGCCGGCGGCGGTGAAGGCACTGCGCGCGCGCGGTGTCGATTTCGTCGAGACCGATCAACTCCACACCGAGGTGCGCGGCGCGTTGACGCGGCCGACGCTGGGCGGCGTGATGTTCGAGCTGGTGCATCACGAGGCGAAGTGATGAGCACGATGCGATCTGCTGAATACATCGCCGACTTCGGCATGGACACGATCACGCTGGCCGGGCCGCTGGCGGCCAAGCTGCGCGCGATCAAGGAGGCGGGCTTCTCGCAGGTGATGATGGCCGCGCGCGATCTCGTCGGCCATGCCGACGGCTGGCACGCCGCGGTCGAAGAAGTCCGCGCCAGCGGGCTGCGCGTCACCGGCTTTCAGGTGCTGCGCGACTTCGAGGGTCTGTCGGGCCACCTGCACGACTACAAGGTCGATATCGCGCGCTCGATGATCGAGATGTGCGCGGCGCTGGGCGCGCCGGTGCTGCTGGCCTGCTCGTCGACCAGCCGCCATGCCACCAACGACGAAGCCGCGATCGCGCGCGACCTGCGCAAGCTGGCGATGATGGCGCTGCCCTACGGCATCAAGGTGGCCTACGAGGGCCTGTCGTGGGGCCGGCATATCAACGATTGCGTCGGCGCCTGGCGCCTGGTCGAGCGGGCCGACGCGCCGAACCTCGGCATCGGCATCGACTCGTTCCACAGCTTTGCCACGAGCACGCCGCACGAGGCGTTGCAGGACATCGACCCCGACAAGATCTACCTGGTGCAGCTCGCCGACTTCATGTGGCAGGAGATCCGCACCGTCGAAGAGCGGATCGAGACGGCGCGTCACTTCCGCGTCTTCCCCGGCGAAGGCGTGCACAGCGACGAGACGCGGCGCCTGGTCGTCGAACTCGACCGCATGGGCTACCGCGGCGACTACAGCTTCGAGGTGTTCAACGACGACTACACCCAGCTGCCGCTGCCGGTGGTGGCCGAGCGCGCACGGCGCTCCGCGGCGTGGCTGGCGGAAGAGGTGCTGCACCGGGCGGTGCCCTTACCGGGCGGCTCGCGCCTGCGCGGGCCGCACGCCGCATGATTCCGGCGGCTCGCGCCTGCGCGGCCGCACGCCGCATGATTCCCGGGCGGCTCGCGCCTGCGCGGGCCGCACGCCGCATGATTCCCGGCGGCTCGCGCCTGCGCGGGCCGCACGCCGCATGATTCCCGGCGAACGGCATTGTCAGTCCGCGTCGCCCAACCCTACCGGCGCCGGCGCCGTGTGCAGGATCTTCTTGAACAACGGGCCGTACTCGCCGCTCGGGTCGTGGCCCGCGAGCGGGTCGCGATTGGCCTCGAAGGCGGCGTTGAGGTCGAGCCAATCCTCGGGCGTGAGCGAGCTGCGCGCGGCCGGCAGGATGGTGGTTTCTTCTAGCGTCATGTGGCGCAGGTAGTGCTCGACATAACGCTGCGCCGCGGCCTCGAAGGCTTCGCGCCTGGGCTCGCCGAGCAGCTCGTAGGCCAGCAGCCGGTGCTGCAACTCGCGCGCCGAGGCTTCGCCGCGGTGATGGTCGTCGTCGAGCGCGTCGATCGCCGGCGCCAGGTCCGGGCGGCGCTCGCGCACCTTGGGAAACAGCAGCTTGCTCTCCTTGGGGTGATGCAGCCGCTCGGGGAACTCGTCGATGTAGAACAGCATTGCGCGCAGCACGTCGAAGGGCACACGGCGCTTGGCCTCGTGCGATTGACGGATCAGCATCAGCAGCGAGCGCAGCATCGCCGCGAGCGCCTGGTGCTCAGCCTGGATGACACGGATGGCGGACGGCTCCATGCGGCGCAGCATGCACTGCCGCCGCGCGCCGGTACTTGCCCTAAATCAAGGTTCGGCGCTGCGGCGCGGCCTCAGTTCCAGCGGCCCGGCCGCTCGCGCCAGCCGCGCCCGCCACTGGTCGGCTCCCAGCGATGCGGCTGCCAGCGATAACCCTGGCGCGGTGCTTGCCAACGGCCTTGCACCCAATGGTGCCGGTTCGAATGCCAAGTCCAGAAGCCGCCGATCCAGAACCAGCCGGGATGCGGCGCGACGCCGATCACTTCGTAGTGCGGCGCCGGTGGCGCACTCGTCACCACGCCGTCGTCGTAGCCGCCGCCAGATCCGCCGTAACCGCCACCCTGCGCCGGGTAGCGCGGATACGCCGGCGCGATGACGCAGCCACCGAGCGCAGCGGCCACCGAGAGTGCGAAAACCGAAAGAGCCAAAGGTCGTTGACGCATCGCAGCATGCCCCTGCAGTGTTGTCGGTGTCGGTTCAACGAGCGGGCACCAAACCGCGCTGACCCGCGCCACGTGAAGCAACGTAAAGTCTTCGGCCTTCGAGGAGACACGCAATGACACGCATCGACCGCCGCACCTTCGCTGCCGCACTCGTCGCAATCGGTGCGCCGTGCCTGGCCCGCGCGCAGGCCGGCAACGAGCGCGCGATCACGCTGATCGTGCCCTTCGGTCCCGGCGGCATCGCCGACCTGACGGCGCGCGCCGTCGGCAAGGAGATGGCGGCGATCCTGAAGCAGCCGATCGTCGTCGAGAACAAGCCGAGCGCCGGTGCCATCGTCGGCTCGCAGCAGGTGGCGCGTGCCGCGCCGGACGGCACGACGCTGCTGCTGATGAGCAATGCCAACGCGGTCAGCGCCGGGCTCTTCAAGAAGCTGCCGTTCGACGCGCAGCGCGACTTCGCGCCGATCAGCACGCTCGGCTATTTCGACCTCGCGCTCTTCGTCAACGCCGACTCCGAGCTGAAGAGCGTCGCGCACCTGCTGACGCGTGCCCGCGCCCAGCCGGGCAAGGTCACGATCGGCACCATCGCCGCCGGCAGCACGCAGCACCTCGCCGCCGAGTACTTCAAGTCGCTCGCCGCCATCGATGCGGTGATCGTGCCCTACAAGGGCACGCCGGCCGTGATCACGGCGCTGCGCAGCGGCGAGATCAACGTCGGTTTCGAGATCCTCGGGCCGATGCTCGGCCAGGTGCAGGGCAAGACGCTGCGCGCGCTCGCGGTCACGTCGGATCGGCGCTTCGCCGGGCTGGCCGAGGTGCCGACGGTCAGGGAGTCGGGCCTCGCGGGCTACGACGTTGCATCGTGGAATGCGCTGGCGGCGCCGGCACGCACGCCGCGTCCTGTCGTCGAGCGCATTCAGCGCGCAGCGCAGCAGGCGTTGGCGCTGCCCGCCGTGCAGCAGCAGTTGCAGGCGCTGGGCGTGCGCGCACAAGGCAGCACACCGGAGCAGGCGCAGCAGTTGCTGGGCAGCGAGATCAAGCGCTGGTCCGAGGTCATCGCCAAGGCGAAGATCGAGTTGCAGTGAACCTGCGCCAACTCGAAAGCTTCGTGCGCGTCGCCGAGCTCGGCAGCTTCAGCAAGGCCGCGCGCGTGCTCGACATCGCGCAGCCCGCGCTCTCGCGCCAGGTGCGCCTGCTCGAGACCGACTTGCGTGAGACCCTGCTGCTGCGCAACGGCCGCGGCGTCGCACTCACACCCGCCGGTCGGCGCCTGTTCGAGCACGGCGTGCAGATCCTGCAGCAGGTGGCGCAGGCACGCGCCGACCTCGGCGCGCAGCGCGACGCGCCGGTCGGGCAGGTGACGATCGGGCTGCCGCCTTCGATCGGCCGGCGCCTGACGCAGCCGCTGATCGAGGCTTTTCGCGCGCAGACGCCGCAGGCGCGGGTGACGATCGTCGAAGGTCTGTCGGCGCATATCGCCGAGTGGATCGCGAGCGGTCGAGCCGATCTCGGCCTGGTCTACAACCCGGAGCCGTCGGCCGCGCTCGAGATCACGCCGCTGCTGCGCGAGCCCTTGTGCCTGGTGCAGCCGGCGCGGCGCGGCGCGAAGAAGAAGGTGCCGTCCACCGTGCGCTTGAGCGAACTCGCCGGCGTGGCGTTGATCGTGCCCGAGCGCCACCAGTCGCTGCGCCGCCAGCTCGAATCGCAGGCCACGTTCGCCGGCGTGCCGCTGGCGATCGCCTGCGAGGTGTCGAGCATTCCGTCGATCATCGACCTGGTGTGCGCCGGCATGGGCAACGCCGTGCTGCATGCGAGTGCGGTCGCGGCTTCCGGGCGCGAGGCCGAGCTCGCGGTGCGGCGCATCGTCGAGCCCGAGCTGCCGAGCGTGCTGTGCCTGGCGCGCTCGGCGACCAAGCCGCCGACGCCGCTGACGCGCCAGGCGCAGCGCATGCTGAGCGCATTGGTGGCTGCCCTGCCGGCGGTGGCCGCCAAGACGGCGCGCCGCCATGCCAAACGCAAATAGCTGCTAGTGGCTCTCCCCGCTGGATCGGCATGCCCTGGCGTCGCACAATCGATACCATGATCACCGGCATCTCCTCGATGGCGACCAAAGGCATCCTGGCCGATCTGTGCGCCGCCTACGCGCAGCGCTCGGGCGAGAAAGTGGCGATCGAGTCGGTGGGCGGCGTCGATGCGGCCAAGCGAGTCGCCGCCGGTGAGCCCTTCGACGTGGTGGTGCTGGCGGCCGATGCGATCGACAAGCTGCTGGCGGCCGCACGCGTGACGGCCGGCAGCAAGCGCGACCTGGTGCGATCGGGCGTGGCGGTCGCGGTTCGTGCCGGCGCGGCGCGGCCGGACCTGTCGAGCGAAGAAGCGGTCAAGCGCGCCGTGCTGGCCGCGCCGACGCTCGGCTACTCCACCGGTCCCAGCGGCGTCGCCCTCGCCAGACTGTTCGAGCGCTGGGGCATCGCGCAGGAGATTGCGCCGCGCATCGTCACCGCGCCGCCCGGCGTGCCGGTGGGCTCGCTGGTGGCGCGCGGCGACGTGGCGCTGGGCTTTCAGCAATTGAGTGAACTGATGAACTTGGATGGCATCAACGTCATCGGGGCGTTGCCGGCAGCGATCCAGATCGTCACGACGTTCTCCGGCGGCGTCTGCACCACCTCAAAGCAAGAGCAGGCAGCGCGCGCGCTGCTCGACTTCCTGGCCTCGCCCGAGGTCGCCCCGATCAAACAATCACACGGCATGGAGAGCGCATCGTGATCATCGACATCCACGGTCACTACACCACGGCGCCGAAGGCGCTGGAGAACTGGCGCAACCAGCAGATCGCCGGCATCAAGGATGCGTCGCTCAAGCCCAGGGTCGCCGACCTGAAGATCACGGACGATGAACTGCGCGAGACGATCGAGGCCAATCAGCTGAAACTGATGACGCAGCGCGGCAGCGACCTCACCATCTTCTCGCCCCGTGCCAGCTTCATGGCGCACCACATCGGCGATTTCGAGGTCAGCAGCACCTGGGCCGCGATCTGCAACGAGCTCTGCTATCGCGTCGCGCAGCTCTTCCCTGACTCCTTCATCCCCGCGGCGATGCTGCCGCAATCCCCCGGCGTCGATCCGAAGACCTGCATCCCCGAGATCGTCAAGTGCGTCGAGCAGTACGGCAACGTCGCGATCAACCTGAATCCCGATCCCTCGGGCGGTCACTGGACATCGCCGCCGCTCACCGACAAGCACTGGTACCCGATCTACGAAAAGATGGTCGAGTACGACATTCCGGCGATGATTCATGTCAGCACCAGCTGCAACGCGTGCTTTCACACCACCGGCGCGCACTACATCAACGCCGACACGACGGCCTTCATGCAGCTGATCCAGGGCGACCTGTTCAAGGATTTCCCGACGCTAAGGGTCATCATCCCGCACGGCGGCGGCGCCGCGCCTTATCACTGGGGCCGTTATCGCGGCCTGGCGCAGGAGCTGAAGAAGCCGCTGCTGAAGGACCACCTGCTGAAGAACGTGTTCTTCGACACCTGCGTCTATCACCAGCCGGGCATCGACGTGCTGACGAAAGTGGTGCCGGTGGAGAACATCCTCTTCGCCAGCGAAATGATCGGCGCGGTGCGCGGCATCGATCCCGAGACCGGCAACTACTACGACGACACCAAGCGCTACATCGATGCGAGCACGCAGTTGAGCGCGGCGCAGAAGGCGATGGTGTTCGAAGGCAATGCAAGGCGCGTCTATCCGCGCCTGGATGCAGCACTCAAGAAGAAGGGGAACTAGCCATGTATGAACTGGGTGTCGTTTATCGCAACATCACGCGCGCCGACGCGCAAGTGGCCGACAAGCTCGCTGCCCTCGGCGCCTCCACCGTTCACGAAGCGATGGGCCGCGTCGGCCTGATGAAGACCTACATGCGACCGATCTACGCCGGCGCGCAGGTCTCGGGCACAGCGGTGACAGTGCTGCTGCAGCCCGGCGACAACTGGATGCTGCACGTCGTGGCCGAGCAGATCAAGCCGGGCGACATCGTCGTCGCTGCGCTCACGACCGACAACACCGACGGTTTCTTCGGCGACCTGCTGGCCTCCAGCTTCAAGGGCCGCGGCGCGCGCGCGCTGGTGATCGACGGCGGCGTGCGCGACGTGAAGACGCTGACCGAGATGCAGTTCCCGGTGTGGAGCCGCGCCATCAGCAGCAAGGGCACCGTCAAGGCGACGCTCGGCTCGGTCAACATCCCGGTGGTCTGCGCCGGTGCCTTGGTGCATCCGGGCGATGTGATCGTCGCCGACGACGACGGCGTGGTCTGCGTGCCGCGCGCGATGGCGCAGAAGACGCTCGACGCTGCGGTCGCGCGGGAAGCCAACGAAGGCGAGAAGCGCACCAAGCTCGCCTCCGGCGTGCTCGGCCTGGACATGTACAAGATGCGCGAGCCGCTGGCGGCGGCGGGTTTGAAGTACATCGACTGACATGCGCATCGCGCTCATCGGCTACGGCGAAGTCGGCCGCATCCTGGCCGAAGACCTGCGTGCGCAGGGGCATGAACTCACGGCCTTCGACCTGAAGCTCGGCAGCGAGGCCGGCAATGCGTTGCGCGAGCATGCGGCGCAGACCGGCGTCACGCTGGCGGACTCGCATGCTGCGGCGGTGTCGGGCGCCGAACTCGTGCTCAGCGCCGTCACCGCAAGCCAGGCGGTCGCGGTTGCCCAGGCGGCCGCGCCGGCGATCGGGCAGGGCGCTTTCTTCCTCGACTTCAACTCGGCTTCGCCCGGCGCCAAGTGCCGCGCGGCCGAGATCGTCAATGCCGCCGGCGGGCGTTATGTCGAAGGTGCGGTGATGACCTCGATCCCGCCCTACCGCATCAAGGTGCCGCTGCTGCTCGGCGGGCCGGACGCGGCGGCGCTGGAACCGGTGCTGAAGCGACTCGGTTTCGCTCCCAAGGTCGCGAGCGCGAAGCTCGGTGTGGCGAGCGCCACCAAGATGTGCCGCAGCGTGATGATCAAGGGCTTGGAAGCGATGGTGATCGAGAGCTTCACGACGGCGCGCCACTACGGCGTCGAGGACGCGGTGATCGCTTCGCTGCACGAAACCTTCCCCGAAATCGATTGGGAGAAACAGGCGGCGTACTTCTTCCAGCGCGTGATCGAGCATGGTCGGCGCCGCAGTGAAGAGGTGCGCGAGGTGGCGGTGACCGTTCGCGAAGCGGGGCTCGAGCCGCACAGCGCCGCCGGCACGGCCGAGAGACAAGCCTGGGTCGCTGACCTGAGCGACGCAGGCGCGTTCGGGGCCAAGGGCACGAAGGAATTTGCGCGCAGCCCCGACTGGCGCGTGGAAGCAGACCGCATCTTGCAGAGGGTAGCAACATGAAGTTCGAGAAGACCCCCGGCTGGTTCGACTGGTACGCCGGTCCGACCAAACCTCAGTTCAAGCTGCCGGCCGGCGCGGTCGACGCGCACTGCCACGTCTTCGGCCCCGGCGAAGAATTCCCGTTCGCGCCCGAGCGCAAGTACACGCCGTGCGACGCCAGCAAGGCGCAACTGTTCGCGCTGCGCGACCACCTCGGCTTCGCGCGCAACGTGGTGGTACAGGCCACCTGCCACGGTGCCGACAACCGCGCGATGGTCGATGCCTGCCGGGCATCGAAGGGCAAGGCGCGCGGCGTGGCCACGGTCAAGCGCAGCGTCAGCGACAACGAGCTGAAGGAACTGCACGATGCGGGCGTGCGCGGCGTGCGCTTCAACTTCGTCAAGCGGCTGGTGGACTTCACGCCGAAGGACGAGCTGTTGGAGATCGCCGGTCGCATCAAGCAACTCGGCTGGCATGTGGTCATCTACTTCGAGGCGGTCGATCTGCCCGAGCTGTGGGATTTCTTCACCGCGCTGCCGACGACGGTGGTGGTCGATCACATGGGCCGGCCGGATGTGGGCAAACCGATCGACGGCCCCGAGTTCACGCTCTTCCTCGACTTCATGCGCAAGCACGACAACGTCTGGAGCAAGGTGAGCTGTCCCGAGCGCCTCTCGGTCAGCGGCCCGCCGGCGCTGAACGGCGAACGCAACGCGTACCGCGACGTGATCCCGTTCGCGCGTCGCGTCATCGAGGAGTTCCCGGACCGCGTGCTCTGGGGCACCGACTGGCCGCACCCGAACCTGAAGAACCACATGCCCGACGACGGCCTGCTGGTGGATTTCATCCCGCACATCGCGCCGACGCCCGAGCTGCAGAAGAAGCTGCTCGTCACCAACCCCATGCGCTTGTACTGGCCGGAGGAAACCTGAACATGGCCCTGCACAAACCTTATCTCGACATCCCCGGCACGACGATCTTCGACGCCGAACAATCGCGCAAAGGCTACTGGTTGAACCAGTTCTGCATGTCGCTGATGAAGGCCGACAACCGCGCACGCTTCAAGGCCGACGAGCGCAAGTACCTCGACGAGTGGCCGATGACCGACGCGCAGAAGCAGGCGGTGATGGAACGCGATCTGAACAAGGCGATCGCCGCCGGCGGCAACATCTACTTCCTCGCCAAGATCGGTGCCACCGACGGCAAGAGTTTTCAGCAGATGGCCGGCAGCATGACCGGCATGAGCGAACAGGAGTACCGCGACATGATGATCAAGGGTGGGCGCTCCGCCGACGGCAACCGCGTCATCGGCGAAGACGGCAACGCGCAGGCGCACAAGCAGCCGCAGGGCAGCGGCAAGCCCGGCTGGGAGAGAACATGAAGCCCCCACGCTCACTTCGTTCACGGCCCCCCGAGGGGGCGCAGGCCTCCCTAGGGGCGGCCCGTCGGGAGGCCTGACATGGCACGCATCACCGCTTCCGTCTACACCTCGCACGTGCCCGCCATCGGCGCGGCGCTGGATCTCGGCAAGACGCACGAACCGTACTGGCAGCCGCTCTTCGACGGCTACGACTTCTCCAAGCAGTGGCTGAAGGACAACCGGCCCGACGTCGTCTTTCTCGTCTTCAACGACCACGCCACCGCGTTCAGCCTGGAGATGATTCCCACCTTCGCGATCGGCACCGCGGCCGAATACACGCCGGCCGACGAAGGCTGGGGCCCGCGGCCGGTGCCCAAGGTCATCGGCCACCCGGATTTGGCCTCGCACATCGCACAGAGCGTGATCCAGGACGACTTCGATCTCACCATCGTCAACAAGATGGACGTCGATCACGGCCTGACGGTGCCGCTGTCGTTGATGTGCGGCCAGCCGCAAGCGTGGCCGTGCCCGGTGATCCCGTTCGCCGTCAACGTCGTGCAGTACCCCGTGCCTTCCGGCCAGCGCTGCTTCAACCTCGGGCGCGCCATCCGCAAGGCGGTGGAAAGCTACGACGAAGATCTCAAGGTGCAGATCTGGGGCACCGGGGGCATGAGCCACCAGTTGCAGGGTCCGCGCGCCGGGCTGATCAACAAGACCTGGGACAACAAGTTCCTCGACCGCCTGATCGACGACCCCGCGGGCCTGGCCAAGGTCGGCCACATCGAGTACGTGCGCGAAGCCGGCAGCGAAGGCATCGAGCTGGTGATGTGGTTGATCGCGCGCGGTGCGATGAGCGACAAGCCGCCGCTGCTGCGGCATCGCTTCTATCACGTGCCTGCGAGCAACACCGCCGTCGGCCATCTGATTCTGGAGAACACATGACCATCAATGTCGCCCTCGCCGGTGCCGGCGCCTTCGGCATCAAGCACCTCGACGCCATCAAGCTGATCGACGGTGTCAAGGTCGTCTCGGTGATCAGCCGCGACCTGGCCAAGACGCAGGAAGTCGCCGACAAGTACGGCATCAAGCATGTCACCACCGATCTGGCCGAGAGCCTGAAGATCAAGGAAGTCGATGCCGTCATCCTGTGCACGCCCACGCAGATGCATGCGTCGCAGACGACAGCGTGCCTCGAAGCCGGCAAGCATGTGCAGGTCGAGATCCCGCTGTGCGATGTGCTGAAGGACGGCGAGGCCGTCGTCAAGCTGGCGAAGCAAAGCGGCAAGGTCGCGATGTGCGGCCACACGCGACGCTTCAACCCGAGCCACCAGTGGGTCAACAAGAAGATCGCGGCCAGGGAGTTCGACATCCAGCAGATGGACGTGCAGACCTATTTCTTCCGCCGCACCAACATGAATGCGCTCGGCCAGGCGCGCAGCTGGACCGACCACCTGCTGTGGCACCACGCCGCGCACACCGTCGATCTGTTCGCCTACCAGGCGAACTCGCCGATCGTCAAGGCCAACGCGGTGCAGGGTCCGATCCATCCGGCGCTGGGCATCGCGATGGACATGAGCATCCAGTTGAAGGCCGCCAACGGTGCGATCTGCACCTTGAGCCTGTCGTTCAACAACGACGGGCCGCTGGGCACTTTCTTCCGCTACATCGGGACGACGGGCACCTACATCGCGCGCTACGACGATCTGTTCAACGGCAAGGAAGAGAAGATCGACGTCAGCAAGGTCGCGGTGTCGATGAACGGCATCGAGCTGCAGGACCGCGAGTTCTTCGCCGCGATCAAGGAAGGGCGCGAGCCGAACTCGAGCCTGGCGCAGGTGCTGCCGTGCTATCAGGTGCTGCACCAGCTCGAGCAGCAGCTGACCGCGGCATGAAAATCACCGGCACGACGCGCGTCTACTTCATCCTCGGCGATCCGGTCGCGCAGGTGCGCGCACCCGAGGTCTACAACCAGCTCTTCCAGCGCCACGGCGTCGATGCGGTGCTGGTGCCGCTGAAGCTCTCGGCCAAGGATCTGCCGGCGTTCCTGCAGCACGGCATCACGGCCGAGAACGTCGGCGGGCTGTGGGCCACCATCCCGCACAAGGCGCAGCTGGCCGCGCTGATCGACCCGTCCGACCCGGTGGCGCGCATTGCCGGCGCCGTCAATGCGGTGCGTCGCTTGCCCGATGGCCGGCTCGACGGCGCTCTGTTCGACGGCATCGGCTTCGTCAAGGGGCTCGATCACTTCGGCATGGCGGTTAAAGGCAAGCGCGTTCTCGTCGTCGGCGCCGGCGGCGGCGGCCATGCGGTGGCCGCGGCGATCGCGCAGCGCGACCCGGCGACGCTGGCGATCTACAACCGCACGCGCGAGCGCGCCGTGGCGCTGGTGCAGCGCCTGCGCCCGCTGGTCGGCGATGCCGCGAATCGTGGCCGTGAGCGCCGACCCTGCTGGCTTCGATCTGATCGTCAACTGCACCTCGCAGGGTTTGAAGCCCGACGACGCGCTGCCGTTCGATCCGGAGCGCGTCGGTGCCGGCGCCGCGGTGGTGGACATCATCATGAGCAAGCAGCCGACGTCCCTGCTGCAAGCGTGCCGCGCGCGCGGCATCCAGGCCGAAGCCGGCTTCGAGATGCTGGTGCAGCAGATTCCCGAGTACCTGCGCTTCTTCGGCTTCGACGCCCTAGCGCAAACCCTGCAATCCGATCTGGGCGAAGTGCGTTCGCTGCTGGTCCCCAAGTAACTTCATCAACAACCGAGAAGACAACCCATGCAACACCATTGCCTTCGTTCGACGTTTGTCGTGGCAGCACTCGCCGTGGCCTTCAGCAACGGCGCGGCCGCTCAGAACATCAAGATCGCCGAGATCGTCGAGCTCTCCGGCGCCGGCGCCACCTCCGGCACCAACTTCAAGAACGGCGTCGAACTCGCGGTCAAGGAGATCAACGCGGCGGGCGGCATCCTCGGCCGCAAGATCGAAACCACCGTCGCCGACACCCAGAGCAACCCGGGCGTCGCCAAGGGCCTGGCCACCAAGGCGGTCGACGACGGGGCGTTCGCTGTGTTCGGCCCGGTGTTCTCGGGCTCGATCCTGGTCAGCATGGCCGAGACGCGCAAGGCCGAGATACCCAACTTCACCGGCGGCGAGGCCGCAGCCATCACCAAGCAGGGCAACCCGTACATCTTCCGCACCAGCTTCACGCAGGACACGGCGATGCCCAAGGTGGCGCGCTACGTCGCCAACAACCTCAAGGCGAAGACCGTCGCGCTGATCTACGTCAACAACGATTTCGGCAAGGGCGGCAAGGACGCGCTGATCAAGGCCTTCGAGCCGCTGGGTGTGAAGGTCACCACCGACATCTCCACCGACCAGAACCAGGTCGACTTCTCCGCCGCGGTGTTGAAGGCCAAGCAGTCCAACGCCGACGTCGTCTTCGCCTACACCAACGAGGAAGAGTCGGCGCGCCTGCTGCGCGAGTTGCGCAAGCAGGGCGTGAACAAGCCGGTGGTCGGCGAGACCGTGCTGACCAGCCAGAAAGTGATCGAGCTGGCGGGCGAGGCGGCCAACGGCGCGGTCGCGCATGTGGGCCTCACCGTCGATGCGCCGATTCCGGCGATGCGCGCCTTCCGCGCCAAGTTCGAGAAGGAATGGAAGTTCACGCCGGACCACAACGGCATCAAGGGCTACACCGGCATGTACGTGTTGAAGGCCGCGATCGAGAAGGCCGGCAAGCTCGACAAGGCGCTCGTCGTCAAGACGCTGCATGGCTTGAAGCTCAAGGCCGCCGACCACCCGGGCATCCTGATGGACATGAGCTTCGACGACAAGGGCGACATCGATCGCGAAAGCTTCATCGTCGAGGCCAAGGGCGGCAAGCAGGAGGTCAAGGAGATCCTGCCGGCGCTCGCCGCGGCGAAGTGACCGAGGCATCGTGACTGTTTTCGACGAAGACAAGATCGACAGTCACTGCCATGTGCTCGATCCGGCGCGTTTCGCCTACGCGCCGGACGTGGCCTACCGCCCCGTGGGGCAGGAGATCGCGCCGCTCGACCAGTACGAGCAGGTGATGTCGGCCTACGGCATCCGTCATGCGCTCTTCGTCGGGCCGAACTCGGGCTACGGCCTGGACAATCGCTGCCTGCTCGACACGCTGGCGCGAGGGCAGGGCCGCTTCAAGGGCATTGCGGTCGTGCGCAATGACACGCGGCGCGACGAGTTGCTTGCGCTGCGCAAGCAGGGCGTGATCGGCGTGGCCTTCAACGCCACGGTGATGGGCGTCGATCACTACGCGAACACCGCGCCGCTGCTGCGCACGCTGGCCGATCTCGACATGCTCTTGTCATTGCAGGTCGAGCACGATCAGCTCGTCGCGTTGCGTGCGCTGGTCGAAGACAGCGGCGTGCGCGTGATGATCGATCACGGCGGCCGCCCCGCGCCCGGCCGCGGCGTCGATCAGCCCGGCTTCCGCGCCCTGTTGGCGATGGCGCGCAACGGCCGCACGGCCGTCAAGCTCTCCGGCTACCAGAAGTTCTCGGCGCTGCCGCCACCGTACGCGGACACGCGCCCTTTCATCGACGCGCTGCTCGATGCCTTCACGCTCGACGCCTGTTTGTGGGCCAGCGACTGGCCTTTCCTGAGGGCGCCACAGCGCCTGGATGTCGGGCCTTTGCTGCGGCAAGTCGAAGCGCTGCTGCCGAACGCGGCCGATCGCCGCAAGCTGTTCTGGGACACGCCGAGGCGATGGCTGGGTTTCGCATGACGACGCGCCGCACATTGATCGCGGCCGCTGTCATCGCGCCGTATATCGCTCGCGCGCAAAGCAGCAAGCCGCTGCGCATCGTCGTGCCCTTCACCCCCGGCGGCAGCACCGACATCCTCGCCCGCGCACTCGCACCCAAGCTCGCGTTGGCACTCGGCGTGAACGTGCTCGTCGACAACAAGCCCGGCGCAGGCGGCTCGCTCGGCGCAGCCGAAGTCGCCAGGGCCGAGGCCGACGGCAACACGCTGCTGATGGGCCACATCGGCACGCTCGCCGTCAACCCGTCGATCTACCCGAAGCTGGGCTACGACCCGCTGCGCAGTTTCGCGCCGGTGGCCTATGTCGCGCGCGTGCCCAACGTGCTCGTCGTCAACGCGGCGTCGCCGCTGCGCACGCTGCAAGGTCTGATCGAGGCCGCGCGCGCCAAGCCCGGCCGCATGACGTATTCGTCCGGCGGCAATGGCAGCGCCGCGCACATCACCTTCGAGTCGCTGAAGCTCGCGGCGCGCCTGTACATGCTGCACATCCCGTACCGCGGCACGGCGCCGTCGGTGACCGATCTGCTCGCCGGCCAGGTGGACTGCACCTTCACCGGCGCGCCCGCCGTGCTGCCGCATGTCAAGGGTGGGCGCTTGCGTGCGCTGGCGGTGTCGAGCGCGCAGCGCATCGCGGCCTTGCCCGACGTGCCGACCGTCGCCGAGAGCGGTTATGCCGGCTTCGAGGCCGACCAGTGGTACGGCCTGGTCGCACCGGCGGCGACGCCGGCAGCGCTCGTCGCGCGCCTGAACGCCGAGGTCAACAAGGCGCTGGCGTTGCCCGACGTGGCGCAGCAGCTCGCCGTCGAAGGCGCAGTGCCCGTGCCGACGACGCCGCAGGCTTTCGCGCAACTGATCGCGCACGAGATCCCGCGCTGGGCGGCGGTGGTGAAGGCCGGCAACGTCCGGCCGGAGTGAGCTGGCCCGCGTCGGTGTGATGCGGCGCCGAGGCAGGTCCAGAATCTGCACCGTTCCGGTCTTGGGAGCGATGCCAATGGAAAACAGCCACGGCCAGTTCTGCACGGTGGCGCGCAGCGCCGAGATCCTGTGCGAACGTTGGACACCGCTGGTGCTGCGCGAACTGTTGTGCGGCAGCCGGCGCTTCAACGACTTGCATCGCGGGGTGCCGCGCATCTCCAGCAGCCTGCTGGCGCAGCGGCTGCGCCGACTGGAGGAGTTCGGCGTGGTGCAGCGCGTTGCATCCGGCAAGGTGTGGGAGTACAGCCTGACCACGGCTGGCGAGGACTTGCGCCCGATCGTCATGGCGCTGGGCCATTGGGGCGCGCGCTGGATCGGCAGCCGCCTGCGCAAGGATGAACTCGACGCCGGCCTGTTGATGTGGGATGTGCGCCGCTTCGTTCGCGTCGACGAGTTCCCGGCCGAGCCGGTGATCGTCGAGTTCCGCTTCCGCGACGCCCGGGCCGGCGAACGCCGCTGGTGGCTCGTGGTGGAAGAGGGTGCAGCCGACCTGTGCCGCGACGATCCCGGCCGCGACGTGACGGTCGTCGTCGACGCGACCGTGCGCGCCCTGACTGAGGTGTGGACCGGCGATCGCACGGCCGAGCAGGCGATGAGGGCACGCGAGATTCGGTTGGAGGGCACACGACGCGACAAGGGCCGCCTCTGGTGCTGGCTCGGCTCGAGTGCTTTCGCGCCGACGCGCCGTGCCACTTTGGAGACGGCCGCGTCCTCTTAGAACTCCCTAGAACGGCGGGCACTGCTTCAGAATCTGGACTGGTCGGCGGCGTCGTCGGCGACTACCTTGAAGGCATGTCGGGCATCACTCGACGACTTTCAAAGGCAGCAAAGATGACGATCCAGCTCGCGGGACTGAGCGGCCAGCCGGTGGCGATTGCCGCCGATGCACTTCAGGCATTCAAGACGGCGTTCAAGGGCAACGTGCTCGCACCGGACGACGCCGAGTACGACGAAGCGCGCCAGGTGTGGAACGCGATGATCGACCGGCGCCCCGGCCTGATCGCACGCTGCACAGGCACTGCCGATGTGGTGCAGGCGGTGCGCTTCGCACGCCAGCACGGCGTGCTGAGCTCCGTGCGCGGCGGCGGCCACAACATCGCCGGGCTGGCGGTGTGCGAGGGCGGCTTGATGATCGACATGTCGCGGTTGCGCGGCGTCTGGGTCGATGCGGCGCGGCGCGTGGCGCACGCGCAGGCGGGTTGCACACTCGGCGACGTCGATCGCGAAACCCAGCTGCACGGCCTGGCCGCGGTGCTCGGCTTCGTCTCGGCGACCGGGATCGCGGGACTCACTGTCGGCGGCGGCTTCGGCTACCTGACTCGGCGTCACGGCTGGACCTGCGACAACCTGGTGTCGATGGAAGTGGTCGATGTCCAGGCGCAGGTGCGGCGCGTCAGCGAAACCGAACACGCCGACCTCTTCTGGGCCTTGCGCGGCGGCGGCGGCAACTTCGCCGTCGTCACCGACTTCGAATACCGGCTCCATCCCGTCGGCCCCGAAATCCTCGGCGGAGCGCTGGCGTGGCGCGGCGAAGACGCGCGGCAGGTGCTGCAAGCCTATCGAGAGTTCAGTGCTGCTGCGCCGCGCGAGTTGACCAGTGTGGCCGTGCTTCGGGTTGCGCCGCCGGCGCCGTGGTTGCCGAAGGAGGTGCACGGCCAGCCGATCGTCGCGCTGTTCATCTGCCACAGCGGCAAGATCGAAGACGGCGAAGCGCTGATCGCTCCCCTGCGCAAGCTCGGGCAGCCGGTGGCCGACATGGTGATGCGCCGGCCCTACGCGCAGATGCAGAGTCTGCTGGATGCGACGCAACCCAAGGGGCGGCGCTACTACTGGAAGTCGCATTACCTGGCGCGCATCGACAGTCAGCTCATCGATATCGCCGCCGAGCACGCGGGCCGCATCAAGTCGCCGCACTCGGCCATCCTGCTGTTCCAGATTCAGGGTGCGCTCAACGACCGCGCGGCCGGGTACTCGCCCGCCGGCAACCGCGACGCAGCCTACGTGCTCAACATCACCGGCTCATGGGAGAAGACTGCGGACGACGCCGTCAACATCGCCTGGGCGCGCGACTGCTTCGAAGCCACGCGCTCGTGCTCGACCGGTGGCACGTACGTCAACTTCCTGACCGAGGAAGAGGGACGCGAGCGCATCGAAGCGGCGTACAGCGCGGCGGACCTGAACAAGCTTGCCGGCCTCAAGCGCCAGTACGACCCGGACAACCTGTTCCGACACACCAAGAGCATCGCGGCCTGACCCGATCTCTCATACGGCTTTGCGTTCAATTGCACAGAACCGTTCGGGCTGAGCTTGTCGAAGCCTCGGCTCGGCACTTCGACAAGCTCAGTGCGAACGGATTGGTGGCGAACCTGCCTCCACATGGATGAACGCGAAACCGCATCACAGATCGAGCACCAGCCGTGCCGACTTCGCGCGCGAGCAGCAGGGCGTGAACTGGTCGTTGGCGGCCTGCTCTTCGGGCGTGAGATAGACGTCGCGGTGCTCGGGCTCGCCTTCGAGCACGCGCGTCAGGCAGGTGCCGCACACGCCCTGTTCGCACGAGGTCATGACCTCGATGCCGGCGGCGGCCAGCGCCTGCACCACGCTCTGGTCCTTCGGCACGACGACGATGCGGCCCGAACTCGCGAGTTGCACCTCGAAGCTGCCGTCGGCGTCGGTCGCGGTCGGCGCCGCGGTGAAGAACTCGTAGTGCAGTTGCGCTTCGGGCCAGCCGGCGCCGCGTGCGATGCCGAGCGCCGCGTCCATCAAGCCCTTCGGTCCGCAGACATAGACATGCGTGCCCGCCTGCGGCGACGACAGCAACGTCGACAGGTCCAGGCGCTGCGCCGCGGCGCCGTCGTCGAAGTGATGCGTCACGCGCGGCGCGAACGAGGCGCGCGCGATGCGCAGGGCGAACGCCGTGCGCTCGCGCGAGCGCGTCGCGTAGTGCATCTCGAAGCTCGCGCCGGTGAGCGCCAGGCGCTCGGCCATGCACAGGATCGGCGTCACGCCGATGCCGCCGGCCACCAGCAGGTGGTGCCGCGCTTCGTGCGCCAGCGCGAAGTGATTCTTCGGCGCGCTGATGGTCAGCGTGTCGCCGACCTGGACCTGCTCGTGCATCGCCAACGAGCCGCCGCGCGTGGCCGCGTCCTTGAGCACGCCGATCAGGTAGCGGTGGCTTTCCGACGGGTCGTTGCACAGCGAGTACTGGCGCGTCAGGCCGCCGGGCACCTGGACGTCGACATGCGATCCCGCCGAGAACGCCGGCAGCGCGCGGCCGTCGGCTGCCACCAACTCGAAGGTGCAGATGTCGATCGCCTCGACCGTCTTGCGCGCCACGCGCACGGCAAGCGTCGCCGCGTTCATCGATGCCGCCGCGCGCTCGGCCGCGATCAGCCGATCGAGAACTTTGCGCGACTGCACGCCGCCGAGGTCGATGTTGAGCATCAGCAGCTTGCGCTCGCGGTTGCGCCGACAGGTTCTTCTGCTGGCGTTCGAGCACCGCCACGTCCTCGAGAAAGATCTTGCCCTGGCCTTCGCGGATCTCGGCGGTGAGCGCGGCGTCGTTCGGGCGGAAGTGGCGCGCCATGCCCCAGAAGTACCACATCGAGGTTTCGGTTTCCGGCGTCAGCAGATCGACGACGATGCCGGCGGCCTTGTGTTTCGCATCGGCCTCGAAACCGCCATGCCCCGCCATCGCCACGCCCACTTGGATCATCACCTGCGAAGGCGGCGTGAAGCGGCAGATCTGCCAGCGATCGACCGGCTGGTCGTCGGGCAGGTGGTTGCTGCGCAGCGCCATGCGCCAGAACGGCGGCGCGAGGATGTTGTTCATGTGGCGGCTCGATCACCACCTCGTCGCCCTCGACCTTGGTGGCCGCCGCGGTCTCGTCGATCTCCTTCTGTCCGATGCTGGTGGCGTGCACGTAGTTCTCGTGCGTCAGGTCCATCAGGTTGTCGATCATCAGGCGGTAGTCGCAGTCGATGTGGTAGAGGCCGCCGCCGTAGGCCCACTCGGGGTTGTCGGCCCAGGCCAAGCCGGCAGCGTGGCCGCATCGGCCAGCGCCGCTTCGCCCGGCCAGACCCAGACGAAGCCATAGCGCTCGACCGCCGGGAAAGCCTTGATCGGCGGGAAGCCGCGCACGCGCTGGCCGGGCATCGCCACGGTCTTGCCATCGCAGCCCATCTCCAGGCCGTGGTAGCCGCAGACCAGCTTGCCATCGATCACGCGGCCGAGCGACAACGGCGCGCCGCGGTGCGGGCAGAAATCTTCGAGCGCCGCGACCTTGCGGTCAGCATCGCGGAAGAACACCATCGGCTGGCCGCAGACGGTGCGGCCGAGCGGCTTGTCGATCGATCTCGCTGGCGATGGCGGCGACGTACCAGGTGTTGCGCAAGAACATGTCGTGCTCCTTCAGCTCATCGTCATGCCGCACTCTCGCCCAGGCCGATCAGCGATGCCAGTTGCGCCGGTTGCGCCAGCAGCGTGGTGCTCGCGCCTTCCCAGACCTTGCGGCCGCGGTCGAGCACGAGGGCGTGATCGGTCAGTTCGAGCGCGAGCTCGGCATGTTGTTCCACCAGCACGATCGCCATGCCGTTGCTGCTGCCGACGCTGCGCAGGCTGCGGATCGCATCGACCAGGCCATCGACGATCACCGGCGCCAGGCCTTCGAAGGGTTCGTCGAGCAGCATCAGCTTCGGGTTGGCGACGAGCGCGCGGCCGATGGCGAGCATCTGCTGCTCGCCGCCGGAGAGCTGGTGGCCGAGGTTGGCGCGGCGCTCGGCCAGGCGCGGGAAGAGTTCGTAGACGCGCGGCAGCGTCCAGGCGCCGGGCAGTGCGGCGACGCGCAGGTTTTCATCGACCGTCAGCGAGCGGAAGATCTGGCGCTCCTGCGGCACCAGCGCGAGCCCGGCGCGCGCGCGGGCCTGCGGCGGCAGCGCGGTGATCTCCTGGCCTGCAAAACGCATGCTGCCGCCGTGCACGGTGGTCAGGCCCATCAGCGTCGTCAGCAGCGTGGTCTTGCCGACGCCGTTGCGGCCGAGCAGCGCGGTGGCCGAGGCCGGCGCGAGCGACAGGGTCAGGTCGTCGATCACGATCGTCTCGCCGTAGCCGGCGCGCAGCGCGCTCACATCAAGCAGCGCTGCTAAATCAACCATGATGGCGTTTGCCGAGGTAGACATCGCGCACGCGCGGGTCGCTGCGGATCTGCTCGACCGAGCCTTCGACCAGCACCGCGCCTTCCACCAGCACCGTGATGCGCCGTGCAAAGCGAAACACCAGCGCCATGTCGTGCTCGATCACCAGCACCGCGACGCGCTCGGGCAGGCGCTCGAGCAGCTCGAACAGCACCTGGCCCTCGGCCTGCGGCACGCCCGCCACCGGCTCGTCGAGCAGCAGCACCTTCGGGTCGAGCGCGAGCGCCAGCGCGATCTCGACCTGGCGGCGCTGGCCGTAGGCGAGTTCGCGCACCGGCCGTGCCGCGAGCGCGAGCAGGCCGAGCGCGCGCAGGCGCTCGGCGGCTTCGTCAACGAGAGCCGCGCGCGTGGCCAGCGGTGCGCCGATGCGCGCATCGAGCCCGGCACGCGCGGCCAGTGCCAAGGCGATGTGCTCGGCCACCGTCAGCGGCAGGAACAGCGAGTTGATCTGGAAGGTGCGCGCCAGTCCGCGCTTGACGCGCTGCTCGGGCGCCAGGCGCGTCACGTCTTCGCCGCCGACGAAGACGTGACCGGCGTCGGGCGCGAGCACGCCCGTGATCTGGTTGACGAGCGTGCTCTTGCCCGCGCCGTTGGGGCCGATCAGCGCATGGCGTGCGCCTTCGTGCAAGACGAGGTTCACCTGCTGCGTCACCGCGAGTGCGCCGAAGCGTTTGCTCAAGGCCCGCAGTTCGAGTGCCGGCGTCACTTGGCAACGTCCTTACGCTGCGTCAACCGGGCCGCCAAACCCGCCAGTCCCTCCGGCGCAAATCGCACGACCACGATCAACAGCACGCCCAACGCGGCCAGCCAGTTGGTCGGGTCGATCGCCGCAGCGCGATCACTCGCCAGCATGAACACCACCGCACCGACGATCGCGCCGTACAGGCGCCCGGCGCCGCCGAGCGCCAGCATCACCAGCACGTTGGCCGAGAGTACGAAGCCGAGCGTGTCGAGGCCGACGATGCGGTTGACCTGCGCGGACAATGCGCCAGCCACGCCGGCAATCGCGGCCGACAGCGCGTACAGCAACAACAGGCGCCGCGCAACCGGCACGCCGAGCAGGCGCATGCGCACCGCGTTTTCGCGGATGCCCTGCGCCACCAGCCCGAGCGGCGCGTTGACGATGAACTTGGCCAGCGCATAGACGAGCAGCAGCACGACGGCGGCATAGACATACGCGGTGCGGCCGAAGATGTCGAAGGAAAAGCGCCCGAGCAGCGGCGCGATGCTGTAGCCCGACAGGCCGTCGTCGCCCATCGTGAAGCGCTTGAGCGTGTTGGCCAACTCGTACAGCAGTGTCGCGCAGGCCAGGGTCAGCATGATCTGTGTCAGCCCTTGCGCGCGCAGCACCGCGATGCCCGACAGCACACCAACGAGCGCCGCGGCGATCGCGCCGACGACAAGCCCGCTGATCGGCTCCGGGCTGACATGCAGCGCATACAGCCCCGCGGCATACGCGCCGCTGCCGAAGAACGCGGCATGGCCGAGCGTCTCGATGCCGCCGTAGCCCTGCGCCAGGTCGAGCGAGAGGGCGAAGATCACCATGATGAGCACGGTGGTGGCCAGCGCGAGATAAAGCTGGCCGAAGAAGAAGGTGGCAATCAGCGCGGCGAGCAGCAGCGCGTCGGCCAGACCGTAGCGCGAGCGGCGCAGGCCGTCGATGACGTCCTTGCTTTGACTATCCATGAAAGTTCACCGTTCGGACTGAGCCTGTCGAAGCCCCGCCCTGAGCCTGTCGAAGGGCATGTGCGTGCAGCAAAGAACCCTTCGACACGGGGCCTTCGACAAGCTCAGGCTGGGGTGTCGTCATGCGCTTCTCGCCACCAGCCCCTGCGGCCGCGCCAGCAGCAACCCCAGCACCGCCAGGTAGATCACGAACGCGCCGAGCGCCGGCAGGTAGTAGCGGCCGAGCGTGTCGATGACACCGAGCAGCACGCCGGCATACAGCGAGCCGCGCAGGCTGCCCAGCCCGCCGACGGCGACGACGATCAGCACCAGCACCAGGTACTTCAATCCGTAGTACGGCTCGAGCGGCAGGATCGGGCTGCCGAGCGCACCGCCGAGCGCGGCCAGGCCGCAGCCGAGCGCGAAGGTGATCGAGAACACGCGCGGCACATCGATGCCGACGCAGCGTGCCATCGGCAGGGTCATCCACGGCGGCGCGCAAGCGCGCACCGAAGAGCGTGCGTTCGAGCGCGAGCCACAAACCGAAGGCCGCCAGCGCACTGACCGCCAGCAGCGCCATGCGGTAGATCGACACCGTCACCGGCCCGAACGTGGCATTGCCTTTGAGCAGATCGGGAATCGCCAGCGTCTGCAGCGACGGCCCGGCGAGGTTCTTCATCAGCGCGGTGAGGATGAAGGCCAGGCCGATCGTCATCAGCAACTGCCCGAGCGGATGCGTCGCATAGACCCAGCGGTACAGCGTGCGCTCCAGCACCAGGCCGATCGCCATCGTGCCCAGCACGGCCAGCGGCACCGCCAGCCAGAACGACAGGCCCGGCGCTTCATCGCCCACAGCGCGAGGTAGCCGCCGATCATGGCGAAGGCCGAGTGCGAGAGGTTCACCACCCGCATCACGCCCAGCGTCACCGTCAGGCCCGCCGAAATCAGGAACAGCATCATCCCGTAGGCGATGCCGTCGATCAGCAGCGCGGCGAAGGTCGCCATCAGCCGCGGGCGCCGAGTTAAGGGTTCAACTCGTGCCACGGCTCCTTGACGGCCGGATAGGTCTTGAACGGCTTGTTGCCCAACTGCCCGTCGATCTTCTCGACCTTGCGGATGTAGACGTTGTTGACGATCTCGCGCGTCTTGGCGTCGATGCTGACAGCGCCCCGCGCGGGCTGTCCCACTTGAAGCCCTTGACGGCAGCCAGCGCCTTGTCGCCGTCGGCCGTGCCGTTGGTGGCGCGCACCATCTCGGCGATCAGGCCCATGCCGTCCCAGGCCGCCACCGAGGCGATGCTCGGCACCTCGTCCTTGCCGTACTTGGCCTTGTACGAGGCGACGAATCGCATTGTTGGTGGCGCTGTCGATGTAGGGGCTGTAGTGCAGCGCGGTGATCAGGCCGAGCGCGCTGTCGCCGATGGCCGGCAGGTCCGACTCCATCGTCTCGGTGGTGGCGTACAGCGTGACGCCGGCCTTGTCGAGCTCGCGCTCCTTCCAGGCCTTGACGAAGCCGGCCGACATCGGCCCCACCGGCATGAACATGAACACCGCCTGCGGCTTGAGATCGCGCACGCGCTGCAGGTAGCTCGAGAAATCGGTCGTGCCCATCGGCACCTTGATCTCGCCGCTGACGGTGCCGCCGAGCTTGGTGAAGGTCTTGCCGTAGGCCTCGAGCCCATCGTGCCCCGGCGCGTAGTCGGCCACCAGGATGGCGGCGTTCTTCGTGCCTTGTTCCACCGCGTACTGCACCAGCGGCACGCTCACCGTCCACTGCGTGAAGCCGACGCGCACGAAGTAGGGCGACTTGGTGGTCACCATCGACGTGCCCGAGTTCAGCACCACGAAGGGCGTCTTCGCCTGCGTCGCGATCTCGGTGACGCCCAGCACGGTGGGCGTGAAGGTGCCGCCGAGCAGGTACTGCACCTTGTCGCGCACCACCAGTTCCTGCGCCAGCTGGCGCGAGCGCTGCGGGTTGGTGCCGCCCTCGTCGCGCTCCAGCACCTTCAACTGGTGCGCGCCGACCTTGCCGCCGTTGTTGGCGGCCATCCACAGCTCGACGCCGCGCTGGTACTCCTTGCCCCACCACGAGTAGGGGCCGGAGAACTGGCCGAGCAGGCCGATGTCGATGTCGGCGGCGACGGCAGCGGGCGCAGTGAGCGTGGCCGATGCGAAGGCGAGTGCGGCGATGCAGGAACGCGCGAGCATGGGTGTGTCTCCTCGGGTGAAGCCTGAGAGCCGCATGACACGCGGCGCTACGGTGTGACCAATGCTATGCGCTCGCGCAAGCGTTCTTTCCATGCAGACCCCCCGTGGTTTCCCGGGCGCGCCAGTCGGGCGTCATGCGTCGGTCATCCATCCGTCGAGATCGCGTCGGTGCGGTGGTACGGCAGGACCACGACGCCGTCGGCGCCGGCGACGGCGCGGATGCCGATCACCGGCGCGGTCGAGCCGACCGTGCCGAAGATCGTCGCGAAGGCGACATCGGCTGCGTCGCGACCCGTGCCCAGGCGCACGAAGCCCATCGGGATCGCCGTGCCCGACGGGTCGAACATGTACCAGCGATCGCCGAGGAAGACCTCGACGTAGGCATGGAAGTCGGTCGGCCCGAGCGCCGGGTCCGCGCCATAGTCGATGCCGGTGGTGAAACGCGCCGGGATGTTGATGGCGCGGCACAGCGCGATCATCAGATGTGCGAAGTCGCGGCAGACGCCCACCTGTTCGAGCAGCGTGTCGATGGCCGAGGTGTTGGAGTCCGAGGTGTTGGACGCGAAGGTCGTGCGCTCCAGAACCCAGTCGCGAATCGCCTGCACCCGGCCGTAGCCCTGCCAGCGCTGGCCGAACTCGCGCATGGCCATGCGGTGCAGGCGATCCGACTGGCAGTAACGGCTTGGGTAGATGTAGCTCAGCACCGGTGCCGGCAGGCGCGACACCGGGACCTCGGCGATCTGGTCGGGCGACGCGAAGTGATGCAGCAGATCGACCGTCGCGCGGTACGACAGCTGCAGTGGCCCGGGAAACGCCTGCACGCGCAGGTAGCGGTTCAATGTGGCGGGGTCGGTCTCGATCTGCGTTCGCAGATCCTGGCTCAGCGTCAGTGATTCGCTCAGCACCTGCTGCCGCGGCGTCTGTGCGGCGTGGATGTTGAAGATGAAATCGCAGCCCGGGGCCGAGATCTCGTAGGCGAGGTCGAGCGAAAGCTCGAGCCGTGTCATGCCCGCCCGGCCCGCATCTGCTTGCAGATGTTCGACCCGGTCAGCGTGATGCGCAGCGCACCGCCGTTCCACTCGAGCCAATCGAGCGCCACGTAGTCGGCAATGAAGCCTTCGGGAACAAGGTCGGCGCGGCACCGCAGCAGCGCATCGACCGTGCCGGGAAGTTGATTGCGAAGCAGCTCGCGACGCAGGATCAGCGCGGGACGCACGGGCGCCGTGACCTGAAGCCGACTGCGCGCTGGCGGTGCGGGGGACTTCATGACGGGCTCCTGTAGTGGCCCGACCTTATCACCCCGTGCGCTCGCGCAACCGCTGCGAGGCTACGATGCGGCTGCGATGACGCCACAAGATCTGCTCGGCACCGAACTGCCCATCATCCAGGCGCCGATGGCCGGCTTGCAGGTCAGCGCGCTCGCCATCGCCGTCAGCAACGCCGGAGGGCTCGGCTCGCTGCCATGCGCGATGTTGGGCGGCGACGCGCTGCGCAGCGAACTCGCCGCGCTGCGCGCCGGCACCGCGCGGCCGTTCAACGTCAACTTCTTCTGCCACACGCCGCCCGTGCCCGACGCCGCGCGCGAGGTGGCATGGCGGCAGGCGCTGGCACCGTATGCGCAAGAACTGGGCATCGACCTGGGCAGCGTGCCGGCCGGCGCCGGACGCGTGCCGTTCAGCGCCGAAGCGGCCGAGTCGCTCGACGCCGTGCGGCCGCCGATCGTGAGCTTTCATTTCGGCCTGCCCGACCCGGCGCTGCTGGCACGGGTCAAGGCCTGGGGCGCGAAGGTGCTGTCGTCGGCAACCACGGTCGATGAAGCGCGCTGGCTCGAAGCGCAGGGCGTCGATGCGGTGATCGCGCAGGGGCTGGAAGCCGGCGGCCACCGCGGCCACTTCCTGTCGCACGACCTGACGCTGCAGCAGGGCACGTTCGCGCTGCTGCCGCAGGTGGTGCGCGCGGTCAGCGTGCCGGTGATCGCCGCCGGCGGCATCGCCGATGCGGCGGGAGTGCGCGCCGCGCTGGCGCTCGGCGCGACGGCGGTGCAGCTCGGCACCGCCTACATGCTCTGCCCCGAGGCGACGACGAGCGCGCTGCACCGTGCGGCGTTGCAAGCCGAAGGCGCGCGCCACAGCGCGCTGACCAACCTTTTCACCGGGCGGCCGGCGCGCGGCATCGTCAACCGGCTGATGCGCGAACTCGGCCCGATGAGCGAACTCGCACCCGCGTTTCCGCTTGCCACCGCGGCGATCGCGCCCTTGCGTGCGGCGGCGGAGAAGGCCGGCAGCGGCGACTTCTCGCCGCTCTGGTCGGGTCAGAACCCGAGCGGCTGCAAGGCGGTGCCGGCGGCGCAGTTGACGCGCGAGCTCGCGGCACTCGATTGAGCTTGCGGCGCGACCGCACCGGCGCAACAATCAGCCGCCACCTCCGCGACCCCGCCCCGTCGCCCGCCGCGCGGCTGTACCGCGCGCGCCCACGGACCCCGAGTCTCCGGCGCCACGCGAGATGACCCTGCATCACGCCCTTCGGGGGCCGCGTCGGTGCGGCGTCGCTCAGCCAAGGCCCCCGCGATGCATCACCAACGGAGGATGACGATGGTCACCTACATCGGGCTGTTGAGTTTCACGGACAAGGGCATTGCCAGCATCAAGCAGACGACGCAGCGCGCCGCCGCCGCCAAGGAGGTCGGCCAGCGCATGGGCGTGAACATGCGCGACATCTACTGGACGCTGGGCCAGCACGACATCGTCTGCGTGCTCGAAGCCGCGGACGAAGCGTCGATCACCGCGTTCAATCTCGCCGTTGCCGGGCAGGGCAACGTGCGCAGCCAGTCGCTGCGCGCGTTCACCTCGGCCGAGATGGACAAGGTGCTGGCCAAGCTGCCGTAGTGATCCACCCCCGGAGCGGCTGCGCCGCTCCGCGAGCGCACAGCGCAGCGTGGCCGTCGCCGATGAAGCGCCTCTATCTCTATTTCAGCGGCGAGAACGGCAACGCCACGCACAGGTCCGAGTGCATCTTCGTCAGGTTGGCCGGCCCGCCCTTGGGTGGCCACAGTCCCTGCGCCACCGCATCGGCGCGGATCTTCGCGCGCTCATCGACGCTGCCGTAGGCCCAGATGTTGAGAAAGCGCGGCTGCTCGCCGTCGAGCGCGGTGAAGACGCCCACGCAGGGGCTCAGCGCGTGACGTGCGGGCAGGGCGTCTTTCCATGCATCGATGGTTTCGCCGAGCTTGCCGTGGCGCAGGCTGTAGGTGCGCAGCTCGTACCACTTGCCATGCGTTGCCGGTTTCGGGGCTTCCAGAAACGGGAAGAGGGCGTGGCTCTGGCTCTTCAGCGACACCAGCTGCTCGCCGCAACCCAGCGGGTCGGTCTGCAACAGCAGTGCCTGCTTGGCTTGCGCTGCTGCCTCGGCATCGGCGAACTCGCGCAGCAGCATCACGCGCGACAGATCGCCGATGTCGGATGCGAAGGCGCCGAGCAGCGTGCCGCCGGCCGCACCCAGATGCTCCTGCAGCGCGGCGTAGACCTTGGCGTTGGAAAAGACCTTGATTTCGAGAGTCGTCAGTTCGTAGATCTTCATGCGGTTTTAGCCTCGAGGAAGAAGTCGACCATGCGGTCGCGCACCGCTTCGAACATGCCGGCGCCGGTCATCGTGCCGCAGCCCGCGGCGCGCGCGGCCTCGATCATCGGCGGCACGGCCGGCACGGTGACGACGTTGCCGACGAAGGTCTCGCGCGAGAATTTGCGCACGTCCACCGGCAGCGGATCACTGGCCTTCATGCCCATCGGCGTGGCGTTGATGACGACATCGAAGCCGCTCGGGTCGGTCGAGCCGACGCTCGGCACCAGGGTGCCATAGGCGCGCAGCTTGGCCGCCAGCGCTTCGCGTCGCTGCACGTCGGCATCGTGCAGCGCCAGCGCCGCCACGCCGGCATCGACCAGTGCATGCGCGATCGCGCTGCCGGCGCCCCCGGCGCCGACCAGCAGCGCACGTTGGCCTTTCAGTTCGCAACCGGCCTTGCGCAGACCGGCGACATAACCTTCGCCGTCGCACATGTCGCCTTGCCAGCGGCCGTCGGTACCACGCCGTACGACGTTGGCCGCGCCGATCGAGCGCGCGCGCGGCGTGACATGAGCGCACAAGCGCGCCGCGTCGAACTTGTGCGGCACCGTGACGATGATGCCGTCCACATTGGGCATGCGCTCGGCCAGCGCGAAGAAGGCATCGATGTCCGCCGGCCTGACATGCGCCGGCACCACGATGGCGTCAGCCTTGCGCTCGCGCAGCGCTTCGGTGACGCCATGCGGCGATTTCACCTGCGCGATCGGATCGCCGACGATGAAGACGACGCGCGTGGCGCCGGAATAGCCTTCGATGTTCACGGGGCAGTTGATGAATGTGACACGGCAGTCTATCAATCGACGCCAACCCACGGACGACACAGCGCCTGTCGAAACTGCGTTTCAATAGCCCCATGGATCCTCAAAGCCGAGGCGAGGGGCGGCCCCGCGCGCACGGGCGCACCGACCCCTGCGCGCGAACGCCGTTGCCGTCGAGCTGCGACCTGCTGGTCGTCGGCTCCGGCGCCGGCGCACTGGGCACGGCGGTGGTTGCCGCGCATCTCGGCCTGGACGTTGTCGTGCTCGAGAAGGAGCCGCTCTTCGGCGGCACCACCGCCTGGTCCGGCGGCTGGATGTTCGTGCCGCGCAACCCGTTGGCGCGCGCTGCCGGCATCGACGAAGACATCGCCCAGCCGCGGCGCTACCTGCAAGCGGTGTGCGGTGCGCAGTTCCGCGCCGAGCGCATCGAGGCCTTCCTCGAGCACGCGCCGGCGGCGGTGCAGTTCCACCTCGACAACACCGCGCTGACGTTCATCGACGGCAATGCCATCCCCGACTTCCACGGCCGCCTGCCCGGTGCGCGCGCGGGGGGACGGTCGGTGTGCGCCGCGCCGTTCGACGGCCGCCGCCTCGGAGCGCACTTGAAGCGCCTGCGCCCGCCGCGCGCGCTGTTGAGCTTCTGGGGGATGAGCATCGGTGGCGACTTGCGCCACTTCGTGCGCGCGGCGCGCTCGCTCGATTCCTTCGCCTACGTCGCGCGCCGCGTCGTGCGCCACGGCTGGGACCTGATGGTTCACGGCCAAAGCACGCTGCGCATGGGCGGCAACGCGCTCGCTGCCGCACTGCTGAAGTCTGCCCTCGATGCCAACGTCAGGCTGTTCGAGGCGCATGCCGTCGTCGGCCTGCTGCGCGACGGCACGAAGGTGAGCGGCGCGCGCGTGCGCCTGCCCGACGGCAGCGAGCGCGAGGTGCAGGCACGCCGCGGCGTCGTGCTCGCCTGCGGCGGCTTTCCTCACGACACGGCGCGCAAGGCCGCGCACTTTGCACACGCACCGAGCGGTGCCGAGCATTGGTCGGCCGCGACGCCGGGCAACAGCGGCGACGGCCTGCGCCTGGGTGAAGCGGTGGGCGCGGTGGTCGATGGCACGCTGGCCGATGCCGCGGCCTGGGCGCCGGTGTCGCGCGTGCCGATGCGCGACGGCACGCTGCAGGCGTTCCCGCATCTGCTCGAGCGCGGCAAGCCCGGGCTGATCGCGGTCGACAGCGACGGACAGCGCTTCGTCGACGAAGCCGGCGACTATCACTCGTTCATGCGCGCGCTGCTGTCACGCTGCGCCGGCCGCAGCGTGCAGGCCTGGCTCGTCTGCGACCATCGCTTCCAGCGCCGCTTCGGCCTGGGCCACAGCAAGCCGCGGCCGTTGCCGATCGGAGCGCACCTTCGCAGCGGCTACCTGAAGCGCGACGCCACGCTCGAAGGTCTGGCCGCGCAGTGCGGCATCGACGCCGCGGGCTTGCGTCGCACCGTGACCGAGTTCAATCGCCACGCGCGCGAAGGCCGCGATCCCGCGTTCCACCGTGGCGAGATCGCCTACGACCGCATGCAGGGCGACGCCGAACACGCCGGCCCGAACCCCTGCGTCGCGCCGATCGTGCAGGGCCCGTTCTACGCCGTGCGCGTCGCCCCCGGCAGCCTCGGCACCTTCACCGGCCTCGTGGTGAACGAACAGGCGCAGGCGCTCGACGCGCAGGGCGTGCCGATCGACGGCCTCTACGTCGCCGGCAACGACATGAGCAGCGTGATGGGCGGCCACTATCCGAGCGGCGGTATCACGCTCGGGCCAGCGCTCGTCTTCGGCTACATCCTCGCTCACCATGCGGCCGGACGGCCGCTGGCGATGCCGCAAGCACGACCCACCGACGCGGCACTTGCCGCTGCATGACATGACCCGCACCTACTCGCTCGCGCAACTGGTCGCGCTGCCCTACGCACCGCCGCAGATGGTGCAGCTCGCCGCCGACACCGGCTGCAGCGCCTGCGGCATCCGCATCCTGCCGTCTTCGCCCGCCGGCCTGCACCATGCGATGGCACCGGGGTCGCCGCTGCTGCACGAGACAAAGGCGCGCATCGACGCCACCGGTGTGCGCGTGCTCGATCTCGAGATCATCCGCATCGGCGCGCAGTTCGATCCCAAGGCCTACGGCGCGTTCTTCGAAGTCGGCGCCGCGCTCGGCAGCAAGCATGTGCTCATCGCCGGCGACGACACCAACGTATCGCGCATGAGCGCGAACTTCGCGGCGCTGTGCGACGCCGCCGCGCCCTTCGGACTCACCTGCGACCTGGAGCCGATGCCGTGGTGCCCTGTGGCTTCGGTGCCCGACGCGGCGCGCATCGTGCAAGCGGCGGATCGCCCGAACGGCGGCGTGCTGGTTGATGCGCTGCACTTCTTCCGCTCGGCCAGCACGCTCGACGATGTCAAGCGCTTGCCGCGCGCACATTTGAACTACGCGCAGATCTGCGACGGCAAGGTGCCGGGTCCGACCACCGTCGAGGGCCTGATCCACGACGCACGCTGCGAGCGGTTGCTGCCGGGCGAAGGCGGCTTCGATCTGCGCGCGCTCTTCGCCGCATTGCCGGCGGACCTGGCGGTGTCGATCGAGATACCGAGCGACACGCGAGCGCCGAAGATGGGCTACGCAGCGTGGGCGCGAATGGCGTTCGAGGCGACGAAGCAGGTGCTGGAATCTCCCTAGAGTTGGGGACGCATCGAGACCCTGGACCTGACACATTTGGCGCCTGCTGATGGAAGGCATTCACGATGGCGGCACCAGCGAGAAAAGTCAGACCGACGGCATCAAAGCGGCGACCGCTTCGCGCGCCCGCAGCCGCGACAGCCGCGACGGCCGCGGCGGCGCGGCGGCCGCGGCGGTGAGCGCCGATGCGCGCTCGTCCCTCGCGCAGATCGACGTGCTGATTCCGGGGCGGGCCTTCCGCCTGCAGGAGTGCGGCGGGCCGGGCGCCGCGCCGGGCCCGCTGCCCGCCGCGCGCCGGCTCGAGGCGCAGGCCATGCGCTGGTCCTATGTGCTGCGCACGCGCGAGCGCTGGCTCGGCAAGGGCGGCGCCAGCGTGGCCCACGAGGAAGACGCTGCCGCGACGCTGCGCGAGTTCGGGCTGGCCGATGCCGCGCTCGACGCCATCTCCAAGGCGCATCGCGTCGTCATCCGCATGCCCTATCGCGGCGAGACCGAGGGCTGGGCCGGCCGCGTCTTCCCCTGGGAGTACGTCATCGCCTCGGCCACGCGGCGCCAGCGCCGCGCGCGCAACCACCACTTCACGGTGATGCGCGAACTGCAGCCCCTGCGACCGAACCCGCGCATCGAGCGACCGGCAGGCGAGACGCGCACGCTGCTGTACGTGCAGAGCGCACCCGGCGGTCTGCGCGCGCAGTGGGACTTCTGCGACGAGCACGCGCGCCTGAAGCGGGCCCTGACGGGTATCCATGTCGAGCTGCTTGCCGATCCCACCTGGGAGCAGTTGCGCAACCGGGTGCGCGACCTGAAGCCCGATCTCATTCACCTCAGTGGCCTGGACAATCTGCAGGGGCTCAAGGCCCTGCGCGAGCTCGTCGCCGAGCGCGAGCCGGTCGAGTCCGAAATCGGACCGATGACGCTCGCCGACCTGCTCGCCGACGAGCGCGGCGTGCAGGACGGCATGCTGCTGGCCGGCAACGAAACCGGCGCGGCCGTGGTGAGCGCACAGCAGCTCGCCGAAGCCCTCAGCGGCTCGGGCGCGCACTGCGCGTACTTCGTCGGCGTGAGCCTCGAGAACTCTGCTGCGCGCACCGCGGCCCTGATCGTCGGCGAACGCGCGGCGCTGGCCGCGGTGGGCTTCCAGGACGCGGTCGAGAACGCGGTCGTCGATTTCTTCTTCGCGCTGGTCTACACGCAGCTTGGCGCGCCGGCGGGGCAGGCGCTGCTGCCCAAGTGGAACGCGCCGCTGGCCTTCGAGCAAGCGTGGCTGCGGGCACGCAAGGAGCCCAACGCCACGCGCGCCACGGGCATCGCGCTGTGGGCCGGCGAGCCACTGGCGCTTGCGGAGCAGGAGCGCGTCGCGGTGGCCGCGGAGGTGCGCGCCGACGACGTGCCGCCGCGGGTGGTGTGTCACCCCGAGTCGGAGTTGAACTACGCGGTGCTGCACAACAACGGCGTGCTCTTCAAGCAATTGGTGGTCGAGCGCGGCAATGCGCGCGACGGCGACTGGCTCGACATCGATGTGGCGCTGCACGTCGGTGCCGAGCCGGCGCGCTTCAGCCGGCGCTTTCGTGCCGACAAGAGTCGCTTCGACCTGACGTCCGAAGTGCACCTGCCGCTGACCGCGTCGCTGATGCGATCGCTGCAGGAAGCGGTCAACAGCACCCTGGTCGTTCAGTTGTCCCACAACGGCCAGGCACTCGAACGCGAGACGCACCGCCTGCGCCTGTTGCCCGTGGACCAGTGGCGCGACAACGAGAAGGACGGGCAGTGGCTGCCCTCGTTCGTGCTGCCGCGCGACCCCGCGGTGGCGCGGGCCGTCGAGCAGGCGCAGCGCTATGTGCGCGTGCTGCGCGACAACCCCACGGCCGGCTTCGAGGGCTACCAGGCCGCGGCGTCGGCCGAGCAGGAGCAGTTGCCCGAGGTCGATCTGCAGGTGCAGGCGATCTGGGCGACGCTGGTGCACGAGTGGCAGCTCGGCTACATCAACCCGCCGCCGACCTACAGCAGCAACCTCGACTCGCAGCGCCTGCGCACGCCTTCGACGGTGCTTGGCGGCCACTCGGGAACGTGCATCGATCTGGCGCTGCTGTTCGCCGCCTGCCTCGAACTGGTCGACATCTATCCGGTGATCTTCCTGCTCAACGGGCATGCGTTGCCCGGCTACTGGCGGCACCACAGTTTTCGTGACGACTACCAGGCGCTGCGCAGCAACGCCACCGCGAGCACGCCGCAGGTGGCGGATGCCGACCCGCATTCCTCCGGAACCCGGCAGGTGCACTCGTGGCAGGCGCTCGGGCGCAGCGCTTTTCGCGAGGTGCGCCAGTTGATCCGCGCGCGTCAGCTCGTGCCGATCGAGACCGTGCGGCTGACCGAGCACTGCGGCTTCACCGAGGCCATCGAATCAGGCGTCGAGGCGCTGTCGGAGATCGGCGACTTCCACTCGGTGCTCGACATCGTCACGGCCAGGCAGGACGGCATCACGCCACTGCCGATCGTCGGGGATTTGGCATGAGCGCGCGTGGCCGCTCCAAAGCGCTCATACCGCAGCGCCAAGGGCGCGGAGGTTGCCAATGAGCGCGCCGGCCGGCTCCCCAGCGCTGTGGTCCGACGTCGTCGCGCGCCTGGCGCTCGACGAGTCGCCGAAGACGCCCCTTGCCGTGCCGATCGCGCGGCGCCGCCGCCGCGCGTTCGACGCGGCCGCTGTCGATGGCCGCGCGATGGTCGAGCTGGTGCGCGACGACGAGGGCATCCTGCGCTGGATCTACACGCCGCCGCTGCTCGGTGCCAGCTCGGGGCGCCGCGCGCACCGCTCGATCCACGTCGCGCCGGGCAACGTCGTCGAGCGCTTCCGCTTCAACGAACTCGGCCGCAACGAGGTCACCGACAAGCTCGTCGACATCGACGCCTGGCTGACGCCGGAACAGGGCATGCAGCGCCTGCAAGGCAAGGCCTTCGTGGCGGACCCGCGCCCGCGCGTCGACAAGGGCCGTGTGCTGCTGCTCGTGCACGGCACGTTCAGCCGCTCGCCGATGTGGACCGAGGAATTTCAGGCCACGGCGCAGGGCCTCGACCTGCTGAAGAAATGGGGCGGCAACTACGCGCAGATCCTGGCCTTCGGCCACCCGACGCTGTCGGTGGGCGCATGGTCGAACGCGATCGACCTGCAGCGTGCCTTGCGCGGCGTCAAGGTGCCGATCGACATCGTCTGCCACAGCCGCGGCGGCCTGGTCGTGGCCTGGCTGCTGCGCCTGGGTGCCACGCCGGTCGAGCGCGTCGTCTTCGTCGGCGCGCCGCTGGTGGGAACGAGCCTGGCCGCGCCCGACAAGCTGCGCGGCGCGCTCGATCTGCTGGCCAACTACGCCGAAGCGGTGCAGGTGATCGGCGGCGCGGCGAGCACGGTGTTGCCGCTGGCCGGCGGCGTTGCCGCGCTGGCCAAGGTGCTGGGCAAGTTCCTGCGCCTGGGCAGCGGCCTGCCGATCATCGACGCGGCGATCGCTCTCGTGCCCGGCCTGGCAACGCAGCAGGCGGTGCGCAACAACCTCGACATCCGTCAGCTCTTCGCCGACGAGTGGCTCGTCAAACCGCAGATGACGGGTATCGGCGTGACCTTCCAGCCCGACGAGAGCAAGCAGCCGGTTTGGAAGTTCTGGAAGCGCTTCAGCAACATCGGAGCCCAGGTCAAGCACGCGGCGGCAGACCTGGTGTTTCCCGCCGAGAACGACCTCGTCGTCGATGTCGGATCGATGTTCCGGCTCGGCGAGGGCGGCGACATCCCGTTCGAGAACCTGGGCGTCAGCGCGACGACGCACCACACCAACTACTTCCGCGATGCGCGCGTGCTGGAGTGCCTCGACAGGAAGCTGACTTGATCGTGCGGAAGGGACACATCCGCGCTAGGATCGGTTGCAAGGAGATGCCGCCATGGGAAGCCCACTGCCGAAGATGACCTTGGCCGCGTTCCTCGATTGGGAGAACGCACAAGTCGAGAAGCACGAGTTCGTGCGCGGCGAGGTGTTCGCGATGGTGGGCGGGCGCCGCGTGCATGGTCTCGTGCTGCTGAACGTGGCTTCATCGCTCAAGCGGCAATTGCGCGGCACGCCTTGCGGCGTATTCGCCGATTCGATGAAGCTGCAAGTCGGCGAGGACGTCTTCTATCCCGAACGTCTTCGTCACCTGCGACGCCGACGATCTGCGCACCGAGCAGATCTTCCGCTCTCCGAAGCTGATCGTCGAGGTGCTCTCGCCTTCAACCGAAGGCTACGACCGCGGCCTCAAGTTCGCGCTCTACCGCGCGCTGCCGGGCTTGATCGAGTACCTGCTCGTGCATCCGGACACGCGCGAGGCGAGCCTGTTTCGCCGCGGCGCCGATGGCCTGTTCACGCTGCACGACTTCAGCAACGCGGCGCGCATCGAGCTCGTGTCGATCGGCTGCACGCTCGAACGCGACGAGCTGTTCGAGGGCGTCGAGGCCGAGCCCGAGGCCTGAGGGGTCAACGCCGCGCGATGCACGCGGCGCGGACGCCGCGTTGCCTCATCGGCCCAACGCCGGCGCCCGGGCCACCGCGTCACGCACCGCGATATACGCGAACACCAGCCCCGGCCCGAGCGTGATGCCGGGCGCCGGGTAGACACCGCCCATCACCGACTGCATGTCGTTGCCCGCCGCGTACAGCCCGCCGATCGGCCGGCCCTGCGCGTCGAGCATGCGCGCGTTGGCGTCGATGGCGAAGCCGGTGGCCGCACCGATGTCGCCCGGGTAGAGCTTGACGGCGTAGAACGGAGCGCGTTCGATCGGGCCGAGGCTCGGATTCGGGCCGGGCCACGCGGCGTCGCCGTTGGCGCGCTGGTAGGCCGTGGTGCCGCGGCCGAACTCGGGGTCGCTGCCGCGTTGCCAATAGCCGTTGAAGCGCTGGACCGTCTGCACCAGGTTCGCTTCGGGCAGCTGCAGCTTGTGCGCGAGTTCGCCGATCGTGTCGGCGCGCGTGACATAGCCGTCGGCCAGCGCCGCACTCAAGCCCATGCGTTTTGGCCGCACCATGCCCAGGCCGTACTTGCGCAGCGCCGCCGCGTCGGCGATGAGGTAGGCAGGGATCGACGGCGCGCTGCGGTGCGCCGCCTGCATCGCCAGGCCGAAGAGGTGGTACGAGGTGCTCTCGTTGAGGAAGCGCTGCCCCCGGCCATCGACGGTGATGGTGCCGGGCTTGGCGCGATCGAAGACGAAGTGCGGGAAGACGGCGGTGCTGCCGTCGGCGCGCTTGCGCAGCGACACCGGCGCCCAGAAGGCGTGCGACAGCGGCGCGGTGCCCGCGCCTTTGGCGTAGACCGCGCCGACGCTCTCAGCGAGGTCATGCGCCTGCCCCGTATGGCCCGGTGCGCCGGGGCACCACTGCAGGTTCGCGCCCGGCAGCAACTGCGCGCGCCGCTGCGGATGGCGGTTGAAGCCGCCGCTGGCGAGGACCACGCCGCCGCGCACGCCGATGCGCTTCGTCGCGCCGCGCTGTTCGATCGTGATGGCGTCGATGCCTTGCTCGCCGCGTTCCAGCGACACTGCCTTCGCTTCGGTCAGCAGCGTCACGCCACGCTGCTTCAACGACAGCAGCAGGCGCCCGATCAGCGCGTTGCCCATCAACAGGCGCGTGCCGCGCGGGTGGTGCAGGCGGTCGATCACATGCCGCGCGACCACCCTCATCACGTACAGCGCGGACTTCAGCGATCGGCTCCACGCAAGCATGTGCGGGATGTCGTCGCGATCGACCATCATCCCTTTCAGCACCATGAACTCGTCGATCGGCGGGCGCACCAGATCGAAGTCCTCGCCAAGCAGGCGGCCGTCGAAGGGCAGCGGCTCCAACGCGCGGCCGCACAGCGTCGAGCCTTCGAGCTCGCTCAGGTAGTCGGGGTGGAAGGGGCGGATGCGGTACTTGACTTCGCTGTTGTCCTCGATCGTCTTCACCGCCGCGGCGCCGTGCGCCAGCAGCGCGTCGCGCAGCGCGCGCGGCGAGCGCGTGCCGACGGCGTTGTCGAGAAAGGTCGCGGCCTTGTCGAGCGAATCGTCCTTGTTGACCTGCGGAGCGAGATGCGTGCCCGGTACCCAGGTGGTGGCGGCCGAGTAGGCCGTCGTGCCGCCGACCTTGTCGGTGGACTCCACCAGCAGCACCTTGGCGCCTTCGATCGCGGCAAACAGCGCGGCCGACATGCCGGCGCCACCGGCGCCGAGCACGACGATGTCGAAGGCGGCGTCGTCAGGCAGCGACGCGAGCGAAGTGGGGTAGGGCATGCCCGATCGGTTCACGGCCTCAGGATGATCTTGCTGCCTTCGCGCCGTTCGACGAGCGCGAGCGCGGTTTCGAACTCGGTGTAGCGCAGCTCGTGCGTCACCAGGCGCAGCACCTCGTGCACGACACGCGGCAACAGGCTCATCATGATCTGCCACGTGGTCTCGTTGTAGCCGCGCGAGCCGATGAGCGCGAGCTCCTTCAGCACGACAGGCGTGCTGCGCAGCGTGCTCGGCCCGTGGCACAGACCGATCAGGCCGACGCTGCCGCCGCGCCGAGCCATCGCCACGGCCTGTTCCAGCGTCGTCGCCACGCCGCTGGTCTCATAGACGATGTCGGCGCCGTCGGCCTGCAGCGAGCGCAGCAGCGCGAGCGGGTCGTGCGCGTCGATGTTCACCGGCACCGCGCCGATCGAGCGCGCCATCTCGAGCCGTCCGTGGTCGGCGGCGATGCCGGTGATCATCACCTTGGAGGCGCCCGCCGCCAGCGCGAGCACGGCGCACAGGATGCCGATCGGCCCGGCGCCGATGACGGCCACAACGTCGCCGCTCTTCACCGGCACGCGCTCCACCACGGCATGCGTGGCGACGGACAGCGGCTCCAGCAACGGTGCCACCGCGCTGTCGATGCCTGCGGGCAGCGGGTGCACGTTGCGCGCCGGCACGCTGACGAATTCGGTCCAGCCGCCGTCGATGCGCCCGCCCATCAGGCGCCGGTCGTCGCACAGCGTCGGCCGGCCGAGGCCGCAGTAGCGGCAATGGCCACAGGCGATCTGCGGGTTGACCGCGACCACGGCGCCCAGCAAGGAGCGCGCGTCGTCCGTGTCGTCCGACTCGATCACCGTGCCCGCGAACTCGTGACCGACGATCAGCGGGAAGCGCGGCGCGTACTGGCCGACCACGGCTTCGTACCATTTCCAGATCGCGACATCGGTGCCGCAGATGCCGCCGGCCGTAATGCGCAGCAGCACCTCACCGGCGCGTCGCTGCGGCGGCTCGACATCGATCAGCGCCATCGCGCCGGGTTCGGGCCGGAGCTTGGCGATGGCTTTCATCGCGGCGGCAGATCGCCCGGCAGCGCCGACAGCGACAGTGCGTACAGCCCGGTGAACTCGCTGCTCGAAGCGCCGGCGGCCTGCAGCGCGGACGCGCCGAGCGCGCCGTCCGCCGGCGCCAACGCGCGCAGCGTGGCAGCGTCGTAGCCGCAGACGATGTGCACCCAATCGGCGTTGCGGTCGCCGCCGCGGATCTTCTGTTCGGTGGTGATGGCAATGGCCGGTGTTTCGTGCCGCAGCAGATGCGCGCCGGTGATGCCGGGGCGGCCGGGCAGGGCTTCGATCAGCGTCTTCAACGCCGCGCGCAGCGCCGCGTCGCGGCCTGGAGCCGGCGACAAGCGCCAAACCGCGGCATGGCGCGCGATCGCGCTGCCGTGGCTCTCGAGCCGATGGCACTGGCTGCGCACCATGTGGCGGTGGTGCGGCATCATCGCCGTGGACCACGGCGTCGGCGCGTTCACGCTCTTCAGGTAGGCGGCGGAAGCGACGACGTCGTGGCGCTCGATCTCGTAGAGCTGGAAGATGCCTTCGCCGCCGTCGGCATCGGTCCAACGGGTCGCGCGCAGAAAGCCCGGCAGCGCGAGGCGCTCGGCGAAGTGCTCGTGCGAATGCCAGTCCTCGAACTCGTGGCGCACCGCGGCGGCGATGTCCCACCACATCGCCAGTGCACCTTCGCCCAGCAGCGGCATTCTTGTCTCCTTGTTGTTCGGTTCGAGGCGACCAGCCGCGGCGCCATATGTCGAAGGGTAGGCCGCCGGGGTGGTGAAGTACGCGGCCTCGGTTATGATTTCGGGACTGTATAGGTATCCATATGAGCGTTGTCGGACTCTTCGCTGGCATCGGGGGATTCGAACTCGGTTTGCGGCAAGCCGGTTTTCATACATCGCTGCTCTGTGACGTGTTCCCTTCGTCGCGCGCGGTGTTGAGGCGCGCTTTCCGGGCGTCGCATACCACGACGACATCACGACGCTGAGGTCGTTGCCGCCCAGCACTGAAGTGCTCTGCGCTGGTTTTCCCTGCCAGGACTTGAGCCAAGCCGGACGTACGGCTGGCCTGGAGGGAGAGCGCTCAGGTCTGATCGGCGAGGTGTTCCGCCTTTTGAAGCGCAAACGCGTGCCGACCGTCGTGGTGGAAAACGTGCCGTTCATGTTGCAGCTCAACGGTGGCAGCGCGATGCGCGCGATCATCGAGGAATTCGAGCGACTCGGCTACCGCTGGGCGTATCGCGTGGTGGACAGCTATCGGATTCGGCCTGCCTCAGCGGCGCGAGCGGGTGATCTTGGTTGCATCGAGGACGCTCGATCCATGCGGGTGTCTTGTTCGCCGATGACCGGCCGCTGGAACGGCCGCCGCACTTCACTTGGTCACTGTCGCACACGGCTTCTACTGGACCGAGGGCCTGGGTGGGTTGGGTTGGGCTGTCGATGCTGTCCCGACGCTTGAAGAATGGCAGCACGATCGGCATTCCGTCGCCCCCTGCAATCCTGATGCCGGATGGAAGAGTCATCAAGCCTGGCATCCGCGACGTTGAGCGCATGCAGGGCTTCGATGGCGACTGGACCCAACCGGCGGAAAGCGTTGGCCGTGCTTCGACGCGTTGGAGTCTGGTCGGCAGCGCGGTAAGTGTCCCGGTGGCACGTTGGCTTGGAGAGCGGCTGCGCGACCCCGGCCCCGTTGTCGCAACGGCCACCGACTTGCCGTTCCCTGCACAGGGCAAGGCGCCTCGCGCGGCCCGCTTCGACGGTCGCCACCGCTTTTCGGTCGACATCGGTCGTGACCCGATCGGCCTTCGTCCGCGCGGCTTGGTGGAGTTCCTGGAAGACACGCACGGGCAACAACTTTTGTCGCTCAAGGCGACGTTGGGATTTCTCGGTCGTACCCAGCGCGCAAAGCTGCGTTTCGAACCGGGTTTCCTGGAAGCCGTGCGCCGTCACGCTGAAGTCATGGCCACGTCGGGCCAGACGGTGTCGAGACCCACGCAACTCGAGTTGCTGCAAGCCGCCTGAGCTTGAGCCTACATGCCGGCGAAGCGCGTTGCGTATAGCTGCGCGAGCCGATGCACGAAGCGCTCGTAGTCGAAGTCGTCGCTGCGCGCCGGCGCCGGCGGGTGCTTCGTGACGCAGGCAACAGGCCGGCCGTCGTTGGCACAATCGATGACGACGACGCCAAGGCCGTCGAATCCGCTGTCATTGACGGAGGAACGCCGCTGCAGATCGCGCAAACCATCGATCACCTTTACCGCATCGTCAGGCTGCCGATGCGAGGAGACCACGACCTGCGCGACGTGCAGGTCGTGCTTGTTGAGGTCCGGCGACACGAAGGTGGGCGCAGCGTTGACGATCACGAGGCCCGCCGCAATCGCGTACTCGTTGTCGCCGTGGATCGTCTGGTGACTGGAGGTCAGTTCGTCCTTCAATCGTGGCCGCGCCTTGAGGAATGCGGTCATCGCGGCTTTGGCCTCGGTGGCCACGAGAACATTGGCGACCCCGCCGATCGGCAAGATGGGCAGCTTCCGTAGTGCGACGCGCTCGCCGGGCGAGAGTACAAGGCCGTATGCGTCGGACAAGCCCGCGAAGTCCGTCGCGCCTCGCGCGCCAGACTTGGAACCTCCCGCGCTCGGCTGATCCGTGGCGCGGCAAAGCACCATGTCCAGGTTCTTCTTCTTGTTGTTGCGGAAGTCGCGCAGCTCGTGGTTGATGCCGAGCGCCACCTTGCCTTGCTCCACATGCTGGCGCAGCAGCGGACAGTGCTGCATCAGATCGAAGGTCAGCCCCCAACTCGCTGCCTTGGAGTGTCGATCGCTGCGCGAGTGGTACTGCCACTCGTTGCCGAACTGGTAGGGCTTGGTGGCGCCTTTGCTCGGCTGTGTCAGCGTTCGCGCCAGAATCCCGGGACCATGCATGTCGTTGCTTGTGTCGTTGTGCGCCGAGTTTAGCGGTGGCTGATTTTCTCTCTGTCCAGGCGCGAAGCGCGCGCATGCGCGGCATCCGACAAGCAGGCACCAAGCCGGAGTCTCGACCTGCGTCGTGCATTGCATGCGCGGGGGCTGCGCTACCGGCTGAACGCAGCCGATTTGCCGGGGCGGCCCGACATCGTCTTTCCCAGGTATGGCGTCGCCTTGTTCGTACATGGGTGCTTCTGGCACGGGCATGACTGCCCTGCGGGCCGAGTGCCGACGACTCGCCAAGACTATTGGGTCAGCAAGCTCGCGGACAACAAGGCTCGCGACAAGCGCAAGGCAGCGGCGTTGCGCCGCCTCGGGTGGCATGTGTTGACGGTGTGGGAGTGCCGCCTGCGAGCGTCGCGCGTGCTGCACGCCACGGCTGACGCCATCGCACGGCGAATCCGGGGTGCTTGAAGGCGGGCGTCAGTTGGTCGCAGGCTGCGGCGCTGCCGCATGCGCCCCACCCAGGAACAGGCGCTCGATGTTCGGATCGGCCAGCAACTCGTCGGCGCGCTTGTGCAGCACGAGGCGGCCGGACTCCAACGCGATCGCCTCGTCGGCCATCTTCAGCGCGCTCTTCACGTTCTGCTCGACCATCAGCACCGTCACGCCCTGTTCGTCGGCGAGCTTGCGCAGCAAGTTGAACACGTCATGTACCACCAGCGGACTCAGGCCGATCGACGGCTCGTCGATCAGCAGCACCTTGGGTCGCAGCAGCAGTGCACGACCGACCTCGAGCTGCTTCTGCTCGCCGCCGGAGAGCGACGACGCGGCCGAGTTGATGCGCTCCTTGAGGCGCGGGAACAGGTCGAGCACTTCAGGAATGCGCTCGTGCGTCGTCTTCATGCCGAGCGTGATGCCGCCGAGTTCGAGGTTCTCGTACACCGTGAGCTGGCCGAACAGGTTGCGCCCCTGCGGCACGAAGGCCACGCCGTGCTGCGTCAGCAGCTCCTTGGCCGACGCGCCGGTGATCTCCTGGCCTTCGAGCAAGACGCGGCCCTGTCGCACCTTGAGCAGGCCGAACAGCGTCTTCAGCACCGTGCTCTTGCCCGCGCCGTTGGGTCCGAGCAGCAGTGTGATCTTGCCGCGCCGGGCCTTCAGGCTGAGGTTGTTGAGAATCATGAACTCGCCATAGCCGGCGACCACGTCGTCGAATTCGATCGCGATGTCGGACATGGTTCAGCTCCCGAGGTAGGCGTCGAGCACCTGCTTGTTGGCTCGGATCTCCGCCGGCGTGCCGACGGCCATCACCTTGCCTTCGACCATCACCAGGATGCGGTGGCACAGGCTCATCACGAAATCCATGTTGTGCTCGATGACGACGAAAGAACCCTTGCGCGTCTTGTTCAGCTCCTTCAGCAGCGTGCTGATGCCGCCGACGAGCGATGGATTCACGCCGGCACACGGCTCGTCGAGCAGCACCAGGTCGGGCTCGCTCATGAAGGCCATTGCGATGTCCACCAGCTTCTGCTGGCCGTAGCTGAGTTCGCCGGCCTTCTTGTCGGCGACATGGCGGATGCGGAACTGGTCGATCAGCGCATCGGCCTTCGCGCCCAGGCCCGAATCGCTCGGCGCGAACATGCGGCTCCACATCGAGCCCTGGTGCTCCTGCGCGGCGACGAGCAGGTTGTCGCGCACCGTCATCTTGGGAAACACCTGCAGCGTCTGGAAGGTGCGGCCGACGCCCCTTTGATTCAGTTGCTGCGGCGACAGGCCCGTGATGTCGTGGTCGTTGAGTTCGATCTTGCCCTCGTCGGGCTCGATCTGGCCGAGCACCGAGTTGAACATCGTCGTCTTGCCCGAGCCGTTGGGCCCGATCACGCCGAAGATCTCGCCCGGCATGACTTCAAAGCTGACGCCGTCGACCGCCTTGATCGCGCCGTAGGCCTTCTTCAGGCCAGTGACTTTAAGAAGCGTCATGACTGCGCTCCTCCGAGCTTGGCGGCCGCTGCTGCACGCGCGGCCGAGGCCTCGCGCGACAGCCGCTTGGCGCGCAGCTTGTCGGGAATGCTGAGCAGGCCGTCGGGCAGCCACAGCATCAGCAGCACGACCGCGGAGCCGAAGACGAACAGGTACCAGCCCTGGGCGAAGCGCAGCCACTCGGGCAGGATCACGCCGACCGCGGAGCCGAGCAGTGGCCCCCAGAAGTAGCCGGCGCCGCCGACCACCACCATCAGGTACATCATGATCGACGCTGCGACCGTGAACGGCGCCGGCTCGATGAACTCCACCAGCGGCGCGAAGAGGGCGCCGGCCACGCCCGCATACACCGCGCCGATGGCGAACGACAGCAGGGTGTAGGCCTGGATGTTGATGCCCAGGCTCTCGGCGCGGATCGGGTTGTCGCGCAGCGAAGTGAAGGCCTTGCCCCAGGGCGAGTGCAGCAGCTTCCACAGCAGCGCGCACATGACGATGGCGACGCCGAGGATGAAGTAGTAGTACTTGAGGTTGCTCGACAGGTCGATGCCGAACAGCCCCGGCCGCGCGATGTTGTTGATGCCGAAGGTGCCGCCGGTGAGCCACTCCTCGTTGCGCATCACCAGCCAGAGCGCGGTGTTGAAGCCGAGCGTTGCGAAGGCGAGGTAGATCGTTTGCACGCGCAGCGCCGGGAAGCCGAGCGCCAGTCCGACGAAGAAGCAGCCGAGCATCGCCAGCGGCAGCCCGATCCAGAAGCTGATGCCGGCCTTGAGCAGGATCGCCACCGTGTAGGCGCCGATGCCGAAGAAGGCCGCATGGCCGAGCGACTTCTGGCCGGCGTAGCCGATGGTCAGGTTCAGGCCCATCGTCGCGATGACGAAGACGAGCCAGTAGCTGAAGAGGTAGATGCCGTAGTTCTTGAGGAAGGGCGGCACGAACAGCAGCACGGCAGCAACGACCGCCGTGATGATCCAGTGGATGGGCTTCATGGCAGTGTCTGCCCGGCCGTTCCGAAGGACACTGCGCGCCCCCTCGGGGGGCAGCGAACGACGTGAGCTTGGGGGTTCATACTTTTCTCTCCACCTTCTTGCCGAGCAGCCCCTGCGGCTTGAACAGGATCACGATCATGAAGATCACCAGCGCGACGGCATCCTTGTACGCCGGCGAGATGTAGGCCGCGGCCAGGTTCTCGCTGACGCCGACGATCACGCCTCCCAACAAGGCGCCGCGGCTGTTGTTGAAGCCGCCGATGATCGCGGCGAAGAACGCCTTCGTTCCCAAGGATTCGCCCATGTCGAACTTGGCGAGGTAGGTCGGCGTCACCAGCAGCGCCGCCGCGCAGGCCAGCACCGCGTTGATGGCGAAGGTGTAGAAGATCATGCGCGGCACGTTGATGCCGAGCACGGTGGCGCTCTCGGTGTTCTGCGCCACGGCCTGCATGGCGCGGCCGGTCACGGTCTTGTTGAGGTAAGCCTGCGTGCCGAGCACCAGCGCCAACGCGATCACGAGCGTGCCGATGTCGGCGAGCGTGACGTTGACGCCGGCGATGGTGAACAGCTTGTCGGCGAACAGCGACGGGAAGGGATGGGCTTCGGCCGAGTAGCCGGCGCGGACGCCGTTGCGCGCGGCGATCGCCAGGCCGATGGTGGCCACCACGATCGGCATCAGCCCGAAGCGCAGCAGCGGATCGGCAATGCCGCGCTTGAAGGCGTAGCCGAGCACGATCACGGCGACGATGCAGGTGAGCGCGAAGCTCACCAGCAGCGGCGCGCCGGCGATGCTGAAGGCCAGCATGACGAAGGCCGGCAGCATCACGAACTCGCCCTGCGCGAAGTTGATGGTGCCGCTGGCCTGCCACAGCAGCGTGAAGCCGAGTGCGGCCAGCGCGTAGATCGCGCCGGTGGCACAGCCGCTGATCAGCAGTTGGAGGAAGTCGGTCATCTGTCTTGCTCCCTCGCCCCTCCGCAGGAGAGGGCTGGGGTGAGAGGTGAGTGCCGTGTCCGCGCCCGCACCCCAGCCCTCTCCCGCAGAGCGGGAGAGGGGGCCATTCACTTCTTCGCGCTCAAAGGCGGCACCACTTCCTTGACCTCCTGCTTGCCGCCCTTGACTTCGACGATGAAGCTCTCTCGGTCGAGGTCACCCTTGTCGTCGAAGGTGACGTTGAAGATCACGCCCGGGTGCTTGGCGGCGCTGATGGTCAGGCCCTTCATCGCCTGCGCCACCGCCTTCTTGTCGATCTTGCCGGCCTTCTCGATCGCAGCCTTGAGCGCGTACACGCCGGTGTAGCCCTTGATGCCGTTGTGATCGGAGATGGTCTTGGTCTCCTGATAGAAGCGTGCCTTGAACTTGAGCATCTGCGCGTTCGGCGCATCCACCGTCAGGCCGACATGCGCCAGCGCGCCGTTGGCCGCGTCGCCGGCGAGTTCGATCACCTTCTGGCCGGTGAGCGTGGTCTCGCCGACGATCGGCTTGGCGAAGCCTTGCTTCTTCAGCTCGCGCAGCGCGCGCGCCGATTCCTCTTCGTTGGTATAGACGAACAGGGCGTCGGCATTCGCGTTCTTGGCCTTCAGCACCGGCGCCGAGAAATCGATCTGGCCGCTGTCGGTCGAGATGTCGGCCACGACCTTGGCGCCGACGCCTTCGAGCGCCTTGGTGATGGCGTCGCGTCCGCCCTTGCCGAAGTCGTTGTTGACGTACATCACGGCCACGTTCTTCGCCTTGAGCTTGTCGGCGATGTAGCGCGCCACCTTGGGCATCGCCGTGGCTTGCGTGAAGCTGGTGCGGAAGATGTACGGGTTGCCTTGCGTGGTGATCGACGCCGCTTCGCCGCCGGTGAAGTTGGGCACCTCCGCCTTTCGCGTCTCGGCCATGCTGACCATGATCGAGCCGGAAAAGACCGGGCCGAACACGGCGAACGCACCATCGTCCACGGCCTTGGAGGCCAGGCCCTTGGCCACGCCCGGGTTGGTCTGCGTGTCGGATGCGGCGTGCTCGATCTTCTTGCCGAGGATGCCCCCCGCCTCGTTGATTTCCTTGACCGCGAGGTCCACGCCGTTCTTGAACATCGTGCCGGCCGAGGCGCCGGCGCCGGAGAGTTCGTACAGGCCGGCGATCTTGATCGTGTTCTGGGCCTGCGCGCTGAACGCGGCGAGGCAGGTGGCGGCGAGCAGGGTGCGGTGCAGCAGCTTCATGTCTTGTCTCCTGGAGGTGTCGTGATCGGTGGGCCGAACGATAGAAACCCAGCGCGACTCGGACAAGCGCTTGTACCCTCATGCGCGCGATAATCGCGCGCCTTGCGCGATCTGCGAGCGTTCCTCGGGTAACTACGGAGAGTCTGCACGATGACGACGATGACGGCCGCTGCCACGACGCCGGCCATCGAGCGCCGCGATCTCGTCGACGGCCTGGGCAAGGGCCTGCGCGTGATCGAGGCCTTCGACGACGACCATCCGCAACTGACCGCCAGCGAAACGGCGCAGCGCGCGGGCCTGACGCGCACCGCGGCGCGGCGCTACCTGCTGTCGCTCGTGCACTTCGGCTACGCCGCCAGCGACGGCAAGCAGTTCTGGCTGGCGCCGCGCGTTTTGCGCCTGGGCCAGAGCTATCTCGAAGCGGCGCGCCTGCCGCGCGTGGTGCAGCCCTTCATCCAGCGCGTTTCGGCGCAGTGCGGCCACACCGTCAACGTCAGCGTGCTCGACGAGCACGAGGTGGTGTACATCGCGCGCAGCGCGCCCCCGCGCTGGCTGACCATCGGCTACGGCGTGGGCGTGCGCGTGCCCGCGCATGTGGTGACGCCGGGCGTGGCCATCCTGGCCACCTTCGACGACGAGGCACTCGATGCCTGGATCGCGCGCCACGACTTCGTCAAGTTCACCGCGCACACCGTCACCGAGCGCCGGCGCTTTCGCGCCGATGTGATGCGTGCGCGCAGCCTCGGCTACGCGCAGACCGATGCGCAGCTCGACGCCGGCCTGCGCGGCATGTCGGTGGCGCTGATCGACCGCAAGGGCCGCTGCCGCGCCGCGCTCGGCATGACGGTGACGATGCCGGCCTACAAGAGCGGCGAACATATGGTCGAGGCGGTGCTGCCGCTGCTGCAGGAGACGGCGCAGCAGATGCGGTCGGTGCTGTAGCGCGTGGTACGAAGCCCGGCGGCAGTCCGATCGACTCGATTGAACCTGCGCCGCGGCTGCCGCAACCCAGGGTCAGGCAGGCCGCTTTCGGCCGCCACCACCCCTGGAGGCTGACATGGGTACCACGCGCACCGAGCAGGCCATCGACGATATCGACGCCCTGCGTGACGACACCGATTTCTCCTGCGAAGACGTCCGACTGGCCTGGCTGGCGAGCGAATTCGACGGCGCCTGCGACGGCGCCGACTTCGATCCCGTCTGGACCGATCGCTGAGGTCTTCGTTCCAGCAGCCCGGAGCGCGGCCGTGGGCGCACCCGTGTTGGTGGCCGCGGCGGCGTTGGCCCTGGCGCCCGGCTTGATCTGGGCGGGCAGTGAGAACGTGAATCGCGCGGCCGACGCCGCTTCGCCGCCGCCACTGGCTTGGCACGACGGCTTGCGCGCGCCGCCCGACCGCGCAGCCCCGGCGTGGACCCGCCGCGCACACGCCACGCCGATCGATGCCGGGCCGCCGCTGCCGGCTGCGTCCTGGCACGCGTTGGCGCGCGGCACCTTGCTGCGCACGCCACTGAACGAGAACGCCCACCTCATGTTGCGCCTGCACGGCGGCAAGCTCGGGCTCTACCTCGCGGTGCAGCTGCCGGGCCCCTGAACCCGGCAGCGCCGAACGGTCTGAGCGTCAGCGCGCCGGCTGCTGCTGCACCGCGCTGACCGCGGCGCGCAGCGCCAGCAGGTAGCTGTCGACGCCGAAGCCGCAGATCTGGCCCTTGACGATCTCGGCGAACACCGAGATATGCCGGAACGCCTCGCGCGCATGGATGTTGCTCATGTGCAGCTCGACGATCGGGCAGGTCAGGATGGCGAGCGCGTCGCGGATGCCGTAGCTGTAGTGCGTCCAGGCGCCGGCGTTGATCAGCACCGCGTCCTTGCCTTCGGTGTAGGCGCGGTGGATGCGGCCGCACATCTCGCCTTCGCTGTCGGTCTGGAAGCTCTCGATCTCGGCGCCGAGCTCCTTGCCGAGCGCCTGCAGTTGCGCGTCGATCTGCGCCAGCGTGATCGTCCCGTACTGCTTGGGGTCGCGCTTGCCGAACATGCTGTGGTTGATGCCGTGCAGCATCAGGACTTTCAGTGCCATTGCGTTTGCTCCTACGTCAGTTCGATGGTCTTGCCGGCCTTCGCGGCCTCGACGATGGCCTCGGTGACGCGCAGGTTGGCCAGGCCGTCGCGCGCGCTCACCAGCGGTGGGACCTCGTCGCGCACCACCGCGCCGAAGTGTTCCATCTGGTGCTTGATCGGATCGTCGCGCACCATGCCGACGATACCCACTTCGAACGGCTTCCACCACGAGCGGTCTTCGGGCCGCGGGTAGGTCTTGATGCGCATCGTCGGCACCGCGAGCGAGCCGTTGGTGCCGCAGACCGTGTAGCAGTCTTCGTCGTCGTAGCTCGGATAGGCCTTGTTCTCCTGCGAGGTCTGCTCCCAGCTCTTGGCGCAGGCGGCGGTGTCCGAGAGGAAGAAGGTGCCGAGCGCGCCGTTGGCAAAGCGCAGGCTGATCGACACCGTGTCCTCGACCGGGAAACCGCGCACCGCGTGCGAGGTGAAGGCCTGCACCGCCACGATGTCGCCGCACAGCATGCGCAGGTTGTGCACCTCGTGGATCATGTTGAGCAGGATCGGCCCGGCGCCGAGTTCCTTGCGCCAAGGCGCATCGACGAAGTAGTGGTCGGGCTTGACGAAGGTGGCGCTGCCCATCACGCCGACGAGGCGGCCGAGCACGCCCGAATCGACCACCTGCTTGGCCTTGGCCATGATCGGGCTGTGCGCGCGGTGGTGGCCGATCAGCAGGCGCGCCTTGGCTTCGTCGGCCGCCTTCACCAGTTGCTCGGCTTCGGCCACCGTCTGCGCGATCGGCTTTTCGAGCAGCATCGGCAGCTTGGCTGCGATGCATGCCATCGCATGCGGCACATGCAGCTGATTCGGCGTGGCCAGCACCACGCCGTCGGGCTTGTCCTTGGCGAAGAGTTCGGCCAGCGATGCGTACAGCGGCACGCCGGCCGCGTCGGCCGTGGCCTTGGCAGCGGGCGACGGATCGACCACCGCCGACAACGTGACCGTCGCGCTGGCCCGCGCCGCGCCCATGTGCGCCTGGCCGATGTAGCCGGCGCCGGCGACTGCGATGCGTGTCTTGCTCATTTCAGTTGCTCCCCCGCGCTGCGCGCCACCCGCGACGCATGAAACACAACGGTTGCGGCGTCGGCTCTCGGCCCATTGCCGACTTTGAATGCGCGCTTTGCGCATACACCGTGGGGATCGCAAAGCCGCGGGCGGGTGCGCGCTGGCGCTTCGGTGCGGCGGTCGGCGCCTGCGGCGCCGACTTCGCTGCGGTGCTCGGGTTTCGGTCGCGCCGCATAACTCGCTGCGCTCACTGCGTTCGCTGCGCTCGAACAGATGCGGCGAGTCAGTTGACGAAGCGCGCGAGTACGCGCGCCGACCGAAACCCTCCGCTCCTCGCCGCCGCACAGGCGCGCCAGCGCGCACCCGCCCACGGCTTTGCGAGGCAGCACCTGTTCTTGGTTGGAGAAAGACCCCAGCCGGGCATCGAGCCCGGCTGGCGCCTGCACGCGCGCCTGCGGCGCGCGGCAAGCCACGGGCTCGATGCCCGCGGCTTGCCCCTCACTCTCACCCAAGAACGGCTGTTCCCGCAAGGCGGCGGGCGGGGCGCAGGCGGGGCGAATGGCGCCGCCGAGAAGGCGAGCCCGGACACAAACAGTCCAGTGGACTGTTTGTGCCTGGCGAGCAGCTGGGCGCTTGCGCCCGGCGCGGCCTGCAAGGCCAGGGCTGAGGTCGGCGCGCGTACCCGCGCGCTTCGTGATCTGACTCACCGCGAGTGTTCGAGCGCAACGAACGCAGTGAGTGCAGCGAGTTTCGCGGTGCGACCTCAGACCGAGCATCGCAGGGAACCCTCGCGCAGCGAGGGCGAGCGCCGCTTGAGCCCCGACTGCGCCCCGCCCGCCGCCTTGCTTGCGCACCGGCCTCGGCCCAGCGCATTTGCGGACGATCGCGAACGCACACAACGGGCCGACTCCCGACGATCGCGCTGCGCTTTCGAGTTTCACTTCAGAGGCACTGTCAGTTTGTCGATCACCGCCTTCGTGTCCGGCCGCACCTTGCGCCACCAGACCCAGGCTTCGGCCGCCTGCTCGACCAGCATGCCCACGCCGTCGGCCAGTTGCGGCACGCCGGCGTTTTGCGCCAGGCGAAGCAGGGGTGTCAGTCCCTTGCCGTAGGCCATCTCGTAGGCCAGTGCGGTGTCGGCGAAGACCGAAGGCGGCACGGCAGGCAACTCGCCGCGCAGGCTGGCGCTGGTGCCGTTGACGACGAGGTCGAAGCGCTCTGCGCCGAGGTCGGCGAAGCCGCAGCCGGCGACCGGCCCGCGGGCGTCGAACTGCCGGGCCAACGCGACCGCCTTCTGCGCCGTGCGGTTGGCGACCACGAGCCGCGCCGGCTGCCGATCGAGGAAAGGCGCGATCGCACCGCGCACCGCGCCGCCGGCGCCGAGCAGCAGCACGCGCTTGCCCTTATGAAGAAGCCGAGGTTGCGCTCGATGTCGTTGGCCAGGCCGATGCCATCGAACATCTCGGCCAGGATGCGGCCGTCGGGCTCGAACTTGAGGCAGTTCGCCGCGCCGGCCAACTCGGCGCGCTCCATGCGATGCGGTCGCCAGCGCGAAGGCGTCGAGCTTGAAGGGCGCGGTGATGTTGCAGCCCTTCGCTTCACCGTTCCCGCCGCTGTCGCGAAAGGCGAGCGCGGCGGCAGCAAAGCCGCTGGGCGGACCCGCAGGCGCTTCGATCAGGCCGTACTCGACGTCGTGGCCGGTGACCTTTGCAAAGCCGTTGTGGATCAGCGGCGACTTGCTGTGGCCGAAGGGTTGCCGAAGAGGGCGTAGCGGTCGGTCATGGCATCTTCTTTCGACGGCGGGTTCGCGCGTACAGCACGCCATCGCGCTCCATCGCTTCGATCTCGCCGCTCGAAAGGCCGAGCTGCGCGGCGACCTCGCGATTGTGCTGCCCCAGCAGCGGCGCCGGGCCGCGCGGCGCGGTGTCGCAATCGGAAAAGCGGAACGGCAGGTTGGGCAGCTTGATCTTGCCGAGCAGCGGATGGTCCTGCTCGACCACCATGCCGCGCGCCAGCGTCTGCGGATCGGCCAGCACCTCGTCGATGCGCGCCACCGGCGCGGCGGGCACGCCGGCCGCGTCGAGCGCGGCGCAGCAGGCCTTGACGCTCGGCCTGCGCCATCGTCCACTCGCGCACCTTGGCGAGGATCTCGACGCGGTGCGCGTTGCGGCCGGCCGACGCGTGAAAGCGCGCATCGGCCGCGTAGGCGTCGCCGCCGATCAGCTTGGCGAAGCGCTTCCACGAGTCGTCGGCCTGCGCCGCGATCACGAGGTAGCCGTCCTTGCGCCGGGAAGCTGCCGTAGACCGTGCTCTGCGGCAGGTCGTGCCCGGTCTGCACCGGGATCTCGCCGCTGAGCAGATAACTCTGCGCCGCGTAGTCGTGCATCGAGATCATGCAGTCGTACAGCGCGATGTCGATGTGCTGGCCGCGGCCGCTCTTCACGCGCCCGAGCAGCGCGGCGCAGATCGCGGCCACGCCATGCATGCCGGCGTACATGTCGGCGATCGGCATGCGAAACAGCGGCGGCGCTTCGCCCGGCGAGCCGATCAGCGACATCGCGCCGCTGCGTGGCCTCGGCGATCAGGCCGAAGCCGGCGCGCTCGGCGTCGGGCCCGGTGTGGCCGTAGGCCGAGACCGAGCAATAGACGAGCTTGGCGTTGCGCTTCGAGAGTTCCTCGTAGCCCAGGCCCAGCTTGTCGAGCGCGCCCGGCCGGTAGTTCTCGACGAAGACATCGGCCTCGTCGGTGAGCTTGTGCATCAGCTCCAGGCCGCGCTTGTCCTTCAGGTTGACGCACAGGCCGCGCTTGCCCATGTTCTGCTGCATGAAGTAGCCGCTCTGGCCCTTGACCATCGTCGGGCTGGCGCGGCCGGGGTCGCCGGCGCTCGGACGCTCGACCTTGATCACGTCGGCGCCCATCGCTGCGAGGCAGCGCGACATGTGCGGGCCGGCGAGGTAGTGGCTGTAGTCGACGACCTTGATGCCGTCGAGGGGCAGGGCCTGGCTCATGCGCGACTCCGCATCGGCACCATCACGCGGTGCTCGCCTCTTTGCACCACCTCGTCGCGCTGGTTGATCAGCTCGGACGGCAGCACCAGGATGCCCCAGCCGGGGCGCGCTCTTGATCTCGCGCTTGCTGCCGACCGAGAAGCGCACGCGCACGCGTGTCGCCGAGCTTGATCGGGCCGACGAAGCTCCACTCCCAGCCGAGCGACATGCCGGGCATGAAGCGCATGTCGCTCTGGGTCTTCAGGCCGTCGGCGATGCTCAGGCCGAACAGGCCATGCGCGACGCGCGTGCCGAAGGGCGTGGTCTTGGCGTAGGCCTCGTCGGTGTGCACCGGCGTGTGGTCGCCGCGTCAGGTCGGCATAGGCCATCACGCGCGCCTCGGTCACTTCGTACTCGGGGCTGATGCAGGGCTCGCCGACGACGGCGTCGTCGAAGTACTTGTCTTGAATCATCGTCTGCTCTCGGGTTGAGGGCCAGCGCCTGCGCCACGGTGGTCGCGGGCCGGGCCTGGATGAATTCGACCGCCAGCCCATCGGGCAGGCGCAGCCAGTTGCGGCCTTGCGGCATCTCGGTGACGCCGAACTTCTGCGCCGCGGCGAGCGTGGCTTCGAGGTCCTCGCACATCACGCCCAGGTGCGCCAGGCGCCCCTCGGGGCCGGCGAAGTCGGGCGAGGCGATGAACTGCATGCCGCCGAGCGTCCAGTACTGCTCGGGGTCTTCGCGGCGTGCCCTGCACCTCGCGCATCGTCATGCCGCACACGTCGTGGAAGAACTTGATGTGCCAGTGGATGTCCTTCACCCACATCGCCACATGTTCGAGATACGCCTTCATCATTGCAGTCCTTTTTCGATGCCCTTGATGCAGGCGACCAAGCGTGCGGTTGACCGGCGTCGGGATGCCCAGGCGCTCGCCTTCGGCCACCACCGCGCCGTTGATGAAATCGATCTCGGTGACCGAGCCCTTCTCGAGGCTTTGCAGCATCGAGGCCTTGAAGTCGGCGCCGCAGGCCCGCGCCGGCCATGCGCCAGGCGTCGATCGGTTCCTCGATCGACAGCTTCACGCCCTTGGCGCGCGCCACCGCCATCGCTTCGGCCACTGCGGCCACCGCGCAGGCTTCGAGTTCGGGCACCGCGTAGAGCGGGCCGTAGGGCAGCCGCGTGATGCCCGACAGCGCGCCGGTGGCGGTGTTGACGAGCAGCTTGTCCCAGATGGTGCCGGTGATGTTGTCGCTGACCGTGGTCTTCAGTCCGGCGCGCTCGAACTCGGCTGCGACGCGCTGCACGCGTTCGCTGATGCCGCCATCGGGCTCGCCGATCAGCGTCAGCTTGCCTTGCACGCCGGCGCGCACGACGCCGGGCGCGAGGAACACGCCGCCGACATAGGTCTTGCCGGCGAGCAGCCGCTGCGCGGCCGACGGCGTTGGCGAGCACCTCTTCGTGGCCGAGCCCGTTCTGCAGCGACATCACGATCGTGTTGTCGCCGACCGCCTGCTTGTAGCCCTCGATCGCCGCTTCGGTGTGGAACGACTTCACCAGCACGATCACCAGGTCGGCCGGCGACAGGCCCTCGGCGTCGGTCGCGGCGGCGAGCCTCGACGAGGCGCTCGTTGCCGTCGGCATCGCGCATCACGAGGCCGCTTGCATTGACCGCATCGACATGCTCGCGCGATCTCGCGATCAGCGTCACCTCCGATCCGGCCGCGGCCAGCGTGCCACCGATCGCGCAGCCGAGGGAGCCGGCACCGAGCACGTGAATCTTCATCGTGGCGTGCAACGATAGGCGTCGGCTGCGCCTGCCGCGCAACGTTATGCGCGCAATAGGTCTGCATTGCGAATCACAATACGACGCATGGCCACCGCCAGACGACGCCCTGTTCGACCCCAAGCTGCTGCGCCTGCTCGACCTGCTGCACCGCACGCGCAGCGTCACGCAGGCGGCCGAGCTGCTGGGCCAGAGCCAGCCCACGGTCAGCATCTGGCTCGCCCGCTTGCGCAAGCGCCTGGACGATCCGCTGTTCGTTCGCACGCCCGCCGGCATGCAGCCGACGCCGCGTGCCGAAGCGTTGATCGGCCCGGTACGCGATGCGCTCGCGCAGTTGCAGCGCCTGTCGGCGCGCGAGGCGCCGTTCGATCCGGCGCGTGCCGAGCGCACCTTGCGCATCTGCATGACCGACGCCAGCCATGTCACGCTGTTGCCCCGGCTGCTGGCCCACCTGCGTGCGCTGGCGCCGGGCGTGCGCATCGCGGCGGCGCGCATCGACGAAGCGCACCGCGCAAGCGTTGCAATCGGGCGAGGCCGATCTCGCACTCGGCCTCGTGCCGTGGCTCGACGCCGGCTTCTATCAGCAGAGCCTGTTCCCGCAGGACTGGGTCTGCATGGCCAACCCGCGCCATGCGCGCATCAGAAAGACGCTGACGCGCCGCGCCTACGAGGCCGAAGGGCATGTCGCCATCGTCGGCGGCACCGGCGCAGAGCTGCTGGCCAACGCGTTGAAGCGCGCCAAGGTGTCGCGCCGTGTGGTGCTCGAACTGCCGGGCTTCCTCGGCCTGGGCGCTATCGTCGCTTCCACCGACCTGGTGGCCACGCTGCCGCGCCAGATCGGCGAGGCGCTCGCCACCAGCGCCGGGCTGGCGGTGCACCCCTGTCCGATCGCCGTGCCGCCGTTCATCGTCAAGCAGCACTGGCATGCGCGCGCCCATCAGGACAGTGCCAACCGCTGGCTGCGCGGCGTGGTGGCCTCGCTGTTCCTGAAGCAGGGCACGCGCAAAGCGCGGGCCGCGTGAGCGCCGGCTGGCGCGAGCGATGAGCGACGCTACAGTCGCCGAGGCGCACACCCCGTGCGCGACCCTCTGCCGTCGGACCATGCTGAACCTGCTGCATCGAATCCTCCTTGCCGTGCTGTTCGCGCCCGCGCTGGCGCTGGCGCAGCTCCCGCCCTTGACCAGCGTAGAAGGCATCACCGAATACCGTCTGACCAACGGCCTGCAGATCCTGCTCGCACCCGACGACTCGAAGCCGACGACGACGATCAATCTCACCTACAAGGTCGGCAGCCGCCACGAGAACTACGGCGAAACCGGCATGGCGCACCTGCTCGAACACCTGCTGTTCAAGGGCACGCCGCGCCATCCGACGGTATGGGCCGAGTTCAACAAACGCGGCCTGCGCGCCAACGGCAGCACCTGGCTGGATCGCACCAACTACTTCGCGAGTTTTGCCGCCAACGAGGCCAACATGGCCTGGTATCTCGACTGGCTGGCCGACTCGATGACCAAGAGCTTCATCGCCAGGAAGGATCTCGACAGCGAGATGACGGTGGTGCGCAACGAGATGGAAGCCGGCGAGAACGACCCGTCGCGCATCCTGTTCGAGAAGACCGTGGCCACGATGTACCAGTGGCACAACTACGGCAACTCGACCATCGGCGCTCGTCCTGATGTCGAAGGCGTGGACATCGGCCGTCTACAAGCCTTCTATCGGCTGCACTACCAGCCAGACAACGCAACGCTGATCGTCTCCGGCAAGTTCGATCCGGCGCGGGTGCTGGCGCTGGTGCAGAAGCACTTCGCACCGATTCCCAAGCCCAAGCGTGTGCTGCCGCGGCTGTACACCCTCGAAGCGGCGCAGGACGGCGAACGCGCGATCACGCTGCGCCGCGTCGGCGGCACGCCGCAGCTGATGGTGGGTTACCACGGCGTGCCCGGCGCGCACCCCGACCAGGCCGCGGCCGAACTGCTGACGCTGGTGATGGGCGACACACCCTCCGGCCGCCTGCACAAGCGCCTGACCGAAGCGCGCCTGGCGGCCGAAACCTGGTCGTGGACGCCGACGCTGCACGACCCGGGCTTCGTCAGCTTCGGTGCCTCGCTCGCACCGGGGCAGGACTTGCCAGCGGCGGAGACGGCCCTGCTCGCCACGCTCGAAGGCGTGGCGCAGGCGCCGATCACGAACGAGGAATTGGAACGCGCCCGCGTCAAGTGGGGCAACGGATGGGACCAGCAGTTCACCGATCCGGAACGCATCGGCGTGGCGCTGTCGGAGTTCGTGGCGCAGGGCGATTGGCGCTTGTTCTTCCTGCTGCGCGACCGCGTGCGCGCCGTCAAGCTCGCCGACGTGCAGCGCTTTGCCACCGAGCGACTGGTCGCGGCCAACCGCACGCTTGGCGTCTATGTGCCGACCGACAAGCCGCTGCGCGCGGCCGCGCCGGCGCCGGTGGACCCGGCGCAGGAGATGAAGGGCTTCGTGGCCCAGGCCGCGGCAGCGGCGTCCGAGCGCTTCGACGCGACGCCGGCCAATATCGATGCGCGCACGCAGCGCGGACGCCTGACCGGCGATGCCGCAGGCGTGCAGTTCGCGCTGCTGCCCAAGACCACGCGCGGCCAGTCGGTGGCAGCGAGCATCACGCTGCGCGGCGGCGACCTGGCCGCACTCCAAGGCCAGGCCGAGGTTGCGGCGCTGATGGGTGCGATGCTCGACAAGGGCACGCCCGAGATCAGCCGCCAGCAGGTGCAGGACCGGCTCGACGCGCTGCGCACCGAGATCGGCATCGGCTTTTCTTCGAACGAGCCGGGCGCGCTGATGATGAACCTGCGCTCGCGCCGCGAGCATCTGCCGGCAGCGATCGAACTCGTCGGTACGCTGCTGCGCAAGCCGAGCTTCGACGCCGCGGCGCTCGACGAGCTCAAACAGCAAGCGGTGGCCGCCATCGAAGCGCAGCGCCGCGAGCCTGACGCCGTGCTGGAAGAAGCGATCGGGCGCCACGGCAACCCGTATGCGCGCGGCGACGTACGCCATCCGCGCAGCTTCGACGAGCGTCTGCAGGATGTGCAGGCCGCCACGCCGCAGGCCCTGCGCGCGCTGCACGCCAAGGTCGTCGGCGCCGGCCGCGTCGAGCTGGCGGTGGTCGGCGACTTCGACGCCGATGCCGTCAAGTCCGCGGCGCAACGCGCCTTCGGCGGCTGGCCCACGGCCACGCCTTATGCACGCGTACCGTTCCCGCCGTATGCACCGCCGCCCACGCGCCTTGTCTTCAGGACGCCGGACAAGCAGAACGCGGTGATGAGCGTGATCCAGCCGGTGCCGTTGAAGGAGGGCGACGCCGACTATGCCGCGCTGTTGATGGCCAACCACCTGCTCGGCAGCGGCGGCAACTCGCGCCTGTGGAACCGCATCCGCGAGAAGGAAGGCTTGTCCTACGACGTGCGTTCCTTCATCGCCTGGGACGCGCATGGCATCAACTCATGGTGGAACGCGAGCGCGATCTACGCGCCTGGCAACCGCGCCAAGGTCGAGGCCGCCTTCAAGCAGGAGGTCGAACGCGCGCTCAAGGACGGCTTCGGCGCCAAGGAACTCGAGGAGGGCAAGCAGGGGCTGCTGAACTTCCGCACGTTGTCGCGCGCGCAGGACCGCAATCTTGCCGGCGGCTGGGCGCGCAACCTCGACCTCGGCCGAACCTTCGCCTTCGCCGCGCAGGTCGATGCGCAGTTGCGCGCGCTGACGCTGGATCAGGTCAACGCGGCGCTGCGCAGGTACGTCGATCCGTCGAAGTTCGTTGTCGGCGTGGCGGGGGACTTCAAGGACTGAGGAGCGAGATGCCGCTCAGTGCTGCTTCTGATACTGCGTCGCACCGAACAGCACTTCACGCGCCTTGTCGTCGGTCAGCGCCTTGCGCGCCGCGGCCAGCACCTCGACGCCGCGCATCACCGCCGGGCGCTTGCCGATCTCGTCGAACCAGCCCTTGAGGTGCGGGTAATCGGCCCAATCGATGCCCTGGTTCTTCCACGAGCGCAGCCAGGGGAAGACGGCGATGTCGGCGATCGAATACGCGGCTGCTGCCGAGGTACTTGCTTTTCGCCAGGCGCTTGTCCATCACGCCGTACAGGCGCTTGGCTTCATTGGTGTAGCGCTCGACTGCGTACTCGATCTTCTCCGGCGCGTAGATGCGGAAGTGATGCGCCTGGCCGAGCATCGGGCCGACGCCGCCCATCTGGAACATCAGCCACTGCAGCACCTCGTACTTGCCGCGCGTGTCCTCGGGCAGGAAGCGGCCGGTCTTGCCGGCCAGGTAGAGAAGGATCGCGCCCGATTCGAACAGGGAGATCGGCTGGCCGTCGGGGCCGTCGGAGTCGACCAGCGCCGGGATCTTGTTGTTCGGACTGATGGCGAGAAATTCGGTCGTGAATTGTTCGCCTTTGCCGATGTCGACGCTGTGCACGCGGTACGGCAAGCCACACTCTTCGAGCATGATGTGGACCTTGTGGCCGTTGGGCGTGGCCCACGAGTAAACATCGATCATGGTTTGGTTCTCGCTCGAACCCGTGGCAGGTTCGACTTCACTCTAGCAGCATGTCCAGCAAGATCTTCAACCGTTTGTTGGGCACTGACCTGCCTGCCGGGCCGTGGCCGGAAGTGCGGCGTTGGGCCGAGAACGCAGGCCATCGCTTTGCGATCGGCCGCGGCGAGGAAGGCTTCGTCATCGAGACGCAGACCACGGCCGTGCCGTGCCGCGTCGAGTGGGCACCGTCGCAACGCAACTACATCGTCGGCCAGGAGCTGCGCGTGCGCGCCGAGCTCGGTGCCGCGAGCGATCTGCAGATGCTCGCGTCCACGCGCGAATTGCTCGGCCGTTTCGAGCACGACGTCTTCGAGCAGTTCACCGAAGGCACCGAGACTCGCATCGACGACAGCACGCCTGAAGAGATGCGCTGGGTGGTGCTCTACCCGCAGGTGCCGGGAAAAGTGCTGGGCGCGCTGCGCACGCGCTTCGGCCTGTTGAGCAACCGGCCGCGCGCCGGCACGCTGTGGCTCGAAGAAGGACTGGCCAACGCGCTGGCCTCGAGCGCAGCATGGCTGCCGCCGGCCACGCCGATGGCGCTGGTGGTGCAGCGTGGCCGCCTCGTCCTGCGATTGGCCCTGGCCGACCCGCGCGTTGCGATCGTGCAAGGCGCGATGGCCCTGGGCATGGCCGCAGCAGCCGCCGCGCGACGTGTCGCCACCGAGGTGGCGCGCGGTGGCGTCAGCACGCAGGGTCCGAGCACCTGGAGCGCGACCTCGCAGAAGGAAGCCAGCGAGTCCTGACCGCACTGGGCTCAGGCGGCCTGCCGCCCGAGCTCCATCTTCGCCAGTGCGTTGCGGTGCACTTCATCGGGCCCGTCGGCAAAGCGCAGCGAGCGCGCCAGCGTGTAGAAGTAGGCCAGCGGAAAATCCTGGCTCATGCCGCCGCCGCCGTGCGCCTGAATCGCCCAGTCGATGACGCGGCAGGCCATGTTCGGAGCCACCACCTTGATCATCGCGATCTCGGCCTGGGCCGCCTTGTTGCCGGCGTTGTCCATCATCCATGCCGCCTTGAGCGTGAGCAGGCGCGCCTGTTCGATCTGGCAGCGCGCTTCGGCGATGCGCTCGCGTGTCACGCCCTGGTCCGACACCGGTCGGCCGAACGCGACACGCCGGGTTGAACGTTTGCACATCAGTTCGAGCGCTCGTTCGGCCAAGCCGATCAGGCGCATGCAATGGTGGATGCGTCCCGGCCCGAGCCGCCCCTGCGCGATCTCGAAGCCGCGGCCCTCGCCGAGCAGCATGTTCGACGCCGGCACGCGCACATCGGCGAAGTCGACCTCCATGTGGCCGTGGGGCGCGTCGTCGTAGCCGAAGACCTGCAACGGACGCATCACCTTCACGCCCGGCGTGTCCATCGGCACCAGGATCATCGATTGCTGCGAGTGGCGCGCGGCCGTCGGATCGGTCTTGCCCATGAAGATCATGATCTTGCAGCGCGGATCGCCGGCGCCCGAGGTCCACCACTTGCGGCCGTTGATGACGTACTCGTCGCCCGCAGCTCCACGGACTCGCTCGATGCGCGCTTCGATGTTGGTGGCGTCCGATGAAGCCACCGCCGGCTCGGTCATCGCAAACCCGCTGCGTATCTCGCCGGCCAGCAGCGGTTCGAGCCAACGCTGCTTGTGCTCGGGCGTGCCGTAGCGCACCAGCACTTCCATGTTGCCGGTGTCGGGCGCCGAGCAGTTGAAAACTTCGCTGGCCCAGGGCACGCGGCCCATGATCTCGGCCAATGGTGCGTACTCGATGTTCTTCAGCCCGGCGCCGAGCGAACTCTCCGGCAGGAACAGGTTCCACAGCCCGGCCGCACGCGCCTTGGGCTTCAAGCGCTCGATCATCTGCAGCGGCGTCCAGCGCTTGCCGGCCTGCGCATTGGCTTCGAGCTCGGCCCAGAACTGCGGCTCGGCCGGATAGACAAACTCGGCCATGAAGGCGTTGACGCGTTCGCGCAGCGCGTTGGTGCGGTCGGAGTAGGCGAAGTCCATGGTGTCGTCTCTCTTCTAAGTGCGTTGTGCAAAGGTCCAGCCGAGTGCCGCCAGGGCGGCGGCGCCGGCGCCCGTCTGGCGCGCTTGCCCGCTCGACGCGGTGCCGTCTTCGACGCGCTTGGCGATGCCTTGCAGGATCGCGGCAATGCGGAACAGGTTGTACGCGAGGTAGAAGTTCCAGTCACGCGCCAGCGCCTCGGGCGTTGCCAATCCGGTGCGCTCGCAGTAGCGCCGCACGTAGTCGCTCTCGGCTGGAATGCCGAGCGCGGCGTGGTCGAGCCCGCCGATGCCGCGAAACGTGCCCGGCGGGATGTGCCAGGCCATGCAGTGGTAGCTGAAGTCCGCCAGCGGATGGCCCAGCGTCGACAACTCCCAGTCGAGCACCGCCAGCACGCGCGGCTCGGTCGGATGGAACACCAGGTTGTCGAGCCGGTAGTCGCCATGCACGACCGACACCTTCGATTCGTCGCGCGCGCTGGCCGGCATGTGCGCGGGCAACCACTCGATCAGCCGGTCCATGGCTTCGATCGGCTGCGTGATCGAGGCCACGTACTGCTTGCTCCAGCGCCCGATCTGGCGCTCGAAGTAGTTGCCGGGCTTGCCGTAGTCGGCGAGGCCGGCGGCCTTCACGTCCACCGTGTGCAGCGCGGCGATGACGCGGTTCATCTCGTCGTAGATCGCGCCGCGCTCGGCATTCGTCGTCTCGGGCAGGGCCTGGTTCCAGAGCACGCGGCCGTCGGCGAAGCTCATGACGTAGAAGGCGCGGCCGATCACCGACTCGTCTTCGCACAGCGCCAGCATCTGCGGCACCGGCACGCCGTGCGCATGCAGCGCACCCATAACGCGGTACTCCCGCTCGATCGCATGCGCCGACGGCAGCAGCCTGGCCACCGGGCCAGGCTTGGTGCGCAGAACGTAAGTGGCGTTGGGCGTGATCAGCTTGAAGGTGGGGTTGCTCTGTCCACCCTTGAATTGCTCGACCGCGAGCGGCCCGACAAAGCCTTCGACATGCGCGGCCAGCCACGACGACAGCGCCGCAAGGTCCAATGCATGCTGATCGGAGACGGGGCGCGTGCCGGTGAACTGCTCCATGTCGCGATCGTAAGGCGCGTCAGAGCATTGCAGTGCGTGATGCTTGTGGCGGCCCGGGCATGCCCGGGTCGCGTCGGCGACAGGGCGCGTGCTAGAGTCATCCGGTCACAGACAGTCACTGATCGCGCTGCCGAGGGTTCGTTGGAGGACGAAGGCAGCCGACGGAACCGGCATGTTCATCGGCAAGTCCAGACTCTTCATCCGCATCGCCTTCGTCACGGGTCTGAGCGCCCTGTGGCAACCAGCGGCGGCCCTGGGCTTCGGCGAGGTACGGGCCAACGCCCTTCTCGGGCAACCGCTCAACCTGGCCCTGCCGGTGACGCTGGCCGATGGTGAAACGCTGACCAGCGATTGCGTCTCGGCCGAAGTCCAGGCCGGCGATTCGCGCCTGCCGCCGGGCACGGTGCGTGCGCGCGTAACGCAGGGCCGTGACCCGAGCGAGGCCATTCTGCGCATCAGCAGCACGGTGGCGATCGACGAGCCCGTGGTCAACGTCCTGGTCTCTGCCGGCTGCCCGACGCGCATCACGCGCGCGCTCGTGGTGCTGGCCGATCCTCCGCTGGTGACCGTGGCCACGCCGGCCACCGCCACCGCGCCGGCGCCGGTGCCCGAGGCGCTGCCGCGGACCACCGCGGTGGCATCCGACACCCCGCGCAGCACCCCGATTGCCCCCGTGGCCACACCACCTCGCGCCGCGCGCCCGACGGCGCCACCGCGCGCCGCACGCGCCACCGCACCGCGCGCCGCGCCATCGACCGTCGAGACGGCGACGGCAACACCGCCGCTGGCGAGCCCGCGCCCGCGCCCGAGTGCCGCCCGCGCTGCACCGGTGCGCGCGCCCGGACCCGAGGGCCGTCCGCGCCTGCAGCTCGACGGCGCACAGGTCGCCACGGCATCTCCCGCGGTGGCCGCGGCCGAAGCGCAAGCCGCCGCCGCGCGCGCCGCCGTCAGCGCCGCGGAGGCTGCCGCGTCGGCCGCACAGCAGCGCCTCAAGGACATGGAGACCGAGGTCGCCAAGCTGCGCGCCGATGCCAAGGCGCAGACCGAAGCCCTGGTCGAGTTGCGCAAGCAGCTGGCTCAGGACCGCAACCGCGGCACCGATGCCGGATGGATGATGCCGGCGCTGATGGCGCTGGCCGGCCTGCTCGGCGCCATCGCGCTGTGGCTGGCCTGGCGCCTGAAGCAGCAACAGCAGCAGCGCGCGATCCTGCGCGATGCCTGGCACGAACGCGCGGCGCCGCCGTCTTCGATCGGCGGGCCGTCGCTCAACAGCATGCGGCGCGACGACGAAGAAGAGGACGAGGATTCGCGCACGCACTCGCGCATCCCGTCGACGCTGCCGCCATCACTGCCGCTGGGGGCCAAGCCGAAACCGCCGCAGCCGGTGCAACCCGCGCCATCGATGTTCGACACCCGCGCCAGTGGGCTCGATTCGATGATCTCGCCGCCGACGATGCCGGCGCACACCATGGTCACCCTGCAAGGGGCGGGGTTGCGCGTCGATGAAGACGAGTCGGCGCGTGCCGTCAGCGTCGACGAGCAGATCGACCTGGAGCAACAGGCCGATTTCTTCATCGCCCTGGGCCACGACGAGTCGGCGATCGATTTGCTGATGGCGCACCTGCGCAGCACCGGTGGCGGCACGCCGCTGCCCTTCCTGAAGCTGCTCGAGATTCACCGTCGCCGCGGCGACCGCGATGCCTACGAGCGCACGCGCGTGCGCTTCAACCAGCGCTTCAACAGCGTCGCGCCGGATTGGCAGACTGACCCGAAGGACGGGCGTTCGCTCGAGGACTATCCGCTGGTGGTCGGCCGCATCCAGACCGCTTGGCCGACGCCGCTGGACGCGATGGCCGAGATCGAGGCGCTGCTGTTCCGGCGCGGTGTCGGCTCGGAGATGTTCGAGCTGCCGGCCTACCAGGAAGTGCTCTTCCTGTACCAGCTGGCGCGCGACCTGCATCAGCAGACGCAACCCGATGCCGGCAGCGACGTCGACGTGCTGCTGCCGATTTCGACCGACATGGCGCCCCTGGTGGACGGCGCGATCAGCTTACGCCCCGAGCTCGGTGGCGCGCAGGGGCTGTCGCTGGACCTGGAACTCGACGACAGCGCACGCTTCTCGCAAGTGGACCAGCCCATGCTCGAACTCGACCTCGGGCCCGACAGCGACGCCGGTGCGGCCGTCAAGCCTGATCCGAAGCGTCTGAGCTGAGGCCCCTACAGGCGCGCGAGCCGCTCCAGCGCCAGGCGCAGCGTTTCGTCGCGCTTGGCAAAACAAAGGCGCGCGATCCGCTGTTCGCGGCCGTCGGCGTAGAAGGCTGACAGCGGGATCGCTGCGACCCCGATCTCGCTGGTGAGCCAGCGGCAGAACGCCTCTTCGCCGCGATCGCTCACCGCCGCATAGTCGACGCACTGGAAGTAGCTGCCTTCGCTCGGCAACAGGCGCAACCGAGTGCTCGCCAGCCCGGCGCGGAACAGGTCGCGCTTGGCCTGGTAGAAGGAAGGCAGCGTCAGGTACGGCGCCGGATCGGCGAGGTAGGCCGCGAGCGCATGCTGCATCGGCGTGTTGACGGTGAAGACGTTGAACTGATGCACCTTGCGGAACTCGGCCGACAGCGCCGCCGGCGCGGCGACTGTGCCGATCTTCCAGCCGGTGACGTGGAAGGTCTTGCCGAAGCTCGATATCACGAAGCTGCGTGCCGCCAGTGCGGGAATCGTCGAAGCGCTGGTGTGCTGACGGCCCCCGGCTCGCTCTGCTCGCGGCCCCCCGTGGGGGCGTTCGCCGCCTTCGGGCGGCCGGGCGGCGGCGGGCGCACCATCGAACACCATGTGCTCATAGACCTCGTCGCTGATCAGCAGCGTGTCGGTGGGTTCGAGCAGCGCGGCCAGGCGCAGCATCTCGTCGCGAGTCCACACCGTGGCGCTCGGGTTGTGCGGGCTGTTGACGATGATGGCGCGCGTCTTCGGATTCAATGCCGCGGCGATCGCGTCGAAGTCGGGACGGAAGCTGCCGTCCGCGAGCGGCACGCGAACGACGCGCCCGCCGGCCAGCTCGATGTTCGGCACATAGCTGTCGTAGCAGGGATCGAGCACGATCACCTCGTCGCCCGGGTGCACGACGGCGAGCACGGCCGTCAGGATCGCCTGCGTGGCGCCGGCGGTGATGGTGATCTCGGTGCCGGCGTCGTAACGCGCGCCGTACAGGGCTTCGATCTTGCGCGCCACCGCTTCGCGCAGGGGCGCGATGCCGGTCATCGGCGGGTACTGGTTGTGGCCTGCGCGCATGGCGGTATTCACGGCGTCGAGCAGCTTTGGATCGCACTCGAAATCCGGAAAGCCCTGGCCGAGATTGACCGCGCCGTGCGTTGCGGCAAGCGCCGACATCACGGTGAAGATGGTGGTGCCCACCGCGGGCAGGCGGGAGACGAGCGCGGGAGTTCGGTTCATAGCGCGGGGTCGTGAAGATGGTCGCTGCTGCTGCCGCTCATCGCCTTGATGATCAGGGCGCGGGTCAAACGTTCGGACAGCAGTTCGGCGAAGGTGTAGACGAAGGAGCGCAGGTAGGCGCCGCGCTTGAAGGCCACGCGCGAGACGTTGTCGCCGAAGAGATGGCCTACCGGGCGCGACACCAGGTCGCCGTTGGCGGGATCGTCGCGCGTGGCCATCTCGGCGACGAGACCCACGCCCAGGCCCGCGCGCACGTAAGTCTTGATCACGTCCGAGTCGATCGCTTCGAGCGCGATCTCGGGCTTCAACTGCGCGCGCGCAAACGCGGCGTCGATGCGGGTGCGGCCAGTGAACGACGGGTGGTAACTCACCAGCGGCTGCGCTGCGAGTTGTTCGAGCGTCGGCCGCTCGACGCCAGCCAGCGGATGCGACGCGGGCACCACCATCACGTGCTGCCACGTGTAGCAGGGCAGGGTGACCAGCTCGTCGAAATTGGCGAGCGATTCGGTCGCCAGGCCGATGTCGGCGCGCTCCTCGATCAGCATCTGCGCCACCTGCTCCGGGTTGCCCTGGTGCAGCGCCACCTTGACCTTCGGATAGCGCCGCCGCAGCAGCGTCACCGGCTCGGGCAGCACGTAGCGCGCCTGGGTGTGGGTGGTGGCGATCGACAGGTGCCCCGCGTCCTGCTTGCTGAACTCTTCACCGATGCGCTTCAGGTTGCCGACCTCGCGCAGGATGATCTCGATCGACTTCAGCACCTGCTCGCCGGGCTCGGTGACGCGGCGCAGGCGCTTGCCATGACGCGCGAAGATGTCGATGCCGAGTTCTTCTTCGAGTTCGAGGATGGCCTTGCTCACGCCGGGCTGCGAGGTGAACAGCGCCTTCGCGGTCTCGGTCAGGTTCAGGCCGCGGCGCACGGCTTCCTGGACGAAGCGGAACTGGTGCAGGTTCATGCGAGGGTGATCACGGCCGCGTGTGCCGCCAGCGCCGCGATCACGTCCGGCGCTTCGCCGGCGGCGCCGTGCAGCGTCACTGTCAGCGCCGGATGCCTGGCTGCGATGCCTTCGACCAGTGGTGGCAGGTCGCGCCGCAGGTGCCCGCCGGTGCCGAGGAAGAGCGGCAGGATATCGATGCGCGCACAACCATCGGCGGCCAGCGCGGCGGCCACGCTCGGCAGATCGGGCGCCATCAGTTCGAGAAACGCCAGTCGCACATCGACTTCGGGCGCACGTGCGCGCACGGCGGACGCGATGGCCTCGAACGGTTCGGCCCAGCGCGGATCGCGCGCGCCGTGGGCGAAGAGGATGAGCCCTCTTTTCATCGATAGCGCACCAACCAGGCGAACGCCGCCATCGACAGCAGCAGGTACAACATGCCCGGCGCGGCGGCCGCGACCCACGGCGTCCAGTCGCGCAACACGCCGAGGAAGCCGGCGACGTTGTTCAGCAGCACGAAACTGATGCCCAGCATGATGCCGCCGAAGACCTTGAAGCTGATGCCGCCGCGCCGCGCCGAGAGGTACGCGAACGGCAGCGCCAGCGCCATCATCACCAGGCAGGCGAAGGGGTAGAGCGCCTTCTTCCAGAACTGGATGGTGTGGCGTTGCGCCGCCTGTTCCTGGCTGCTCAAGTGACGGCTGTAGCGCCACAGCTCGAGCGTGGACATGGTCGACACCGGCAGCACCGCAGCCGCCACCACACCGGCATCGAGCGCGCTCGGCCACTGCGTGCGCGCTTCCTGGCGCACCCGCACCGCGCTCGTCGATGCAACGCCGGCCGTCGTGGCCGGCCACTCGGTGATCTGCGCGTCCTGCAAGGTCCACTGGCCCTCGCCGATGGTGGCGGTGCGCGCGCTGATGCGCGCGACCTCGCGACTGTCGGCGTCGAACTCGAAGATGCGCACGCCTTCGAGCACGCCTTCGGGCGTGGTGCGACGCACATTGACCGAGACGCTGCGCTCGCGGCCCTCGGCGTCGCGGCGCGAATCCTTCAGCCAGGCGCCGGTGCGGCCGAGCTCGCGCCCGCCGCGAAACTGCGCCTTCAGCGCCACCGCTTCGCGCTCGCTCCATGGCGCGACATAGTCGCCGACGGCGAAGTTGATCAGCGTGAAGCCCACCGCCAGCAGCGACAGCAGGCCGAGCGCGCGTCCCGGGCCGAGGCCACCGGTGCGCAGGATGGTGAACTCGGAGCTCTGCGCCATGCGCGCCAGCGCGAAGATGGTGCCGATCAGCACGCTGATCGGGAACAGGTCGTAGAAGTGGCCGGGCAGTTCGAGCGCGCACGCGAGCAGTGCATGCACGATGCCGTAGCCGCCCTTGCCGACGTCGCCGAGCTCATCGACGAAGTCGATGAAGAAGAACAGCGACAGGAACGCCAAGGTGACGAAGCCGACCGCACCGACGATGTCGCGGTAGAGCAGGCGCCGTACTGTCTTCATGCGGCCGCCACGCCTGCATGCGCGCGTCGCAACCGCCAGCGCACCACCTGCGCGTGGTCGCGCCACCACACCAGTGCCAGCGACAGCAGCAGCGCACCGCCGTGCAGCAGCAGCATCGCCATGCCCAGGCCGAGCTTGCCGCCTGCCACCCAGGCCGTGCTCAGGTTGATCAGGTTGTAGTAGACGACGAAGCCGAGCAGCGCGACGAGCAGGTTCCAGTTGCTGGCGCGGCGCGGGTTGGTGGCCGCCAGGCCGATGCCCAGCAGCACCATGTTGGTCGCGCCGAACAGCAGGCCCAGGCGCCACGCCAACTCGCTCTGGTGGCGGGCAGTCGGCTCGCGCAGCAGCTCGATCGTGCGCATCGCGCGCGGCGGCTGCGATTCGGCGCGGCGCACCGCGCGCTCGTCGGCGAGCACACGGTAGTGCTCGAAACTCGAGCGCGTCTTGCTGCCGTCGCTGCTGTCGGTTTCGTTGCGCTGGCCGCGTTCGAGCAGAAGCCAACGCTCGCCGTCGACGTTGTCCAGGCGCCCGCCCTTGGCCGAAGTCACCGACTCCTTGCTGCCGTCGGCCGAAAGAATGAAGACGTTGCGCGCGTTGACCGCTTCCGGGTTGTCGCGCTCGACGAAGAAGACGCGCTTGCCGTCGCGCGAGGCCTGGAACACGCCGGGTGCGACGCGCGACAGGTCCGAGCGCTGCGCATAGCGCTCGCGCAGGTCGCTGCTCTGGCGGTTGCCCCAGGGCCAGACGAACAGCACCAGCAGCGCCACCACCAGCAGCACCGGCCAACTGGTGCGCAGCACCGGGCGCACGAAACGGTTGAGCGAGACGCCGCTGGCAAACCAGATCGCCATTTCGCTGTCGCGGTACATGCGGCCGAGCGTCACCACCACCGCGACGAAGAGCGACAGCGCCAGCATCGTCGGCAAGTGGCCGAGCGCGGTGTAGCCGAGCAGCAGCACCACGTCCTGCGGCGCGATCACGCCCCCCGCGGCCTGGCCGAGGGTGCGGATCAGCATCATCGTCAGCACGATGGTGAGGATCACCACCAGCGTGCCGCCAAAGGTGCGCGCCAGGTCTTTTCTGAGCGTGGTATCGAATAACATCGCGCCGTCAAATATCGAGTGGAATTATGGACTTCGAATTCAAGGCCCTCGGCGCCGGCGGGCTCGCCGCCGTCGAAGGCGATGCGTTGTTGCTGGTGGTCGGTGGCAAGGATGTGCCACGCGCTTTGGACAAGCCGCTCGCGGCGCTGCTCGCCGATGCGCTGGCGCACGGCGACTTCGAGTTCAAGAACGGGCGTTGCTTGTACGCGCACCGGCCCGCGGGGCTGGCGGTCAAGCGGCTGGTGCTCGTCGCTGCGGCCGACGCATCGGCCAAGGCCTTCAAGTCGGCAGTCACCGCGGGCCTGGGCGCGTTGAAGGCGATGGGCGTGGCGACACTCGCGGTCGCACGCAGCGGCTTCGATGCGGCACTGGACGAATCGCATGCGCGCGCGCTGGTCGCGGCGGTGGCCGACGCGGTCTATGTCTATCGACACACCAAGCCGAGCGCACCGGCGGCGCCGAAGCTGGCGCGCGTGGCGCTCGTGAGTGCGCGCAAGGAGGCCGCTGCCTTGACGCGCGGCCTGCAGCGCGGCCAGGCGGTCGCCGCCGGCGTCGCGCTCGCACGCGAATGCGGCAACCGGCCGGGCAACCATGCCACGCCGAGCCACCTCGCCTCGGAAGCGAAGAAGCTGGGCAAGCAGTTCGGGTTGAAGGTGGAAGTGCACGACCGAAAGGACATCGAAAAGCTCGGCATGGGCTCGTTCCTCGCGGTGGCGCAGGGCTCGGACGAGCCGCCACGTTTCATCGTGCTGCGCTACGAAGGCGCGGCGGCGAGCCAAGGCGCCGATCGTGCTGGTGGGCAAGGGCATCACCTTCGATCGCGGCGGCATCTCGCTCAAGCCCGGCGCCGAGATGGACGAGATGAAGTTCGACATGGGCGGCGCGGCCAGCGTGCTCGGCACGATGCGCGCGATCGCCGAGCTGAAGCCCAAGGTCAATGTCGTCGGCCTGATCGTCACCTGCGAAAACATGCCCAGCGGCCGCGCCGTGAAGCCGGGCGATGTGATCAAGAGCCTGTCGGGCCAGACCATCGAGGTGCTCAACACCGACGCCGAAGGGCGCCTCATCCTGTGCGACGCGCTGACCTATGCCGAGCGCTTCAAGCCCGCGGCGGTGGTGGACATCGCCACGCTCACCGGCGCCTGCGTCGTCGCGCTCGGCCATCATCACTCGGGCCTGTTCACGGCCGACGACAAGCTCGCCGAGCAACTGCTCGCCGCCAGCCGCGACGCGCTCGACCCGGCCTGGCGCATGCCGCTCGACGAGGAGTACGACGAGGGCCTGAAGAGCAACTTCGCCGACATGGCCAACATCGGCGGCCGCGCCGGCGGCGCCATCACGGCAGCGATGTTCCTGAAGCGCTTCACCGCCAAGTACCCGTGGGCGCACCTCGATATCGCCGGCACCGCATGGAAGAGCGGCGCCGCCAAGGGCGCCACCGGGCGGCCAGTGCCGCTGTTGACGCAGTTCGTGCTGTCACGCGCCGGCTGAACCGATGCGGCCCCCAAGCTCACTGCGTTCGCTGCCCCCCGAGGGTGCGCTCAGTGGCTTCGGTACGGCCGAGCGCCACTGACGTGAAGGTCGAGTTCCACTCCGGCGTCGCAGAGCCCTTGGGCCACACCTGTCGCCTGCTGCGCAAGGCCCATGCGGCCGGCGCTCGCGTCGTCGTGCAGGGGCCGACTGCGTTGCTCGACCAGCTCGACCAGGCGCTGTGGACCTTCGATGCGCTGTCCTTCGTGCCGCACCTGCGTCTGCGCGGCGCAAGCCGGCCGACTGCCGCGCAGGTGCGCACGCCGACCTGGCTGGTCGACGACGTTGGCGTGGTCGCCGAGCGCGAAGTGCTGGTGCACCTCGGCCAGAACATGGTCGAGGGCTGGGAGGATTTCGGCCGCATCATCGAAGTCGTCTCCACCGATGCCGACGCCAGCGCCGCGGCGCGTCAACGCTGGCGGCGCTATGCCGAGCGGCCCGGTGTCGAGCTGGTACACCATGCCGTTGGCGCTGCATCATGAGCGGCGCAGGGCCGCTCCCAAGGCGCTCGTTCACCCTCGGGGGGACGACCCGAAGGGTCTTGGGGGCCCTATGACCGCTCCACGCCCCGACCTGCCGACGCTGACCGAGGTGGTGAACCTGGACGCGAAAGGCAAACGCGGCGCCGAGCCGCCGGCCGCGCCGCTGATGCCGCTGGCGCTCGACGAGATCGGCACGCTCGACTTCGAGGTCACGCGCTCCGACCCACCTCCGGCACCACCGCCGAGCCCGCAGGCGCTGGCCTACGACGAGGAACTGGTGGCGCAGGTGATGGTGCGCCTGCAACCGCGTCTGGAAGCCTGGGTCGAAGCTCAGGTGCGGCGCGCGCTGATGCAGATGCTGCCGGTCTGGGCCGAATCGGCGTCGCTGGCGATCGTGCGCGATCTGCGCTCCGAAATGCCGGAGCTGCTCAGCCTCGCGCTCGACGAAGTGCATCGCCAGCGCCACGGTTGACGGCGGCGCTGAATCTCAGCGCTGCAGGCAGCGCTTCCAGCGCTCCTCGACGCGCCGTGCGAACCATTCCGTCGTCAGGCGGCGCGTGATCTTCGGGCTTTGCAGCACGATGCGCGGCACCAGCGCGCGTGCTGGCGTGCGGCCGCTGCGCTGCTCGGCCAGCACGAAGACCTTGGCCAGCAGCGGGCTGGCGTCGAACTCGGCGCCGCGGCTGCGCTCGAGTTCACGGCGGATCTCGCGCTCGTTCATGCCCAGCGGGATGCCCAGGCTGCGCGCGGCCGATTCGGTCTGCCCGGGGTTGGCCGCGCCGGCGGCGCCGGGCACGAAGAGATCGCCGTCGAGATCGAGCTTGCGATTGCTGGCGATCGCCAGCGCCTGCTGGAACGCCGCGTTGCGGCTGGCCCAGCGCCCGGCGTTGAAATCGGCGAAGCGGAAGATCAACTCGTTGCCGTAGTACGGCGCCGGGTAGTCGAGCAGGTGCGCGGTGCCGAAGTACAGGCCGCCACGGCGGGTGAAGACCTCGTGGCGCAGCGAATCCTCCGCCGGAAAGGGGTAGGGCCGGGCCTGCACATGCGCCTGCGCGAAATCGATGCTGACCTGCATCGGCCCCGCCGTGCGCACCGGGTTGTGTCGCGCCAGCAGGCGCTCGCCCAAAGGCACGTCGGCGATGAACTGCTCGTACATCAGGCTCAGCTCGCGCTCGGTGCGCACCGCAGCCAGGCGTTCGTCCCAGCTGCGGCCGTCGGGCGAACGCAATTGCAGGGCGAGGTTCACCGCCACCTGCGGCACGCCGGCGGCGTCGGCGCGGCGCAGGATCTCTTCGCGCGCCACCTTGGCCAGATTCGGCACCGGCGGGTCCGGGTTGAAGGTGGACTCCTGCTCCGTCACGGCCAGCACGGCGCAGACATTGCTGCGGTTGGGCTCGATCTTCAGCGCCGCGAACACCAGTTGCAGGTCCACCGCCCAGGCGGCGCGCTGGGCCACGCTGGCCGGAATCAGCGCATGGATCTCGGCCTGGATGCTTTCGGGTGTGCGCGCTGGGCGCGCGCGGTACCGGGTCACCGCCCGCGCAGCCGCCGAGCAACAAGCCGCAGGCAGCCGCGCTGAAGAACCGCCTGTTCCAGTCACGCGCCAAGGCGGTCATTCCGCCGGCAGCCAACCGTCCACCGCAGCGGGTCGTAGCCGCGGGGCAGCGGACAGAAGCAGACTTGCCCGCCCCAGCCAAGGGCAAACATCCGGTGTTGCTGGAGCCATGACCCTCGGGCGACGGGATAAGTACCGAATTGTGGAACGCACGAATCAATCCTTACAATGCGGCTCCATTTTTCCCCAAGGACTGCTCTCATGTACAGAAGGCTCCTCGTAGTTTCCGCGGCCGCCGTGCTCGCGGCCGCCTGCGGCAAGAAAGAGGCCGCCGCTCCCGCGCCGGCCCCGGCTCCCGCGCCGGCCCCGGCCGCGGCGCCCGCGCCGCCCCCGCCGCCGGCTCCCCCGGCTCCTCCGGCGGCCAATGTCGTCAGGATCGGTCACGTCGGTCCCACCAGCGGCGCCATCGCGCACCTGGGCAAGGACAACGAGAACGGCGCCCGCATGGCGATCGAGGATCTCAACGCCAAGGGCGTGATGATCGGCGGCACCAAGATGACCTTCGAGTTGCTGGCCGAAGACGACGCCGGCGATCCGAAGCAAGGCACCTCGGCGGCTCAGAAGCTTGTCGACAGCAAGGTCAACGGCGTGATCGGCCACCTCAACAGCGGCACCTCGATTCCCGCGTCGAAGATCTACAGTGACGCCGGCATTCCGCAGATCAGCCCTTCGGCCACCAACCCGAAGTTCACCCGCAACGGCTACAAGACGACCTTCCGCGTCGTCGCCGATGACGTGCACCTGGGCGGCACGCTCGGCAAGTACGCCGTGACGCAACTCAAGGGCAAGTCGATCGCCGTCATCGACGACCGCACCGCCTATGGCCAGGGTGTGGCCGACGAGTTCGAGAAGGGCGTCAAGGGGGCTGGCGGCAAGACCGTGGCGCGCGAGTTCACCAACGACAAGGCCACGGATTTCACCGCCATCCTGACCTCCATCAAGGCCAAGAAGCCCGACGTGGTGTTCTTCGGTGGCATGGACGCGGTGGCCGGCCCGATGCTTCGTCAGATGAAGCAGCTCGGCATCAACGCCAAGTTCGTCGGTGGCGACGGCATCTGCTCGAGCGAGCTGCCCAAGCTGGCTGCCGGCACGATGGCCGATGGCCAGGTGGTTTGCGCCGAAGCCGGCGGCGTCGAGGGTGAAGCCAAGAAGTCGATGACCGACTTCTACGCTGCCTACAAGAAGAAGTTCAATGACAACGTCAAGGTGTATGCGCCGTACGTCTACGACGCGACGATGGTGATGGTCGACGCGATGGTCAAGGGCGACCGGCTAAATGGCGGTTCCGACGGGTCCCTTGTAGAAGCCGTCGGCCCCCTTGTCGCTGATCAGCCTGAGCGTCGCAGCCAGGTCCCTCTGCACCAGCCGCTGGCCGACGGCGAACGGCTCGCCCTGGTTCAGGAAGATGGCGCCCGACGCGGGGTCTTTGCGAAAGGCGGCGCTGGCGGTGACGAGCAGGTCGACATCACCCTGGTCGAGCACGAAGCCGTCCTGCGCATAGCGGATCGCCGGCGCGAGCAGTGCCGCGCGCTTCATCGTGCCATAGCGGGCCAGCGCCGTCTCCATGCCGTGCACGGTGCCCGGCACAGCCACCGCAAGATGGCCGTCCGTGCTCAGCCCCTTGACCACGTTGCCGCTCGGGTCGAGGTACATGTTGGCGCTGGCCGCCAGCGGCGCCTTCTCGCGGAAGTCGAGAAAGGTCTTGCGCCCGTCGGCAAGCTGGATGGTCATGAAGCCACCGCCGCCCAGGTTGCCGGCCGCGGGATAGACCACCGCCAGGGCATAGCCCACCGCCACCGCGGCATCGATCGCGTTGCCGCCGTCCTTGAGCACGTCGACGCCGACGCGCGTGGCCAAGTGCTGGGCCGTGACGACCATGCCGTTCTCGGCCGCCACCGGCGCCACCGAGGCCGCCTGCGCGGCGGCCAGCGCGAGCACCGCGGCGAAGGTCGCGAGCGCCCGACCCAATCCGTTCGTCTTCATCACCAGCCCCGTTCGATCGAAGGCTGGCAATGCTACGCCCGCGTCAATGCAAGGGCACGCCGGTCTTGCCCTGCAGTTCCTCGCGCGTCACACCCGGCGCCATCTCGACGACCTTCAGCCCGTGCGGCGTCACGTCGAGCACCGCCAGGTCGGTGATGATGCGATCGACGACACCGACACCGGTCAGCGGCAGCGTGCACGCGGGCAGGATCTTCAGGTCGATGCTGCCGTCCTTCTTCTTCGCCACATGCTCCATCAGCACGACGACGTTCTTCACGCCGCCCACCAGATCCATCGCGCCGCCCATGCCCTTGACCATCTTGCCGGGGATCATCCAGTTCGCCAGATCGCCCTTTTCGCTGACCTGCATCGCGCCCAGGATCGACAGGTTGATCTTGCCGCCGCGGATCATGGCAAAGCTGTCGTGGCTGCCGAAGATGCTCGAGCCGGGAATCGTCGTCACGGTCTGCTTGCCGGCATTGATCAGGTCGGCATCGACCTCGTCGTCGGTCGGGAACGGGCCGATGCCCAGCATGCCGTTCTCGCTCTGCAGCCAGACCTCGATCTGCGGATCGACGAAGTTGGCCACCAGCGTCGGCAGGCCGATGCCGAGGTTGACGTAGTAGCCGTCCTGCAGTTCCTTCGCCGCACGGGCCGCCATTTCACTGTGAGTCCAGGCCATGTGGGCCTCCTTCGGAGTTACAAGACAGCGGGTGCCTGAAGGCACCCTTCAAGGGGATGCTGGCTAGACGCCAGCCTTTTCCGTGATCGTGCGTTTCTCGATGCGCTTCTCGGGATGCGCATTGAGCACGATGCGGTGCACGTAGATGCCCGCCAGGTGCACGCTGTCAGGCTCGAAGCTGCCGGTTTCGACGATCTCTTCGACCTCGACCACCGTCACCTTGCCGGCCATCGCCACCGCCGGGTTGAAGTTGCGCGCGGTCAGGCGAAATTGCAGGTTGCCGCTCTTGTCGGCACGCCAGGCTTTGACCAGCGACACGTCGGGAACCAGGGAGCGCTCCATGACATAGGTATGGCCATCGAACTCGCGCGTCTCCTTGCCCTCGGCCACCATGCGTGCCGACGCCGGTACGGGTGAAGAACGCCGGGATGCCGGCGCCGCCGGCGCGCAGCTTCTCGGCCAGCGTGCCCTGCGGCGTGAATTCGAGTTCGAGTTCGCCGGCCAGGTACTGGCGCTCGAACTCCTTGTTCTCGCCGACATAGCTGGAAATCATCTTCTTGATCTGCCGCGTCTCGAGCAGCTTGCCCAGGCCGAAACCATCGACGCCGGCATTGTTGGAGATCACCGTCAGGTGCTTCACGCCACTGGCCTTCAGGGCCTCGATCAGCGCCTCGGGGATGCCGCACAGGCCGAAGCCGCCAACGGCCATCAACTGCCCGTCCTGGACGAGGCCTTCGAGCGCGGCCTTCGCGCTCGGGTAGATCTTGTTCATCCGTGTGGTCTCCAAAAAAAATGCCAGCGCGCGAGCGTACTACGTAACGCATTACGTAGTCGTTACGTAGAATTCAGTAATCGACCTCGCGTTCCCCGCATGACCCTGGACTACCGCACCGCTTTCGACCTGGCGCCGATCGGCCTGGTGCTGTCGAAGGACCGTCTGATGCAGAGCTGCAACCTGCAATTGCTGGCGATGTTCGGCGCCACGCGGCCCGAGCAGCTCGCCGGCCACAGCTTCGAGCTGCTCTACCCGACCCACGACGAGTTCGAGCGCACGGGCGCGCGCATCGTCGCCAGCCTGGATCAGCGCGGCTTCTATGCCGACGAGCGCATCATGAAGCGGCTGTCGGGCGAACTGTTCTGGTGCCATGTGTCGGGGCGCGCGCTCGATCCCGGGCATCCGCATGCCGCCGGCATCTGGAGCTTCGAGGACTTGTCCGCGCGCCGCCGCGTCGGCACCGAGCTGACGGCCCGCGAGCGCGAAATTGCCGCGCTGCTGATCGACGGCCTGACGAGCAAGCGTATCGGCCAGCGGCTCGCCATCAGCCCACGCACCGTCGACGTCTACCGCGCGCGACTGATGCGCAAGTACGGCGCATCGACGACGCCCGAGCTGGTCAACAAGCTGCTTCGCGCCTGAGCACACCGGCATGCCGTTCCCGCTTGCCGCTGACGAGCCCGGTTGGAGCGCGCTGCTGCGCGACGACGCCGCGCTGGCGGCAGGCGTGAGCGCCGTCTGCGCCCGCCATGGCCTCGACGGACTGCCCGTCGTTCGCTACGACAGCGGCTCGCTGCCGGTCTACGCGCTCGGCAGCGAGCATGTGCTCAAGCTGTTCCCGCCGCAGGAGGGCGCTCACGCCGCCATCGAAGCGCGCGCGCTGGCTGCCGTGCATGGCGCGCTGCCGGTCCCCACCCCGCGCCTGCTGGCTGCGGACACCGTCGGCGGTTGGCACTGCCTGTTGATGAGCCAACTGCGTGGGCGCAGGCTGCTCGATGTCTGGCCCGAACTCTCGACCGCAGAGCGCGACCGCTTCGCAGACGAATTGGGCCAGGCCGTCGCCACGCTGCACGCCCTCGACACCGCGGCCATCGCCGACTTCGCGCCGCGCTGGGACGAATTCGTGCCCGCCCAGCGCGACAGCGCCGTACAGCGCCAACAAGCGCGGCGCCTGGATCCCCGCTGGCTGGAACGCCTGCCGGGGTTCCTGGATGCCTGGATGCCTGCCATCGACGCGCGCCGCTCGCTGCTGCATACCGAACTGATGCGCGAACACCTGCTCGTCGTGCGCAACGGCGCGGGCTGGCGCTTGAGCGGCCTGTTCGACTTCGAGCCGGCGATGCTCGGCGCGCCGGAATACGACTTCGCGTCCTTCGGTCTGTTCGTCGCCTGCGGTGACGGCCGCTTCCTGCGCCGCGCGCTGCTCGCCTACGGCTACCGTCACGACCAGCTCGACCTGGCGCTGCAATGCCGCCTGATGGCGTACGCCATGCTGCACCGCTACAGCAACCTGCGCTGGTACCTCGAGCGCCTGCCGGCGCAGGGCGCAACCACGTTCGAACAACTCGCGGCGCGCTGGTGGTCGCTGAGCGATGATGCAAGCCAGCGATGAGCCGGCCTTGATCTCGATGTGGCCGCACAAGGCACACTCGGCTCGCACTTCCAACCCCGTTCAACCCGATGCACCGACGCTGCGTGATGTCATGACCTGGTCGATCCTCGCCCGCGACGACAGCGGCCGCTTCGGTGTCGCGATCGCCAGCCGCTTCTTCGCGGTCGGCGCGCTGTGCGTGCACGCCCGGCGCGGCGTCGGTGCGCTGTCCACGCAGGCCCTGATGAACCCGCTGTACGGCCCGACGGGCCTGGCGCTGCTGGCCGAAGGCCGCTCGCCGGCCGACGTGGTGGCCACCTTGACCGCCGCCGACGCCGGCCGCGCGCAGCGGCAATTGCACGTCATCGGCCGGCACGGCGTCGGCGCGGCGCACACCGGCCAAGCCTGCGTCGAGTGGTGTGGCCACCAGGTGTTCGACGGCTTCAGCGTCGCCGGCAACATGCTCGCCGGCCCGCAGGTGCTGGCGGCGACCGCCGAGGCGTTCCGCGCCCATGCCGGGCAGCCGCTGGCGCCACGCCTGATCGCCGCGATGGCCGCCGGCGAGGCGGCGGGCGGCGACAAGCGCGGCAAACAGTCGGCCGCGCTGCGCATCCAGGGCGACGAAGACCATGCCGAGCTCGACCTGCGCGTCGACGACCACGCCGAGCCGATCGTCGAGCTGCAGCGGCTGTACGACGTCAGCCTGCAGCGCTTCCAGCCCTTCGTCGCCTGCCTGGCCGGTCGGCACGATGCGACGGGCGAGCTCGACCGCGCCCGCATCGAGGCCCGCATCGAGGCCTTCCAGGCGGCGCAAGCGAAGCCGCCGCGATCGGTTTGACGCGCGCGCTGCGTGGGCCGGTGGCCGACGCAGCGCAATGGCTTGCGGCAGCGCAGACGGCTGCCGCGCGCCGGCGCGATACTTTGCGTGGGCGAGCCGTCCGCACTCTGAAAGCACGCCATGGAGTTCAAGGATTACTACAAGGTGCTCGGCGTCGAGCGCGACGCCAGCGACGACGACATCAAGAAGGCCTTTCGCCGCCTCGCGCGCAAGCACCACCCCGACATCAGCAAGGCCGCCGATGCGTCGGCTCGCATGCAGGAACTCAACGAGGCCCACGAAGTGCTGCGCGACAAGGAGAAGCGCGCCGCCTACGACCGCGTGGGCCAGGGTGCGCAAGCCGGCCAGGCGTTCCACCCGCCGCCGGGCTGGGACAGCGGCTTCGAGTTCAGCGGCGGGCCCGACGCGTTCGGCCCGCAGGGCAACAGTGCCGACCACAGCGCCTTCTTCGAGGCCCTGTTCGGCGCCGCCCGGCGCGGCGGCGCGCGCGGCCGGCCCGGCCAGGGGTTCGACCAGGCCCGCGCGCGGCGCGGACAGGACCACCACGCCAAGATCGTGGTGCCGCTGGAAGACGCATTCCACGGCGCGACGCGCGAGCTCTCGCTGCACAGCCCCGAGATGGACGGCGCGGGCAACGTGGCGCTGCACGAACGCACGCTGCAGGTCGCCATCCCCAAGGGCATCCGGGCCGGGCAGCTGATCCGCCTGGCCGGCCAGGGTTCAGCGGGCCTGGGCGACGGGCCGCGCGGCGACCTGTACCTGGAGGTCGAGTTCGCGCCGCACCCGCGCTGGCGTGTCGACGGCCGTGACCTCTACTTCACGCTGCGCGTCGCACCGTGGGAAGCCGCGCTCGGCGCCGCCGTGAACGTGCCCACGCCCGACGGCACCCTCGAGATGAACGTGCCCGCCGGCTCGCAGACCGGTCGCAAGCTGCGCCTGCGCGGGCGCGGCATCCCGGGCAGCCCGCCGGGCGACTTCTACGTGCTGCTGGAGGTGGTGCTGCCGCCGGCCAACGACGACAAGTCGCGCGCCGTGTACCGCCAGATGGCACGCGACCTGGCCTTCGACCCGCGCGCCACTGTGGGAGCCGACACATGAACACTTCATCCATCGCCGTCGGCGTGTGCCTGAGCGACGAGCATGCGCTCGAACTCGAGGCCTTCGCCGCCGCCTGCGGCACGCAGGCCGATTTCGTCCGGCTGCTGGTCGACGAAGGGCTGCTGGCGCCCGCTGCCGTGGAACCTGCATGGCGCTTCAGTGGCGAAGAAATCGCCCGCGTGCGGCGCATCCGCCGCCTGCAGCGCGATTTCGAAGCCAATCTGCAAAGCGTGGCCGTGATGCTGGACTTGATCGACGAGATCGCGCGGCTGCGGGCGCAGCTGCAACGCGCCGGCATCGCCCCACCCTGAGCTTGGCAGGCGCAGAATCAACCACCGTCGCGCTGCCAACGCGACGCCAGAAACGGAGGCCATCCATGCGCCGCAGAACCATCGCCCTCTTTGTGCCGCTCGCTTGCGTGGCGGCCGCCGCCCCGGCCCAGGTGAATTTCAGTATCGGGATCGGCATCAACGTGCCGGTCTATCCACACCTCGTGCAGGTGCCGGGCTACCCGGTCTATTACGCGCCCAGCCTCGCCGCGAACTTCTTCTTCTACGACGGCGTGTACTGGGTGCTCGAGGGCGACCACTGGTACCTCAGCTCCTGGTACAACGGGCCGTGGCAGCCGGTGGCACCGGCCTACGTGCCGTACTACCTGTTGCGCGTGCCGGTGCGCTATTACCGTGCCCCGCCGCCGTATTTTCGCGGCTGGCGGGCGAGCGCGCCGCCGCGCTGGGGCCAGCAATGGGGCCCGCAATGGGAGCAGCAGCACAAGGACTGGAACAAGTGGGACCGCCACGCCGTGCCGCCACCGGCACCGCTGCCCAGCTATCAGCGCGGCTATTCAGGCGAGCGTTATCCCCGCATCGAACAGCAACCCGATCTGCACGGCCGCAACTACGGCTACCAGCCGCACAGCGAAGCGGCGCGCCAGCATTACCAGCAGCAAGGCGCGCCGCAAGCGGGCAAACAGGGGCCGCCCGTGTCACAGCCAGGCAAGGGACAAGGCAGTGGCAAGGGCCAGGGCGGCGGCAAGGAGAAGAACGACTGAGGGGGCCAGGCGGCCGTCAGACCGAATACCGCACTTCAGCCGCCCACGCATTGACGCGAACGCGGCGGTAGGCGCCGCTACGGCGCCGGACGTTCCGGGCCCTGCGTACCCTGGGCGCGCGCCGAGAGATAGGCGTACAGGTCCACGATGTGGGCGTTGACGCGGGGCTCACCCTGCCAGGCGGGCATCGTCAGCATGCCTTCCTTGCGCTGTACGACATCCTCGACCAGGGCTTGCCGTGCCGCGCTCTCGCTGCCTGCCTTCGCGGCAGGAAGTGCCCAGTCGTAGCGGGTGAGCACGAGGCTCACGAATTGGCGCGAACCCATTTCGCGAACGCGGGGCAGCAGATCGGGCGCGCCCGCCGTACCGGTCGCGGCCGGCCCATGGCAGACAGCGCACTTGTCCTGAAACACGCGCCAGCCGGTGTAGACCGAACCGGGCGGTTGTGACATCTCGGCGATCTCCTGGGCGTGCTGCAGTTCGATCGCGCACCCGGCCGACGCCAGTGTCAGCGCGCAAGCAAAGCCACGCACCAAGCCGCGGCGCCGCGGCCCCACGCGGTGCAGGCGCTGCAGGCGCGGCTTTGGCACCGACATCGAACAATTGGCCATGATGGTCACCTTTGCGCTTGTCGCAGGCATCGCAAGAACGCCGCAAGAGCGTCACCCGTCGCGGCCCGTTCGGCGTGCCCTGGGTTCGATTGTGACCAGCCGAGCGCGTCGCTGCCTTGCCAAAGATCAGTGCCGGCGCGCCACCAGGCCGATGAGCGCGGAGCGACCACGGTGCCGGTTGCCTTCGGCCATCTCGGCCTCGTATTCGCGCAACTCGACGATCTGCAGGCCGGCAAAGGCCTCACGCAGCATCTGCGGCGTGTACAGGTGCGACGCATGCGGCGGCCCACCGGTGCCGTACTCGAGTTGCTTCGGGGTGTAGCCCTGCAGCAGCAGCGTACCGCCGGGCTTGAGGCTCGCCACCATGCGCGCGAACAGCCGCTGGCGCGCGGCAGGGTCGGCAAATTGGACGAAGATGGCCGCCACGCCGTCACAAGTGCCCTGCGGCCAGGCGTAGGTCTCGCAGTCGGCGACGCTGAAGTTCACGGTGACACCGTGTCGCTGCGCCAGCCGCCGCGCCTTGGCCACACCGACCTCGGCGATGTCGAAAGCGTCGACCACCAGGCCCTGCCGCGCCAGCCAGACGCTGTTGCGGCCCTCACCGTCGGCCACGCACAGCACGCGCCCGCCCTGCGGCCAGACACCCGCGTGCTGCTCGAGCCAGACATTGGGCTCGGTTCCGAACAGGTACTCGTCGCCCTCGAAACGGCTGTTCCAGGTGGCGGCCGCGTCGGTGAAAGCGGTCGCTGGGGCTTGGTTCATGGCTTCGGTTCCGGCAGTGACGGCTGCGGCATTGTGATGCCAGCGTGCCGCGCCAAGCGCATGCCCGGCGGCAGGCCGACGACGATCGCGCGTCCCAATCGACCCGTTCGCACTGCCGCCTGCCGTATGAACATACCCTAGTCGTGTCCAGGCCGAGTCGTCTCGACGATGGGACCCGACAAGGCCTGGAGGAAGGCGACCAGGTCGCGCGCTTCTGTTTCTGACAGCCGGATCGGTTTGCGCTGGGCATGGCCGCTTGCTTCGCGCGCCAACTCCGAGTGGCCGACCGCGGCCGGCGGCGATTTCGCGTAGTGCGCGATGACCTCGTCGAGGCTCGCGAACTGACCCGCGTGCATGTAAGGTGCGCGCAGCGCGATGTTGCGCAGGCTCGGCGTCTTGAATGCACCCTCCAGCGCCGGATCGTCGCTGACCATGAAGCGAAGTTCCTGGCAGGCCCCCTCGGGAGCGTCGCTGAATGGGCCCAGGCAATTGAACTCGTCGCGCTGTACCTTGGCCGTTGCGGCAAGGCGCCCACGGTCGGGCTGCGCCGAGACCCGTGGCGGAACGCCCGTGTTGTGGAAGTGCTGGTCCGTGAACAGGGGTCCGTTGTGGCAGGTCGCACACTGACCCTTGCCCAGGAACAGGCGCAGGCCACTGACCTCCTGCGACGACAGCGCACGCTGCCCGTCCGCATCGCCCGCGGCGACGGCGCGCGCATAGCGGTCAAAACGCGATTCGCCAGGGACGAGCGTCCTCTCGTAGGCCGCAATGGCCTTGCCGAGGTTGGCAAACACCCGATTCACGTCCCTGCGGCGGGTCTGGTCGATGCTCAGCCACGCCGCACGTTCGGCCGTGCTGCCTTGCGGGCCCGCGTCCTGCGGAAGATCACGCAGGTCGGGCATCGGTCCGAACACGGCCTCGTACTCGAACTTGTAGTTGGATTGCAGCAGCTTCGCGATCCGCGTCCGGTTGCTGCCATGCTCGACGGCGTCTTCCAAGGGGCCAAGCGCCTGTGACCACAGGCTGTCCTTGCGGCCATCCCAGAACAGCCAGGGGCTGTATGCCGCGCCCGCAATGGGCATCGTCCGCCGGGAACCGGTGCCCACACCCTTGCCGACGGCCAGGCCGTCCTGGAACTGTCGCTCGGGTGCGTGGCACGTGGCACACGATACCGACTGATTGGCCGAGAAGCGCGTGTCCGCGAACAGGCGCCTGCCCAGGGCCGCAGCAGCGGCGCATGCCTTCGACGGCATTGGACGGGTCACGAGGGGGTGCCGGCAACTTGTCCAGGCTCATCGAGGCGAGCACGGCCTTGTCCTCGGCGGTCCAGGCGTCGGTCCACGCGAAGCCGGTGAGCAACGACAGCGCAGACACGAGTGCCAGTGCCGACGGTCGCGCCGGAGATCCAGCCCGCACGCGGCGAAACCGTGGCCGCAGACCTCGCGCGGCCGGCCGTCGTTGCGGCATCACGGGGCGCATGCGATCTCATCGCGCCGCCCCCGACGCATCGACGACCGTGTTGAACACCGCCGTGTCGGCGCCGTCCGCGGCCTGAATGGCGAGCTTGATTTCCCACCAGCCCGTCATGCTGAACTTCATCCCTTCCATCAGGTACGTACCTTCGGTGATCTCGCGCGTGACCTGCGGGCGCGTCGGCAGCCCATGCCCGTGCTGAGGCATGCCGCCATCCACGGCAATCCGGGCGTTGCGGACTGGCGCGCCGTCGGGTGAGCTCACCCGGATCTGCCAGCTGTGCATCTGGTTGATGGCTGGCGCGGCCGCCGGCGGCTCCATCTGGACCACGTAGCGGCCCTGCGCGCTGCGATGGCGCAGCGAGAGGTCGAGGTCCTTCGGCGGCGTCCCGCAGGCTGCGAGTGCGGTTGCCAGCAGTGAGGCCGAGATGAGGTATCGGAACATGTTTGCTTCTCCAAGTGGTTTTCGGGGTTGGGAAATGGCGGAGCTCACGGCGTCGTGCCAGCGGTGCCGCACGGGGCCGCGCAGTCTGTCGAGACGATGGGCGACCGGCCCTGCGCGGCGTCTATCGCGCGCTGCAAGTCGGGTGGAATGGGCATCGGGCGAAAGCCGCTGACGTCGGCGCCGCCGGTGTTCCCCGCCGGTAGCCGGCCGATGCCGGTCATCACTGCCGCAGCGACCAAGCGCCAAGATTGACCCAGGGCTTCACCGACCTTGCAGTAGCGCGTCGCCCAGAGGAACATCCGCCAGTGGACGCGGACGTGCTCGACGGTGGCTGCCTGACCCAGCACATGCGCCCGCTCGAGATGTCGGAAGGCAACTTGCGCCTCGCCGCGTGCATCGGCATCGCTGGCGGCGTCGAGTTCGAACTGGACGCTGGAACGGATTCGGCGGGCAAATCGGGTCATGGTGCGCTCTCCGGGTAATGGGGTGGCTCGATGAGGTGGGATTGTTCCGAGCGGCACCCGTTGGGGCTTGAACAAAACGGCTGACTTGCAGGGAGGCATTGGTGACGGACCTGAACCTCGATCGCGCTGGCCTCGACGCCGCGCAGCGGCGCACGTCGGCCCGCAGCCATTGCCGCGTCGGGTCGTGTCTACTTCTGGCAGTCCGGCAGCCTGTGGATCGGCAAGGGACAGGGTCGGTCGACCTGGCACGAACACCATGCGCACCAACTCGCGCTGGCGCTCGAGGGCGAGTTCCGATTCCGGGGCGAGCGGACCGGGCCCTGGACCGAGTTCGACGCCGCGATCGTCCCGTCGCACTGCCCGCACGAGTTCGAACTCGATGGTGTGACCGTGGCGCACCTCTTCGTCGAGCCCGAGAGCACCGAGGGGCGGGCGCTCTCGAAGCAGTTCGCAGCCCTGGGTATCTCGGCGCTGCCGCAGCCCGATGCGCGGCAGTCGGCCGACCTGTTGCTTGGTGCCTTGCGGGGCAACTCCGATGCAGCTGCGATGAGGGCTGTCGCTCGCATTGCGGTTGCCACGTTGGCGGGCACGACCGTCACCGCGGCCATCACGCATGACATCGACCCCAGGTTGGCGCGCGCTCTGGAATACATCCGGTCTCGTGTCAGAGCGCCTGTCGCACTGGCCGATGCCGCGGCCGTCGCGACGCTCTCACCAAGCCGCTTCAGGCACTTGTTCGTCCAGGAGACCGGAACCTCGTTCCGTGCCTATCTGCTGTGGCTGCGCATCAACGTGGCCATCGAGGCGGCAATGGCCGGCGCCTCATGGACGGAGGCGGCACACGAGGCCGGCTTTGCCGACTCATCGCACTTGACGCGCACCCACATACGCATGTTCGGCATCGGGCCGACGGCGATTCGACATGACTGAGTAGCGCCTTTCGCGCACCGGCAGCCAGAGGTCATCGCAACCGGATGATGCAAGCCACGCCGCTGGTCGGCTGTAGCATCATGCCGCCATCGTGACGCCCCTGCTCGAAGTCCGCGACCTCCACACCCGCTTCGCCACCGACGACGGCGAGTTCGCGGCGGTCGATGGCGTGGGCTTGGACGTCGCGGCCGGGCGCACCTTGGCCATCGTCGGCGAATCGGGCTGCGGCAAGAGCGTGACCGCGCTGTCGATCATGGGTCTGGTGCCGCAGCCGCCCGGGCGTATCGTGGCCGGCTCGTCGATTCGCTTCGAGGGCCGCGAGCTGGTGGGGCTTGCGCCGCGGGCCATGCAAGACCTGCGCGGCAACGGCATGGCGATGATCTTCCAGGAACCGATGTCGTCGCTGAACCCGGCCTTCACGATCGGCGAGCAGATCGTCGAGGGCCTGTTGCGGCACCGGCCGATCACGCGCAGCGAGGCCGTGGCCCGCGCTCTGGCGATGCTGGAGAAGGTGCGCATCCCCGCCGCCGCGCAGCGCTTTCACGAGCACCCGCACAAGCTCTCGGGCGGCATGCGCCAGCGCGCGATGATCGCGATGGCGCTGGCCTGCGAGCCGCGCTTGCTGATCGCCGACGAGCCGACGACCGCATTGGACGTGACGATCCAGGCCCAGATCCTCGACCTGATGCAGCAACTGCAACAGGAGTTGCACACGGCGATCATCCTGATCACGCACGACCTCGGCGTGGTGGCCGAAGTGGCCGACGAGGTGGTGGTGATGTACGCCGGCCGCGTCGTCGAGCAGGCACCCGTCGTCGCCCTGTTCGAGACGCCGCAGCATCCGTACACCGTCGGTCTGCTCGCCTCGATCCCGCGCCTGCACGGCGAGCAGCGGCGGCTGGCCTCGATCGAGGGCCAGGTGCCGAGCCCGCTGCGCCTGCCCGCCGGTTGCCGCTTCGCCGAGCGCTGCCCGTTTGCCGACGCAAGGTGCCGCGCCGAGTCGCCACCGCTGCGCGCGCTGGGCGCCGGCCACGCGTCGGCCTGCTGGAAGGCGCCGCTCGATGCCGATGCCTTGCTCGCGGCGCGCGCCCAGGCGGAGCCGGCATGAGCGCGCATGGCCGCTCCAAAGCGCTCATACCGGAGTGCACAGCGCGGAGGTCAGTCCAGTGACCGGCCCACTGTTGGAGGTCGACGGCCTGGTCAAGCATTTCCCGGTCCGGCGCGGGCTGTTCGGCCGTGTCAGCGGCGCCGTGCGTGCGGTCGATGGCGTGAGCTTCACGCTGGCGGCCGGGCAGACGCTGGGCGTGGTCGGCGAGTCGGGCTGCGGCAAGTCCACCCTCGGCCGCCTGGTGCTGCGCCTGATCGAGGCGTCTGCCGGCCGCGTTCGGTTCGACGGCACCGAGCTGGGACTGCTCGACGGCACCGCATTGCGGCAGCGGCGACGCGCGATGCAGATCATCTTCCAGGACCCGTTCTCGTCGCTCGACCCGCGCATGACGGTGGGCCAGATCCTGGCCGAGCCGCTGTTGCTGCACGGCCTGCAGCGCGGCCGGCAGGGCGAGCGCGTGGCCGAGCTGTTGCACACCGTGGGCCTGGGTGCCGAGCACGCACAACGCTACCCGCACGAGTTCTCCGGCGGCCAGCGCCAGCGCATCGGCATCGCGCGCGCACTGGCCGTCGAACCCAAGCTGATCGTCTGCGACGAGCCGGTATCGGCCCTCGACGTCTCGGTGCAGGCGCAGGTGGTGAATCTGCTGCAGGACCTGCAGCAGCGCTTCGGCCTGGCCTACATCTTCATCGCACACGATCTGGCCGTCGTGCGCCACATTGCCACGCAGGTGGCGGTGATGTACCTCGGGCGCATCGTCGAGTTGACCGACAAGCGCACCTTGTTCGCCGCGCCGCGGCACCCCTACACGCAGGCCCTGCTGTCGGCAATCCCGGTGCCCGAGCCGGGCGGCGCGCGGCAACGCATCCTGCTCGCCGGCGACGTGCCGAGCCCGATGGCACCGCCGTCGGGTTGCCACTTCCACACCCGCTGCATTCATGCCGAGCCGCGTTGCGCACAAAGCGTGCCGGCACTGATCGACAATGCCGGCCACGCGGTGGCCTGCCATCGCTGGAACGAGATCGCCGCACCGCCGTCGCTGCGGCCCGCCGCGTCGGCCAACCCGCGGCTGGCGCGACTGCAGTCGGCCTTCGCCGCCTGATCCGCCACCCGAGGAGAACCCCGCCATGAAGACTCTGCACCGATTCGCGCTGGCTGCGCTGCTGCTTGCCGCCATGTCTGCCACGCAGGCCCAGCACCTGAGGGTCGGCCTGGCCGAAGACCCCGACGTGCTCGACCCGACGCTGGCCCGCACCTTCGTCGGCCGCGTCGTCTTCGCCGCCCTGTGCGACAAGCTGCTCGACGTCGACGAGAAGCTCGCCATCGTGCCGCAACTCGCGCAGAGCTGGGAATGGTCGGCCGACAGCAAGGCGCTGACGATGAAGATCCGCCCGGGGGTCACGTTCCACGACGGCGAGAAGCTCGACGCCGCGGCGGTGAAGTTCAACCTCGAGCGGCACAAGAACATGGCCGGCAGCAACCGGCGCGGCGAACTGGCGCCGCTGGCCAGCGTCGATATCGTCGATGCGATGACCGTGAGGCTGAACCTGAGCGCGCCGTTCTCGCCGCTGCTGGCGACCCTGGCCGACCGCGCCGGCATGATGGTCTCGCCCAAGGCAGCGCAGGCCGCGGGCGACAAGTTCGGCACCAAGCCGGTGTGCTCGGGGCCGTTCAAGTTCGTCGAGCGGGTGGCGCAGGACCGCATGGTCTTCGAGCGCTACGACGGCTACTGGAACAAGGCCGCGATCCACTTCGACAAGATCACCTACACCCCCGTCGTCGACGCCACCGTGCGGCTGGCCAACCTCAAGTCGGGCCAGTTCGACTTCATCGAGCGCGTGGCCCCGTCGGACATCGAGAAGCTGCAGGCCGACAAGCGCTTCAAGGTGGCGCGCATCACCGAGATCGGCTACCAGGGCATCACCATCAACATCGGCAAGAGCGAGCAGGCACAGAAGAACCCGCTCGGCCGCGACGCCAGGGTGCGCGAAGCGTTCGAACTGTCGCTCGACCGCCAGGGCCTGGCGCAGGTGGTGATGGACAACGAGGCCACGGTCGGCAACCAATGGGTGGCACCGAACAACGCCTACTACGCCAAGAACGTGCCGATCCCCAAGCGTGACATCGCACGCGCCAAGGCGCTCCTAAAGGAGGCCGGCGTGCCGAACCCGAGCTTCACGCTGATGGCGCCGACGACGTCGGACGCGCAGCGGCTGGCGCTGGTGGTGCAGGCAATGACGCGCGAGGCAGGCTTCGACGTGAAGATCCAGGCCACCGAATTCGCCACCTCGCTGAACCTGGCCGACAAGGGCGAGTTCGAGGCCTACGCGCTGGCCTGGAGCGGACGCGCCGACCCCGACGGCAACGCCTTCAGCTTCCACGCCTGCAAGCAGCCGCTGAACTACGCGGGCTACTGCTCGGCCGAAACCGATATCTTGCTGAACCAGTCACGGACGCTGCGCGATACCGCCGAGCGCAAGAAGGTCTACGAACAGATCGCCGCGCGCGTGTTGAAGGAGCGCCCCGTGATCTACCTCTACCACCGCAACTGGTTGTGGGCCTACAACGCGAAGCTGGGCGGTGTGCGCGGCGTGCCCGACGGGTTGCTGCGCGTCTCGGGTCTGACGATGGCGCCGTAAGCCCCTGGGTCCGCCGCGATGCTCGAGTACCTGGCCAAGCGTCTGGCGCAGATCGTGCCGACGCTGGTCTTCGTCTCGATGCTGATCTTCGGCCTGCAGCAACTGCTGCCGGGTGACCCGGCACAGGTGCTCGCCGGCGAAGAGCAGGACCCGACCGTGATCGCCTACCTGCGCGTCAAGCTGCATCTCGATGAACCCTTGCCCGTGCGATACGCCTACTGGATCGGCGGGGTGATCAAGGGCGATCTCGGCGAATCGATCCGCACCCAGCAGCCGGTGCTGGACCTGGTGCTGCAGAAGCTGCCGGTGACGATCGAGCTGGCGGCCATCGCGATGACGATCGCGCTCGTGATCGGCGTGCCGGCCGGGATCGTCTCGGCCGTCGGCCGCGGCACCTGGTGGGACAGCGCGGCCAACGTCTTTGCGCTGTGGGGCATCTCGACGCCGAACTTCTGGCTCGGCATCCTGTTGATCCTGCTGTTTTCGGTGCAGCTCGGCTGGCTGCCGGCGTCGGGTTACGTGAGTCCGTTCGAGGACCTGCGCGCGAACCTGGCCGCGATGATCATGCCGGCCTTCGTGCTCGGCAACGCGATCGCCGGCGTGCTGATGCGCCACACGCGCAGTGCGATGCTGCAGGTGCTGTCGTCGGATTACGTGCGCACCGCGCGCGCCAAGGGCCTGCGCGAGCACGTGGTGGTGCTCAAGCACGCCCTGCGCAATGCACTCACCCCCGTGATCACGCTCGGCGCGCTCGAACTCGGCACGCTGCTGTCGGGTGCGGTGCTGACCGAGCAGGTGTTCACCATCCCCGGCTTCGGCAAGCTGATCGTCGATGCCGTCTTCAACCGCGACTACGCGGTCGTCCAGGGCGTCGTGCTGTTGACGGCCACGGCGTACATCACGCTGAACCTGCTGGCCGACCTGGCGTACTTCGTGGCCAATCCGCGACTGCGATGATGCGGTTGCTTTTTTCACTTCAGTTGTCGGCGCCATTGTTTCCATGTGCTGGCTCGGCGCATCGCGCCAGGCGGCACCCGGCAGGGGCTCATGGTGGAGCGGTCGGCGCTTCGCTGCCGACTTCGCTGCGGTGCTCGGCCTGGGGTCGCGCCGCACAACTCGCTACGTTCGCTGCGCTCACTGCGCTCGGACAGGTGCGGCGAGTCAGCCCACGAAGCGCGCGTTGCGCGCCGACCCCAGCCCTGTGCTCCTCGCCGCCCCACAAATCGCCCCTGCCGGGTACCGCCCGCCGCGAAGTCCAACTGGGGTGGTGTTCCACCGCACACCACCGTTTGCTCCGCAAAGGCGCGCCCGGGCAGGTGGCAGCGCGCCTGCGGGGCGCCGAGGAGCACAGGTCTTGTGGCCCGCGCGCGCAGCGCGCCTCGTAATCTGATCTGTCGCACCCTGTCTGAGCGTAGCGAACGCAGTGAGCGCAGCGAGTTGTGCGACGGGCCACAAGGCCGAGCACCGCAGGGCAGTCGGTGCGCAGCACCGACCGCTGCGCCGAAGCGCTGTCGCCTGGCCGGGTGCGACTTTGCCGCGCCGATCTGCGGGCACGTAGGAACGTGCCGAAGGCCACCAAAGCGCCGCAAGGCGCCGCCCACGTCGCTGCGCGTGTCGTGCAACGCGAAGCGTGGTGGAGCAACTGAAATGTCGGCCGTCCTGCCTTCTCCGTTGATGGCGCAGCAACCTCAGGCCGGGCCGTGGCGTCGGGCCCTGCGCCGGCTGCGGCGCCGGCGTGCGGCGATGATCGGGCTGGTGATCGTGCTCGGCTTCGTCATGCTGGCATTGTTCGCGCCGTGGATCGCGCCGCACGATCCGATCGCCACCAGTTGGGGCGCGATCCGCAAGGCGCCGACAGCGTCGCACTGGTTCGGTACCGACGACATCGGCCGCGACGTGCTGTCGCGCGTGATCTGGGGTACGCGGGCTTCGTTGCTGGCCGGCGTCGTATCGGTCTCGATCTCGCTCGCACTCGGCGTGCCGATCGGGCTGGCGGCGGGCTTCCTCGGCGGCGCGGTCGATGCGCTGATCTCGCGCATCACCGATGCCTTCCTGGCCTGCCCGTTCCTGATCCTGGCCATCGCGCTGGCCGCATTCCTCGGGCCGAGCCTGACCAACGCCATGATCGCCATCGGCGTGTCGGCGACGCCGATCTTCGTGCGCCTGACACGCGCGCAGGTGCTCAACATCAAGGTCGAGGACTACATCGAGGCCGCGCGCGCGGTCGGCAACCCGCCGTGGCGCATCGCGTTGCGCCACGTGCTGCCCAACGTGACCGCGCCGCTGATCGTGCAGGCCACGCTGGCGATTGCCGCGGCCGTGATCGCCGAGGCCAGCCTGTCGTTCCTGGGCCTGGGCCAGCAGCCACCGGCGCCGAGCTGGGGCAGCATGCTCAATACCGCGAAGAACTATGTCGACCAGGCGCCGTGGATGGCGATCTGGCCCGGGCTGGCGATCTTCGGCCTGGTGCTGGCCTTCAACCTGCTCGGCGACGGCCTGCGCGACGCGCTCGATCCGCGCCAGCGTTGAGGCGTTGAGCAACAATGCCTCGATCGACTTGATCGAAGGCCTTCATGACCCTCACCGTCCACCACCTCGAGAACTCGCGCTCGCAGCGCGTGCTCTGGCTGCTCGAAGAGCTCGGCCTGCCCTACGAGATCAAGCATTACGCGCGCGACAAGAAGACCTCGCTGGCGCCGCCGGAGCTGGCGGCGGTGCACCCACTGGGCAAGTCGCCGGTGCTCAGCGACGCTGAGGTGATCGTCGCCGAGACCGGCGCGATCGTCGAGTACCTGCTCGACCGCGTCGGCGGTACCGCATTGCGACCCGCGCCCGGTACGCCGGAGCGGTTGCGCTTCACCTACTGGCTGCACTTCGCCGAGGGCTCGGCCATGCCGCCGCTGGTCATGGCGCTGATCTTCAACAAGGTGCGCAACGCACGCATGCCGTTCTTCGCCAAGCCGATCGCCAAGTGGATCGCGAACAACGTGATGACCGGCTTCGTGCAGCCCAACATCGACCGCCAACTCGCCTTCATGGAGTCCGAACTGGCGACGCGGCCATGGTTCGCCGGCGAAGCGTTCAGCGCCGCCGACATCATGATGAGCTTTCCGCTCGAAGCCGCCGCCTCGCGCAGCGGGCTGACCGCGCGCTGCCCCAGGCTGACCGACTTCCTGGCCCGCATCCACGCCCGGCCGGCGTACCGGCGCGCGCTGGAACGCGGCGGACCCTATGCACTGCTGAGTTGAGCGAGGGCCGGTTCACACTGCTGACCCTAAGCCAACGGCAGCGCCTCGATCGACGGCCGCTGCACCAATGCCGCGAACTCGTCGGCCAGGCGCTGGCTTGCAGCGACCGCCGCGGCCCACGCCTTTTGCCGGCCGGCGAGGTCGTCGCCGTAGGCCTTGAAGTCGGCTCGATCGGGCAGCTTGGCGTTCGGCAGCGCCGCCCTGACCCAATCGGGATGCGGCGACAGCAGGACCACGTTGGACAGGCCCGCCGTGGCGGCGTGGCGATGCCTGAGCCCCTTGTCGAACCAGCCGGGGACGACGGCAGCCTGGAAATGCGGGTACAGCACCAGGCCCTGGCTCATCTGTGCGTAATCCAGGCGCAGGTTGTAGTCGGTGATGCCGCCGTCCCAGTAGGCGCCGCGCGGGGCACCGGGAATGTCGTGCACCGCGTCGAGCCAGAACGGGATCGAGCAACTGGCGAGCAGGCTGGGGCACAGGTTGTCCGCCGTCAGTTCGACCTGCCGGCCGCGATAGTCGTGCAGCGCGAAGGGCAGCGGCTCGCGCGGGTCGGAGAACACCACACGTTCGATCCAGCCGCCCAGGGCGCGCCGGCTGACGAGGTTGGCGGCAAAGGCGCCGACGTAGCCGAGCGGCGCACGCAGGCGCCCTTCGCGCCGCAACACATGGCGGCCGCGGCTGGTCAACACGTGCAGGTGGTAGCGCGGGTGTTGCAGCACGTCGTGGCTGCGGTCGGCGAAGCGCCGGTCGAGCATGGCGCCGAACACGCGGCTGACATCGGCCGCCTTCGGCGGCTTTGCCCGGCGCGTGCGGGTAGTCCTGCGCGAGGTAGTCGGCGGCCAGTTGCTCGAAGGCGGCGTCGGGGTCGGGCAGGCAGGCCGCGGCCATGCGCCAGGCACCGATCGACGCGCCGAGCAGGTGCACGCCGTGCCCGCTGCCGGCCAGCCAATGACCGAAGATGAACCGGTCGAGCGGATTGAGCACCAGGCCCTTCGGTCCGCCCGCGGCGGCCGGCACCACGCGCACGTCGCCCGCCGCCAGGCCGCGTTCGCGCAGATGCAGGCGCGCGCGCGGACCGGCGTAGACCTGCAGCGCGGCGGTCATCGTGCCGGTGTCGCGATGCCGTGCGGCTACCGCCAGCCGATCGTGCCGTAGACGACAAGTGCGCCGGCGATGTCGGCGGACACAAGCGCCGCTGGTCGAATCTTCATGCGATCTCGCCTCGGTTGGAAGTTCCGAATGCAATGCTAAGCGAGGCGGAAAATAGGGGCTTGCCGGTATCGGCGCTGCCATGTTCGACGGTTAGCATGCCGTAATGTGGCGTTTTGTCCTGACCCGGCTGGGCATGGTGGTGCCGACCTTCATCGGCATGACCCTGCTGGCCTTCTTCCTGATCCGGCTGGTGCCGGGCGACCCGATCGAGACGCTGGCCGGCGAGCGCGGCATCGACCCGGTGCGCCACGCCGCGCTGATCAAGGAATACGGCATGGACCGGCCGTTGTTGGTCCAGTACGGGCTGTACCTGGGCCGCCTGATGCACGGCGACCTGGGCAAGTCGATGATCACGCAGGCGCCGGTGGTCAAGGAGTTCGCGGCCCTGTTCCCGGCCACGATCGAACTGGCCCTCTGCGCCATCGTCTTCGCGCTGATCGTCGGCATCCCGGCCGGCATGCTGGCCGCGGTGAAGCGCAATTCGGTGCTCGACCACGGCGTGATGCTGGGCTCGCTGACCGGCTACTCGATGCCCATCTTCTGGTGGGGGCTGCTGCTGATCCTGCTGTTCTCGGTGCAGCTGGGCTGGACGCCGGTGTCGGGGCGCATCGCGGTGGCGTACTACTTCGAGCCGGTGACCGGCTTTCACCTCGATCGACGCCTGGTTGTCGGGCGAAAAGGGCGCGCTGCGCTCGGCCGCGTCGCATCTGATCCTGCCGACCATCGTGCTCGGCACCAATCCGCTGGCGATCATCGCGCGCATGACGCGCTCGGCGATGCTCGAGGTACTGGGCGAGGACTACATCCGCACCGCCCGCGCCAAGGGGCTGTCGACGCTGCGCGTCGTCGCGCTGCACGCCTTTCGCAATGCGCTGATCCCGGTCGTCACCGTCATCGGCCTGCAGATCAGCGTGCTGTTCACCGGCGCGATCCTGACCGAGACCATCTTCTCCTGGCCCGGCGTGGGCAAGTGGATGATCGAGGCCATTTCGCGGCGTGACTACCCTGTGCTGCAGGGCGGCCTGTTGCTGCTCGGCGGCGTGGTGATGGTGGTCAACCTGTTGGTGGACCTGACCTACGGTGTCATCAACCCGCGGATCTCCCGCCATTGAGCACCCTCATGACAGCCACACCCACCGTCATGACAAGTCCCCTGGCCGTCGGCACAGAGACGGCCCAGCCGCCGGGCCCGCTGCGCAGTTTCTGGATCCACTTCAGCGCCAACGCCGGCGCCGTGGCCGGCCTGGCGATCGTCGTCGGCGTGCTGCTGCTGGCCGCGCTGGCGCCCTGGCTCGCGCCCTACCCGCCCGACCTGACCAACAACACCGCCTTCCTGCGCCCGCCCTCGTGGCAGGCCGGCGGCTCGTCGGCCTACTGGCTCGGCACCGACGCGATCGGCCGCGACCTGCTTTCGCGACTGATGCACGGCGCGCGGCTGTCGCTGGTGATCGGCATCGCCGTCGTCGCGCTGTCGATCGTGGTCGGCATCGCGCTCGGCCTGATCGCCGGCTTCGCCCGCGGCGTGACCGACATCGCGATCATGCGCATGATGGACATCATCCTGACGCTGCCCAGCCTGCTGCTGGCGATCGTGATCGTGGCCATCCTCGGCCCCGGCTTGATGAACGCGATGCTGGCGGTGGCCGTGGTCGTGCTGCCGCATTACGTGCGCATCACCCGCGCCGCGGTGATCGGCGAATCGTCGAAGGACTACGTCACCGCCGCGCGCGTGGCCGGCGCCGGCCCGCTGCGCCTGATGTTCATCGAAGTACTGCCGAACTGCGCCGCGCCGTTGATCGTGCAGGCCTCGCTCGGCATCTCGACCGCCATCCTCGACGCCGCCGCGCTCGGCTTCCTCGGCCTGGGTGCGCAGCCGCCCGCGGCCGAGTGGGGCACGATGCTGGCCGACGCGCGCGAGTTCGTGCTGCGCGCCTGGTGGGTCGTGACCTTCCCCGGGCTGATGATCCTGATCACCGTGCTGGCCTTCAACCTGCTCGGCGACGGCTTGCGCGATGCGCTGGATCCGAAGTTGAAGCGCTGAAATGAGAGTCGCCCGGGTGTCTTGGAAGGTGACCCACTCGCCGGAGCGGGACTCGGAAACGCGACGCAGTCAAACCAACCGGGCCACGGGAACCTGAGATGCCGCTGCTCGAAATCGAAGACCTTCACGTCGACTTCCCGACGCAGCTCGCGACGATGCATGCCGTCGAGGGCGTGTCGCTGACGCTCGACGAAGGCGAGGTGCTGGGCATCGTCGGCGAATCGGGCTCGGGCAAGAGCGTGAGCATGCTGGCGCTGATGGGTCTGGTGGGGTTTCCCGGTGTCGTGCGCGCCAAGCAGATGCGCTTCGCCGGCCACGACCTGCTTACGCTGTCGCCGCGCGAACGCCGTGCCATCACCGGCCGCGACGTGGCGATGATCTTCCAGGACCCGACCACCAGCCTCAACCCCTGCTTCACGATCGGCTTTCAGCTCTGCGAGACGTTGCGCTTGCACCTCGGCCTGGACGGCCGCGCGGCAACGAAGCGCGCGATCGAGCTGTTGGAGCAGGTCGGCATGCCCGCGGCGGCCAGCCGACTTGAAGGACTTTCCGCACCAGATGTCGGGCGGCATGAACCAGCGCGTGATGATCGCGATGGCCATCGCCTGCAATCCGCGGCTGTTGATCGCCGACGAGCCGACCACCGCACTCGACGTGACGATTCAGGCGCAGATCCTCGACCTGCTGCGCAACCTGCAGAAGGAGCGTGGCATGGCGCTGGTGCTGATCACGCACAACATGGGCGTGGTGGCCGAGATGGCGCAGCGGGTGGCCGTGATGTACGCCGGCCAGGTGGTCGAGCAGCGCGGCGCCGACGATCTCTTCGCCGCGCCGCAACACCCCTACACCGCCGCGCTGTTGGCCGCGATGCCCGAGCGCAGCGACGGCAGTGCGCGGCTGGCGAACATTCCGGGCGTCGTGCCGGGCCTGCTCGACCGGCCGGCCGGCTGCCTGTTCGCGCCGCGCTGTGCCTATGCCACCGAGCATTCGCGCGACGTGCGCCCGGCACTGCGTGAATGGCAGGGCGGGCTGGTGCGCTGCCACCACCCGCTCGGCGACGCCGAGCGCGATGCGCTGATCGAACGGCATCGGCCGTTGGCCGGGGTCAGCGCATGAGCGCGCATGGCCGCTCCAAAGCGCTCATCCCGGAGCGCACCGCGCGGAGGGTAATCCAGTGACCGCCGCCTCGGTGGTCGAAGCGACCGACCTGTCGCGCACCTACACCATCCGTCGCGGCCTGTTTCGCGAGCCGGCAAAGTTGCAGGCCGTGGGCGGCGTATCGTTTCGCATCGAGGCCGGGCGCACCTTGGCCGTTGTCGGCGAGTCGGGCTGCGGCAAGTCGACGCTGGCGCGGCTGGTGACGCTGATCGAGAAACCGACCACCGGCACGCTGCGGCTCGGCGGCGTCGACGCGGTGGCGGCACCGGCCAGCGATGCCGAGCGCCTGCGCCTGCGGCGTTCGGTGCAACTGGTGTTCCAGAACCCGTTCGGCTCGCTGAACCCGCGGCACAAGATCGGCACCATTCTCGAAACGCCTCTGGCGATCCACCAGCCGGCGCTCACCGGCGCCGAGCGCACCGAGCGCTCGCAGGCCATGCTGGCGCGCGTGGGCCTGCGGCCCGAGCATGCGGTGCGTTACGCCCACATGTTTTCCGGCGGCCAGCGCCAGCGCATCGCCATCGCTCGCGCGCTGATGCTCGACCCGGCGCTGGTGGTGGCCGACGAGCCGGTGTCCGCGCTGGATGTCTCGGTGCAGGCCCAGGTGCTGAATCTGCTGACCGACCTGCAGCAGCAACTCGGCCTGGCCTATCTGTTCATCTCGCACGACCTCGGCGTGGTGCGCCACATCGCCCACGAGGTGATGGTCATGTACCTGGGCCGGGTGATGGAGCAGGCGCCCAAGGCGCGGCTGTTCAGCCAACCGCTGCACCCCTACACCCGCGCCCTGCTCGGCTCGACGCCGGGGCTGGGCCGGCTGCCCGGCGTCGAGCGCGTGGTGCTGCAGGGCGAGTTGCCGTCACCGCTGAACCCGCCCGCCGGTTGCGCCTTCAGCACCCGCTGCCCGCACGCCGATGCACGCTGCCGCGCCGAGCGGCCGGCGCTGCGCCCGTTGGCCGGAACCATGCTGGCCTGCCACCACGCCGAGCGCTGGTCGTAGGCGGGCCCGTCCCCTGGCGCGGTGGCGCTGCCGCGCGGGTAGGATGACGCCTCTCGATCGAATCGATCACCCCCACAACAGGAGCCGCTCCATGAACCGTACCCGAACCGAACAACACCGGCCAAGAGTCCTGGCCATTGCCGCCGCCGCCACGCTGGCCACCCTTCTCGCCGCCGGCGCCGCGTCGGCCAAGACCCTGGTCTTCTGCTCGGAAGGCAGCCCGGAAAACTTCTACCCCGGCATCAACACCACCGGCACCTCGTTCGACGCCAACAGCCAGATCTACGGCCGCATCGTCGACTTCGAGCGCGGCGGCACCACCGTGGTGCCGGGCCTGGCCGAGCGCTGGGCCATCTCGCCAAACGGCCTCGAGTACACCTTCTTCCTGCGCAAGGGAGTGAAGTGGCATTCGAACAAGAACTTCACGCCGACGCGCGACTTCAACGCCGACGATCTGATCTTCGCCATCGAGCGTCAGTGGAAGGAAACGAATCCGTATTTCAAGGTCACCAGCACCAACCACTCCTACTTCAACGACATGGGCATGCCCAAGCTCATCAAGTCGCTGACCAAGGTGGATGACTACACCGTCAAGTTCGAACTCAACCGCCCCGAAGCGCCCTTCCTGTCGAACCTGGCAATGGAATACGCCGGCGTGCAGAGCAAGGAATACGCCGATGCGATGCTCAAGGCCGGCACGCCGGAGAAGATCGACCAGGAGCCGATCGGCACCGGCCCGTTCTACCTGGTCCAGTACCAGAAGGACGCCGTGATCCGCTACAAGGCCTTCCCGCAGTTCTGGGGCGGCAAGGCCAAGATCGACGACCTGGTGTTCGCGATCACGCCCGACGCCTCGGTGCGCTGGGCCAAGCTGCAAAAGGGCGAGTGCCATGTCATGCCCTACCCGAACCCGGCCGATCTGGACGCGATCCGCAAGGACCCGCAGGTCACCGTGCTCGAGCAGGCCGGCCTGAATGTCGGCTACCTGGCCTACAACGTCGAGCGCAAGCCCTTCGACGATGTGCGCGTGCGCAAGGCCATCAACATGGCCATCAACAAGAAGGCCATCATCGACGGCGTGTACCTGTCGACGGGCGTGGCAGCGAAGAACCCGATCCCGCCGTCGATGTGGTCGTACAACGATGCGATCAAGGACGACCCCTACGATCCGGAAGGCGCGAAGAAGCTGCTGGCCGCCGCGGGCATGCCCAACGGTTTCGCGACCGACCTGTGGGCGATGCCGGTGCAGCGCCCCTACAACCCGAATGCGCGGCGCATCGCCGAGCTGATGCAGGCCGACCTGGCCAAGATCGGCGTCAAGGCCGAGATCAAGAGCTTCGAATGGGGCGAGTACCGCAAGCGCATGCAGGCCGGCGAGCACCAGATGGGCATGCTCGGCTGGACGGGCGACAACGGCGACCCCGACAACTTCCTCAACACCCTGCTCGGCTGCGACGCCTCGAAGAACAACGGCAGCAACGTCGCGAAGTGGTGCTTCAAGGCCTTCGAGGACCTGGTGCAGAAGGCCAAGAGCGTGTCGAACCCGGCCGAGCGCACCAAGCTCTATAGCGACGCGCAGGTGATCTTCAAGGAGCAGGCGCCGTGGTTCACGATCGCCCACGCGGTGCAGTTGAAGCCGGTGCGCAAGGAAGTCATCGACTTCAAGCTGAGCCCGTTCGGCCGCCACACCTTCTACGGCGTCGACATCAAGGAGTAGTGCGCTGCGTGCTTGATCGGCTCAGCATGGCAGGCCGCGGCCGCGGTGCAGTCCGTGAGCGCAGCGCGCGCTCGCGGCTGCCGCGGGTCGCTCTCGCGGCGTTCGTCCTCTGGCTGTCTGCAGTCACGACCCTCGCTCCGGCGAAGACGCCAGGCGAGGTCGAGGTCGGGCAGACGCTGCCCGAGGCCACCCTGCTCGGCCTCAATGGGCCGTCGCGCAAGTTGTCGGAGTTTCGCGGCAAGCCGCTGATCATCAACGTCTGGGCCAGTTGGTGCGGCCCGTGCCGGCAGGAGATGGCCTCGCTGGAGCGGCTGGCCTGGCAGGGCCATGCGTCGCAGTTCGCGTTGATCGGCATCTCGACCGACGATTACCCCGAGAAGGCGCGTGGCCTGCTGAAGAACACCAACGCGACGATCAGCCACTACATCGATCGTCAGTTGCAGCTCGAGAACATGCTCGGCGCCTCGCAATTGCCGCTGACGGTGCTGGTCGACGCCAACGGCCGCGTGGTCGAGAAGGTGTTCGGGGCCAAGGAATGGGACGGCCCCGAAGCGATGCGCTTGATCGGCAAGGCGTTTCGCATTCCGGCCATGGCGCCGGCAAAGTGACGACACGGGCCGCCGCGCGCCCGGCTTCGGCAGCCGGCGCCTGAACAGCGTGTTTGCGCCGGCCAGCGCCGGTTCGCACGAGCAGTGCGAACGCGGCAACCGGCTCAGGCCGCGCCGCCTCGGGCGCCGTCACCGGGCCGCGGCCGCTGAAGCGGTCGAGCGCGAGGTAGATCACCGGCGTGATGAACAGCGTGATGGCCTGCGAGAAGACCAGGCCGCCGACGACGGCCAGGCCCAGCGGCTGGCGCAGCTCGGCGCCGGCGCCCAGGCCCAGCGCGATCGGCAGCGCACCCATCAGCGCGGCCAGCGTGGTCATCATGATCGGGCGGAAACGCAGGATGCAGGCCTCGCGGATCGCCGCGTGCGGCGTCATGCCGCCGTGCCGCTGCGCATCGAGAGCGAAGTCGATCATCATGATCGCGTTCTTCTTCACGATGCCGATCAGCAGCAGGATGCCGATGGTGGCGATCAGCGTCAGGTCCTGGCCGAACAACATCAGCGTGGCCAAGGCACCGACCGCCGCCGACGGCAGGCCGGCCAGGATCGTCAACGGGTGGATGTAGCTCTCGTAGAGCACACCGAGCAGCACGTAGATCACCAGCAGCGCGGCGACGATCAGGATCGCCTGCCCGCCCTGTGAGGTCTTGAACACCGCGGCGTCGCCGCCATAGCTGGTGATGATCGAGGCCGGCAGGCGGATCGCCTCGCGGGCCTTGTCGATCTTGGCCGTGGCGTCGCCCAGCGCGGTGCCGGGCGCGAGGTTGAACGACACCGTCACCGCCTGCAACTGGCCGACATGGTTGATCGACGTCGGCCCGACGCCGCGCTCGACCGTGGCGAAGCTCGACAACGGCACCAGGGCGCCGGAGGCGGAACGCACGTAGATGTTGGCGAAGGCCCGCTCGTCCTGCTTGGCCTCGGGCGCCACTTCCATGATCACCTGGTAGCTGTCGGTGGCCAGGTAGATGGTCGAGACCTGGCGCTCGCCGAAGGCGCTGTACAGCGCACTGCGCACGGCGTCGATCGACACGCCCAGCGTGTTGGCGCGGTCGCGGTCGATCTTGAGCTGGGCCTGCAGGCCGCGCAATTGCGCATCGCTGGTCACGTCGCGGAACATCGGATCGGCGCGCAACTTGTCTTGCAGCTTGTTGGCCCAGTCGTAGAGTTCGTCGGCCTTCACGCTTTGCAGCACGTACTGGTACAGCGCCTTGCTCTGGCGGCCGCCGAGTTGCAGGTTCTGGATCGGGCGCATGAAGACGTTGATGCCGGCCACCTCGCGCAGCTGGCGGCGCAGGCCCTCGACCACCTGCTTCATCGGCGCGCGCTGGTCGCGCGGCTTCAAGGTCACGAACATGCGGCCGGTATTTTGCGAACCGCCGCCGCCGTTGAACGAATTCACCGCCGCCACGTTCGGGTTGGCGCGGAAGATCGCACCGACCCGCTCCTGCAGGCGCACCATTTCCGGGAACGACGTGTCTTCGGCGGCCTCGGTGCTGACCTGGATCTGGCCGATGTCTTCCTCCGGGAAGAAGCCCTTCGGGATGACCATGAACAGCCAGACCGTGGCCACGCATGTCGCCAACGCCAAGGCCAGGATCGACTTGCGCCAGCGCAGCGCGCCGTCGAGCGCGCGCGTGTAGGCACGCGAGCATGGCTTCGAACGCGCGGCCGAACAGGCGCACCAGCGCGCCGGGCGGCTTCTTGTGCGCCTCGTCGCTGAGAAAGCGGCTGGCCATCATCGGCACCAGGGTCAGCGAGACGAATGCCGATGCGATGATCGCCAGGCCGACGACGACCGCGAATTCGTGGAACAGCAGGCCGATCACGCCGGGCATGAAGAAGATCGGGATGAACACGGCCACCAGCGACGAGGAGATCGAAATGATCGTGAAGCCGACTTCGCGCGAGCCGCGCAAGGCGGCCTGGAACGGCGGCTCGCCGGCTTCGACGTGACGGATGATGTTCTCGAGCATCACGATCGCGTCGTCGACGACCAGGCCGACGGCCAGCGTCAAGCCCAGCAACGAGACGTTGTCCAGGCTGTAGCCCAGGCCCCACAGCAGGGCCACGGCGCCAACCAGTGACACCGGCAGCGACAGCGTCGGGATCACGGTGGCAATGAAGCGGCGCAGGAACAGGAAGATCACCAGCACCACCAAGGCCACCGTGGCGGCCATCGTCAGCGTCACGTCGTGCAGCGCGTCGCGCACCGACATCGATCTGTCGTTGACCGGCGTGAGCACAATCGACCTGGGCAGCTGTTCGCGCAGCGCGGGCAGGCCGGCCCGCACCCGATCGACCACCGCCACCGTATTGGCGCCGGGCTGGCGCAGCACGGCCAGCGTGATCGAGTTCTCGCCGTTGAACGTGGCCCAGGTCTTGAGCGTCTCGACGCTGTCGGTGACGCTGGCCACGTCCTTCAGCCGCACCGGGTTGCCGCCGCGGTCGGCAACGATCAGCTCGCCGAACTCGGCCGCGTTGCGCAACTGGCGGTTCGCCTGCAGGGTCAGGGTCTGGCGCGGACCGTCGAGCGTACCGACGGGCGTGTTGACGTTGGCCGCACGCAGCGCGACGCTCAATTCGTCCAAGCCGATGTTGCGTGCCGCCAGCGCCTCGGGCTGCACACGCACGCGCACCGCAAAGCGCTTCTGGCCGAAGATGTTGACCTGGGCCACGCCGTCGATGGTCGACAGCGTCGGCGAGATCAGGTGCTCGGCAAAGTCCTGCAGGTCGGCTGGCGGCATCGACGGAGAAGTCATCGAAATCAGCAGCACCGGCGCGTCGGCCGGGTTGACCTTGCGGTAGGCGGGCGGGTTGGTCATGTCCTGCGGCAGCGAGCGTTGCGCGCGCAGCAACGCGGCCTGCACGTCGACCGCAGCAGCGTCGACATTGCGACCCTCTTCGAACTCCAGCGTCAGCGAGGTACTTCCCAGCGTGCTCGACGAGCTGATCGTCTTCAGTGCGGGGATGGTCTGGAACTGCTTTTCCAGCGGCAACGCAACCGAGCTGGCCATGGTCTCGGGGTTGGCGCCCGGCAGCGAGGCCGACACGTTGATCACCGGCGTGTCGTAGCTCGGCAGCGCCGCGACCGGGATGCTGCGGATCCCGATCACGCCGCCCAGCACGATGGCCGCGTTGAGCAGCACCGTCATCACCGGACGGCGGATGAAGAGTTCGGACAGGTTCATGGCAGGACCCCCGCGGTCGACGACGCCGAGCCCGGCCCGGCCGCAGCGCGTGAGGCCGCGCCCGCGCCGGCGCGCGCCCCCGCCTCGCGCCCGGCGCTGCCGGCACGCTCGACGACGGCGGCGCCCTGGCGCAGGTTCTGCCGGCCGTCGAGCACGATGCGTTCGCCAGGCTTGACTCCGCTCACCGCCGCCTCTTCACCCTGGGCATACAGCACCTGCACCGGACGCGCCACCGCCTTGTCGTCCTGCACTGCATAGACGATCGGTCCGCGCGCGCCCTGGATGATCGCCGCCTGCGGCACGACCAATGCATCCTTGATCGTGCGCAGCGTCATCGCGATATTGACGAAGGCACCGGGCCACAGTTTGCCGTCGCGGTTCTCGAACTGGGCCTTGACCTTGACCGTGCCGGTCGCCGGGTCGATCGCGTTGTCGACGAACTGCAGGCGGCCGGCGACCGTGACGCCGCCCTCGGGCAGGGTCGCGCTGACCGCGGCACCACCGCCCTTCAAGGCCGCCAGTGCATCGGCCAGGTGGCGTTGCGGCAGGTTGAAGGCCACGCCGATCGGGTCGAGTTGGGTGATGGTGACCAGGCTCGTCTGGTTGGCCTGTACCGCGCTGCCGGGGAAGACATTGATGGCGCCGGCGCGTCCCGCACTGGGCGCCGTGATGCGGGCGTATGACAGGGCCACGCCGGCGGCCTCGATGGCCGCGCGATCCGCCGCCACCAGTGCCACCTGCGAGTCGACCAGCGCCTGGTTGGTATCGACCGCACCTTGCGAAATGAAGTTCTGCGCCACCAACTCACGGCTGCGCGCGAGCTGGCGACGCGCGTCGGCCAGGCCGACTTCGTCCCTGGCCAGTTGCGCGCGGGCCTTGGCCACATTGGCCTCGTCGCCGCGCGCATCGAGCACGAAAAGCAACTCGCCGGCCCGAACCGTCTGGCCCTCGCGAATGTTCACCCGCGCCACCACGCTGTTCACCTGCGACTTCACGTCGACACTCTGCAGCGGTGCCACCGACCCGGTCGCGCCGAGCAGAACCGGCAGATCGCGCTGCTGCACGCGAACCGTGGTCACGCCAACGGGCGGTGACGATGCGCCCGCGGCGGGCGCAGCGGCCGAGGCCGACGAGGCCCCTGCACTCGCCGCCGCCGCACTGTCGCCCGCGCGGTTGCACCCCAGCACCAGCGCGCCGCACAACAGCGACATGAGGACGCTCGAGCGTCGCGAACAATCTCTCTTCATGGTGACCAGGGGCTCCGAGGGCTAGGTCGCAAAGCGGCCCATTGCCGCAATCGGCCGGGCGCCAGGGCGGCACCGAACGCATCTGCAATTGTGCGGCAGCCCCCATACGGCGTCGTCGCGCCGACGTTCAATCATCGCCCATCGCGGCGCCTTGGCGGGCGCAGCAACACAACTTTGCATCGGGCCGCGGTTTCTTCAGCCGCGCGGCCGTCGCAGCCAGTGCAGCGCGCCGCGGCCAGCCACGCGGCCACTGGCCATGGCCGCCTGCAGCAGGTAGCCGCCCGTCGGGGCCTCCCAGTCGAGCATCTCGCCGGCGCAGAAGACACCGGCGCAGACGCGCAACATCAGGTGCTCGTCTAGCGCTTCGAGCCGCACGCCGCCGGCGCTGCTGATGGCCTCGTCGATCGGACGTGCCGCGGTCACCGTGATCGGCAGGGCCTTGATGGCTGCGGCCAGACGCGCCGCGTCGGCCAGTGATTCGCCCGGCAGCCGCTCGCGCAACAGCGCCATCTTCGCCCCCGCCAGCCCGAGTCGGCTCTTCAGGTGCGAGGCCAGGCTGCGCGAGCCGCGCGGGTGCGCCACTTCGCGCGCCACCCGCGCCGCGTCGAAGGCGGGCAGCAGGTCGAGCGTGAGCGTGGCCTGGCCGTCGCGCGCGATGGCATCGCGCAGTGCGGCGCTGGCGGCGTAGACCAGGCTGCCTTCGATGCCGTAGTCGGTAAGCACGAATTCGCCCTGCCTGGCGAACGCTTCGAAGCGCAGTACCACCGGCTTGATCGGTGCGCCGGCAAAGCGCTGACGCAGGTGTTCGCTCCAGCCGACGTAGAAGCCGCAGTTGGCCGCGCGAAGCGGGGCCACATCGACACCCTGCTGTTGCAACCAGGGCACCCACGCGCCGTCGGAGCCCAGGCGGGCCCAGCTTGCGCCGCCCAGGGCCAGCACCGTGGCATGGGCCGGATGCTGCACCTCACCGCCGGGTGCGGCAAAGCGCAACTCGCCGCCGCCGCTCCATCCCAGCCAGCGATGGCGCATGTGAAACATCACGCCACGCTCGCGCAAGTGGTGCAGCCAGGCGCGCAGCAGCGGCGCGGCCTTCAGGTCGCTCGGGAACACGCGGCCCGAACTGCCGACGAAGGTCGGTACCCCCAGGCCTGCCGCCCAGTCTCGCAGGGCCTGCGGCGACAGTGCCTCGAGCCAGTGGCCAACCGCGGCTGCGCGTGCACCATAGCGCGACACGAACGCGGGCAACGCCTCGCTGTGCGTGAGGTTCAAGCCACCCCTGCCGGCGAGAAGGAATTTTCGGCCGGCCGAGGGCATGGCGTCGAACACATCGACCTTGACATCCGCCTCGGCCAGGGCCTGCGCCGCCATCAGCCCGGCCGGGCCGGCGCCGACGATCACCGCCGACAAAGGGCGCGGCGGGGGCATGTCGGTGCTCATGGCCCGCATGGTGCCACGCGGGTCTGGTTGATCTTGCGATGCCACCGGCGGCCGTCGCCGGCGTCGCGCCCTGGCTACCAGGGTGGGCCGTTACCGGGCAGGCGGCGCCGCCGTCTCGTCAGCGCACCAGGCTCATCAAGCCGCTGTTGCGCGGTTCGCCGGTGCCGAAGCAACTTTCGCTGAACAGCTCGCTCGGCGACCAGAGGGCGGGCAATGTGAACTTGCGCGAGGCGGCATCGGCCTGGTCCGCCGGCAAGGGGCGCGAGAACAGGAACCCCTGCATGCGCGGACAACCCAGCTCGTACAGCAGCCGGTGCTGGGCCAGCGTCTCGACGCCCTCGACGACACAGTCCAGACCGAGCTCGCGCGCCAACATCACCATCGCTGCCAGGATGGAGTGTCCACCCGGCGTCGCGGCGTCGACCAGCAAGGCGCGGTCGATCTTCATCACGTCCACCGGCAAGCGCCGCAGGTAGCCCAGCGAGGCGTAACCTGCGCCGAAGTCGTCGATGGCCACGCGCACGCCGGCCCCGCGCAGCGCCTGCAACTGCGCGATGCTGCGCTCGGGGTTGTCCATCAGCACGGATTCGGTGACCTCGATGGTGATGCCGTGCGGGTCGACGCCCACCTGGGAGATCAATTCAATGGCCTCGGCACTGAACTCCGACTGTGCCAACTGCACCACCGACACGTTGACCGAGATCGACTTGAAGCGCGAACCCGTCTTCTGCCAGGCCAGCAACTGCTCGCTCGCCGTGCGCAGCACCCAGCGGCCGACGGCCACGATCACGCCGCTGCGCTCGAGCAAGGGCACGAACTCGGCCGGCAAGAGCAATCCGAGTTCGGGATGGCGCCAGCGCAGCAAGGCCTCGGCACCATCGGTCCGCTGCGTCGCCATGCTCACGATCGCCTGGTAGTGCAGCTCGAACTGGCCGTTGGCCAGAGCGTCGCGAAGGTCGCCTTCCAGCCGCAGGCGGCGCAGCGCCGCGTGGTCGATGTCGCGCTCGTAGACGACCACGGCGCTGTCGTCCTGACGCTTGGCGGCGTACATGGCCTGGTCGGCATTGCGCAGCAATTGCTTGGCCGACTTGCCGTGCTGCGGGTACAGGGCCACACCCATGCTCGCACGCACCTGCAGCGCGTGCCCGTCGACGATGACCGGCACCGACAGCGCCGACAGCATCTTCTCTGCAATCGCAAAGACGGCCTGCTCGTCGCCAATGTCGGGCAACACGATCAGGAACTCGTCACCGCCGAGCCGTCCGACCATGCGCCGAGCGCTTGATGCGCCGACGCTGTATTCGGAAGCCGACGCATTGAGCTGCTTCTGGAACCGCCGCGCCACCTCGATCAGCAACAAGTCGCCGACATGGTGTCCCAAGGTGTCGTTGACGGACTTGAAGTTGTTCAAGTCGACCATCACGACCGTGAGATGGCCCGCGCCCTGCTCCGCGGCGCGCAGGCTGGTCTCGATGGCACGGTCGATCTGCAGCCGGTTGGGCAGGCCGGTCAGGCGGTCGAACTCGGCGATTTCCTTCAGCCGCTCGCTGGCGCGGCGTTCGCGCGCGAACACCCAGCCCGCGCCAAACAGGCCCAGCAGCGCCAGCAGATTGATCAGCGTGCCGAGCGCAGCCGAGCGCCGGGCTGTCTCGTCGATGGCCGCGTATGACGCCTGCGGCACGTGGCGTTCCAGCACCCAGCCTTCACCGCCCGCACCGGTGAGCGGCAGGCTGATCGACAGGCCTGCCTGTGCACGGCCGGCGACGACTTCGGCCAATGCCTGATTGCGGCGGTCCATGACCGTCACGTCGCTGCTCGGGTGCTTGAGCACGTAATCCGACAGTGGCGCCGCATCGAGCGTGTTGCCGCCGGCGGCCGCCAGTTCTTCGGGCGTGACCGGCACCATGGGCCGATTCAGCAATCGCGCCTCGAGCACGTTCAGGCGCACATTGGTCGTCACCAGCCCCTTGAACGCGCCATTGGCATCGTCGTAGATCGGCACCGTCAGCAGCAAGCCCATGCGGTCGCGATTCTGGCTCGTCGCGAGCGAGGTGTATTGCGAGTTGTCGCAGGTGACGATCGGACGCGAGACCAGCGACGCGATGCCGTGCGGTGCATTGGCTGGCAGAGTCGGGTGTTCGCGACGCAAGACGTCGAGCATCCTGACCAGTTCGACGTACTCCTCCGACTCGACTTCTTCGGGCACATCAGGTCCGCTCGGTTTGGCGTGTGCAAGATCGGGCTTGCCCTGGCCGACCAGCTTGCGGAAGCGCTCGAGGATGACGGAGTCGAACATCAGGAACGGCACTTCACCGCGCTGCGGAGCGAACCCGTCGTGGACGATGTAGACCTCCGACACGGCCATCACGTCGGACAGGTGCAGGTAGAGTTGCAACAAGGTCTGTGCGTCGGTCGCAGCGAAGCGCTTGCCATCGACGACGTCGTCGGTATCCGACAGCCGGTTCTGCATCGGCGCCTTGCGCACGGCCGGCAACATCGAGATGGTGCGCGTCGTGACGTACAGGTCGTTCATCAACTGCGACAATTCGCGCGCCTCGGCGCGGGTGGTCAAGCGCGCATCGGTCTCGAGTGTGGCAACCGCATTGGAGCGAACGCTCCAGGCCTGGTGCAGCACCGTGTACTCGACCAGCAGGAACACGATCACGAGCAGTGCAGCCAAGGCCGCGCCGTTTCGCGCCGGCGAGGTTCGCCACATATGCAGCCAGGTTGCCATTTCCAGCGCTCCATCACCGCGCCGCGGCGAGTCTGTCGTAAGTCAAGCTTAGGGTCCCGACGCGCACGCGGCGAACGCAGGATTCGGAAAGTGCAGCCGAGTGCGCACTAATACACGGGCATCAGACCGTTTCGGTGCCGGTTCGATGGACAGCGACAAGTGCCGGCGGTATTCGGCGAAGAAAGCACCACGCACCGAGCGTCAGGCCGCCCACCGTTTGCACCCCTCATCGAGTGCAGCGCGGCGCTCGCGATCACTGCGATCGCGAGGCCCCTGGGTCCGGCGCTCGGGCAGCCACGAACGCCAGCCAGGCGCCGGCAGCGATGGCGGCGAGCACGGCCATCAGTTCGCGATAGCCGGGCAGCGCAAGCAGCAGCCAGGCGGCGGCCAGCGGCGCCGCGGCACGGGCCAGCAGGCTGACGGCCGACATCAGCCCGCCGACGCGGCCGACATGCGTGCGCCCGAAGTACGCAGGCACCAGGCCGCCGCGAACGATGGTCACCAGGCCGTTGCCGGCGCCGAACAGCAACGCGAAACCAAGCAGCGCAGCAGGATGCGCAGACGCCGCGAACAACGCGAAGGCAGTGGCCATGGCCGCCAGCGCAAACAGCCCGACGCGACGCAGCGGCAGTGCGCGCCCGATCGATGCGAAGGCCAGCCGGCCCGCGACCTGCGCCGGACCGATCCAGACCAGCACCGCCAATGTGGCCGCCTCGTCCACGCCGCGGGCGGCGAAGGCTGGCATCACGTGCGCCCACAGCGCGGCGGCGACGAACGCGTGCAAGGTAAAGCACAGCGTCAACAGCCAGAAGGCCGGATGGCGTACGGCCTCGCGCAAGGTCGCGTCGGCAGCGGCATCCGGCCGCTGCGGCACGACGACCCTGGCGGTGCCCCGCAGTGCCCATGCCTGCAGGGGTGCGGCCACCAGCAGCAGGCTCGCCGCAACGGCCAGCATGGCGCCGCGCCAGCCCAATTCGCCGATCAGCCACGCGCAGGCCGGGAACGACAGCGTGCTGGCGAATCCTGCCACCAGCGTCAGGGCGGTGATCGCTTCGCGATAACGCGTGGGGTAGCGATGGGTCACGACGTTGAACGCCGGCTCGTACAGCGTCATCGCCATCGCGACGCCGAGCGCGATGCAGCTGGCGTACAGATGCCACGCTGCGTCGACCCGCGACCACGCAACGCAGGCCAGCGCGCCGAGCACCGCGCCCAGCGTCATCACCGCGCGGCCGTGGCCGCGATCGATGGCCGCGCCACTGGCGTAGCTGGCCAGCCCCCAGGCGGCCAGGCCGGCGGTGAAGGCCCCCATCACCGTGGCCTTGGTCCAGCCGAGTTCGCGCATCATCGGCAGCACGAAGGACGAGAACGCGTAGTACAGCGCGGCCCAGCACAGCAACTGGCCGATGGCCAGCGCCGCAATGGTGGCTGCGAACGAAGGCCCTGCCTCGCCGGGCACTGCAGCGTCGGCAGCCGGGCCGGTCACGCGGCCGGCCACACCAGCTCGAAGTACTCGAGGACCAGCACCGCACGCTCGCCGACCTGGAAGCCCTCGCGCTCGGCGCGCTCGGCAAAGTCCTGCCGGTGCGCGGTGAGCCACCAACGCAGCGTCAGGTCGCCCTCGCCGGCTTCGAACGCAAAAGCGTCGTCGATCTCGTCGAAGTGACGGCGTTCGACATGCGTATTGCGCACGATGGCGCGCGGCCGGCCGCGGCCGTCGAGCACGACCAGGTGGTCGCCGGGCTGCGGCAAGGTGTCGTTGTCGGCAGTGAAGTCGTGCTCGAGCGTGGCGTGAGCCCGCTTGATGCCGTTGACGACCAATTCGGCCAATTCGTCGGCCAGCGTCCGGTTATGGCCGAACGCACTGGCGGCAAAGCCCGGCACCTCGACCTTGCACGCACGCTGGTATTCGAGCCAGAAGGCCTTGATCAGGTCCTTCTGTCCGGGTGCCGGGGCAGACATCTCAGGCCCTGGCGCGCAGTGCCGCGCGCAGTTCGGCACCGATCTCGGGCTTGGCGGCGAACGGGTCGCTCGGGTTACGCGCCAGCATCACGTCTTCGAGCCGGGCCTGCACCGAGGCCAGCGCCCTGGGGTGGCTGTAAATGTAGAAGCGCTTCTGGCGCATGGCGTCGAAGACCATCGCAGCGACATCGGCCGCGCTGACCTTGCCGGATTCGACGGCCTTGCCCACCATCGCCTGGGCGATGCGCTGGCTGCGCGTCGGCGTGTCGGCGCCGTCGGTCTGTGCCGGCCGGTTGCGGTGGCTGGTCGTGATGCCGGTGGGCACGAAGAACGGGCACAGCACCGAGGCAGTGACCTGGTCGCTGACCAGGGCCAGATCCTGGTACAGCGTCTCCGACAGGCTCACGACGGCGTGTTTGCTGACGTTGTAGGCACCCATGTTCGGCGGGTTGACCAGGCCCGCCATCGACGCGGTGTTGACGATATGACCTTCGTACAGTGGATCGGCCTCGGCCGCCGCCAGCATCATCGGCGTGAACACACGAACACCGTGCGCGACGCCCATGACGTTGACGCCGAGGATCCAGGCCCAGTCGTGCGCGCTGTGTTCCCAGATCAGGCCGCCGACTGCGACGCCGGCGTTGTTGAAGACGAAGTGCGGCGCGCCGAACCGTGCGGCCGTCGCCACGCCGAGGGCCTCGACTTCGTGCGCCTGCGACACGTCGAGCCGAAACGGCAGCACCTCGGCACCCAGGCCGCGCAGTTCGGCCGCGGCCCGCTCCAGCGCGTCGGCCTGGACGTCGGCCAGCACCACGTTCATGCCCTCGCGGGCGGCGATGCGACAGGCCTCGAGGCCGAAGCCCGAGGCGGCGCCGGTGATCACGGCCGTACGGCCCTTGAAGGATTGCATGGGGCGGCTCCGGGGCTCGGCGATCAATGCGGGAGTGCGCGTTCGAGCAGCGTGTCGAAAGGCGTGCCGTGCGGCAACAGGCCGAAGACATCGGACGCCTGCTCCAGCCGCGACACGCAGAACGCGGCGAAGACCGCATCGGTCGAGTGCCGGCGCAGTAGCGCCGCTTGAACCAGCAGCGCGATATCGCGCGCCAGCCAACGCGCCTGCGCCTCCCCGGTCGTGCCGTCGATGCGGTCGGGCAAGGTGGCGGCCAGGCGGTCGAACGCGGCGTGCTCACCGCGCGCGGGTGCGAGTTCCTGGCTCAAGGCCGACGCCACGTCGGCGCCGCGCAGCGCGCGCAGCAGGTCCAGCGCCATGATGTTGCCCGCGCCCTCCCAGATCGAGTTGACCGGCATCTCGCGGTAGATGCGTGCCATCACGCCCTCGCCGCCCTCCTCGACGTAGCCGTTGCCACCCAGGCATTCCATCGCCTCCTGCGCGAAGCCGGCGCCACGCTTGCAGATCCAGAACTTGGCGATCGGCGTCAGCACGCGGCGAATCACCTCCTCATGCGCATCGCCGCCGTGTTCGCTGGCATCGACCGAGCGCGCCAGGCGCAACGCGAGCGACATCGCCGCTTCGCTTTCCAGCGCCAGGTCGGCGAGCACGTTCTGCATCAGCGGCTGAGCGGCCAGAGGCTTGCCGAAAGCCATGCGCTCGCGGCAATGGTGCAGCGCCAGCGTCAGCGCCTGGCGCATCAGGCCCGCCGTGCCCAGGGCGCAATCGAGCCTTGTGAGCGCGCCCATGGCCAGGATCTGCGGCACGCCGCGGCCCTCGTCGCCGACCAGCCAGCCCGTCGTCTCGCCGTCGAACTCGACCTCGGCGCTGGCATTGGCGCAATTGCCGAGTTTGTCCTTCAGGCGCTGGATGCGCAGCGGATTGACGCTGCCATCGTGCCGCCAGCGCGGAACGAAGAAGCACGACAGTCCCGCGTCGGATTGCGCCAGCACGAGGAACGCATCGCACATCGGCGCCGACATGAACCACTTGTGGCCGGTCAGGCGGTAGGCGCGGCCCCAATGGGTGTCGGCGTCGAACACCGCGCGCGTGGTGTTGGATCGAACGTCGGAGCCGCCCTGCTTCTCGGTCATGCCCATGCCCATCGTCAGCGCGGACTTGGCCGCTGCCGGGACGAACCGCGGGTCGTATTGGGTGCCCGCCAGGCCGGGGCCCCAGGCGGCATGCAGGGCCGGATTGGCGCGCAGCGCCGGCGTCACGGCGTAGGTCATCGACACCGGGCACAGCACCGACGGCTCGAGCTCCGTGAAGAGCATGAACGCCGCCGCACGTTCGACGTGGGCTCCCGGCGCGCGCCGCCACGGTGCGCCATGCAGCCCGTGGCGCAGCGCGGTGCCGAGCAGGACGTGGTAGCTGGGGTGGAACTCGACCTGGTCGATGCGCCGCCCGTAACGATCGTGGTCGTGCAACTGCGGCTTGTGCTGGTTGGCCAGCCTGGCATGCAATTGCATCTCGGCGCTGCCGGCCTCCCGGCCCAGCGCCACCAGCGGCGACGCATCGAGCGCGGGCAAGTGAAAGGCCAGTGCATCCTTCAGCGCCCGGTTGCCGTCGAAGAGATTGGCCCCCGACCAGGCCGTACTCTGATTGAAGACTTCATGGGTGCTCGCAGTCATGCTTGCCTCCACAGCATCTCGAGATGGGGAATGCCGTCTTCGAGATATTCGTCGCCGATCGACGAAAACCCGAGCTCGGCATAGAAGCGCTTCAAGCGTGCCTGCGCACTGATACGCACGGCCCTGCCCGGCCAGTGTCTGGCGCAGCCCGCGAGGCCCTCGCGCATCAATGCGCGCCCGAGGCCGGTGCCGCGCACTTCGGGCGCGGTGACGACGCGGCCGATCGAGGGCTCGTCGTACTTCACGCCGGGGTCGACGACGCGCAGGTAGGCCAGCAGCGGCGTGCCGCTGTCGCGACCGAGCAAATGCCACGCGCTGCGGTCATGGCCGTCGACGTCGAGATAGGGCCCCTGCTCGAGAACGAAGACGCGGCTGCGCAGCTGCAGTGCATCGTGCAGGTTGTCGACGCCGAGGTCGTTGAAGCGTTGCCAGGACCAGTTCATTTGCGCAAGACCGCTGCGCCGCGATCAGATCAGCTTGACCAGTTGCTTGCCGAAGTTCTTGCCCTTGAGCATGCCGATGAAGGCTTCAGGGGCACTGGCCAGACCTTGTGCGATCGTCTCGCGGTACTTCAGCGTGCCACTGGCCACGCGCTCGCCGAGCTCCGCCAGCGCCTGCGGCCACAGCTCCATGTGCTCGCTGACGATGAAGCCCTCGATCTTCAGCCGGTTGACCAGAATCAGCGCCGGATTGGCCATCGGCATCGGGGCCCCGTTGTAGCCGGCAATCATGCCGCAGACGGCAATCCGGGCGAAGGCGTTGGTGCGCAACATCACCGCGTCGAGGATCATGCCGCCGACGTTGTCGAAGTAACCGTCGATACCATTGCCACAAACGTCCTTCAATGCTTTCGACAGCGAGGGCAGGTCGTTGTACTGCTTGTAATCGATGCAGGCGTTGAAGCCCAGTTCCTTGGTGACGTAGCGGCACTTGTCGGGGCCGCCGGCCAGGCCCACGACGCGGCATCCGCGCGCCTTGGCCAATTGGCCGAACGCGCTGCCGACCGCGCCCGAGGCGGCGCTCACGACCAGTGTTTCCCCGGCCTTGGGCGCGATGATCTGTGTCAGGCCGTACCAGGCGGTGACGCCCGGCATGCCGACGGCGCCAAGGTACGCCGAGAGCGGGATCTGCGTCGTATCGACCTTCTGCAACACGCCACGCTCGGAGGCATCGACGACCGCGTATTCCTGCCACCCACCCTGCCCGACCACCTTGTCGCCGGCCGCAAAGCGCTCGTTCTTCGACGCCAGCACCTCGCCGGCCGTGCCGCCGATCATCACCCGGTCGAGCGGCTGCGCGGCGGCGTAGCTCTTGCTCTCGTTCATGCGGCCGCGCATGTACGGATCCAGGCTCAGGTAGTGGTGGCGCACCAGCACCTCCCCCGTCTTCAATTCGCGCGCGTCGGGCAGCGGCATCTGCACGAGGCGGAAGTTGTCCGGCGTGGGCTCGCGCAGTGGCCGCGCGGCGAGCAGGATCTGGTGGTTGATCGCGGCGGTCATGGTCATGATTCCTTGCTGGTGGAGTGCAGAGCCTTGACGCCACGCCGCTTGGTCGGCAGTTTGCGCAGGTACTTGAAGGTCGCGGTGGCGTGCGCGCAAAGGTGGCCGTCGGCGTCGACGACCGAGCCCTCGCAAAAGGCCATCGTGCTGCTGCGGTGGAGCAGACTGGCGTTGCAGCGCAGCGGGCCTTCGGCCGGGCGCATGAAACTGGTCTTCATCTCGACGGTAACAACCCCGGGACCGAAATCGGGCAGGTGGTCGTGGATGCTGCGTGCCGCGTGGGCCATGGTGACGTCGAGCATCGTCATCAGCACGCCGCCATGGGCCACTTCCCACGAGTTGAGGTGCGCCTGGTCGAGATCGACGCGCAACTCGGCGTGCCCGGCCTCGAAGCGGTGCAGCTCGAATCCGAGGGCTTCGACGAACGGGATGTGCAAGGGGAATTTCATGCGCCGCTGTGCACTGCACTGACACCGCCGTCGACCGCCAGGATCTGGCCGGTGATGTGCTTGCCGGCCGCGCTGGCGAACAGCAGCGCAGCACCCTTCAGGTCGTCGTCGTCGCCCAGGCGGCGCAAGGGTGCGGCCGCGGCCAGCTTGTCGACGCCGTAGGCCGCCAGCACGCCCTTGGTCATCTTGCTCGGGAAGAAGCCCGGCGCCAGCGCGTTGACCGTGATGCCGTGCGGCCCCCACTCGCCGGCCAGCGTGCGCGTGAAGTTCACCACCGCGCCCTTGCTGGTGCCGTAGGCGATGAATTGCATGTCCAGCGACCCCGCCAGGCCGGCGATCGAGGCCAGGTTGATGATGCGGCCGTGCCTGTTCGGCAGCATGCTGGCCTTGCCCACCGCCTGGGCAAACAGGAACAGGCTGCGGATGTTGAGGTTCATGACCTTGTCCCAGGCCTCGAGCGGGTAGCTCTCCATCGGCGCACCCCAGGTCGCACCGGCGTTGTTGACCAGGATGTCGATGCGCCCCAATCGCTCCATGGTTTCGGCCACCACGCGCCCGATGTCGGCCGGCTGGCTGGCGTCGGCCGCGATCCAGCGCGCGTCGATGCCCTTGTCCTGCAGCAGCGCGCTGGCTTCTTCGAGGTCGGCTGCCTTGCGCGAGGTGAGCATGATCTTGGCGCCGGCTTCGCCCAGCGCCTCGGCGATCTGCAGGCCCAGGCCACGCGAGCCCCCGGTGACGAGCGCGGTCTGGCCACCGAGGTCGAACAGCTTTTGAACCGGCGTACTCATGTCTGTGCCTCCATTGTCTAGGGCCCCATGCGCGAGCGCACGATGATCAATGCCACGCCGACGGCCGTTGCGACGGCACCGGCGATCAACAACGTCGAGCCGAGCGTCGCATCACGCGCAACCATGAACCAAGCCAGGCCCAGAACCAGCAGGCCAGCGTAGATCATCAGCCAAGCCCAGGTGTCCAGTTTGCGCCGGGTCATCGTCAAAACCAGTCGTCGTGCATGTCACGGCAGGTCGGGTTGCGCGACGCCGCCACGGCCAGCCAGGCCGCGGTCTTGGGCAACTCGTAGGCGTAGAAGTAGCGCATCGCGGCGCGCTTGCCTTGTGCCAGGTCGTCGCCACGGCCCGCGCAGGCCAGCACCACATCCAGCCACAGCCAGGCCAGCACCGTATGGCCAAACGCCTGCATATAGGGCGTGGCGTTGGCCAGCGCGTCTTCGGGCCGGCCCGTGGCCCAGGCGGACCGGGTCGCAGCGACCAGCGCCTGCGACGCGGCAGCCAACGCACTCGACGCCTCTGCCAGGCCTTCGGTGTCACGCGCACGCGCGACGCTCGCGGCCATGCGCTCGACCAGCAAGCCGAGCGCAGCGCCACCCTGCATAGTCACCTTGCGCCCGAGCAGATCCAGCGCCTGGATGCCGTGCGTGCCTTCGTGGATCATGTTCAGGCGGTTGTCGCGCCAGTACTGCTCGAGCGGGAAGTCGCGCGTGTAGCCGTAGCCACCGAGGACCTGGATCGCAAGGCTGTTGGCCTCCAGGCACCACTCACTGGGCCAGCTCTTGGCGATCGGCGTCAGCACTTCGAGCAGCACGCCCGCTTGATGCGATTGTTCGGCGTTGCCAGTGTTCAACTCATCGACCAGGCGCGCACAGTACAGCGCCAACGCCAGGCCGCCTTCAACGTAGGCCTTTTGCGCCAGCAGCATGCGACGTACGTCGGCATGCGCGATCAGCGGCACGGCCGGCGCCGAAGCGTCCTTGCCGGCGCCGGTGATGGGCCGGCCCTGGGTGCGCTGGCGCGCGTAATCCAGGCTGGCCTCGTAACCGGCGTAGCCGAGCATCACAGCGCCGATGCCGACGCCGATGCGCGCCTCGTTCATCATGTGGAACATGCAGCGCAAGCCGTCGCCCGGCTTGCCAACCAGGTACCCGATGGCACCAGCCTGGCCGGCGGGCTCGAACTTGCCTTCGCCGAGATTGAGCAGCGCGTTGCTGGTGCCGCGAAAGCCGAGCTTGTGGTTCAGGCCGGCCAGCACCACGTCGTTGCGCTCGCCCGTCAAGCTACCGCGCTCGTCGACCAGCCACTTCGGCACGACGAACAGCGAAATGCCGCGTGTGCCCGGCACCAGCTTGCCGTCGGCGGCCGGGATCTTGGCCAGCACCAGGTGCACGATGTTCTCGGCGAGCTCGTGCTCGCCGGCCGAGATCCACATCTTGTGGCCGTTCAGGCGGTAGCGCGGGCCGAGCGGGTCGGACTCGAATGCGGCGCCATCGGGCAAGGCGCGCGTGGCCACGTCGGACAGCGACGAGCCGGCCTGCGGCTCCGACAGGCACATGGTGCCGAACCAGCGCCCGGCAAACTCGTTGCCCGCGAACACTTCGCGTTGCCGCGGTGTGCCGTGCGCCATCAGCAGGTTGGCGTTGCCGCTGGTCAGCATCGCGTAGGCCGACAGCGCCACGCTGGCCTTGCTGAAGAACGCGTTGGCCGCCATCTCGACGACGCAGGGCAGTTGCATGCCGCCGAGGTCGTGGTCCTGCGCCGCGGCCAGCATGCCCGACTCGACATAGGCCGCCAGCGCCTCGTGCGTGGCGCGCGGCAGGTGCACGCGTTGGCCATCGAATCGCGGCTCCTCGGTATCGACCAGTCGATTGAACGGCGCGAACTTGTCGCGCGCGATGCGTTCGCAGGTGTCCAGCACCTGGACGAAAGTCTCGCGGCTGTGCTCGGCGAACCGTGGGCGATCGGTCAGTGCATCGACCCGCAGCCAATCGAAAAGCAGGAATTCGAGGCTGTCGCGCATCGTTCGGGGCATTTCGCGGCGCGTCGGATCACAAGACCTCGAACACGCCGGCCGCACCCATGCCGCCGCCGATGCACATCGTGATGCAGACCCGCTTGGCGCCGCGGCGCTTGCCTTCGATCAATGCGTGGCCGGTCAGGCGCTGGCCGCTCATGCCGTAGGGGTGGCCGATGGCGATGGCGCCACCGTTGACATTCAGGCGATCCATCGGGATGCCGAGCTTGTCGGCGCTGTACAGCACCTGCACCGCGAAGGCTTCGTTCAGCTCCCACAAGTCGATGTCGTCCATCTTCAGCCCCAGCCGATTCAGCACCTTGGGCACGGCGAAGACGGGGCCGATGCCCATCTCGTCAGGGTCGCAGCCGGCGACCGCGAAGCCGAGGAAGCGGCCGAGCGGCTGCAGGCCCTTCTTCTGCGCGTAGGCCTCGCTGACCACTGCACAGGCCCCGGCACCGTCGCTGAACTGGCTGGCGTTGCCGGCAGTGACGACGCCACCCGGAACGGCGGTGCGGATGTCCTTGATGGCTTCGTAGGTCGTGCCAGGGCGCAGGCCCTCGTCGGCACTGAGCGTCACCTCCTTGCTGCGCAGGCCGAGTTGCGCGTCGGCGACGCCGGCCGTCACGGTGATCGGCGCGATCTCGGCGTCGAACAGGTGCTTGTCCTGTGCCGCGCAGGCCTTTTGCTGGCTCTCGGCGCCGAAACGGTCCATGCGCTCCTTGGACACGCCATAGCGCTTGGCCACCTGCTCGGCGGTCTGCATCATGTTCCAGTAGATCGTCGGCACATGCTCGGCCAGCCACGGATCCTGGAACATGTGCAGGTTCATTTCCTGCTGCACGCAGGAGATGCTCTCGACGCCGCCGGCGACGAATACCTCGCCCTCGCCGGCCGCGATGCGCTGCGCGGCCAGCGCGATGGTCTGCAGCCCGCTCGAGCAGAAGCGGTTGATGGTCATGCCCGGCACGCTGACCGGCAGTCCGGCGCGCAAAGCGATCTGGCGCGCGATGTTCCAGCCGGTCGCGCCCTCGGGATTGGCGCAGCCCATCAGCACGTCGTCGACCGCCGCGGGGTCGATGCCGGCGCGCTCGACGGCAGCCTTGACCACATGGCCGCCGAGCGTGGCGCCGTGGGTCATGTTGAAGGCGCCCTTCCAGCTCTTGGCCAGGGGCGTGCGGGCGGTGGAGACGATGACGGCTTGGGTCATGGTTTCAGTCCTCGGGTTCAGGTAAACGACTTGCCTTCGGCCGCCAGCTTGGCCAGCAGCGGCGCGGGCTGCCAGAACGCGCCGTCGTCGCGCGGGTTCAGGGCGAACTTCTTCATCGCCTGCGCCACGCTGTACAGGCCCTGCTGGTCGGCGTAGCACATCGGGCCGCCACGCCAGAGTGGGAAGCCGTAGCCCGTCAGGTAGACCATGTCGATGTCGCTGGCCTTGCCGGCGATGCCGTCTTCGAGAATCCTCGCGCCTTCGTTGACGAGCGAGTAGACCAGGCGGTGCACGATCTCGTCGTCGCCGATCTTGCGCGGCGTGACGCCGAGCTCGGCGCGGTGCTTGGCGATCATGTCCTCGACCAGCTTGGACGGGATCGGATCGCGCTTGCCCGGCGCGTAGTCGTACCAGCCGGCGCCTGTCTTCTGGCCGAAGCGGCCGAGCTCGCACAGCAGGTCGGCCGTCTTGCTGTAGCGCAGCTTGGGCTTCTCGATATAGCGGCGCTTGCGGATGGCCCAGCCGATGTCGTTGCCGGCCAGGTCGCCCATGCGGAACGGCCCCATCGCGAAGCCGAACTTCTCGACCGCGCGATCCACCTGCTGCGGCGTAGCGCCCTCCTCGATCAGGAAGCCGGCCTGGCGCGAATACTGCTCGATCATGCGGTTGCCGATGAAGCCGTCGCAGACACCAGACACCACAGCGGTCTTCTTGATCTTCCTGGCCAGTGCCATCACCGTCGCCAGCACGTCCTTGCCCGTCTTCGCGCCGCGCACCACTTCGAGCAGCTTCATCACGTTGGCCGGGCTGAAGAAGTGCATGCCGACGACGTCCTGCGGGCGCTTCGTGAAGGCCGCGATCTGGTCGACATTGAGGGTCGAGGTGTTCGACGCCAGGATCGCTCCGGGTTTCATTACCTCGTCGAGCGCCTTGAAGACACTCTCCTTGACGCCCATGTCCTCGAACACGGCCTCGATCACGAGGTCGGCGTCCTTGATGTCGTCGTAGGCCAGCGTGGTTTTGAGCAGCGCCATGCGGGCGTCGTACTTGTCGGGCTTCAACTTGCCCTTCTTGACCTGCGACTCGTAGTTCTTGCGGATGGTTGCCAGGCCGCGGTCGAGCGCGTCCTGCTTGGTCTCGAGGATCGCCACCGGGATACCGGCGTTAAGAAAGTTCATCGCGATGCCGCCACCCATCGTGCCGGCGCCGATCACGGCCACCTTCTTGATCTCGCGCTGCGGTGTGTCCTCGGGCACGTCGGCGATCTTGCTCGCCGCGCGCTCGCCGAAGAAGGCATGGCGCAGGGCCTTGCTTTCGGGTGTCGCCATCAGGCTCAGGAACGCACTGCGTTCATAGAGGATGCCGTCGTCGAAACGCGCGGCCTTGAGCGACTGCTCGACGCAATCGACGCAGCGCGCCGGCGCGGGGAAGTGCTTGGCCATCGCCTTGACCGTGTTGCGCGCGAACTGGAAGTAGGCGTCGGCATTGGGGTGGGTGGCCTTGAGGTGGCGCACCAGCGGCAAGGGTCGCAGGTCGGCCTTCTCCAGCGCAAACGCGGCGGCGCCTGCCAGCAGGTCGCCCTCCACGAGTTTGTCGAACAGTCTTTGTCCCGGCAGTGACGCCAGCACTTCGCTCTTCACCGGCTCGCCGCTGACGATCATGTTCAGCGCGGTTTCCACTCCGAGCACGCGCGGCAGTCGCTGCGTGCCGCCGGCGCCGGGCGTTAGGCCGAGCTTGACCTCGGGCAAGGCCACGTTGGCGCCCGGCGCGGCCACGCGGTAGTGGCAGCCGAGCGCGAGTTCGAGGCCGCCGCCCATGCATACGCTGTGGATCGCCGCGACCACCGGCTTGCTGCAGTCCTCGACCAATCGGATCAAGGTGCCCAGGTGCGGCTCGGTGATCGCCTTGGGCGAGCCGAACTCCTTGATGTCGGCACCGCCCGAGAAGGCCTTGCCGGCGCCCGTCAGGACGATGGCCTTGACGCTGGCGTCGGCCTGCGCTTGTTCCAGCCCGGCCGCCAGGGCCTGCCGCGTGGCCAGGCCGAGCCCATTGACGGGCGGGTTGTCGAGCGTGATGACGGCGACATTGCCGCGCACCTGGTATCTGGCAGTCATGGCAGAAATCCTTCAGTCGGGGAAACGAACGCTCGTTCGATTCTAGGGTCCGGCCGGGGCGCCTTCGCCTCGCCGTGGTGACAGGCTACACCGCCTGGACAGAGCGCCAGACTTGCTGCGTCACCTAAGGAACACCGACACCGACTTGGCAATCGCCGCGACGGACTGGCCGCGCAACGGGCAAGGCGTTGCATGCAGCGGCCCGCCGTCAAGCCTGCGTGCGCGTTGCCTCGGATTGCGTCGGCGTACGCAGTGCGATCCCGATCAGGGTCAGACAGGCAAACCCCGCCCCGGCATAGAACGTGACGACCGAGCCGAAGGCATCCCACAGCAGGCCGGCGATCGCGCTCGATGCAAGCATGGCGATCCCGCTGAGCAAGTTGAAGAAGCCGAACGCGGTGCCACGCAGATCTGCCGGCGCCGTATCGGCGACCATGGCCGCCAGCAGGCCCTGCGTCATGCCCATGTGCACGCCCCAGAGCACGACACCCAAGGCCAGGTGCACCCAGGTGTTTGCCAGGGCGAGTGCGAAATCCGATCCGACCAGCACGACCAGGCCCGCGGCCAGCAGCTTGCGGTGGCTCATCGAATCGGACACCTTGCCGAACGGATATGCAGACGCGGCGTAGACCATGCTCATGGCCACCATGACGAGCGGTACCCACGCCACTGGAACGCCGAGTTGCGAGGCACGCAGGACCAGGAAGGCTTCGCTGAAGCGCGCCAGCGTAAAGACCGCGCCGACGGCCACGACCCACCAATAGCCGCGACCGAGTCGGGCCAGTGCCTCGCGGCGGATCGGGTTGGCACGCCGTGCCGGCGCGCTACGTGCTGGCTCCTTGATGCCGACCAGCAGCAGCGCGACAGCCAGCAGACCCGGGATCACCGCGACCCAGAACACGGCGCGGAAGTCATTCAGCCACAGCAGCATCAAGCCGGTCGCCAGCAAGGGGCCGACGAACGCGCCCACGGTGTCGAGCGCCTGACGCAGCCCGAACGCCGCGCCGCGCATGCCCGGCGGCGTGATATCAGCCAGCAGGGCGTCCCGCGGCGCGCCGCGAATGCCCTTGCCGACGCGGTCGATGAAGCGGGCGGTGACGACGGCGCCGACGCCGCCGGCCATCGCGAACACGGGCTTGGTGAACGCGCCCATCGCGTAGCCGAGTACGGCCAGCCCCTTGCGCCGGCCCAGGTAGTCGCTCAGCACGCCGGAGAACACCTTGGAGATCAGCGCGGTCGACTCGGCAATGCCTTCGATGATGCCGACCGCCAGCACGCTGACCCCGAGCGTGCCGACCAGGAACAGCGGCAGCAGGCTGTGGATCATCTCCGAGGAGATGTCCATCAGCATGCTGACGAAGCCGAGGACCCAGACGCCGGGTGGCATGCGACTGCGTGTGGCGATCGGCGGGCTGTGCATGGC
>CAVTXG010000011.1:0-223597 GCA_963738605.1 uncultured beta proteobacterium
CACGCATCGCCAAGCTCGGCGACAAGGCAGCGTGGGCGCCGCGCGTGGCCACGGGCAAGGACGCGATGTTCGCGTCGGTGATCAAGGGCAAGGGCGCGATGCCGCCCAAGGCCGGCGCTGCCGATCTCAAGGACGACGAGATCAAGGCGGCGATCGACTACATGTTGGCCACGGTCAAGTAGGCCGGGCCAAGGCGCAAGACCATGACGGTGGTGCCTTCACGCATCGTCGGACCGCAGCCAACGATGCGTCGTCGCGGCCTCGTCCTCGGCGCGGCAGGCGCGTTGCTGGCCGGCTGCGCGGCGCCGCCGCTGCCCACCGCGCCGCCGCGGGGCGACCTTGTCTTTCCGTCGCCGCCCGACGAGCCGCGCTTCGTCTACGAACGCACGGTGCGCTCGACGATCGATCTGCTGCCAGACCAGCGCATCAGCGAGTTGCGGCGCACGCTGACTGGCGAGGAGGCGCGTGGCGAGCCGCTGTCCAAGCCCTATGCGATAGCGGTCAGCCGCGGCCGCATCTATGTCTCGGACACGGTGACCCGATTCGTTCGGCTGTTCGACGTGCCGAGCGGCACGCAGCACCGCATCGGTGACGAGGACGGTGCTGGCCAGCTGGTCAAGCCCATCGGCCTGGATGTCGATGCGGCGGGGAATCTGTATGTGGCCGACATCAGCCAGAAGGCGGTCCTCGTCTATGGCCCCGACCGCCAGTACCTGCGTCGCATCGGCGGCGACCGGTGGTTTACCCGCCTGACCAGCGTGACCGTCGATCCGGCGGGCTCGCGCATCTACGCGGTGGACATCGGCGGCGTGACTTCCGAGAGCCACGTCGTGCGCGTGTTCGACGGCAAGACCGGCGCCCACCTGATGGACATCGGCAAGCGCGGCAGCGGCCCCGGCGAGTTCAACCTGCCGCGCGACCTGGCGATCGGCCTGCAGGGCCGGCTGTACGTGGTCGATGGCGGCAACTTCCGCGTGCTCGTCTTCGACCGCGAAGGCAAGTACCTCTCTTCCTTCGGCAGCGTGGGAAAGCAGTACGGCCAGTTCGCGCGGCCCAAGGAGATCGCGATCGACCGCGAAGGCAACGTCTACGTCGTTGACAGCGCGTTCGGCAACTTCCAGATCTTCAGCTCCGAAGGCGAGTTGCTGCTGTTCATCGGCGAACGCAGCGAGCGCGATGGGCCGGCGCGCTACATGCTGCCATCGGGGATCTCGGTGGACGAGGACGGCCGCGTGTACATGGTGGACCAGTGGTTCCGCAAGATCAACGTCTTCCGGCCGACAGCGCTGAAGGCCGAGGCCGGCTACGTGCCGCTGCGCACCGCGGCACGCGCACCCTGACGGCGGCAGCTGTCCACGTTCCCGACCGCGGGAATGGTTGTTCCAAGTTGCGGGAGCCAGCTGTGCTTCCCGCCCTGTGTGCAGTGGCTCGAGCAATGGCACGTTTTCTGCAGCAATGCCTCGTCATGCGGCGCATTGGGGAGTGCAAGGCAGGACGACTGAGCAAGCAACCCAACCGGAGAAAACGACATGAGCATGGCAAGACTGTTCGGTCGCATGAGGTGGGGGGCGGCAACCGCAGGATGCATTGCGGCGGCGCTCCTGACTCTCAGCGGCCCAGTGTCGGCGGGCATCGCCGATACACGACACAACCTCGGATCGGGCCCAGGGCTCGCGGGGCGCAATGCGGTGACCGACACGGCGGAGATCTGCGTGTTCTGCCATACGCCGCACGGTGGCGATACCGCTGCGCCGGTGCCCTTGTGGAACAAGCGGCTCGGTACCGCCGGCGCGCCGGCGGGAGGCGGCACTTACAAGACCTATGCGCAGCTGCAATTGCCCTCGCTGGACGGCACCGAAGCGCCTGTAGGTTCGGTGTCGATGGCCTGCTTGTCCTGCCACGACGGTACGCAGGCGATGGACAACATCATCAATGCGCCGGGTCCTGGTGGTGTGGTGGCCGACGGTGGAGGCAATGACGGCCGGGGGTACACCTGGAGCGGCACTCGCGTCAACGCGGCCGGCGTGATGCAAAACGGCGGCGGCTTCATCTCCAACCTGGGCATCGGCACGGCGACCGCGAACGACTTGTCGAACGATCACCCGATCGGCATCCAGTACTGCGGTGGCGGGTTTGGCCGCCGCTGGCGCCACGACGACACCGGGACTTGCAGGGACGAGGACTTCACGCTGCCTCAGCACGCGGGCCCATCAACAACAACCAGGTGTTCTGGGTCGAGACCGGCGGTACAGGCAAGCAACGCACCGACCTGCCCCTGTACGTGCGGCCTGACAACGTAGCCCTCGGGCCGCTGGTCGAATGCGCGAGCTGCCACGACCCGCATGTGTCTCCGGGTCAGGCCGGGCCCGACCGGCACCGGTCGTGGCGCGGGCGAGACCTTCCTGCGCATCTCGAATGCGAACAGCGCGGTGTGCACTTCCTGCCACGTGAAGTGGACCTGACGTTAAGAACGCCGGGCCCGGCGCGTTGCGCGCCCGGTCCGGCTCCAACAAGAGAGCCGTACGATGATGCTGCACTGCTGCAGCGGCTACGCTTGGCTGGCGCTCATGCCTGCTGGTGCCGTGGGCCGGCGATGACGGTCGCGGCCGAGAGCGCGGCGAGTGCTGCGGCGCCAAGCGCACCCGAGCAGATGCGGTGTTTGCCCACGTGGGCGATACCGTCATCACGCTCGGCGACTACCAGCGCGCGCTCGCCGTTGCCGTGCGCAACAAGTATTACCACGCCAAGCCGCCCGAGGGCGAGCTGGCGAAGTTCCAGCGCGAGGTCGGCGACGATGTGGTCAACCGCGTGCTGCTGCTGGCCGAAGCGCGGCGCCGCGGCCTCAAGCCCGACGGCGACGAAGATCGACGCCACCGTGGCCGGCTACGACGCCCAGTACAAGGCGAGCGCCAACTGGCAGGCCAACCGCGAGAAGATGCTCGCCGCGGTGGTGCCGCGGCTGGAGAGCGAGAGCCTGCTCGAGCAGCTCGAGCGCCAGGTGCACGCGCGTGCCCGAGCCCGCCGATGCAGTGGCTCGCACCTACTACGAACAGCCACAAGGACCTGTTCGTCGAACCCGAGCAGGTCAAGTTCAGCGTCATCCTGCTGCAAGGTCGATCCCGAGTTCGCCGGCGACGCAGTGGCGTGCCGCCGACGAGGAAGGCGCAGCGCCTGCACGCCAAGCTCGGCTGCGGTGCCGATTTCGCCGAGCTGGCCGAGCTGCACTCGGGCGACCGCACCGCGCCGAACGGGCGGCCAGATGGAATACACCCACCGCGGCATGCTGCCCGAGGCTGTGCAGCAGGTGCTGGTCGAGAAGCTCGCTGTGGGTGTGCTGGCCGAGCCGGTGCGGCTGCTCGAAGGTGTCGCGATCCTGCGCCTGGACGGACGCAAGCCGGCGCTGCAACGCCGCTTCGAGGACGTGCGCGCGCGCGCCGCCGAGCTCTGGCAGCGCGAGGAGGCCGACGCACGCTGGCAGCGCTGATCGCCGAACTGCGCGGCGCTCGACCACGGTGCGCATCGACGAGAGCCACTATGCGCCGCTGCGTGGATCCAGCGACAAGCCGCAGCGCGAGCTGAGCGGGGCGCCGCACGCGGCGGCCCGCAGAGATCACCGGGCTCGACGCATGGGCGCTCCTGGCATCCACGACAAGGCCGCGATGGCAATGCGCCGTCGCAGAAGCGTCGCAGGCGCGCTGGTCGGTGATCGCTCGCGTTGGCGCTGCGCCGGCCGCGTCACGCGGCGCGCCTACCTGCCCGGCGCCGACGGCCCGATCCGCCGACCGGCGACACGCCGCCAGCTTCGCCGCACGCCCGCCGAACCGCTGCGGCGGCAACGGCATCGAATGGACGCTTCGGCCCCTGGCGCACCAGCGGCAGCGATCGCGCTCGACCTGCGCGCCTGCGGTTCGAAACGGCGGCGCAGTCGCAACAGGCAGCAGCGCTGTTCGACATCGACACTGCCAGCTACCTGTGGCAGCCCTGGTTCATGCAGGTGCGCGTTGGGCTGCCGGCCTGATGGCCGCGACTGAAAGCGGACGCTCGAGTGACGCCAACAGCAGCAGTACCGGCAGTACGGGCAATCGGTGACCGGACGCGCCGAGCTGCTGTGTTTCCCGCCAGCCGTTTCCCGTTCTCGCTGCGCGCCGAGGCAGCTGGACAGCGCACCGCGCGGTGACGCGCTGGGCAACGACTATCGCTCGCGTCGCCTGACGGCGGTGCAGTCGTACCGGCCCGAGAGCGGCAACGACCGCTACCAACTGCAAATCGACGCCAGCCAGTTGTTGGCCGAGTCGACGGCGCGACAGTGACACGCTGGTCGAGCGCTCGACGCCAATGCGCTGCAGATTGCGCGGCCCGCACCGCTTCGAGCTCGGCCTGAAGCTGGCGCGCAACGACCGCGAGCGACAACAGCCGACAGCACGCGGCTCGGCGACGCTCGACCGGGCGCCACGGCTTCCACCCTCGCCACGCGCTGAGCGTCGAGTCGATGGCCACTTGGAACGATCAGCTGCGCGTGGCGTCGGCGCGAGCGCTGACTTGGAAGACGACTCGGCAGCGAGCATGCGGCAGCTGTCGACGCTGCGTGACCTGGCGGCCGCGCGAGGGCGAACCTGCCGTTCGCGGTACTCGCCTTCGACGATGGTGGTGGGCAGCGCCGCGCTGGGTCGATTCGCGCAGCGCTGGGCGCGGCGCAGCGGCATGTGCGCGCCATGAACGCCGCGACCTCGGCGCGACCGAGGACCTGACGCGCGAATGGCGCGCTGGCGCGGCTCGGTGTCGGCGAACCAGGTCGACAGCGGACAGCGAAGCGGCGCTGAACAGCGCCAGCCGTGCAATGCCGCTGCCAACTAGACGCCGCGATGCGGCTTCCGTCGGTGGGTGAATGGCGCTACCTCCCCTTCGCTGGCGCTGAGCCTGGGGCGTCACGCGCAGCAGCGATGCCGGGCGACGCCGCGACCTGCGGCGCGCAGGTCGCGCACGGCCTGTCGCGCAGCATTCATTGCGCGAGACCGACAGCGTGTGGTTCACCTGACGCAGGGCGTCGGGCCGCGCTCGCACGACTCGCAGGCCGCACGTGGACGCGCGTCGCCTGACCCAAGCGCTGGGTGTGTTCTGGCAGGTCAGCGGCGACACCGCGAGCCAGAGTTACGCCGGCCTGTCGGCGAGCGATTCGCGCAGCTGGGCGCAGGAGCGCGGCAGCTTCCAGCTCGTCAACCTGCAGTTGAGCCGGCGCACCCAGCTCTCGCGCCATGCCGCTGGTCGGGCAACCTGACACTGCAGTCCACCCGCAGCGACAGCGACGCAGATCGACGTGCTCGACCGGCCTCCCGCGCCACGGCCAGCGCCGGCTGGCAGCGCTTCTACAGCGGCTCGCTGAGCTACGAGCACCAGCGCGCGTTCGACGTGCCGCGCCTGCGCTACACCGCGCTGCTGGCGCTCAACAGCCAGCAACTCGAGCGGCGCTGCCGCCGGCGACATCGATGCACCGCGCGAGCGCGTCAGCCGAATCGATCGAAGACCGGCTCGACTACAGCATCGGCCGCCTCGAGGCGCGCCTGTCGTGCCCGCCTGGTGCGCGTCGACGGGCGCAGCGTCGCGTCGCTGTTCGCGCGTGTGCAGCGACGCTACTGACGCGACGCGAGAGCCTGCATGCACCAGCTTCGATTGCGAACCTGCCGTCGACGACCCTGCCGCGTCGCCGTGCCTGTCGCCGCGCTGTTGCGTGGCGCTGGCGCCGCGCCGTGCACGCCGAGTACGGCGACGTCGTGATGAACAACTACTCCGACGCCGCGGGCATGCGGCCGGTGGTGTTTCCGCACTGGTTCCACCGCGTGCGCTTTCGCTGCAAGGTCTGCCACGCCGACCTCGGCTTCCAGTTCAAGGCCGGCGGCAACCAGATCAACATGCTGAAGATCATCGACGGCCAGTTCTGCGGCGCCTGCCACAACGGCGAACTCGCCTGGTCGGTCGAGAACTGCAACCTGTGCCACGCCGCCAAGCCGAAGACGCCGACGCAGGTGCACGAGAGCACGCTGCAGAAGCTGACGGGAGGGGCACGATGAAAGCGCTGCTGCTGATGGCCGCGCTGGCTTGTGCGTTGGCATCGCCATCGATGCCCGCCGCCGCGCAGAACGCCGCCGGCAAGGCGGTGTACGACAGCACTTGCGCGGTGTGCCATGCGGCCGGCGTCGTCGGTGCGCCCAAGGCGGGCGATGTTGCCGCGTGGGGACCGCGCGCTGCCAAGGGGCTCGACGGCCTGGTCAAGAGTGCGATTGCCGGCAGCACCAAGGGCATGCCGCCGCGCGGCGGGCGCCCTGATCTGAGCGACGCGCAGTTGCGCGCGGCCATCGAGTTCATGGCCGGTGCGGCACTGGCGCAGGGCAAAGCTGCCGCGGCGCCGACAGCGCCACCGAAGCCAGCGGCAGCGGCAGCGCCGAAACCAGCACCGGCCGCAGCACCTGGCACGGCCGCAGCGCCGGCGCGGGCAACATCACCTGCACCCGCGCCCGCGACGGCACCCGCGACGGCGCCGACGGCCGCGGCGACAACCGCGGCAGCCGCAGCCGCACCCGCCGCGACCACGGCCGCTGCGGCGCCGCCATCGCCTGCGCCGCTGCCGTCGAGCAGCGCCGAGGTCAACGCCTTCAACCGCCTGCTGCGTGCGCCCGGCAAGGTCAATCGTCCGGCGCCCGAGTCCGGCATCCACGACCCCGAAAACGACGCGACGCATCAACTGCAACCACCGGCTGCCGCGTTCGCCGCGTTGCCCAAGGCCACCGCCGGCAACCATGTCGATTGGGTGAAGGCCCTGAGCAACAAGGGAATCGATCCGCGCTGGGACCGCAACGATCCGAAGGCCGGCGCGGTGGTGATGGACCTGAACATCGTGCGCGAGGTCAAGGGCTCGATGCCCGACGTGGTCTATCCGCACAAGCAGCACACCGAGTGGCTCGACTGTGCCAACTGCCACCCGTCGATCTTCGTGCCGCAAAAGGGCGCCAACCAGATCAGCATGGCGTCGATCCTGCTCGGCCAGAAGTGCGGCGTGTGCCACGGCAAGGTGGCGTTTCCGGTGTCGGAGTGTCGCCTCTGCCACTCGCGCAAGAAGACCGACGCCGCGGCGGTGGCGGGGAGCAAGCCATGAAGCCGCTGCAGCACGCGCTCGCGCTCGCCTTGCTGTTCGCGCTCGGCAGCACGGCGTTTGCGCACGACGACGCCAAGACCCAGGCCGAGCAGCGCGTACGCCTGGCCGCGCGCCTGATCGCCGACTCGCCGGCGTCGCAGCGCATCCAGGCCAGCGGCCATGCGGCGGCGCTGTCGCACCTCGACGAAGGCCGCCTGCACCTGTCGCTGGCCGAAGATGCCTTCAAGTCCGGCGATTACGCCAAGGCGCGCAAGACCGCCGACGACGCACTGATGCACCTGGGCATGGCGCGCCGCCTCGTGCCCGACGCGCCGGCGCAGCAGCAGGCGCTGCGCAAGCGACACGAAGAGCAGCTCGCCTCGATCGAGCGCCTGGTCGAAGCCTGGCGCGTGCGCGCCGGCACAGTGCGGCCAAAGACAACGCGCTGATCGACGCCACCGGCCTGGTCGGCCAGGCGCGTCAGCAAGGCGAGGGGCGGCGCTACGAAGATGGGCTGCGCACGCTGGCCGCGGCCGAACGCCGCGTGCTCGACGGCATCGGCCGCGTGCTCGCCTCGCGCGAACTCGACTACAGCACGCGCGCCGGCACGCCGGTCGAGACCTATCACTGGGAGATGGCGCGGCACTCGGCCTTGGCCGAGCTGGTGCCGCTGGCCGTGCGCGAGCTGCAGCCGGGCACCGACGCGCGCGCGCTGATCGAACGCTACCTGCTGTCGGCCAGGGCACTGCACGCACAGGCCACGCAGCGCTTCGAGCTCGGTGACAACGCCACCGCGCTGGCGACGCTGCGCAGCGCTTCGGGCTATGTCGAACGCGCGCTCAACGCTGCCGGCGTGATCACGCCCAGCCCGAGCGACGGCAGCGGGAGCAATTGATGCAGAGAAGAAGCCCTTTCGTCGCGCTCATGCTCGGCTGCGCGATCACGCTGGCTGCAGCCGAAGACCGCGCGGCACTGGAGCGACGCATGCAATCGGTGGCGACGCTGATCGAGTCGTCGTCGGCGGCGCGGCAGATCGAATCCAGCGGCGTCGCCACCGCGCGCGAGAAGCGCGACAACGCGCGGCTGCTGCACCGTGAGGCCGCGGCCACGCTGCGCGGCGGCGACACGGACAGCGCGACGCGACTGCTCGACCAGGCCGCGCGCGAAATGATGAACGGCGCGCGCCTGGCCAAGCCCGAACAGGTGCAGGGCGCGAAGGATCGGCGCGATTTCGACGCGCGCCTGGACAGCGCGCGCGCGCTGCTCGCCGCGCAGCAGCGCATCACTGCCGAGAAGGGCAACCAGGCCGAAGCGCGCGCGGCGACGCAGCGCATCGAGCAGGCAATCGCGCAAGCCGAGAAGCTGGTCGCCGCCGGTCAGGTGGACCAGGCGCGGCCGCTGCTCGATCGCGCCTATCTCACGGCACGCGTGTCGATCGAATCGATGCGCCGCGGCGACACGCTGGTGCGCTCGCTCACCTTCGCCAGCGCGCGCGAGGAGTACGCCTACGAGATCGACCGCAACGACACGCACCGCATGCTGGTCGATCTGGTCAAGGCCGAACGGCGTGAGTCCACCGCGATGCTGCAGCCGCTGCTCGACAGGGCCGGCGCGCTGCGCAAGGAGGCCGAGGCGCAAGCGCAGCGCGGTGACCACGCGAGCGCGATCAAGACGCTGGAAGATTCAACGCGCGAGTTGATCAAGGCCGTTCGCGCCGGCGGCATCTACGTGCCCGGATGACCGTGTTCGATGCACCGCGCCGCCGCCCTCCTGCTCGTGCTGGCCGCCAGCGCGCTGGCGGCCGCGCCGTCGCTGTGGCAACGGCTGGAAGCCGACGGCATCCACGACCCGAAGAATCCGGCGATCACGCTGCTGCAGCAACCCGGCGATGCGCTCGCGCCGCTGCCGCGCGACGGCGCCGGCAACCTCGTCAACTGGGTGCAGGCAATCGAGAGTGGTGCCATCAACCCGCGCACCAACATCCTGCCCGGCACCGAGGTGCGGGTGCGCGACGACGCCATCATCGTCGCCAAGTACGGCTCGATGCCGGCGGTGCGCTTTCCGCACCGCGCGCACACGCTGTGGCTGGATTGCACCAACTGCCACGACAAGCTGTTCAAGGCCAAGGCCGGCGCGAACCGCTTCAGCATGACGGCCATCCTGAACGGCGAGCAGTGCGGCGTCTGCCACGGCGCGGTCTCTTTCCCGCTCACCGAGTGCAACCGCTGCCACAGCGTGCCGAATGCTTCGCTGCCGCGAGAGCCACCACGAGAGCCGCCGCGTCCGGGCGCCGTGCGATGAAGACGCGCCTCGTCGTCGCGCTGCTGCTGGCCTGCGCCGCGCCGTCGCCCTGGGCCGAGTACGGCGATGTGGTGCTCGACCGCCACTCGAGTCAGGCCGGCGTGCGCCCGGTCGTCTTCCCGCACTGGTTCCACCGCATCCGCTTTCGCTGCAAGGTCTGCCACCACGAACTCGGCTTCGAGATGCGCGCCGGATCGAACAACGTGCTGATGGCCGACATCATCGACGGCAAGTTCTGCGGCATGTGCCACAACGAGCGCATCGCCTGGGGCGCGGACCGCTGCGACCTGTGCCACTCCGGGAAGCCGGGCGTGCCAGCGGGCATCACCGGTGGCGCACAGACCTCCGGGCCGGGGCGCTGGTAGGGGCGGCGATGACGCAGCGGCGCGCTCTCATCGGTGGTGGTGCCACGCTCGCTGTCCTGCTGGCCAGCGGCTGCGCGAGCGCGCCGCAAGACGGCGCCGCGCGCGAAGCACCAGCAGCACGCGGCCCGCTGACGCCGTGGCGTGTCGTCAGCGGCGGCTTCCTGGCGCCGCCGCAACCGCTGGGCGTGCCGCCGCGGCCGGGCACCGGCATGTTCGTCAAGCTGCTGGCGCCGCGCGCGATTGCATTGCGCGGCCCCGACCTGCTGGTGGCCGACAGCGGCACGTCGCGGCTGTGGCGCATCGACCCCGCGTTCAACCACGCCAGTGGCATCGGCGGCGCGCCGGTCACGCTCGGCACCGCGCTCGCGCTCGGCGTGGATCTGTCGGCCTGGGTGCTCGATAGCGCATCGCGCCAGGTGCTGCGCTTCGCGCGCGACGGCCGCCTGCTTCAGACCTACCGCATGCCGACCGAGTTGCCGTCGCCCGTGGCGCTGGCGCTGGCCGACGGCGGCGCGACGCTGTTGGTGGCCGACGGCATGGGCGCGCAGTGGGCCGAGCAGCGCGGGCCGGCGGGCATCGGCCGCACGATCGCGCCGCAAATCATGGCCGGCGCGGGCGGCGGCGCGCGCATCAGCGGTGTCGACGCGATGGCGCTCATCGGCAACGACGTGCTGGTGCTCGATCGCCTCGCTGCCGCGGTGCACCGCGTCACGCGCGACGGCCAGGTGCTCGCCACGCTCGGCCGCGGCGAACTGATGCAGCCGAGCGCGATCGCCGCCGATCGCGAGGGCCGCGTCTTCGTCGTCGACGCGGCCGAGCGCGCGCTCGTCGTTCTGCGCGAAAGCCAGCCGGCGCGCCGCTTCAGCGCCGCAGAACTCGGCCTGCAACGCATCGGCGGCATCGCGCTCGACGAACGCACGCTGGCCTTGTCCGACACGCTGCTCGGCCAGGTCGCGCTGTTCCTGATCGCGCCGGGGGCGTGGTGATGAATCGATGCCAACCCGCTGCGTTCGGGCGGTCCGCTTCCGGCCCGATCGGTGCATTCGCGATCGTCCGCAAATGCTCTGTGCTGTGGCCGGTGCGCGAGCAAGGCGGCGGGCGGGGCGCAGTCGGGGCTCAAGCGTCGCTCGCCCTCGCTGCGCGAGGGTTCCCTGCGATGCTCGGTCTGAGGTCGCACCGCGAAACTCGCTGCACTCACTGTGTTCGTTGCGCTCGAACACTCGCGGTGAGTCAGATCACGAAGCGCGCGGGTACGCGCGCCGACCTCAGCCCTGGCCTTGCAGGCCGCGCTGGGCGCAAGCGCCCAGCCGCTCGCCAGGCACGAACAGTCCACTGGACTGTTCGTGTCCGGGCTCGCCTCCTCGCCGCCGCACAGGCGCGCCACCGCGCACCCGCCCACGGCTTTGCGAGGCAGCACCTGTTCTTGGTTGGAGAAACACCCCAGCCGGGCATCGAGCCCGGCTGGCGCCTGCACGCGCGCCAGCGGCGCGCGGCAAGCCACGGGCTCGATGCCCGCGGCTTGCCTTTCACTCACACCCAAGAACGACTGTGCCCGCAAGGCGGCGGGCGGGGCGCAGGCGGGGCGAATGGCGCCGCCGAGAAGCGCAGGGCTGAGGTCGGCGCGCGTACCCGCGCGCTTCGTGATCTGACTCACCGCGAGTGTTCGAGCGCAGCGAACGCAGTGAGTGCAGCGAGTTTCGCGGTGCGACCTCTGACCGAGCATCGCAGGGAACCCTCGCGCAGCGAGGGCGAGCGCCGGTTGAGCCCCGACTGCGCCCCGCCCGCCGCCTTGCTTGCGCACCGGCCACGGCCCAGCGCATTTGCGCACGATCGCGAACGCGCACATCGGGCCGACTGCGACCCCTCACGGAGCCCGCGGTCTCATCCGTCGCAGGTCGCGCCAAGCGCAGTGGAGCGCCTGACATGAGAGCGCCCCTGCTGCTCGTCTGCGTCGTGCTGGGTCTCGGCGCCTGCTCGACCGCCGAACCCATCCGCGGCCGCCTGCACTACGGCATGGACGACGCGCCCGAAGGCCAGAAGCTGATGTGGCCGGCCGCGCCCGAAGTGCCGCGCTTTCTCTACACCGGCACGCTCACCGGCGAACCCAACTTTCGCGCGAACGGCATCGAGCGACCCGCGCTCGAACGCCTCGGCCGCTGGATCGTCGGCCTCGACGGCGCGAACCCGGCGCCGCTGGTGCTGCAGCGCCCGGCCGCGCTCGCCGGCGACGACGCCGGCCGGCTGTACGTCGCCGATGTCAGCCGCCAGGCCGTGTTCGTCTTCGACGAGAAGGCCGGCGAGCTGCTGCTGTGGGAGCAGGCCGATGCGCGGCGCCGCTTCGTCGCGCCGGCCGGTGTCGCGATCAACGGCGAGCGCGTCTTCGTCAGCGACGCCGAACTCGGCGCGGTGTTCGTGCTCGACCGCAAGGGCGAGCCGCGCGGCGTGATCGGCGCGGGGCAGTTGCAACGCCCGACCGGCGTCGCGCGCGATGCGACGAGCGCGCGCCTGTACGTCGCCGACACCTACGCGCACGCGATCAAGGTCTTCGACGACAAGGGTGCACTCGTCGCCACGCTCGGCCAACGCGGCACCGCGCCCGGCGAGTTCAACTTCCCGAGCCACCTCGCAATCGCCAACGGCGAGCTCTACGTCACCGACACGCTCAACAACCGCGTGCAGGTGCTGCGCGCCGCCGACGGTGCCTTCGTGCGCCAGTTCGGCACGCGCGGCCTCACGCTCGGCCAACTGGTGCGGCCCAAGGGCGTGAGCGTGGACGGCGAAGGCAACGTCTATGTCGTCGAATCGCTCTACGACAGCCTGCTCGTCTATTCGCCGCGCGGCGAGTTCCTGATGCCGATCGGCGGCACCGGCAAAGCGACCGGGCGCTTCTACCTGCCGGCAGGCGTGTGGGTCGATGGCCGCAACCGCGTGCACATCGCCGACATGTTCAACGGCCGCGTCGTCCTGTTCCAGTTCCTCGGGGGCGGCTGATGGTGCGCCGCTTCGTCATCGCCGCATTCAGCCTGCTCGTGTGCGCAAGCAGCGTTGACGCCCAGCGCGTCTCCGACGTGCGCAACACCCGCCACAACCTGTCGGCGTTGAGCGCGAACACCACGCGCGCGCAGGCCGGCGCCACCACCGAGGTCTGCGTCTTCTGCCACACGCCGCATGGCGCATCGGCCACCGACGCCAGCGGCGCGCCCTTGCGCGGCCCGCTGTGGAACCGGCGCGTGCCCGACGGCGCCACCTACACGCCCTACACCTCGAGCTCGCTCGACGCGCAGTCGATCCTCGACGGCCTCAACGCGACGCCCGGCGGCAGCTCCAAGCTGTGCCTGTCGTGCCACGACGGCACGCTCGCCATCGGCAATGTCAACGTGCTCAACGGCACGGCCAATGCCAGCATCCCGATGCAGGGCACGGGGCCCGGCGGCGTCATGCCGAGCGGCGAGGGCACGACGAGCGGCTTCACGCGCTTCATCGGCACCGACCTCAGCAACGACCACCCGATCTCGCTGACCTACAACAGCGCGCTCGCGGTGCGCGACGGCGAGCTGCGCACGGTCGATGGCCAGCAGCGCTGGCCGGCGGGCACGGGCAGCGTCGTCGGCATCCGTGCGCCGGGCTACAAGCCGCTGCTGCCGCTGGAGCCCACCGGCAATGCGGGCCAGGGCCAGATCCAGTGCGCCACCTGCCACGACCCGCACATCCGCGAACTCGACACGAGCAAGGGCAACGCCAAGTTCCTGCGCGCGCAGCGCTTCCAGGAGAGCGCGCCGGGGCCGACGCACAACGCCGCGGCCGACATCATCTGCCTGTCGTGCCACGACAAGAGCCTGGGCGTCGGCGTGTGGGCCAACTCGGCGCACGCGCGCCCCGATGTCGCCGACGAGACCTACCGCGACGGCGCGGCGCAGTTGCGCGAATTCCCGGCCGGCATCCCGGTGTGGAAGGCGGCATGCCTGAACTGCCACGACACGCACACCGTGCAGGGCGCGCGCCGCCTGACGCGGGAAGGCACCGACGCCGCGCTGCCTCAGGGCAACCCGCTGGCCGCGCGCCAGGGCGGCAACCCGGCGCTCGAGAACACCTGCTACCAATGCCACACCACGGCGGCCAAGTCGGCGCTGGCGAGCGTGACGCAGGTGCCCGACCTCGAGTCGTCGTTCCAGCAACTGATCCGCATGCCGATCACCACGCTCGACCAGGGCGGCACCACGGAAGAGGTGCACGACATCTCGGCCAACTTCAGCGAGGCCGGCGTCGATTGCACCAATGCCACCAACCGCTGCGGCGCCGATTTCATGGAGCCGCGCAGCAAGCTCGCGCAACGCCACGCCGAGTGCACCGACTGCCACAACCCGCACCGCGTCATCCGCAACCGCGCCTTCAACGGCAATGCCGCGCTGCCCGACGCCGCCGGCACGCACACGCATGAAGAGAGCGCCGGCAGCACGCACAGCAACCTCGCGTCGGGCGTGCTGCGCGGCGCCTGGGGCGTGGAGCCGATCTACGGCAGCACCTCGTTCCAGTCGCTGCCCGGCGGCTACACGGTCAAGCGCGGCGACCCCGGCGCCAGCGCCGACACCTCGGCCGCTGCGCCCTACGTGACGCGCGAGTACCAGATCTGCCTGAAGTGCCACTCCGACTACGGCTACGCCGACAACAACCTCTACCCGCTCGGCAACCGGCCGGCCCTGGGCCGCAGCGGCGGCACGCCGCCGGGCAGCAACAACCTGACGATCTACACCAACCAGGCCAAGGAGTTCCAGGCGCCGATCACGCACCAGGGCGAAGGCACGCGCCCCAACTCGGGCGCGGGCAGCAACTTCGCCATCGACAACCACCGCTCGTGGCACCCGGTGATCGAAGCCACCGGCCGCAACGGCGCCAACGCCGCGGCGTTTCGCCCGCCTTGGAGCAATGCCATCGGCACGCAGACCATGTACTGCAGCGATTGCCACGGCGAGAACACACCCGCCACGAGCGTCGTGCCGGCCGGCGGCGACAACGGCACGCCCTGGGGCGCGCACGGCTCGGCCAACAACTTCCTGTTGAAGGGCGTGTGGAACAACACCGTCGGCGCCGACAATCGCGGCGACAACGGCGTCAACCCCAACGGCCTGTGCTTCAAGTGCCACAACCCCAACACCTACGCCAACCGCAACGGCAGCGGGCAGACGGGCTTCTTCAACAGCGACCGCGGCAACCTGCATGCGTATCACACCGACAAGATCGAACGCATGCGCTGCAACTGGTGCCATGTGGCGGTGCCGCACGGCTGGAAGAACAAGGCGCTGCTGGTCAACTTGAACAACGTCGGCGAAGAAGCCGGCCAGCCCGCCGGCGGCAACCGCGAGTGGCGCATGAACGCGTCGTCGCAGGCTTTCAACCAGGAGCCGTACTACCTCAACGCCAAGTTGAAGGTGCGCACCTTCGCCACCAGCGGCAACTGGGCCGAGGCCAACTGCGGCTCGGCCAACTCAGCCACTGCGTTCGGCACCAACGGCAACAACACGCAGACCGGGCGCGACTGGATGCGCGATGTCTGCGAGACGCCGCCATGAACGAGGCCCACCCCCGGAGCGGCTTCGCCGCACCCCCTCGAGGGGGCCGAGGCCCGCGGCTCCAAGCCGGCCTGCGCCGGCTTGGACGGTTCGAGGGAGGGCTGCGTCTCGCAGCCCTGCGGCCTGCAAGGCACGCCAGCGGACCGGCGGAGCCGGATCCGCGGCGTTCGCTCGGGAATGCGCTGCCGCGTGCAGGGCCTCGCCTGCTCTGGCACTTCGGCTCGCTGCGCAGCGCCCTCGCGCTGATCGCGTTGCTCGGCCTCGTGGTGCTGGCACGACCGACGACGCCGCTGCTCGGCCTCGTCTTCGCCGCGCTCGGCATCAACCTGCTGGCCGCGCTCGTGGTGCATCCGCTGCTGCGCCGCCGCCTGCCGCTGCTGGTGTTCCACCTCGCGCTGCTGGCGCTGGTGCTGATCGTCGGCGCAGGCCGGCTGCTGCGCATGGAGGGGCGCTTCGAGCTGGTGCAGGGCGTGGCCTTCGACGGGCAATGGCTCGAACAATCGGCCGGCGCGCTCTACCGGCCGCTTCTCGCGCAGATCGAGCTGCGCCAGGAAGGCTTCACCATCGACTACGCGCCCGGCCGCCGCCGCGGTGCGACGCGCAACAGCGTCGCCTGGCGCGACGCGCAGGGCCGCGAACAGCGCGCGGTCATCGGCGACCACCGGCCGCTGGTGGTCGATGGGCATCGTCTCTACACCACTCCGAACAAGGGCTTCGCGCCGCTGCTGCGCTGGTTGCCGAACGACGGCAGCCAGGCCGTGCTCGGCGCTCTGCACCTGCCGAGCTTTCCGGCGCACGAACTGCAGCAATCACGCGAATGGACGCTGCCCGACGGCCGCGTGCTGTGGCTCGCGCTGCAGATCGACGAAACGCTGATCGCGCCCGACGCCGCCGCGCAATTCCGCCTGCCGCGCGAACACCGGCTGGTGCTGCGCCGCGGCGATGCGCGCTTCGAGTTGCTGCCCGGCCAGCGCGTGACATTCGACGGCGGCACGCTGGTCTACGAGGGCCTGCGCACCTGGATGGGCTACCGCGTCAGCCACGACCCGACACTGCCGTGGCTGCTGGCCGCCGCGCTCGCCGCCGCGCTGGCGCTGGCCTGGCACTACGCGCAGTTGATGCGCTCATCGTCGGCACGGCCGGCCACGGCAGGCGCCACCACGCTGGAGGCCACGCATGCCTGAAGCCTTGCTGCTGTCGATGGCCCTGGCCGGCTACGGGCTGTGTGCCGCCGCCACAGCGTGGGGATTGCGCTGGCAGCGGCCGTCATGGCCGCTGGCGGGTGCGGCGCTGGTCGCTGCGATTGCGCTGCACACCGCTTCGCTCGCCTCACGCTGGCAGGCGCTCGGCCACGGCCCCTTCACCACGCTGCACGAGATCCTGTCGAGCAACCTGTGGAGCCTGTCGCTGGTGGTTGCGCTGTCGGCGCTGCTCGTTCGCGAAGTGCGCGCCGCGTTGTGGGCCGCGCTGCTGCCGCTCGCCGTGCTTGCAGCATGGCTCGTCGCCAGCGACGCGCGCGCCGGCCACCTGCCGCCGACCTACGACACGCCGCTGCTGTACCTGCACACGCTGGTCGGCAAGATCTATCTCGGCCTGTTGCTGGTGGCCGTGGCGCTGGGCGCGATGCCCTGGCTGCGGCGCACGCGCATGGGTGCCGTGCTCGCACGCGACGTACCGCCCGAACGCTTCGATCAACTCGCGCACCGCTTCGCCGGCTTCGCCTTCGTCTTCGATGCGTTGATGCTGATCGTCGGCGCGGTCTGGGCGCAGGATGCGTGGGGCCGCTACTGGGCCTGGGATCCGCTGGAGTCGTGGGCCTTCGCCAGCTGGATCGCGCTGGCGCTGGCGCTGCATGCGCGCGCGACGCTGCGGCCGAGCCCGGCGGTGTTCGGCGCGATGCTCGCCGGCGTCTTCGTGCTCGCTTTCCTGACCTTCTTCGGCGTGCCGTTCCTGTCGCTGGCACCGCACAAGGGCGCCGTGTGAGCACACATGCGCTGCGCCGGACCGACCAGCGCCGCCGCGCGCTGTGGCTGACGCTCGCGCTCGTCGCCGCCGGCGGCTTCGCGCTGCATGCTCTCGATTCGCCGCACGCGCCCGAAGCGGTCAGCACCCCCGCCGCACCGCCGCACGACAAGGAAACAAGGCGCCTGTTCGACGCCGCCGTCGTGATGCTGCACGCCAAGCGCTACGAAGACGCCGCGACCGCGTTGCACCGCGTGCTGCGCTATGCGCCAAACCTTCCCGAGGCCCACGTCAACATGGGTTTCGCCATGCTCGGCCTGCAGCGCCACAAGGAAGCGCGCGACTTCTTCGAAGGCGCGAGCGTGATCGCGCCGGCACAGGCGAATGCGTACTACGGCCTGGCGCTGGTGTACGAAGCGCAAGGCGACCTGGCCCTGGCCACCGGCGCGATGCGCAGCTACCTGCACTTGGCCCGCGACGAGCGGCCCGCGTATCTGGCGCGAGCGCGGGCGGCATTGTGGGAGTGGGAGCAGCGCGCGAAGCAGGCGAAGTCGCCGGCGACAACGCGCTGAGCGCGACGGCCACGACCGATCGCGCCATCGCGCTTGCCAGTTGAGCGAAGCTCATCCGTGTGGTGCGCGTGCCCTTGGCATGTGACTCGGACTGCAGGTCGAAATGCGCTCATGGCGACGCCTGGATCGCACGGATGATTGTCTGCGCGTCCGCGACGAGCGTGTCGGCGGTTGCGGTGCTCACTTTCCTGCCCCGCATGCCGTTGACCAGATTGATGAAGTCCTGCACGTTTGTCAGCGCCGAGGCCTTGCGGCCGGCCGCCAGATCGCCTTGCGCGAGCGTCAGTTCGTTGACGAGTGACTTCTCGGATGCCTTGTCGAGTCGCAGTGCCTTGACCTTGTTGATCAAGTTGGTGATGGCGGCGTTGGCCGTGATGACTGTGTAGCCGGCACTGGCGGTGCCAATGTTGCCGGCGTTGTCAGTGGCGGTGCAAGTCACCGTCTTCGCGCCGGCGACCGCCGTGTTGGCTACCCCACAACTCGTGCTCGCGAGGCCGGACAAGCCGTCGGTCGCGCCGACCGGCGTGACAGTCGCGGTCAAGTACTGCAGCACCGTCGTCGGGCTCACGCTCGCCCCAAGGGTAGGCGCCGTTGCGTCGATCTTGATCGTGACCGACGCGCTGGCGCTGCCACCGGCGCTCGTTGCGGAGCACGTGAACGTGACGCCTCCCGTGTTGCCGGCGATCGACTGCTGGCCGCAGCCGGTCTGGCTGACGATGGACGACTCGAGATCGACGACGCTCCAGATCACGCTGACCGGGCCACGATACCAACCGTTGGTGCCGAGCGTCCCGGTGACGGCCGGCGCGACGGATGGCGGCGTGCCGTCTGCCACCGTCCAAGTGCGCGTGGTTCCGATGGCATCGACGTTGCCGGCCACGTCGGTCGCGCGCACCGCGAAGCTGTGCGCACCAACGGACAAGTTGGCATGGCTGCGAGGGCTGCTGCAGGGGCTGAAGCTTGCGCCGTCGAGGCTGCACTCCAGGCTGGCCACACCGCTGAGCGCATCACTGGCAGCGAAAGCAAACGTTGCGGCCGTCGCGCTCACGGTACCGCTCGGTCCGGAAGTGATGGCGGCGACGGGGGCCGTCTTGTCGACCTTGACGCCCCGGTTGGCGGTGCCGGTGTTGCCGACCACATCGGCGCATGTCGCGCTGAGGATGATCGCGCCGCCCTCGCCGGACGATACCGACGTGGATGTGCAATGCGCCGGATCGATGCCCAGCCCCACATCGCTCCAGTTCCAGTTCACTGTCACGTCGGTCCGGCTCCAGCCGGCAGCACCTGTGATGCCCGACAGGGTGGGCGCTGCGACCGGCGCCGTCGTATCGCCGAGGTTGAGACCTTGCACGTCGATCGGCGTGCGCACGTGAACGTTCGGGTCCACTCCCACCTGGCCGGAGAAGTTCCGACCCCAGCACTTCACGCTGCCGGCGTTCATCAACGCGCAGCTGTGGCCCGACCCCGTGGTCACGGCCACAGCGCCGCTGGTGATGCCGGACACCGCAACCGGCGACACGCGGTCCACCTTCGTCCCGTCGCCCAAGGCGCCCGAGGTGTTGACACCCCAGCACACCACGCCGCCAGCCGCAGTCACTGCACAAGCATGGTCGGCGCCGGCGGCGATCGACAAGGCACCGGCCTCGAGCCCTGCCACCTGTACCGGCACCTGCACACGGTACGACGGCGTGCCTGGATTGCCGTCTCCCAGGATGCCGGCACCCCAGCACTGCACGCGACCGAGCGAGGTCAAAGCGCACTCATGGCGCTCGCCGATCGAAAGCGTTCGAACCGACTCCGCGAAACCACCGACCGACAGCGGCACGCTGCTGCCGTACTCCCAACCCCAACACTTGACTTCGCCGTTCCACATGACGGCGCAGCCCCGCGTGCCTTCCGCGCCGATGTTCGCGACACCGCTGTCCAGACCGAAGACGTCGGCCGGCGTCGGACGATCGATCGAGGTGCCATCGCCCAACGACCACAGCAGGTTGTAGCCCCAGCACTGGGCCCTGCCGGACGCTGTGACGCCGCAGGTGTGGACGTAGCCGGCACTGACCACGCCCATGAGGCCGCTGTCGAAGCCGGTCACGTCGACCGGAAGCAGGCGGTTCTGCGTCGTGCCGTCGCCCAGCTTGCCGAAGGCATTGGAGCCCCAGCATTGCAGCCCGCCGGCGACGTTCGTGGCACAAGTGTGACCCCGTCCGGCGCTGATCGAGCGCACGGCAGCACCCAGCCCCTGGACTTCAGTCGGCGCCACACGATCCGTGCCGGTGCCGTCGCCGAGTTGTCCAGCGACGTTGCTGCCCCAGCACTGCGCGCTCCCACTCGACATGACAGCGCAGGTGTGCGACCCGCCCGCATCAATGGAGGCCACTGCGGAAAGGGACGGCAGGTCGACCGGCTCGAGCACCTCGTTCCTGAGGGGAACGCCGACCTGCCCACTCTCGTTCTCGCCCCAGCACCTCACGTAGTGCAGCCCCACGTCGGCCTGGAGCATGGCGCAATTGAAGAAGGGACCCGCGGCCAGAGCGCGCACCCGTGTGCCGAGCCAGACGGGATCGACCCGCACGTACCAGTCGGACGGTGCGTTGGGATCGCCAAGTTGACCCAGCGAGCCGTTGCCCCAGCAACGCGCAGCACCGGTGCCGGTACGCGCGCACGTGTGAGCTGACCCGGTGTGGACCGAAACGACGCCGGCGACGCCCGACACCCCGAGCGGCGTGCGGCTCTGAGAAGCGCCGCTGGAACCCAACTGCCATGACCCGTTGTCGCCCCAGCACATCACGGCGCCGGAGGCCATGGCAGCGCAGACGTGCCCATGCGTTCCATCGATGTCGACGGCCGGCTCGCCGAGGTTGACGACGTCGATGGGGGTCGACGACATGCCGATCAACGATCCGCTGCCGTGTTGTCCCTGCAGGTTGGAGCCCCAGCACTTCACGGCGCCTGACTCCATCAGTGCGCAAGTGTGCGACTGGCCGGTGCTGACTTTTCGCACGCCGGACGCAAGCCCCTGCACGTCCACCGGCAAAGGTTGCACAGTGTCGCCCGACACGCCCACCATGCCGTAGTCGTTCGAACCCCAGCACTTGACGCCGCCGGCACCGGTGACGGCGCAGCTGTGGGTCGTGCCGACGCTGATGGACTGGACCCCTTGGGCCAGGCCGATCACGTCGACGGGGGTCGTCGACGACATGCTGCCGTTGCCGAGATGGCCGGACCCCCAGCACTTGACGCCGCCTTCGCTCGTCAATGCGCACGTGCGGCTGCCGCCTGCCGATACAGCGCCGACCCCGGCCGAAATGCCCACGACGGCAACGGGACCGGAAGTGGGTGCCGTGCCGCCGTTGCCGAGTTGCCCGGAACTGTTGTTGCCCCAGCATTGGACGCCGGCAGCAGCCGTCAGCGCGCACGCATGCTCGCTTCCGGCCGTGACGTTCGGAGCCACCCGTGGATGTCTGGCTTTGCGCCACTTCGGCGCGGGCAGACCGCTCTACGCTGGACACCCTGGAGTCGCCGCCTCCGCATGCCGCCAACACCGCAGCGGCAGCCGCAGCCAACGCGCGAGCCCAACGAGCGCCGGACTTGGGCGCCATCCCAATACGATCGTTCACGAGTTTCCCCTCCCGATAGGCACGCCGCTACGCATCCCTGGCGCGCATAGTGCCGTCAAACGCCGCCCTTGTCAGTCGCGAAAAACCTCCATCCACTCGATCAGGCGGTGCGGCTTCAGAACCTGCCGCGCGGTCGCGGCCGAGACCTTGAGCGCCACGTTCGACGGCCAGGCCCCACGCTCGCCAACGGCAGCGGCACCTTCACCGCACCGGCGGCACGCACAGCCTTCGCATCAGCGTCACGGCCAACGGACTTCGCGCGCGACGGCGTGATCCTGGCCCCAGCATCCTTCCGTGGATGAGTTTCGATCCGCGCTTCGAGATGCCTGTACTCGTGCGCCAGGTCGGCGAGGTGTATGTGGACGCCAATCTATTGGTGGCGTGTCTGCGCGCGATCGAAGCGCTCGGAGGTATCGAGTATCCGTTCGGCTTCGCGCAGCATGATGCGCCGGTCTCTGTCTATCCCGCTCGACAGTCAGCCAACAACGAAGAGACCGGTAGGTAATCTTGTTCCGGCGTTCGCCGACACGCCGTTCACACAAGCGCCGGCCTCACCCAGACCGCTCCATCCGCCGCCGACTTCACCGCCGCCTCGATGAACGCCATGCCTTTGATGCCGTCTTCGATGTCGGGAAAGTGCACCTGCGGCGGAATCGGCCGGCCCGCATCGATGGCGCGAATCGCATGCGCGGCCTCGGTGTAGACGTTGGCGAAGCCTTCGAGGTAGCCCTCGGGGTGGCCTGATGGAATGCGCGTCAGGCGCGCGGCCGATGCATCGGCCGCGGCCGAGCCGCGCGTCACCAGGCGGCGTGATTCGCCCAGAGGCGAGTGGATCAGCACGTTGGGTTCGGCCTGCACCCATTCGATGCCGCCGCGCGTGCCGTAGACGCGCAGTTTCAGGCCGTTCTCGTGGCCGGGTGCGACCTGGCTGGCCCAGAGCATGCCGCGCGCGCCGCCCTGGTAGCGCAGCAGCATGTTGACGTTGTCGTCCAGGCGGCGGCCGGGCACGAAGGCCGTGAGGTCGGCGCAGAGTTGATCGAGCTTGAGGCCGGTGACGAAGTTCGCCAGTTGATACGCATGCGTGCCGATGTCGCCCAGGCACCCGCCGGCGCCGGAGCGCGCCGGGTCGGTGCGCCACTCGGCCTGCTTCTGGCCTTGCTGTTCGATCGGCTCGGTGAGCCATTCCTGCGGGTACTCGACTTGCACCAGGCGAATCTCGCCGAGCGCACCCGCGGCCACCATCGCGCGCGCATGGCGTACGAGCGGATAGCCGGTGTAGTTGTGCGTCAGGCAGAAGAGCTTGCCGCTCTGGCGTGCGAGTTCGCGCAGCGTCAGCGCGTCGGCGAGGGTGCTCGCCAGCGGCTTGTCGCAGATGACGTGAAAGCCGTGGCGCAAGAAGGTGCTCGCCACCGGCACATGCAGGTGGTTGGGCGTGACGATGGCGACCACGTCGATCGGGTCGCTGCGCTGGCGTTCGTTCTGCGCCATCGCTTCATAGCTGGTGTAGCAGCGCTGTGGATCCAGACCGAGCGCGGCGCCGGAGCGTGCGGCGCGTTCGGCATCCGCGCTCAGCGCGCCGGCAACCAACTCGTAGTGATCGTCCAGTCGCGCGGCGATGCGGTGCACTGCGCCGATGAAGGCGCCTTCGCCGCCGCCCACCATGCCCAGTCGCAAGCGGCGCTGGGCGCCGCCCTCGCTGGCGCTGCCGGCTTCGATCGTCATGACGCGCTCCTCGCTGCCCACAGCATGCCGCGCTCGAACAGCGTGCTCATCTGCGGCACGTCGAACTCGGCTGCGATGTGGCCGAGCGCGCTGTAGAACACGCGGCCCTGCCCGTGTCGGCGCTTCCACACCACCGGCATCACCACGCCTTTTGTCCACGGCGCGTGTTCGCCGCTGAAGGTGGTGGTGGCCAGCACCTCGTTGGACGGATCGACGTGCATGTAGTACTGCTCGCTGCGGTAGTCGAAGTCGCTGAGCCCGGCCATCACCGCGTCATCGGGCCGCGTCACGTTGACGCGAAAGTCGATGATGTTGCCGGGGTGCGCGACCCATTGGCCGCCGGTCATGAACTGGTAGTCCACCGAGTCGCGGAACGCATCGCACATGCCGCCGTGAAAGCCCGCCAGGCCCACGCCCGATCGCACCGCGGCGGTGAGATTCGCGCACTCGGGCTTCTCGATCTTGGACATGGTGTAGATCGGCACGATCAAATCGAGCTGGTCGAGCGCCGGGTCGGCGAAGGCCGCCGTCTGCGTTTCGATGCGCACCTCGAAATCGTGGCGCTGCAGCATGCCGCGCACGATATGCGCGCACTTCTCGGGCTCATGGCCATGCCAGCCACCCCAGACGATCAACGCCTTCTTCATGCAGGGTCCTTTGATGCGCCGCGCGTGCGGCGAGGGTTGATCCGAATACGTGCCTTCGTCGGAATGTCTAAAGTCTAGCCCGCATTGGAAGCGGTTCCAATCACGCCAGAACCCTTGGAGACAAACGCATGAACGCTCGCATCCGCACCCCGATCGCCTCTCTCGTTGCCGCTCTCGTCGCAGGCATGGGCTTCGCCTCATCCGCACTGGCGCAGAAGGCCGAAGTGATTCACTGGTGGACGTCGGGCGGCGAGTCGGCCGCGGTCAAGCAACTGGCAGAGGCCTACAACAAGGCCGGCGGCCAGTGGGTCGACAACGCCATCGCGGGCGGCGACAACGCGCGCGCCGCGGCGCTCAATCGCATCGCCGGCGGCAACCCGCCGGCGGCCTCGCAGTTCAACACCTCCAAGCAGTACCACGAGCTGATCGAAGCCGGCCTGCTCAACAACGTGGACGACGTGGCGGCCAAGGAAGGCTGGGAGCAGTGGATGCCCACGCCGATCAAGAACGTCATCAAGGTCAAGGGCCATTACTACGCGGTGCCGGTCAATATCCACAGCGCCACCTGGTTCTGGTACTCGAAGGCCGTGCTGGCCAAGGCCGGCGTCGCCGAACCGAAGAACGAGGCCGAGTTCTGGGCCGCGCTCGACAAGATCAAGGCCTCGGGGCAGATCGCGTTCGCGCAGTCGGGCACGCTGACCTACGAGCGCGCGGCGTTCACCGCGGTGCTGCTGCACATGGGCGGGCGCGATCTGTACACCAAGTTCTACGGCGACAAGGACGCCAACGCCGTCAAGTCGGCCGAGTTCCGCACCGTGCTCGAGAAGTTCAAGAAGCTGCGCAGCTACGCTGACGCAGGCTTTGCCGGGCCGCAACTGGAACGACGCCACCGCGATGCTGGTTACCGACAAGGCCGGCTTCCAGATCATGGGCGACTGGGCCAAGGGCGAATTCATCGCCGCGGGCAAGACCGCGGGCAAGGACTTCGGCTGCTTCCAGGGCTGGCGGCCCGAAGGCGCCGTACATGATCAGCGGCGACGTCTTCGTGCTTCCCAAGACGAGCAACAAGGAGGCCGCAGGCGGCGCAGAAGATGCTGGCCAAGGTGATCACCTCGCCGGCCACGCAGGTGGCCTTCAACATCAAGAAGGGCTCGATCCCGATCCGCTCCGACGTCGACATGGGTGGCCTGGACATCTGCGCGCAGGCCGGCGTGACGGCACTCAAGGATCCGGCGCGCCAGACGCCGGACCCGGCCATGCTGATGGCGCCGGACATCTACGGCAAGGTGGCCGACGTGATCACCAAGCTGTGGAACACCGACATGAAGCCCGAGGACGCGCAGAACCTGCTGGCTGCCGCCATCGCCAAGTAGCCCGTCTTCGTCGTCGTGCAGCCCAAGCCTGCGCGCCGAGGCCCGAAGACGGCATGGGCCGCCCATGCGGCGTTGCTGCCGATGGGCGTCACGGTGCTCGTCGCCTACGTCGCGTCCATTCTGTGGACGCTGCGCATCTCGCTGTCCAACTCGAAGATGCTGCCGCGCAACGACTGGGCGGGCTTCAAGCAGTACGTCGATCTGTTCGAGAGCGAGAGGTGGCTGACCTCGCTGGCCAACATCGGCCTGTTCGGCCTGTTCTTCATCGCCGGGGCGATGGTGCTGGGCTTCCTGCTGGCGGTCTTCATCGACCAGAAGGTGCGGCTCGAGGGTGTCTTCCGCACGATCTACCTCTACTCGTTCGCGATCTCATTCGTCGCCTGCGGCGTGATCTGGCAGTGGATGTTCAACCCGACGCTGGGCATCCAGCGCTCGCTCAAGAGCTGGGGCTTCGAGAACGCGCGCTTCGACTGGATCACCTCGCAGGACATGGCGATCTACTGCGTCGTGATCTGTGTGCTCTGGCATTCGTCAGGGCTGGTCATGGCGATCATGCTGGCCGGGCTGCGCGGCATCGACGACGAACAGTGGAAGGCCGCGCGCATCGAGGGCGTGCCGCGCTGGCGCTACTACGCCAACATCGTGCTGCCGCAACTCGGCCCGTCGCTGCTCACGGCGTTCGTGCTCCTGGCGGTGTCGGTCGTCAAGCTCTTCGACGCCGTGGTCGCCATGACCAACGGCGGCCCGGGTGACGCCACCGACGTGCCCACCAAGTTCATCATCGACAACCTGTTCGAGCGCCAGAACATCGGCCTGGCCTCGGCCGCGTCGGCCACGATGCTGATCACCGTGTTGATCATCGTCGCGCCGCTGGTCTATGCACGCTCGCGTGCCAAAGCCGCGGCGGGAAATTCATGACCAGCGCATCGGCTGCTGCCGCCACCAACCGGCTGTCGCCGCGTCCGCGCCGCGCCTTCCTGACGCCGGCGCGGCTGGGCCTGTATGCCTTTCTCGTCAGCGCGGCGCTGTTCTTCCTGCTGCCGCTGTACGTCATGGGCATCACCTCGATCAAGCCGATGTCGGAAATCCGCATGGGCAACATCTTTGCCTTTCCGGTGGCCATCACCTTCGAGCCCTGGGCGCAGGCCTGGTCGTCGGCCTGCACCGGGCTCGAGTGCAATGGCATCTCGGTGGGCTTCTGGAACTCGGTGCGCATCCTGCTGCCGTCGCTGGCGCTGTCGATCATCCTCGGCTCGATCAACGGTTATGCGCTGACCTTCTGGCGCGTCAAGTGGGCCGGCTGGTTCTTCGCCATCCTGATGCTCGGCGCCTTCATCCCGTACCCGGTGATGCTCTATCCGCTGGTGCGCATGTTCGCGTCGGTCAACCTGTTCCAGTCGATTCCCAACATCGTGCTGATCCACACCTTCTTCGGCATGCCGATCATGACGCTGCTGTTCCGCAACTACTACGCGCGGCCTGCCGATCGAGCTGTTCAAGGCCGCGCGCATCGACGGCGGCGGCTTCTGGCGCATCTACTTCCAGCTGATGCTGCCGATGTCGCTGCCGATCTTCGTCGTCGCGCTGATCCTGCAGACCACCGGCATCTGGAACGATTTCCTGCTCGGCCTGATCTTCGCCGGCCGCGACAACTACCCGATGACCGTGCAGCTCAACAACATCATCAACTCGACCCAGGGCGAGAAGGTCTACAACGTCAACATGGCGGCCACGATGCTGACCTCGATGGTGCCGCTGGTGGTCTATTTCGTCTCCGGCCGCTGGTTCGTGCGCGGCATCGCCGCCGGCGCCGTCAAAGGCTGATCGCATATGTCCAGCGTCTCCATCCGCAGCCTCGACATCGTTCTCGGCAAGAACCGCATCATCGAAGGTCTCGACCTCGACATCGAAGAGGGCGAGTTCGTCGTCCTGCTCGGCCCCTCGGGTTGCGGCAAGTCGACGCTGCTGCACAGCATCGCCGGGCTGATCGACGTGAGCGAAGGCCGCATCGACATCGACGATGTCGACGTCACCTGGGCCGACCCCAAGGACCGCGGCATCGGCATGGTGTTCCAGAGCTACGCGCTGTATCCGACGATGACGGTCGAGCGCAACCTGTCCTTCGGCCTGCGCGTGGCCGGCATGGACAAGGCCCAGATCGCGACGCGCATCGACAAGGCGGCGCGCATGCTGCAGCTGACCGACCTGCTGCAGAGGAAGCCCGCGCAGCTCTCGGGCGGACAGCGCCAGCGTGTCGCCATCGGCCGCGCGCTGGTGCGCGAGGCCAAGGTCTTCCTGCTCGACGAGCCGCTGTCCAACCTCGACGCGAAGCTGCGCGCCGAACTGCGCCGCGAGCTGAAGCAGCTGCACCGCGACCTGGGCGCGACGATGGTGCACGTCACGCACGACCAGATCGAGGCCATGACCCTGGCCACGCGCATGGCGGTGATGCGCGCCGGCAAGATCCAGCAGTTCGACACGCCCGATCGCGTTTATGCGAAGCCGGCCAACATGTTCGTCGCCGGCTTCCTCGGCTCGCCCGCCATGAACTTCGTGCGCGGCCATCTCGAGCGCGATGGTGCGCGCGTGCGCTTCGTGTCGGCGGCCTTGAACGCCGATGTCAGCGCCTATGCCTTCGCGCAGCCACCTGCCGACAAACAGCCCGCCGTGCTCGGCATCCGCCCCGAGCACCTGCGCAGCGTCGATGCCACCGCGCCGCACAACGCAAGGGCCACTGCCAGCCTGATCGAGCCGATGGGCGCCAACAAGATCGCCTGGCTCGACGCGCAGGGCACGTCGCTGGCGCTGCAGGTCGAGCCGATGGTGGACATCGCGATCGGCACGCCGCTGACCCTGGCGCTGGAGACGGCGCATGTGTCGCTGTTCGATGCGACCAGCGAATCCCGGCTCTGAGAGTCGCCGCGCCGATGGCCACCATCAAGGACGTTGCGCTGCTGGCCCAGGTCGGCGTGGGCACGGCGTCGCGCGCGATCTCGGGCAAGGGGGCGGTCTCGGCCGATGCGCTGGCGCGCGTGCGCGAAGCGGTGCGCGCACTCGAGTTTCAGCCCTCGCGCACGGCGCGCGCACTGGCCTCCAAGAGCGTGGGCATGGTCGGCGTGTACGTGCCGACCTTCGAGGGCACCTACTTCGCGCCGATCCTGCAGGCCATCGAGGGCGAGCTGCGCGCGCGCGACATCCACATGGTGGCGGCCAGCAACTTCGGCCGCGGCTCGCGCCGCATCAAGGCGCTCAACGGCCTCGGCTTCCTGATCGAGCGCGAGTGCGACGGCATCCTGGCGATCGACAGCTACACGCACGACGCAGACCTGATCGCGCTGCGCAAGCCGATGCCGCGCCTGGTGCTGATGAATCGCGTCGTGCACGGCATGGAGGACGACTGCTTCTCGGCCGACCACCACAGCGCCGGGCGCCTGGCCGCGCGCACGCTGCTGGCGCACGGCCACCGCGACATCGCCCTCATGTACAGCGAGCGCCACGGCCCGGACGTGATGGCGCGCATGCAGGGCTTCGATGCCGAGCTGGCAGCGCACGGCCTGGCGCCGCTGCGCGAGTTCGTGATCGACGGCCTGCTCAACTTCGCCAACGCCTGGGAGCAGGCCAGTGCGATCGTGGCGCTGGCCTCGCGCTCTGCAAGCCTGCCTTTCACCGCGCTGTTCTGCGCCAGCGACGTGCTGGCGATGGCGACGCTGTCGCGCCTGCAAGGCGCCGGCCTGCGCGTGCCGCAGCAACTGTCGGTGCTCGGCTACGACGGCGCCGAGCTCGGTGCCTACACCTCGCCGGCGCTGTCCACCGTGCGCATCGCTTCGGCTGAAGTGGCCGCGCACGCCTGCCGCCATCTCATGAACCAGTGCTACGGCGCGGCGCTCGACGTGCAGCGTCACTTCGAAGCGACCGTGCTGATGCGCCAGTCGGTGGCGCGCGGCCCCCATCCACCCCTCGCTGCTCGCGAAACCCATGCGGTCGCTGCGACCGCGCCAGCATCATGAAAACACCTCTCTCGATCCAGCTCTACAGCCTGCGCAACCTGCCCGGCTTGCCCGATGTGCTCGACACCGTCAAGGCCGCGGGCTACCGCCATGTCGAACTGATCGGCGGCCATCTCGACGACGCTGCCAACGTGCGCCGCCAACTCGACGCACGGGACCTCACGGCGTCGTCGTCGCATGTCGGCATGGCCGCATTGCGCGAGCGCTTCGATACCGTCATGGCGGCGTGCAAGACGCTCGGCTTCACGCAACTGTTCATGCCCTCGGTGCCCGCCGACGAGCGCGCCAGCGTCGAGCCGTACTGGACCTCGCTCGGTCGCGAGCTCGGGCAGATGGCGTGGCGCGCGAAGGACCGCGGGATCGATCTCGGCTACCACAACCACCATTGGGAGCTGAAGGCGCAGGCCGGCGGCCGCAGCGCGCTCGACTGCCTCTTCGCCGGCGCCGGCGACGCTCCCTTCACATGGCAGGCCGACGTGGCCTGGCTGGTGCGCGGCGGCGCCGACCCGGTGGCGCTGATGCAGCAGCACAAGGCGCGTCTGGTGTCGGTGCATGCCAAGGACATTGCAAGCGAAGGCACCAAGCTCGACGAAGACGGCTGGGACGATGTCGGCAGCGGCGTGCTGGACTGGCGTGGCCGTCTTGCGAAGGCTGCGGCCGACAACGGCGCGAAGTGGCTGGTGGCCGAGCACGACAAGCCCAACGACCCGGCGCGCTTCGCGCGCAACAGCTTCGCCTTCCTCAACTCTCTTTGAAGAGGCCCGACGTGAGCAAGACCCAGATCGGCATCATCGGCTGCGGCAACATCAGCGATGCGTACTTCAAGGGCGCGGCGCGCTCGCCCTACGTGGCGGTCAAGGCTTGCGCCGATCTCAATGTCGAAGCGGCGCAAGCCAAGGCGTCGCTCTACGGCGCGCAGGCGATGACCGTGCAGTCGCTGCTGGCCGACAAGGACATCAGCCTCGTCGTCAACCTCACGGTGCCGCTGGCGCACGCGACGGTGTCGCAGCAGATCATCGACGCCGGCAAGCATGCCTACTCCGAGAAGCCGCTGGCGGCGAAATTCGCCGATGCCGCGGCGCTGATGGCGCGCGCGAGTGCCAAAGGCCTGCGGGTGGGCTGCGCGCCCGACACCTTCATGGGCGCGTCGCACCAGGCCGCCCGCCGCGCCCTCGATGCCGGTGCGATCGGCAAAGCCGTGGGCGGGGCGGCCGTGATCATGTCGCACGGGGCCGAGAGCTGGCACCCGAATCCCGCGTTCTTCTACAAGGCCGGTGGCGGGCCGGTCTTGGACATGGGGCCGTACTACATCACCCAACTCGTCAACCTGCTCGGGCCGGTGAAGCGCGTCGTGGCGCTGGCCACGATCGGCAGCGCGCAGCGCACGATCACCAGCGAGCCGCTGAAGGGCACGAAGATCGATGTCGAAGTGCCGACCACCGTCAACGGCGTGCTCGAGTTCGCGAGCGGCGCCAACGTCTCGATGTCGGCGTCGTGGGACGTGTGGAAGCACAACCGCACATCGCCGATCGAGATCTACGGCACCGAAGGCACGCTGCTGCACGTCGATCCCAACTTCTTCGGCAACACGCCACGCGTGTGCGGGCCTGACGGCAACCTGCGCGACATCGATATCGCGGCGCATCCCTTCGGCATCGCCAACCGCGAGATGCGCAACGGCACGATGCAGGCCGACTACCGCATGATCGGCCTGGTGGACATGGCACTGGCGATCCAGCGCCAGCGAGCGCACCGCGCCAGCGGCGAGATGGCGCTGCACGTGACCGAGGTGCTCGAAGCGCTGATCACGTCGTCGGCCGCCGGGCGCTTCGCCACCATGACGACGAGCTGCGAGCGGCCCGAGGCGGTGCCGCTGGGGCAGGACGAAGCGGTCTTTGCCTGAGCGCGTTCGACAAGGAGCAGTGCATGAAGAAGATTCAGGGCCCGGCCATTTTTCTGGCGCAGTTCGCGGGCGATCAAGCCCCGTTCAACTCGCTGCCGAGCATCGCCCGCTGGGCCGCGGACCTCGGCTACGTCGGCGTGCAGATTCCCACCTGGGACCAGCGCCTGTTCGATCTCGAACGCGCCGCGCAGAGCCAGACCTATTGCGATGAAGTCGCCGGCATGTTGAAGGAGCGCGGCATCGCGGTCACCGAGCTGTCGACGCACCTGCAAGGCCAGCTCGTCGCGGTGCATCCGGCCTACGACCTGCCGATGGACGGCTTCGCGCCCGAGGCGGTGCGCGGCAAACCGGCAGCGCGCACCGAGTGGGCGATCGCGCAGTTGAAGCTCGCAGCGAAGGCCTCGCAGCGCCTGGGCCTGAGGGCGCATGCCAGCTTCAGCGGCGCGCTCGCCTGGCCCTATCTCTACCCCTGGCCGCAGCGGCCGGCAGGTTTGGTGGAAGCGGCCTTCGACGAACTCGCCAAACGCTGGCGCCCGATCCTCGATGCCTTCGACGAATGCGGCGTCGATGTCTGCTACGAGGTCCACCCCGGCGAAGACTTGTGCGATGGCGCCAGCTTCGAGATGTTCCTCGAGCGAGTGAACAACCATCCGCGCGCGAATCTACTCTACGACCCGAGCCACTTCGTGCTGCAGCAGCTCGACTACCTCGCGTACATCGACTGCTATCACTCGCGCATCAAGGCCTTCCACGTCAAGGACGCGGAGTTCCGGCCGACCGGCAAGCAGGGCGTGTACGGCGGCTTCCAGAGCTGGAAGGACCGCGCCGGGCGCTTCCGCTCGCTGGGTGACGGCCAGGTGGACTTCCGCGCCATCTTCAGCAAGCTCACGCAGCACGGCTACGGCGGCTGGGCGGTGCTCGAGTGGGAGTGCTGCATCAAGGACTCGGGGCAGGGCGCGGCCGAGGGCGCGCCGTTCATCCGCGATCATCTGATCAAGGTGGCAGAGCGCTCGTTCGATGACTTCGCTGCGGCGGGGACGGACGACGCGGCGAATCGGCGCATGTTGGGGCTGTGATTTCAATCCCTCTCGCGCAGCCGAAGGCGACAGCCTTCGGCTGCCGGGTGCAGGACAGGAAGCCATTCGACTTCCGGACTACGGAACTGCGCCCCCGGCACGATTGACCTCGCGCGCGTCGCGCCGCATCGTCGCAGCCCTGGCTGCACAGCGAGACGCACCGCGATGGATCTGGGAATCAAGGACAAGGTGGCCATCGTCACCGGCTCGGCGCGCGGCCTCGGTGCCGCGAGCGCACGGCGCCTGGCCGAAGAGGGCGCCAAGGTGGTCATCACCGACATCCAAGCCGAACTTGCGCAGGCCACGGCTGCGAGATTGCGTGCCGACGGCTTTGCTGCGCACTGCGTGATCGCCGACATCACCAAGGCCGACGACGTGCAGCGCCTCGTCGACGAAACCGTCGCCACATTCGGCGGCATCCACATCCTCGTCAACAACGCCGGCTTTCCGCGCGACAAGTACCTGGTGAAGATGAGCGAGGACGATTGGGATCTCGTCATCGGCGTCATGTTGAAGGGCGCCTTCCTCGCCTCGAAGGCGGTGATGCCGCGAATGATCGAACAAGGCTGGGGCCGGGTCATCAACATCAGTTCGCGCGCGCACTTCGGCAACCCGACGCAGGCCAACTACGCGGCGGCCAAGGCAGGGCTGATCGGCATGGCCAAGGCGCTGTCGATGGAAGAGGGCCGCTACGGCATCACCGTCAATTGCGTCGCGCCGGGATTCATCGAGACCGAGATGGTGCAGGCCCTGGCCACCTACGAGACGATCAAGGACCGCGCCATCCAGATGCAGCCGATCAAGCGCGTCGGCCGGCCCGCCGACATCGCCGACGCGGTGGCGTTCCTCGCCAGCGAGCGCGCCAGCTTCATCAGCGGCGAGGTGCTGCACGTCACCGGCGGGCGCTACGGTTGATGCAAGAGGAGACGTTCACCATGATTCTGGAAATCGCCGACATCCACATCCTGCCCGGTCAGCAGGCGGCGTTCGAAGCCGCCATCGAACTCGGGCTGCGCACCATCCACACACGCGCGCAGGGCATGCGCGGCTACCGCCTGGACCGATCGATCGAGACGCCCGAGCGCTACACGCTGCAGGTGCGCTGGGACAGCGTGGATGCCCACATGGTGGGCTACCGCGAGAGCGCGCTCTCGCCCGAGTTCCGTGCGCTGGTGCGGCCGTTCTTTGCCCAGCCGCCGACCTTCGAGCACTACGAATCGGTGATTGCACCTACATAATGCATTATCGATTGAAATACCATGTGATCCATCTGCAGGAGACACGAGCCATGAACCGTCGAAACATTCACCGTGCCGGCATGGTCGCGCTGGCAGTGACCGCAACGCTGTCGATCGGCAGCAGCGCCGTGGCGCAAGAGGCGCGCACGCTCAAGTTCGCGCATGTCTTTCCGGCCTCGCACTGGCACTTCACCGAGTCGGTGAAGATCTTCGAAGACAAGGTCATCGCGGCCACCGGCGGCAAGGTCAAGTTCGAGAACTACCACGCCGGCCAACTCGGCAAGGAAGGCGTGGTGATGACCACGTCGGGCATCGCCGATTTCGCCATCCTCGTACCCTCCTACGAGCCCGCCAAGCTGCCGCTGACGTCGGTGTCCGAGCTGCCGGGCTTGCATTCGAGCTCATGCGAGGGCACGGCCAAACTCTGGCACGTGCTCAAGGATGGCGGCGCGCTGAACAACGCCGAGTACAAGCTGCTGGGCATCAAGGTGCTGTACGGCATCGTGCTTGCGCCCTACCAGGTGGTGACCACGAACAAGAAGGTGACCTCCCTGGAGGACCTGGCGGGCCTGAAGATCCGCGCCCTGGGCGCGGCGATGGACAAGAGCGTGCGTGCGCTTGGCGCCACCCCCGTGCGCGTCGTCTCCAACGAACTCTACGACGCGATGACACGGGGCACGGTCGATGGCGGCTTCTGGCCCATCGGCTCGACGCGCACCGGCAACCTCGAAAAGACGATCAAGTACACCGTGCAGGGCCCGCAGCTCGGCGCTGGTTCCTCGCTGTACGGCATGAACCAGAAGACCTGGGATTCGCTGGCGCCCGATGTCCAGGCGGCGATGATGAAGGCCGGCGCCGAGACGCAAGCGCATCTGTGCAAGTACCTCGACGACGCCGAGACGAGCGAAGTGAACTGGCTGGTCAAGGAGCAGAAGTTCACCGTCACCAAGCTCTCGCCGGCCGACGCCGCGAAGTGGAACCAACGCGTCGAGCCAATCGCCAACGACTGGGCCAAGGAGATGGACTCCACCGGTCGCCCGGGCACGGCCTTGCTCAAGGCCTACCGCGAGGCGCCCGGGCGCTGATCCGTGGAGCGTTTGATCCGCCGCCTCGAGCAGGCGGGCATGGCCGTGGCCGTGGTCTGCGTGGTGGCGATCATGCTGGTCGTCAGCGCCGATGCCTTCGGCCGCTACCTGTTCAAGGCGCCGTTGCCGGTGACCTTCGAGCTGGTCACGTTCTACCTGCTCGTGTCGTCGATCTACATGGCCGTGGCCGCGACGTATCGGCACGGCGACCACATCAACATCAACCTGATCCAGGCGAAGCTGCCGAAGGGCGTGCGTAACGCGGCCGAGATCGTGTTCTGCCTGCTGACGGTGATCGTCTTCGCATTGATCGCCTGGGGCGCGCTGCAGCACTCGATCGAGGCCTGGCGGCGCAAGGAATTCATCCCCGGCTTCATCATCTGGCCGGTGTGGCTGTCGTACCTGCCGATTCCGCTGGGCGCTGGGCTGCTGGTGTTGCGCCTGCTGCACCACTGCGGCGTGCTCGCTGCGCGCGGCGTCGATCCGTCGGTGCAAACGCATGCCGAAGAGGGCGTCCCCGAGTGATCGCTGCCACCATCACGCTGTTGTTGTTCGCGCTGCTCGCCCTCGGCGCGCCGATCTCGTTTGCACTCGTCATCTCCGGCGCAGCGGGCCTGCTCTGGGTCGGCGGCCTCGGCGCGCTGCTGGGCACGCTGGCCTCGATGCCGCGCGAGGCGGCGACGGTGTTCGAGTTCACCACCATCCCGATGTTCCTGTTGATGGCCGAGTTCGTGCTGCGCTCGGGCATCGGCGACGACCTGTTCCGCGCTGCCGCCGCCTGGTGCGGCCGCGTGCCCGGTGGCCTGGGCATGGCCACCGCGATCTCGGGCGCGGGCTTCGGCGCGATCTGCGGCTCTTCCACCGCTTCGGCGGCCACGCTGTCATCGACCTCGCTGCCGGCGATGCTCGACCACGGCTACGAGCCGCGCATGGCCGCCGGCGTGGTCGCCATCTCGGGCACGCTGGCGATGCTGATTCCGCCCAGCATCGCGATGGTGGTCTATGGCCTGCTCGCCGGCGTCAGCATCGCCAAGCTGCTGGTGGCCGGCATCGTGCCGGGGCTGGTGGTGATGATGACCATCATCCTCACCACCTACTTCCTGGCGGTGCAGGATCCGCGTCGCGCGCCGCTGGGCGCGATCGTGCCGCTGCGCCAGAAGTTCGCGCTGCTGGGCAAGGTCGGCCCGATGCTGATCCTGCTGATGTCCGTCACCGGCGTCATCTACCTCGGCGTCGCCACGCCGACCGAGGCCTCGGCCATCGGCGCGCTGTGCGCCGCGGTGCTGTACTTCCTTCGCGGCAAGCGCAGCAAGGCCGAGGTCTTCGAGGTGGTGGCGCGCGCGACGCGCACGTCCTGCATGCTGGCGATGATCCTGTTCTCTGCGCACCTGTTCTCGACCTTCTTCACCCTCACGCAGACGACGCAGGCCGTCGTCGCCTGGGTCGGCGCTCTGGACGTGGCGCCGTGGGTGGTGATCCTGATCCTGGTGTTGATCTACATGGTGCTGGGCTGCTTTCTCGACCAGATGGCGATCCTGGTGCTGACCATTCCCGTCGTCGCGCCGCTGGTGCAGTCGCTGGGCTTCGATCTGGTCTGGTTCGGCGTGGTGATGATCGTCGTGGCCGAACTGGGTCTCGTGACGCCGCCGCTCGGCCTGAACGTCTTCGTCGTTGCCAAGTACTCGAAGACGCCGGTGTCAGACGTTTCATGGGCGTCATGCCGCATGTCGCCACGCACATCGTCGCCATCGCCATCCTGCTGCTTTTCCCGGTGCTGTCGTTGTGGTTGCCGAGCCGGATGTAGGACGCGCACGACGCGCGCTGCCGGCGCGCGCCCCGTCAGCACGCGTGCGCTCAGCGCTCGAGCCGCAGGCGCTCGACGAGCCCGGCCGCAGCGCTGCGCGCCGCCCGATGGTCACGCCGTTCGCGCGCGCGCTGTCACTGCTGGGCGCCTTCACCCCGCGTGACCACTGGCTCGGCAACACCGATCTGGCGCAGCGCACCGGGCTGCCGGCTTCGACCGTGACGCGCCTGTCGCAGTCGCTGGTCGCACTCGGCTACCTGGTGCATGCGCCGGCCGAGCGCAAGTTCCGTCTCGCGGCGGCGGTGCTCGCGCTCGGCTACGCTGCCATCGCCAACTCGGAAGTGCAGCGCGTCGCCCGTGCGCAGATGCAGGCCTTCGCCGTGCAGCACAGGGTGCATGTCAGCCTGAGCTCACGCGACCGTCTCGACCTGATCGTGCTGGCCAGTTGCGCCAGCCCCGATGCGCCGGTGGCGCTGAACCTGCACGTCGGCGCGCGCGCCGGCCTGGCCTCGTCGCCGATGGGCTGGGCGCTGCTGGCCGCGTTGCCCGAGGTTGAGCGCGACTACCTGCTGGCCAGTGTCGAGCGCCGCATGCCGCACGGATTGCACGAGTCGCGCGAGTTGAAGGAGTGGCCGCGGCAACGTCGGCGCCTGAGCGCGGCGCTGGTGGAGGTGGCCGACAGGGGCTGGTGCAGTTCAGTCGGCGAGTGGGACCGAGACCTCGGCGTCGTCGCCGCCCCCTTGCTCATCGAGGGCCATGTGCCGCAAGTATTGGCCTGCGTCGGCGCCAGCGTGCAGCTCGGCCGCGCGCGCATCGAGCGCGAACTCGGGCCGCGCCTGCTGGCGATGTCGCGTGCACTCGGGCATGGTGGGGGCGAGCGATGAGCGCGGCGCCGGGCGCCGCGATGCTGACGGTGGGTCGCGGCCTGCAGGTGCTGCGCGCCTTTCGCTCCGAACGGGTGGCCCTGAGCAACGCCGAGCTGGTGCGGCGCACCGGCTTGCCCAAGGCCACGGTGTCGCGCCTGACCACGACGCTGCTGCAGCTCGGATTCCTGCGTCACGAGGTCGGTGCGCGCAGCTTCGAGCTGGCCGCGGGTGCCGTCGGCATGGGCCACGCCTTCATCGAAAGCAGCGCATTGCTGCACCAGGTCGGGCCCTTCATGCAGGACCTGGCCGAGCGGCTCGAAGTCTCGGCCGCGCTCGCCGTCGCCGACGACCTCGACATGATGTATGTCGCCTACCGCGCCAGCCACCACGTGGCCACGCTGCGCCTGGGCGTCGGTTCGGTGCTGCCGATGGGCATGACGGCCATCGGTCGCGCCTATCTGTGGGGGCTGCCCGCCGTCGAGCAGCGCGCGCTGCTCGGGCGCATCAAGCGTGCGGCAGGCACGCAGGCGGCGACGCTGGAAGCGGGCATCCGCGCCAGCTTCGCCGAACTCGAAGACAGCGGCAGCTGCTGCGTCTGGGCCGGCATCCTGCGCGACACCTACGGCATCGCGCTGCCGGTGCGCATCGGGCGGCAGCGCGTGCTGATGGGCATGAGCTGCGGCCGCGCCGCGCTGCGCCCCGACCTGGTGGCCGAGCGCAAGCGCCTCGCGCCGAAACTGAAGCAGGCCGCGCTCGAGCTGCAGGACCTGCTGCGCGATGTCGATGGCACCCCTTGAAGTGATGATGATGAAGGAGAGCCCACCGTGAGCGTTCTCGAAGGCGTCAAGGTGCTCGACTTCGGCCGCTACATCGCCGGTCCGTTCTGTGCCGCGCTGCTGGCCGACTTCGGTGCCGAGGTGATTCGCATCGACCGCATCGGCGGCGGCGAGGACCGTTTCATCCTGCCGGTGACATCGCAGGGCGAGGGCGCGCAGTTTCTGCAATGCAACCGCAACAAGCGCTCGATCACGCTCGACATCGACAGCGCCGAAGGCCGTGCCGTGGTGCGCCGCATGGTCGCCAGCGCCGACGTCGTGATCGCCAACATGCCGCCGCGCACGCTCGAAAACCTCGGCCTCGACTACGCGTCCCTGTCGGCTATCAAGCCCGACATCATCCTGACCGCCTCCACCGCCTTCGGCACCCACCCGGCGATGCGTGAGCGCGTCGGCTTCGACGGCGTGGGCCAGGCGATCAGCGGCCTGGTGCACATGGGCGGCTGGCCGGATCAGCCGGTCAAGGCGATGGTGCCGGTGGTGGACTTTCCGACGGCGCTGGCCTGCGCCCTGGGCACGGTGCTGGCGTTGATGGAGCGCAAGACCAGCGGCAAGGGCCAGGAGGTCGGTGCCTCGTTGCAGCAGACCGCGCTCAACCTGTGCAGCGCCAGCCTGATCGAAGAGGCGATGTGCAAGCTCGATCGCAAGGCCACGCTCAATCGCGCACCGCACTACGGCCCGTCCGACATCTTCCGCGTGAAGGACGGCTGGATCATCGCGCAGGTTCTGGGCCAGGGCATGTTCAAGCGCTGGACGCGTTTGATCGGCCGGCCCGAGATGTTCGACGACCCGCGCTACGCCGACGACAAGAAGCGCGGCGAAGAAGGTGAGTACCTCAGCGGCCTGATGAGCCAATGGTGCGAACAGCGCAGCAGCGCGCAAGCGCTGGCCGATCTCGAAGCGGCGCGCATCCCGGCCGGCCCGGTGCGCTCGCCGCGCCAGGTGTTGGGCGACCCGCTGCTGCAGGAGACGCGCGCCTTCGAGTGGATGCCCTATCCCGGCGCCGACGGCCCGGTGCCGATCGCGGCGACGCCGCTGACGCTGTCGCGCACGCCGCCCTCGATCCGCAGCCGCCCGCCGGCCGCCGGCGAGCACACCGACGAGGTGCTGCACGAGTACGGATACTCGCCGAGCGAGATCGCAGCGCTGCGCGAGCGCGGCGTCGTCTGAAGCCAGGTCAGGAGCAGGCAATGAAAGTCGGATTCATCGGTCTTGGAAAAATGGGGCAGGGCATGGCGCGCAATCAGTTGCGCGCGGGCACCTCGCTGATCGTGTACGACGCGAACCCGGACGCGATGAACGCCTTCGTCGAGGCCGGCGCGCAGGCCGCGGCCAGCGTGGCCGAACTGGCGCGCCAAGTCGATGTGGTCTTCACCTCGCTGCCGGGTCCGGTGCAGGTCGAAGACGTGGCGCTCGGCGCGAACGGCCTGCTCGCGCATCTGAAGCCTGGACTCGTGCTCTTCGATCTGTCCACCAGCTCGCGCGCGCTGGCCTGTCGCATCGATGAGGCGTTCAAGCAAAAGGGCGCGCACATGCTCGACGCGCCGGTCAGCGGCGGCCCGGCCGGCGCGGCCTCGGGCGAGCTGGCCATCTGGGTCGGCGGCGACAAGGCGGTGTTCGAGCGCCACCTCGATCTGCTGCGCGCGATGGCGACGATGCCGCGCCACGTCGGCGCCATCGGCGCCGGCTGTGTCACCAAGCTGTGCCACAACGTCAGCGGCTACATGATCATGGAGGCGCTGGCCGAAAGCTTCTCGCTCGCGGTCAAGGCGGGGGTCGATCCGCTCGAGTTGTGGGAAGCGATGCACCTGGGCATGGTCGGCCGCGGCTCGCCGATGGACATGCTGACCCGGCAGTTCCTGCCCGGCACCTACGAGCCGGCGGCCTTCGCGCTCAAGCTGGCGCACAAGGACGTCTCGCTCGCCACCGCGATGGGCCGCGAACTCGGCGTGCCGCTGCGCATGGCCAACCTGACGCTCGAAGAGATGACGGAGGCCCTGGGCCGCGGCTTCGGCGAGCAGGACTCGCGCGCCTATCTCAAGCTGCAGCTCGAGCGCGCCGGTGTGAAGATCGCGGTCGATCCCGAGCGGCTGAAGAAGGCCGTCGAGGCGGCGGCGAAGCGCTGAGTGCACGAGCGCCGGCTGCCGGCCCGGAGTTCCACGAAGCGGCTGCCCGTTCCAGGACGGCGGGCTTCATATCGGTTTGCGCAGGAATCCCTGGTTGCCACCCTTGCGGTTGGGCGCGAAGCCGTTGGCCGCCAGCGTCTCGTCCGCCGTTTCGTAGAAGACCCCGAGCTTCAGGATCTCTCGCGCCTGTTGCCCTGTCGCGATCGGGCGGCCGAATTCGCCGGCGATGCGCACCAGCTGCTTGATCTGCTCGACCGAGCTCATCTTGCCGGTGCGGGTCTGGTTCCAGAGCACGTCCTCGATGCCGCAGCGCACATGCAGGCCCAGGGCCATGCCGATCATGTTGACGGGCAGCACATTGAGCACCGAACTCTCCACCGTGATCACCGCACCGTCGGGCGCCGCACGCAGGAAGTTGGCCAGGTTGTAGATGTTCGCCTGATCCATGCCGCCGCTGATGGCCACCCAGTTCATCACCAGCGGCCCCTTGTAGATGCCGCGCCGAATCAAGCGCTCGATGGTCTCGAAGCTGTTGATGTTGTAGCACTGGAACTCGCTTTGAATTCCGGCGGCTGACAGGCGGCGGATGTGCTCTTCGGCCCAGCTCGGATTCGAGGGCACGATCATGTCCTTGTAGGTGGCGTAGAGGTGCGGGAAGCCGCGCGACACGCCCTTGAAGTCATCGATGCCGGCATGCTCGGTGACGTTCATCTGCGTCGTGTTGACGGTGACGGTGACCTGATCGGGCTTCGGATCGAGTTCGGCCAGCATGTGCCGCGTGTCGTCGGACAGCCACTTGGCGGCCGAGCCATCGTCTTCGGGCGCGAAGCTGATGGAGCCACCCACCTGGATCACCATCTCGGGCACCGCCTTGCGCACGCCGGCGATCAGCGTGTTGAACATCGACAGGCGCTTGCTGCCCTTGCCATTGGCTTCACGCACATGCAGATGCAGCACGGTGGCGCCGGCTTCCCAGCAATCCACCGCCTTCTGGATCTGCTCCTCCATCGTGATGGGGATGTCTTCCGGGAAGTCCGCGGGGATCCAGCCCGGCGCATAAGGCGCGGCGGTGATGATCAGGGGCTGCTGGTTCTCGGGGTACAGGTGGCCGTCAAGGAAGTTCAAGATGTTCTCCAGGTTGACGCGTGAACATTGCGGTCAGGCCGACTTGCGCAGGAAGCCCTGGTTGCCGCCGTTGCGATTGGGCGCAAAACCGTTGGCCGCCAGCGATTCCTCGACCGTGTCGTAGAACACGCCGATCTTCGAGATCTCGCGCGCCTGCTGGGCGGTGGCGATCTCGCGGCCGAACTCGCGCGAGATGCGGACCAGTTGTTCGATCTGGCTGACCGTGCTGGCCTTCTCGGTGCGCGATTGGTTCCACAGGCAGTCTTCGGTGCCGCAGCGCACGTGCAGGCCCAAGGTGATGCCCATCATGTTGACCGGCAGCACGTTGCGCACGTTGCTCTCCACCGTCAGCACCGCGCCATCAGGGACGGCGCGCACGAAGTTGCCGAGGCTGTAGAGGTTGGGCGTGTCCATGCCGCCGGCAATGGCCACCCAGTTCATGACCAGCGGTCCCTTGTAGAAGCCGCGGCGCATCAGCCGCTCGACCGACTCGAAGCTGTTCAAGTTGTAGCACTGGAAGGCGCTCTGAATGCCCTTGGCGCTGAGTCGGCGCACATGCTCTTCGACCCATCCCGGCTGCGCCGGCACCGTCATCTCCTTGTAGGCGTTGAAGACGGCCGGATTGCTGCGCGAGGTGCCCTTGAAGTCCGCGTCTTCGGCCTGGTCGGTGACGTTCATCTGCGAGGTGTTGACCGTCACCGTGACCTGATCGGGCTTCGGATCGAGCTCGGCCAGCATGTGGCGCGTGTCGTCGGACAGCCACTTGGCGGCCTGGCCTTCGCTCTCCGGTGCGAAGGAGATCGAGCCGCCGACCTGGATGATCATCTCGGGCACCGCGTTGCGCACGCCGGCGATCAGTTCATTGAACTTGGACAGGCGCTTGCTGCCCTTGCCGTCGAGCTCGCGCACATGCAGGTGCAGCACGGTGGCGCCGGCGTTGTAGCAATCCACCGCCTTGCGGATCTGCTGCTCCATCGTCACCGGGATGTCTTGCGGAAAGTCCGAAGGCAGCCAGCCCGGGGCATACGGCGCCGCCGTGATGATCAAGGGCTGCTGGTTCTCGGGGAAGAGATGGCCGTCGAGAAAATTCATGATTGCCGAGACTAAAAAGGAACGTCGCCGACGATGCCCGCGCGCTCCATCTTGCGTGGCTGCGGCCAGTAGTCGTGCACCGCGTAGTGCGAGGTGCAGCGGTTGTCCCAGATGGCGACGTCATTGGGGCGCCACGACCAACGCACGTGGTACTCGGGCACGGTGGCCTGGCTGATCAAGTAGTTCAGCAGCAGCGCCGCGCCCGGCGCCTTGTCCAGTCCGAAGCGCACGTTCTTGGGGTTGTGGAAGTTCAGGAAGTGGGTCGTGAAGCCACTGACAAAGAGCGACTTCTCGCCCGTCTCGGGGTGTGTGCGCACCACCGGGTGTTCGACGGGCGGGTGATCGCGCCCGAGCTTGCGCCGCGCCTCGGGCGCCATCACCGCGCCGAAGGAATGTTCGATGCTGTTGCTGGCACGCAGTGGCGCGATCAGCTGCTTCACGTCTTCGGGCAGGTTCGCGTAAGCCTGCACCATGTTGACCCACAGCGTGTCGCCGCCAACGGGAGGGCACTCGATGCAACGCAGCACCGCGCCCATCGCCGGATTCGGGCGCCACATGCCGTCGGAGTGAAAGCTGTTCTCGTAAGCCTCTTTGGTCTCGCTGCGGTGGATCAAGACGAGGCCCGGGTGGTCTGGATCGCTGCCCGCCACCGGGTGGTCTTCCAGGTCACCGAAGCGGCGAGCAAAGGCCACATGCTCGGCACGCGTGATGTTCTGGTCGCGCAGGAACAGCACCTTGTGCTCGAGCAACTGCGCGCGAATCTCCTTGTACAAGCCCTCGTCGCGCGAGGCCTGGCCGAGATCGACTCCGCCGATTTCCGCGCCGATGGACGGCGTGATCTGACGTACCTGCATGGCGCGTGCTCCTAGTTCAGCTTGACGTTGAATTGCTTGACCACGGCCGCGTTGCGACCCGACACCTCCAGCAGTTCCTCGCTCAGTTGGGCGCTGCTGGGCTGGGCGTCCGGCGTCAGGCCCACGCTCTTCAGGCTGTCGTTGAAGGCGGCCACGGTGGCCACCTTGCGCACTGCCGCGCCGATCTGGTTGCTCAGGTCGTCAGGCAAGGCGCTGGAGACGATGACACCGAGCCAACCCACGTTGTAGATTTCCGGGTAGCCCAGTTCGGCCATGGTGGGCACATCGGGCAGGTACGACGAACGGGTCTTGCCCGTGAAGCCGTACACCTTCAGCTTGCCGGCCTTGATCTGCGGCAGCGACGTGGCGATGCCGTCGAACATCATCTCGATCTGCCCGCCCATCACCTGCAGCAGCGCCGGGGGTGAACCTGCGAAAGGCACATGCTGCATGTCCAGGCCAGCCTTGTGATTCAGGATCAGGCCAGAGTAGTGCGACGCCGTGCCGGCGCTGTAGGACGCAAAACTGGCCTTGCCCTGGCGGCTCTTCAAGTGGGCGAGCAAGCCCTTGAAATCGTCGACGCCGGGCACGGGGGCGCTGACGAGCACCAGGCCCGAGCGCGCAAAGGTCGCGATCGGCTTGACATCCTTCAGCGGGTCGTAGGGTGTCTTCATCACATGCGGAATCTCCACCAGCACGTTGTTGGCGGTGACCATCAGCGTGTAGCCATCGGCCGGCGCCTGCAGCAGCGCCTGGATGCCGATGGAGCCGCCCGCGCCGGCCTTGTTGTCGACGATGACCGTCTGCTTGAGGTCGGCCGACAACTGCTGGGCCAGCAGGCGCGCCACCACATCCATCGATCCGCCGGCGGGGGCGGGCACGATCACGCGGATCGGCTTGTCGGGCCAGGCCCAACTGTTGGCCGACATGGCGAGTCCTGTGGCAGCGAGCAGGGTGGCGATCCAGCGTTTCATGGGTTTGTCTCCGGGTGGAAATGCGCGTGCGGCAGTATGGTCACGCGCTGTACTGAAACTTGATAATTGCAGCCATCAACTTGTCCGATCAGGACAATGCATGTCGGGGATTTCCCTCCTCATCCGCTCCGCCACGCTGTTCGGCTATGCCGAGCTGGCCGATTCGTTGGGGCTCGACACCGACGCGCTGCTGGCGCAGGCGAGGTTGAACCGCGAGCTGCTGCAGGACCCGGACTACCCGGTGGCGGTGGACCGTGTGCGGGCTCTGCTGGAGGCCACTTCGCGAGCGCCAGGTGCCGAGAGTTTTGGCCTGCGATTGGGCGCACGGCGGCGCTTGGCCAACCTGGGGACCATCGGCCTGGTGATGCGCGAAGAGCCCACCGGACTGGCAGCGCTGCAGACGCTGTGCCGCTACTTGCAGGTGGTCTTCCCCTCGCTCTACATCGCCGTCGACGAGATGGAGGACGTGACGATCATCCGCGAAGACCTGGCCTTTGCGCAGGCCACGCCGGTTCGTCAGTCGATCGAGATGGCGCTGGCGGTGATGGCGGGAATCTTGAGCGAGCTGCTGGGCCCGAGCTGGCGGGCGCGATCGCTGCACTTCAGCCACCGCGCGCCGGCCGACCTGCAATTTCACCGGCGCATTTTCAAGTGCCCGCTGCATTTCAACGCCGAGTTCAACGGCATCGCTTGCGCGCCGGCTGACCTTCAGCGGCAGCTGCCCAACGTCGACGCGCAGCTGGGCCGCTTTGTGCAGGCCAGCCTGGACAAGGCGCTGGCCCAGGCTCATGGCTCCAAGGCCGCCTCGGTGCGCCAGCTCATCGTGACGCTGCTGCCGCTCGGGCGCTGCGATGCGACGCAGGTGGCCGGCCACCTGCGCGTCAGCAGCCGCACCCTGCACCGCGTGCTGGCACAAGAGGGGCACAGCTTTTCCAGCCTGCTGCTGCAGGCGCGCCGCGACCTGGTGACGCGGCAACTGAGCGACAGCGACCGCTCGATCACGCAGATCGCGCAACTGCTCGACTTCGACAGCAGCAGCGCCTTCGGGCACTGGTTTCAGAAGACCTTCGGCACCAGCGCGAGACACTGGCGCAAGCAGCGGCAAGAGGCCGGTCGCGATCCTGCGTGACGTTGCCGGGGTCAGCGCTGCCTCAGGGCACCAGCACCGTGGCCCCCGTCGTCTGCCGCGACTCCAGCGCGCGGTGCGCCTTGGCGGCATCGGCCAGGGCGAACTCCTGCTTGGGCTCGCCGACGATGCGGCCGGCCAGGACATGGCCGAAGAGCTCATCGGCCATCGCCAGCATGTGCGCCCTTGGCGTCGCGTAGTGCACCATCGCCGGCCGCGTCAGCCAGATCGAACCCTTCCTCGCCAGCTGCGCCGTGTCGATCACCACCGGCCCCGAGCTGGTGCCGTTGCTGACCAGCGTGCCGCGCACCTGAAGGCTGTCGAGCGAGGCCATCAGCGTGTCCTTGCCGACCGAGTCGAAGACCACCGGAACGCCCAAGCCGCCCGTGATCTCGCGCACGCGCTTCGGGATCTCGCGCTCCATGTCCTCGGCCGTCATGCCGCCGGTGACGATGGTGTGTGCGCAGCCGTTGGCGCGCGCCACTTCGGCCTTGGCCTCGGTGCTGGCGGTGCCGATCATCGTCACGCCGATCGCGCGCGCCCACTGGCAGGCGATCAGGCCCACGCCGCCGGCTGCCGCGTGGTAGAGGATGGTCTCGCCGCCTTGCAACGGTCGCACCTGGCGGAACAGGTATTGCGCCGTCATGCCCTTCATCATCAGCGTGGCCGCGCTGCGATCGGACACGCCGGCGGGCAAGGGAATCAGCACGTCGGCCGGCATCACCCGCACGTCCGAATACGCGCCCTGCGGGCCGAGCAGATAGCCGACGCGATCGCCCGCCTTGATGTCGGCCACACCTTCGCCCACGGCCTCGACCACACCGACCGCGTCGCTGCCGAGCCCGGCGGGCAGCGGGTGCGGATAGCGTCCGGTGCGAAAGTAGATGTCGATGAAGTTGACCGCGACATAGCTGTGGCGCACACGCGCCTGGCCGGGGCCGGGCGCGCCGACCTCGACCGTCTCGAGCCTGAGCACCTCGGCGCCGCCGGTCTGGGAAAAACGAATTGCAGTTGCCATGGCGACCTGTTCAGTTCAGCTTGGTGTGAGGTGGGTGTTCATGCGACCTTGCGCAGAAAGCCCTGCTGCCGGCCCTTGGCGTTGGGGGCGAAGCCGTTGGCGGCCAGCGTCTCTTCCACCGTCTCGTAGAACACGCCGATCTTGCAGATCTCGCGTGCTTGTTTGCAGGTGGCGATCTCGCGGCCGAACTCGCGGTTGATGCGCACCAGCTGTTCGATCTGCTCGACCGTGCTCATCTTGGCCGTGCGCGACTGGTTCCACAGGTTGTCCTCGATGCCGCAGCGCACGTGCAGGCCCATCGCGATGCCGATCATGTTGACCGGCAGCACGTAGCGCATCGAGCTTTCCACCGTCAGCACCGCGCCGTCCGGCGTGGCGCGCACGAAGTTGGCCAGGTTGTAGATGTTCGGCGCGTCCATGCCGCCGCCGATCGCCACCCAGTTCATCACCAGCGGGCCTTTGTAGATGCCGCGCCGCAGCAGCCGCTCCACCGACTCGAAGCTGTTGATGTTGTAGCACTGGAAGGCGCTCTGGATGCGGGCCGCGTTGAGGCGGCGGATGTGCTCCTCGGCCCAGCCGGGCTGCGCCGGCACCGTCATCTCCTTGTAGGCGTTGTAGATCGCCGGGTCCTCCATCGAGGTGCCCTTGTAGTCCTCGTAATCCCAGTGCTCGACGACGTTCATCTGCGAGGTGTTGATCGTCACCGTGACCTGATCGGGCTTGGGGTCGAGCTCGGCCAGCATGTGGCGCGTATCGTCGGACAGCCACTTGGCGGCCGCGCCTTCGCTCTCGGGCGCGAAGCTGATCGAGCCGCCCACCTGGATGATCATCTCGGGCACCGCGTCGCGCACGCCGGCGATCAGCTCGTTGAACTTCGACAGGCGCTTGCTGCCCTTGCCGTCGAGTTCGCGCACGTGCAGGTGCAGCACGGTGGCGCCGGCGTTGTAGCAATCCACCGCCTTCTGCACCTGTTGCGCCATCGTGACTGGAATGTCCTCGGGAAAGTCCGAGGGCACCCAGGACGGCGCGTAGGGGGCGGCCGTGATGATCAGCGGCTGCTGGTTTTCGGGGTACAGGGAACCGTCGAGAAAGTTCATGGCGAAGACCTCGTGAAAGAGAGAACAGGCAGGCGCGCTCAGAACGGTGCGTCGCCCATGATGCCGGCGCGCTCCATCTTGCGGTGGCACGGCGGGTAGTCCATCACCGCGTAGTGCTGTGTGCAGCGGTTGTCCCACATCGCCACCGAATTCGGGCGCCAGCGAAAGCGCACCTGGACCTCGGGAATCTGCGCCTGGCTGATCAGGTACTGCAGCAGTTGCGATGCGCCCTGCGTGTAGTCCTGTCCGACGCGCACGTTCTCGGGCGTGTGGAAGTTGGTGAAGTGCGTGGTGAAGCCGTTGACGAAGAGGATCTTTTCGCCGGTCTCGGGATGCGTGCGCACCACCGGATGCTCGGCGTCGGGGAACTGCGCGTGCAGCGCGAGGCGCTTGTCGATCGGCATCGCGGCGCCGAACGTGGCTTCGATGCTGTGACGCGCGCGCAGGCCGGCGATGCGCGCCTTGACCTGCTCCGGCAGCTTCTCGTAGGCCAGCGCCATGTTGGCCCACATCGTGTCGCCGCCCACCGGCGGGCACTCGACGCAGCGCAGCACGCAGCCGAAGGGCGGCTTCTCGCGCCAGGTGGCGTCGGTGTGCCACGAGTTCTCGTAGCGGTCGTTGGGCGAGTCGGGCGACTTGTAGATGCGCACCAGGCCCGGGTGCTCCGGGTCGCTGCCGGCCACCGGGTGGTCCTCCAGCTCGCCGAAGTGGCGCGCGAAGGCCACGTGTTCGGCGCGGCTGATGGCCTGGTCGCGGAAGAACAGCACCTTGTAGCGCAGCAGCAGCGCGCGAATCTCGGCCACCAGGGCCGCGTCGCGCGAGGCGGCACCGAGGTCGACGTTGCTCAACTCGGCGCCGATGGCGCAGCTCAAGGGCTCGACCTTGATCGCGTCGGGCAGCGAACTCGCACGCACCACCGCGGGCGCGTTGGGGGCAGCGGTTGTCATGGCCGTGTCTTTCGTGGCAGCGGTCGAAGCTTAGTCCTGTGCGTGGCGCCCGACCACGCGCGCTTCTCCTATATTGTCGAGAGCCAGATTCGGAGCTTGCCGACGATGGATTTCGAACCCGCGGTCCTGCCGCCTTCCGTGCCCACCACGACTGTCTGGTCGTTCGCCTTCACCGAGGGCCACTTGCTGTTGCCCGAGGGCGATGACGCGCTCGCGCCCGGCGTGCTGATCGACGCCGAAATTCGCCACTACCTCGGCCGCCTCGGCGGCTTCGATGCGTGGGCCTTGCAGCTGCCGGCCGCGCCGCCGGGCTGGCGCACGGTGTCGCTGCGCAGCGCGATGATGGCGATGCCCGCGCCGCAGGTGGGGCTTGGCCGGTCGTGCTGCGCAGGTGCTCGAATGGGATCGAACGCACCGCTTCTGCAGCGTCTGCGGCACGCCCACCGAGCGCGTCGATCACGAACGCGCGCGTCGCTGTCCCGCATGCGCGCACATGGCCTACCCGCGCCTGACGCCCGCGATGATGGTGCTGGTGTGGCGCCCGGGCGAGGTGCTGCTGGCGCGCTCGCCGCGTTTTGCCAAGGGCGTCTACAGCGCGCTCGCCGGCTTCGTCGAAGCGGGCGAATCGATCGAGGAGTGCGTGCAGCGCGAGACGCTCGAAGAAGTCGGCGTGCACGTGACGGACCTGCGCTACTACGGCAGCCAGAGCTGGCCGTTTCCGAACAGCCTGATGATTGCGTTCAGCGCGCGCTGGGTCGAAGGCGAGATCGTGCCGCAGCCGGGCGAGATCGAAGATGCGCAGTGGTTCGCGCTCGATGCGCTGCCGGGGATTCCGCCGCGCTTCAGCATCTCGGGGCACCTGATCCGCGACACGGTGGCGCGGCTGATCGAAGGGCGCGAGCCCTGACGCCGTTCGTCACAGCCACTTGCGGATGCGCGCCGGCAAGAGGCCCATCACGCCCTTGCGGAAGAACAGCACGCACAGGAAGAAGACCAGTCCCTGCACGAAGATGATCCAGGACCGCAGGTCCGACAGGTAGGTCTGCAGGCCCATGAACACCATCGCGCCGATGGCGGGGCCCATCACGGTGCCGACGCCGCCGACCAGCGTCATCACGATCGGGTCGCCCGATGTCGCCCAATAGACGTTGGTCAGCGAGGCCACCTGCACGACGATCGCCTTGAGCGCGCCGGCCAGCCCGGCGAGCCCGGCGGACAGCGTGAAGGCGATCAGCTTGTAGCTGTTGACGCGGTAGCCGAGCGAGACGGCACGCGTCTCGTTGTCGCGGATGGCGCGCAGCACCTGGCCGAACGGCGAGTCGATGATGCGGTAGATGAAGATCATCGCCGCGACGAACAGCACGCAGACGAAGACGTACATGCGCGTGTCGCTGCTCATGTCGATCAGCCCGAACAGCGCGCCGCGCGGAATGTCGCGCACGCCGTCCTCGCCGCCGGTGAAATCCGGTGTGCGCACGCAGACGAAGTAGACGAGCTGTGCCAGCGCGAGCGTGATCATCGCGAAGTAGATGCCCTGACGGCGGATCGCGATCCAGCCGAACAGCGCACCCATCGCGGCGGCCGCTGCCGTGCCCATGACGATCACGACCTCGGGCGTCAGGCCCCACTCCTTGGCGCCGTGCGCGGCCAGATAGCCGGCCACGCCGAAGAAGGCCGCATGGCCGAAGGGCAGCATGCCGACGTAGCCGAGCAGCAGGTTGAAGGCACAGGCGAAGATCGCGAAGCACATCGCCTTCATCAGGAACGCCGGATGCATGAAGAGCGGCGCGGCGATCAGGAACACGATCACCGCCAGCAGCGCGAGCGTGCGGATGCGGGTGGAGCTCGGGACAGACGAGGTCATTTCAGTGGTTCCAACGCGCACTGCGCTACCTGCGATTCATTCCGGGTGTCGGCAATCGGCCCGATGGGTGCGTACGCGATCGTCTGCAATGCGCTGGGCCGAGGCCGGTGCGCAAGCAAGGCGGCGGGCGGGGCGCAGTCGGGGCTCAACCGGCCGCCGGCACGCATGCCGAACTCGTGCGACTGCTTGAGCATGCGCGACAGGTCGGTGCCGGCGTTGACGAACGCCACCGCATCGGCCTTGGACGCCTGCGCCTGGGTGATGAAGGAGGCGTAGTCGGTGGTGTTGATCGGCGTCTTCACCGTGCCCACCAGCTCGCCGCCGTTTTCGGCGAGAGCTTCGCGCACGATGCCCAGGGAGGTCTCGCCGAAGACGTTGTCGATGGCGATGGCGAACCACTTCTTCTTGGCGAGTTCACCCGAGGCGATCACGGCCGAGCGCGGATAGGCGATGGTGTCCATCACCCACTGGAAGCCGGTGGGCGAACAATCCTTCTCGGTGAAGTTGCTGGCCGCCGAAGCCGGCATCATGGTGATGACGCCCTTGTCGCGCGCCATGCCGTGCACCGCCAGCGAAGCCACGCTGGATCCGCTCGAGACGATCATGTCGACCTTCTCGACGTCGATGAAGCGCTTGGCGAGATCGGTGGCGACGTCGGCCTTGTTCAGGTTGTCGCCGAGCACGATCTGCACCGGCCGGCCGAGCAGCTTGCCGCCGTTGTGGTCCTGGATCGCCAGGTTCAGCGAGTACTCCTCGCCGGGGCCGTTGTTGTCGCGGTAGGGGCCGGTGTAGTCGGTGATGAGTCCGATCTTGATGGGCCCCGTCTGACTCAACGCGAAGCGCGGCACGGCCAATGCAGCAGCGCCGCCGCCGAGGGTCTTGATCAAGGTACGTCGTTGCGCGGTGAGTTTTCCTCTCATTGATGCGAGAACATGGGAAATCCATCGGCCAATCCTTGCGCCGAAAAGATCATCGAGCCGCGCCCGCCGAGCTCGTCGCGCGCGACCATCAGCAACTCTCGCGAGCCGGGCCGCAGCGCCAGGCTGGTGCTCTTCAGGAAGTGACCATCCTCCCGCCCAGGCAGCAGGATCTGGCCGATCGGGATGCCGTAGGGACTGAACACGAGATAGCGCGCCTGGTGGAACATCGCCACGTAGACGTTGCCGGCCGAGTCGCAGCGCATCGAGTCGGGCGCGCGGCCGACGAAGTGGTAGGGCACCATCGCGCCGTGGCGCGCCGCCTTGCCGGGCGCAGCCAGATCGACGCGGTGCAGGCGGTTGTTGCAGAACTCGGTGGCCCACAGCACCTTGCCGTCGGGGCTCAAGGCCACGCCGTTGGCGCCGCACATGTTGGGCAGCACCGGCTCGATGTTCTTGAAGTCCGGCGTCACGTAGAACACGCCGCCCGCGGGGTCGGTGGGCGAGCCGCGGAAGTCGGTCATGTAGAAGCCGCCTTCGTTGTCGAAGACCATGTCGTCGAGCACGTAGCCGGCACTGGGCGGCACGATGGTCTGGCGCTTCTTGCCGTCGGCGTCGATCGCGATCACCGTGCCGGCGTCGAACTTGCCGTCGCGGTTGGGCGAGCCGAGCGCGGCGATGAACAAACGCCCGTCCTTGTGGATGGCGATGCCGGCCGGCCACAGGCCCGCTTCCTCGTAGATGGTCGTCATCACGTGCGCGGGCGTGAGGCGGTGGATGCGCCCGGCATAGACGTCGACGAAGTAGAGATTGCCCTGGCGATCGAAGCACGGCCCTTCGAGCGGCACGAGTCCGTCGGAGACCTTGAACCAGGGCTCGGCCACGGCGGTCGGCAGGTCGCGCTCGCACGCCGGCACCGGCACCAGCCCGCGTGTGGCCTCGGTGTAGGACAGCGTGTTCGTCGGGTTCATCCAGACCTTTCGTCGAAGCGATGGATGCAGCGATGCCGTTCGTTCCTGTTGCGCCACTGCGAACGCGATGTCGCATTCGCGCTTCAATCTAGGTTCGCCCACAACCTCGGGCCATTGGCGTTTCCACGCATCGCGCAAGCACGCTCTGCGTCGTGCTCGCGGCCCACAGAGGACAGACGGCGCATGGTTTCTCGTGCGGAAATCGTCGGCGTCGCAATCGTCACCCCGCTGCGAAGCAGCATGCCTAGCATCGACGCGCTGGCCGCGAGTTGGCGTCGTATTCATCGATCGATTCAGGAGACCGGATGTCAGTTCTGCGTGTCATCAGCGGCCGTGCATGGCGCATCGCAGTGTTCAGCGCTGCCGTGCTGCTGTCTCCCGGCGCCGCGTTTGCACAGGCAGCCTGGCCGAGCGCGCCGATCAAGCTCATCGTGCCCTTCGCCCCCGGCGGCAGCAACGACGTGATCGCGCGCGTGCTCGCCGACAAGCTCGGCGCGCGCCTGGGCCAGACGGTGGTGATCGAGAACAAGGGCGGCGCCGGCGGCACGATCGGCACCGACTTCGTCGCCAAGGCGCCGGCCGACGGCTACACGCTGCTGTTCGCGTCGACGTCGATCACCACCAACGCGGCCAGCGGCAAGAAGCTGCCGTACGACCCGGTGAAGGATCTCGATCCCATCGGGCTCGTCGCGGCAGGCCCGTTCGCGATCGTCGTCGCCAACGAATCGAAGACGACGACGCTGCGCGAATTCATCGATGCCGCGCGCGCCAAGCCGGGCACCATCTCCTACGGCACCGCGGGCGTCGGCGGCCTCAATCACCTGGGCACCGAACTGTTCGCCTCGGCCGCGAAGATCCAGCTCGTGCACGTGCCGTACAAGGGCATCGGCCCGGCCTTCAACGACCTGCTGGGCGGCACGCTGCAGATGCTGCTGCCGAGCATGGCCTCGGTGACGCCGCACATCAAGGGCGGCAAGATGCGCGGCCTGGCCGTCACCAGCGCGCAGCGCTCGCCGACGCTGCCCGATCTGCCCACCGCGTCGCGAAGCCGGGCTGCCCGGCTTCGAGCTCGAGGTGTGGTGGGGCCTGCTCGCGCCGGCGCGCACGCCGCCGGCGGTGGTCAAGCGCCTGAACGAAGAACTCAACGCCGTGCTCGCGCAGCCCGAGTTGCGCGAGACGCTGGTGCGCGAAGGCGCGTCGCCCAAGCCGGGCACGCCCGATCAGCTCGGGCCTGATCCGCGCGGAACTGGCGCGCTGGAGCAAGCTGATCCGCGAGCAGAAGATTCAACTGGACTGACGGTGCCAAAGACGATCGCGCTCGATCGATTGACGTTCGCCGAGCAGGTGCAGCGCGGCGACGTGATCGCCTGGCCGCAAGGCCCGGGTGAACCGCTGGCACTGACTGAAGCGCTGATCGCGCAACGCAGCACGCTGCCGATGCCCGAGCTGATGTTCGGCCTGACCTCGTCGGACACGGTGAAGCCGGAGTACGCACCGCACTTCAGGTTCAAGGCGCTCAACGGCGCGGGCAACAGCCGCCGTGTGACCGAGATCGCCGAGGTGCTGACCTGCCACATCAGCATGCTGCCGGGCTTGATTCGCAGCCGCGTGCTGCCGGTCGATGTCGTGCTGATCCAGGTGCGGCCGCTGCCGTCGGGCGAGTTCTCGCTCGGCGTCGTCGCGGAGTTCGCCGGCGCGATGATCCAGTCGGCGCGCTGCGTGATCGCGCTCGTCAACCCGTCGCTGCCGGCAATGCGTGGCGACGCGGTGGTGGCCGCGCAAGACATCGACCTGCTGGTCGAAAGCGACGCGCGCGTGATCGATCTGCCCGACCCAGAACCCTCGGACACCGAGCGCCGCGTCGCCGGACAGGTGGCCGCGCTGATCCCCGATCGCGCCACCGTGCAGCTCGGTGTCGGCACGCTGCCGGCCGCGGTGGCGCATGCGCTCGTCAATCATCGCGAGCTCGGCGTGCATTCGGGCGTGGTCTCCGACGCGCTGGTCGATCTGGTGGAGCGCGGCATCGTCACCAACGCGCACAAGGGCCGCGACGCCGGCAAGAGCGTCACCGGCGGCCTGTTCGGCACGCAGCGCCTGCGCGAGTTCGCGCACACGAGCGGCACGGTCGAGATGCGCAACGTCGAGTACACGCATCACATCGGCACGGCGGCCACGCTCTCGCAGTTCCACACCATCAACTCGGTGATCGAGATCGACCTCAGCGGCCAGGCCAATGCCGAGGTCGCCGGCGGGCGCTACCTCGGTGCGGTGATGGGGCAGGTGGACTTCGTGCGTGCCGGCGTCGCCTCGCCGGGCGGGCGTTCGATCCTGGCCTTCCCCTCGACCACGCCCGACGGCAAGCGTTCGCGCATCGTCGCTTCGCTCGAAGGCCGTCCGGTCACCACCGCGCGCAGCGATGTCGATGTCATCGTCACCGAGTTCGGCGCGGCGCACCTGCGCGGCATCGGCCTGCGCGAGCGTGCGCGACGCCTGATCGCGATCGCGCATCCCGACTTCCGCGAGGCCCTGGCGCGCAGCAACTGACGACACCTGATCGCATCACCAAGGGAATCCTTCATGACCTCATCGACAATGAAAAAACCGCGAACGCCGGCGGCCAAAGTCGCCCCCGACCTGATCCACAGCGCGACGCCCGGCCTCGGTTGGTACACCGACGAAATCCTCTTCGGCGAATCCTGGGAGCGGCCGCAGCTGTCCAAGCGCGACCGCAGCTTCCTCACGGTGTCGGCGCTGATCGCGTACTCGTTCACCAAGCAGATGACGGGGCACTTCAACCGTGCGCTCAACCACGGCATCTCGCCCACCGAGATCGTCGAGCTGGTGACGCACATGGCCTTCTATGCCGGATGGCCGTGCGCGATGTCGGCCGTGACCGTGATGCAGGAGGTGTTCACCGCGCGCGGCATCGGTACCGACCAGGTGAAGCACAGCCTGGGCAGCGCGCCGCCGCCGAGCGGCGACGCGCCCGCGTTCGAGGAATTCACCGCGCGCGTGATCGAAGGCGACATCTGGGCGCGCAAGGAACTCTCGCCGCGCGACCGCAGCCTGTGCACGATCGCCTGCTGCATTGCCCAGGGCACGCTCGGCGAGCTGCCGGCCGAACTCGAGCGCGGCCGCCGCAATGGTTTGCGCGACGCCGACGTTGCTGAAGCCGTCGCCCATCTCGCCTTCTACGTCGGCTGGCCGCGTGCCAAGGCGGTGCAGGCCCTGATTCAACAACTGAGGAAAGACCGATGAACGCACCGCTGCCCACCACCTTGCCCAACTTCCTCGCCAACCCGAAGAAGCAACACCTGATCGACGGCAAGTGGGTCGATGCGATTGCCGGCGAGAGCATCGAGACCTTCAACCCCGCCACCGGCCGCGTGCTGGCGACGCTCGCGCGCGGCCGGCAGGCCGACGTCGATGCTGCGGTGGCCGCGGCACGCCGTGCCTTCGAGGGCCCGTGGGGCAAGTTCACGCCGGCGCAGCGCCAGCGCGTGATCATCCGCTTTGCCGAACTCTTCGAGCAGCACTTCGACGAGCTGTCGATGCTCGAGTCGCTCGACATGGGCGCGCCGCTGCACACGCGCCTGCGTCCGTCGAAGAACGGCGGCTTGCAGAACATCCTCTACTTCTCGGCGCAGGCGCGCGCGATCACCGGCGAGACCGTTCCCAACTCGCTGCCCGGCTCGGTGACGACGATGGTGCTGAAGACGCCGGTGGGCGTGGTCGGCGGCATCATTCCGTGGAACGGCCCGATGTTCAGCCAGATGAACGTCGTCGGCCCGGTGCTCGCCACCGGCTGCACGGCGGTGTTGAAGCCCGCCGAAGACGCGTCGCTGTCGATCCTGCGCACGGCCGAGCTGCTGCTCGAAGCCGGCCTGCCGCCGGGGGTGATCAATGTCGTCACCGGCCTCGGCTCCGAAGCGGGTGCTGCGCTGGCCGCGCATCACGACGTGAACCGCGTCGCCTTCACCGGCTCGACGGTCACCGGGCGCGAGATCATCAAGGCCTCGGCCGGCAACATGAAGCGCCTGCAGCTCGAGCTCGGCGGCAAGTCGCCCGACATCGTGTTCGCCGATGCCGATCTCGACAAGGCGGTGCCCGGCGTGGCGATGGGCTGCTACAACAACAGCGGCCAGATCTGCTTTGCCGGCACGCGCGTGTTCGTCCAGCGCAGCATCCAGGAGCAGTTCGTCGAGCGCCTCGCGGCCTATGGCAAGACGCTCAAGGTCGGTGATCCGCTCGCCACCGACACCAACCTCGGCCCGCTGATTTCGAAGAAGCAACTGGATCGCGTGCTCGGCTACGTCGAGCAGGGTCCACGCGACGGCGCGAAGCTGGTCTCGGGCGGCAAGCGCCTGGGCGGTGAACTCGCAAGCGGCTATTTCATCGAGCCCACCGTCTTCGGCAACGTCGCCAACACCATGACCATCGCGCGCGAGGAGATCTTCGGGCCGGTGGCGTCGGTGATTCCGTTCGACAGCGCCGACGAGGTGCTCAAGCTCGCCAACGCCACCGAGTACGGACTGGGCAGCGGTGTCTGGTCGACCAACGTCAACACCGTGATGAAGATGGTGCACGGCATCCAGGCCGGCACGGTCTGGGTCAACTGCTACGGCCTGATCGACCCGGCCGTCGGCTTCGGCGGCTGGAAGGCCAGCGGCTACGGCTGGAAGGGCGGGCAGTCGCAGATCGACGGCTACCTGGCGCAGAAGGCCGCCTACATCAACGTGACGTGACCGCCATGAACAAGCGCAAGCTCGGCCGCACCGGCCTCGAGGTCTCGCCGATCGCCATCGGCGGCGCGGCCTTCACCTACGTGCACAAGACGCAGGGCTGGGATCCGCTGTCGGAAGACGGCCGCAAGATCGTCTACCAGACGCTCAACACCGCGCTGGACCGCGGCATCAACTACCTCGACACCGCGCCGGCCTACGGCAACGGCTACAGCGAAACGCTGTTCGGCGAGGTCATGAAGACGCGGCGCAAGGATTGCGTGCTGGCCAGCAAGGTCTGGTACGAGCTCGACCACAAAGGCACGATCGCCAGCGTGCACGAAAGCCTGAAGCGCCTGCAGACCGATCACATCGACATCCTGCAGATCCACGGCCGCATGTACACGCCGGCCGAGGTCAAGCACATCCTCGAAGGCGGCCCGCTGCAAGCGCTGCTCGAGTTGAAGCAGCAGGGCAAGATCGGCCACATCGGCATCACCAGCGAAGAGCCATTCAGCGTGCTGCCGTTCCTCGCGCACGAAGCGATCGAGGTCTATCAGATCGCCTACAACTTCATCTACCAGGCGGCGGCGCGGCACTTCCTGATCGAGGCGGCCAAGGTCAATGCCGGCGTGGTGTCGATGCGCACCATGACCTCGGGCATCCTTCAGCGCGAGATGGCCTACCTGGCGCCGCACATCGCGGCCAAGGATCTGTACGACGTGGCGCTCAAGTTCGTGCTCTCGGACTCGCGCATCGCCGCCGGCATCGTCGGCGCGCGCTGGCCGCACGAAGTGGAAGACAACCTGCGCATCGTCGAAGGCTGGCAGCCGCCGGTCGACTTCGCGACCATGCCGCGGCTGACGTTCGAGGTCTACAAGGCCGAGGACGCGCAGAAGTGAAACCCGCCCGCCGGCGCGCCGCGAGCGCGTTTGCGCTGACGGCCGCTGCGCTCTTGTGCGTCGACAACCGCACAGGCGCCGGCGGCGTGCTCGCCTTCGACGCCGTCGCCAAGGCGCCGCCCGACGGCTACACGCTGCTGTTCATGACGACCGCGTTCGCCACCTCGGTGGCGACAGGCAACAAGCTACGCTGGTCGTCGTCGTCGCCAACAACTCGCCCTACAGGACCGTGAGCGATCTGCTCGACGCCGCGCGCGCCAAGCCGGGCACGATCAACTACGGATCGAGCGGCATCGGCAGCATGAGCCACCTCGGCATGGAGCTCTTGGCCGCCGAGGGCAAGGCCAAGCTGATGCATGTGCCCTACAAGGGCATCGCCCCGGCGTTCACGGATTTGATCGGCGGCACGCTGCAGGCCGCGCTCGCCACCTTCTCTTCGGCGGCGCAGTTGATCGAAGGCGGCAAGCTGCGCGGCCTGGTCGTCAGCGGCGCGCAGCGCACACCGTTCGCGCCGCAGCTGCCGAGTGCGGCCGAGGCCGGCCTCCCGGGCTTTCGCATCGACTTCTGGTGGGGCCTGCTGGCGCCGGCGCGCGTGCCGGCGGAGGTGGTCAAGCGCATCAGCGACGAACTCAACGCGGTGCTGGCCACACCCGAGATGCGCGAGCACCTGGCGAGCGAGGCGGCGGTGCCGACGCCGGGCACGCCGGGCGAGTTCGGCAAGCTCATCGCGCAGGACATCGCGCTGTGGAGCAAGCTGATCCGCGACAACAACATCAAGGCCGAGTGAGCTTTCACCTGTCGGCCGGAACGACTGCATTGACAAGGAGACTCTTATGGACAGATCGGAAATCGGCCGCGGCATCCTGCGCGAGATCTTCGGCGACGAGATGCTCGCCAACCGCGACAAGAAGAAGAACTCGTTCAACGCGGTGATCCAGGAGTACTCGGACGATGTCTGCTTCGGCCGCACCTGGGCGCGCGAGGGCATCGACCGCAAGCTGCGCAGCATCCTCAACGTGGCGATGCTGACGGCGCTGAACCGCCCGAACCAGTTGCGTTCGCACCTCGAAGGCGCGCTCAACAACGGCTGGACGGTTGATGAGATCAAGGAGGTGCTGCTGCACGCCGCGGTCTATTGCGGCCTGCCGGCGGCGGTGGATGCGTTCAAGGTGGGCGAGGAAGTGCTCAAGGGTCGCAATCTGTTGGATTGAAAGAAGCTGCCGTGACACAGAAGGTGCCGCCCTTCAACAAAGTGAGAGAGGGACGCGACGAGCCGATCCTCGAGCCCGGCATCGCCATCCTCGACGCGCACCATCACCTGTTCGACCGGCCGCACTTGCGCTACCTGCTCGACGACTACCTCGACGATGCCAAGGCGGGGCACAAGATCGTCGGCACGGTCTACATCGAGACCCAGGCCTTCGCGCGCGCCGACGGGCCCGAAGCGTTGCGCCCGGTGGGCGAAGTCGAGTTTGCCAACGGGATGGCCGCCATCACGGCCAGCGGCGCTTGCGGCCCGTGCAAGGTAGCCGCGGCCATCGTCGGCTTTGCCGACATGACGAGCGGCGATGCGGTCGCGGCCACGCTCGACGCCTCGATGGCCGCGGCGCCCCAGCGCTTTCGCGGCGTGCGCCAGATCGCGCTGGCCGACCCGAATCCGGCGTCGCTGCGCTTTCTCACGCACCGCCCGCCGCCGGACTTGTTGAACAGCACCGCCTTTCGCGCCGCGTTCGGCCAGCTCGGCCCGCGCGGCCTCAGCTTCGACGCGACCGTGCTGCACCACCAGTTGCCGCAAGTGGCGCGACTCGCGGCCGACTTCCCGGACACCACGATCGTGCTGGTGCACACCGGCCTGGCGATGGGCATGCACGTCGGCGTTGACGGACGAGACGAGTTGTTCCAGAGCTGGCGCACGAACATGCGCGAGCTGGCGCAGCGGCCCAACGTGGTCTGCAAGGTCGGTGGCCTGGGCACCGCGTACTGGGGATTCGGCTTCAACCAGCGCAGCGATGTCATCGGCTGGCGCGAACTCGCGCAGGCGTGGAAGCCGTACGTCGAAAGCGCGATCGAGCTCTTCGGCGCCGAGCGCTGCATGATGGAAAGCAACTACCCCAACGACGGCCGCTCGTGCGGCTTCGTGCCGCTGTGGAACGCGCTGAAGCACATCGTGCGCGACCACGGCGAGGCGGAGAAAACAGCGCTGTTTCGCGGCACCGCGCAGCGCGTCTACCGCATCGGTCTGAATTGACAACAGCATGAGGAGCGAGTCCGTGCAAGCGTTCGTGAAATGGATCGTCGGCGCGGCAACGCTGGCCGCCGCAGTCATCGCCTCGGCGCAGCAGCCGCCGCAAGTCTCGATCGGTCTCAGCTCCAGCAGCACCGTGGCCGCCGCGCCGCGCGTGGCCAAGGAGCTCGGCCTGTTCGACAAGCACGGTTTGAACGTGCGCTTCGTCGTGCTCGAGAACACCAACGCCGCCACCACGGCCATCATCTCGAAGTCGATCGACATGGCGCTGATCGGCCCCGGCGATCTGGTGGCGGCCAACACGCGCGGCCAGAACATCGTGCTGATCACGTCGGCCTACGCCGGCATGGGCGGATCGCTGGTGCTCTCCAAGGCCGCGGCCGACAAGCTCGGCGTGGCTGCAAACGCACCGGCGAAGGATCGATTGAAGGCGCTCGATGGCCTGCTCATCGGCACTGCGAGCGCGACTTCACCGTACACCGTGGCCTTTCGCGGCGCGACCAAGAGCGCCGATGCGACGCCGCGCTTCACCTACCTCAGCGTGCCGGGCATGGCCGCGGCGCTGGAGACCGGGGCGGTGCAGGGCTTCATCGCCAGCGCGTCGTTCTGGGTGCCGCCGGTGCTGAAGGGCTCGGCCGTGCTCTGGCTCGACGGCCCGAAGGGCGAGCTGCCGGCGCAGAACACGCCGAGCCTGACACTGGCCGTGGCTGCACTGCGCGATTACGCGCAGGCCAACCCCGCGGTCGTGCAGAAGGTCAATGCGGTCTTCGTCGACTTGTCCAAGGCCATCGACGAACGCCCGGCCGAGGTCAAGGCCGCGGCCGTCAAGCTCTACCCCGATCTCGATCCGCGCACGCTCGATCTGATGCTCAACGCCGAACTCCCGGCGTGGAAGGCGCGCCGCCTCGCCGCCAAGGACATCGCGCACGAGATCGAGTTCGTCAAGGCCACCGGCGCGCAGTTGCCGGGCATCGAGAAACTCGATCCGGCCTCGCTGCTTTTCCCGTGACCCCAGACCCCACAACCAGGAGACAAGCATGACCACGACCCGCCGCCAGATTCTCCAGGCCGGTGCCGGTGCCACGGCGCTGGCTGCCGCCCCCGCCATCGTGCAGGGCCAGACCACGCCGCCCGCCAACCGCACGCTTCGCGTGGCGATGATGCAGGACCTGAATTCGTTCGACCCGGTGCTGTCGACCTCGCTCACCACCTCGTACCACGGCCACGCCATCTACGACACGCTGTTCGGGATCGACGCCAAGCTTCAAGCCGCAGCCGCAGATGGTCGTCGAAGTAGGGCCTGTCGGACGACAAGAAGACTGGACCTTCGAGCTGCGCGACGGCCTGAAATTCACGACGGCACGCCGGTGACGTCGGCCGACTTGCGTCGCCTCGATCCGCCGCTGGGCGGCGCGCGACGGCGCCGGCAAGCACATGATGCAGCGCGTGGCCGACATCGCCGGCAAGGACGACAAGACCTTCGAGATCGTGCTCAAGGAGCCCTACGGCCTGGTATCGACGCCATGGCCAAGACCACGACCCCGATCTGCTCTTCATGATGCGCAAGAAGGAGGCCGAGACCGACCCGATGCAGAAGATCGACGACCAACATCGGCTCCGGGCCCTTCATCTTCAACGAGGCCGAGACGCGCAGACGGCGCGCGGTACGTCTACGACACGCAACCCGAACTACGTGCCGCGCGCGGAGCGCCGCATCGGGCATGGCCGGCGGCAAGGTCGTCAAGGTCGATCGCGTCATCTAGCGAGAACATGCAGGACGCGCAGACCGCGCTCGCGGCGCTGCAGAGCCGGCGAGATCGACTTCTACGAGAGCGCCACCGATCGACCTGATCGGCAAGCTCGAGACGCGATCACGAACATCAAGCGTCGAGGTGCTCAACAAGCTCGGCAACGTCGGCAACCTGCCGCCTGAACTACCTGCACCCGCCGTTCAACAACGTCGAAGGCGCGCCAGGCAATGCTGCCACATCATCAACCAGGAGGACATCATGAAGGCCTCGTTCGGCAACGCGAAGTTCTACCGGCCTGCGCGTCGCTACTTCGGCTGCGGCCTGCCGATGGAGAACGACGAGAACACCGCCTGGTACAAGGAGGGGCAGAACATCGCCAAGGCCAAGGCAGCTGTTCAAGGAGGCCGGCTACGACGGCCGCCCGATCATGCATGCTGCAGGCCACCAACATCGCCTTTCATGAACAACTCCACGCCGCTGCTCGCGCAGGGGCTGCGCCAGGCCGGCGTCAACGTGCAGGTCGACTGCCTCCGACTGGGGCGCCGTCGTCAGCGCCGCGCCGGCAAGAAGCGGCGCCGGACAAGGGCGGCTGGAACCTGTTCATCACCTGGGGCTCGGCAGATGGGCGTCGCAATCCGTTCCGTTCGTCGGGCCACTCGGGCACGGGCGACAAGGCCGGGTTCGGCTGGCCAAACGACGCCAGAGCACGAGAAGTTGCGCGCCGCGTGGGCGCGCGGCCGTCGCTGGAGGAGCGTAAGGCCGATCGCGCGCGAGCTGCAGGAGAACGCCTGGGATTCGTGCCGCATGCGTCACTACGGCCACTGGCTGCAACCCGTCGGCTTATCGCAAGAACATCAAGGGCGTGGTTGCCGATCGCCGAGCATCATCCCGTTCTGGAACGTCGAGAAGACGTGAAGGACCGCGGCGCCGATCTCCGCTGCGGCCGGATCGCGCAAGCGCGCGTGGCCGGAGCGACATCGCTGCTGGCACGCACCGCTCATGCTGGCCTTCATCACCCGCCGCCTCGCTCTCGATCGTCCTCGTCATGGCGGTCGTGGCCATCATTCGTGTTCCTGATCCTGCGCCTCGTCGCCGGGCGACCCGGCGGCGATCATCGCCGGCGACAATGCCACGCAGCGAACAGATCGACACGCTGCGCAAGAAGCTCGGCCTCGACGACCCGCTGCCGCTGCAGTTCGTGCGCTGGGCCGGTGCGGTGTCTGAGCGGCGATCTCGGCATCTCGATCTTCTCCGGCGCGCCGGTGACTGACGCTGATCGCCGAGCGGCTCGGAGCCGACGATTTCGCTCACGCTCGTCACGCTTGCTCGCTCGCCGTGCCGCTGGCGCGTGGCCGCCGGCATCACCGGCCGCGGCCAAGGCCGGCAGCTGGGTCGACCGCGCGCTGATGGCTGTTCTCCGTGCTCGGCTTCTCGGTGCCGGCGCTTCGTCGTCGGCTACCTGCTGATCTACGTCTTCGCCATCACAGCTGCGCTGGCTGCCGGTGCAGGGCTATGCGCCGATCGCCGACGGGCTCTGGCCCTGGCTGCAGCACCTGATCCTGCCCGTCGATCACGCTCGGCATCGCCTATGTCGCGCTGATCGCGCGCATCACCCGCGCGACCATGCTCGACGTGCTGTCGGAGGACTACATCCGCACCGCCCGCGCCAAGGGCGTGGCGACGCGGCCGGTGCTGCTGAAGCACGCGCTCAAGAACGCGGGCGTGCCGATCGTCACCGTCATCGGCATCGGCGTCGCCCTGCTGATCGGCGGCGTGGTCATCACCGAGACGGTGTTCAACATCCCGGGCGTCGGCCGCCTGGTGGTCGATGCCATCCAGAGGCGCGACTACCCGATCATCCAGGGCGTGACGCTGCTGTTCTCCGGCGTCTATGTGCTGGTCAACCTGCTGGTCGACCTGACGCTACACGCTGATCGATCCGAGGATCCGATACTGATGGTCGACCCGCGCCACCGCAGCCGCCTTCGGCGCGCCGGCTCGCGAGGGCGCGCGCGCATAGCGCTTCGTGCGGCGCAACCCGACGCTCGTCATCGGCGGCGTCCTGCTCGGCCTCGTGCGTCGCTGATCGCGCATCTTCGCGCCGCTGCATCGCGGGCGACCCGTGTTCATGAAGCCGGTCGAACCGGCTCGCGCCGCCCGGCGGCAAGTATCTGGTTCGGCACCGACCATCTCGGCCGCGACGTCTACGCCCGCACGATCTACGGCGCGCGCGTCTCGCTCGCGGTCGGCTTCATCGGTGGCGAGCGTTCTCGGTCTGCGATCGGCCTCGCGCTCGGCCTGCTCGCCGGCTACTTCCGCCGTTTCGACGCCGTCATCATGCGGCTGATGGACGGGCTGATGGCGATCCCGGCGATGCTGCTGGCGATCGCGCTGGTCTCGCTCGGCCAAGGCCAGCGTCGGCATCGTGATCATCGCCATCATCATCCCCGAAATGCCGCGCGTGGTGCGCCTCGTGCGCTCGGTCGTGCTGACGGTGCGCGAGCGCCCTATGTCGAGGCGGCGGTCGCCGGCGGCACGCGCACGCTGCGCAAGATCCTGTGCGCCACATCCTGCCTTCGACCATCGCGCCGCTGATCGTGCAGGCCACCTACATCTGCGCCTCGGCGATCCTGATCGAAGCGGCGCTGTCGTTCCTCGGCGCCGGCACGCCGCCGGAGATTCCGACCTGGGGCAACATGATCGCCGCGAGCCGCTTCTATCTGGCGCGCGCGCCGTGGACGATCTTCGCGCCCGGCCTCGCGCTGGCGCTCGTCGTGCTCGCAGTCAACCTCGTCGGCGACGGCCTGCGCGACCGGCTCGATCCGCGCCTCGCGCGGCGAATGTGATGGCAGCGACTGCGATGGCCGCCACGCCGCTGCTCGACGTGCAGCGACCTGCGCACGCACTTCTACACCGCAGGACGGCATCACGCGCGCGGTCGACGGCGTCTCGTTCGACGGTCGATGCCGGGCGAGACGCTCGGCATCGTCGGCGAGTCGGGCTGCGGCAAGAGCGTCACCGCGCTGTCGATGCTGCGCCTGCTGCCGCCGACAGACTCGGCCGCATCGTCGGCGGCGAGGTGCTGTTCGAGGGCGAGGATCTGCTGACGCTCGACGAGGCGGCGATGCGCGCAGATGCGCGGCAACCGCATCGCGATGATCTTCCAGGAGCCGATGACCTCGCTCAACCCGGTGCTCACCATCGGCCACCAGATCGCCGAAGCCGTGCGCATCCACGACAGGCGCGTCGGCAAGAGCGATGCGCGCGAGCGCGCGGTCGAGATGCTGCGACCTGGTGCGCATTCCCGATGCCGAGCGCCGCGTCGACGACTATCCCGCACCAGTTCTCCGGCGGCATGCGCCAGCGCGTGATGATCGCCATGGCGCTGGCCTGCGAGCCCGAAGCTGCTGATCGCCGACGAGCCGACGACCGCGCTCGACGTCACGATCCAGGCGCAGATCCTGAAGCTGATGCTCGAGCTGCAGGCGCGGACCGGCGCGGCGGTCATGCTGATCACGCACGACCTCGGCGTCGTGGCCGAGACCTGCGAGCGCGTCGTCGTCATGTACGCCGGCCGCAAGGTCGAGGAGGCGCCGGTGCTGGAGCTGTTCGCGCGGCCGGCGCATCCCTACACGCGCGGCCTGATGGCCTCGATGCCGCGCATGGGCGAGGGCGCGATGGCGCGGGTCGCGCTCGCACGAGATCCCGGGCATCGTGCCGTCGCTGCGCGAGCCGCTCACCGGCTGCGCCTTCGCGCCGCGCTGCTGCGATCGCCATCGACCGCTGCCGGCACGAGGCGCCGGCGCTTGCGCGCGGCAGCGGCGAGCGGCCATCGCGGTCGCCTGCTCACGAAGCCGAGCGCGTGCTCGGCATCCGGCAGTCGCGCCGTCATGACGGCCACGCGCGTCGCTCGCTCGAGGTCGCGACCTCGCCAAACACTTCCCCGTCTCGCGCGGCCTGCTGCAGCGCGTACGTCGGCCAGGTCAAGGCGGTCGACGGCGTCAGCTTCACACTCGCGCCGGGCGAGACGCTGGGCCTGGTCGGCGAATCGGCTGCGGCAAGTCGACGGTCGGCCGACTCATCCTGCGGCTGATCGAGCCCACCGCCGGCACCGTCACGCTCGACGGCAAGGACATCACGCAGCTCGACGCGACCGGCGCTGCGTCCGTTCCGCCGCCAGCGTGCAGATGGTGTTCCAGGACCCCTACGCCTCGCTCAACCCGCGGCTGACGCGCCGGCGCAGATCGTCGCCGAGCCGCTCGAGAACTTCGAGCGTCTGACGCGCTGCCGAACGCGACGAACGCGTTGCCCGACTGTTCGAGCAGGGTCGGGCTGCGGCGCGACAGCGATGGCACCGCTATCCCGCTCGAGTTCTCGGGCGGGCAGCGCCAGCGACTCGGCATCGCGCGCGCACTGGCGCTCGATCGCCGGCGCTGATCGTCGCCGACGAGCCGGTCTCGGCGCTCGACGTCTCGGTGCAGGCGCAGGTCCTCAACCTGCTGGTCGATCTGCAGGCGCGACCTCGAAGCTCGCCTATCTCTTCATCTCGCCACGATCTCGGCGGTGGTCGAGCACATCGCGCACCGCGTCGCGCGTGATGTACCTCGGCAAGATCGTCGAGATCGGCCCGCAAGCGCGCGATCTTCGCGCGCGCCGCGCCATCCCTACACGCAGGCGCTGATCGCGGCGGCGCCGATCCCCGATCCGCGCGCCAAGACGCGACGCGCATCGTGCTCGAAGGCGATGTGCCGTCTCCCGTGAATGTGCCTTCGGGCTGCCGCTTTCCACACCCGCTGTCCGAGCGTCTTCGATCGCTGCCGTGTCGAGGCCCCGGTCTTGACCTTGCGCGCCGAGGGCCACCTCGCGGCCTGTCATCTGAACAACGAACCCTAGGACCATCGATGCAAACCACCACGCTCGGATCGAGCGGCCTGACCGTCTCTCGCATCTGCCTGGGCTGCATGAGCTACGGCATCGCCGATCGCAGCGACCACCCCTGGGTGCTCGACGAGGCGGCGACGCCGCCCGTTCTTCAAGCAGGCGCTCGATGCGGGCATCAACTTCTTCGACACCGCCAACTTCTACTCGGACGGGTACCAGCGAGGAGATCATCGGGCGCTCGCTGCTGCGATGGTGCCGCGCGACCAGGTCGTGATCGCGACCAAGGTCGGCCTGCCGATGGCGCCGGGCCCGAACGGGCGCGGCCTGTCGCGAAGCGCGATCATGACGCGAGGTCGACGCCAGCCTGCGGCGCCTGGGCACCGACTACATCGACCTCTATCAGATCCATCGCTGTCGACCCGAAGACGCCGATGCGAAGAAACGCTCGAAGCGCTCCACGATCTGGTCAAGGCCGGCAAGGTGCGCTACCTCGGCGCCTCGTCGATGTATGCGTGGCAATTCGCCAAGGCGCTGCAACTCGCCGAGCGCCACGGTTGGACGCGCTTCGTCAGCATGCAGGACCACTACAACCTGCTCTACCGCGAAGAAGAGCGCGAGATGATCCCGCTCTGCCGCGACCAGGGTATCGGCGTCATGCCCTAGAGCCCGCTGGCGCGCGGCCGATTGACGCGGCCCTGGGACGAGACCACCGGCCGTTCGTTGACCGATGCTGCCCAGCGCGAGCGCTACCAGGACGAGTCGCTGCGCGGCGTGGTCGATGCGGTCTCGGCGCTGGCCGAATCACGCGCCGTGCCGCGCGCGCAGGTCGCGATGGCGTGGCTGCTGTCGCGGCCCGGGGTCACGTCGGCGATCGTCGGCGCCACCAAGCCGCATCACCTCCGCGACGCGATCGCAGCCCTCGACATTGGCCTTGCCGACGACGAGGTCGCGCGCCTGCAGGCGCCGTATCGCCGCAGTCGATTTCAGGTCACTGACCCTACGGCCGCACCTCCGCCCGCATCTCCACGAACACCTGACGCGCGACGATCAGCGCCTTGCGCACCAGCGGAACGCCGACATAGCCGACCAGGTGGATCATCGACTCGACGATCTCGTCTTCCGACCAGCCGTGGATGCGGCAGAAGCGCACGTGCAGGCCGAGCGCTTCGGTCGAGCCGGTGGCCACGTCGGAGATCATGGTCGCGTACGAGCGCGTCTTCAGATCGATGCCCGGGCGGTTCCACATGTCGCCGAACAACCACTCTTGCGTCAGCTCGGCGAACTTCTCCATGTGTGGGTCGGTATAGACCTCGGCGTCGAGCTTGTCGGCGTAGGCTTCACCGACGAGTTTGCGGCGCATCGCGCGGCCCTTGGCGCGCAGTTCGGCATTGGCCATCGTTTGTCTCCGTGAGTAGCGTGCTTGATCAGGTCTTGCCCGGCCGATCGCGCCGAGCGGCACCGTGGCGCAGCGTCGCTCCATCACGTCCGGCAGGTCGTAGGTGGCCTGCGACATCGGCGTGACGACGAGCGAGGGCGCGACGCAGTTGCCGCGCACGCCGCGCGGCCCCCACTCGATGGCGAGTGCGCGACAGCATGCGACGCCGGCCTTGGTGACGCTGTAGGCGCCGCTGTAGGGGCTCGGAAAGTCCGACATCACGAGGCCACGTGACAGCGCACCGTCCTTGTTCTCGAGCATGGCGCGGCCGAAGACCTGCGAGCACAGGAAGTAGCCGCTGAGGTTGATCGCCAGCACGTCGTTCCAGTCCTTCAGCGACAGCGTGTCCATCGAGCCGCGGCGCACGACGCCGGCGCAGTTGACGAGCACCTGCGCCGCGCCGAAGCGCGCGCTGACGGCGTCGTGCGCGGCCTCGATGCTGTCGAGCTTGGACACGTCGCAGCGCTGCGCCATGGCCGTGCCGTTGTTCCGTGCGATGAGTGCGAGCGTCTCTTCGTTGCCGGCATCGTTAACGTCGAGCAGCGCCACCTTGGCACCTTCTCCGGCCAGCGCCACCGCCACACCCTGGCCGATGCCGCTGCCACCGCCGGTGACGACGCAGACGCGGCCGGCGAGGCCGAAGCAATCGTTGATGTTGTCCATGGGGTTCAGTGGGTGATGTTCAATGCCACGAGAAAGCGCGACACCATGTTGTAGGCCGCGATGGTGGCGACCAGTTCGACCACGCCGCGCGCATCGAAGCGGCTCTTCACACGCGTCATCAGTGCCTCGGGCACCTCGATGTCGCGCGTCATCGCGTCGGTGAGGTCCAGCACGAGCTGCTCGTCGGGTGCGAACAGCGTGCGCGACCGCGGCCATTCGCGCACCGCCTCGATCCTGGCTTCCGATACGCCCGCCTTGCGCGCGTGCGGCGCATGCGCGTCGAACTCGAAGCCGGCTCGGTTGAGCACCGCCACGCGCAGGATCGTCAGTTCGCGCAGATCGGCGGCGATGGTCGTGCGGTTGCGCACGGCGGTCAGCATCTTTTCCCAGCCGGAGGCGATCGACGGGCTGTTGAGCAAGGCCTGGTAGAGCACGACGATCTCGCCGCCGCGCTCGGCGCGGATCGTGGCTTCGAGTTCGGCGAGTTCGGGTCGGGTGCCGGGCTCGACGAGAGGGACGCGGATGGAAGTGTTCATGACGTGCGCTTCATCACGCGCCGTATTGCAGTTTGAAGCCGTGCCCCCAGCGCTTGATGTGCCCCGCCGACGGCGCAGGGAAGTGCGAGGTGCAGCACAGCGTGGCGGTGTCGCAGTAGCGTTCGAGGAACGCGCGGCGCGTGGCCGCCGCCTGCGCCATGTCCTTGTCGCGCGCGAACGAGAGTTCGGGGTAGCGCATCTGCAGCGGCACGTGGATCAGGTCGCCGGTCATCACCGCGTCGTCGCGGCCCTTGCCGAAGGCGATCGCGACATGGCCCTCGGTGTGCCCGGGCGTCGGCAGCAGGCGCACGTGATCGCCGATGCAGTGATCGTCGGCCACCAGCTCGGCGCGGCCGGCCTGCACGATCGGCAGCACGCTGTCGGTGTAGGCGGGCACCGCGTTGACGCCATGCAGCGCTCGCGTGGCCGCCACCTCGCGCGCGCTGAAGACGTAGCGCGCCTTCGGGAAGGTCGGCACCCAGCGGCCGTTGTCCAGGCGCGTGTTCCAGCCGACGTGATCGAAGTGCAGGTGCGTGCACATCACGTAGTCGATGTCTTCGACGGCGAGGCCAGCAGCAGCGAGCGCGCTCATGTAGGTGCCGTCGGTCTTCATGCTCCACTGCGGGTAGGGCCGCGGCTTGTCATTGCCCAGGCAGGTGTCGACCAGGATGTTGTGGTGCGGCGTGCGCACCACGTAGGACTGGAAGCAGAGCTTGAACACATCGTTCGCGTCGAGCGAGTCCGGCCGCAGCCAGTGGCGGTTCTCGTCGAGCACCTCTGGCGTCAGCGCCGGCAGCATGTCGAGTGCTGAACGGAAGGGCGCGTCGTCTTCGACGATGCGCTGGATCGTCAGGTCACCGACAGTGAAGGTCTTGCTCATGTGGATGTGGACCTCATATCAGTGGAACGAGCGCCCACCATCGACCGCCAGCGCCGCACCGGTGACGAACGAGGACTCGGCGCTGCTGAGGAACAGACAAGCCTGCGCGATCTCGAACGGTTGTGCGATGCGGCCGAGCGCGTAGTTGCCGACGTTGCCGCGCACGCCGTCGGCCATCGGCGTATCGACCAGGCCGGGGCAGACGCAGTTGACCCGAATCGCCGGCGCCAGCTCGGCAGCGAGTGCACGCGACAGGTTGAGCACGCCGCCTTTCGATGCCGAGTAGGCGGTGCGATTGGGCGCGTTGGGCAGCAGCGACTGGCCCGAGCCGAGGTTGACGATGGTCGCGCCCGTGGCTTTCTCCAGCCACGGCAGACAGGCGCGCACGACGATGAACATGCTGGTGAGGTTGATCTCGATGACGCGCCGCCAGTCGGCGACGCTGACCTCTCGCACCGAGCCGCGATGCATCACGCCCACGGCGTTGACGATGCCGTCGATGCCGCCCATCGCCGCGGCGCCGCGCTCGACGGCGCGTTGCACCGCCGCTTCGTCGGTGACGTCGGCGCTGAAGGCATGGCCGTGCGTGGCGGCGGCGATCGATGCGAGGCCGTGCTCGTCACGGTCGAGCAGCGTCACGGTTGCGCCTTCGTCGGCAAACAGCTGCGCGGTGCTGCGGCCGATGCCCGAGGCTGCGCCGGTGATGACGATGCGGCGTCCTTGCAGGCGTTGTGGCTTCGATGCGTGCGAGTTGCTCATCAGGCTGCGGGCGCGTGGTGCACGCGGTCGTAGGCCGGCTCGCGTCGCGCAAACTCCGCCAGCCATGCGATCAGGCGCGGGCTGGCCGGCCGCCAATCGAGCGGCTGGCGGCGGTCGAGGAACTCGAGCGCGCAGGACAGGCTGATGCACACGGCGTCGGTGGGCGCGGGTTCGGGTGGTGCGGCCTCGAACGCGGCCAGCGCACGTTCGATCTTGCCGCGCTGGTAGGCCAGCCACGGCTCGGAGACATGCTCGCTCGTGTGCCAGCGCGCTTCGTACAGGATCAGCGCACCCGCATCGAGAATGCCGTCGGCCAGGCGCGAGCGCGTCTGCAGCGCGAATCGCGCTTCGCCTCGCAGCGGCAGCAGACGCTCGCTGCCGGCCACATGCTGCAGAAACTCGATGATCACGCTGCTGTCGAAGACGGCGCTGCCGTCGGCGCGAACCAGGCAGGGCATTTTGCCCAGCGGGTTCTGCCGGCGCAGCGAGTCGTTCTCGTCGGCGACGTCGACCGTGACTACCGTGACACGATCGGCCAGGCCCAGCACGTCGGCCGCCATGCGCACCTTGCGTCCGACGGGCGAGGTCGGCGTGGTGCGCAGGATGAAGCGTTCGGTTTGAAGGCTCATGTTTGCAGCGATGCGGAGCAAGGCCCTACGGGTTGTCCACAGTTCGCATAGGGGAACGAGATGGCGAATATACGGAACAATCCACGAGCCGACAACATGCCCGCACGCAAAGCAGTCCCTGCCCGGAAACAAAAGGCCCAGCGCGCTCCGGCCCCGGTGAAGCGTGCCCCTGATGCCGCGGCGAAGCGCGCGCCGGCCGAGCGCACCGTGCGCGTGCCGCAGAACCACCGCACCGTCGATCGCGTCACGCGCATCCTCGAAGAGGTGGTCTACAAGCCGGGCATGACGTTCGCCGAACTGGCGCGCGCGCTCGACGCGCCCAAGAGCTCGGTCCACGGCTTTCTGAGCGGTCTGCTCGCCAGGGGCTGGCTCTACGAGGCGGAGCGGCGCTACTTCCTCGGCCCCGCGGTCTACGGTCTGACGATGGCCAGCGGCCACATCCGCGCCGGCCTGGTGACGCATGCCGATCTCGAAGCCCTGCACGCCGACACCAAGCTCACCGTCTTTCTCGGCGTGCCGGCGGGCGATCACCTGATCTACGTCGACGAAGCCGGCGCCGATGACGTTGCGGGTTTCGAGGCGCGCTCCAACATCCGCCGCACGCTGCTGCGCACGGCGGGCGGCAAGTCGCTGCTGGCGGCGCGGCCCGCGCACGAGCGCGAAGCGTTCCTGCGCCGCTGCGGGCGCGACGAGCAGGAGTTCGTCGAGATCTTTCTCAACGAGCTCGGCGCGATCGAACGCACGCGCATCGCCACCAACACGCGCTTGTCGGGCACGCGCTACGCCATCGGCACCGTCGTGCGCAACCAGGCCGGCCAGGCCGTCGCTGCGGCGACGCTGGTGGGGCCGACGCAGGAGATGCAGCCGCGTGCGGCGCGGCTTGCGAAGCTGCTGCTGCGCCACGTGGATTCATGGGCGCAACGGTCGATCACGGCGCGCGAGGCGATTTGAGGAGGTGGTCGTCAGTGCGCGGCCGTCCGCTGGCGCCCCAGGGCGACTGTCGGCGGCGCCCGCTCAGGCGCGGGCAGCCCTGGCTGTCTTGCCGGCCGCCCTGCGACGTACCGTCGCCTTCTTCGCGGCCGCCTTGCGAGGCGCGGCAGCTGCCTTTGCCGCCGACAAGTCGCCCCCTGCTTTCTTGGCAGCGGCCGTCGAATGCGAGGTCGGGGCAACACCGAGCGACCTCATCCCGGCCTCGATGTACCGGCGGATCAGGTCGTTCTTGCTCGTACGCTCGACGTAAGCCTGATCACGAAGCTTGTCGTCTACGGTCGGGCTGAGGTAGACGGTACGAAGGATGAGGTTGGATGTGGACATGGAGAAATTCTCTCGGATGATATGTACATATATACGCCTGTATGCACGACGCGTCAAGCCATTGGGCCACTGGTGCTGGGCGTCTACCCATAGGAACTCAGTACGAGATCCGACATTCCGCCCAGCGTCATGAGGCTGCCCAGACCTGGTCCGAGAAGCGCGGAGTGCGCCGGCGCATGAAGCGGCGGCAACCTCCAGGCCGGCCGCTGAAAGCTCAGGAACTGCGACATCGAGTCGCGCAGCCGCTCCTGGTACTTCTTGTCCCCGGCCTTGTTCGCCGGCAGTCCATCGATCAACTTCAGAAACCACCAGTTGTCGAAGCCAGAGGCGTCGAGCAGCAATGAAGCTCGCAGCGTCAGCACGTCCGATGACCCGCGCTTGACTTCGATGCTGATGTCACCCCGGCTGTCCACTGCGACCTGACCGGCCCGACCATCGATCTCGTGTTCTTGGTAGCCATTTCGAGCAAGCCATGCCAAGGCCGCTGCCGCAGTGCCACCCGCGCCCACGATGACGATCTGCTGGCTCTTGTCGAGCTTGCTCACCCTCTTTGGGATTTCCTTCAACCTCAGCCAGAAATCCACCCCATCGAAAGTGCGATCGCTCTTGCCTCGAATCGCAAGACGTTCGGCGGGCCCGGGGCCTGAAACGACAACGCCGTCGAAAGTCACTCCATGTGCTCGCGAGCGCTTGCCGGGCGTTGCGCTGTGAACCACCCATCCAGACTTCACCGGCACGAGTTTCGTGACTTGCCCAGTGACCGGCGTGACCCCGGCGCGCCGCACGACCCACTCGAGATACCTGGCGAAGTGCTCGTGTGTCGGCGGCTTGGAGCCGTAGTCCACCCAACGGCTGTAGGCTTGTCGCTCGGACAGCAGGAAGCTCTGCCAGGAAAACTGCGAGTACATCGCAGCGTCGACGTGCTCGCCTCCCATTGAGGAGTACGGGAAGCCGACGTTGCGTTCTGCGGGTGTGCAGAGGAGCTGCTTTCCGTCGGTGTAGCCGAACTTTCCCGTCCAATGCGCAGCAATGCGATGCTTCTCGAAGATGGTGACATGAACGTCGCCGATTCGCGTGTGGCGGCGGGCGTACGCCTTGGCCGCAAGCGCTGCGGCCTTGGCTCCACCGCCGATCACGGCGATGTGCTTGGTCTGGGACGTGGCCATCGCTCCTCCCTCTGACTCTGCCGCCGGTTCAACCTGCGCGTCTTGCTCCGCAGCAACGACTATGCACCAAGTGGCAGGGGGTGTACGCGCAGGGCCCTGCTGACCTCAAGCGCCCATCGTCCCCACATCGATCACGAACCGATAGCGCACGTCGCCGGCCAGCAGGCGCTCGTACGCCGCGTCGATGCCGTTCGCATCGATCACCTCCACCTCGGCGTGGATGCCGCGCTCGGCGCAGAAATCGACCATCTCTTGCGTCTCGACGATGCCGCCGCTGCGTGTGCCGGAGAGTGAGCGCCGGTTGGCGAGCAGGTTCGCTGCCGACAGGGTCAGTGGCTTGGCGGTGGTGCTGAGGTTGACGAAGACACCGTCGAGCGCGAGCAGGCCGAGCCAGGCGTCGAGGTCGAGGCTCGCGGGCACGGTGGAGATGATCAGGTCGAAGCTGCCGGACAGTTCGGTGAAGGTGCCCGCGTCATTCGACAAGCCAAAGTCGTGGGCGCCCAGGCGCAGCGCGTCGGCGCGCTTGGATTCGGACAACTCCAGCACCGTGGTGTGCGCGCCGAGCGCGTGGGCGATCTGCGTGCCGACATGGCCCAGCCCGCCGAAGCCGATGATGGCTACCCGCTTGCCGCGGCCGATGCGCCAATGGCGCAGCGGCGAGTACATGGTGATGCCGGCGCAGAACATCGGCGCGGCGTTCTGCAAGGGCATGCTCTGCGGAATGCGCAGCACGAAGGCTTCGTCGACGACGATCTTCTGGCTGTAGCCACCGTGCGTTTGCGTTCCGTCGCGGCCGATCACGCCGTAGGTCAGCACGCGCGCGCTGCAATACTGTTCGAGGCCGGCGCGGCAGCGCGCGCATTCGCGGCACGAGTCCACCATGTTGCCGACGCCGACGCGGTCGCCGACGGCAAAGCGCGTCACTTGCGCACCGACGGCCGAGACGATGCCGGCGATCTCGTGTCCGGGCACCAGCGGGTAGCGCGTCTTGCCGCCGCCGCGCAGGTCGCGCGCATGTTCGACGTCGGAGTGGCAGATGCCGGCGTAGGCGATGTCGATCAGCACATCGCGCGGGCCCGGCTCGCGGCGCTCGATGCGCGTGGCCGTGAAACGCTCGCGCGGGCCGCAGGTGCAGCGGGCCTGAACGGAGAGCATGCGGCTCAGGCGCGCGCGCGGAACGCGTCGAGCAGTTCGCTCACGTCGTCGAGCTCGTGCATGCGCTGCGCCAGGCCGAGCATGCGCTCGTTGTCGCACTCGGGCAGACCTTCGCGCCACTTCGCGGCGAGCTCCGGCCAGGTCGCGCCGCCGCGCAAGCTGTGGCCTTTCGGATGCTCGACGCGCTTCGTCATCTTCGCGCCGGCGGTGGTGGTGATGGTGACGATGGCGCCGCGGCCTGCGGGCTGATCGCGGTCCAGATCGGCATGGCCGCTGACGCTGATGCGCGGACGCAGGCGCGCGAAGGCGGGGTCGGACAACACTTCAGGGAAGGGCGACTCGCGCAGCTTCAGGCCGCCGCGCACGAGCGCGGCGCTGAGCATGTCCTGCACGCAGATGTTGTGCATGGCGCGGCTGTCCACCACCTTCAGCGACAGCGTCGGCATGCCCACCGTCACCGACTCGATGTCGTCGATGCGGATGCCGTGCTGCGCCACGAGCGTCAGCGCGGCTTCCGTCGGCGCGTGGATCGGGTAGCCGGCGTTGAGGAACTTGAAGTTGGCGCGCATCACCTCGAAGGATTCGCCCAGGCCACGGACGATCACGTCGCGCTGGCCCTCGGCGCCCCAGGCATGGAGTACGCCGTAGGACGCGCCGAGGATGTCTTCGTGGCCTTCGAGACCGACGCCCGACATCAGCGCTGCGCTCACGCCGGCCGCGGCGAACTGACCGTTGCACAGCGATTTGCTGATGTGGCGCTGCTCGGCGTAGAACGCGACCAGCGCGTTGCTCGAGAAGGTGGACAGCGCCATCGCATGGCAGATGCGCGTGGCATCCAGGCCGAGCACGCGGCTCGCGGCCACCGCGCAGCCGATGCCGTAGAGAAAGTCGGAATTCAGGCCGAAGCGGTTCTTCACCGCGAACAGGCCGCCGCAGGCTTCGACCACGCGCACGCCCACGTCGTAGCCGAGCGCCACCGCGTTGACCAGCTCGGCTCCCGTGCAGCGCTGGCGTTCCGCCATCGCCACCGCGGCATGCACGATGCTCGCGCCGGGGTGGCCGCCGACGACATGCGCGCCATCGACTTCCTCGCCGTGGCCCGCCGCGCCGTTGGCCAGCGCCGCGTTCGGTGCCGAGACGCGCGCGCCCGTGGCGTAGATGCGCGCTTCCGGCGCGCCGCCGGCTTGCGCGGCGTAGCGCGCGGCGAGGTCACCGGCGAGGCTGCGCCGGCCGAAGTAGGCGCAGGCGATCTCGTCGAAGATCACCTGCTGCGTGCGCACGCGCACGTCGTCGGGCAGCGCTTTGCAGGCGGTGGATGCCGCGTAGTTCGCGACGGTGCGGGTCAATGTTTCGGACATGGGTTGCTCCTCAATTCACCAGGCCGCTTCGAGCACTTGCTGCAGATCCGATGCACTCGTCACCGGCCGCGGATTGCCACGCAGGAACCAGTCGCCGAGTGCACCGGCTGCTATCTCCGGCAACGCTTCGCGCGGCACGCCCACGTCGCGCAGGCGGCGCGGCACGCCGAGCGTGTCGGCCAGCGAGGCCATCGCGCCGCTCACGGCAGAGACGAGCGGCTCGCCTTCGGTCGCATCGAGGCCGAGCGCGGTGGCCACCTTCTGCAGGCCGGCGAGCGAGGCCGTGCCGTTGAAGCGCAGCACAGGCGGCAGGACGATGGCGTTCGTGGTGCCGTTCTCGACGCCGCAGCGCATGCCGATGTTGTGGCCGAAGACCGTTGCCATGCCGGCACCCGTGTGGTCGCTGCCCTGGCCGCACATGACAGCGGCGTGGATCAGATCGGCGCGCAGCGCAGCATCGGTATCGAGCGCAGGGTCGGCCAGGCGCTGCACGAGCAGGCGCACGGCGTGCATCAGCAGCGCGTCCGAAAACGGATTGCCGCTGCGCGATGTCAGTCCTTCGACGGCGAGCGTCAGCGCGTTCAACGCAGCGCCGAGTACCAGGCTGCGCGGCGCCGAAAGCACGAGTTCGGGATGAACGAACACCGCGTGCGCGCGCGTCTTCGGATCGAACAGTGCCAGGCGCTCGCGAGCCACCGGGTCGAACACCGCCGTGCCGGCCTTGACCGTGGCGGTGGTCGGTGTCGTCGGCACCACGAACTGCGGCAGCTTCGGTGCGGCGAGCCGCGGGCTGCGCAGCTCGCCGCCGGGCAGCGTGGTGGTGCACAGGCTGCGCACGTCGTTGCCTTCTGCCAGGAAGATGCTCGCGGCGCGCGCGGCGACGACGGCGGTGCCGCCGCCCACCGCAATCACTGCATCGGCTTCGAGGCGCTTCAACTCGGCGGCAGCCGCCACCATGTCGGGCACCGGGCTGTGCGCCTTGGCGGCGGGCAGCACGCCGACGCAGCGTTCGCCGAGGGCAGCTTTGACGAGCGCGAGCGGCGAGCCTTCGCGCGCCAGCGTTGCGCCGCAGACGATCACCGCGCGCCGGCATTTCAGCCGATCGAGTTCCTTGGCGATCGCGTCCAGGCTCGACGGCCCGCTGTACAGGCGCAGCGCCGAGGGCAGGTACTGAAAGTTGCGCATGTCCATCAGTCATCTTTCGCGGCCATCGCCGCACGCGCCTGCGCGGCAAGCGCAGGCTTGTCGATCTTGCCGGTGTGGTTCGTCGGCAGCGGCTCTTTCTGCAGACGCCAGCGACTGGGCACCGCGAACGAGGCGATGCTCGTCTTCAACTGCGCTTCGAGCTGTCTGCACTGTCAAGTCGTTCTCGATCACGACCACCGCCATCACCTCCTCGCCCAGGTCGGCATGCGGCACGCCGAAGACTGCCGCTTCGGCCACACCGGCAATGTTCAGCAGCGCACGCTCGATCGCCGCCGGCGCGATGTTCTCGCCGCCGCGGATGATCATGTCCTTGCTGCGGCCGGTGATCCAGAGGTTGCCCTTGTCGTCGAGGCGCCCGAGATCGCCGCTGTGCAGCCAGCCTTCCTTGTCGATCGGCGAGTCGGTCAGGCCGTAGTAGCCCGACATCTGCGTCGGCGCGCGCAGCAGGATCTCGCCGTCTGGCAGGCCCGGATGCGGCAGGAACTTGACTTCGACGCAGGCCAGCGGCCGGCCGCTGGAGCCGAGTTGCGACACGTCCTCGGTGCCCGCCGCTGCGGTGGACTGGCCGCCGTTTTCCGTGAGGCCGTAGCCGGTGGGGATGCGCGGGTTGACGCTGGGCAATTGCGTGCGGATGCGCTGCATCAACTCGGCATGCACCGGCGCGCCGCCGATGCTGATCGACTTCAAACTGCTGACGTCGCGGCGCGATACGTCCGGATGGTCGAGCAGGCGCGAGACCATGGTCGGCACCGCCGTCCAGCGCTTGACCTTGTGGCGCTCGATCAGCTCCAGCACCTCGCCCGGGTCGAAGCGTCCGCTGGGCAGCACGAGCGTGTCGCCGACGACGATCGCGCGCAGCAGCGCCTGCATCGTGCCGACGTGAAACAGCGGCCCGGTGACGAGGTTGACGTCGTGGCCCTTTCCATCGATCTGCTGCGGCAGCTTGCGCGTGACGTGCAGCGTCATCTGCAGGCGCGCCAGCAACGCGCGGTGCGTCAGCACCACCGCCTTGGGCTGGCCCGAAGTGCCGGAGGTGAAGATGACGAGGCCGATGGCTTCTTCGTCCTGCGAGGCTGGGGGCAGGGCGGCGGCAGCGCCGTTTGCCCGCGGCATCGTATCGATCGCCCACGGCCCGACGCCGCGTGCCTGCCGGCACCCGCGCGCCCGCGCGCGCATCGGCCAACACCAGCGCCGGCTTCATCAAGGCCAGGCCATCGGCCACTTCGGTGGCGCTCCACCAGGCGTTGGCCAGCACCGGCACCGCGCCCGCCGCAAAGCAGGCCCAGAAGTTCACCACCCACTCGGGGCTGTTCCAGCCGATCAGGAAGACGCGTTCGCCGTGCTGCACGCCCAGAGCAGCCAGTTGCGCCGCCTTGGCCGCGACCGCTGCGCGCAAGCCTGCGAAGCTGACGACGTGTTCGCCCTGCACGATGTGCGGCCGCGCGCCCCAGCGCTCGCCCAGCGCGAGCAGGCTTTCCACGCGGCGCGGGCGATCGGTGTACATGCGGTAAGGGATGCCGTTGATCACCTCGACGGCGATCTGGTCGCCCCACGACGCTGAGGCTGCAGGTGTCGATGTCATGTCGCTCGCGGCTGGAGGCTAGTGGCCTGTAACGTTGAAATGGGAGTCGAGGAACGTGAGAGACGAGGTGCGATGCAAGGCGCAAAGCACAGCGATGCCCTGAGGCATCGCGAGCATTTGTAACGCCGCAGCGCGCCTCGTATCGCGCGGGCAGCGACTTCCGATTTCAGCGTTACAGGCCACAGGTCACGCCGTCGCGCCGCAACGCCGCAAGCGCCGCAGCGTCCAGGCCGCACAGTTCGGCCAGCACTTCGTCGGTGTGCTGGCCGAGTTTCGGCGGCGGCTGCAGCGTGCGCAAGGCAGAGCCTTCGTAGCGGATGGGGCTGTTGGGCAGCGCGACGGTGCCGTGCTCGGTGGCCTGCGCGGTGAGAAAGCCGCGCGCGTGCAGATGCGGATCGGCCAGCACCTCGTCGACGTAGCGCAGCGGCGCAGCAAGGCACGTGGTGCTCGTGGCACAGCGCGGTGACCTCGTCGCGCGTGTGGCCGGCCGCCCATTGCGCGATCTGATCGCGTCAGCTCGTCGATGCGCTCGATGCGGCCCTGGAGCGCGCGCAGCGACATGTCGTCGCGCAGGTCGGGCCGGCGCATCGCCGCGGTGAGGTTGAGCCAATGCTCGTCGGTGGCGCAGACGATCGCGACCCAGCCGTCGGAGGCTTCGAAGGTATCGAACGGCACGTAGGAATCGGCGACATGGCGGTTGCCGGTGCGCTGCGGCACGCTGTTGCTCGCATAGACATGGCCGGCCGAGGGCAGCAGCGTCGCGAACAGCGATTCGAGCATCGACACTTCGAGCGCGCGGCCGCGGCCGGTGCGCTCGCGCTCGAAGAGCGCCGTGACGATGGCGCCGTACAGCGTGGCGCCCGACATGAAGTCGGCCACCGGCACGCCCGCCTTCAGCGGCCGGCCGCCCTTCTCTCCGGTGGTGCTCATCATCCCGCTCATGGCCTGGATGGTCAGATCGAGCGCGAGCTTGTCGGCATACGGGCCGGTTCGGCCGAAGCCCGAGGCCGATGCATAGACCAGGCGCGGATTGACTTGCATGAAAGCGTCGGACGACAAGCCCAGGCGCGGCATCACCGCCGGTGCGAAGTTCTCGACCAGCACGTCGGCCTTGCGCGCGAGTTCGAACAGCAACTCACGCCCGCGCTCGGTCTTGAGGTTGAGCACGACGCCGCGCTTGTTGCCGTTGAGCGCGCGAAACGGATAGTCGCCGTCGCGTCCGCGGCGTCGCGACATGTCGCCCTGTGGCGGCTCGATCTTGATGACTTCCGCGCCCGCCATCGCCATCAGGAAGGTGGCGTAGGGTCCCTGGAAGACATGTCCGAGGTCGAGCACGCGAATGCCGGTGAGCGGCAGCGGCAGCGCTTCGGTGGCCGCCGTGCCGTGCGCTCTCGCGCTCGCTCATCGGCCGACGCGGCAAGGCGATCACGGCGCTGCCCGGCATCACTTCCTGCTCGCGCTGGTTGCGCGCCCAGGTGGACAGGCGCACGACCGCATCGCCGTCGGCGTCGATTTCCTTGGCCTCGATGCGTGCCGCCCAGGCGCACCACGTCGGACAGATAGACATGCGCGCGGTACTGGCAGTCGTAGGACTTCAACGAGCCGGCATCGCCCATCCAGTGGGTCAGCGAGTGGATCTCCAGCAGGTGCGCTGGATGCCGACGTCATAGGCGATCTGCGCGCCCTGCAGCTTGGCTGCGTAGTCGTTGTAGTGAACCGAATAGACCGGCTCGAGCGCATGCGTGCGCGGATCGCGAAAGGCCCACTTCGGGTGCTTGTGGTATCGCCGCAGCGCCACGCCGTGCGCGGCGATGCGCGGGATCGGCGCCGCGCCGGCGGCGATGTAGGCGATGTAGTCGGTCAGGCCGAGCGGGCCCTTGGTGATGACGTCGATCTCGTCGCCGACCTTCACGTCGTCCCACTAGCGCGGCGTTGCGCCGCGCGGCTGCTCGGCCAGCACATCCGCCTCGATCGCCGCAAGCTGCGCTTCCGTCCACGGGTGCGGCAGCTCGATCGCGCGCGAAGCGGCGCGCTTTTGCATCTCGGTGCGCTCGAAGCGCATGCGCGAGCAGATGAAGGTCGCGACCAGTTCGCCGTCTTGATTGCGGTACTCCTGGCGCAGATAGTCCTTGATGCGCCGGCCGCCGAAGTTGCTGGCCTCGATCGGGCCGTCGAAGCCGTCGAAGACGACGCGCGCGGTGATCTTGTCGCCGACGCGGATCGAGCGATTGAAGTTGAGCTTGGTCTCGGCGTGGAAGCCGCCCAGGCCGGGCCAGCCGACCTGGATCGATCCCAGGCAGGCGAAGATGAAGCTCGGCGGCGCGATCAGGGTGCCGTGCGCGGTGGCCGCGGCGTAGGCCGGGTCCATCCACAGCGGGTTGTCGTCGCCGATGCCTTCGGCGAAACGCAGGATCGCCAGGCGCGTGGCGTACTCGTTGTTGACGCTGGCGTCGGTGCGCAGCTCGGTGCCGATCAGCGCGCGCATGTCCGCGAGCATCTTGTCGGTGAACTTGCCGCGCGCCAGTTCGGTGGTGATGCCGTCGCTGTCGCTCATCGGGAGGTCGCTCCAGAGTTCATATATACGAATGCTATATCGGGTATACGACTATTGTAGTCGGCTTCGCTGGACAGGCATTCGGGTTTGCGCGCATCATCGGCGCCACTCGAAAGCGGAGACATCCATGAAGGTCGGGTTCATCGGTCTGGGCATGATGGGCGCGGGCATGGCGCTCAACCTGCGCAAGGCAGGGCATGAGGTGTTCGTGCACGACATGCGCAGGGACAGCGCTGCGCCGCACCTTGCCGCCGGCGCGGTCTGGGCCGAAACCGTGGCCGCCGTCGGCCGCGCGGCCGACGCGGTGTTCACCTCGCTGCCCGGCCCGAAGGAGATGCGGGCGGTGGGTCTGGGCGAGGGTGGATTGCTCGGCTCGATGCGCTCCGGCAGCGTCTGGTTCGACCTGTCGACCAACTCGCCGACCGTGGTGCGCGAAGTGCACGCGCGCTTTGCCGAGAAGGGCATCGCGCTGCTCGACGCACCGGTCAGCGGCGGCCCCGCAGGCGCGCGCTCGGGCAAGCTGGCGATCTATGTCGGCGGCGAGCGCGAGGTCTTCGAGCGCCAGCGCGCGCTGCTCGACGCGATCGGCGATCAGGTGCTGTACGTCGGCTCCATCGGCGCGGGTAACGCCTGCAAGCTGGTCCACAACCTGGCGAGCCTGACGACGCGCATGGCGCTGGCGGAGGTCTTCACGCTCGGTGTCAAGGCCGGTGTCGAGCCGAAGGAGCTGTGGCACGCGATGCGCCAGGGCGCGATCGGCCGCGCGCGCACCTTCGACCGCATGACCGAGTACCTGCAGGCCAAGTACGAGCCGGCCAGCTTCACGGTGCGGCTCGCGCACAAGGATTTTTCGCTCGGCCGCGAACTCGCCGAGCAGCTCGGCGTGCCGATGCAGGTGGGCGACGCGGCCTTTCAGTATTTCGAAGATGCGCTCGAGCGCGGCTGGGAAAACCGCGACTCGCGCGCGCCGATGCAGATTCAGAACGAGCGCGCGGGGGTGGAGATCAAGCTGACGGCCGAAGAGGTGGCCAACATCCTGGCGCGCGGCTGACCCGATCACCTTTGACAGAGGAGCTTCTTCAATGAAAGTCGGCTTCATCGGCCTGGGCACCATGGGCATCGGCATGGCGCTCAACCTGCGCAAGGCGGGGCATGCACTCGTCGTCCACGACTTGCGCAAGGCCAGCGCGCAGCCGGTGATCGACGCCGGCGCCACCTGGGCCGAGAGCGTGGCCGAGCTGGGTCGCATGTCGGACGTGGTCTTCACTTCGTTGCCGGGGCCCAAGGAGATGCAGGCCGTCGGCAGCGGCGAGGGCGGATTGCTCGGCGCGATGAGGCAGGGCAGCGTCTGGTTCGACCTCACCACCAACTCGCCGACTGTCGTGCAGGAAGTCTGCAAGCAGTTCGAGGCCAAGGGCATCCACATGCTCGACGCGCCGGTCAGCGGCGGGCCGGCCGGCGCGCGCTCGGGCCAGCTCGCGCTGTACGTCGGCGGCGAGCGCAGGCTGTTCGACGAACACAAGGCGCTGCTCGACTCGATCGGCGACCGCGTGATGTACATCGGCGCGGTCGGCGCCGGCAACACCGCCAAGATCGTGCACAACATGATCGCGCTGGTGGTGCGCATGTCGATCGCCGAAGGCATCAGCCTGGGCGTCAAGGCCGGGCTCGACCCGACCGAACTCTGGTACTCGGTGCGCCAGGGTGCGCTCGGCCGCTCGCGCACGCTCGACACCGTCTGCGAGCAGTACCTCGAATCGCGCTACGACCCGCCGAGCTTCGCGCTGCGCCTGGCCTACAAGGATTTCAACCTGGCAATGGACCTGGCGCGCCAGTACAAGGTGCCGATGAAGCAGGCCGAGGCCGCCTACGAGGACTACACCGCGGCGATGGAGCGCGGCTGGGCCGACATCGATTCGCGCTCGCCGATGGAACTGCAGAACGAACGCGCCGGCGTGAAGATCAAGGTCGATGCGAAGACGGTGAAGGACATGCTGGCGCGCGGTTGAAGCGTCGGACATGCATCGCAGAACGCTGCACCCCGGATCGGCCCGCGAATTCTGGTGACGCATTCGCAGTTCCACGAAAACCAGGGCCTCGCCTGAGGCCCACCTGACCCAAGGACACCTCCATGCAAAGACGAAGCCTCCTCGAGTTGTTGGCCGCTGCTTCGCTGACCGCCCCGGCGTGGGCTCAGGTCGGCGGCAAGACGACGCGCATCATCGTGCCGTTGACACCGGGCTCGCCGACCGACGCGGTGGCGCGGCTCGTGGCACAGAAGCTCGGACCGGTGCTGAACCAGTCGTTCATCGTCGAGAACAAGCCGGGCGCCAACGGCGTCATCGCGGTCCAGGAACTGATGCGCGCGCCGTCCGACGGCACGGCGCTGTTCTTCGGCTCGGTCTCGATCTTCGCGATCAACGTGCCGCTGGTGAAGAACCTGCCTTACGACCCGCGCCGCGACTTCACGCCGATCAGCACCGTGTACTCGAACAACCACGCATGGGTTGTCAACCCGTCGGTTCCGGTGCGCACCATTCCCGAGTTGATCGCGCATGCCAAGGCCAATCCGGGCAAGGTCAGCGTCGGCATCGGCTCGACGCTGGTTCAAGTCCAGGTGTCGTCTTTCGAGAAGATGGCCGGCGTAGAGTTTCTGAAGGTGCCCTACAGCAGCGTCTCGACCAACATCACCGACCTGCTGGGCGGCACGCTCAACCTCATGTTGCTCGACATGGGCAGTTCGATCTCGTATGCCAAGGAGGGCAAGATTCGCGTGCTCGGCACCAGTCCGCTCAAGCGCAACCCGCTGACGCCCGACTGGCCCGCCGTCTCGGAGACTTTGCCGGGCTACGACATCAACTCCTGGTCGGCACTCGTCGGCCCGCAGGGCCTGCCGCGCGAAACCGCGACCCGCCTGTCCGAAGCGGTCGCGCGGATCCTGCAGCAACCGGACGTGATCGAGAGCCTGGCCAAGACCGGCAGCGTGCCGATGCCGATGACGCCGGATGCGCTGAAGACCCACATCAACGCCGAGGTGGACAAGTTCGTCGCCATCGCGCGCGACGCCAAGCTCGAACCGCAGTAGGAACTGCGCTGTGCGCGTGCTTGCCGAAGACCTGTGGTTTCCGGAAGGGCCGGTGTGGGTCGGCGACGGCAGCCTGCTGGTGGTGGAGATTCGCCGCCGCACGTTGACGCGCGTCTGGCCCAACGGGAGCAAGCATGTCGTCGCGCCACTCGGCGGCGGCCCCAACGGCGCGGCGCTCGGGCCCGACGGCAAGTGCTACGTTGCGAATCAAGGGCCGGTGGCTTTCGTGCAGCGCGCCGACGGCTCATGGGCCGGTGCCGGCACGCCCGACGACTACTGGCGTGGATCGATCCAGCGCGTGGACATCGACAGCGGCGAGTTCGAAGTGCTCTACGACAGCATCGGCGAGCAACCCATTCGCGGCCCCAACGACCTCGTCTTCGACGCGCACGGCGGCTTCTGGTTCACCGACCCCGGCAAGACGCGGCATCGCGATGCCGATCGCGGCAGCGTCTGCTATGCCAAGACCGACGGCTCGATGGTGCGCGAAGTGATCTTTCCGATCCATCGCCCCAACGGCGTGGGCCTGTCGCCCGACGGCAAGACCTTGTATGTGGCCGAGACCGACAGCGCGCGCCTGTGGGCCTGGGATCTGAGCGGCCCGGGCGAACTGGCGCACCCTGCGAAAGCATCACCCGATTCGCCGCATGGCAGCCGACTGATCTACGCCTGGCCGTCTTATGCGCGCTTCGACTCGCTCGCGGTCGAGGCCGGCGGCAACCTCTGCGTTGCGACGCTGGATCGCGGCGGCATCACGGTGTGTTCGCCACACGGCGGGCTGGTCGAGTTCGTCGCGGTGCCGGGCGACACGCATTGCACCAACCTCTGCTTCGGTGCCGCCGGCAGCGGCAAGGCGTATGTGACGCAGTCGTATGCGGGGCGGCTGGTGGAGATCGATTGGCCGCGGCCGGGGTTGCCGCTCACCGAGCGGGCTTGAGTCAGCGCGTCAGGTCCTGTTGCCGCCCGCAGACTCGCGCCGCGTGCGCACCGCTTCCTGCAGCATGCGCAGCACCGCTGCGCCGTCGTCGAGGTTGGGGTTGATCTCGAATGCACGCTGGTAGGCCTTCAACGCCTGCTCGACATCGCCGCGGCGCAGGTGGATCTGCGCCATGCCCGAGAGCGCGCCGAAGTGATGGCGGTTGCGCTCGAGCACCTTGTCGCAATCGCGCAGCGATTCGGCGTCGCGGCGCAAGAGAAACAGCACCGTCGCGCGCTTGTTCCAGCCCTCGGCGAAGTCCGGCCTGGCCTTGACGATCTGATCGAACAGCGCGAGCGCCGCAGCGAAGTCGCCTTGGCCCATCTGCTTCGTGCCCTCGGCCAGCTTGCGGTCGATGGCCGCGTCGCCCGAGCGGCTCCACAGCGCCCACAGCGCCACCGATGCGGCCTCGCGCACCGGCTCGCTCGCGTCGCGCAGCGACTTGGCCAGGCGCTCAACGTTGGCCATCGTGCCGGCTTGCGCGAGTCGCTGCACGGCAGCCAGGCGGCGCGCGGGATCGCTGTCCGTCAGGGCCTTCAAGGCCGCTGCGCGCGTGGCCGGTGGCGTCTCTGGCGCGGACGTCGCCAGGCCAGGTGCGAGCATCATCGCGATCACCAGCGCCAGCGTGCAGATCCGCCTCATGCGGTCAAGCGTAGCACCGCCGATTGCCGATTGCCGATTGCCGGATGGCGATCACTCCACCTTGATGTTCGCGTCCTTGATCACCTTGCTCCAGCGCGCCACCTCGAACGCATTCAAGCGGCCGAACTCTTCCGGCGTTGCAGCCACGGGGGCGGCGGCCAGGCGTTCGAAGAACTCGCGCGAGTCGGCTTCGGCGAGCACGGCGGCGACTTCGCCGTTCATGCGTCGCACGACGTCGGCCGGGATCCCGGCGGGGCCGAGCAGGCCCCACCAGAATTCGATCTGGAAGCCGGGCAAGCCTTGCTCGGCGCTGGTGGGCAGGTTCGGCAGCAGGCGCGAGCGCTGCGCACTGGTGGCCGTGAGGGCGCGCATCTGGCCGCCCTCGAGCAGCTTCGAGTACGTCGCCACGGTGCCGAGCGCGGCATGCACCAGCCCGCTCATCAGGTCGGGGATCGACAGCGACACGCCCTTGTAGGGGATGTGCAGCATCTGCACCTTGGCTTCCGAGGCGAGCAGCTCCATGCCGATGTGGCTCATGCTGCCGACACCGCTGGTGCTGTAGCTCACCATGCCGGGCTGGGCGCGCGCGGCATCGACCAGATCGCGCAGCGTCTTGTAGGGCGAGTTGGCCGGCACGACGACGATCAGCGGCGTCGAGCCGAGTTGCGCGACCGGCGCCAGATCCTTCAGGAAGTCGTAGGGCAGTTTCTTGCCCGACGCGACGGCAGTGCACATCGCGGTGGAGACCAGCAGGTAGGTGTAGCCGTCGGGCGGCGACTTGGCCACCGCATCGGTACCGAGCGACAGCCCTGCACCCGGCTTGTTCTCGATCACGAACGATTGACCCAGGCGCGGCGCGAGTTTGTTGCCGATCCAGCGCGCCATCACGTCGGTGCTGCCGCCCGGCGCTGCCGCGTCGATGATCTTGACCGGCCGGTTGGGCCAGGCGGCCTGCGCGCGCGCGCTCATGGGCAGCAGGCCTGCGAGCGCCGCGGCGGCGGCGCTGCCGAGCACGGTGCGACGGTGGTGATTCGTTTTGGACATGCTCTGTTTCCTTGCGCCAGTGCGGCGTCGTTCGATCGTCACTTCAGCGCGGGCAGCTTCACGCTGTGGTTCGTCGGCACCACATGCGTACCGGACAGCTTGTCGATCATCAGCGCCACCGTGTTGACCGGCGCGCCATCGCCCAATTGATTGATGGCCGACTGGTAGTAGCCCTTGACCTGGTTGCCGAGGAAGAGGCTCACGCCCGAGTCGTCGGCGAGCTTGCAGGCCAGGCGTACGTCCTTGTGCAGCAGGCCGAGCGTGAAGGGCGAGTCGAGCTTGCCGCTGACGATGTGCGACTTCAGGAAGTGCTCGGCCCAGTAGTTGCGGCCGGAGCCGGCAAGGAAGATGTCGGCCGCCTTGTCGGACGTGATGCCGTTCTTCACCGCCAGCGCCATCGCTTCGAGCGTCATCAGGCGCTGGCCGCCGGACAGCAGGTTGTTGGCCAGCTTGGCCACATGCCCACAGCCGACGCCGCCGGCATGCAGGACGTTGGGGCTGATCGATTGCAGGATCGGCAGGATGCGTTCGTACTGCGCCGGGCTGGCGCCGACCATGATGGCGATGCTGCCGGCATCGGCGCCGCGTGGCCCGCCGCTGACCGGCGCGTCGATCAGCTCGATGCCGCGCGCGGCGAGCTCGGTGGCCATCGCGCGCGTGGCGGTCGGGTCGCCGCTGGTCTGGTCCACCACGAGGCTGCCCGCGCGCAACGACGCAGCGAGGCCGTTGTCGTCGAACAGCGCGGCGCGCACGTGCTCGGATGTGGGCAGGCACAGCAGCACCACGTCGCAGGTCGCGCCCAGTTCGCGCAGGCTCGTGCTCGCCGTGGCGCCCTTGTCGACCATGCGCTGCACCGCTGCGGCGTCGAGGTCGTACACGCTGAGCACGAGCTGCAGTTGCAGTCGCCGGGCCAGCGCCCCGCCCATGTTGCCGAGGCCGACGTATCCAATCTTCATGTCGCTGAAATCCTGCTCGCAGAAGCGCCCACGCGCGTGCCTGCGCATGCTAGGCAGCGCGTCCGTGGCCCGGGTTGACGCTTGCGACGCGCTCACATTCCGCGGCGGAAACGAGCGCGTGCGCGCGTGTTCTCCGGTCGCACGAACGGCGCGTGTCCCGAGCGAAATCGCGAAGGCGCAGATCGACCAGGGCGCGCAGCCGCAGGGCGCGCGGGCGCTGCTCGTCGGCGCCGGCGCGGCGGGCAGCGCCATCGCCATCGCCTTGCTCGAAGCGGGCGTGTGCGAGTTGGTCGTGTGCGACAGCGACCCCAGCCGCGGCGCGCGGCTGATCGAATTGCAGGCGAGCTTCGGCCGCGGTCGCACGAAACTCGGCGGGGCTGACCCGACCGGCGCGACACGGTCTGCAACGCCAGCCCGATGGGCATGGCGGTCGGCGATCCACTGCCAGTGGCCGCGAACCGGCTGATGCCGACGATGTTCGTCGGCGACGTGATCGCAGGACACGGCGTGACGCCGTTCTTGGCGGCGGCGCAAGCGGCAGGCTGCAGGGTCGCCGACGGCGATCAGATGGTCGACGCGGTGCAGACCATGATGGTGGACTTCATGCTCGGCAAGTAGGCCGCGCCCTGCGAACGCGGCGCGCGGTTCACTGAATCTTGCCGATGATCTGCAGTTGCCCGTTCTTGATGGCGCCGATGTAGCGGAAGGCCGCGATCTGGTGGTCGATGCCGTGGGCCATGCCGCCGCCGATGGTCAGCGTATCGCCCTGGATCGACTTCATCGGCAGCGCCTGCCTGAAGCCGGCTTCGAACTTGGATGTGTCGTCCACCGAGCCCGACTTGACGATCGACTGGATCAGGATGTTCACGCCGTCGGTGTAGGGCGCGATCGATTCGTTGGGCTCCTGGCCGACCGCCTTCTTGTACTCGGCAGCGAAGCGCTTGTAGTTGTCGTTGGCGGGATCGACATAGACCATGTTGAGCACGCCCTCGGCGGCCGCGGCGCCGGCGCCTTCAAGAATCTCGCGCCAGGCCGACGAGCCGGGAATGAAGATCGGCCCCTTGTAGCCGAACTCGCGCGCCTGCCGCACCATCACCGCCGCGGTGGCCGGCGCGGTGCCGCCGAGATCGATGATGTCGGGCTTCTGCGCCAGCACCTTGGTCAGCAGCGGCAGGAAGTCCTTCAGGCTCTTCTCGTAGACCTCGGTGGCGGCGATCGTGTAGCCGCTTTCCTTGAGCAGCTTGGTGCTGAGCGTGACCATCTCGCGCTGGCTCTCGTCGTCCGGGCTGATCAGCACGGCGCGCCGCTCCTTGGTGTTGTCCTTCAACCAGCGGTAGATGGCGGGGTAGTAGTCGGCCGGGATGCCCCACATGCGGTACATGTGCTTGGCGTTGGGGTCGAGCAGGTTGGCGAGGTAGCCTGCCGTCATGACGACGACCTTGTTGTCCTCGATGTTGGGCTTGATCGCCAACGTGCTCACCCCCGCGGCCACAGCGATGTGCTTGACGCCGTCGCGATTGACCAGGCGCTGGTAGGCGGCGATCGCGTCCTGGGCCTTGTAGTGATCGTCGTAGGCGACGATCTCCACTTGATAGTTCTTGCCGCCGATGGGCAGACCGCCCTTGGCGTTGTAGTCCTTGGCGAGGATCTTCGCGCCTTCGCTCATCGCCAGGCCCCAGGGCGCGGCCGGTCCGGTGAGCGGCGCGATGATGCCGATCTTCAGCGTCTGTGCACTTGCGGCGCTGCTCAACAAGCTCGCCGTCAGCAATGCCGCCGCGGCCAGCGTGCGCTTCACAACAGAAGTGTTCATTTCGCGTTCTCCTTCAAGAGATTTGCAGTTCGAGGTTCGTCATTCCATGCCGGCCGTATAGCCGCCGTCCACCGTCATCACCATGCCGCTGACGTAATCCGAGTCATCGCTGGCGAGAAAGATTGCGGGGCCGGTGAGGTCGTGCGGATCGCCGCGTCGCCGCAGAGGGATCGCGGCCATCTTGCGTTGATTGACCTCCGGCGAGGCGGGGGCGCTCTGCGCGAACGGCGTCTCGATCGAGCCCGGCGCGATGGCATTCACGAACACGCCCTGCGGCCCCAGTTCGATCGCCGCCGTCTTGGTCAGCGAAATGATGCCGGCCTTGGAGGCGCCATAGGCCCCGCGCTTGGCGCGCGCCTGAATGCCGAGGATCGACGTGATGTTGATGATCTTGCCGCGCCCTTGCTCGACCATCACCTTCGCCACCGCTTGCAGGCAGAGGAAGTTGCCGCGCAGGTTGACGGCGAGCGTGCGGTCCCATTGCTCGACCGTGGTGTCCAGAATCGAGGTGGGAAAGAGAATGCCCGCGCCGTTGAACAGGATGTCGATGCGGCCGAACGCAGCGCGCGCGGCGGCGACCATCGCCGTCACCTGGGTCGGGTCGGCCACGTCGGTCTGAACTGCCAGGCCGCGCCGGCCGGCCTCCTCGACCATCGCCACGGTCTCGTCCGCACCCTTGCGATTGATGTCGGCCACCACGACGTGCGCGCCTTCACGTGCAAAGGCCAGGCTGACGCCGCGCCCGATGCCCGAGCCGCCGCCGGTGACGATGGCGACTTTGTCTTTCAGCTTCATGGCTTCCTTGGTTATCTATGTCGCGGCAGTCGCCACTGCGCCGCCGAGGTAAGCGTGTCGCACGTTGTCGCTTTGCAGCAGTTGGGCGCTCGCGCCCTGCAGCACGACACCGCCGGTTTCGAGCACATAGGCCTGGTCGGAGATCTTCAGCGCCAGGCGCGCGTTCTGCTCGACGATGACGACAGTCACGCCCTCGGCGTTGATCGTCTGCACGAGCTTGGCGACTTCGTGAATCAGCTTCGGCGCCAGGCCCAGCGTCGGCTCGTCGAGCATCAGGATGCGCGGCTGGCTGACGAAGGCGCGCGCGATCGCCACCATCTGCTGCTCGCCGCCGGACAGGCTCGACGCGATCTGTGCGTGGCGCTCGGCCACGCGTGGAAAGATCGCGTGCAATTGCTCCAGGCGCTGCTTGAACTGGCGACTGTTGCGCATGCGGTACGCGCCCATGCGGATGTTCTCGTGCACCGTCATCTCGGGGAACAGGCGCCGCCCCTCGGGGCAGAGCACGATGCCGAGATCGAGGCGCTCGTGCGGCTTGAGCGCGTTGAGGTCCCGCCCGTCCAGTCGCACCGTGCCTTTGCTGGAGCGCACCAGGCCGGCGATGGTCTTGAGCAAGGTCGATTTGCCGGCGCCGTTGGCGCCGATGACGGCGACGATCTTCTTGTCGGGCACCTGCACCGACACCTCGCGCAGGGCGTGCACGCCGCCATAGTCGACGCAGAGCTGTTCGGTCTCAAGCAAACTCGTAGTCCTCGCCGAGGTAGGCATCGATCACCGCGGCATCGGCCTTCACCTGCGCGGGCGTGCCTTGCGCGATGGTCTTGCCCTGGTTGATGACCAGGATGCGGTCGCACACGCCCATCACCAGCGGCATGTCGTGCTCGACCAGCAGCACCGTGATGCCGCGCTCGTCGCGCAGCCGCCGGATCAGCGTGGCGGCGGTCTTCTTCTCCGACGAGTTCAGGCCCGCGGCGGGCTCGTCCATCAGGATCAGCTTGGGCGAGACCATCATCGCCATGCCGATGCCCAGGATCTTCTGCAGGCCGTAGGGCAGGCCGCCGGCGACGTTGTCGAGCACGTCGGCCAGGCCGGTGAAGTGCGCCACCTCGCTCAGATCCGCTGCGCTCTCGCGCCGCCGGTGCGTGAACCAGGCCAAGGGGTTGTGGCAGCGGTGTGCCACGGCGGCGCGGCGCAGGTTCTCACGCGCGGTGTGCAGCTTGAAAACGTTGACGGCCTGGAAGGTGCGCGCGATGCCGCGCCGCCCGATCTCGTCGCTCGAGTGGCCCGAGATGTCGTGGCCTTCGAAGGCCACCGTGCCGCTGCTCGGCCGGTAGTGGCCGGCGATGACGTTGAACAGCGTCGTCTTGCCGGCGCCGTTGGGGCCGATGATGCCGAAGATCTCGCCCTCGTCCACCGCGAAGGACACGTCGGCCACGGCGGTGAGCCCGCCGAAGCGGCGGCTCAAACCCTGGACTTCGAGCAGCTGGTTGGCCATCAGGGCGCCTTGCCCGGGCGCTGGAACAGCGACACCAGCCCCTGCTTGAAGAAGACGACGAAGACAAGCAGACAGATGCCGTAGACCAGCAACTGGTACTGGCGCGCGTCGCGCAGCAGCTCGGGCAGCGGCACGATCAGCAGCGCGCCGAGCATCGGGCCGAGCACCGACGCCGTGCCGCCCACCGCGTTGATGACGATCAGATCGACCGAGGCCCGAAAGCCGAACGGATCGGGCGACAGGAAGCCGATGTAGAAGGCGTAGATGCCGCCGGCGATGCCGGCGATGAAGGCGCTGAGCGTGAAGGCCGCGGTGCGCCAGGCCAATGCGTTGGAGCCGATCGAGCGGCTCAACATCTCGTTCTCGTTGAGCGATTCGAAGATGGCGCCGATGTCCGAGCGCTCGATCGCGCGCATCACGGCGTAGGTGGCGGCCGTGAACAACAGGCCGAAGAGGTAGTACTGGTGCACGCTCGTCAGGCGCCAACCGAGAAGCGAGAACTTCGGGATGCCGTACAGCCCGTTGTTGCCGCCGAAGAGCGAGGTCCACTCCTGGAACACCAGGTTGACGATCTGCGAGAAGGCATACGTGAGCAGCACGAAGAACACGCCCTTGATGCGCAGGAAGACCGGCCCCACGGCCGCGGCCATGGCCGCGGCGATGAGCGCGCCGCTCAACATGGCGAGCACCGGCGGAAAGCCCAGGCGCATCGTCAGCAGTGCGCTGCCGTAGGCGCCGATGCCCATGAAGGCCGGCTGCGCGATCGAGAGTTGGCCGAGCTTCATCATCAGGTTCAGGCTCAGCGCCATCGGCGCCATGATCACCACCATCGTGGCGATGTGCAGGATGTAGTTGTTGCCGAACTGCCAGGGCAAGAAGGCGAGCAGCGCCACGGCGCCGAGGAGGAGCGCAGTCTTCGTCTTCATCGCACCGTGCGTCCCATCAGGCCGGCCGGGCGCAGGATGACGACCACCAGCACGACGACGAAGGATGCGATCAGCGCCAGCGTCGAATCGAAGTGCGTCGCGAGCACGGACTCGACCAGGCCGATCAAGAGCCCACCCGCCACCGCGCCCGGCAAGCTGCCCAGGCCACCGAGGATGACGACGACGAAGGCCTTGAGCATCGGCAACTCGCCCATGTAGGGGCCGACGGTGTAGATCGGCGCCATCAGCGCGCCGGCCAGTCCGGCCAGCAGGCAGGCGAAGCCGAAGGCCGCTGCATAGACCGAACCGGACTCGACGCCCATCAGGCTCGAGGTCTCGGGGTCCTGCGCCACCGCCTGCATCGCCAGCCCGAGGCGCGAGTACTTGAGGAAGAGGTAGAAGGCGGCGAGGATGGCCATCGCACACAGCGCGACGATGGTGCGGTCCCACGGCACGACCGCGCTGCCCAGGCCCCAGGTGCCGGAGAAGGGGCGCTTGACCGATTCTTCCGCCGGGCCGAAGACGATCAGCGCCAGCGACTGCAGGATGATGCCGACGGCCAGCGACATGATCATGCCGGCCATCTCGTCGCCGACCAGGCGCCGGAACAGGATGCGCTCGAGCACGACGCCGAGCACGCCGCTGACGATGCCGCCGACCAGCACCGCGACGAAGAACGGCCAGCCCATCTTGCTGAACAGCACGAAGACGAGCACCGCGCCGAGCATGTAGAACTCGCCGTGCGCGAAGTTCACGATGCGCATGATGCCGAAGATCAGCGTGAAGCCCAGCGCCATGATCACGTAGATCAGGCCGGCCAGCAGGCCGTTGACGAGGATCTGCTCGAACATGCCGCTCTGCGCTCAGCCCTTGACGGCCGGCATCGGGCGCGATGGCCGCGGCACCAGCGTCATCAGGCTGCGGCCGACGGCGCCATCGACCAGGATGTCCTGGCCGTTGAGGTAGCCGGCGCGCTCGCTGGCGACGAAGACGATCACGTTGGCCAAGTCATCCGGCTGCGCGATGCGCTGCGACGGAATGATGCGGCGCCGCCCTTCCGTCACCGCCGGGTCGCTGTACGCCACCTCGGTGGCGGGCGTCTGCACGAAGCCGGGCGAGACCGAATTGCAGCGGATGTGGTGCTCGGCGAGTTCGAGCGCGAGCAGTTGCGTCAGCATGATCAGGCCCGACTTGCCGACGCTGTAGGCGCCGCCCTGCGGCAGCGCGAAGTGGCCGCAGATCGACGCCACGTTGACGATGCAGCCACCGCGGCCGGCGGCGATCATCTGCGCGCCGAAGGCCTGCGCGCAGACCAGCGCGCCGGTGAGGTTGACGGCCAGCGTCTGGTTCCACTGCGCCATGTCGGCGCTCATCAGCGGCCCGGCATAGCCGACCAGCGCGGCGTTGTTGACCAGCACATCGCAGCTGCCGAGTTCGCGCTGCACTTGCGCTGCGGCGGCGGCGATGGCGGCGGCGTCGGTGACGTCGGCGGCGATGCCGATCGCGCGCTGGCCGCTGCGGGCAATCTCCGCGGCGACCGATGCGGCGGACGCACCGTCGCGGTCGAGTACTGCCACGGCCGCGCCGACCGCCGCAAACTCGCGCGCCACCTGCGCACCAATGCCGCGGCCAGCGCCGGTGACGACGCACACGCGCCCGGCAAGACCGAGCCACGTGCTGCCTTGGGGTTGCAGGGACTCGGTCATGGTGTTGTCACGAGATGCGATCAATCGAGCTGCTTGCTCTTCAGCCACTCGGCCATCAGCTCGGCGAGCTGCACGTTGTTCAGGTCCGAGAACGGGAAATGCGTGTTGCCGCGGATGCCGATCGCGGGCAGGTGCACGACCTGCGCATCGCCGCCGTGGCGATTCACCGCCGCGGCCCACAGGCGTGCCATCTCCAGTCGCACGCGCCACTGGTCCTGGCCGCGATTGGGCGAAGGCTGCTCGGGGATGAAGTCGCCGTAGTAGACGACGACCGGAATCTTCGTCAGCGCCATGAAGTCCGCGCGCGGCACGCCGATCGCTTCGAGCGTGCCGCCCGAACTCGGCATCGGTGCCGGCACTGCGCCTTCGGGAAAGACGTAGTTGCTGCCGGGTTCGTACGAGACGATGGCGCGCACCTTGCGGCTCTTGATCGCCGTCAGCCAGCCCGGCCCGCCGCCTTGCGAATGCGTGATCAGCACGCCGCCGTTGTCGAGCTTGTCGAACAGCGCCGCGATCGCATCCGACACCACCTGCAGGTCGAATGGCCCGGTGTTGGGCGTCATCTGGCGGAAGTACTGATCGAGTGTCTGCGCATCGCGCGCGAACTGCACGCCGTCGAAGTAGTTGGGCCAGATGCCGACGCGAAAGGTGTCGAAGTTGGATTGATCGTCGGTCGTGGCCGCGATCGTCATCGGCACCGTGCTGCGCCCGGCGTTGCCGCGCCGCGGCTGGTCGAGGAGGTAGACGGGATAGCCGCGGCGCAGGAACAGCGTCTGGTAGCCCTCGCGGCCGTCGGGCGTGGTCTCCCAGGTCTTGCTGAACTGGCCGTTGCCGTGCAGGAACACGAGTGGCGTCTTGCGCGCACCGACCGGCACTTGATAGAAGACGTAGGCGTGATCGCCGTGCAGCGTCTGCCCGTCGGGCGCCGTGGTGCGCGGGTCGTAGCGGCCGGGCGTCGTGACGACGCTGCCGCCGACGGCGAAGCTGCCTTGCTCCTGGATCGACAGCGGCGCGTTCATGCGAACGCAATCACGGCAAGACCATCGCCGCCGGATCGACGCTGTCGATGTTGGGAATCGGCGTGCCGCCGAGCTTGATGTAGGCGATCTCGTGCGCCATGTCCTTGGCCGTGGCCGGCCGCGAGCGCCAGGCGCGCGCTTCGGCGGCGAACAGCAGATCGAGCGTGGCAGCATCCACCGTCGGGTAGAGCTTGGCCACGACGGCCTTGACCTCGGCCGGCCGCTCGTCGATCGCCTTGGTGAGATCGGCGAAGACCTCGGTGATGCGCTTGTGCAGCGTCGGATTGGCATCGACATAACTGCGCAGCGCCTGCAGGTTCGCGGTGTTGGCCGGCGTGAACTCGGCGGGGAACTCACCCTTGGGGCCACTGACCCAGGCCACGCCCGAGCCCTTGAGCACGGGCGCGGCCCAGAACGGCGCGCCGCCCATGAAGCCCTGGATCGCGCCACTCTCCATCGCCGCCAGCATCGCGGGCTGCGCCATGTAGGCAAAGCGCACCGTGGCGCCTGCGGCGGCGGCCGCACCCTTGACCGTCACGGTGTAGGCCCCGGTCGCACTCGGCGAGCCGATCACCAGGCCGTCGAGCGCCTTCAGGCGCTGCGCCACCGGCGCGGTGGGCGAGACGCCGAGCTTGTCGACCACCGACTTGGCGAGCACCAGCGTGCCGCCGAAGCCGGCGTAGGTGTTGACGAGCACGACCACCTTCTGCCCTCGCGCGTGCGCCACCACGATCTCGCCCGGCCCGGCCGATGCAGCGTCGATCGACTTGGAGATGACGCCGGTGACCGCGGCGTTGGCGCTGTCCATGACGATGAACTTGGGATCGAGGCCGCGCTTGTCGAACAGGCCCAGCTCCTTCGCGATGCGCGGCGCGGCGTTCGCAAAACTGGTCGAGGCCAGGCCGACATTGAGTTCTTCGGCGAATGCGGTGACGCTCGTGGCCAGGACGGCGGACGCGACCAGCGCCTTGAATGCGCGGCGTGTGTTCATGCTTGTCTCCGATGCGAATGCAAACCAGCGCGGCGCGCCACGATCGATCGCGATGCGACCTCGGCGCGATGCTAGGCAAGCTGCGCGCGCGCAGCTTGATGATTGCGACGCTGAAGATTTCCGTCTTGGAAAGCGATGCCGATCGCCGCAGGGAAGCGGCGCGCGGCGCCTCGGCGCTCTGCGGCGCGCCGCGATAAACCCTGATCCCGCAAGCGCCGTCCGGGCCTACAGTGCAAGCCTATCCGCGAACGACGGTTCGCATTCGCGAACCGAGAGAGGCCCCGCTCATGAACCGAACAGCAAGCTTGCGGCGCCGCTGCGCTGTGGCGACGGCGGCCTTGACGGCCTGGGTTGCACTGGCGCCCGCAACGTCCTTCGCGCAGGCCAAGTGGCCGATGGAGCGGCCGATGACGATCGTCGTGCCGTGGCCGGCGGGATCGAGCTTCGACTTCGTCGCTCGCCTGATCGCCGAGAACCTGCAGAAGAAGTACGGCAACACCGTGCTGGTGGACAACCGCACCGGCGCCTCCGGCAACATCGGCCAGGCCTCGGTGGCGCGCGCCAAACCCGACGGCTACACATTCATCGTCACCACGCCCGGCCCGGCGGCCAACAACGCGCTGACCTTCAAGGCGCTGCCCTACAACCCGCTGACCGACTTCTCGTTCATCACGCTGACCAACCGCGACCCGGGCGTGCTCGTGGTGCGCAAGAGCCTGCCGGTGAACAACGTGAAGGAGTTCGTCGCCTATGCCAAGGCCAATCCGGGCGCGCTGAAGATGGGCAGCCCCGGCAACGGCTCGTACTCGCACATGACGCAGCTCGCGCTGCAGGACCTGGCGGGCATCAGCTACAACATCATTCCCTACCGCGGTCCGCCGCAGGTGCTGCAGGACCTGCTGGGCGAGCAGATCGACGCCGGCATGGCGCTGGTGGGCAACTTCATGCCGCACATCAAGTCGGGCCAGCTCAAGGTGCTGGCAGTGATGGGCGACAAGCGCGACCCGCTGCTGCCGCAAACACCGACGCTGATCGAGGAGGGCTACAACTTCTCGTCGCAGCCGTGGACCGGGATGGAAGGCCCGAAGGGCATCCCGCGCGAGATCGTGGTCGAGATGAACAAGGCGGTGGGCGAGATCCTGCGCGACAAGGACAACGTCGCCAAGCTCGCCAACATGGGCATGACCGCCACGCCTTCGACGCCCGAAGAGTTCGAGCAGATCGTGCGCGGCGAGCTCGAGAAGTGGCGGCCGGTGGTCGTCAAGTACAACGTTTCGGCCGAGTGAGCCGCCTTCCGATTCATCAAGGAGACCTGTTCATGTCGACCCTGCTCAAGCGCCTGCTGAGCTGCTGCCTGGCTTTGCTCGCGAGCGCGAATGTCAGCGCCGCCGATCCGTTCCCGTCCAAGCCGATCCGCATCCTCCTGCCCTTTGCGCCCGGGGGCCTGCTCGACGTCAACCTGCGCTGGATCGCCGAGCGCATGTCTGCCAATCTGGGCCAGCAGGTGATCGTCGAGAACCGCGCCGGCGGCGAAGGGCTGATCGCGATTCGCGCCGTCAAGGCGGCACCCGCCGACGGCTACACGCTGCTCGGCACCTCGAGCCTGTTCTCGCAGGCCCTGGCGCTGAAGCAGGACCCGGGCTTCGAGTCGAAGGACTTCATTCCCGTGGGCATGACCTGCGATGCGTCGCTGATCATGGTCGGCGCCGTCACGCAGCCCGACGCGACGCTGCCGCAACTGCTCGCGCGCGCCAAGGGCACGCCCGAATCGGTGACGTACGGCTCGGGCGGTGTCGGCACCGCCGCGTGGTTGTCGGCGACCATGCTGGGGGCGATCGCGAACGTCAAGTTGATGCACATCCCGTACAAGGGCCTTGCAGCGGCCAAGCCCGACCTGATGGCGGGGCGCCTGAACTTCATCATGGACACGCCGGGAAGCGCGGCGCCGTTGCTCAAGGACGGGCAGTTGCGCGCCTACGGCGTCACCAGCCTGAAGCGCCTCGCCGACCACCCCAACATCCCGACGCTGGACGAACAGGGCATCACCAACTACAGCTACGCCGTCTATGGCGGCGTGCTGGCGCCCGCCGGCACGCCCGCGGACGTGGTGAGCAAGCTCGACCAGGCGATGCGCGCAGTCACCTCCAGCGAGGCCTACCGAGAACGCTGCAAGCTCGACGGCTGTGAGCCGACGCCGCTCGACGGTGCGCAGTTCGCCGAGCGCATTCGGCAGGACACGCTGAAAGTGGCCAAGCTGGCGGCCGACCTCGGGTTGCCCAAGCAGTGAGCCACGCGATGAACCATCACCCCATCGCTTCGCGGTCGCGTCGCCGTCTGGTGGCCGGTGTCGGCGCCGCGATCTTCGTGCCCGCGCTGCGCTCACAACCTGCGCTCAAGGAAGTCTCGATCCCCATCAGCTCGACCAGCTTCGCGACCGCTTCCGTGCGCGCCGCGGAACTGCTCGGCTGCTATGCGCGCAACGGCTTGAACGTGAAGTTCCCGATCCTGGGCACCGGCGCGACGCTCACCGCCGCACTGGTCTCGGGTTCCTCCCAGGTGGTGCTCGGCGGTGCGGGCGAGCAGGTCGCCGCGTGGGCGCGGGGTCAGCCTGTGGTGACCCTGGCCAACGTCTATTGGGGCCTGGCCGCATCGATCGTCTTGGCCAAGGAGGTCGCGGATCGCACTGGCGTGAGCGCCGCGGCGCCTGCGCGCGATCGGCTCAAGGCGCTCGACGGCCTGCTCATCGCCGCGCCCAGCGCGACATCGACCTACACCAACTCCTTCAAGGGCGCGGCCGAGGCGCTCGGCGCCAAGATGCGGCTGACCTACATGGCCCAGCCGGCGATGGTCGCGGCGCTGGAGAGCGGCGCGATCCAGGGCTACAGCGCGGGCGCGCCGTTCTGGGGCAGCCAGGTGGCGCGCGGCAAGGCCGTGGTCTGGGTCAGCGGCCCCAAGGGTGAGTTGCCGAGCGAGAACATGCCGGCCAGCATCACGGCTTTCCACGCGATGGCCCCGGTGGCCGAAGCCAACCCGCAACTCATGCGCCAGGTGATCGACTCCTACCGGGATTTCTCCAGCATCCTCGAGAAGGCGCCCGATCAGGTCAAGGCCGCACTCGGCAAGCTCTACCCGGAGGTCGACGCGGCCACGCTGGACGTGCTGTTCAGCGCCGAGCACAACGCCTGGAAGTATCGGCCGGTCACCGCCGCGCACATGAAGCAGGAGATCGATTTCATGCGGGCCTCCGGCGTTGCGCTGCCAGGCATCGAGAAGATCGATCCTGCCGCGATGATCCACGTGCCGAAGTAGGGCCGCATGGACGCGCTCGACGGCATCTGGCGTCTGGTCGAGAGCCGCGCCTGGGACGAGCAAGGTCGGCCGTTGCCCGCGCCCTACGGCGAGCGGCCGATGGGCCAGATCCTGTTTGCCAACGGCCGCATGTTGTCGGCGCTGTGCAATGGCGATGCGAGCGCCGGTGGCGATCGCGCCTACAGCTCTTATGGTGGCCGCTGCACCTTCGACGGCACGCGCCTAGAAACGCTGGTGGACATGGCCTCGGACGCATCGCGCGTCGGCAGCACGCAAGTGCGCGAAGTGCTGATGCTGGGCGCGCAGCAGATGCTGCTGCGCCCGCCCGCGCGGCTGTACGGCGCATCGACGCAGCGGCGCGAATTGGTGTGGGAGCGGGTGTGGCGGCCGAAGGAAACGATGACATGACGGCGACACCAGCCGACGCCGCCGCCGACGTGATCGACCCGGAACTGCCGATCGTCGACTGCCACCACCACCTGTGGTGGCATCACGGCCAGCGCTACCTGCTCGACGAGTTCGTGGCGGATGTCGGCAGTGGTCACCACATCGTCGCCACCGTCTATGCCGAATGCGGTGCGATGCTGCGCCGACACGGCCCCGCGGCGCTGCGCTGCGTCGGCGAGGCCGAGTTCGTCGCCGGCATGGCAGCGATGAGTGAGAGCGGCCTGTTCGGCGCCACGCGCATCTGCGCCGGCTTCATCGGCGGCGCCGATCTCGCGCTCGGTGATGCGCTGGACGAAGTGCTCGACGCGCTGGCCGTCGCCAGCGGTGGGCGCCTGCGCGGCATTCGCGGCGTCACGCCGTGGGACGCCGACGCGTCGGTCAACACCGGCACGCGGCCGATGGCGCCGCAAGGGCTGATGTTCGACGCGCGCTTTCGCGCCGGCGTGGCGCGCCTGGCGGCACGCGGCCTGGTCTACGACGCCTTCCTCTACCACCCGCAGCTGCCCGAGCTGTGCAGCCTGGCCGACGCGGTGCCCGAGGCCACCATCGTCGTCAATCACTGCGGCGGCCTGCTCGGCATCAACGCCTACGCGGCGCGCGAGACCTTCGCACGGTGGCAAGCGCTGGTCGCCGAGGCGGCACAGCGGCCGAACATGCTGATGAAACTCGGCGGCTTGTCGGGCAAGCGCTGCGGCTTCGGCTTCGACCGGCGCGCCGCGCCAGCCACCGCCGATGAACTCGCTGCTCTGTGGAAGCCGTATGTCGAAACCTGCCTCGAACACTTCGGTCCGGCACGCTGCCTGTACGAGAGCAACTTCCCGCCCGACGGCGTCGCCGGCAGCTACCGCACGGTCTGGAACGCGTTGAAGCTCACCGCAGCGGCCTGCTCGCCGGCCGAGAAGCAGCAACTCTTCAGCGCCAACGCCGCGCGCGTCTATCGCATCGACAACACGGCCGAGCCAAGCACATGAACGCTCCCGAAGCACTGAACGTTCGCATCCACGGCAAGCACGAACCGACGCTCGTCTTCGTCCACGGCTTTGCCTGCACGCAGGAAGATTGGGCGGCGCAGGTGAAGGGCTTGTCGGCGCGCTTTCGCTGCGTCACGCTCGACCTGCCGGGCCACGGCGCATCGGCGCCGCCGCCGCAACAGCATCAGGCGACGATCGCAGCGCTGGCCTCGGTCGTCAACGATGCCAGGCGGCACAGCGGCGCGCGGCAGGTGATCCTGATCGGCCACAGCCTGGGCTGCAAGGTCATCCGCGACGCGTATGCCGAATCGAGCGACGGCGTGGCCGGCATGGTCTTCATCGAAGGCGCGTTCTACGAGGCCGACCGCGAGACGCTGATCCAGCGCGCGGCCGAAGCCATCGACAGTGCAGGCTTTGCCGCGTACGCCGAGCGCCACTTCGCTGCCATGTTCGTCGAAGGCAGCGACCGTGCCGTGCGCGCGCGCGTGCTGGCGCAGGCCGGCCGGCTCGATCCGGCCTTCGGCCGCGCGCTGTACCTCGACGCCGTCGGCTGGGATCCGCTGCGTGGCAAGGAAACGCTGCGCCGCATCGCGGTGCCGGCGTTGGTGCTGCAATCGACGCATGTCGATTCGCACTTCCAGCGCGTGCCGATGCAGCCGGGCATGCGCACGTCCTTCACCGACGCGGTGACGAGCCTGGTGGCGCAGTCGCAAGTCCAGGTGATCACCGGGGTCGGCCACTTTCCGCAGATCGAAGCGGCCGATGAGGTCAATCGCGCGATCGAGGAATTTGCGTTGCGCGTCGCGAAATGCAAAGCGTGACCCGGCGCCGACCGATCACGCGCGAGCTGGCTCGCTACGCGGTGCAGTCGCGCTTCGCTGCGCTGCCGCAGCAGGTGAGAGCCGAAGCCGCACGCGCCTTCATGAACTGGGTCGGCTGCGCACTCGGCGGCAGCCGCGAGGCCGCAGTGACCATTGCCGCGGCCACGGTGGCTGAACTCGGCGGCGCGGCGCAAGCGTCGATCATCGGCCGCGCGCAGCGCACTGATGTCGCCAGCGCCGCGTTCGTCAACTGCATCGCTTCGAGCGTGCTCGCCTTCGACGACGCGCACCTCGCCACGGTGACGCACCCGAGCGGCCCGGTCGGCGCGGCGCTGCTGGCCTTCAGCGAAACGCGCACGGTCTCCGGCGAAGACTTCCTCAACGCCTTCGCGCTCGGCATCGAAATCACCTGTCGCCTGAGCAACACGCTGGTGCTGCCTCCAGCGCAGTTCAACGTCGGCTTCTATGTCACCGGCCTGACCGCGCCGATCGGCGTCGCCGTCGCGCTCGGCAACCTGCTTGGCCTGGACGAGCAGCACATGAACTGGGCGATTGGCCTGGCCGCGTCGCAGGCCGGCGGCTTTCGCGCCACGCACGGCACGATGACCGCGCATTTTCGTCCCGGCCACGCCGCGCGCTGCGGCGTCTGGTCCGCGCTGCTCGCCGCCAAGGGCTTCACCGGCGACGACCATTCGCTGGAGGCCGACAAAGGTTTTGTCGATGTCTTCGCCTCGCCGCAGGCCAGCCTGGAGCGCGCGGTCGAGGGCCTGGGCCAAGAGCACGAGTTGCTGGCCAACGCCTACAAGCCGTACCCCTGCGGCATCGTCATCCACCCCACGCTCGACGCCTGTCTCGAAGTGCGGCAGCAGTGCGACGGCCGCTTCGAGCGCGTCGTGCTCAAGGTTCATCCGCTGGCGATTTCGCTTTGCGGCGTGCGCGAGCCGGCCGACACGCTGGAGTGCCACGTCAGCCTCTACCACTGGGCCGCGGCGGCGCTGGTGCGTGGTGCTGCGGGCGTGCCCGAGATGCAGCAGAGTTGCATCGATGATGGAGAAGTCGCGGCGCTGCGCGCGCGCATCGAAGCCGTGGCCGACGAGAGCGTCGCGCGCGACCAGGCGATCGTCGAAGTGACGCTGGCCGACGGCCGCACGCTGCGCGCGCACGTGACGCAAACGCGCGGCAGCCTGAAGCGTCCGATGACCGACGCCGAACTCGACGCCAAGTTCAGGGCGCAAGCGCTGCTCGTGTTGGCGCCAGCAGCGGTGGACGAGCTGTTGGGCCTGTGCCGCGGCGTCGCAGTGTTGGGCGACGTAGGCCGTGAGGTGGCGGCCCGGTGTCGGAGCCCGTCGTCGCGCGAGTGAAGCGCCAACACTTGGCACTGCCTGTATCGACTGCCCCCAATGGAATGAAGGCCCAAAAGTCATGAGCAGCAACCAACCCACCATCGGCTTCATCGGCCTGGGCATCATGGGCGGGCCGATGGCCCTGCATGCGCGCGAGGCGGGCTTTCCGCTGGTGGTGCATGACGTGCGCAAGGACGTTGCAGCGCCGCTGCTCGCTGCTGGCGCCACCTGGGCCGATTCGCCGCGCGCCGTGGCCGAGCAATGCGACGCGGTACTCACCTGCCTGCCAAGCCTGGCCGTCATCGAGGCGGTCGCGCTCGGCCCGAACGGACTGCTCGAAGGCATGCGCCCCGGCGGTGCGTTCTTCGAGATGTCGACCAACTCACCCGAGTTGATCGAGCGCTTGCACGCGGCCTTCGCGGCGCGCGGCGCGCACATGCTCGACGCGCCGATCAGCGGCGGCGCGCTCGGCGCCAAGCGCGGCCGCATGGCCATCTGGGTCGGCGGCGACAAGGCCGTCTATCAACGCTTCGAGCCGGTGCTGCGCGCGATGGGCGACCATCCGGTGCATGTCGGCGCGGTCGGCGCGGGCATGGTCACGAAGCTCGTGCACAACTGTGCCAGCCAGTCGATGCAGGCCGCGCTGATCGAAGCCTTCGTGCTCGGCGTCAAGGCCGGCGCCGACCCGCTGCCGCTGTGGGAAGCGATCCGCCAGGGCTCGATCGGGCGCCGCCGCACCTTCGACGGGCTGGTCGATGAGTTCCTGCCTGCCAAGTTCGAGCCACCGAATGCGGCGCTGCGGGTCATCGAGAAGGATCTGACCATCGCCACCGAACTCGGCCGCAAGCTCAAGGTGCCGATGCGCTTTGCCAACCTCGCGCTGGCCGATGTGCAGGAAGCCATGAATCGCGGCTGGGCCGAGCGCGACGCGCGCGCGGTGACGCTGCTGCCGCAGGAGCGCGCGGGCGTGAGCATCAAGGTGGCGCCGGAGGCCATCGACGATGTGTTGAAGCGCGACCCGCCGGCGCCGAGCGACGCCAAGCGCGGGCAGGGCGTTTGACTTCCCGAGAGGGATCGAGTGAAGCCCAGTTGCGCTTGCCGGACCCGCGTCAGCGCTTTCTACACGCTGGCGTCACCCAGTGCCGCAACGATGCGCGCGATCTGCGCGCGCAGGACCGGGATGTCCTGCTCGACCATGGCCCAGACAGCATCGAGATCGACACTGAAGTACCCATGAATCAGACGATCTCGCGCGCCAGCAATCTGTCGCCACGGAACTGCGGGGTCGGCTGCCGTCAGCGCGGGGCTGAGGCGCTTGACCGCCTCGCCGATGATCTCGATCTGGCGTATCACCGCGGCCTGTGTCTTCTTGTCGGCGAAGAAATCGGCCCGTCCTTGAGCCGTGAACTCGATAACGTCCGCCGCGGCAGCCAGAATGTGAGTCAGTTAGAGCCGGTCCCGTTCACTCACAGCGGCCGTGCCTCAGCGAGAATTCGAGACGCGAGGTCCGGATGCAGTTCGCGCTCCGTGCACAGGTCTACCGCGGTGCCGAGCACATCGCTGAGCTCTTGCTGCAGACCCACGACGGTCAGCAACGACGTGCCAGGAGGCAGATCCACCAGCAAGTCCAGGTCGCTGCCGTCTCGGTCGATTCCCTTGGCCACAGAGCCGAAAACGCGCAGGCGACTCGCGCCGCGTGCCGCAGCAAGCGACAGGATGCGTTGGCGATGGCGGTTCAGCAAGACGGACGGGCGCATGGCTGAATTGTCGCTGACAAGGAGAAGCGAATGAAAGCCTGTGTTCTCGGCGGCGCCGGCTTCCTCGGCCGGCGCATCGTGCGACTGCTTGCCGCTCGCGGCTACGAAGTGACCTGCATGGACGTTGCCTCGGCCGATTTCAGCGACCTGGGCAAGCAGGTCAGTGTGCTGCGCACCGACGTGGGCCGCTTCGAGGACGTGATGTCCGCGTTCGCCGGCGCCAGGCCGAACCTGGTCATCAACCTGAGCTACCTCGACCGAATGCGCTGCTGCATCTATATCGATGACGCGGCAGAAGCCTTCGTTCGCATCGGGCAGAAGCGCCAGCCCGAGCATGACATCTACTGCACCGGCGGAGAAACGTTGAGCCTGGGGCAGATCGCCGACATGGTGAAGAAGGTCATTCCCGCCGCCGACATCGGCTTCGACAACGACACGGGCGGCGAGTTCGAGAAGGGGGCGGGGGCGTACCTGTTCGACAACTCACGCATCGTCGAGGAGTTCGATGTGCGGCCACCGCCATACGAGCAACGGGTGGTGCAGATGATCGAGATCGCGCGGACGGTCCGGTGACTCAGCGAAGCGTTGTCGCTGTCGCCACGTTGCTGGCCGCCGAGAGGCCTTTGGCGTTACCTGCACGCACGCGCCAGCGGTAGGTGGTACGGCGCGCCAGCGTGGCGTCGCTGAAGTGGGCGGTGTCACTGGGCAGGATCGCAATCTCGGCGAAGCTGTTGCACTTGCTGCCCCTGCAGCGTTCCACGACCAGACGGGTGGCGTTGCGTGCGGTGTTGGTCCAGGTCAACCCGGCCGAGGTGGCGGTCACCTGCGATGCGGCCAGGCTGGCCGGTGCGGAGGGCACGACCGCATAGGGGTCGGCTGGCGAGGTCACGGGGGTGAGCAGCACATAGCCGCTGCCGGAGGCCGAGGCGCCGCGCGCCACGATCTGGCCGCCGGCGTTGATGGCCACCGCATCATTGAGCACCCAGCCGGCGGTGTTGTTGGCCAGCAGCGTGTTGAGGTCCACCGTGGGCCAGGCCGTCGCCAGGTTGCCCAACAGGGCCCGGGCCACCGGATAGGTGTAAGGCTGGCCAGCCGCTGCAGGGCCGCTGCTGCTGCCGACCACCTCGCCGCGATTGTTCACCGCATTGAGCCGGCTCAGGCTGTTCGCTGGGCCGACGTCGAACCAGGTGCGAGTCGCGGTGTTCCACACCGCGGCACCGACGATCGGCATGCCCTGCGGGTAGTTGGCGTCGGGCAAGGTGCGGCCACCGGTGTCGTAGTCGCCCACGGCGTAGCCGAGGTCGTTGATGGCATTGGCATGGCTGAAGCTGCCGGGCATGCTGGCCTGCAGGTCGATCAGTGCGCCGCTGGGCAGGGCCGCGGTAGCGCGGAAGCCAAAGCCGGTGCCGCCGCAACTGGCCGCAGGCACCGCTGCGCCGACGCCCACGCCACTGGCGTTGATGCCGGTCGGACGCATCACGGTACCGGCAGGCCCCAGCGGCTGCCAGCTCGCGGCGCTGGCGCCGTCGCCGATCCAGCCCTGGTAGTTGCCGCACAGCGGCATCTGTGAGTCCAGGCCGTCGGAATGCTCCAGCACGATCTGACCGGCAGCGTTAAAGCCGCGCGCCCGAAGGCCGCTGTTCTGAGTGGCCGACAGTGTCGGTGCGGCCAGCGTGGAAAGCGACCCGTCCGCCTGCCGGACCACCACGCTGCGCACCAATGCACCGCTGGCGTTCAGCGCGGTGGAGCTGCCTGCCAGCTGGCCCTTGGCGTTGATCGCGTCGAACCGCGCGCCGACGCCGAAACCGCCACCCAATGCGGTCAGCGCGCCGGTGCGGGTGTCGTACAGCACCGGCACGTCACTCGTGGTGCACAGTTCGGCCGTGCAAGGCACAAAGCCGCGGCCGAGGACGAGCCCGCTGTCGTTGAAGGCGGTGACGCTGCTGACGGGCAGCGAGGTGACGGTGTAGACGGGATAGCTCTGCGCATGGGCCGGGCCGGCGATCAGCGACGACAGCAGGGCCGCGGCCGACAGCGCCGCGCAGGGCAGGTTGCGTGGATGACGGTCTGCGCGAGCGGTTGAGTTCAGGACGGCGTACAAATGGCTTCTCCCAATGATTCGGTTTGTTGGCGGTTGGCGCGCGCGAGCGCACGGCCGCAAGTACAGAGCATCGCTCCGGTTGCCTGATACAAGCTTGCTCCAGCTCAAGGCGCGATCGGCGATCGGCGCCTGCGTGACCTGGCCGGTGCCGCCGATCAATAGCTCGAACGCTTCGCGCTGACCTGGAAGATCGGCGAGACGGCACTCGCCCCGGCGTCGATCGTCAGCACGATACCGGTGACCCAGCGCGCCTCGTCGCTCGCCAGGTAGAGCACGCCATACGCCACGTCCCAGCCCGTGCCCTCGGTCTTCAGAACGCCGAAGTCGCGGCGCTGCTCGCGCACGCCTTCGGGCAGGCGGCCACCGCCATAGACCACCGGCGTATAGACAAAACCCGGTGCGACCGCATTGACGCGGATGCCGTCGCCCCCATGCTGCCCGGCCATCGTCTTGGTCAGGTGCACCACGGCGGCCTTCGACGTTGGGTAGAACAGGTTGGGGTGGCCGCCGTGAAAAGCGGTGATCGAGGCGGTGTTGATGATCGAGCCGCCGCCGGTGCGCTTCATGTGCGGCGCGGCGAAGCGCACCATCAGCATCATCGAGGTGACGTTCAGGCGCCAACCGCGGTCCCACGCGTCGAGGTCGAGCTCGACCGCGTTGCCGGGCACGCGGCTGGTGCCGACGTTGTTCATCAGCACGTCGATGCGGCCCCATTGGCCCACCGTCGTCTCGATGGCGCGCTCGCAGTCTTCGGCCTTGGAGACGTCGGCCTCGATGACGATGCACTCGCCGCCGTCGTCGCGGATCATCTTCGCCGTTTCTTCGGCCGACGCCTTGTTGAAGTCGAGCAGCGCCAGCTTGGCGCCGTGGCGCGCGAGCAGGATGGCGCTGGCGCGGCCGTTGCCGATGCCTTCGGCAGAAGAGCCCGCGCCGGTGACCAGCGCGATCTTGCCGGCGACGCGGTCGCCGCGTTCTTGTGCGATGTCTTTCATTCGCTTGTTCCTTGTCCGATCGTCACTCGACGACGATGTTCTTTTCCTTGGCGAGCTTCTTCCACGCGGCGTAGCTGGTGCGCACCTGCATGGCGAACTCGTCGGGCGATACCGCACGCGGCAGCGAGCCGTCGGGCGCGATCATGTCGCGCACGGCCGTGCTGTTGGCGGCCTCGTTCAACTCGCGGTTCAGGCGTTGAACGATCGCCGGCGGCGTGCCGGCCGGCGCGAAGAACCCGACCCACAGTTCGGCCGAGAAGCCGGGCACCACCGAGGCCATCGTCGGCACTCCAGGGAAGGCGGGGTGCGGCTGCGGCGTGCACACCGCGATCAGGCGCACGCGATTGGCCTTGACCTGCGGCGCGATCGTCGTATAGACGCCGATCATCAGGTCGATGCGGCCGGCGACGAAATCGTTCACCGCCAGCGCCGCGCCCTTGTAGGGGATGTGCTTGAGCTGCACCTTGGCGGCGTCGTTGATCAGCTCGGCCACCACATGCGAGAAGGTGCCGACGCCGCCGGTGCCGTGGGTGATGACATCCGGCTTGGCGCGCGCCGCCGCGATGAGTTCGGCCGGTGTCTTGATGCCGCTTTCCATCGACGCGCCGATGATGATCGGCCCTTCGCTGAGCAGCGCCACCGGCAGCAGCTCGGTGTTGACGTCCATCGGCACGGTGGCCTTGGTGGCCGCGGCGGTGAAGGTGCTTGACGACGTGAGCAGGAGCACCGAGCCATCTTTCGGCGCCTTGGCCACTGCCGCCGCGCCGATGTAGGTGGAAGCGCCCGGCAGGTTCTCGACGATCACGTTGCTGCCGGTGCGCTTGGCGAGCTCGGTGGCGAAGGCGCGCGCCGCTGCGTCGGTGCTCGCGCCGGCGGCGAACGGCACGACGATCTTGATCTGCGACGGCAGCGGTGCCTGCTGCGCGAAGGCGGGCAGGGCGAGCCCGGTGAGTACCGCGAAGAGCGTGCGCCGCATCGGCAATGCGTTGAACATGGTGCCTGTCTCCTCACGCAATGATGTTGGAGGATCGGAGCTTGTCGATCTCGTTTTGTGCCACCCCGATCTCGCTCAGGATCTCGTCGGTGTGCTGCCCGTGCAGCGGTGGCGGCGTGCCGGCACGGCGCGTCTCTTCGTTCAACTTGTAGGGCTGGCCGACGCTGCGTGTCGGTCCCGCCGCCGGATGGGTGTAGTCGACGATGACGTCGCTCTGCTGGGTGTGCGGATGGTCGAGCAACTGCCCGAGCGTGTTGATCGGCGAACAAGGCACGCGCGCCTGAGACAGCGCCTCGTACCAGAACGTGGCCGTTTTCTGCCCGATGACGGCCTGCACCCGCGCCAGCGTCTCGGCGCGATGCGCCACGCGATCAGGATTGGTGCGAAAGCGCGGGTCGTCGACGATGTCCTCGAGCCCGGCGATCTTGCAGAACTTGCGCCACAGGTTGTCGTTGGCCACGCCGATCATGATCGGGCCGTCCGAGGCCTCGAAGGCCTGGTACGGGCACAGCGCCTCGTGGCTCGATCCGCATTTGGGCGGCTGCACGCCGAGCTGCCAGAAGCTCTGCAGGTTGTAGCGCTGCAGCGCCAGCGCGGTGTCGAACAGAGACGCGGTGACCGTGCCGCCGCGGCCGGTGCGCGCGCGCTCCATCAGCGCCGCCAGGATGCCGACGACGGCGTGCGTGCCGGTCATCTGGTCGATCGGCGAGACCGGGCTGCGGATATGGCCGCTGTTCTCGTCGCCCGACAGCGACATGATGCCGGTGAAGGCCTGCAGGATGACGTCGTAGCCGGGCGCCAGGCGCAGTGGCCCTTCGCGACCGAAGCCGGAAATGCTGCAATGGACCAGGCGCTCGTTGTGCGCACGCAGCGTCGCGGCATCGATGCCCAGGCGCTCGGCCACGCCGGTGCCGAAGCCTTCGATCGCCACGTCGCTGCGCCTGGCGAGTTCATGCACCAGCGCGCGCCCGTCCTGCGTCTTCAGGTCCACCGCGATGCTGCGCTTGTTGCGATTGACGCTGAGAAACGCGGCCCCCAGGCCCTTGCCCTTGAACGGGGGCCAGCCGCGCGTCTCGTCGCCCAGGCCGAGCGACTCGACCTTGATCACGTCCGCACCGAGGTCGCCCAGCGCCTGCGCGCACAACGGGCCTGCGAGCACGCGCGAAAGATCCAGAACCTTGGTGCCCGTCAGCGGCGTCATGGCGTCTCCTTGGCCCTTGCCGTCAGCCTGCTGGTCAGCGGTCATTGGTTAACCAATGTTAGCATCGCGTCGATGGAAGTCAACGGTTAACCTCTTCCTGAAATACAATCCCTTCGCTCCAAAACTGCGAGGCCGCATGCAGGACGCGCGAAAACCCAAGTCCCGGGTCGCGATCGCCAAGATCTCGGTGCCCAAGCCGTCGATCGTGCTCGCCGACACGCTGCGCGAAAGCATCCTGCGCGGCGAGATCGCCGAAGGCAACAACCTGCCGTCCGAACGCGAGCTGGTCGAGCAGACCGGGTTGACGCGCGGCGCGGTGCGACAAGCGTTGCGCACGCTCGTGGTCGAGGGCCTGGTGCAGACGCGCAACGGCCGCTTCGGCGGCAGCGTCGTCACCATCCCCGGCAACGATGCGATGGCCGCGGCCATCAACCGCTTCGTCAAGGGCCGCAAGCTGCCGATGCGCACGCTGCAGGAAACGCGCGAGGCGCTCGAGCCTTACCTGGCGCGCTGCGCCGCCGGCCGGCGCACGGCGAGCAACCTGCGCGAGCTGAAGGCGCTGCATGCCGAGCTGGAAGCGGCGGCGGACAACTTCCGCGAGTTCGCGCTGCTCAACGTGGAGTGGCACAACGCGGTGGCCAAGGCCAGCGGCAACGAGTTGCTGGCGGCCGTGCTGTATTCGGTTTCGCACGGCATCCACGTCGCGACGCTCGTCGAGGAGTACGACACCAAGGAAACCCGCGCGCAGGTGATCCGCATTCACGCCAAGGTCAACAGCGCCATCGAGGCCGGCAATGCCGAGCTGGCCGAGCGCAGCATGCGCGAGCACATCCTGGCCACGCATGCGCGCCCGCTGGCGTCGGCCGGCGCCGGGGTGCCCCTTTTCGAGCAGCCGGTGCGCGCCAAGGCGCGGCCGACGGCGAGTCGAACCAAGCGCGCGGCGCGCAGCGCGCAGAAGCGTTGATCAACATGAAAATCGGCTTCATCGGCTTGGGCAACATGGGACGCGGCATGGCGGCCAACCTGCTGAAGGCGATGGACCAGATCAATGCTGCGATGCGCAGCGTTTCCTCGGCGGAGAAGAAGGCATGACGGATGCGATCAATCGGCGCCGGGCGATTCAGACTGCAGGTGCGCTGTCGCTTTCGATCAGCGGCCTGGCCGCGGCGCAAGACGTGTACCCGTCGAAGCCCTTGCGCATCGTCGTCTCGTTTTCTCCCGGTTCGAGCACCGACCTGGTCGCGCGCCTCATCGGCGAGAAGCTTGCCGAGCAGATGAAGCAGTCCGTCGTCATCGACAACAAGGCGGGCGCCGGCGGCATCATCGGCACGCAGTTCCTGGCGCGCTCGGCGCCCGACGGCTACACCATCGGCATCGGATCGCTCGCCACGCTGGCGCTGCTGCCGGCGACGATGAAGGAAGTGCCCTACGACAGCGTGCGCGATTTCGCGCCGCTCTCCGAGCTGATCTCGGTGGACCTGCTGATGGTCACGAGCACCAAGATGCAGCCGACGACACTGCCTGAGTTCATCACCTGGGCCAAGGCGCAGACCGCGCCGATCTTCATGGGCACCTTCGGCGCGGGGACCTCGGCGCACTTCACCGGTCACCTGTTCGGCAAGGCCGCGGGCCTCAAGCTCGAAGTGATCCACTACAAGAACCAGTCCGATGGGCTCGTCGGCCTGATCAACGGCGACGTGCACTTCATGGTGCCGCCGCCGACCGTCGCCGAGCCGCAGGTCAAGGCCGGCAAGCTGCGCGCGCTCGCCACCAACGGCAAGCTGCGGCTGAAGAGTTTTCCCGAGGTGCCGACCTTCGCAGAGCTGGGCTATCCCGGCATGACCTTCTCCAACTGGATCGGCCTGCTCGCGCCGGCGAAGACGCCGCAGCCGATCATCGACCGGCTCGCCGCTGAGATCCAGATCGCTGCCAATGTGCCTTCGGTGCGCGCCAAGCTCGAGGAAGGCAGCTACCGCATGGTCGTGAACAAGCCCGAAGAATTCGCGGCCACGATCCGCCATGACGTGCCGTTCTGGGCAGACTTCGTCAAGACCAGCGGGTTTGCGATCTGAACAACCAAGACCTACGCCGCCCGCTGCCCATCCACCCAGCGCAGCACGCGGCTTACACCTTGCTCGATCGACACCTGCGGCTCCCAGCCGAGCAAGTGCTTGGCCTTGTCGCGGCTGTAGCCTTGCCTGGCGGCGGCCGGCAGCTTCGCGCTTCCCGCCTTCTCGCGGTGCTCGGGTTTCAAGTACGAGCCGCAGGCTTGCAGCGCGATCTCGACGATGCGCTGCTGCGACGTATCGATACCCGAGCAGATGTTGATGCCTTCGCCCGTCACCGCGCTCTGCATCGCCATCAGGTTCGCGCGCGCACAGTCGGCGGCGTGGATGTAGTCGTGCACCTGCTTGCCGTCGCCTTCGATGATCGGCCCTTGGCCGTTGCGGATGCGCTCGCATGTCTCGGCGATGTGGCCGCCGACCAATGCACGACGATGCTGGCGTTCGCCGTAGACGGCGGTGTAGCGCAGTGCGACGAAATCGAGGCCGTGCTGCTGCTGGTACAGACGCATCAGGCCTTCGCCGACGACCTTGGAGGCGCAGTACAGCGCCATCGCCGGCGGCAGGTTCTGCCAGCGCAGCGGCGAGTCCTCGTCGGTCGGGTCGTCCATCGGCGCGCCGTAGACGCCGGCCGATGAACTGAAGACGATCTTCTTCACGCGCTGGCAGCGGCAGGCTTCGAGCGCGTTCTGGACGCCGCGGATGTTGACGTCCATGCCCATCCACGGGTTCTGGCCGATGTTGGTGGCCATGATGCCCGCCACCGCGAACACGCCGTCGGTTGCGGCGAAGGCATCGAACAGCTCGTTCAGGCGCAGCACGTCGCCGCGCACGAAAGTGCAGCGCTTGTCCGCGAGCAGCGGCTGCAGCGCATCGAGCGAACCGAGCGAGAGGTTGTCGAGCAGCATCACCTCGCGCGCGCCGCCGGCCAGCAACTGCTCGCCGATGTGCGAGCCCACCTGGCTGGCACCGCCGAGCACCACGAACTTTCCACCGGCGACGGCTGGCATGGCTTGCTCCTATTCCTGGAACGCCTCTTCGCGCGAGCGCCGGATCGCCGGCAGCAGCATCAGCGCCAGCAACACCGCGCCGAAGATCAACAACCCCAGGCTGATCGGCCGCGTGAAGAAGATCGTCGCATCGCCGTAGGACACCTGCAGCGCACGCTTGAAGTTCTGCTCGATGATCGGCTCGAGCACGAAGGCCAGAAGCAACGGCGCCGGCTCGCACTTCCACTTGATGAACAGATAGCTGACGAAGCCGAACACCACCAGCAGGAAGACATCGAAGCCGCTGTTGCCGATGGTGTAGGCGCCGATGCACATGAACACCAGGATCATCGGATAGAACAGGTGGTACGGAATGCGCAGCAGCTTGACCCACAAGCCGACCATCGGCAGGTTGATGACCAGCAACATCACGTTGCCGATCAGCATCGAGGCGATCAGGCCCCAGAACAGATCGGGCTTTTCCGTCATCACGGAAGGCCCCGGCGTGATGCCGTGGATCATCATCGCGCCGGCCACCAGAGCGATCACCGCGTTGGACGGAATGCCCAGCGTCAGCAGCGGGATGAACGAGGTCTGCGCCCCCGCGTTGTTGGCGCTCTCCGGCGCGGCCACGCCCTCGACCGCGCCCTTGCCGAAGCGCGAGGGGTCGGCGGCGAGCTTCTTCTCCATGGCGTAGGCCGCAAACGACGACAACATCGCGCCGCCGCCGGGCAGCAGGCCGAGCACCGAGCCCAGCGCGGTGCCGCGCAGCACCACCGGCCAGCAGCGACGGAAGTCATCCTTGGACGGCCACAGGTGCTCGATGCGGTCGGGCACCACGGCCTGGTGTTCCTTCTTCTCCAGGTTCGAGATCACCTCGCCCATGCCGAACAGGCCCATCGCCACCGGCACGATGCCGATGCCGTCGGCCAGTTGCGGGATGCCCATCGTCATGCGAAACGCGCCGGTGACGACGTCGGTGCCCACGGTGCCGAGCAGCAGGCCGAGCACCAGCATGCCGAGTGCGGCCAGCACCGAGCCCTGGGCCAGCACCACGGCCACGATCAGGCCCAGCAGCATCAGCGAGACATACTCGGCCGGACCGAACAGCAGCGCGAACTTCGCCAGCGGCGGCGCGAACATCGCAATGAAGATCGTCGCGACGATGCCGGCGAAGACCGAACCGAGCGCAGCGATGGCCAGCGCCGGGCCGGCGCGGCCCTGCTTGGCCATCTCGTGGCCATCGAGGCAGGTGACGATCGAGGCCATCTCGCCGGGCATGCGCACCAGGATCGAACTGGTCGAGCCGCCGTACTGGGCGCCGTAGTAGATGCCCGACAACATGATCAGCGCGGCCACCGGCGTGAGATAGAAGCTGATCGGCAGCAGCATCGCGATGGCGTTGAGCGGCCCCAGGCCCGGCAGCACGCCGATCATGGTGCCGAGCAGCACGCCGATCAGGCAGTACATCAGGTTCATGGGCTCGGCGGCCACGGCCAGGCCCTGCCACAACCCCGACAGACCCATAAGCCAGTCCATCATCGGCTCCAGGGGATCGAAGGCCACAGGGCGATCGACAGGCCCAGCAGCTTGACGAACAAGATCACCGAGACGACCACCGAACCGGCGGCCAGCGCCAGCGCTTCACGCCAGGTCGTGCCGCGGTGCGCAAGGCAGGAGATGAGCACGAGACCGGTCAGCGCGATCACCAGGCCCATGCGTTCGATGGCGAAGGCGAAGAAGGCCACGGCGAGCAGCACGAACACGAGCGGACGCAGATGCCAGGCTTCGCTGGGCTCGCCGGGCTGGACGAAGCCGGTGCCGATCATGATCACGCCGATCACCAGTTGGATCAGCGCGAACGCCTTGGGCACGAAGCCCGGGCCCAGGCCGACTTCGGTGCGGCTGGACAGAGGCCAGGCCAGGTAGAACGCCAGCAGGGCGACCAGGATCAGGAAGAGTCCGGTCAGGGCCAGGTTCGGGTCTTTGATGCGTTGCATGAGATCGGATCACGCGCTCGTGAGATGTGAACTCATTGTCGCGATGGGTCGGTGTCGCGGCACTGAGCGAATTCCCGCAGCGTGGTCACAGCGCGTCGCCGATTGCCAGCAATTCGGGCAGGCGATAGGCGCGGCAAGCCGTGCGATAGAACAGGTCTCGGCGCTCGTCGCCCGTCAGGTGGCGCGTGGCGAGCTTGTAGGCGTTCCAGGTCTGCGTAGTGCCGGCGGACTGCTTGTCCACCGGGAAGTTGGTCTCGAACAGGCAGCGCGCAGGCGTGAAAGCTTCGATGCAGGCATCGATCAGCGCTTGCCAGGCGCGTGCGAGTTCGCTCGAGGTGGCCGGCCGCGCTTCGTGCTCGAACCCGAAGCCGAACACCGGCATGCCCATGCCGCCGATCTTGACGAAGACATTGGGGCGCTCGCCGAGCGCGCGCAATGCCTGCGTCCAGCGTGCGAGTGCTGCCGCGTGGCCACGACGATGCTCGGCCACGCCGATCAATCCGCCGACATGGTCGAGCACGATCGTCTGGTTCGGGAAAGCGTCGGCCAGCGCTGTCACTTCAGCGATCTGCGGGTGATAGACCCAGGCGTCGAAGCTCAGGCCGAAGCGCTGCAACTGCGCGATGCCGCGTCGCACGGTGGCATCGGCGAGCAAGCCGGGCGGCGTTGCGCGCGCGTGCTTCGATCCCACCGTGCCGCCGTCCCACGCGGTGTGAAAGCGCACCCCGCGCAGGCGGCCGTCGGATGCGTCGAGATGCGCTTCGAGCACCGGCGCCACGTCGTCGCCGAGCAGCAGGTCGGCGCTGGCGACGATGCCCGCGGCCACTCGACAAGGCCCATGCGGCAGCGTCTGCGGCGCGCGCGTCTGCCCGACGATCATCTCCACTTCGCCGACCGGCCACAGCGATTCGGGGCCCCCCGTGCGCCAGCCCGACGCATAGCCTTCGACATAGACGGTGCCGATGAGGCGATGCCCGCTGCTGCCGAAATCCTCGACCAGATCGGGCATGCGCCACCAGCGCTCGTCGCCCGGCTGGCCGTAGAGATGGTGGTGCGCATCGACGATCGGCCATTGCGGCTCGAGCGCCGCTTCGGGCAGCGCGTGTGCATGCCACTCGCGCAGTGCGAGCGTGGAGCGCGGGTTGTTGCCGACGTAGCTCGACACCGGCGCGAGACTCAGTGCGCCGTGCCGTGCGGCAGCAGGATCTGCCGCACCACCGCGCCGCGGTCGAGCAGATCGAGGCTTTCGTTCAATCGATCGAAGCCCACATGCTCGCTGCGCAGCTTGTCCATCGGGAACTGGCCCTTCAGGTACAGGTCGATGTAGCGCGGGATGTCGCGCGTGGGCACGCCGCCGCCCATGAAGGTGCCGCGGATGGTGCGCTCTTCGAGCACCAGCGGCCACTGCTTGACGGGGAACTCGGCGCCGACAGTGCTCACCCCCACATGCACCACCTCGCCGCCGCGTGCGCACACGGCATGCGCCAGTTGCACGGCCGGCATCACGCCCGAAATCTCGAAGGCGTGATCGACGCCGCCGTCGGTCATGTCCTTGACCTGCTGCGCGGCCTGCGGGTCGCGCGCGTCGATGCAATGCGTGGCGCCGACGGCGCGCGCCAGGTCGAACTTGCTCGGCAGGATGTCCAGGCCGATGATCTTCGACGCACCAGCCTCGCGCGCCGCCATCACCGCGCTCAGGCCCACGCCGCCGAGACCGACGACGGCCACCGATGCGCCGGGCTGCACCTTCGCGGTGTTGAGCACTGCGCCGGCGCCGGTCATCACGCCGCAGCCGAGCATCGCCGCCACGTCGAGCGGCACTTGCTTGTCGATGACGATCAGCGAATCGGCCACCACCACCGCGTACTGCGCGAACACCGACAGGCCGCTGTAGTGGTGCAGCGTGCCGCCGTCGATGCGATGCAGACGGCGCGCGCCGGTGGCGATCTTGCCTTCGACGCGCGAGGCGGTGATGGCCTGGCACAGACCCGGCCGGCCCACCCGGCAATGGCGGCATTGGCCGCAGCCGGTGACGTTGACCAGCACGACGTGATCGCCGGGCGAGACGCCACGAACACCGGCGCCGAGTTCGCGCACGATGCCCGCACCTTCATGGCCGCCGACGATCGGCAGCGGCCGCTTGTTGAGCCCTGCCACCGTCGAGAGATCGGAGTGGCAGAGACCTGCCCCGCGCACTTCCACCAGCACTTCGCCGGGGCCGGGCCCGTCGAGCTCGACCTCCTCGATGCGAAACGGCTTCGACTGCACGAAGGGCGTGGGCAGGCCCTGCTCGTACATCACGGCGGCGGTCATGCGCATGGTCTTGGCTCCAGCAGTTGAGGATCAGTCGGCCGCAACGCCCAGCGCCTGCGCGACCGCACGCGACGCGATCACCGGCACCAGGTGCGCGCGGTACTCGGGGCTGGCGTGCAGGTCGTTCGACAGCTCGTCGGGCGCAATCACCACGGCGCGCGCGGCCTGCGGCGTGAACGACGCGGTCAGCGCGCGCTCGATGTCGGTGGCGCGGAACACGGTCGCGGCCGCGCCGGTCACGGCCACGCGCACGCCACTCTTGGCCTGCGCAACGAACACGCCGACCAGGGCGAAGCGCGAGGCCTGCTGTTCGAACTTGACGTAGCCGGCACGCTGCGCGATCGGGAACTCGACCGCGGTGATCAGTTCTCCTTCGCCGAGCGCGGTCTCGTACATGCCGACGAAGAACGGGTCCGCGGCGATCCTGCGTTGGGTCGTGCGGATCGTGGCCCCCAGCGCCAGCACTGCGGCCGGATAACACGCGGCCGGGTCGCTGTTGGCCACCGAGCCGCCGATCGTTCCCATGTTGCGCACCTGCCGGTCGCCGATGCCGCCGGCCAGCCGCGCCAGTGCGGGGATCGCTCGCCGCACGTCCGTGGACGCAGCCACTTCGGCATGCCGCGTCATCGCACCGATGACGATCGCGTTGCCTTCGATGCGGATGCCGCGCAGCTCGGCGATGGCGCCCAGGTCCACCAGCGTGCCGGGCTGCGCCAGCCGCGTCTTCATCGCCGCAACGAGGGTCTGGCCACCGGCGAGCGCGCGCCCACCGCTGCTTTCGAGCGCCTGCACCGCCGCGTTCAGCGTGGTCGGGCGAAGGTATTCGACGTCGTACATCGCATCAACCTTTGGCCATCGCACGCGCCGCCTGCTGCACCGCGCGCACGATGTTCTGGTAGCCGGTGCAGCGGCACAGGTTGCCTTCCAGCTGCGCGCGCACGGTGGCGTCGTCGGGCTCGGGGAAGCGCTGCACCAGTTCGATCGCGCTCATCACCATGCCCGGAGTGCAGAAGCCGCACTGCAGGCCATGCTGGTCCATGAAGGCTTGCTGCATCGGATGCGGCGTGCCGTCGGCGGCGGCGATGCCTTCGATCGTCGTCACCTTGGCGCCCTGCATCTGCACCGCCAGCACCGAGCACGACTTGACCGCGCGGCCGTCGACGTGCACCGTGCAGGCGCCGCACTGCGAGCTGTCGCAGCCGACATGCGTGCCGGTCAGGCCGAGCCGGTTGCGCAGCAGCTCGACGAGCAGGGTGCGCGGCTCGACCTTTGCATCGACGCTCTTGCCGTTGACGGTCAGTGAAATTGCTGTGGTCGTCATGCCTTGTCCTGGAAGTTGAAGCCGGCGTCGCGCAACGCCTGCCAGACGCGCATCGGCGTGGCCGGCATGTCGAAGTGGCGCACACCGGCGGGCCGCAGTGCATGGCACACCGCATTGGCCGCGGCGCTCAACGCGCCGACGGTGCCGGCCTCGCCGACGCCCTTGACGCCGAGAGGGTTCAGCGCGGTCGGCACCTCATGGTTGACGCTGATGATCTCGGGCATGTCCGAAGCACGCGGCATCGCGTAGTCGGTGAACGAGCCGGTGATGAGCTGGCCGTTCTCGTCGTAGCGGATCTCTTCGAGCAGCACCTGGCTGATGCCCTGCACCACGCCGCCGTGGATCTGGCCTTCGACCAGCGCCGGATTGAGCACGCGGCCCACGTCTTCGACGCTGACATAGCGGATCGGCACGACCGCGCCGGTCTGCGGATCGACTTCCACCTCGCAGATGTGGCAGCCGTTGGGAAACGTCGGCTTGGTCGGCGCGAACTCGCCCGCGCTGTTGCAAACCAAGATCGAAGATCGAGACGCGGCGATCGGTGCCGGCGATGCGGAACTCGCCGTTGCCGAACTCGATGTCGGCCGCCGACGCTTCGAGTCGCTCTGAGGCCTGCTCGCGGCCCTTGGCGATCAGCTCATCGACCGCGCGCGCCACCGCAGAGCCGCCCTGGATCAGCGCCGACGAGCCGCCGTTGCCGCGGCCTTGCGGCAGCAGATCGGTGTCGCCCTGCGCATAGCGAATCTTCTCGATCGGGATGCCCAGGCCCTGTGCGATCAAGCGCGGGAAGCCGGTTTCGTGGCCCTGGCCGACCGACATCGAGCCGATGTGCAGCGTGACGCTGCCGTCGCCCGTTGCGTCGCGCTCGGCGCGCAGCGTCGCGTTGTCGCCGCCGAAGGCGCCGGCCTTCTCGATCGGCATCGCGATGCCGATGCCGCGCAACCGGCCACGGCGCCTTGCTTCTTCGCGGCGCTGCGCGAAGCCGGCATAGCCCGCGAGATCGAGCGCCCGGTCGAGCGTGCGCTCGAACTCGCCGCAGTCGTACTCGTTGGCCATCGGCGTGCGAAACGGCATCGCATTGGCGGCGATCAGGTTGCGCCGGCGCAGCTCGGCGGCGTCGATGCCGAGCTCGGCCGCGGCGACATCGATCACGCGCTCGATCGCGAAGGTGGCGTCCGGACGCCCCGCGCCGCGGTAGGCGGCGGTGGTCTGCGTGTTGGTGAAGACGCCGACGACTTCGGCCGACGCCACCGGGGTGGTGTAGACGCCGGCGATGCCGCCGATGTTCGAGATGTGCGAGACCGAACGCAGCGACATGTAGGCGCCGACGTTGTGCTCGTAGCGCACGCGCAGCGCGCTGAACTTGCCCTGAGCATCGAGGCCGAGCTCGCTGGTGATCAGAACATCGCGCGCATGTTCGTCGGCGAGAAAGGATTCGCTGCGCATCGCCGTCCAGCGCGCCGCGCGCTTCAGATGCAGCGCGGCCCAGAACACCAGCACCTCTTCGCGCTGCACGCCCCACTTCATGCCGAAGGAGCCGCCGACGTCGCCGACGAGCACGCGCAGGTCCTTGTGCTGCAGCTTGAACAGCGCGGCCAGCTCGTCGCGCATCTGGTGCGGCGACTGGTGCGAGACCTGCAGCACCGGCCGCCCATCGTCGCCGAAGTAGGCCAGCGCCGAGCGCGGCTCGAGCGGCATCGCGGCGACGCGGCTGATGCGCGAAGTGACGCTCACGACTCGCTGCGACGCGGCCAGCGCAGCCGCGACCTTGTCCGCCGCATCGCCACCGCGCCAATGGAAGGCGACGTTGCCGGGTCGGTCGTCCCACAGCGACGGCGCGCCCGGCTCGAGCGCCGCGGCGATATCGGTGACCGTCGGTCGGTCTTCGTAGTCGATCGACACCAGCTCGGCCGCGTCGAGCGCGGCGGCCAGCGTGTCGGCCAGCACCATCACCACCGGCTCGCCGACGAAGCGCACGCGCTCGCGTGGCAGGAACGGCCGCGGCGTCTCGTGGGCAAAGCTGCCGTCGCCCTGCGGCAGCTTGAACGGCGTCGGGCAGTCGACAAAGCCATCGGCCGTCATGTCGGCGCCGGTCAGCACCGCGGCGACGCCGGGGTGGGCGCGCGCCGCGGCCGTGTCGATCGCGCGGATGTTGGCGCTGGGGTAGGGCGAGCGCACGAAGACGATGCGCAGCGCGCCTTCGTGCTTCAGGTCGTCGGTGTACTGGCCGCGGCCGTGGGTGAAGCGGTTGTCTTCACGCCGCGGCCCCGCGGCCTGGTGTTGAGCGTCTGTCATGGTTGGGTCGATGGTAGTGGCGCCCGCGCCGATTCAACTTGAAGGATGCGCCACCGATGGATTCCATGCAGGAAAGCCAGAGAGGTCAGGCGCGCGGCTTTCCGCAACGGAAAGCATGGGTGTCCGCTTCATCAAACCGCGGCGGGCAAGGCACGCCTAGCATCGGCTCGGCGCCAAGATGACTCAAGCTCCCACCCCGACGCGACAACTCGCGCGCTTCGTTCATGCGTCGCGCTGGAGCGACGTGCCTGCGCCGGTGCAGCACGAGGCGGTGCGCGCCTTCGTCAACTGGGTCGGCTGCGCGATCGGCGGTGCCTTCCATCCTGCGATCGAAGCGGCGCTGCCCGCCCTGCAAGCGTTGTCCGCCGCGTCGCATTGCAGCGTGATCGGCCGCGACATCCGGCTCGACGCGCAAAGCGCGGCGCTCATCAACGGCACGAGTGTCGGCGTCAACGCTTTTGACGATGCGCATGTGCAGACCGTGATTCATCCGGCCGCACCGACGGTGGCGGCACTGCTTGCGCACGCCGAGCAGCATGCGGTGACGGGCGAAGTCCTCCTGCATGCGCTGATCCTGTCGCACGAAGTGCAGAGCCGCCTGAGTTGTGCGTTGGCCGTGGCGCCGGCACGCTGTCACGTCGGCCACTACATGACGGGCTTGACCGGCGCGATCGGCGTGGCGGCGGGCCTGGGCAAGGTGATGGGTCTCACGGAGCAGCAACTCGTCTGGGCGATGGGCCACGGCGCGATGCAGGGCGGCGGCTTTCGCGCCTCGCACGCGACCATGAGCGCGGCCTTCATTCCCGGCAACGCCGGACGCAACGGCCTGCTCGCGGCGCACCTGGCGGCGAGCAACTTCACCTGCCATGAAGAGCCGCTGGCGACACCGAATGGATTGTTGTCCGTCGTCGGCAACCCGCCGAACCTCGACGCGCTGACCGAGCGCCTGGGCCAGCACTGGGAGTGCATGAACGTCGCGATCAAGCCCTTTCCCAACGGCTGCCTGATCCATGCCTCGACCGATGTCTGCCTCGAACTGCGGCGCGCGCATGCGTTTGCACCGGCCGAGATCGAGCGTGTGGAGATCGAGGCCGCGCCGCTCAGCCTGGGCCTGACCGGCAAGAAGGAGCCGAAGGACGCGTACGAGGCGCAGGTGAGTCTCTACCACTGGGCCGCGGCCGCGCTGCACCACGGTCGTGCTGGCCTCGCCGAAGCCAGCGAGGTCTGCGTGCACGACCCCGCCGTGATCGCGCTGCGTCAGCGCATCGTGGCCACCGTGGCCGACGATCTGCAGCCCGACGAGGCGCGTGCCGTCGTGCTGCTGCGCGACGGCCGCCGCCTGCAAGCGCAGGTGCGGCCGCATGTGGGTTCAGCAGGGCGGCCGCTCAGCGACGAACAACTGCAAGCCAAGTTCCTGGCGCAGACCGAGGAACGACTCGGCACCGGGCGCGCGCACGATCTCGCGCGCCGCTGCTGGGGGATCGCGCAGGCGAGCGATGTCGCCAGCGCGGCGCCCGGCCATTGGGGCCGGACATGACAGGAGCCATCGAATGATCGAACGCAAGCAACACTTCATCAACGGCCGCTGGGTCGATGCGACGGGCAGCGATGTGCTGCCGGTGGTCAACCCGGTGACCGAGCAGGTCATCGCCACGGTGCCGCGCGGCACTGCTGGCGAAGTGGACCTCGCTGCGCAGGCGGCCGCGGCGGCGTTTGCGGCCTGGTCGCAAACCCCGGTGCAGCAGCGCAGCGAGGCGTTCACGCGCATGGCGCGGCTGACCGAAGCGCGCGCCGACGAGATCACACGCACGATCGTCAGCGAGCTCGGCTACCCGGCCCGGCAGGCGCACCGCGCGCAGACCGTCGGCGCGGTCGAAGAGCTGGACTTGATCGCGCAACTGGTGCACGAGGTGCGCTGGGTCGAGCAGATCGCGTCGACGCAGGTGCGGCGCGTGCCCTCGGGCGTGCTCGGCGCGATCACGGCGTGGAACGGCCCGCTGCGCTCGGTCATCTCCAAGGCCGGCGCGGCGATGGCGGCGGGCTGCACCATCGTCGCCAAGCCGAGCGAAGTGGCACCGCTTTCCGCCTTCACCTTCGCCGAGATCGTGGCCGAGGCGGGCCTGCCGCCGGGCGTGTTCAACCTGGTGTGCGGGACCGGGCCCGAAGTCGGCGAGGCCATCGCCGCGCATCCGCTCGTGGACATGGTCTCGCTCACCGGCTCGGTGCGCGCCGGCCGGCGCGTGATGGAGCTGGGCTCGCAAGCGGTCAAGCGCATGCACCTCGAACTCGGCGGCAAGTCGGCCAACATCATTCTCGAAGACAGCGATTTCGAGCGTGCGGTGGCCGACGGCATCGACGATGCCTTCCGCAACACCGGGCAAGTGTGCGGCGGGCTGACGCGCATGCTGGTGCCGCGCTCGCGCTTGAAGCAGGCCGAGCAACTCGCGGTGGCCAAGGCCGAAAGCTATGTGCTCGGCGATCCGTGGAACGAGGCGACGACGCTCGGCCCGGTGTCCACCGCCGCGGCGCGCGATCGCGTGCGCGGCTACATCCGCTCGGGGCAGGAGCAGGGCGTGCGCATGTTGTGCGGCGGCGCCGAGCCGCCGGCGGGTATCGACCGCGGCTACTTCGTGCGGCCGACGGTCTTCTCCGGCGACAACACCAGCCGCATCGCGCGCGAGGAAATCTTCGGCCCGGTGATCGTCATCATCCCTTTCAACGACGAGGCCGAGGCGATCTCGATCGCCAACGATTCGATCTACGGCCTGGGCGGCGCGGTGTGGTGCCGCGACGTCGAACGCGCGCGCAGCATCGCCTACCGCCTGCGCACCGGGCGCGTGCGCATCAACGGCGCTGCGCTCGACAAGCGTGGCACGCACGGCGGCTTCAAGCTCTCGGGCTTCGGCCGCGAGTGGGGGCGCGTGGGGATCGAGGAGTTTCTCGAGTACCAGTCGGTGTTCGGCTGATCGGTTGCCCGCCGGCACACGACAACGACGCTGGGGTCGGCTGATCGAAGAACGCAAGATCAAGGTCGAATGAATTGCAACGAGGAGACGACGTGATGACTTTCAAGCCAAGTGCCGGCCGCATCGGCAAGGCGCTGCGTTGGCTGCCGGTGGTGGCGCTGGCAGCGTGCGGTGTCGCGCAAGCCCAGACGGCCGCGTGGCCGAACAAGCCGGTGCGCCTGGTCGTGCCGGTGGCCGCGGGTGGCACCACCGACTTGCTGGCGCGAGAGGTCGGGCAGGCACTGTCGAAGAGCCTGGGCCAGCAGTTCGTCGTCGACGGCAAGCCGGGCGCGGCGGGCTCGATCGGCTCGATCGAAGTGGCGCGCGCGCCGGCAGACGGCTACACGCTGCTCGTGGCCACCAGCAGCACGCATGCGGTGGCGCCGGCGATCTCGAGCAACCTGCGCTACAACCCGGTCGAGGACTTCACGCCGATCGGGCTGCTGGCCGAGGCCAACAACCTGCTGCTGGTGTCGCCGTCGGTGCCGGCCAAGAGCATGCCGGAGCTGCTCGCGTTTGCGCGCGGCAAGCCCGGTTTTCTCAACTACGCGAGCAGCGGCAACGGCTCGTTCGGGCATCTGGTCTTCGAGCTCTTCAAGGGCGAGGCCGGCGTGTTCCTGACGCACATCCCCTACAAGGGCACAGCGGCCGCGATTCCGGACATGGTGGCAGGCTCGATGCACTTGGCCGTCGATGCGCTGCCTTCGGCCTTGCCGCATGTGAAGGACGGGCGACTGAAAGGGTTGGCGGTGACCGGGCCGCGCCGTTCGGCACTGGCGCCTGACATTCCGACGATTGCCGAAGCGGGCCTGCCGAACTTTCAGGTGCTGTCGTGGTTCGGCCTGTACGCGCCGCGCGGCCTGCCGCCGGAGCTGCAACGTCGCATCAACGAAGAACTGAACAAGGTGATGCGCTCGCCCGAGATCGCAGCGCGCTTTGCGCAGCTCGGCATCGAGCCGGGCCGCGGCACGGCCGCCGAGTTTGCCGCGATGGTGGCCGCCGATACCGCGCGCTGGACCCGCCTCGCGAAGGAACGCAACATCAAGGCAGAGTGAACGAGCAGAGGAAGCAAGCATGTCGCAGAACGCATCGGCCGATTGGCTCTGTCTTCAAGACCGCGTCTGCGTCGTCACCGGCGCGGGCAGCGGCATCGGCGCCGAAACCGCGCGCGAGTTCGCGCGCGCCGGCGCCTGGGTGGCGGTGCTCGATCGCAACGCAGCGGGCGCCGATGCAGTGGCCGCGGAGATCGTGCGCAGCGGCGGGCGGGCCATCGCCGTGCATGCCAACGTCGGCGACCCGGCCAGCGTCGCGGCGGCCGCGCAGCGCGTGCAAAGCGAACTCGGCCCGTGCCGCACGCTGGTCAACAATGCAGCGCTGCGGCACCGCGAAGACCTGATCGATATCAGCCTCGAATCCTGGAACCGCGTGCTCTCGGTCAACCTGAGCGGCGCGCTGCTGTGTGCGCAGGCCTTCGCGCGCCAGATGATCAGTGGCGGCCCCGGCGGCAGCATGGTGCACGTGTCATCGCTGGTGGGCACGCACCCGCAGGCCGACAGCGGCGCCTATTGCGTCAGCAAGGCGGGCCTGAACATGCTGTCGCGCATCCTGGCGGTCGAACTCGGCAAGCACGGCATCCGCAGCAACGTCGTGTCGCCCGGCTTCACGCGCACACCGGCCAACGAAGCGGCCTACAGCAACCCGGAGCTGGCAGCGGCGCGCGCGGCGATCGTGCCGATCGGCCGCTTCGCATCGCCGCTCGATCTGGCGCAGGTGATCGTCTACCTGGCCAGCGACCGCGCCGGCTATGTCGATGGGCAGGAGATCACGGTGGACGGTGCGATCAGCTCGGTCTTCATGAGCCTGGTGCCGCGCGCGGCACCGAAGAAGTAGCAACGCCAGGCGGCGCGAGCGCTACTCGACCGTCCCTTCCGCGCCGTGCCACTGTGCGGCCAGCGAATCGAGCAGCAGGCGCGCCGGCGCGGTCAGCAGATCGCGATTGCGCACGCAGATCACGAAGCGGCGCGCGGCCCAGTCGTCGCTCAGAGGGATCGCCTTCATGCCGAAGGCCTTGATCAAGGGACGCGAGGCCTCGCCGGGCACGATCGCGATCGCCAGGTTGGCGGCGACGATACGGCACGCGGCATCGAAGGTGCCGACCTGGATGTGGTACTTGAGCGCCGCGCCTTCGGCGATGGCCATGCGCTGCTGCGTCAGCTGCACCACGCTGCCGCCCTTGATGGCCACGCGCTCGTACGGCAGCGTCTCGGCAAAGGTGAGGCGCTTGCGCCGCGCGAGCTCGTGATCCTTGTGCACCAGCACCACCAGACGGTCGGCGCGGTAAGGCACGGTATGCAGCTTCGAGGTGATCACGGCGTCCCAGTAGACACCGAGGTCGGCGCTGCCCTCTTCGACGCTGTGCACCACCTCGGCGCTCATGCGCTCGTCGATGCTCACGCGCACGGTGTTGTTGTGGCGGCGCAGGAAGATGCCGATGTCGCCCGGCAGCGACGACGCGATCGCCGACAGACTCGCCGTGACGCGCACATGCCCCTTGACGCCGCCTGCGTACGCCGACAGTTGGGCGTGGATGCTCGACATCGATGCCAGCAGGCCGCGCGCGGCGGGCAGCAGCGCTTCGCCGGCCGCCGTGAGCTTGACGCCGCGGCGGCTGCGCTCGAGCAGCGGCGCGCCGATCTGCTCTTCGAGCGCGGCCAGGCGCTTGCTCACGGCCGAGGTCGTCAGGTGCTCGCGATCGGCGGCTTCGCTGAAGCTGCGCTCCTCGCAGATGGCAACGAACAGGCGCAGCGAAACGGGGTCGAAGTGGTTCACGAACGCATGGTACTAAACGGTTCTCAAACGGTTTCCGGCGCGGAAATGATCGGCGTCGCAATCATCACACCGTTGCCGCGGGGCGCGCCTAGCATCGGTGCGCATCCGCAGTGCTGTGCCTGCGGCGTTTTCGACGACGAACGCACGACATCGATGAGCCCTTCCACCGCTGCACCCGCCACCGAAGACTTCGCTGCCGTGCTCGCGCGTTTTGCCTGCGGCCTCGCGCTGCGCGACCTGCCCGCCAGCGCCGTCGCCGCGGCCAAGGTCAACGTCTTCGACACGCTCGCCTGCGCGGCGGCCGGCTCGGCCGCGCACTCGGCCAGCCGCGCGCGCGAACTCGCGCTCGAATGGGGCGGCGCACCGCAGGCTACGATCCTGGGCACGCGCGCCAAGGTGCCGGCGCACGAGGCGGCCTGGGTCAATGGCACGATGGCCCACGCCCGCGACTACGACGACACCCACGACGCGGCGGTGCTGCACGCCGGCGTCTCGGTCATTCCGGCGGCGCTGGCCGCGGCCGAGTTGCGCGGCGCAACAACGGGAGCCGACTTCATCGCTGGCGTCGCCGCCGGACTCGAGACGATCTGCCGCCTCGGCGTGGCCACGCGCATCAGCATCATCGACAGCGGCTGGATCTACACGCCGCTGTTCGGCTGCTTCGCCGCGACGGTGGCGGCGGGGCGCGTGCTCGGCCTGAACGAAAGCGCGATGGTCAATGCCCTGGGTATCGTCTATTCGCAGACCAGCGGCAACCATCAGGTGACGCGCGACGGGGCGCACACCAAGAGCATGCAGCCCGGCTTCTCGGCCCGTGCGGCGTTGATGTCGGTGCAACTCGCACGGCGCAACGTGCGTGGCGCGCAGGCCACCTTCGACGGTGGCGACGGCTTCCTGCGCGTCTACCTGCGCGGCCAGTGCGACGGTGCCGTGTTGCGCGACCGACTCGGCGAGCGCTGGGAGTTCGAGCAACTGAGCTACAAGCCCTATCCCGCCTGCCGCCTGACGCACACCGCGATCGACGCCGCGCAAGCATTGCGCGCCGCGGCGGGCTTCGACCTTGCGCGTGTGCGGCGCATCCGCGTCGGCGTCAACCGGCAGTCGTTCGAAGCGGTGTGCACGCCGGTGGCGGTGCGCAAGGCGCCGCAGACGATGGTGCAGGCACAGTTCAGCATTCCCTACACGGTGGCCACCGCGCTGCTCGACGGCAGCGTGCGCCTGGGCGATTTCAGCGACGCGGCGTTGAGCCGCGCCGACGTGCTGGCCCTGGCGCAGCGCATCGACGGCTTCATCGACGACGACATCGAGCAGCAATGGGGCCGTCAGGTGACGCCCGCTCAGATGCATGTCGAGCTCGACGACGGCAGTTCGCGCAGCCTGCGTGTCGATCTGCCGCGCGGGCACCCGAGCCGGCCGATGTCGGCGGCCGACCAGGAGGCCAAGGCGATCGATTGTTTTCGCGCTGCGGCGCAGCCGATGCGCGACGGCGCGGCGCGCGAGTTGCGCGAATTCGTGGACAGCATCGAGTCACGCGACGACATGCGTGCGCTGGTGCGCGTGCTCGAACCGGCCGCGTGAGCACACAGGAGAGCTCGAGATGAAGATGACCGCCGCGGTGATGTACGAACAGGGCCTGCCGGCGCCGTTCGCGAAGAGTCAGCCGTTCAAGATCGAGCAGGTCGATCTCATCGGCCCGGGCGAGGGCGAGGTGCTGGTGGAGGTGAAGGCCGCGGGCCTGTGCCACTCGGACCTGTCGGTGGTGGCGGGCCAGCGCAAGCGCACGCTGCCGGTGGTCGGCGGGCACGAGGGCGCAGGCATCGTGCGCGAGGTCGGCCAGGGCGTGCGTCAGGTCAAGCCCGGCGACCACGTGGTGATGACGGTGGCGGCGGGTTGCGGCAGCTGCCACTCCTGTGTCTATGTGCGGCCGGCGCTGTGCGACTTCGTCGGCCTCTCGCGTTCGCAGGGTGTGCTCGGCAACGGCGAGCGCCGCTTGAGCCGCAACGGCACGCCGGTCAATCACTACAGCGGCGTCTCGTCGTTCGCGCAGTACGCGGTGACGATGCCCAGCACGCTGATCAAGTGCGATGCAACGATCCCGCTCGACGTGGCGGCGATGTTCGGCTGCGGCGTCGTCACCGGCGCCGGCGCGGTCTTCAACACGGCGCAGGTTCGGCCGGGCCACAACGTGGCGGTGTTCGGCCTCGGCGGCGTCGGCCTGAATGCGGTGATGGCGGCAAGGATTTCGGGCGCCTCGGAGATCATCGGCATCGATATCCACGAGGGCAAGTTCGCGCTCGCCAAGGAGCTGGGCTGCACGCGCACGCTCTCGGCGCTGGACCCGAAGCTGGTCGAGACGGTCAAGGACTTGACCAAGGGCGGCGTCGAATTCGCTTTCGAGATTTCCGGCGCCAAACCGGCGATGGCGTCGGCCATCGCCATCACCCGCAAGGGCGGCGAGGTCATCTGCGTCGGCCTGGGTGCCACCGGCGATATGGTCCAGTACGCGCATGCGCAGCTGGTGTCGGAAGAAAAGGCGATCCGCGGCTCGCTGATGGGCGGTGGCCGGCCCGAGCGCGACGTGCCGCGCCTGCTCGGCTACTTCCAGCAGGGGCGCATGCCGGTCGATCGCCTGAAGAGCGGCACGATGAACTTCGAGCAGCTCAACCACAACCTCGACATGCTCGATCGCGGCGATGTGGTGCGGCAGATCCTGCTGCCGAACGGCTGACGGGTCAAAGGTTGAAGCGATGACGGCCTGCCTGCTGCCGAGCCCGGAGGACGACGACGGCCAGTACCAGATCTACGCGCTGCGCTTCGCCAGCGTGCCGCAGCGCCGCGTGCACGACAACTTCCTGCGCCGCGACATGCACGACGGCCCGATGCCGCTCGACTTCTTCGTCTGGGTGGTGCGCAATGCTGCGCCGCGTGGTGCTGGTGGATACCGGCTTCGGCGCGCGCACCGCGGCCAAGCGCGGCTGGACGCTGGACCTCGATCCGATCGATGCCGTGGCGCGGCTCGGGATCGATCCGCACGCGATCGAGGACGTGGTCATCACCCACCTGCACCTCGACCACGCCGGCAACCTCGACCGCTTCGCCAAGGCGCGCTTCCATGTGCAGGATGCCGAGGCCTCGTTCGCCACCGGCCGCTGCATGTGCGAGGCGCACCTGCGCATGCCCTACGAGGTGGAGGACGTGGTGCAGTTCGTGCGCCATGTCTATGCCGAGCGCGTGCGCTTCCATGACGGCGACGGGCAAGTGGCACCCGGCATCAGCGTGCACTTCGTCCCGGGCCACACCGCCGGCATGCAGGCGGTGCGCGTGATGACGGCGCGCGGCCCGGTCGTGCTCGCGTCCGACTCGAGCCACATGTACGCCAACGTGATGCGGCGTTCGCCGTTCTCGCTGACGGTCGATGCGCTGGCGACGCTGCGCTCCTACGACCGCTTGATGGAACTGGCCGGCTCGTACGAGCGCATCGTGCCCGGCCACGATCCGAAGGTGCGCGAGCTGTACCCAATTCACGAGTTCGGCGGCGTGGCGCTCTGCGCGCTGCACGAAGCGCCGCGTCCGCACAGCATCGACGAGTTGATGCAGCTCGATGCCTTCAAGACATCCACGAACTGAACGAGAAAGACCCATGAGCAATCCCCGACTCCTCCTCACCGAAGAACAACGCGCCCTCGTCGGCACCGTTCGCCAACTGTCGCGCGACATGGACTTTCGAGGCACGTCGATCAAGTACCTCGACGGCACCTACCCCTGGGACAACCTCAACGCGCTGGCCAAGATCGGCGTGCTCGGCATGTCGATCCCGGAGGAGTACGGCGGCTCGAACATGAGCGTGTTCGACACCTCGCTGGTGATCGAGGAGGTGGCGCGCGGCTGCTACCCCACGGCGATGGGGCTGATGGGCATGGTGGGCGTGCAGACGCGCGCCATCGTCGCCTACGCGCCGGAGAGCATGAAGCGCAAGATCCTGCCGAAGGTGGCATCCGGCGAGTCGCATCTGGCGGTGTGCATGACCGAGCCGCATGCCGGCACCGACGTGCCCAACTACAAGACCAACACGGTCATCAAGGGCGACAAGGCCGTGGTCAACGGCGTGAAGACGCTGATCAGCCGCGCCAAGGAGGCCGAGTGGTTCGTGGTCTTCACGCGCATCAACGGCACGCCGGGCCGGGACGGCATCGGCTGCGTGCTGGTGAATCGCAACTCGCCGGGCTTCGAGGTGACGGCGCTGTACCACACGATGGGCGGCGAGAACCTGGCCGAGATCCAGTTCAACAACGTCGAAGTGCCGCTGGAGAACGTCATCCTCGAGCGAAGGCGGCTTCAAGAAACTGCTGTCGGCCTTCAACACGCAGCGCTGCCTCAACCCCAGCGTCTCGCTCGGCATGGCCGAGGCCGCCTTCGAAGAGGCCATCAAGTATGTGCGCGAGCGCACGATCCGCGGCAAGCCGGTGGCCGACTTCCAGGGCATCCAGTGGAAGCTGGCCGAGATGTACCGCGACATCGAGGCCGGACGCTGCGCTGCTGTGGCGCGCCTGCCTGACCGCCAACCCCTTTCCCGATCCGCACGAGGCGGCGATCGCCAAGATGTTCGTCAACGAGATGGCGATCCGCGTCGCCAACGAGGCGCTGCAGGTGCACGGCGGCTACGGCTTCACCGACGAGTACCCGATCTCGCGCATCTACCGCGGCGTGCGCTACGGCACGCTGGGCGGCGGCGCGACGGAAGCGCTGAAGGATCTGGTCGGCAAGAAGCTGGTCGAGGACTTCGATCCGGTCGAGGGCTTCCTCGGCATGGGTACGTTCTGATCGCATCGCATCGCAACGGGAGGCCACCTTGTCCGCCAACTCCTCGCATCAGCCGCTCGACGGCATCACGGTGATCGACCTGTCGCATGTCTATAACGGCCCCTACGCCACCTTCCTGATGGCGCTGGCCGGCGCCAAGGTCATCAAGGTGGAGCCCTTCGACGGCGAGCACCTGCGCAGCCGCGGCGACATGGGTGGCGCGGCGCTGCCGTTCGCGATGCTCAACTCGAACAAGCAGCCGGTCACGCTCAACCTCAAGTCGGAGCAGGGCCGCCAGCTGCTTCGCGAGATGGTGGCCAAGGCCGACGTCCTGGTCGAGAACTTCGCGCCCGGCGTGATGGATCGCCTGGGCGTCGGCGCCGCGGCGCTGCACGAGATCAACCCGCGCCTGGTCTATGGCTCGAGTTCGGGCTACGGCAAGACGGGGCCGTACCGCGACTATCCGGCGATGGACCTCGTCATGCAGGCGATGTGCGGCGTCATCAATTCCACCGGCTTTCCCGACCAGCCGCCTGTCAAATCGGGCGCTGCGCTGTGCGATTTCATGGCCGGTATCCACCTCTACGGCGCGATCATGACTGCGCTGTACGAGCGCGAGCGCACGGGCAAGGGGCGCGTGGTCGAAGTTTCGATGCAGGACGCGACCTATGCGTCGCTGGCGTCGAACCTCGGCATGCTGCACGCGCGCGGCGACGACGCACCGGCACGCACCGGCAATCGCCACGGCGGCCTGGGCATCTCGCCGTACAACGTCTATCGCACGTCCGACGGTTATGTCGTGCTGAACGCGCCGGGCGACCACCACTTCCGCGCCATCCTCGAGGTGATGGGGCGCGGCGAATCTGAAGGACGATCCGCGCTTCGTCACGCGCACCAGCCGCGTCGACGAATTTCGCGGCGGTCGATGACCTGATCGAGGGCTGGACCAAGACCTTGCCGCGCAACGAAGTGGCGCAGCGCATGCTCGCCGCCAAGGTGCCGTGCGCGCCGGTGCGCGACCTGCAGGAGGTGATGAACGACGAGAACATGCACGCGCGCGGCAGCCTGCAGTGGATCGACCACCCTGAACTCGGCCGCGTCGTGCTGCCGCACTCGCCGCTGGTGTTCGAGGGCAGCGAGCGCAAGCCGATCGAGCCGAGCCTGCCGCTCGGCGGCAGCAACGACGCCGTGTTCGGCAGTGGCTCGGGCACTCGAAGGAAGAGCTGGCTGCCATGCGCGCGCAAGGCGTGATCGGTGGCGCATGAGGCTGGCAGGCAAGGTGGCGTTGATCACCGGCGGCGGCGCCGGCATCGGCCGCGCCTGCGTCGAACTGTTCGCGCAAGAAGGCGCGCGTGTCGTGATTGCTGAACTCGATGAGACAACAGGCGCTGCGACGCGCGATGCGCTGGCGGCGAAGTGCCAGCCCTGCCTGTTCGTGCCCACCGACGTGAGCGAACCCGCGAGCGTCGAGGCCACCGTGAAGGCTGCGCTCGCCGAGTACGGCCGCATCGACATCCTCTACAACAACGTCGGCGGCTCGACGCCGCGCGACGGGCCTGTGACCACGGCGCCGTTCGAGGAGTTCTGGCTGAAGATGAAGGTCGATCTGTTCGGCACCTGGCTCGGCTGCCACTACGTCATCCCCCACATGATCGCGGCGGGCGGCGGCTCGGTGATCAACGCCAGTTCGATGTATGCGTTGAAGGGCATCCCGAATCGCGACGCGTACACGGCGGCCAAGGGCGCCATCACGGCATTGACGAAGTCGATGGCTGTCGAGTTCGCGCCGCACAAGGTGCGCGTCAACGCGGTGGCCGCCGCGGGCACCACCACCGAGCGCGTACGCAAGCGCATGGAAGCAGGCGGCATTGCGCAGAAGGTGCTCGATGCGCATCTGCTCGGCCTGTCCGATCCGATGGATGTGGCGCAGGCCGTGCTGTATCTCGCCAGCGATGAATCGCGCACCACCACCGGCCATGTGCTGACGGTGGACAGCGGGTTGACGATCTCCTGAGATTCAGGGATGCGTGCGCTCGGCAGACGGCTTGAACAGCGGCCAGTACGGGAAAAACTGGCGCCGGCTGAACAGCCACCGCCCATTCACACGCCGGAAGTCGTCGACGTAGTGGCCGCAGAAACTCTCGTCGCCCACCGACACCATCGCGCAGGTGCCTTGCGCGCGGTCGCCCTCGATTGTCGTTACCTCGTTGGTCACGAGCGGCACGCGACGCGCCGGCTTCATGCGCATGAAGTATTCGCGCAGGGCGGCCTTGCCCTCGACGACGACCGGGCCGTCGACGTCGTTGCGGGAGTTCTCGAACAGCGCGTCGTCGGTGAAGAGCGCGAGCACCGCCGCGCGCGCGCCGCGCACGGTGTGCCAGCAATACCGGGAGCGCAGCTCGCTGATCGCCACACGCGCTTCGAGTGCGGCCAGTCGGGTCTCGATGTTCATGGCGGCTCATTGTGATGGAACGCGACGACACGACGCCCGTGCTGATCGTCGGCGCCGGCCCGATCGGCCTGGGCATGGCGATCGACCTGGCCTGGCGCGGCATCGACTCGATCCTGGTGGAGCAGGGCGACGGCCGCGTCGAGCATCCACGTACCGGGCTGATCGCCGTGCGCACGATGGAGATGCTGCGCCGCTGGGGCCTGGCCCAACGCATCCGCGACGCGGGGTTCCCGCCGGACTACGAGCTGTCGATGGTGTTCTGCACCTCGCTCAACGGTCACTTGCTGGCGAAAGAACCGTACCCGTGCATGCGCGACACGCCCACGCCGCCGCAAACGCCGGAGAAGAAGCAGCGCTGCCCGCAATCGTGGATGCAGCCCGTGCTGGCGCAAGCCGCGCAGGCCTCGCCGCACAGCGACCTGCGCTGTCGCCATCGATTCGAAGAGTTCACGCAGGATGGCAGCGGCGTGACCAGCCGCGTCACCGATCTGCGCGATGGCCACGCGCTGAACATTCGCTCGTCGTATCTTGTCGCGTGCGACGGCGCGACGAGCGGCGTGCGCAAGCAGCTCGGCATCGACATGCCCGGGCGCCTGCTCGGCTACTCGGTCAACGTGCTGATCCGCGCACCGGGATTGCTCGGGCAGCACCGTATGGGGCAGGCCGAGCGCTATCTCTTCGTCGGGCCGCAGGGCACCTGGGGCAACCTCACGGTGATCGACGGCAGCGACACGTGGCGCCTGACCGTGCTCGGCTCCGAGGACAAGCTCGACCTTGCCGCCTTCGACGCGCGGCAATGGGTGCGCCGCGCCTTCGGCCGCGACGACATCGGCTTCGAAGTCATGTCCGTCGTGCCGTGGCGGCGCAGCGAAACGCTGGCCGAGCGCTTCGGCGACGGTCGCGTGTTGCTGGTGGGTGATGCGGTGCACACGACTTCGCCCACGGGCGGCATGGGCATGAACACCGGCATGCAGGAGGTGCTCGACCTCGGCTGGAAGCTCGAAGCAGCGCTGCGCGGTTGGGCCGGGCCGAGCCTGCTGGCGAGCTACGAAACCGAGCGCAAGCCGATCGCGGCGCGCAACCTCGCGTTCTCGACGCGCAACTTCGCGGCCTGGCGCGACGTGCCCGATCCGCGCGCGGTGTGCGACGACACGCAAGAAGGCGCGCGCGTGCGTGCCGCAACCGGCAAGCGCCTGGCGGACGCGACGCGCGTCGAGTGGGAGTCGCTCGGCCTGCAGATCGGCCACCGCTACGAGGGCTCGCCCATCTGTGTGGCCGACAGCACGCCGCCCACGCCCGACGACGATTCGATCTACCTGCCGACCTCGCGGCCGGGCTCGCGCGCGCCGCATGCGTGGCTGGCCGACGGTCGCTCCACGCTCGACCTGTTCGGCCGCGGCTTCACCTTGCTGGTCTTCGGTGTCGACGACGACGCTTCACCGATGGCGGCGGCGTTCGCGCGCAAGGGCGTTGCCTTGGTCGTCGAGCGCATCGCCGACCCGAAGATCGCAACGTTGTACGAACGTCGCCTGGTGCTGGTGCGGCCGGACGGCCATGTCGCCTGGCGCGGCGACGCGGTGCGCGAGCCGGAGCGAATCGTCGATACCGTTCGGGGTGCAACTTGATGATGAAGGAGCCGCGATGAGCGTCAGCGTTTTGAAGGCAGTACCGGTCGCGAGCGATCGTCAGCGAGAAGACGTGATCGAATTCGACGGCGTCGTCGCCCGCTTCGGCAACCTGCACGCGATGGGGCCGACCACGCTCGCGGTGCGGCGCGGCGAGTTCCTCGCCATCGTCGGGCCGAGCGGCTGCGGCAAATCGACCCTGCTCAACATGGTGGCAGGTACCTTGAAACCCAGCGAGGGTCGCGTCAGCTACAAGGGCAACGAGGTGGTGGCCATCAACCACGACGTCGGCTACATCACGCAGAAGAACTACTGCCTGCCGTGGCGCACCGTCGAGGCCAACGTGCGCCTGCCGCTCGAGTTTCGCCGCATGCCCGAGGCCGAGATCGTGCGCCGCACCACCGACGCGGTGAAGAAGGTCGGCCTGGTCGGCTTCGAGAAGGCGTACCCGAAGCAGTTGTCCGGCGGCATGCTGCAGCGCGTGATGATCGCGCGCACGCTGGCCTACAGCCCGGACATCTTCCTGATGGACGAGCCCTTCGGCAGCCTCGACGCGCAACTTCGCACGCGCATGCACGCTGAAGTGTTGAAGCTCTGGCAAGACACCGGCGCGACCTTCGTCTTCGTCACCCACGATCTGCAGGAAGCGATCACCCTGGCCGACCGCGTGGTGGTGATGTCGAAGCGACCGGGGCGCATCAAGCTGCTGGTGGAGATCGAACTGGAGCGCCCGCGCGACGTGATCGACATCCAGTCCAACCCGGCCTTCGGCGCCTATGTCAAGCAGTTGTGGACGGCGCTCGACGTCCACTGAGGAGCAACCATGTCAAGCAAGAGCCTCGAGATGACGCCTGCGCCCGACGCCAGGTCTTCAACTTCGTTCGTCAAGACCGACGCCTTCCTGCAGATCTGCATCGCCGTCACGGCGTTCGTCGCCTGGGAGGTGATCTCGCGCGCGATGAAGCTCGACTTCTGGATCAGCAGCCCGAGCGGCGTGGTCAAGGAGTTCGGCAACTGGGCCAAGAGCGGCCTGCTGCTCACCGACCTGAAGCTCACGCTGACCGAAGCGGGGCTGGGTTTCGTCATCGGCGGCATCGTCGGCGGCCTGCTCGGCTTCGTGCTCGGCTGGGTCAAGCGCCTGGGCGACTTGTTCGAGCCCTTCATCCTGTCGATCTACACGCTGCCGAAGATCGCGCTGGCGCCGCTGTTCGTGCTCTGGTTCGGCATCGGCGTGCTGAACAAGGTGATGTTCTCGTCGATGCTCGTGTTCTTCATGGTCTTCTTCACCACCTACCAGGGCACGCGCCAGGTCGATCGTGATCTGGTCGAGAACGCGCGCCTGCTCGGCGCGCAGCGCTGGGACATCTGGACCAAGATCGCGATTCCGTACTCGGCCGTCTGGGTGCTCACCGGCGTGCGCATCGGTCTGCCGTACGCGCTGATCGGCGCCATCGTCGGCGAGTTCGTCGCGTCGGAAGCGGGCGTGGGCTACCGCATCAAGGAAGCGACCTCGTTCTTCAACACCGCCGCGGTGTTCGCCGGCCTGGTGGTGCTGATGGCCATCAGCCTGACGCTGCTGACGCTGCTGCGGCTGTTGGAACGACGCGTGCTCGGCTGGCAGGACGCCAAAGGCGTGATCCGGCTCGACGAAAAACCCTGAAGGAGGCACGAGATGTCATTCAACTCATCACGCCGCGACATGGTTCTGGCGGCGCTCACCGCCGCGGCACTACCGCCTGCGCTCGCGCAACAAGCGCTGCGCAAGGTCGCGATGGGACTGGCCGGGCAAAGCATGATCGCCTCGATCCCGCGCTTCGCCAAGGAGATGGGGCTGTTCGAGAAGCGCGGCATCGACATCAACTTCGTCTCGATGGACAGCGCCAACGCCTCGGCCACGGCGCTGATCGCCGGCTCGGTGGAGGTCGCGTTCTCGGGCACGGTCGAACTGATCACGGCGCGCGCGCGCGGCCGCGACGTGGTCGCCATCGCCAACACCTATGGCGGTCTCGGCGGCAGCCTGGTGCTCGCCAAGTCGGTGGCCGACAAGCTCGGTGTGGCCGCGAGTGCGCCGATGACCGCTCGCCTCAAGGCGCTCAATGGCATGACCATCGCTTCGCCGAGTGCAACTTCCGCCTACACCGTGTCGTACAAGGGCGCGGCGAGCGCCGCGGGTGTGGATCTGCGCTTCACCTACATGGCGATGCCGGCGATGCAGGCCGCATTGGAGAGCGGTGCGATCCAGGGCTATGTCGCGAGCGCGCCGTTCTGGGTGATGCCGATCGTCGGCGGCAGCGCGGTGTTGTGGGTCAGCGGCCCACGCGCCGAACTGCCGGCCGAGATGCGGCCGCGCAGCAACTCGGTGCTGCTGACCATGCGCGACACGATCAAGGCCAACCCGGAGATGGTGAAGAGCGTGGCCGCGGTGTTCGCCGATTTCGTCGAGGCGATCGACAAGCGGCCGGCCGATGTCAAGGCGGCCGTCGTCAAGGTCTTTCCCAATGTCGATGCGCGCACGCTCGACGTGCTGTACGAGAGCGAGTCGCTGGCCTGGAAGGCCCGGCCGCTGACGGCTGCCGACATCGTGCATGAGATCGCCTACACCAAGCTGTCCGGCGCGCCGCTTCCGGGGATCGAAGGCATCGATCCGGCGTCGATGGTGTGGCCGTGATGCTGGTGTCACTGTGCTGACCGGCATGTGGGACGAAGAAACCGACCTGCTGATCTTCGGCAGCGGCGCAGCGGGTTTCTCGAGCGCCATCTACGGCCGCCAGCGCGGCCTCGACGTGCTGGTGTGCGAGAAGATGCCGGTGGTCGGCGGCACAACGGCCACGTCGGGTGGTTTCGCCTGGGTGCCGTGCACGGCGCAGGCCAAGGCCGCGGGCGTCGATGATTCCAGCGAGCGCGCGCGCGTCTTCCTGCAGCACGAACTCGGCAGCTGGTACCGCGCCGATCTGGTCGATGCGTTTCTCGATGCCGGCCCGCAGGCGATGGACGCGCTGCAGGGCGGCACCGAGGTCGCGCTCGACTACGTGCCCTGGCCGGATTACCACGCCGACCAGATCGGCGGCGTCAGCGCCGGGCGCACGTTGGAGACGCGTCGCTTCGACGGCCGCAAGCTGGGCAAGGACTTCGAACTGGTGCGCCCGCCGATCAAGCGGCTGATGCTGCTGGGCGGCATGTCGGTGGACAAGCGCAAGGTCGATGACTTCCTGCGGCCGTTCCAGTCGATGCAGGGCTTCCTGCGCGTGGTCTCGACCTTCGCGCGCTACGCGATCGATCGCTTGCGCTATTCGCGCGGCACCGACATCGGCGGGGGCAATGCGCTGACCGCGCGCATGCTCTACAGCCTGCGCACCTTGAAGGCGCGCATCTGGACCGAAGCGCCGCTCGTGGAGTTGATTTCCGAAGGCGGCGCGGTGATCGGCGCGACCGTGCAGCATGAGGGCCGCAGCAAGCGCATCCGTGCGCGCCGCGGCGTGATGCTGGCCACTGGCGGCTTCCCGCACAACGCGCAGATGCGCGCAGAACTCGGGCCGCGCCATCCGCATCATCACAGCGTGGGCTGGGAGGCCAACGTCGGCGAGGGCATCAACGCCGCACGGCGCATCGGCGCGGTGATCGACCACGGGGTGTGCGGGCCGGGGCTGTGGCAGCCGTCTTCGCTGCTGGTGCACGCGGATGGCACGGAAGAGACCATCCTCTACGGCTACCTCGACCGCGGCAAGCCGGGGCTGATCGCGGTCGATGCCGACGGCAAGCGCTTCGTCAACGAGTCCAGCTCGTACCACGACATCGGCCAGGCGATGTTCCGCAACGGCGTCGGACAGGGCCAGCGCTTTCACTTCATCTGCGATCGCGAGTTCGTCTGGAAGCGCGGGCTGGGCATGATCCGGCCGTTTCGGCCGAGCCTGGCGCCCTATGTGCGCAGCCAGTACATCACCGTGGCGGACACGATCGAGGAACTGGCGCGAGCGATCGGCGTCGATCCCGCCGGCTTGGCAGAGACGGTGCGCCAGCACAACGAGTACGCGCGCACGGGGGTCGATCCGCAGTTTCAGCGGGGTGCCAACACCTTTGGCCGCGTCATGCTCGGCGACCCCGCTTGCAAGCCCAATCCGAATCTCGGCCCGATCGCCAAGCCGCCGTTCGTGGCGTTGCGCATGGTCCCTTCGACGCTTGGCACCAGCATCGGCCTGAACACCAACGCCGATGCGCAGGTGCTGAAGGGCGATGGGATGCCCATCCGCGGCCTGTACGCCTGCGGCCAGGACATCTCGCCGGTGATGCGCGGCTTCTATCCAGCCGGCGGCATCAACCTCGGGCCGGCCCTGGTGTTCCCGTACATCGCGGTGCGGCACATCGCGGGAGCGCAGGCGTGAGCCCGGTGTTCGTGATCGGCGGCGCCGGCTTCATCGGCCGGCGTGTCGTGCGGCGGATGGCGGCGCTCGGGCACGAGGTGGTGAGCCTGGACGTCGTCGATGCGCCGTTCTTCGCCGACCTCGGCTCACAGGTGCGTGTCGCGCGCCTGGACCTGACGCAGTTCGAGGACGTGATCGCCGCCATGACCACGCACCGCCCCGAGGTGGTCGTCAACCTGAGCTACATGCGCGAGAACCTGCCGCGTCTCGCGATGAAGCTCAACGTGCTGGGCATGGACAACTGCTTCGAGGCGGCGCGCCTGACGGGCGTGCGCCACGTCGTCTATTCGAGCTCGATCGCGGTCAACGGCAGCCAGCATCCCTACGGGCCGCGCCCGGTGCGTGAAGACGATCCGCCGTCACCGGCAAAGCAGTATTCGGTGCACAAGGTCTTCAACGAATGGCAGGCCAAGGAGTATCGCGAGAAGCACGGCATGCGCATCACCGGCGTGCGCGCGGCGCATGTGTCAGGCACCGACAAGCTGATCGGCTCGGTCGATCACGTGCAGATGATCGTCGGCGCGGCCCAGGGACAGCGCGTCACGCTCGACTACCGCGACCGCATGCGCTGCGTGATCCACGGCGACGATGCGGCCGAGGTCTTCGCGCGCATCGCGCTGGCGCCCGAGCCGAAGCATTCGCTCTACAACACCGGCGGTGAAACGCTGAGTCTGGGCGAGCTTGCCGCGATGGTTCGCAAGGTCATACCGGATGCCGACATCCGTTTCGAGCACGAGACCGGCGGCGAGGCGAAGTCCGGCGCCTACCTGTTCGACAACCAACGCCTGGTGTCGGAGTTCGGTGTCAGCTACATGCCCTATGCGCAACGGATCGAGCGGATGGTCGAGGCCGTGCGGCACGGCCAATCGCTCGGCTAGATTTGTTCCCGTCGACAACACAAGGAAATCTGCATCATGCAAGTCAAGCGCAATGGCAACCAGGCATCCCGGCCTTCGGACCCGGACCACTTCACCGGCAAGGCCTGGGTCGATCAGGAATTCGCCGCCGAGTCACCGGCGCGCGTGCGCGGCGGCATCGTCACCTTCTCGCCCGGTGCGCGCACCGATTGGCATGCGCACCCGCTGGGTCAGACGCTGCTCGTCACGGCCGGCTGCGGCTGGGTGCAGCGCGACGGCGGTCCGGTCGAAGAAATCCGCTCCGGCGACGTGGTCTGGATCGCCCCCGGCGAGAAGCACTGGCACGGCGCGACGATGACGACGTCGATGTCGCACGTGGCGATTGCGGAAAAGGATGAAGAAGGCAAGACCGCCACCTGGATGGAGAAGGTTGACGAGTCGGTGATCGCGGCGCTGAAGCGGTAGGCGCACTTACCGGCCACCGCTGTCGAGCAAAAGCGTCGGGCGGCCGGAAGTTTGTAGCCGCCGAAGTGCGGCTCCGGCAGGCCATCCCCCGATGGTTCTCAGGGCAGGGCCTTGAAACCCACCGGCCCGCTCCTATAATCCTCTTGCTAGCACTCGCCGCGCGTGAGTGCTAACGGTCTGTCCTGACACAGACTGAGCAAGTTAGCCGTCGCACACATCCTAGCGCCGGTCCGTCATCCTCGTTGACTTCCTTGGAGATCCCAGCATGAAACTCCGTCCTTTGCACGATCGCGTGATCGTCAAGCGCCTGGAGCAAGAAACCAAGACCGCCTCGGGCATCGTCATTCCCGACAACGCCGCCGAAAAGCCCGACCAGGGTGAAGTGCTGGCCGTCGGCCCCGGCAAGCGCAACGACAAGGGCGACTTCGTGGTGCCCAACGTCAAGACCGGCGACCGCGTGTTGTTCGGCAAGTACAGCGGCCAGACCGTCAAGGTCGATGGCGACGAGTTGCTCGTGATGCGCGAGGAAGACCTCTTCGCCGTCGTCGAGAAAAAGTAAGACCCCCCAGAACATTCAGGAGAGTTAGACATGGCAGCAAAAGACGTAGTTTTCGGCGGTGATGCGCGCGCTCGCATGGTCGAGGGCGTGAACATCCTGGCCAACGCGGTCAAGGTCACGCTCGGCCCGAAAGGCCGCAACGTGGTGCTCGAGCGCAGCTTCGGCGCCCCCACCGTCACCAAGGACGGTGTCTCGGTCGCCAAGGAGATCGAGCTCAAGGACAAGCTCCAGAACATGGGCGCGCAGATGGTCAAGGAAGTCGCTTCCAAGACCAGCGACAACGCCGGCGACGGCACCACCACCGCGACGGTGCTGGCGCAGTCGATCGTGCGCGAAGGCATGAAGTACGTTGCCGCGGGCATGAACCCGATGGACCTGAAGCGCGGCATCGACAAGGCGGTCACCGCGCTGGTCGAGCAGCTGAAGAAGCAAAGCAAGGCCACGACCACGAGCAAGGAAATCGCCCAGGTCGGCGCCATCTCCGCCAACAGCGACGACTCGATCGGCAAGATCATCGCCGACGCGATGGACAAGGTCGGCAAGGAAGGCGTCATCACCGTCGAAGACGGCAAGTCGCTCGACAACGAACTCGATGTCGTCGAAGGCATGCAGTTCGACCGCGGCTATCTCTCGCCCTACTTCATCAACAGCCCCGAGAAGCAGGCGGCGATCCTCGAGAACGCCTACGTGCTGCTGCACGACAAGAAGATCAGCAACATCCGTGACCTGCTGCCGACGCTCGAGCAGGTGGCCAAGGCCGGCCGTCCGCTGCTGATCATCGCCGAAGAAGTCGAAGGCGAAGCGCTCGCCACGCTGGTGGTCAACACCATCCGCGGCATCCTGAAGGTCGTCGCCGTCAAGGCGCCGGGCTTCGGCGACCGTCGCAAGGCCATGCTCGAAGACATCGCCATCCTGACCGGCGGCAAGGTCATCGCCGAGGAAGTCGGCCTGACGCTCGAGAAGGTCACGCTGGCCGACCTCGGCCAGGCCAAGCGCATCGAAGTGGCCAAGGAAAACACCACGCTCATCGACGGCACCGGCGCCGCGGCCGACATCGAGGCGCGCGTCAAGCAGGTGCGCGTGCAGATCGAGGAAGCCACCAGCGACTACGACCGCGAGAAGCTGCAGGAGCGCGTGGCCAAGCTGGCCGGCGGCGTGGCCGTCATCAAGGTCGGTGCCGCCACCGAAGTCGAGATGAAGGAGAAGAAGGCGCGCGTCGAAGATGCGCTGCACGCCACGCGTGCCGCGGTCGAAGAAGGCATCGTGGCCGGTGGCGGCGTCGCGCTGCTGCGTGCCAAGCAGGCCGCGGGCACGATCAAGGGCGACAACCCCGACCAGGAAGCCGGCATCAAGATCGTGCTGCGCGCGATCGAGGAGCCGATGCGCAAGATCGTCGCCAACGCCGGTGACGAGCCGAGCGTGGTGGTCAATGCCGTGCTGGCCGGCAAGGGCAACTACGGCTTCAATGCCGCCAACGGCACCTACGGCGACATGATCGAGATGGGCATTCTCGATCCGACCAAGGTGACGCGCACGGCGCTGCAGAACGCGGCTTCCGTGGCGTCGCTGATGCTGACGACCGAGGCGATGGTGGCCGAGGCGCCGAAGGAAGAAGCCGGCGGCGGCGGCATGCCGGGTGGCATGGGCGGCATGGGTGGCATGGGCGGCATGGATATGTGAGGCCGTCCGTTCGAGCGGACAACGCTTCGCGTTGCCGCTCAACGCACGATTCCTTGTCAGTGGAAGGGGCCAGCGGCGTTGCCGGCTGGCCTTTTTTCATTGTGTGAGCAATCGCGCGATGATTTGCGCGACGAGATCGGGTTGCTCGTGCACGATCCAGTGCGTCGCGCAGGTACGCGCTGCACGTCGCAGATCGGGCACATGCGCATCGAGGCCATCGAGCAGCGCCGGCAGCAGCGCGATGTCGGCATCGCCCCACAGCACGGTCGTCGGTACGCGCACCGTCGTCAGCTCGGGCGGCAGCTGCAGCGTTTGAATCGCATCGCTCGCCGCCAGCGGCGATGCGCGGTAGTAGTTGAGAGCGCCGTCGAGCCCGAAGCGCCAGACCTCGCGGTAGCGCTCGCGCGTAGCGGCATCGAGCCACGCGCTGCCGCCCATGTTGGTGAAGAACGGCCACAGGCGTGCGAAGTCGTCTTCCGCCAGCAACGTCGCCGCGTCTTCGCGGCACAGGAAATTCATGTACGCGCTCGCCGCCTGCTGCGCCTTGTTGTCGCGCAGCTCGCGCAGGAAGGTGGCAGGGTGGGGCGAGTTGATGATCAGCAAGCGCTTCAACAGCCCAGGCTGCGTCGCAGCCAGGTTCCACGCCACGGCGCCGCCCCAGTCGTGCGCGACGAGCAGGTCGATCGGCGCGCCCAGCGTCTGAGTCAGCGCGGCGATGTCGGCGACGAGATGCTTCGCGCGGTAGGCCTGCACCTCCGCCGGCGCGCTCGATCGCTCGTAGCCGCGCAGGTTCGGCGCGATGCAGCGCACGCGATCCGACAAGCGCGACATGACCTCGTCCCAGACGAACGCCCCTTCCGGAAAGCCGTGCAGCAAGAGCGCCCGCGGTGCGTCGATGGGTCCGTCGGCGCGGCACGACAGGGTGATGCCGTGCGGCAGCGTCAGGTCGAAACGTTCAGGCATGCACCCAGCCGTGAATCGTCTGCGCGGCGTCGCCCAGGCCGGTCCGCTTCAGCGCCGAGAACAGCGTGACGCCGACATCGGCTTCTTCGCTCGAATACGCGCCCAGCGCTTCGATCGTGGCGTTCAGCGATGCCGTGGCCTCCTTGCGCGACAGCTTGTCGGCCTTGGTCAGCAGCACCAGCAGCTTGACGGCGCCGCTGCGCACGCGCGGCGCGATCCACTCGAGCAGGCGGTGGTCCAGATCGGTCAGGCCCAGTCGCGAGTCGCACGAGCAGCACCACGCCGGCGAGATCGCGGCGCTCGGCGAGGTAGTCGGCCATCACCTGCTGCCAGCGCAGCTTGGCGTTGCGCTCGACCGCGGCGTAGCCATAACCCGGCAGGTCGGCGAAGAGCGCATCGGGCGCATCGGCCGGCCCGAGCGCGAACAGGTTGATGTGCTGGGTGCGGCCCGGCGTCTTCGAGGCGAAGGCCAGGCGCTTGTGCTGCGCCAGCGTGTTGATCGCGGTGGACTTGCCGGCATTGCTGCGGCCGACGAAGGCGATCTCCGGCAGCTCGGTCAGCGGCAGTTGGTCGAGCTGGGCGGCGGTGGTGAGAAAGCGCGCGCTGTGGGCCCAGGCCAGGGCTTGCTTGGCGGCAAGGGTGTCGTCGGTTGCGGGCGCGGTCATCGGCCATTGTAAAATTCGCGGGTTTTGCGCCGCCGGCGCTTTCATACCAACAAACCAGGCCCGCGACCCATGAAGGCTCGATTTGCGCTGTTCGGCGCCCTCGCTTTGTCCGCTGCTTCGATGGCCATCGCCGCCACGCCAGCGCCCGCAGCCAAGCCCGATCTGGCCAAAGGCCAAGCGATCTCGACGCAGGTCTGCGCGGCCTGCCACAGCGCCGACGGCTCTCGCGGCAGCCCGGCCAACCCGATCATTGCCGGCCAGCACCCGGAGTACCTGCTCAAGCAGTTGCAGGAATTCAAGTCCGGCAAGCGCAACAACGCCATCATGAAAGGCTTCGCCGCGACGCTGTCGGACGACGACATGAAGAACGTGGCCGCGTTCTACGCCGGCAAGAGCGCCAAGCCCGGCTTCGCCAAGGACAAGGCCCTGGTGCAACTGGGCGAGAAGATCTACCGCGGCGGCATCGCCGACAAGGCCGTGCCGGCCTGCGCCGCCTGCCACGGCCCCAACGGCAGCGGGTATGCCGGTGCAATACCCGCGCCTGTCGGGCCAGCACGCCGATTACACCGAGGCGCAGATGGTTGCATTCCGTAGCGGTGCGCGCGCCAACAGTGCGCAAATGGTCACCGATCGCCGCGAGGATGAGCGACCGCGAGATCAAGGCGGTGTCGGATTACATCGCCGGCCTGCGCTGAATCCGCGCACGGTCCCTTGGTCAAAGGCCGGTCAATGACCGGCCTTTGTCATTGCGGCCGAGCAGCGCCCCGATAATCCGCGCATGAGCGAAAACGCCGCTGCTGCCGCTGCGACCTACGCGCCGCGTTCAGCGCGCGCCGCGACCTGCTCGAGCTGCTGGCGTCGATGCGCTTTTCGATCTCGTTGCTGGTCGTCATCTGCATCGCCTCGGTGATCGGCACCGTCGTCAAGCAGAACGAGCCGGCCAACAACTACGTCAACCAGTTCGGGCCTTTCTGGTCCGAGGTGTTCGGCGCGGTCAGCCTCTACACCGTCTACAGCGCGCCCTGGTTCCTGCTGATCCTGGGCTTCCTCGTGCTGTCGGCGAGCCTGTGCATCGCGCGCAACGCGCCGAAGATCTTCGCCGACCTGAAAGCGATGAAGGAGCATGTGCGCGAGCAGGCGCTGAATGCCTTTCATCACAAGGCCAGCGGCGTACGCGCGCAGGAGTCGCCGCAGGCCGCGCTCGAACGCGTGTCGGGCCTGCTGCAACGCGCGGGCTGGAAGGCGAAAGCGCAGGTGCGCGACAACGGCACGATGATCGCAGCGCGCAAGGGCGCAGCCAACAAGATCGGCTATCTCGCGGCGCACTCGGCCATCGTGCTGGTTTGCGTCGGCGGCCTGCTCGACGGCGACCTGATCGTGCGCACGCAGATGGCGCTGCTCGGCAAGAGCGTCTACACCGGCGGCGGCATGATCAGCGAAGTGCGCGACGAACACCGACTGGCCGCCACCAACCCCACCTTCCGCGGCAACCTGATGGTGCCCGAGGGTCAGCGCGCCGGCATCGCCATCCTGTCGATGCCCAGCGGCGTGGTGCTGCAGGAGTTGCCGTTTGACGTGGAGCTGAAGAAGTTCATCGTCGAGTACTACGAGACCGGCATGCCCAAGCTCTTCGCCAGCGAGATCGTGATCCACGATCACGAAACGAAGACGAGCACGACGGCCACCGTCAAGGTCAACGAACCTGCGTTTCATCGCGGCATCGCGATCTATCAATCGAGCTTCGACGACGGCGGCTCGGCACTGAAGCTGAAGGCGCTGCCGCTGGCGGCCGGGGGCACGCCGTTCGAGATCGAGGGCGTGGTCGGCGGCAAGAGCGAACTCACCAGTTCCAGCGACAAGCTGACGCTCGAATACACGGGCTTGCGCGTCATCAACGTCGAGAACCTGATGGGCGGCGGCAGTGCGGCCGCCGACGTGCGCAAGGTCGATCTCACCACCACGCTGACCGACCACCTCGGCTCCGGCGCCAAGGTGAAGAAGGAAAAGACGCTGCGCAACGTCGGCCCGTCGATCACCTACAAGCTGCGCGACGGCGCCGGCCAGGCGCGCGAATACCAGAACTACATGCTGCCGGTGGAGATCGATGGCCGCCGCGTGCTCCTCGCCGGTGTGCGCGACACGCCGGCCGAGGCCTTCCGCTACCTGCGCATCCCGGCCGACGACAAGGACGGCATCGACGGCTGGCTGCGCATGAAGCGCGCGCTCGACGACCCTGCGCTGCGGCGCGAAGCGGTGCGGCGCTATGTCGCCATCGCCGCGCCGGCCGACAAGCCCGAGATGACGCAGCAGTTGAGCGCCACCGCCACGCGCGCGCTGGCGCTGTTCGCGGGCGCCGAGGCGCAGGGCAAGGATGCTGCCAACGACGGCGCACGCGGCGGCTTGCCGGCGCTGGGCCAGTTCATCGAGACGAGCGTGCCCGAGGCCGAGCGCTCGCGCATCAGCGAAGTGCTGCTGCGCATCGTCAACGGCGCGCTGTTCGAGCTCGCCAACGTCGCACGCGAGCGCGAGCAACTGCCGCCGCTGCCACCGAACGACACGACGCAGGCCTTCATGACGCAGGCGGTGCTGGCGCTGTCGGACGCGCAGTACTACCCGGCGCCGCTGCTGTTCCAGCTCGCCGACTTCAAGCATGTGCAGGCCAGCGTCTTCCAGGTGGCGCGCGCGCCGGGCAAGAAGATCGTCTACCTCGGCTGCGCGCTGCTGATCCTGGGCGTGTTCGCGATGCTGTATGTGCGGGAACGGCGCCTGTGGATCTGGATCGAAAGCGACGGTGCGGCAGGGCAGCAAGCTCACCACCGCGCTGTCTTCCAATCGGCGCACACTCGACACCGACGCGAATTCGAGCAATTGAAGCGGGACTACTATGAAGCCTCCAAGCTCACTGACGTTCGCTGCCCCCGAGGGGGCGCCGCGCCCTTCGGCGCCGGGGTGCTGCCACCATGAACACCACCACGCTGACTTTCGGCGGCCCGGGCTTCTGGGCGCGCCGCACGCCGATCGACTGGCTGTTCGCGCTCGCCATCCTCGGCGGCGCGGTCTATGCGTTCCAGCGCTACGCCGGCGCGATGGATGTCTACGAGAAGTGGATCGTCGTCGGCGCGGTGCCGGCACTGATCTGGCTCGGCTGGTTCTGGGGCTCACTGCGCACGCTCGCACTCGGCGTCGGCGCCGCATCGCTGCTGGCGATCACGCTGTACAGCCGCACGACCGACAGCTTCGGCGCCGATCTGGCGCAGGCCGACAAGGTCTTCCTGCTCAAGTACTTCCTGTCGAGCCAGAGCGCAATCCTGTGGATGTGCGTGCTGTTCTTCATGAGCACGGCGTTCTACTGGATCGGTTTCTTCGCGAAATTGTCGATCGGTGCCGACGACAACGCCGCACAACGCATCGGCTCGGGCATGGCCTGGGCGGCGGTGTGCGATGGCGCTGATCGGCACGCTGGTGCGCTGGTACGAGAGCCACCAGATCGCGCCCGATGTCGGTCACATCCCGGTGAGCAATCTCTACGAGGTGTTCGTGCTGTTCTGCTGGCTCACCACCGCGTTCTACCTCTGGTTCGAGCAGCGATACGCGACCAAGTCGCTCGGCGCCTTCGTCATGCTGATCGTCAGCGCCGCCGTCGGCTTCCTGATCTGGTACACGGTGGTGCGCGAAGCCCACGAGATCCAGCCGCTGGTGCCTGCGCTGCAGAGCTGGTGGATGAAGCTGCACGTGCCGGCCAACTTCATCGGCTACGGCACGTTTGCGCTGGCGGCGATGGTGGCGTTCGCCTACCTCATCAAGCAGCAGGCCGACGAGAAACATTGGTGGAAGCTCGCGCCGCTGTGGGCACTCGGCGTGGTGCTGTGCTTCGAGCCCATGGTGTTCCGCAAAGGCGGCGGCATCGGCAGCTACTGGGCGATCTACTTCGGCATCTCGGCACTGATCGTCGCCGCCATCCTGATGCTGAGGAAGCGCATCGCCGCGCGCCTGCCGAGCTTCGAGATCCTCGACGACGTGATGTACAAGTCCATCGCCGTCGGCTTTGCCTTCTTCACCATCGCCACCATCCTCGGCGCGTTCTGGGCGGCCGAGGCCTGGGGCGGCTACTGGAGCTGGGACCCGAAGGAAACCTGGGCGTTGATCGTCTGGCTCAACTACGCGGCGTGGCTGCACATGCGGCTGATGAAGGGCCTGCGCGGCAGCATCAGCGCGTGGTGGGCGTTGACCGGCCTGGTCGTCACCACGTTTGCCTTCCTCGGCGTGAACATGTTCCTGTCGGGGCTGCACTCGTACGGCGAACTCTGATCAAGTCGGCGGCGGGTGTGCCGACAACACCGGCATGCCTTGCCCGCACTGCGATCACCCGGAAGACGACGGTTTCGCGCGCCTGGACGCCGACTTCGTGCGCGTCATCGAAGACGTGATCGACACGCTGATCGCGCGCCACGTCATCAACATCACCGACCTGCCGGATCAGGCGCAAGCCAAGCTCTTCGCGCGCAAGTCGTTCCGCGAGCGCGCCGGCCGCAATGCGCTGGACCTGTTCGGCGACAGCGCCTGGAGCGCGTCGCCGCCGCCGCTCTGACCGGATTGCCGAGCTACCAGGTCGCCGCCTCGTCTGCGAGCCAGCGCATCACCGCCTCACGCTGCGCTTGCAGTGGCAGCGTCGCATCGACGCGCAGCATGCCGGCTTCTCCCACCGGCGACTCGAGCGTGGCGAACTGGCTCGCCACCAGCGCCGGCGGAAAGAAGTGGTCTGCGGCGCGGGCCGCGACGCGACGTTGCGCCTCGGCCTCTTCGATGTCCATGAAGACGAAGCGCAACCCCGGCGCAGCGTCGCGCAAGCGCTCGCGGTAGGCGCGCTTCAGGGCAGAGCAGGTCAGCATCGCGCCGCCGGGGTGTTCCTGCAACAGGCCCGCCAGCGCGTCGAGCCAGTCGCCGCGGTCGGCGTCGGTGAGCGCGATGCCGCGCTGCATCTTGTCGCGGTTGCCGGCGCCGTGATGATCGTCGCCCTCCACCAGCGGTAGGTCAAGTGCGGCGCTGACGGCGGCGGCCAGGCTGGACTTGCCGCAGCCCGAGACGCCCATGAAGACGATGCGAGGACTCATCCTTCAATCGAATGACAGCAGCACCTTCATCGCCTGCGTGCGGTCGGCCGCGAGCGCGAAGGCCTTGCCGGCATCGCGGTAGGGCAGGGTGGCGGAGATCAGCGGCTTCAGATCCACCAGGCCCTGGTTGATGAGTGCCACCGCGGTCGCGAACTCCTCGTGGAAGCGGAAGGCGCCGCGCAGGTCGAACTCCTTGCCGACCACGGTGTTGAACGGCAGCGTCAGCTCGCCGCCCGACAGGCCGAGCTGGACGAGGATGCCGCGCGGGCGCAGCACGTCGAAGCCGGCCTTGAGCGCCTGCTGATTGCCGCTGCACTCGAACAGCACATCGAACTGGCCCTTGTCGGCCGCGTAGCGTGACAGCGCTGCCGCATCCTCGACCACGTTGATGGTCTCATCCGCGCCGATCTTGGCCACCTTGCGCAACGGCTGCGCGACGACATCGGTGGCGACGATGTGCGTCGCGCCGGCGCGGCGCGCGGCGATGATCGTCATCGCGCCGATCGGGCCGCAGCCCGTCACCAGCACCTTGCGCCCGAGCAGCGGCCCGGCGCGATTGACAGCATGCAGCGCCACGGCCAGCGGCTCGGCCATCGCGCCTTCGGCGTCGCTGACGCCATCGACCAGCTTGTGCGCCTGGTGCGTCTCGATCACGAGTTCCTTGCGGAACGCGCCCTGCACATGCGGCATGCGCATCGCGCTGCCGAAGTAGCGCATGTCCAGGCAATGGTTCTGCAGGCCGAGCTGGCAGAAGCGGCAGGCGCTGCACGGCCGGCTCGGGCTGACGGCGATGCGCTCGCCGACCGCAAAACCGGCTACGCCCGCACCAACTTCTTCGATCACGCCCGAGACCTCGTGCCCCAGCACCATCGGCTCCTTGATGCGGATGGTGCCGAAGCCGCCGTGCTGGAAGTAGTGCAGGTCCGAGCCGCAGATGCCGCCGGTGCGCACGCGGATGCGCACCTGGCCGGCGCCGACGTCGGGGGTGGGAACGTCCTCGACGCGAAGGTCGCCGGGGGCGTGGATGACGAGTGCGTCCATGTTTTTGAGCCGTTCAAGTGGTCAGGAAGCGCAGCGGCGCCAGCACGATCTGCGGGAACACGATCAACAGGCCGAGCACCACCAGTTGCGACAGCAGGAAGGGCCAGACGCCCTTGATGACGTCGTGCATCGGCACGCGGCCGACGCCGCAGACGACGTTGAGCACCGTGCCCACCGGCGGCGTCAGCAGGCCGATCGCGTTGTTGATGATGAAGAGCACGCCGAAGTACACCGGGTCGATCCCGGCCTGGCGCACCAGCGGCATCAGCACCGGGGTGAGGATCAGCACCGTCGGCGCGAAGTCGAGTGCGGTGCCGACGACGACGACCAGCAGCATCAGCATCGCCATCAACAGCATCTTGTTGTCGATGAAGGGCGTCATCAGCGTGACGATCTGGGCCGGGATGTTGGCCACCGTGATCAGCCAAGCCGAGACCAGCGCCGCGGCGACGAGGAACATCACGATCGCGGAAGTCTTGCCGGCGGCCAGCACGATCGCGTAGAGCTGGTTGAGCTTGATTTCGCGATAGACGAACAGGCCGACCAGCAGCGAATAGACGACGGCCACCACCGCCGCTTCGGTCGGCGTGAAGATGCCGGCCTTCATGCCGCCGATGATGGTGAAGGCCAGCAGGTAGCACCAGAAGGCGTCGGCGGTGACGCGCACGCGCTCGCCCATCGCCACCTTGGGGGCGACATCGACCTTGTCGTTGTGGGCGACGATCCACCAGGTGACCATCAGCGCCAGGCCCATCAGCAGGCCGGGCACAATGCCGGCCATGAACAGCTTGCTGATGGACACGCCGCCGATCACGCCGAACAGGATGAAGCCGATCGAGGGCGGAATCACCGGCGCGATGATGCCGCCCGCGGCAATCAGGCCGGCCGAGCGGTCCATGCGGTAGCCGGCCTTCTTCATCATCGGCATCAGCACGGCCGCGAGCGCGGCGGTGTCGGCCACCGCCGAGCCCGACAGGCTGGCCATGATCAGCGCGGCGAACACCGCGACGTAGCCGAGGCCGCCGCGGAAGTGGCCGACCCAGACCATCGCCGAGTTGACGATGCGCCGGCTCATGCCGCCGGCGTTCATCAGCTCGCCGGCGAGCATGAAGAAGGGCACCGCCATCAGCGGAAAGTTGTCGGCGCCGCTGATCAGGTTCTGCGACACGATCTGCGTGTCGAACTGGTTCAGGTGCAGCATCAGCGCCACGCCCGAGACCAGCAGCGAGAAGGCCAGCGGCATGCCCAGCGCCATGGCGCCGAGCAGCGAGAGCACGAAGACGAGGATGGTCACTTCGCGGCCTCTTTCAATTCCGCCGGCACGTGAACGAGCGCATCGTCTTCCGAGTCGTGGACCTGGATCAGGTCGCTCTCGGCGATGCGCCCCGTGGCGAGCCTGAACAGGTTGCCCAGGATGATCAGCCCCATCGCCGCGCTTGCCAGGTAGCCGACGCCATAGACCCAGATCATCGGCAGGCCGGTCACCGGCGACATCGTGGTCGCGTTGATCTGGTGCTGGCGCCAGGTGCCGTAGAACATCAGCGCGCAGCAGCCGAACATCAGCAGGTGCGACAAGCCGAAGCAGAGCTTCTTGCCCGCGGGCGGCAGCACACGCACCAGCGTGTCCAGCCCCAGATGCGCCTTCTCGCGCATGGCGATGATGGCACCCAGAAACGTGATCCAGATGAAGAAGAACCTCGACAACTCTTCCGAGAAGTCCAGGCCCGAGTTGAAGCCGTAGCGCAGCACGACGTTGCCGAACACCATGACCACCATGGCGGTGAGCATCAGCACCAGCAGCGCCTCGGCGAGCCGGAAGAACAGATCGTTGAGCCGTTTCATTCCGCTCGCCTCGGGCTTGTTGCTTACTTGGTGTCTTCGATCGCCTTCAACAGCGCCGGGCCGTTCTTCTCGGCGAAGGCCTTGGCGATCGGCTCCGAGACGATCTTCTGGAACGGCGTCATGTCTACCGTCTCGACCACCTGCATGCCCGACTTCTTCAGCTCGGCCACGACCTTGGCGGCGTTGCCGGCGTTCAGATCGCGCTGGTACTTGGCCGCGTCGCGAGCCGCTGCGACGACGATGGCTTGATGGCCGGCCGGCAGGCTGTCGAACTTGGCCTTGTTCATCACCAGCATCAGCGGCGAATAGACATGGTTGCTGATCGTCAGGTGCTTCTGCACCTCATAGAACTTCGACGACCAGGTGACGTTGATCGGATGCTCCTGGGCGTCGAAGGTGCCGGTCTCGAGCGCGGTGTAGAGCTCGGCGATCGGCATCGGCGATGGATTCATGCCCAGCAGCTTGAAGGCCTGGATGTGGTACGGGTTGGGCGTCGAGCGGATCTTCAGGCCCTTGGCGTCCTCAGGCGTCTTGATCGGGCGCTTGTTGTTGGTGAAGGCGCGCCAGCCGTTCTCCCAGTAGGCCAGGCCTTTGAGGCCGTGCGGCGCCAACTCGTTGAGCACGCCGGTGCCGATCGGGCCGTCGAGCACGGTGTAGGCGTGCGGCGCGCTGCGGAAGACGAAAGGCAGCTCCATCGCCGCGGTGTTGGCGACGATGCCGTTGAAGTTGGATGCGCCGCTGGAGACGATGTCGATCGTGCCGCCGCGCGCGCCGTTGATCATGGCCGCGTCGTTGCCGAGCTGGTTGGCCGGGAAGATCGTGATCTCGACCTCGCCCTTGGTGCGCTCCTTGACCAGCTCGGCGAGCTTGACCGCGGCGGCATGCTGGCCGTCGGTGGTGTTGACGGCGTGGCCGAGCTTCAAGGCGAACTTCGCTTGTGCGAAGGCGCCGGGCGCTGCGCAAACGAGCGCTGCGGCGGCAGCGGTGCAGGTGAGGGTGCGTCTGGAAATCTTCATCATCAGTCTCCGTCGGTTTAAAGGGATGCGGGCTTGAGCAGGTTAAGCAGTGGCCGCCCTGTGGCCAATCGGGAAATGTTGTCGGCCATCGTCTCCTGACGGCGGCGCACCGTGCCAGAGGTCCAACCCGACATGTGCGGCGTCATCACCACGTTGGGCAGCGCCGCGAAGTCGAGCTTGCTCGGCGCGCACGCGGCTCGATCGGCCGTAGGGTACTGGTACCAGGTGTCGATGATCGCGCCGCCGATGCGCTGCGTTCGCAGCGCGACATGCAGCGCCTGTTCGTCGATCACCGGGCCACGGCCGACGTTGACGATCCACGCCGATGAGCGCATCGCCTGCAACGCTGCGGCGTTGACCAGGCCCTGCGTCTGCGGAGTCAGCGGCAGGCTGACGACGGTCACATCGAAGCTCGCCATGAAGGCGTGCAGATCGGTCAGCGCGATAGGCGCGATCGACATGTTCATTCGCGACCGCGCTGCGATTGGCGGCATGCACGCGCATGCCGAAGGCCTTGGCGCGCGGCGCGATCGCCTGCGCGATGTGGCCGAAGCCGAGCAGGCCCAGCGTCTGGCCCGACAGCTCGCTGCGCAGCGCGCCGGGCCGGCCGGCCCAGTAGGTCCACTGGCCGCGCTTCAGGTCGGCATCGGCCTTGGCGAGCGGCACATGCCGCGCGAGCAGCGCAGCGAAGACGTACTCGGCGATCGCGGTCTCGTGGCCGTGGCAGTTGCACAGCGCGCTGCGTGCCGGCAGCAGCGCGAGGTCGATCGCATCGGTGCCCGCCGCCGGCGCGTGGTACAGGCGCAGCGCGCGCGGTGTGGGCAGCGAGGCATCGAGCTTGATGCCGACGATCACGTCGGCCGACGCGAAGTGCTCGGCCTCGCCGGGGGCGGCAAGCGCGTCGCTGACATCGACCAGGGTGTGCGCCGGATCGATCAGCTTCTCGAAGCCGACCCGGAAATTGGCCGCGTTCTGGCCATGGAAGACGATCTTGAGTGCAGCCACGAGTGCTCCGGATGTCAGCGCTTGGCGGCGCGGAACTTCTTCAGCTCGCCGTAGAAGGACTGCACGAACTCGGGGCCGATCGCTTCAGCGTTCTTGTCCACCACCGGCTGCACCGCGACGCGGATCTTGTCGAGCTCGGCCGGCGGCATCTCGGTGACGGCCATGCCGCGGCCTTCAACTCGCCCACCACCTCGCCGGCCTGCTTCAGCTCGGCCTGGCGCTGCAACGTGCGCGTCTCTTCAGCCGCCTTCTGCACGGCCTGCTGCTGCTCGGGCGTGAGGCTCGCCCACCACTTCTTCGACGCCACCAGCGCCACCGGGGTGTAGACGTGGTTGGTGATGGTCAGGTACTTCTGCACCTCGTACATCTTGTTGGCGTGCATGTCGACCACCGGGTGCTCGTAGCCGTCGAGGGCCTTGGTCTCGAGAGCCGGGTAGACCTCGGTGAAGGCCATCGGCACCGCGTTCATGCCCATCGCGTTGAAGCTGGCCAGCGCCATCGGGCTTTGCATCACGCGCACCTTCAGGCCCTTCATGTCGGCCATCGTGCCGAGCGGGCGCTTGCTGTTGCTCATGTTGCGAAAGGCGCCGCCGGCCCAGACGAGGCCACGCAGGCTCATGTCGTCCAGGCCGTCGAGCATCTTGCGGCCGACAGCGCCGTCGAGCACGTAGGCCGCCTCGGCGTCGCTGCCGAAGACGAAGGGCACGTCGAAGATCTGCATCTCCTTCTTGCGCGCCGAGATCGGCGCGAGCGATCCCATGTACAGATCCTGCGTGCCGCTCTGCGTGGCGATCAGCATCTTGTCTTCCGAGCCGAGCTGCGCGCTGCCGAAGACCTCGATCACGACCTTGCCGGCGGTGGCCTTCTCGACAGCCGCGGCGAACTGCTTCATCGCCAGCGCGCGCGGGTGCGTGTCGGCAAACGAGTGGCCGAGCTTGGCGCGCTTGACGTCCTGGGCGCCGGCGCTGCCGAGCATCAGCACGGCAGCAGCGGCAACGGCCAGTTGCCTGGCGAAGTGGCGGCGGATCGGAAGAGTCATCGAGGTCTCCTGGTTGGTATTTGGAAGCGCAAGCTCAGCGTGTCATCCACTGCAGCGGCCACATCACGATCTGCGGGAACAGCACGAGCAGGAACATGACGATGGCCTGCGCCACCATGAACGGCAGCACGCCCTTGATGGCGCCGCTCATCGGAATCTTGGCGACGCCGCAGACGACGTTGAGCACCGTGCCCACCGGCGGCGTCACCAGGCCGATGGCGTTGTTCATGATGAAGAGCACGCCGAAATACACCGGGTCGATGCCGGCCTGCTTCAGCACCGGGATCAGCACCGGCGTCATGATCAGCACGGTGGGCGTGAAGTCGAGCGCGGTGCCCACCAGCAGCACCATCAGCATCAGCACGAAGACGAGCAGCTTCGGATCGCCCATCAGCGGCTTCACCAGCTCGGCCAGTTGCTGCGGGATGTTGGCGGTGGTGATGAGCCAGGCCGAGACGCCCGCGGCCGACACCAGGAACATGATGATCGCGGTGGTTTCGGCGGCGCGGTAGAAGAGATGGAAGAGCTGGCTCGGCTTGATCTCGCGATAGACGAACAAGCCCACGATCAGCGAGTACACCGCGGCGATCACCGCCGCTTCGGTCGGCGTGAAGATGCCGAACTTCAGCCCGCCGATGATGACCACCGGCAGGATCAGCGCCCACAGCGCCTGGCGCGTGGCCGTCAGGCGCTCGGCGGTGGTCTTCTTCGGCTCCACCTTCACGTTCTCGCGCCCGACCGACCAGCGCCACGCGAGCACGATCGCCACGCCCATCAGGATGCCCGGCACGATGCCGGCGATGAACAGCTTGGTGATCGAGACGCCGCCGGTCACGCCGTACAGGATCATCGCGATCGACGGCGGGATCACCGGCGCGATGATGCCGCCGCAGGCGATCAGGCCGCACGAGCGGTTGATGTTGTAGCCGGCCTTGCGCATCATCGGCACCAGCACGGCGGCCAGCGCCGCGGTGTCGGCCACGGCCGAGCCCGACAGCGAGGCCATGATGACGGCGGCCATCACCGCGACGTAGCCGAGGCCGCCGCGGATATGGCCGATCCACGACATCGCCATCAGGATGATGCGGCGCGTCATGCCGCCGGCGTTCATGAACTCGCCGGCCAGCATGAAGAAGGGCACCGCCAGCAGCGGGAAGCTGTTGGCGCCGTCCCACATGTTCTGGATCACGATCTGCGGATCGGTGACGCCCATGTAGAGCATCATCGACATGCCGCAGGCGATCAGCGCGAACGCGACCGGCATGCCCAGCGCCATGAAGCCGAGCAGCGAGCCGATGAAGATGAAGATGATCATGGCTTGGCGCTGCCGCTGTTGTCGCTGCTCTGATTCAGCGGATGCGCCGCCATCTCGCGCTGCGCTTCCTCCGCGTCGGCCATGCCTTCTTCGTGCACGTCGATCAGCTCGTCGTCGCTCACCTTGCCGGCGAACAGACGCAGCAGGTTCGAGGCGCAGATGATGGCGATGGCGCTGCCGGTGATGTAGCTCACGCCGAACACCCACAGCATGCTCAGTTGCGCCACCGGCGAGGCGTTGCCCTTGATGATGTCGTGCTGCAGCCAGGTGCCGTAGACGATGACCAGGCAGCACACCAGCATCACCGCCTGGCTGATGGCCCAGCAGATGCGGCGGCCGAGCGCCGGCAGCATCTGCACGACGATGTCCACGCCGAGGTGAGCGCGCTTGCGCATGCCGACCACGGCGCCGAGGAAGGTCATCCAGACGAAGGCAAAGCGCGGGATCTCTTCGGACAGGTCGATGCCGGTGTTGAAGAACAGGCGCAGCACGACGTTGCCGAACACCATCACCAGCATCACGGCCAGGCACAGCACCATCACCACTTCGAGCGCGCGGGTCAGCGCGTCGGCAATTGTTTTCAAGGTGCTGCCCATGTTGACGTGTTGTTGCGTCGCTTCGTGGCCTGCCCGTTCGCCCTGAGCTTGTCGAAGGGCCCTTCGTCCTTGCTCAGGACAGGCTTCGACAGGCTCAGCCCGAACGGCGGGTTACTACTTCGATGCCCGCGCCTTGGCGATCTCGTCCTGGAAGCCCTTGACGAATTCCTCGCCGATCTGCGGCGCGAACTTGGCCATCACCGGCTTGACCTTGTCCTGGATCTTGGTCAGCTCGGCCGGCGGGATCGCATCGACCGTGACGCCGGCGGCCTTGAACTTGGCGATGACATCGGCGTTGCCGTCGTCGAGCAGCTTGCGCTGCAGGCGGCCGGCTTCGACGGCGGCCTTCTGCACGCCTTCCTTGTCGGCGGGCGAGAGCGTGTCCCAGAACTTCTTCGACGCCACCAGCGCCACCGGCGTGTAGACGTGATTCGTCAGCGAGATGTGCTTCTGCACTTCGTGCATCTTGTTCGAGTACATGTGCAGCAGCGGGTTCTCCTGGCCGTCGAGCGCCTTGATCTCGAGCGCGGGGAACACTTCCGCAAAGGCCATCGGCGTGGCGTTGGCGCCCAGCGTCTTCCAGGTATCGAGCGCCACCGGGTTGGTCATCACGCGCACCTTCAGGCCCGTGATGTCGTCGGCCTTGGTGACGCTGCGCTTGCTGTTGGAGAGGTTGCGAAAGCCCATGCCGGTCCAGGTCAGGCCGACGATCCCGCTCGGCTCGATCGCGGCAAAGATCTTCTTCGACGAAGCACCGTCGAGCACCGCGTAAACCTCTTTCTCGTTGGCGAAGAGGAAGGGCAGGTCCCAGACCTGCACTTCCTTGACGCGCGCCGACAGCGGTGCCAGCGTGCCGATGTAGAGCTCCTGCGTGCCGGCCTGCACCGCCTGCAACTGCTTCTCGTCGCTGCCGAGCACCGCGCTGTGATAGGCCTGCACCTTGACGTTGCCCTTGGTGTAGGTGCCGACCAGTTCGGCGAACTTGTTCATCGCCGCGGCCTGCGGATGCGTCTCGGGCATGGCGTGGCCGACCTTGGCCTTGATCTCGGCCAGTGCCGCGGTGGAGGTGAGAGCCAGCGCGGCGAGCGCGGTCAGGGCGAATCGGGTCGGGGTCTTGAAGGTCATGGTGGGTCTCCGTTGGAGGGTGGGATCAAGGGGTTTGCAGGCTGCCGTCGAGCAGACGGGTTTGCGTCCAGGTCGTCACGCTGTTGACGCAGGGGTACTTCGCGGCTTCGCTTTCGTTCAGATCGACGCCCAGGCCGGGCTTGTCGTTGGCATAGACATAACCCTGGCGGAACTCGGGCAGGCCGGGGAACACATCGAGCAGCGCACCGCGCGGGCCGCTCAGTTTCTGGATCACGAAGTTCGGCGGCTCGGTGCCCGACCATTCCTGCACGCCGAAGTTGCGCGAGGCCAGGTCGATGTGGATGTTGGCCGCATGCGCCAGCGGCGACATGTCGCCCGGGCCGTGCCAGGCGGTGCGCACGCCGAACTGCTCGGCGAAGATCTGCAGCTTGCGCCCCGGCGTGATGCCGCCGATCTGGCTCAAGTGGACGCGAATGAAATCGATCAGGCGTTCGGCGATCAGCGTGCGCCATTCAAACGGATGGTTGAAGAGTTCGCCCTGCGCCAGCGGTGTGCTGGTCTTCTCGCGCAGTTGGCGGATCCATTCGCCGTCCTCGAGCGCGATCGCGTCCTCGAGGAAGAACAGTTCGAACGGCTCCAGTTGCTGCGCGAAGCGGATCGCGTCGGCGGGCTTGAGGCGCTCGTGCACGTCGTGCACCAGCTCGACCTCGAAGCCGAGGCGGCTGCGCAGCTCGTCGAACAGCTTGACCGTCTCGCGCATGTACTTGCGCGCATCGAGGTAGATGCCTTTCGGCGCGTTCGCGGCGGCGTGAAGCGGCGCATCGCCGAAGCTGCCGCCGCCATAGCCGCCGCTCTGGCAGCGGATGTGGGTGATGCCTTGCTCGCGGTAGCGCGCGATGTTGTCGGTGAGTTCGGCGAGGTCGCGGCCGTCGGCGTGGCGATACACCGGCACGCCGGCGCGCACCTTGCCGCCGAAGAGTTGAACCAGTGGCAGTCCGGCCTGCTTGCCCTTCAAATCCCAGAGCGCCATGTCGATGCCCGAGATCGCGTTGTTCTCGATCGGGCCGTTGCGCCAGTAGGCGTTCTGGTGCATCAGCTGCCAGAGTTCCTCGATCGCCTCGGCATCACGGCCAACGAGCAGCGGCTTCAGGTACTCCTCGACCAGGCACTTCACCGCGAGATGGCGGTAGGCGAAGGTGGCGCAGCCGTAGCCCACCAGTCCCGGCTGGTTGGTCTCGATCTTGACCACCACGAGGTTGATGCCCTCGGGCGCGGTCAGGATGACCTTGATGTCGGTGATGAGCGTCGCCACGGTCAGAGCACTGACAACCAGCCGCCGTCAACGTAAATGATCTGGCCGTTGACGTAGTTCGACGCCGCCGACGCGAGGAACACCGCGGCGCCGACCAACTCTTCGGGCTTGCCCCAGCGCCCCGCCGGGTTGCTGGCGCGCACCCAGGCGTCGAACTCCTTGTTGTTGACCAGGGCCTCGTTCATGTCGGTGAGGATGTAGCCCGGCCCGATCGAGTTGGCCTGGATGTCGTGCTTGGCCCACTCCGCGGCCATCGCGCGCGACAGCAGCTTGATGCCGCCCTTGGCCACGGTGTAGGGCGCGACCGTGGCGCGCGCGGCTTCGCTCGTGAGCGAGCCGATGTTGATGATCTTGCCGCCGCGCCCGCGCGCCACCATGCGTCGCGCCGCCTCGCGGCCGACCAGGAAGGCGGCGGTGAGATTGGTGTCGAGCACGCGCTGCCAGTCTTTCAGCTCGAGTTCGAGCATCGGCTGGCGGTGCTGGATGCCGGCGTTGTTGATCAGGATGTCGATCGCCAGGCCTTGGCGGTCGAAGCCGGCGAAGGCCGCGCCGACCGAGGCTTCGTCGGCGACATCGAAGGCGGCGCCTTGCGCGGCAACGCCGAGCGCGGCGAGCTTGGCCACGGCCTCATCGACCGCGCCTTGCTGGCGGCTGTTGACGATGACGCTGGCGCCGGATTCGCCCAGCCCGCGGGCAAGTGCGAAGCCGATGCCTCGGGTCGAGCCGGTGATCAGGGCGGTGCGGCCGGTGAGGTCGAACAGGGCGCGGCTGGAAGTCGATGGCATGGCTGTCAATTTATATGACGTATGATGTTTGATGATCGGTAGAAACCCGCAGTACCATAGTTGAGTTCCTGAGAATTTCATCAGAGGTGGCGCTTGGCTTATGGTTCTACGTCATACGTGATATAAAAGCTTCATGAGCGCCCGATCCTCGCCGCCGCGCACCACCTTCCACGGCCAGGTGGTCGAGCAACTCGGCCGCGACATCTGTGCCGGCCGCTACCGCCCGGGTGCGGTCTTGCCGTCCGAGCCCGAACTGGGCGAGCGCTTCGGCTTCTCGCGCATCGTCATTCGCGAAGCCATCAAGTCGCTGGTGGCCAAGGGCATGCTCGAAGTCAGCCGCCGCGTCGGCACGCTGGTGCTCGAGCCGACGCGCTGGAACCTGTTCGACCCGGAAGTGATCGCCTGGCGCGCGGCCTCCGCGGATTTCGACGCGACGATGGCGCGCGACCTGATGGAGCTGCGCCGCATCGTCGAGCCCGCCGCCGTGCGCCTGGCCGCCGAGCGCGCCAGCGCCGAGGAGCGCCGCGCGCTGCGCGCCGCCTACATGGCGATGGTGCGCGCCGTCGCCGGCAAGGGCGACTACGTCGAGGCCGACCTGGCCTTCCACACCACGATCCTGTCGGCCTGCGGCAACCAGTACCTGCGCCAGATGACAGGAGGCCATGGCCGCGATGCTCGAAGCCAGCTTCGAGATCGTGACGAAAAAGCCCGGCGGCCCGGCGCTGTCGCTGCCGCTGCACGAGGCGGTGTGCGAGGCGATCGAGCGCGGCGATGCGAATGCGGCCGAACGCGCGGCGGTGGTGTTGATCGATGGGGCCGAGCAGGACATGAGGGATCTGCTGCCCCTGCGCAACGCTGCGCCCAGGGCCGTGTCGAAAACGGCGGCACCGATTCCGCGCAAGCGCGCGCCGGCGCGCGTGGCCTGACGCGCCGATGAAGATCACCGCGCTGCGCACCTACCGCGTCGCGCCGCGCTGGATGTTCCTCGAGGTCGAGACCGACGAAGGCATCACCGGCTGGGGCGAGCCGGTGCTCGAAGGCCGCGCCAAGACGGTAGAGACGGCAGTGCACGAACTCGGCGCCACGCTGATCGGCAAGGACCCGCGGCGCATCAACGACCATTGGCAGTCGATGTACCGCGGCCACTTCTACCGCGGCGGGCCGATCCTGATGAGCGCCATCGCCGGCATCGATCAGGCGCTGTGGGACATCAAGGGCAAGGCGCTGGGTGTGCCGGTGTACGAGCTGCTGGGCGGGCGCGTGCGCGACCGCATGAAGGTCTACAGCTGGGTCGGCGGCGACCGCCCAGCCGATGTCATCGAGCAGATTCACCGCCTGCGCGAAGGCGGCTTCGACACCTTCAAGCTGAACGGCTGCCAGGAGATGGCGATGCTGGACTCGGTCCGCGCCGTCGATCGCGCCGTCGCCGTCGTTGCCGAGGTGCGCGCGGCCTTCGGCAACAGCATCGACTTCGGGCTGGACTTCCACGGCCGCGTCGCGCTGCCGATGGCGCGGCCGTTGTTGAAAGCGCTGGAGCCGCTGCGGCCCTTGTTCGTCGAGGAGCCGGTGCTGGCCGAACATGCCGAGCAGTACGCGCGGCTGGCCGACGCCACGTCAATCCCGCTGGCGGCCGGCGAGCGCATGTTCTCGCGCTTCGAGTTCAAGCGCGTGCTCGAAGGCGGCGGCATCGCGATCCTGCAGCCCGATCTGTCGCACGCCGGCGGCATCACCGAGTGCCACAAGATCGCCGCGATGGCCGAGGCCTACGACGTCGCGCTCGCGCCGCATTGCCCGCTCGGCCCGATCGCGCTCGCTGCCTGCCTGCAACTCGACTTCGTCGCCTGGAACGCGGTGCTGCAGGAGCAGAGCATGGGCATCCACTACAACCAGGGCGCCGAGCTGCTGGACTACGTGGTGAACAAGGACGACTTTCGCATCGAGGACGGCTTCATGCTGCGCTCTGCCCGGCCCCGGGCTGGGCGTCGAGATCGACGAAGAGCGCGTGCATGCCGCGGCGCGCAATGCGCCCGATTGGCACAACCCCATCATGGCGCCATGCCGACGGCAGCGTGGCCGAGTGGTAGCAGCTCAACGCGTCAGCGCCACGCCCGGCACGGCCGAGCCTTCCTTCTTCTGCACCGGCATCACGCCGTTGCGCACCGCCACCACCTCGGCGAGGATCGACACCGCGATTTCGGCCGGCGTCTTGCTGCCCAGGTGCAGACCGATCGGGCCGTGCAGGCGATCGATCTCGCTGGCGGTCAGGTCGAACAGCGCCAGGCGCTCGCGGCGCTTGGCCGTGTTGCCGCGCGAACCGAGCGCGCCGACGTAGAAGGCAGGGGACTTCAGCGCTTCGAGCAGCGCCATGTCGTCGAGCTTGGGGTCGTGCGTCAGCGCCACCACCGCGCTGTGCGCATCGAGCTGCAGATCGAGCACGAGGTCGTCGGGCATCTGCTTGGAGAACGTGGTGCTTGGGATGTCCCAGGTGAGGTGGTATTCGTCGCGCGGGTCGCAGCAGATCACTTCGAAGTCGAGCATCAGCGCCATCTGCGCCACCGCGCGCGACAGTTGCCCGGCGCCGATGATGAGCAGGCGCCAGCGCGGGCCGAAGAGCGCACGCAGCGTGCTGCCGTCGAAGCTGAAGGCTTCCCCGCGCGTCGCGCTCTGCACCGCGACGCGGCCGCTCTTCAGCTCGAGCGTGCGCGCCACCAGTTCATGGCGCGCGGTGCGGGCCAGCACCTCGTCGATCCACGCCGTGTCGCCGAGCGGCTCCTGCACCAGGCGCAGGTTGCCGCCGCAGGGCAGGCCGAAGCGCGCGGCTTCTTCCTTCGTTACGCCGTAGGCGACGAGCTGCGGCACGGTGACGCGCTCACCCGTGCGCACGCGTTCGATCAGGTCGTCCTCGACGCAGCCGCCCGAGACCGAGCCGACGACCACGCCGTCTTCGCGCATCGCCAGCAGCGCGCCGGGCGGGCGCGGCGCGCTGCCCCAGGTTTCGATCACGGTGACGAGCCACACCGCATGGCCCTGCGCACGCCAATCGCGCGCTTGCGAAAGCACTTGAAGGTCGAGACTGTCCATCGCTTTGTCCTTCGGTTCAGCGGCGCAGCCACCACAGCGCCAGCAACACGATCGCCGCGCCCGCGGCCCACCACCACAGCGGCACGCCCTTGCGCGCAGCGGCTGGAGCGGCTGGCACCACGGCCGGCGTCGCACCGGCTTCGGCCGCGAGTTTGCTCTCGAAGGCCTGGAAGAAATCCTGCGCCACCTTCGACGCCGCGGCATCGACCAGGCGCGAGCCGACCTGCGCGATCTTGCCGCCGACCTGCGCCTTGGCGACGTAGCTGAGTTGGGTTTGCGCTGCGCCCGCCGGTTGCAGCTTGACCTCGGCCGAGCCCTTGCCGAAACCGGCGACGCCGCCCTGGCCGTCGAAGTGAATCGTGTAGCTCGTCGGTGGCTGCACGTCGGCCAGTTGCAAGCGGCCCTTGAAGCGCGCGTTGACCGGACCGATGCGCACCGCGAGCGCGGCGTTGAAGGCGTTGTCGCCGTCGCGTTCGAGCGACTCGCAGCCGGCGATGCAATCCTTCAGCACGGCCGGGTCGTTGAGCGCGGCCCAGGTGCGTTCGAGCGGTGCGGGGATGAGGCGTTGGCCTTGCAGTTCCATGTTGTTCGTCGATTGTCAGTGATGAGAAGGAGCAGTGCGCAGCGCGAGCGACAGGTCGGCGAGGCTGGCCAGAGTGTGCATCGGCAGGAAGCGATCGACATGCGGGCGCAGCGCGCGGATGCCGCCGGCCTTGGGCTCGAAGCCCTCGTAGCGCAGCAGCGGATTGAGCCACACGACTTCGTGTGCGCTGCGGTGCAGGCGCGCGGCAGCAGCTTCGAGCAGCACAGCGTTGTCGCGATCGAGGCCATCGGTGACGAGCAGCACCGCGGCGTTGGCGCCGAGCACGCGCCGCGCCCAGCGTCGGTTGAACTCGTCGAGGCACGCCCCCAGGCGCGTGCCGCCACGCCAGTCCTGCACGCGCGCGTCGGCCGCCGCCATCGCCTCGTCGGCATCGCGATGGCGCAGGCAGCGCGTGATGTTGGTCAGGCGCGTGCCGATGGTGAAGACGTGCACGCGCGGATGTTCGCGCGCCACCGCGTGCACGTAATGCAGGAACAGGCGCGCGTAGCGGTCCATCGAACCCGAGATGTCGAGCAGCACCACCAGCGGCGGCAGCTCGCGCCGCGGCTGCGTGAACGCCAGCTGCAAGGTCTGCGGCTGGCGCGCCATGCGGCGCAGCGTCGCGCGCAGGTCGATGCGGCCGCGCGGCGCGCCCGCATGGCGGCGTCGCAACACCGGCTGCACGGGCGGCGGCAAGGTCTGCGCGAGGCGCTGAGCCGTCTCGAACTCGGCGCTCGTCATCGTTTCGAAATCGGCACGCTGCAATCGCTCGCGTTCGGAGAAGGTGAACGCGGCGTCGAAGCGGATTTCCTCCTGCGCGGCCGAGGGCGTCGCGCCGTTGGAAGGCGCCGGCTCGCGCGGCGCGGCCAGCGCTTCGGCCAGGCGGTTGCCGCGCCTGGGCACGTGCTTCTCGCCGCGGCCGCTGATCTTGGGCAGCAGCATGACCATCAATTGTTCGAGCAGCTTGGGGTCGCGCCAGAAGGTGTCGAAGGCGGCGTCGAAGAGCGGCTGCTGCTCGTGGCGATCGAGCATCACGGCCGACAGCGCGGCATGCACGTCGTCGCGGCGCTCGATGCCGACGGCCTGCAGCGCGGCCATCGCCGCGAGTGCGCGGTCCGGGCCGACGGCGAGGCCGGCACGGCGCAGCACCCGCGCGAAGTGGACGACGTTGGCGGCGATCATTTCAGTCGGGGTTCGGCCCCATGGGTGCGTTCGCGAACGTCCGCAAATGCGCTGGGCCGAGGCCGGTGCGCAAGCAAGGCGGCGGGCGGGGCGCAGTCGGGGCTCAAGCGTCGCTCGCCCTCGCTGCGCGAGGGTTCCCTGCGATGCTCGGTCTGAGGTCGCACCGCGAAACTCGCTGCACTCACTGCGTTCGTTGCGCTCGAACACTCGCGGTGAGTCAGATCACGAAGCGCGCGGGTACGCGCGCCGACCTCAGCCCTGGCCTTGCAGGCCGCGCCGGGCGCAAGCGCCCAGCTGCTCGCCAGGCACAAACAGTCCACTGGACTGTTTGTGTCCGGGCTCGCCTTCTCGGCGGCGCCATTCGCCCCGCCTGCGCCCCGCCCGCCGCCTTGCGGGCAACAGTCGTTCTTGGGTGTGAGTGAAAGGCAAGCCGCGGGCATCGAGCCCGTGGCTTGCCGCGCGCCGCAGGCGCGCGTGCAGGCGCCAGCCGGGCTCGATGCCCGGCTGGGGTCTTTCTCCAACCAAGAACAGGTGCTGCCTGGCAAAGCCGTGGGCGGGTGCGCAGTGGCGCGCCTGTGCCGCCGCACCGAAGCGCCAGCGCGCACCCGCCCACGGCTTCGCGATCCCCACTGTGTGCGCAATGCGTGCATTCAAAGTCGGCAACGGGCCGCCAGCCGACACTCGCTTCACTTCCATCACAACAGCGCCTTCGCGCGCAGCTCGTCGAGCAGCTTGGCCGTATCGCCGCTTTGCAATCGCGCAATGTCGTCCTGCGACTTCAGCAGCACGCCCAGCGTGTCGTGCACCGTGGCCGGGTCCAGGCTCATCGCGTCGAGTGCCACCAGCGCATTGGTCCAATCGATGGTCTCGGCGACGCCCGGCGCCTTGAACAGATCGAGCGTGCGCATGCGCTGCACGAACTCCACCACCTGGCGCGACAGGCGTTCGCTCGCGCCGGGTGCCTTCAGCGCCACGATCTTCAGCTCGCCTTCGAGGCTCGGGTAGTCGAGCCAGTGGTACAGGCAACGGCGCTTCAACGCATCGTGCACTTCGCGCGTGCGGTTGCTGGTGATCAGCGTGATCGGCGGCGCATCGGCGCGGATCGCGCCGAGCTCGGGGATCGTGATCTGGTTTTCGGCCAGCACTTCGAGCAGGTAGGCGTCGAAGGGTTCGTCGGCGCGATCGAGTTCGTCGATCAGCAGCACCGGCGAGCGCACCTGAGTCAACGCGCGCAGCAGCGGCCGCTCGATCAGCATCGAGCGGTCGTACAGGTTCTTCGCGAGCCGGTCGTGATCGACTTCGTGCGCGGCTTCGGCCAGACGGATCTCGATCATCTGCCGCGCGACGTTCCACTCGTAGGCCACCTGCGACACGTCCAGGCCCTCGTAGCACTGCACGCGGATCAGCATGGCGTCGAGCGCCGCGGCCAGCGCCTTGCCGAGCTCTGTCTTGCCGACGCCGGGCTCGCCTTCGAGCAGCAGCGGGCGCTTGAGTTTCAGGGCGAGGAAGAGCGCGGTCGCCAGGCGCCGGTCGCAGACGTACTGCTGCTGCGCCAGCAGTTCGATCACGGCATCGACGGAGGCGGGCAGCGGCGCGACGGGTTCGCTCATCGCGCCAATGGTCGCACGGATCATCGGCGCGGTGTCCTGCGCGGCGCGTGCCGCGGTCAGCGCGCGTTGGCCGCCGCCACGGCGCGCGCGGCCATCACCGCGACCATCGCCGCGCGGTACTGCGCGGTGCCGTGAAGATCGGCGTTCATGCCGGTGGCGTTGACCTTGACGGCCTTGGCCGCATCTGGCGTGAAGCTCTTGGTCGAGCGCCGCTTCGATCGCGGCCTCGCGGTAGGCGCAGGCCTTTGCCCCCGTGACAGCCGACGCGCACGCCGCTGGGCACCCTGGCTCACGAACACGCCGACCAGCGCAAAGCGCGAGGCCGGCTGCTTGAACTTGATGTACGCCGCCTTCTGCACGAGCGGGAAGTTGCACCGCAGTGATCATCTCGCCCGGTTGCAGCGCGGTTTCGTACATACCTTTGAAGAAGTCATCGGCGGCGATCTTGCGCTTGTTCGTGTGCACCGTGGCGCCCAGGCCGAGCAGCGCCGCCGGATAACCCGCGGCCGGGTCGTCGTTCGCCACCGAGCCGCCGATCGTGCCCATGTTGCGCACCGAGCGGTCGCCGATGCCGCCGGCGAGTTCGCCAGCGCGGGGATCGCGCGCTTGCACGTCGGCCGACGCTGCGACTTCCGCGTGCGGTGTCATCGCGCCGATGGTCACGCTGCTGGCATCGACCTTGATGCCGCTCAGATCGGCGATGCCGCCGAGATCGATCAGTGCTCGGTCGACGCGAGGCGCAGCTTCATCGCCTGCGATCAGGCTCTGGCCGCCGGCGAGGAGCGGCGCATCGCCGGTTCAGCGCGGCGCGCTGCGGCGGCGCCGATCGGCGGGGCGGTTGGTAGTTGAATGCGTACATGGTGCGTGTGCTCCTCTCAGCTTTCTTGTTGGCGGCGCGCCACACGCGCTCGGCCGTGGCCGGCATGGCGATGTCCTGCACGCCCAGCGCATCGGTCAGCGCATTGATCACCGCGGCGGGCGCGCCGATCGCGCCGGCTTCGCCGCAGCCCTTCACCCCGAGCGGGTTGTGCGTGCAGGGCGTCACCGGTGTGTCGACCTTGAAGTTCGGCACGTCGTCGGCGCGCGGCATGGCGTAGTCCATGTACAGCCGGTGAGCAGCTGGCCGCTCTCGGTGTCGTAGACGCAGCCTTCGACAGCGCCTGGCCGATGCCCTGCGTAGGCCGCCGTGCACCTGGCCCTCGACGATCATCGGGTTGATGATGTTGCCGAAGTCGTCACCGCGGTGAAGTGGTCGACACTGCGTCGACGCCGGTGTCCGGATCGACCTCGACTTCGCAGATGTAGCTGCCGGCCGGGAAGGTGAAGTTGGTCGGATCGTAGAACGCTTTTCGTTCAGGCCCGGCTCGAGCTTGTCGAGCGGGTAGTTGTGCGGCACGTAGGCGGTGAGCGCGACCTCGCCGAACGGCATCTTCTTGTCGGTGCCCGTCGACCCTGAACTTGCCGTCCTCGAACTCGATGTCGCTGTCGGCCGCTTCCATCAGGTGCGCGGCGATCTTCTTGCCCTTGGCGATGATCTTGTCGACCGCCTTGACGATCGCCGTGCCGCCGACCGCGAGCGAGCGGCTGCCGTAGGTGCCCATGCCGAACGGCACGCGGCCGGTGTCGCCGTGCACGATCTCGACGTCCTCGACCGGGATGCCGAGCTTGTCCGCGACGACCTGCGCGAACGTCGTCTCGTGGCCCTGGCCGTGGCTGTGCGAGCCGGTGAACACCGTCACCTTGCCGGTCGGATGCACGCGCACCTCGCCGGCTTCGAACAGGCCCGCGCGCGCGCCCAGCGCGCCGGCGACGTTCGAGGGCGCGAGGCCGCAGGCCTCGATGTAGCAGCGAGTAGCCGAGGCCGCGCAGCTTGCCGCGCTTGGCGCGCTGCCGCCTTGCGCGCCGCGAAGCCCGCCACGTCGGCGATGCTTCATGCGCCTTGTCCAGGTGCGCCGTCGTAGTTGCCGGTGTCGTAGACAGCGCCACCGGCGTCTGGTACGGGAACTCGGTGATGAAGTTGCTGCCGGCGGATCTCGGCCGGGTCGATCTTCATCTCGCGCGCCGCGGTCTCGACGATGCGCTCGACCACGTAGGTCGCCTCGGGCCGGCCCGCGCCGCGATACGCATCGACCGGCGCGGTGTTGGTGAACACCGCCTTCACTTCGGCGTAGATCGCCGGCGTCGTGTACTGCCCGGCGAGCAGCGTCGCGTAGAGGATCGTCGGCACGCTACGAGGCGAAGGTCGACAGGTACGCGCCCAGGTTGGCGATGGTCTTGCACGCGCATCGCGAGGAACTTGCCGTTGCGTCCAGCGCCAGCTCGCGCGTGCGTGACGTGGTCGCGGCCGTGCGCGTCGGACAGGAAGCGATTCGCTGCGCTCGGCCGTCCATTTGATCGGCCGGCCGACGCGCTTGCTGGCCCAGATGAGCACGGTCTCTTCGGCGTAGAGGAAGATCTTCGAGCCGAAGCCGCCGCCGACGTCGGGCGCGATCACGCGCACTTGTGCTCGGGCAGGCCGAGCACGAAGGCGGTCATCAGCAGGCGCTCGACGTGCGGGTTCTGGTTGGCGACGTAGAGCGTGTAGCTGTCGTCGTGCGCGCGTGTACTGCGCGTTCGCCGCGCGCGGCTCCATCGCGTTCGGGATCAGGCGGTTGTTGACGAACTCGAGCGTGGTGACCTGCGCGGCCTTGCGCGAACGCCTCGTCGACCGCCGCCTTGTCGCCGTCGCCCAGTCGTAGCAGGCGTTGTCCGGCACGTCGTCGTGCACGGCGGCGCGCCGTCGGCGCGTGCATGATGTCGATGACCGCCGGCAGCACCTCGTAGTCGACCTCGATCAGCTCGGCCGCGTCCTTCGCCTGCGATAGCGTCTCGGCGACGACCACCGCCACCTGGTCGCCGACATGGCGCACCTTGCCCTGCGCCAGCAAGGGTGCGGCGGCTCCTTCATCGGCTTGCCGTCCATGCTGTGATGAGCCAGCCGCAGGGCAGGCCGCCGACCTTGGCTTCGGCCAGATCCTCGCCGGTGAAGATCGCGACCACGCCGGGCGCGGCCTTGCGCCTTGCTCGCGTCGATGCGAGCTGATGCGCGCATGCGCGTGCGGCGAGCGCAGGAACACGGCGTAGGTCTGCCTCGGGCAGAACGATGTCGTCGGTGTACTGGCCGGCGCCAGTGAGGAAGCGGTAGTCTTCGCGGCGCTTCAGCGACTTGTCCGATGACGGAGTTGGACATGTCGGTCATGGCGTGTTCTCCTTTCGCTCGGCTGCGGCAGCGACCTTGCCGCGCTGGCAAAGTTGCATCGATTTGACGATGTTGTGGTAGCCGGTGCAGCGGCAGATGTTGCCTTCGAGCCCGTCGCGGATCTGCTTCTCGCTGGCGTCGGGCTGGTCCTTCACCAACTGCACCGAGGCCATCACCATGCCCGGCGTGCAGAAGCCGCATTGCAGGCCGTGGCACTCGCGGAACGCCGCCTGCATCGGGTGCAGTGTTCCGTTCTGAGCCAAGCCTTCGATCGTCGTCACCTCGCGCGCCTTGCGCTTGCAGCGCCAGCATGGTGCAGGACTTGACGGCGCGGCCGTTCGACGTGAACCGTGCAGGCGCCGCACTGCGCGGTGTCGCAGCCGACGTGGGTGCCGGTCAGTTGCAGCTCTCGCGCAGCAGTTGCACGAGCAGCGTGCGCGCCTCGACCTGGGCGGCGACGGCCTTGCCGTTGACCTTGAGGGCGAGGGGAATGCTCATCGGCGTCTCCTGATGGACCAATCGAATCGAATCGATTGTTCAGGCCATGCGCTGAGCAAAACAGACGCCGCGAACCCTTATGACGCTGCGTGCATACGCTCGGCGCGCGGCGCACGCGGCGTTCGAAACTTCCACCACGGCAGCGCGCTCGTCAGCGCCAGCACCTCGCCGCTGCGATGCGGCGCATAGCCGGCCAGGCCCGACAAGGCCGCGGCCCATGCCGGCGCCGCCAGCAGCTCGCGCAGGCGCCGCAGCGCCGCCGTTTCCAGCGCGCCGCGCAGGCACACCAGGTAGTAGTCCTCTTCGATCAGCGGCACGAAGGCCAGGCCCATGTCGTGCGCGGCGGCCTCGATGCCGAGACCCACATCGGCCGCGCCCGAAGCGATCGTCGCGGCGACCGCCACATGCGTGTGCTCGGTGTGCGTGGTGTAGCCGTAGATCGCGGTCGGCGCCAGGCCGGCCTCGCGCAGCAGGTGATCGGCCAGCAGCCGCGTGCCCGATCCGGCTTGGCGGTTGACGAAGCGCAGGCTGCGTGCGGCCACATCGCGCATGTCGCGCGGCTGCGCCGCCTCATCGTCACGGCGCAGCATCAGCCCTTGCCAGCGGCGGTGGCAGCCGATCAGCTTGTGCTCGCCGGGCTGCAGCAGCGCGCGCAGCGCCGACGCAAACACCTTCGAGCCCTGCGGCAGCCGCGCGACGTGAAAGCCCGCGACCTTGCAGCGCCCGTCCTGCAGCGCGCGCAGCGCGTCTTCGCTGCCGGCAAAACGCAGGCTCAGGTGCAGGCGCTGCTGCTGCGCCGCGAGCGTCTGCAGGCGCGGCAGGCCGAGGTCGTGGCTGGCGAACACCTCCAACACCTCATGCCGCGCATCGTGTGCCTGCGCCAGCGCGTGCTGCAGCTCGGCGCGCAGCGCTTCGATGTGCGGCGTCAAGCGCACGCGCGCCTGGCGCTCGGCCCACAGCAGGCGCTGCGCAAACGGTGTCAGCTCGGCGCGCTTGCCCTGGACCCACTGCACCAGCGGCTGGCCGAGCACTTCTTCCCAATGCTTGAGTTCGCCCCAGACGTAGCGATAGGAGCGGCCCTGCGCCGTGGCGGCGTGGCGGATCGAGCCGTGCTCCTGCAGCGAACTCAGCAGATCGAACACCGGGTTGTGGATCTGCGCGCCGCTCTGGCCCGCGCTCTCGAAGTCGTACTGCAGGCGAATGCCGCGGTGGTGGTTCGTCATCGCGCGCTACAGGCCACTCGGCCAGCGCAATATCAGCGCACACAGGTTGCGCACATGGCGCGGGCCGGGGCGCGTGTCGGTCAGCGCGCGCAGCGCCAGGGGGCCCTGCTCGGCGCCGAGCGCCACGCCGTCGTGGCTGCTGATGACGAGTACGTGATCGCCGGCGCTGCTGTTGAAGAGCTCGCCCCAGCTGAATGCCGCGCGATAGCCGTCGGTCGCCAGGGCCTCGATGGTGGCGGCGCGCACCGCGCGCCGATCGATGCTTTGCAGCGCACGCCCGAGCACATCGCGCAGCAGCACGCCGCCGTAGCGCAGGCTGCTTTCGACCGCCGGTTGCGACGCGGCGCCCGCCACGCTCTGGCGCTGCACGCGCTCGGCCTGCGGCAGCGCGGTCAGGTCGGCCGCGCTCAGGTGCTGCGGCGCGGCGGCCCGGATCGTCAGCAGTGTGCCGGCGGGGACTGCGCTGTCGAGCGGGCACGGTTGCCCGTGCGCTGCGGCGGCCCACAAAGCCAAAGCGATTGCTGCAAGCGCAGATGTGTTCATGCGCCCGATGCTGCCAGCCACGCGCGTGCCGATCGATATGAACGCGCCGGCATATCGTGTTCAGCGCAGCGATGACGACAATGCGCGCCTGCGTCTCAACCTTTGCGTTTCACCATGCCCATGACCTCTCATCGCCGCGGCCTGCTCGCCGCTCTGTCGGCCGCCTGCTTTGCCTTCGCTGCTCCCGTCGCAGCGCAGGACAACAAGTCCATCGTCGTCGCTTCGACCACGTCCACCGAGCAGTCCGGGCTGTTCGGGCACCTCTTGCCCGCCTTCAAGAAGGACAAGGGCATCGACGTGCGCGTGGTGGCGGTCGGCACCGGGCAGGCGCTCGACATGGGCCGCCGCGGCGACGCCGACGTGGTCTTCGTGCACGACACCGCGGCCGAAGAGAAGTTTGTCGCCGAAGGCTTCGGCGCCAAGCGCTTTCCGGTGATGTACAACGACTTCATCCTGATCGGCCCCAAGGCCGACCCGGCGGGCGTCAAGGGCAGCGACATCACTGCGGCGCTGGCCAAGCTCGGCGCCTCGACGCAAGGCTTCATCTCGCGCGGCGACAAGAGCGGAACGCATGCGGCCGAACTGCGCTACTGGAAGGCGGCCAACATCAACGTCGCCGCGGCCAAGCCCGCGGGCTACAAGGAGTGCGGCTGCGGCATGGGCCCGGCGCTCAACCTGGCGGCGCAGAGCAACGGCTATGTGCTGGCCGATCGCGGCACCTGGCTGTCGTTCAAGAATCGCGCCGATCTGGCCGTGCTGGTGCAGGGCGACAAGCGCCTCTTCAACCAGTATGGCGTGATGCTGGTCAACCCCGAGAAGCATCCGCATGTGAAGAAGGACCTGGGGCAGACCTTCGTCGATTGGGTGGTCTCGCCGCAAGGCCAAGCCGCGATCGAGAGCTACAAGATCGACGGCGAGCAGCTGTTCTTTGCGAACGCGAACAGCAAGTCATGAAGCGTGGTGCCGGCGGTGCGCTGTTGTCGGTGATGCTGATCATGGGCGCGGCACATGCGCAGACGCGTGACGCGACGAGCATGCCCATCACGGTCTACGCCGCTGGCAGCCTGCGCGCTGCGCTGACGCGCATCGGCGCCGACTACGAAGCGGCGTCCGGCGGACAGAAAGTGTCCTTCGTCTTCGGCGCGTCGGGCCTGCTGCGCGACCGGTTGCTGGGCGGCGAGCGCGCCGATGTCTTCGCCTCGGCCAACATGGAGCATCCTCAAGCTTTGGCCGCCGCGGGCAAAGCGCAGGCGGTGAAGCCGTTCACACGCAACGCGCTGTGCGCACTGGCTGCGCCCGGCTTCGCATTGAACGGTCGCACGCTGGCGCAGCGACTGTTGGATACCGACGTCAAGGTCGGCACCTCCACGCCCAAGGCCGACCCTTCGGGCGACTACGCCTTCGAGATGTTCGAGCGCATCGAGTCCAGCGGCGCAGCGCCCGCGGGCGCTGCCGAGCGGCTCAAGGCCAAGGCGCTGCAACTCACCGGCGGCCCGACCTCGCCGCCGCCACCGACCGATCGCAACGTCTATGGCGCGCTGATGGCGTCGGGCAAGGCCGATGTGTTCATCACCTACTGCACCAACGCCGTGTCGGCGCGCAAAGAGGAGCCGAACCTGCAGGTGCTGGCCGTGCCCGAGGCGATCAACGTCGCGGCGAACTACGGCCTGGCGCTGATGCAACCGGCGAGCGGCGCAGCGCGGCCCTTCATCGATTTCGTCCTCGGCACGGCGGGGCAGAAGCGGCTGGCGGAGTTCGGCTTCCTGGCACTGCCGTAGGAGCGCGCGGCAACGCGGCGCGACAATCGCGCCACCATGAATGCACCGCCGTCGAACCCTTTCGCGCAGGAAGCGCTGCCCGCGTACCGCGAGCACCCGCCGGCCAAAATGATCGAGCGCGCCCGTGCCTTTCGCGAAGACATCGTGCGCCGCCGCAGCGTGCGTGATTTCGAGTCGCGTGCGGTGCCGCGCGAGGCGATCGAGCACTGCCTGCTCGCGGCCGGCAGCGCGCCCTCGGGCGCGAACCAGCAGCCGTGGTTCTTCAGCGTGATCACCGACGCCGCGCGCAAGCGCCGCATCCGCGCGGCGGCAGAGCAGGAAGAGCGCGAGTTCTACGCCGGCAAGGCACCCGACGAGTGGCTGCAAGCGCTGGCGCCGCTGGGCACCGATGCCGACAAGCCCTTCCTCGAAGAGGCACCGCTCTTGATCGCGATCTTTGCGCAGAAGTACGGCGTGCGCGCCGACGGCTCGCGCTTCTCGCACTACTACGTGCCCGAGTCGGTCGGCATCGCCACGGGTTTTCTTATCGCAGCGTTGCACCACGCGGGCCTGGCGACGCTGACGCACACGCCCAGCCCGATGGGCTTCTTGAACGAGATCTGCGAACGGCCGGCGTCGGAGAAGCCGGTGATCCTGCTGGTGGTGGGTTATCCGAAGCCGGGATGCATGGTGCCGGTGCACGGCGGCATCAAGAAGCCGCTGGACCGGATTGCGGCGTGGTTGTAGCCATCGCGTCCGTGATCACGGCGTGAACGCCTTGCCCAGCGACGCCGGCATGTTGGCGCGGATCCACGCGGCGTTGCTCGAGATCAGCACCAGCACGACGATCGTCGCGAGATAGGGCAAGGCCACCAGCAACTGGCTGGGCACCTCCACGCCCATGCCCTGCAGGTGGAACTGCAGCATCGTCACGCCGCCGAAAAGATACGCGCCGAGCAGCACGCGCGCCGGGCGCCAGGTGGCGAAGGTGGTCAAGGCCAGCGCGATCCAGCCTTTGCCGGCGGTCATGCCTTCGACCCAGAGCGGCGTGTAGATCGTCGACAGGTAGGCACCCGAGACGCCGCAGAGCGCGCCGCCCACCACCACCGCCGCGAGCCGGATGCGCCGCACCGGATAGCCCAGCGCATGCGCCGACTCCGGCGATTCGCCGACCGCGCGCAGCACCAGTCCGCTGCGGCTCTTGTTGAGCCACCAGGTCAGCGCGATCGCGAGCGCGATCGCCACCCACACCATCGGATGCTGCTTGAACAGCGCCGGCCCGATGAACGGAATGTCGGCCAGCACAGGCACCTCGAACTGCACGCGCTCGCTCAAACGTTCGCGCGTGTACGGCTGGCCGACGAAGGCCGACAGGCCGACGCCGAACAGAGACAGCGCCAGCCCGGTCGCGTACTGGTTGGTGTTCAGCCAGATGACGAGCACGCCGAAGATCGCCGCGAGCAGCGCGCCGGATGCGGCGCCGGCGGCGAACGCGAGCAGGTCGCTGCCCGAATGCACGGCCGCGGCATAGCCGGCCACGGCGGCGACGAGCATCATCCCTTCGGCGCCGAGGTTGACGATGCCGGCGCGCTCGTTGATCAAGAGGCCGAGCGCCGCGATCGCGAGCACGGTGCCGGCGTTGAGCGTGGCGGCGATGAGCAGGGCGATTTCGTTCATGTCGGCTGTCGCCTTGCGCGACCCGGCCCAGCGCACGCGGTAATGGATCAGCGTGTCGGCTGCCAGCAGGCAGAACAGCAGCAGCCCCTGGAACACGCCGGTGATCGACTTGGGCAACTGCATTCGCGACTGCGCCAGTTCGCCGCCGATATAGAACATGCTCATCAGCACGGCCGACAGCACGATGCCCACCGGGTGCAGTCGCCCGACGAAGGCAACGATGATCGCGGCGAAGCCGTAGCCCACCGGCACGTAGGGCGTGAGCTGGCCGAGCGGGCCGGTGGCTTCGAGCGCGCCTGCCAGGCCGGCGAACGCGCCCGATGTCAGCAGCGCCGTCCACAGCGCGGTGCGCGACGAGAAACCGGCGTACCTTGCAGCGGCAGGCGCCTGGCCGCCGACCAGCGCCTGGAAGCCGCGGAACAGGCGGAACAGGAACAGCGTCATCGCCGCGACGCCGACCAGCGCGATGACGATGCCGATGTTGGCGCGCAAGCCATCGAACAGGCGCGGCACCTGCGTCGGCTTGGCGAAGGTGATGGTCTGCGGAAAGTTGTAGCCCTGCGGGTCTTTCCACGGGCCATAGACGAGGTACGCCAGCAGCATCTCGGCGACGTACACGAGCATCAGGCTGACCAGGATCTCGTTGGCGTTGAAGCGGTCGCGAAGGATCGCGGTGATCGCCGCCCACAACAGACCGCCGAGCATGCCGGCCAGAAGAATCACGACGACGATGGCGCGCGAGCTCTCGGCGCTGGCCTGCATCGCCACGCCGCCGGCGAAGATCGCGCCCAGGATGTACTGGCCTTCGGCGCCGATGTTCCACACATTCGCGCGAAAGCACAGCGCAAGACCGAGCGCGATCAGCATCAGCGGCGTCGCCTTCACCGCGATCTCGCTCCACGCATAGGCGCTCTTGATCGGCTCCCAGAAGAACATGCGCAGACCGAGCACCGGATCCTTGCCGAGCAGCACGAACAGCAGCACGCCGATCGCGATCGTCGCCGCCAACGCGATCAGCGGCGCGCCGGCGACGAAGGCGCGCGAGGGCGCGGGCCTCGCTTCAAGTCGCAGCATGGGTGGCCTTCGAAGGCGAAGTCGGCGCCGGCTCGAACAGCCCCGCCATCCATTGCCCGATCTGCTCGACGTTGGCGTCGCGCGTCGCGATCGACGGCGACAGGCGCCCGCGCGCGATCACCACCAGACGATCCGCCAGCTCGAACAGCTCGTCGAGTTCTTCGCTGACGACGAGCACCGCGCAGCCGGCATCGCGCAGCGCCAGCAGCTCGGCGCGGATCTGCGCCGCCGCGCCGACATCGACGCCCCAGGTCGGCTGCGCCACGATCAGCACGCGCGGCTTGGCGTCGATCTCGCGGCCGACGATGAACTTCTGCAGGTTGCCGCCCGACAGACTCGCGGCATGCGCCTGCGGCCCCGCGGCCTTGACCTTGAAGCGCTCGATCAGGCGTGCGGCGAGTTCGCGCGCGGCGCCGGTATCGATCCAGCCCAGGGCCTTGATCGGCTCGTGCCGCGTCAGCAGCGTGTTCGTCGACAGCGAACTCATCGGCACCGCGCCGCGACCGAGGCGTTCTTCGGGAACGAAATGCAGGCCGAGCGCACGACGCGCGCGTGGCCCCGTGCGCGCAATGTCGTTGCCGAAGAGGCGCACGCTGCCGGCCGCAGCGCGCCGATCCTCGCCCGACAGCGCCGCGAGCAACTCCTGCTGGCCGTTGCCCGAGACGCCGGCCACGCCGAGCACCTCGCCGCTGCGCAAGGACAGCGACAAGTGCTGCAGCGCCACGCCGTAGTCGTCGGCCGCGGGCAGCGACAACTGGCGCAGCTCGAGCGCCACCTCGCCGAGCGTGGCGGCGCGATGCACGAGTTGCGGCGGCTCGGCGCCGATCATCAGCCGCGACAGCGAGGCATTGCTCTCCTGCCGCGGATCGACCACGCCGGTGACCTTGCCGCCGCGCATCACCGTGCAGCGATGACAGAGCTCGCGGATCTCGTCGAGCTTGTGGCTGATGTAGAGGATCGAGCAGCCTTCCTGCGCGAGCTGGCGCAGCGTCAGGAACAGCGTCTGCACCGCCTGCGGCGTCAGCACCGAGGTCGGCTCGTCGAGGATCAGGATCTTCGGCTCGGCCAGCAGCGCGCGGATGATCTCGACGCGCTGGCGCTCGCCCACAGACAGGCTGTGCACCGGCCGCGCGGCATCGATCGGCAGGCCGTAGTCGCCGGCCTTGGCCGCGATGCGCGCCGTGACTTGCGCGAGGGATCTCACCGCTGTCCAGTCCGAGCCAGACGTTCTCCGCCACCGTCAGCGTGTCGAACAGGCTGAAGTGCTGGAACACCATCGCGATGCCGTGCGCGCGCGCCTCGTGCGGGTTGCGGATGGCGACGGTCTCGCCGTCGATCTCGATCGTTCCGGCATCCGGCTGCACCGCGCCGAAGGCGATCTTCATCAGCGTGCTCTTGCCGGCGCCGTTCTCGCCGAGCACGGCGTGGATCTCGCCGGGCGTTACGACGAGGCTCACATCGTCGTTGGCCACCACCGCGGGGTAGCGCTTGGTGATGTGCGCCAGGCGCAGGCGGGGAGCGGTGGCGGCAGGGCCAGGCGACATGGCTGGGCAGTGTATCCAGCAGCGCTGCCGCGACGAGTCAGCGCCGCGCCTGAACGTGCCGCGCGAAGTTGTCGAGGATGGCCTGCCAGCCGCCCGCGCGCAGGTCCACAGCGGCGCGGGTCGTGTGCCAATCGTCGGACGCTGCGTTCCATTGCACGATGTCGTCCGGCGTCGTCCACGCACGCCAGACTTTGTCGATCGGGGCGTCGATGGTGGCTTCTACAACGATCTTCTTCATGCGCTGGCTCCGGCTGTGTTCAACGAGCTCATGCGGGTGTGATGCGCTGGCCCTTCGTCGCCAGCAGCGGCTTCACGCCCTGCTCAAAGTCGGCCTCGGTGAGCCGGCGTCGTGCGCGATCGTCGCTGACGAGCGGCGTCACCGCGCGCAGCGACGCATGGCAGCGCCGCGCCAGCGCCTGATAGGTGAGCGTGCCGTCGCGCTTCCAGTCGATCTCCTGCGCGGTCAACTCGCGCAGCACCTTGCCCGGCACGCCGGCAATCAGCGTGCGCGGCGGCACCTTGAGGCCGGCGCGCACGAAGGCGCTGGCCGCGACGATGGCCTGCTCGCCGATCTCGGCCTCGTCCATCACCACGGCGTTCATGCCCACGAGCGCGCCGCGGCGCACGACGCAGCCGTGCAGCACCGCGCCGTGGCCGATGTGGCCGTCGGCCTCGACCAGGGTGTCGGCGCCGGGAAAGCCATGCAGCGTGCAGTTGTCCTGCACGTTGCTGCCGGCTTCGAGCACGAGGCGGCCGAAGTCGCCGCGCAGGCTGGCGCAGGGGCCGACGTAGACGCCGGGGCCGATCCAGAACGTCGCCGATCAGCACCGCGTTGGCATCGACGAAGGCGCTCGGGTCCACCACCGGCACCAGGCCGTCGATCGAATAGCAGGGCATCGGGTCTTTCCTCGCCGCAGGTTGAAGCGGCGCATCGTATGATCGACCGAACGGTCGGTCAATGATTGCAAGGTCGATGAAAACCAACTCAAGCTGGATTGGAGTGCCGCATGTCCGATGACGTACCGCCGCTGCTCGTCGCCTCGCAGGGCGCGGTTCGCGTGCTCACGCTCAACCGCCCGGCCGCGCTCAACAGCTTCACCGCCGCGATGCATGCGCTGCTGCGCCCGGCGCTCGAAGCCGCTGCGGCCGATGCCGCGGTGCGCGCGGTGGTCATCACCGGCGCCGGCCGCGGCTTTTGCGCCGGGCAGGATCTGAACGATCCCGCGCTGCGCGGCCAGGGCGATGCGCTCGACGTCGGCCATGTCGTCGAGACCTTCTACAAGCCGCTGGCCTTGCGCATCCGCTCGATGCCGGTGCCGGTGATCGCCGCGGTCAACGGCGTGGCGGCAGGCGCCGGCGCCAACTTCGCGCTCGGCTGCGACTTCGTCGTCGCGGCGCGCTCGGCCAGCTTCATCCAGGCGTTCTCGAAGATCGCGTTGATCCCCGACTGCGGCGGCACCTGGCTGCTGCCGCGACTGGTCGGCCGCGCGCGCGCGCTCGGCCTGGCCTTGAGCGGCGACAAGCTCGGCGCCGAGGAGGCGCAGCGCATCGGCCTGATCTGGCAATGCGTCGAGGACGCGGCGCTGATGGACAGCGCGTTGGCCCTGGCCGGCAAGCTCGCGGCGATGCCGAGCAAGGCGCTGGCCGAGACGCGGCGCGCGATCGACGACGCGATGCTGCTCGACTACGACAGCGCGCTGTCGATGGAAGCGCAGCGCCAGGGCGTGCTCGGCTCAGCGCCCGACGCGCGCGAGGGCATCGCGGCCTTCGTCGAGAAGCGCGCGCCGAAGTTCACGGATCGGTGATGTTGGCGATGAGCGCACAACGAGTTGCCGAGGCCGCCCGCGACGCGATGTGGGCCAACGACCGCGCGGCCAAGGCGCTGGGCATCGCCGTCGATGCCGTCGGACCGGGCAGCGCAACGCTGTCGATGACGGTGCGCGAGGACATGGTCAACGGCCACGACCTGTGCCACGGCGGGCTGGTCGCAACGCTCGCCGACACGGCGTTCGCCTACGCCTGCAACGCCTACAACGAGATCACGGTGGCGTCGGGCTTCGATATCAACCTGACTGCCGGCGCGCGCCTCGGCGATCGCCTGAGCGCGCGAGCCACGGAAGTTGCCAAGAGCGGGCGCACCGGGGTCTATGACGTGGCGGTGAGCAACCAGCGCGGCGAAGCGGTGGCGGCGTTTCGCGGCCGCTCGTACACGATGAAGGGCAAGCCGCTGGTCGAAGGCCTGCCGATGGGCAAGGCGAAGTGACGGCGCGATGAAGAAGCATCCCGAGCCCGGCGAACTCGAGCCGATCGAACGCGCGAGTCGCGACGAACTGCAGATGATCCAGTTGGCCCGGCTGCAGTCGACGATGCGCCACGCCTACAACAACGTACCGCACTACCGCGAGGCGTTCGACGCCAAGGGCGTGCATCCATCGGACTGCAGGTCGCTGGCCGATCTCGCGAAATTCCCGTTCACATCCAAGGCCGACCTGCGCGCCAACTATCCCTTCGGCATGTTCGCGGTGCCGCGCGAAAAAGTGGTGCGCGTGCATGCGTCGTCGGGAACGACGGGCAAGCCGACCGTGGTGGGCTACACCCGCCAAGACATCGATGTATGGGCCGATCTCGTCGCGCGCTCGATCCGCGCTTCGGGCGGGCGCGCCGGCGACATCGTGCACATCGCCTACGGCTACGGCCTCTTCACCGGCGGTCTCGGTGCGCACTACGGCGCAGAGCGACTCGGTTGCACGGTGATCCCGATGTCGGGCGGCCAGACCGAGAAGCAGGTGCAGCTGATCCGTGACTTCGAGCCCGACATCATCATGGTGACGCCGAGCTACATGCAGGTGATCATCGAGGAGTTCGAGCGCCAGGGGATCGATCCGCGCACGATGAGCGTCAAGGTCGGCATCTTCGGCGCCGAGCCTTGGACGGAGGCGATGCGCCACGACATCGAGGTGCGAGCCGGCATCGACGCGGTCGACATCTACGGGCTCTCGGAAGTGATGGGCCCGGGCGTGGCCAACGAATGCATCGAGGCCAAGGACGGCCCGGTGATCTGGGAAGACCACTTCTATCCCGAGATCATCGATCCCGAAAGCGGCCGAGTGCTGCCCGACGGTGAAGAAGGCGAGCTCGTCTTCACCACGCTCACCAAGGAGGCGCTGCCCGTCATCCGCTACCGCACGCGCGACTTGACGCGGCTGCTGCCGCCCACCGCGCGCAGCATGCGCCGCATGGGCAAGATCGTCGGCCGCAGCGACGACATGCTGATCATCCGCGGCGTCAACGTCTTTCCGACGCAGATCGAGGAGCTGGTGCTGCAGCACGGCCAGCTCGGTGGGCAGTACCAACTCGTCGTCACGCGACAAGGCCCGCTCGACGAACTGCAGGTGCTGTGCGAGTTGCAGGCGACGCATGCCGGCGCCGATCGTGCGCTCGTCGGCAACGCGCTGCGCGAACGCATCAAGACGCTGATCGGCGTCAGCGCCACCGTCAGCGTCGGCGCGCCCGATTCGATCGAACGCACGCTCGTCGGCAAGGCGCGGCGCGTGATCGACAAACGGCCCAAGTAAAGGAGCAACGATGTACACCCAGGCCATGGACGTCGGCGCGAAGGAAGAGCGCAGCGCTCTCGAAGACGCCGCGCTGCAACAGCGCTTCGACGCGCGCATCGACGCCGGCGAGTTCATCGAAGCGAAAGACTGGATGCCCGAGCACTACCGCAAGACCCTCGTGCGGCAGATCAGCCAGCATGCGCATTCGGAAATCGTCGGCATGCTGCCCGAAGGCAACTGGATCACGCGCGCGCCGACGCTGAAGCGCAAGGCCATCCTGCTGGCCAAGGTGCAGGACGAAGGCGGCCATGGCCTGTATCTCTACGCCGCCGCCGAAACACTCGGCACCAGCCGCGACCAGATGCTCGAAGCGCTGCACAGCGGCAAGGCCAAGTACAGCAGCATCTTCAACTACCCGACGCTCACCTGGGCCGACGTCGGCGTGGTCGGCTGGCTGGTCGATGGCGCGGCGATCATGAACCAGGTGCCGCTGTGCCGCTGCTCGTATGCGCCTTATGCGCGCGCGATGGTGCGCGTCTGCCGCGAGGAGAGCTTCCATCAACGACAAGGCTACGACGCGCTGCTGACGATGATGAGCAAGGGCACCGACGCGCAAAAGGCGATGGTGCAGGACGCGACCGACCGCTGGTGGTGGCCGAGCCTGATGATGTTCGGCCCGCCCGATGCCGAATCACCGAACAGCGCGCAGTCGATGCGCTGGGGCATCAAGCGCAACAGCAACGACGAGCTGCGCCAGAAGTTCGTCGACGCCTGCGTCGATCAGGCCAAGGTGCTGGGCGTGACGCTGCCGGATCCTGAATTGAAGTGGAACGAGGCGCGCGGGCAGCACGACTTCGGTGCGATCGACTGGAGCGAGTTCTGGCGCGTCGTCGGTGGCGACGGGCCGTGCAATCGCGAGCGTCTGGCCGCGCGTGTGAGCGCGTGGGAAGAGGGCGCGTGGGTGCGCGAGGCGGCGCTCGCACATGAGCGCAAGAGGGCGTTGAAGGAGGCGGCATGACACGAGAGACAGTGCCCTCCCCTGGACAGGGGAGGGATGGGGAGGGGTCGGGCCCGTTGCGGCCGCAGGCCACCGGCTCCGCAGGAGCCGAGTGGCCTCTGTGGGAAGTCTTCGTGCGCAGCAAGGCCGGCCTCGACCACAAGCACTGCGGCAGCCTGCACGCGCCCGATGCCAAGGCCGCGATCCAGCTCGCGCGCGACGTCTACACGCGCCGGCAGGAGGGCACGAGCATCTGGGTCGTGCGCAGCGACCAGATCGTCGCCAGCGACCCCGGCGACAAGGACATGTACTTCGATCCGATGGCCGACAAGGTCTATCGCCATCCGACGTTCTACGAGTTGCCCGAGTCGGTCAACCACATGTGATGGATCCCAGGCAGACCTACATCCTCAGGCTGGCCGACACCTGCCTGATCTGGTCGCACCGCCTGGCCGAGTGGTGCGGCCATGCGCCGGTGCTCGAAGAAGACATCGCGCTGGCGAATCACGCGCTCGACCTGCTCGGCCAGGCGCGCGCGCTGCTGTCGATGGTCGGCGATGAAGATCGGCTGGCCTACCTGCGCGACGAGCGCGAGTTCGTCAACGTGACGCTCGCCGAGTTGCCGAAGTCCGACTTCGCGTTCACCGTGCTGCGCAACTTCATGCTGTCGTCGTGGGCGCTGCTGATGTGGCAAGGTCTGGCTGCATCGAGCGATGCGCAGCTGGCCGCGATCGCCGGCAAGGCGGCGAAAGAAGCGCGCTACCACCGCGAGCATGCTGCCGACTGGGTGGTGCGCCTGGGCGATGGCACGGAAGAATCGACGCGCCGCATGCATGCCGCATTGGCCCGCGCCTGGCCGTACACGCGCGAGCTGTTCGACAGCGACGAGATCGACGCCGCAGCGGTCGCTGGCGCGCTCGGCCCGGCGTGGAGCGAGTTGCGCGAGCCCTGGCAGGCCGACATGCAGGCCGTGCTCACCGAAGCCACGCTGGCGCTGCCGCCGCCGAGCGAGTACCGCAGCGCTGCCAAGCGCGGCCTGCACAGCGAGCACATGGGCCGCCTGCTGGCCGAGATGCAGGTGCTGCAGCGCGCGTATCCCGGGGGCGTGTGGTGACGACGATCGAAGCCGTCTCGCGCATCGACGCCGCATGGCGCGAGCTTGCGGGCGTGCTCGACCCCGAAGTGCCGGTGTTGTCGGTACTCGATCTGGGCATCGTGCGCGGTGTCGAAGAGCACGAAGACGGCACGCTCGAAGTCATCCTGACGCCCACCTACAGCGGCTGCCCCGCGGTCGAGGTGATCGAGCAAGCGGTGCTCGACGCGCTGCGGCCGCTCGGCGCCGTGCGCGTGCGACGCCAGTTCGCACCGGCGTGGACGACGGACTGGATCAGCGATGACGGCAGGCGCAAGCTGCGCGAGTACGGCATCGCGCCGCCGGGGCATCTCGTTGGTGAAGCCGCGATCCGCTTCCACCCCGTTCGCCCTGAGCCTGTCGAAGGGCCCCCGGTTGGCGTGGGGCTTCGACAAGCTCAGCCCGAACGGATCGAGTGCCCGCGCTGCGGCAGCGCGCAGACCGAGCGCCTGTCGGCCTTCGGCGCCACGGCCTGCAAAGCCCTGTGGCGCTGCATCGCCTGCCGTGAACCGTTCGAGCACTTCAAACCCTTATGAAGCCCCCAATCTCACTGCGTTCGCTGCCCCCCGCGGGGGCGCATCGCGCCCTTCGGGCGGCCGGGCGGGCGCGATGAGCAGCGCGCTCTTCCACCCGTTGCGCGTGCGCCGCATCGAGCCCGACACGGAAGAAGCGGTGATCGTCTCCTTCGACGTGCCGCCCGAACTGCGCGAGGTCTTCGCCTTCAATCAAGGCCAGTACCTGACGCTGCGCACCGAAGTCGATGGCGCGGATCTGCGCCGCTCGTACTCCATCTGTGCCGGCATCGACGACGGCGAGCTGCGCGTGGGCGTGCGCAAGGTCGCGGGCGGCCTGTTCTCCAACTGGATCAACCAGCGCCTGAAACCCGGGGACGAAGTGCAGGTGATGCCGCCCCAGGGGCGCTTTTTCGTGCCGCTCGATCCCGCTGCGCGGCGCCACTACCTCGGCGTGGCGGGCGGCAGCGGCATCACGCCGATCCTGTCGATCATGAAGACGGTGCTCGGCCGCGAGCCCTTGTCGCGCTTCACGCTGATCTACGCCAACCGTGTCGCCAGGAGCACGATGTTCAAGGAAGAGATCGAAGACCTGAAGAACCGCTACATGGCACGTCTGGTTCTGCACCATGTCTTCAGCGGCGAGGACACCGAGCTGCCGCTGCACAGCGGCGTGATGAACCGCGACAAGTTGGGCGAGTTCATGGTGCGGCTGGTCGATGCGAAGTCGATCGACCATGTTTTTGTCTGCGGCCCCTACCAGATGAACGACGAGGCCGAGGCTGCGTTGCTCGCCGCCGGCGTGGCCGAGGAGCGCATCCACATCGAGCGCTTCGGCGTCGCCCCCGCGGCAGCCGGCGCCGCGCAGGCCGTGGGCGCCGTAGAGCACGAGAGCAAGCCGGGAGATGCCGAGCGCGCGCGCATCGTCATCGTGCGCGATGGCCTCAAGCGCGAGTTCGACTTCGTCGACCACCCGAGCATCCTCGACGCGGCGTCGGCTGCCGGCCTCGAAGTGCCTTTCTCCTGCACCTCGGGCGTGTGCGGCACCTGCCGCGCCAAGCTGGTCGAAGGGCAGGTGCGCATGACGCGCAACTTCGCGTTGGAGAAGAGCGAAGTAGCGGCCGGCTTCGTGCTGACCTGCCAGGCGCATCCGCTGACCGACAAGGTCGTGCTCTCCTTCGACGACCGTTGATGTGAGCCCCCCAGCTCGCTTCGTTCGCGACCCCCCGAGGGGGCGCTCAACGCCAAAACCAAGCGAAGCGCAGGTCAAGCCTGCGCTTTGGCGGCCCGGCGGGCGTTGAGATGGCTCGCACCCGCGCCGCCACTTACGACGACCAGAGCGCCCTGATCCTGGCGCGCGCCGCCGAGCTGTTCGCGCGCCGCGGCTTCTCCGCAGCGACGATGAACGACGTGGCGGCGGCCTGTGCCGTCGGCAAGGCCACGCTCTACCACTACTTTGCAGACAAGCGCTCGCTGCTGGCGCGCATCGCGCTGGCGCATGTGCAGCGCCTCGAAGCGCTGGTGGCCGTGGTCAAGCGGCAGCGCCTGACCCCCGAGGCTGAACTGCGTGTGCTGATCGAGCGCTTCATGGCCGCCTATGCCGGTGCGCAGCATGAGCACCGCGTGCTCACCGAGGACGTGAAGTTTCTCGACGAAGAACAGCGCAACGAAGTCGAGGCGGCCGAGAAGCGCGTCGTCGCCGCGTTCGCCGCCACCATCGCGCGCGTGCGTCCCGATCTCAAGGCGCGCGCCACGCCGCTGGCGATGCTGCTGTTCGGCATGATCAACTGGACCTTCACCTGGCTCAAGCCCGATGGCGCGTTGACGCATGCCGAGCTGGCGCCGATGGTGGTGCAACTGTTCTTCGGGGGCCTGCCGGCGGTGCAGGCACCGTCAGTCCTGCGGCGGCGCACGCGCGCGGCAGCAGCGGCGTTGGTCTGACGGGGCGCGGTGTGCGCGCGCTCAGTGCGCGCCGCGCTCGTCCGGCATCAATTCGGGCAGCTGGGAAATCACCTCGGGGCACTTCTGCTCGACATAGGTCGCCAGCTCGAGCACCTGCGCTGCCGACACGTTGCGCGTGTCGTCGAGCGTCGCATGCGCACCTTGCTGCCAGCGACGGCGCGGCAGCAGCGACGCGAAGGCGCCGGCCGAAATCGTCACCAGCGCCAGCGGCCCGACAGGACCGAGCAGTCCATTGAGCAGGCTCATGCGCTGTTGCGGTGCAGCATGCGCATACACATCGGCCACTCTTGGCGCGAGCGCCGCACAGTCCTGATGCGTTTGTTCACTCATGACGCGCAGCCTAGCGCGGGCGCGTGACGGCGGTGTGAACAAATGCAAGCCGCCGGCCTGCGGCAAACGTTTGCGTGGGCCTGTGTTTCAATCCATGCCGACGATGGACGAGCACACCAGACCGCGCCGCCGCGTCGGCCAACCGATCACGCCCGAAGAGTTCGAGCTCCTGTCCGATGCGCAGCTCGAGCGCCTGCTGCCCAAGGCTTATCGCGAGTTCTTTCCCGGCAAGGACAACTGCGCCGACGGTCACTTCTACCTGCACGACGGCACGGCGTATTGCTTCTACAAGGGCGATCTGCTGGACGGGTGAGGGCGGCGTCGAGCTTCTTCGCCTCGTCGCCGGCACGGCACAATCTGCGCAAGCCACCTGCCTCGTGAACGAAGCCGATACCTGCCGCAAGTTCGTCGTCCCCCTGCTGCAGGCGGCCGGGTGGGACGACGAGCCGCATGCGATTGCGGAGCAGCGTTCCGTCACCGACGGGCGCATCGTGCCGGCCGGGAGGGGTTTCGTGCGCAAACCGCCGAAGCGTGTGGACTACCTGCTCAAGGCCACGCGCGACTTCGCGCTTGCGGTCGTCGAGGCCAAGCCTGACTGGAAAAACGCCGCGGACGGCGTGCAGCAGGCGCGCGACTATGCGGAACTGCTCGGCCTCAAATTCGCCTTCGCGACCAATGGCGCCCAGATCATCGAGATCGATTACTTCGCCGGCACCGAAACCACGCGCCACGATTTCCCCTCGCCGGCCGATCTGCTCGCGCGCTATCGCGCCGGCAGTGCAGCTTGGCCTCACCGCCACGCCGCTGCGCGAAGACAGCCGCGACACCTACCGCTACTTCGGCAATCCGCTGGTCACCTACTCGCTGCGCGACGGCATCGCCGATGGATTCCTCGCGCCGTACCGTGTGCACCGCATCGTCACCGAGTGGGACGCCGCGGGCTGGCGCCCCAGCGCCGGCGAGATTGACCGGTTCGGCCGTGCCATCCCCGACGAGGAGTACCAGACGCAGGATTTCGAGCGCCTGATCGCGCTGCGCGCGCGCACCCAGGCCATCGCGCGCCACCTGAGCGATTTCCTGAAGAAGACCGACCGCTTCGCCAAGACAATCGTCTTCTGCGTCGATCAGGAGCATGCGAGCGAGATGCGCGCTGCTTTGGTCAACCTCAATGCCGACCTGGTGGCGCGCCACCCCGACTACGTCTGTCGTGTCACCGCTGACGAAGGCGATATCGGCCACGGCCACCGTTCGAACTTCCAGGAGCTGGAGCGCGAGACGCCGGTCATCCTGACCACCTCGCAGCTGCTGACCACCGGCCTCGACGCGCCGACGTGCAAGAACGTGGTGCTGGCGCGCATCGTCGGCTCGATGAGCGAGTTCAAGCAGATCATCGGCCGCGGCACGCGCGTGCGCGACGACTACGGCAAGCTGTGGTTCAACATCCTCGACTACACCGGCAGCGCCACGCGAGCGTTTGCCGACCCGGCGTTCGACGGCGATCCCGCGCTGCTGAGCGAAGAAGAGATCGACGCCGAGGGCGCACCGCGGGCCGCAGCGCTGGTGCGCGAACCGGAGCCGCCGCCCTACGAAGCGGGCGGCGGTGTGATCGAACCGCCCGACGCCAACGAGCCGCGCCGCAAGTACTTCTACGACGGCGGCCGGGTCGAGATCGCCGCCCAACTGGTCTATGAACTCGACCCCGATGGCCGGCAGTTGCGCGTGGTGCGCTACGCCGACCACGCGGCCGAGCGCGTGCGTGCGCTCGTGCCCTCCGCGCCCGAGCTGCGCAGGCGCTGGGCGCAACCGCCAGCGCGCCGAGATCATCGACGCGCTGGCGCAGCGCGGCATCACCTTCGACGAGCTGGCGGAGGCCACCGGCCAGCCCGAGGCCGACCCCTTCGACCTGCTGTGCCACCTCGCCTTCAACGCGCCGCTGCGCTCGCGCCGCGAGCGTGCACTCGAGCTGAAGCGCGAGCGCCAGGACTTCTGGAGCCGCTTTGGCCCCGAGGCGCGCGCCATTCTCGAAGAGCTGCTCGACAAGTACGCCGAACATGGCGACGCCCAGTTCGTGCTGCCGGACGTGCTGCGCGTGCCGCCGATCAGCGGCCATGGCCAGCCGGCCGAAATCATCCGGCTGTTCGGCGGCGCTGAACCCTTGCGCGCTGCGGTCACCGAGCTGCAGAACCTGCTCTATGCACCCTGAGCCTCGTAATCCATGGCGCTGAACTTCGAGTGGGATGTTGCCAAGGCCACGACCAACCTGCGCAAGCACGGCGTCGCCTTCGACGAAGCCTGCTCGGCCTTCGCCGACCCGCTCTCGCGCACCATCCGCGACCCGCTGCACTCGGTGGGCGAGCGCCGCTTCGTGCTGCTCGGCCGCTCCAACGCGGGCCGGCTGCTCGTCGTGGTGCACACCGAGCGGGGCGCTACCATTCGCCTCACCCGACCCGAGCGCAAGAGCTATGAAGAAAACGACTGACGACAGCGACATGCTTCCCGAATACGACTTCTCGCGCGGCGTGCGCGGCAAGTACGCTGGTCGCATGGCCAAGGGCAGCAACGTCGTCGTGCTCGACCGCGACGTGCAAAAGCTCTTCCCCGATTCGACATCGGTGAACACCGCCTTGCGCGCCCTGGCGCAGGCCGTGGCCGCTGCCAAGCGCCCGCCCGGCCGCAAGGCCGCGCCGCGCAAGCGCGCCGCCGCGGCCTGAGGTGGCCACCCGCAAGGGCAAGACTGCTGCCCCGCTGACGACGGCCCAGGCCCTGGGCAGCCTGCTCAAGTCCGCGCGCGACATCATGCGCAAGGACAAGGGCCTGAACGGCGATCTCGACCGCCTGCCGCTGCTGAGGCGACAGAGAACGAGTGGGGTGTGCTAAAGGTTGGCGCCGTATCGTTTGGCGTGTTCGATGCGAACGAGAACAAGGCTCTTCCAGTTGGAGTGTCTTTCGATACGCGCAATACGGTGCGCGAAGGTGATCTGCTTATCAGCCGCGCCAACACGCCGGAACTCGTAGGCGCATGTTGTTTTGTTCACCGGACGCGACCACGTCTGCTCCTCAGCGACAAGACCTTGCGATTTCGCTTCAGCCAACGCGATAACGTCTTGGCTCGCTGGCTTGACATCGTCTTGAAGGGCCCCGCAATTCGAGGACAGATTCAAGCAGCAGCGAGCGGCTCTTCGCCAACGATGAAGAACATCTCCAAAGAGAAGATCCTCGCTCTTAGAGTGCCGCCGCACGATGCGGCCATGCGTCGGGAGGTTGTTGCTCGGTATGATCTGCTGCAGCATGAAGTCGGCGCGCTTAAGTCCACCCAAGCCGCCCGCCGCGCCGAACTCGACGCGCTGCTGCCTGCCATCCTCGACCGCGCCTTCGCCGGTGCGCCGTAGCCGCGTCCGACTTCAGGCTGCGCGCAGATCGGCCCAGTCGATGATGTGCGAGGCAACACCGCCGCGTCCGCCTCGACCTCGACGCGACAGATGCGCGGCGCACGGCAAGCCACAAAGTCGATGGCCTTGTCGATGGCGCGCAAGTCCTCGTCGCGTCGCGCGCGTTGCGGCCTGGCAATGAACAAACCGAGCCGGTGCAGGCTCTTGGCTTCGGCCGCGGCTACCACGTCGAGCAGTGCACCCATCAACTTGCGCTCGGTGACCATCGGCGAGAAGTCGGCCGACTCCAACGCACCGGCGCCGCTGACGGAGAGCCGCTGCCTGTATCCGGCCCCCTGGCGGAATGGATGTCCATCCCGACGATGATGGATCGGCGCTGGTGGTTGCGCTCGAATGGTGTAGGTGCGAGCATTGTTCGATGCGCCTGCTCGCCGGGGTCCCGCGACCGCACCCTCTCACGTGCGCGATGCGTGGTGCCGTCGCATTGGGTGCCGTGTGCGCGCTTTTACTCTCAGCTTGCGCGCAGCGCCCTGTTGCGCGCGAGGGCGCCGAACCCGTTGCGGCCGCACCACCGCCGGCCGACCCGCTGCTCCTGCGACAGCGCTTGCGCGAGCTGGCGAAGACGCATTGCGGCAGTTGTCATCAGGCCTCGCTGCCGACGGCGAACCCGGCCGCGGTGAAGATTCATAACCTGGACTCTGACGACTGGCCGGCTACCTTGAGCGCGGCGCAGTTGGAGGGTGGTTTCACGCGCCGTTTGAATGGCCGGCTCGACGAGAACGATCGGCGCTGGCTGCGCGCCTTCGTCGAGCAGGAGGTCGCGTTGCGGCGCGCCGCGCGGTAGCGAGCGTCTGGCGCGTTCGCTGTCGTCAGCGTCCATTGGCCTTGCGCCAGGCCTCGAACGCGACGCCGTTGGCCGCATCGGTCGGCGGGTACAGGCCGAGGATCGATTGCCCGGCCATCACGCGCTCCTGCACGAAATCCTCGAACGCGGTCATCGACACCGCTTCGGCCGCGACTTCGTCGGCCAGATGCGCCGGGATCACGACCACGCCTTCGCCGTCGCCGACGATGACGTCGCCCGGGAACACCGGCGCTTCGCCGCAACCGATCGGCACGTTGATGTCGATCGCCTGGAACAAGGTCAGGTTGGTCGGCGGCGCGGGGCGTTGGTGATACGCGGCAAAGGGCATCGCGGCGATGTCGGGGCTGTCGCGAAAGCCGCCGTCGGTGACGACGCCAGCGACGCCGCGCATCATCAGACGCGCGACGAGGATGCCGCCGGCCGAGGCGGCGCGTGCGTCGCCGCGGCAGTCGATCACCATCACCGCGCCCGGCGGGCATTCCTCCACCGCCTTGCGCTGCGGGTGCGCGCGGTCCTTGAAGACGTCGATGGTGTTCAGGTCTTCGCGCGCCGGCATGTAGCGCAGCGTGTAGGCCTCGCCCACCATGTTCGGCAGGTTCGGGTTCAAGCGATGCACGTTCTGGATGAATTGGCGGTGCAGGCCGCGCTTGAACAAGGCGGTGCACAGCGTGGCGACGCTGACCTTCATCAACTGCTCGCGGGTTTGGTTTTTCATGCGGCTGTCTCCAGGGGCGATGTGATGCCGAGTTCAGCGGCGCAGCGCTTCAGCGCCGCGCGCGTGGCGTCGTCGTACTCGATGCCGTCGCGCTGCGCCGCGGCACGGCTGCGCGCAGCCGCGTCGCCGGGCATGCGCACCGGACGCGACGGATCGATCGGCCGATTGGCGCGGCAGCGATCGCCGAAGTGATCCATCAGCCGCGCGAACTCGTCGCGGCCGGCGAACAGCGCCGGGTCGATCAACTGCACGAAGGTGTTGCCGCCCCAGCGCTTGGGCGCATCGACGCGGCCGTGACCGGCGAGCCCTTGCGACAGCGCCTCGACCATCAACGCCAGGCCGAAGCCCTTGTGGCCGTGATCCTGCCCGCCGATCAGTTGCAGCGAGCCGCGCGGCGTGCTGTGTTCGAGCATGCGTGGATCGGTGGTGGGCCGGCCTTCGTGGTCGAGCAGCCAGGGCTGGTCGAAGGCTTGGCCTTCGGAGACTTTCTGCCGCGTCATCGAGGTGGTGGTGATCGATGCGCAGATGTCCACCAGCACCGGATTCGGCGTGCCGGGGTAGCCGATGGCGAAAGGGTCGGGCGTGAACAACGCTTCGCATCCGCCATAGGGCGCGACGCGCGCGCCCGCGGGGTCGGAGTTGGCGATGATCGCAACGAAGCCTTGCTCCACCGCGCGCAGCGCGAGCGCGGCCAGGCAGCCGATGTGATGGCTGCGCCGCACCGTCACCGCGGCGATGCCTTGTTCGGCCGCGCGCGGCAAGGCCCAATCGATGGCGCGCGCGATCACCCACTGGCCGGGCAGATAGCCGCCGTCCCAGAGCGCGACCACGCCGCGCTGGTTCACCACCTCAGGCTGCCCGCTGGTGCTCATCGTGCCCTTGGCGATTTCGGCCAGGTACAGCGGCAGCATCGCCAGGCCATGCGTGCGCCGGCCCATCGCATCGGTGAGCACGAGCAGCTCGGCCATCGTCGCGGCCTTGTCGGCGTCGAGGCCGGCGCGTTCGAATAGGTCGCGTGCGAAGGACTCGAGGTCAGCGATGGACTTCACGGCGAGCCAAGCAAACGCCGCGGATCTGGCTTTGCCAGTCCGCTGGCGTTGCCCCCTTGAGGGGGAGCGCCGCAGGCGCTCCGGGGGTGGGCCAATTCACGCATTGCCTTCCAGCTGGTTGCCCGCCTTGGCGATCAGTGCGCTCCAGCGCTTGGCCTCGCGCTCCAGGAACTCGCTCGTCTCCTTCGGCGTCGAGGTCATCACTTCAGCGCCGGCGGCGGCGAGCTTGGCGCGGATTTCGGGGATGCGGATCGTGGCGACGAGCGCAGCGGAGAGTTTCTCGGCCGCGGCCTTGTTCATCGCGCTCGGGATCGCCACGCCCTGGTAGGTGCCGCTCTCGAAATCCTTGATGCCTTGTTCGGCGATGGTCGGCGCATCGGGCAGCAGGGCCATGCGCGTGCGCTTGGAGATGCCCAGCAGCTTGAGCCGGCCGCCCTGCACCAGCGGCAGCGTCGCCAGCATGCCGTTCAGCACGAGCTGCGTGTTGCCGGCGGCGACGTTGGCGATCGATTGCGCGCCGCCGCGAAACGGCACGTGCACGAACCTCATGCCGCTGGCCAACGCGATCTCGACCGCGCCGAGGTGATTGGCCGAGCCGATGCCCGACGAGGCGATGTTGATCGGCTTGTTCTTCGACAGCGCGGCCAACTCGCTGCACGTTGCTGGCGGGGACCGACGGGTGCGTGCACAGCAGGTGCGGCGAATACGCGAGCAGGGTCGCGCCGGCGAGTTGCGCCGGCTTGTAGGGCAGCGCCTTGTCCATCACCGCGTTGATGGCGAGCGAGCTCATGTCCGACAGCAGCATGCTGTGCTCGTTGGTGGACTGCGCCACGGCCGCCGCGCCGATCGCGCCGTTGGCGCCGGTCTTGTTCTCGACCACCACCGTGGTCTTGAGCATTTCGCCCAGCGGTGTCGAGATCAGGCGCGCGATCACGTCGGAGGTGCCGCCGGGCGGGAAGGGCACGATGATGGTCAACGGCTTGTCGGGCCAGGTTGCGGCCAGCGAGGGTGCGGCGATCGTGGCGGCCGTGGCGGCGATGAAGAGGCGGCGTTGCGTCATGTCGTGCTTTCAGTAGATGACCGGCTCGCTCACCGGCGCGCCGAAATCGGTCTCGAGGAAATCGAAGTCGCAGCCCTGGTTGGCCTGCAGGATGTGACGGCCGAACATCCAGCCGTAGCCGCGCTCGTAGCGTGGCGGCGGTGGCGTCCAGGCTGCCTTGCGGCGCGCGAGTTCATCGGCGCTGACGTTGAGGTGGATGGTACGCGCAGGCACATCGACGCTGATGCGATCGCCCGTGCGCACCAGCGCCAGCGGCCCACCGATGGCCGCTTCCGGCGAGCAGTGCAACAGGCAGCCGCCGTAGCTGGTGCCGCTCATGCGCGCATCGGACAGGCGCAGCATGTCGCTGACGCCCTGCTTCAGCAGCTTGGTCGGAATCGGCAGCATGCCCCACTCGGGCATGCCCGCGCCCTTGGGGCCGGCGTTGCGCAGCACCAGGATGTCGTCGCCCGTGACGTTGAGATCGGGGTCGTCGATGGCGCGCTTCAACGCCGGGTAGTCGTCGAAGACCAGCGCGCGGCCCGTGTGCTCGAGCAGGTGCGGTGCGCAGGCGCTGGGCTTGATGACGACGCCGTCGGGCGCGAGGTTGCCCTTCAACACCGCGAGCGCGCCTTCGGCGTAGATGGGGTTGGACAGAGGGCGGATCACGTCGTCGTCGTGCACCGGCGCGCCGGCGATGTTGTCGCCCAGGGTCTGGCCGTTGACCGTCATCGCGTCGGTCTTCAGGTGTGCGCGGATGCGTTCCAGCAAGGCGCGCAGGCCGCCGGCGTAGAAGAAATCCTCCATCAGGTAGCGCTCGCCGCTGGGCCGGATGTTGGCGATCACGGGCACCTTGCGGCTGGCGGCATCGAAGTCCTCGAGCGTGAGCGCATGGCCGGCGCGGCGGCTCATCGCGATCAGATGAATGATGGCGTTGGTGCTGCAGCCCATCGCCATCGCGCAGGCCACGCCGTTCTCGAAATTCGCGCGCGTCAGCATGCGCGCCGGCGTCAGGTCTTCCCACACCATCTGCACGATGCGGCGCCCGCACTCGGCGCTCATGCGGATGTGGTTGGCGTCGGCCGCCGGGATGCTCGAGGCGCCGGGCAGCGTCAGCCCGCAGGCTTCGGCGATGCCCATCATCGTCGCCGCGGTGCCCATCGTCATGCAGGTGCCGTGGCTGCGCGCGATGCCGGCTTCCATCTCGCGCCACGAATCTTCGCCGAGGCGGCCGGCGCGGCGCTCGTCCCAGTACTTGAAGGCATCGCTGCCCGAGCCCAGCACCTGGCCGCGCCAGTTGCCGCGCAGCATCGGTCCGGCCGGCAGGTAGACGAAGGGCAGGCCCATCGACAGCGCACCCATCGCGAGGCCGGGCGTGGTCTTGTCGCAGCCGCCCATCAGCACCGCGCCGTCGATCGGGTGCGAGCGCAGCAGTTCCTCCGTCTCCATCGCGAGGAAGTTGCGATAGAGCATGGTGGTGGGCTTGACCAGGCTTTCGCTGAGCGAGATCGCCGGCAACTCGAGCGGAAAGCCGCCCGCTTGGAGCACGCCGCGCTTCACGTCCTCGACGCGCTGCTTGAAGTGCGCGTGGCACTGCTGCGCGTCGCTCCAGGTGTTGACGACGGCGATCACCGGCTTGCCGATGAAGTCGGCCGCGGCGTAGCCCATCTGCAGCACGCGCGAGCGGTGGCCGAAGGAGCGGAAGTCGTCGGGCGCGAACCAGCGCGCGGAGCGCAGTTGCTCGGGGGTCTTGGTCATGCGGTATTCGGGGTGGTGGCCGCGAGCTTTGTAGTGCAACTCGCCGGCTTCACCAAGAGGGCCTTCATCAAGGCCTAACAAGTTGACAACTAAAGTATTGACGCCTAAATTGAACCCATGAAGATCGTCTGCATCGGCGGCGGCCCGGCCGGCCTGTACTTCGGCTTGCTGATGAAGCAGCTCGACCCCGCGCACGACGTCCGCGTGGTCGAGCGCAACAAGCCCTACGACACCTTCGGCTGGGGCGTCGTCTTTTCCGACGCCACCATGGACAACATGCGTCGCTGCGACGCGCCGACGGCCGAAGCCATCAGCCAGGCCTTCAACCACTGGGACGACATCGAGCTGCTGTTCAAGGGACAGCGCATCCGCTCCGGCGGTCACGGCTTCGTCGGCATCGGCCGCAAGAAGCTGCTCAACATCCTGCAGGCGCGCTGCGAGGAACTCGACGTCAAGCTGGTGTTCGAAACCGAGGCCGCGTCCGACGAGGACTACCCCGACGCCGACCTGGTCATCGCCAGCGACGGCATCAACTCGCGCATCCGCGGCAAGTACGCCGATACCTTCAAGCCCGATGTCGTCGTACGGCCGAACCGCTTCATCTGGCTGGGCACCAACAAGCTCTACGACGCCTTCACCTTCGACTTCCGGCGCACCGAGCACGGCTGGTTCCAGGCGCACATCTACAAGTTCGACGACAAGACCACCACCTTCATCGTCGAGTGCCCGGAGAGCGTGTGGCTGGCGCATGGCCTCGACAAGGCGGATCAGGAGCAGTCGATCGCCTTCTGCGAGAAAGTCTTCGCCGAGGACCTGCAGGGCGCCAAGCTGATGACGAATGCGCGTCACCTGCGCGGCTCCGCCTGGCTCAACTTCCAGCGCGTGGTCTGCGAGCAGTGGTGGCTGAAGAATGCGCGCGGCGCCCATGTGGTGCTGATGGGCGACGCGGTGCACACGGCGCACTTCGCCATCGGCTCGGGCACCAAGCTCGCGATCGAAGACGCGATCGAACTGGCGCAGCAGTTCCGCCTGCATGGCGACAAGGATCTGCCCGAAGTCCTGCGCGAGTACCAGGCCGCACGCCGCATCGAGACCCTGCGCATCCAGAACGCGGCCTGGAACGCGATGGAGTGGTTCGAGGTCTGCGGCACGCGCTACTGCGACCAGTTGGAGCCCGAGCAGTTCATGTACTCGATGCTGACGCGCAGCCAGCGCATCAGCCACGAGAACCTGCGGCTGCGCGACAAGGGCTGGCTCGAAGGGTATGAACGCTGGCTCGCTGCGCGCACGCCCTTGCAGAAGGAGGTTGCGGTGCCGCCGATGTTCACGCCTTTCAGCGTGCGCTCGGTGACGCTGAAGAACCGCGTTGTCGTCTCGCCGATGGCGCAGTACTCGGCCGTCGACGGCATCCCCGGCGACTACCACCTGGTGCACCTGGGGGCGCGCGCGATGGGCGGCGCCGGCCTCGTCTTCGCCGAGATGACCTGCACCAGCGCCGACGCGCGCATCACGCCGGGCTGCCCGGGCTTGTGGAACGACGCGCAGATGCAGGCGTGGAAACGCATCGTCGATTGGGTGCACACCCACAGCGACGCGAAGATCGGCATGCAGATCGGCCACGCCGGCGCCAAAGGCTCCACCAACGCGCCGTGGGAGCACGACGGCGCCGACCGCGCGCTGCCCGCCGGCAACTGGCCGCTGGTCGCGCCCTCGGCCCAGCCTTACCTCGGCGACGGCGCCCTGCCGCAGGCGATGACGCGCGCCGACATGGATCGCATCCGCGCCGACTTCGTCGCGGCGACGCAGCGCGCCGCGCAGGCCGGCTTCGACTGGCTCGAGTTGCACTGCGCGCACGGTTACCTGCTCTCGGCCTTCATCTCGCCGCTGACGAATCGTCGCGGCGACGAGTACGGCGGCACGCTCGCGAATCGCCTGCGCTGGCCGCTCGAAGTCTTCGCCGCGGTGCGCGAAGCCTGGCCGCAGCACCTGCCGATGAGCGTGCGCATCTCGGCGCACGACTGGGTCGAAGGCGGCATCACGCCGGCCGACGCGGTGCAGATCGCGCGCGCCTTCAAGGACAGCGGCGCCGACATGATCGACTGCTCGTCGGGGCAGGTCAGCCCGCAGCAGAAACCGACGTACGGCCGCATGTACCAGACGCCGTTTGCCGACCGCATCCGCCAGGAAGCCGGCATCGCCACGATCGCGGTCGGCGCGATCAGCGAAGCCGATCACGTCAACTCGATCATCGCGGCGGGGCGAGCCGATCTGTGCGCCGTCGCGCGGCCGCACCTGGCGAACCCGGCGTGGACGCTGACCGAGGCGGCGCGCATCGGATTCACGGGTGTCGAATGGCCGAAGCAATACCAGTCGGGCAAGGCGCAACTCGAAGCGGCGTTTGCGCGCAAGGCGGGCGCATGAACAAGCCTGTGCGAACCGAGCGCCGGGCCGCTCCCAAGCCGGTTCGCCATCCCCTCGGAGGATCGCCCGACGTATCCGTCGGCCGAGGGGCTCACATGCTGCGCGATTTCAAACTGGTGCACGCCCTCGGCGACAAGGCCATCGGCCGCGAGGCGCGCGCTGCGGCCGACGACCACTCGGCCGTCAAGCTCTGGTTGCGCCTGCTGTCGTGCAGCACGCAGATCGAGCGCGTCATCCGCACGCGCCTGCGCGAGCGCTTCGAGACCACGCTGCCGCGCTTCGACTACCTTGCACAACTCGAGCGCCACCCCGATGGACTGCGCATGAACACGCTCTCGCGCTATCTGATGGTGACGGGCGGCAACGTCACTGGCCTGACCGATCAGCTCGTCGCCGAAGGTTTGGTCGAGCGCCTGCACGATGCCGCGGACCGCCGCGCGCTGCTCGTCAAGCTCACGCCTGCAGGCCGCAAGCAGTTCCTGCGCATGGCGCGCGAGCACGAAGCCTGGCTCGCCGCCATGTTCGACGGCTTCGAGGCTTCGCACAAGGACGCGCTCTACGAATCCCTCGGCCGCCTGCGCGTGCACCTCGCGCATCAGGAGACTCCATGACCTCGAAACTCGATCCGGCGCTTGCCGCCGGCAACCGCAAGTCGCTCGCCGACTATCGCGCGACGCACTTCGCCTGGGCCTGCGACGGCGATGGCGTGGCGACGATCACGCTGAACCGCCCCGAGCGCAAGAACCCGCTCACCTTCGAGTCCTACGCCGAACTGCGCGACCTGTTTCGCGCGCTGGCCTATGCGAGCGACGTGCACGCGGTGGTGATGATCGGCGCCGGCGACAACTTCTGCTCCGGCGGCGACGTGCACGAGATCATCGGCCCGCTGGTGCAACTCGCGGCGCCCGAGCTGCTGCTCTTCACGCGCATGACGGGTGACTTGGTACTGGCGATGCGGCGCTGCCCGCAGCCGATCGTCGCGGCGGTCGATGGCGTGTGCGCGGGTGCCGGCGCCATCGCCGCGATGGCGAGCGACCTGCGCATCGGCACGGCGCGCAGCAAGACGGCGTTCCTCTTCAACCGCGTCGGCCTGGCCGGCTGCGACATGGGAGCGTGCGCGGTGCTGCCACGCCTGATCGGGCAGGGCAGGGCGAGTGAGTTGCTCTACACCGGCCGCGCACTCGGCGGCGAAGAGGGCGAACGCTGGGGATTCTTCAATCGCCTTGTTGCGTCCGCCGATCTGCTGCGCGAGGCGCAGTCGCTTGCACGTGAGCTGGCAACGGGTCCGACCTTCGCTAACGGCATCACCAAGACCATGCTGCATCAGGAGTGGGCGATGACGCTCGAGCAATCGATCGAGGCCGAAGCGCAGGCGCAGGCGCTGTGCATGCTGACGCAGGATTTCCGGCGCGCGTACGACGCATTCGTGGCCAAGCGCAAGCCGGTGTTTGAAGGGGATTGAAGATGTCTGGTCTCGGCCCGTTGTGTGCGTTCGCGATCGTGCGCAAATGCTCTGTGTTGTGGCCGGTGCGCAAGCAAGGCGGCGGGCGGGGCGCAGTCGGGGCTCAAGCGTCGCTCGCCCTCGCTGCGCGAGGGTTCCCTGCGATGCTCGGTCTGAGGTCGCACCGCGAAACTCGCTGCACTCACTGCGTTCGTTGCGCTCGAACACTCGCGGTGAGTCAGATCACGAAGCGCGCGGGTACGCGCGCCGACCTCAGCCCTGGCCTTGCAGGCCGCGCCGGGCGCAAGCGCCCAGCTGCTCGCCAGGCACAAACAGTCCACTGGACTGTTTGTGTCCGGGCTCGCCTTCTCGGCGGCGCCATTCGCCCCGCCTGCGCCCCGCCCGCCGCCTTGCGCGGAGCAGCCGTTCTTGGGGTGTGAGTGAAGGGCAAGCCGCGGGCATCGAGCCCGTGGCTTGCCGCGCGCCGCAGGCGCGCGTGCAGGCGCCAGCCGGGCTCGATGCCCGGCTGGGGTCTTTCTCCAACCAAGAACCAGGCTGCCTCGCAAAGCCGTGGGCGGGTGCGCGCTGGCGCGCCTGTGCGGCGGCGAGGAGCGGAGGGTTTCGGTCGGCGCGCGTACGCGCGCGCTTCGTCAACTGACTCGCCGCATCTGTTCGAGCGCAGCGAACGCAGTGAGCGCAGCGAGTTATGCGGCGCGACCGAAACCCGAGCACCGCAGCGAAGTCGGCGCCGCAGGCGCCGACCGCCGCACCGAAGCGCCAGCGCGCATCCGCCCGCGGCTTTGCGATCCCCACGGTGTATGCGCAAAGCGCGCATTCAAAGTCGGCAATGGGCCGAGAACGGACGCACGTCGCGGGCAGCACGGACCGTGCAGGAGCATGTGACATGCAAGCCCTCGACTGGCCCTTCTTCGAGCCGCGACATCGCGCGCTGGCGCGCGAACTCGAGGCGTGGGCAGCACAGCATGTTTCGCAGGCACACACCACCGACGTCGATGCCGCCTGCCGCACGCTGGTCCGTGCGCTCGGTGCCGGCGGCTGGTTGCAGCATGCGGTGGGCGACGCGATCGACACGCGCGCCGTCTGCCTGATCCGCGAAACGCTGGCGCGCCACGACGGCCTGGCCGACTTCGCCTTCGCGATGCAGGGCCTGGGCTCGGGCGCGATCAGTCTGGCGGGCAGCGCCGAGCAGAAGGCGCGCTGGTTGCCGCGCGCGGCGAGCGGCGATGCCATCGCCGCGTTTGCGTTGTCCGAGCCCGATGCCGGCTCGGATGTGGCGGCCCTGAGTTGTACTGCGCGCGCTGAAGGCAGCAGCTACCTGCTCGACGGCGAAAAGACCTGGATCTCCAACGGCGGCATTGCCGACTTCTACGTCGTCTTCGCGCGCACCGGAGAAGCGCCGAAAGCCCGCGGCATCAGCGCCTTCATCGTCGAAGCCCGAACGCCCGGCTTCGAGATCGCCGAGCGCATCGAGCTGATCGCGCCACATCCCTTGGCGCGCTTGCGCTTCACCAACTGCCGTATCGCCGCGTCGCAGCGCATCGGCGCAGCGGGTGAAGGCTTCAAGCTGGCAATGCGCACGCTCGACGTCTTCCGCACCTCGGTGGCGGCGGCCGCACTCGGCTTCGCGCGCCGCGCCTTCGATGAAGCGCTGCAGCGCGCCACGACGCGCAAGATGTTCGACGCCACGCTCGCCGACTTCCAACTCACGCAGGCCAAGCTCGCGCAGATGGCCACCACCATCGACAGCGCCGCATTGCTGACCTACCGCGCCGCCTGGCAGCGCGACCAGGGCGCGAGCGTCACGCGCGAAGCGGCGATGGCGAAGATGGCGGCGACCGAAGGCGCGCAACAGGTGATCGACGCCGCGTTGCAGATGTTCGGCGGCCTGGGCGTCGTCAGCGGCGTGCCGGTGGAGCGCCTGTACCGCGAGATCCGCGCGCTGCGCATCTACGAGGGCGCGACCGAAGTGCAGCAGCTCATCATCGCGCGCGAGCTGCTGAAGGACGTCAAGGCGCCCGAGTCGACTCGGGAGCGGCCCATCGTTGACTCAAAGGGTCAGTGAACATGCCCAGCGCCCACATCGACACCTTCGCCCGCGAGCATCTGCCGCCGCCGGATCAGTTGCCGGAGTTCGTCTTCGATTTGCCCGAGTTGCAGTTGCCTTCGCAACTCAACTGCGCGACTGAACTGCTCGACCAACCCATCGCGCAAGGCCACGGCCAGCGCCTCTGCATCCGCGCGCCCGGCCTCACCTGGACCTGGCGCGATCTGCAGGACCGCGCCGACCGCATCGCCCACGTGCTGGTGCGCGACATGGGCGTGGTGCCCGGCAACCGCGTGCTGCTGCGCGCGCCCAACAACCCGATGCTCGCAGCCTGCTGGTTCGGCGTGATCAAGGCCGGCGCGATTGCGGTGGCGACCATGCCGATGCTGCGTGCCAAGGAGTTGAAGGCGATCATCGACATCGGCCGCGTCACGCATGCGCTGTGCGATGCGGCGTTGGCCGTCGAGCTGATGGCGGTTGCAGCAGATCTGAAGCAGTGGCGCCTGTTCAACAGCGACGCCGATGACAGCGGCATAGGCCTCGAAGCCGCGATGCGCCGCCACGACGCGCCTTTCGTCGCGGTGAACACCGCCGCCGACGACACCTGTCTTTTCGCCTTCACGTCAGGGACCACCGGCGTGCCCAAGGCGACGATGCACTTCCACCGCGACCTGATCGCCGCTTGCCGCTGCTGGCCGCCGCATGTCTTGAGGCCGACGGCCGACGATGTCTTCATCGGCAGTCCGCCGCTGGCCTTCACCTTCGGCCTGGGCGGGCTGCTGCTGTTCCCGATGGCTGCGGGGGCCAGCACGGTGCTGCTGGAAAAGGCGACACCGCCGCACCTGCTCGATGCGGTGCGCGACTTCGGCGCCACCATCCTCATCACTGCACCGACTTCGTACCGCGCGCTCGCGCCGCACGGTGCGGCGCTGCGCGCGACGAAGCTGCGCAAGTGCGTGTCGGCCGGCGAGGCGCTGCCGGCCGCCACGCGCGCGCTGTGGAAGGACGCCACCGGCATCGAGATCATCGACGGCATCGGTTCGACCGAACTGCTGCACATCTTCATCTCCGCCGACGAAGCGCATGCGCGCCCGGGCGCTACCGGCGTGGCGGTGCCCGGCTACCGTGCCGAGGTGGTCGACGACAACGACCGGCCGGTGGCACCCGGAACCGTAGGGCGCCTGCGCGTCAAGGGCCCCACCGGCTGCCGCTACCTCGCCGACGAGCGCCAGCGCCACTACGTGCGCCACGGCTGGAACTACACCGGCGACGCCTACAGCATGGACGTCGACGGCTACTTCCACTACCACGCGCGCACCGACGACATGATCATTTCCGCCGGCTACAACATCGCCGGCCCCGAGGTCGAGGACGCGTTGCTGCAACATCCCGCGGTGGCCGAGTGCGGCGTCATCGGCGCGGCCGACGACGAGCGCGGTCAGATCGTCAAGGCGTATGTCGTGCTGCGCGCCGGCCATGCGCGCGACGAAGCGATGGCCAAGGCGCTGCAGGATTTCGTCAAGCAGACGATCGCACCCTACAAGTACCCGCGCGCCGTGGTTTTCGTCGATGCGCTGCCGCGCACGGCCACCGGCAAGCTGCAACGCTTCAAGCTGAAGGAGATCGCATGACGCAAGCCCTGTTGCCGGAAGGCTGGCCACGGCCCAAGGGCTATGCCAACGGTGTCGCCGTGTCCACGGGCCCAGCCGGCAAGCACATCTTCGTCGCCGGCATGATCGGCTGGGACGCGCAGGGCGTGTTCCACAGCGACGACTTCGCCGCGCAGTCGCGCCAGGCCCTGGCCAACATCGTCGCGGTGCTCGAAGCCGGCGGCGCGAAGCCGCATCACATCACGCGCATGACCTGGTACGTCACTAACAAGCGCGAATACCTGGCGGCGCTGCCGGCCATCGGCGCGGCGTTTCGCGAACTGATCGGCCACTACGACATCGCGATGACGGCGGTGCAGGTGGCTGCGCTGATCGAAGACCGCGCCAAGGTCGAGATCGAGGTGACGGCGGTGGTGCCGGGCTGATCACCCTCGCGAGACCGAGCGCTGTCGCCTCCAGCGCGGCACGACAATGGCGCCCATGAGCGAAGCAGACGACCGGCCGTCGTTGACATGGCGCCATCTCTGGGCGCTGCCGTGCACCTTGGTGGGCCTGTCGGCGCTGCTGCCGCTCACGATCTGCGGTGCGCAGGTGCGATGCCACAGCGGTGTGATCGAGGTCAGCATCGCGCCGCGCGGCGGCGGCATGGCGGCGTTCGCGGCGCGCCTGCCGTTCGAGGCGATCACGCTCGGGCATGTGGTGTTGGCGCGCTGCCCGCGCACGATGGCGCTCTGGCGTGCGCACGAGCGCGTGCATGTGCGCCAGTGCGAGCGCTGGGGGCCGCTGTTCTTTCCGGCCTACCTCGCGGCCGGCGCGTGGCAGTGGCTGCAGGGACGCGATGCCTGGCGCGACAACCCGTTCGAGACAGCGGCGTTCACAGCTGACGATTGCGCGCCAGCGGCGGATGTTTCGCCACCCAGCGCCTGATGCCGCTGAGCAGTGCAGCGACCAGCTGGCTGCGGTATTGCGCGCTGGCGAGCTTGGCTTCTTCCTGCGGGTTGGAGATGAAGGCGGTTTCGACCAGGATGCTCGGGATGTCGGGCGCCTTCAGCACCGCGAAGCCGGCCTGCTCGACACGCGGCTTGTGCAGGTGGGCGACGCGGTCGAGCTGGCCGAGCACCTCGCTGCCGGCGCGCAGGCTGTCCTTGACCTGCGCGGCGGTGCTCATGTCGAGCAGCGCGCGCATGACGTGCTTGTCGTTGACGGCGCGCAAGTTGACGCCGCCGACCGCATCGGCCGCGTTTTCCTTGTCGGCGAGCCAGCGCGCTGCCGTGCTGGTGGCGCCGCGGTCGGACAGCGCGAAGACGCTGGCGCCGCGCGCGTCGGGGTTGGTGAAGGCGTCGGCGTGGATCGAGATGAAGAGATCGGCCTGCACGCGTCGCGCCTTGCGCACGCGCTCGGCCAGCGGCACGAAGTAGTCGCCGTCGCGCGTCAGGAAGGCGCGCATGTTGGGCTGCGCGTTGAGCTGGTCGCGCAGCGCCAGCGCCACCTGCAGCACCACGTCCTTTTCGCGCAGACCACGCGGGCCGATCGCGCCCGGGTCTTCGCCGCCGTGGCCGGGATCGAGCGCGACGATGACGAGGCGCTCGACGCGTTTGACGGTTTCAGGCGAGGGCGGCGCTGGTGTCTGCGCCGTCACCGGTGGTGGCGCTGCGGGCGTCGATGCCGATGCCACCGGCGCCGATGGTTTGTCGGTGCCATCGCGCTCGACCTTGCCGATGAATTCGCCGAGCGCGTCGCGCACCGCGCGCGCCGCTTCGCGCTCGGAGCGCTCCTTGTCGCGGATCAACGCCAGCAGCGGGTCGCGTGCCTGCGTCGGGTACAGGTCGAAGACCAGCCGATGCTTGTACGCGGCCACCGGCGCGAGCGTGAAGACCTGCGGCGCGATCGGCTGCTTCAGGTCGATCACCAGGCGCACCACGCGCGGCTGGTTCTGGCCGACGCGCAGCGCAGCCATGTACGGATCGCCCGACCGCACCTGGCCGAGCAGTTCCTTGAGTTGCGCGCCGAGTTCGAGGCCGTCGATGTCGATCACCAGGCGCTCGGGTGCGTCGAGCAGCGTGTGCCTGGCCACCAGTGCGGCGTCGGACTCGATCGTGATGCGCGTGTAGTCCTCGGCCGGCCAGACGCGCACCGCGACGATCTCGGCGCCGAAGGCAAGTTGCGGCCCTCGCAGCAGGAGCACGGTGGTGCCAACGCGCAGGGCCTGGCGGCGGGTGGAGGGCATCATGATTCGAGCAGCTCAACGCCATGCGGCGTGAAAGCGTGCACCGTGATGCGCCGCGTTACGCCGTCCTCGTCGGCTTCGATGTGCAAGCGCCAGTCAGGCACGGGCAGCAGCGGCGCGGCGTTGTCGGGCCATTCGGCGAGCTTCAGGCCCGGCTCAGCGAAGACATCGCGAAAGCCCGCGTCGGCCCATTCGCGGGCATCGGCGAAGCGGTAGAAGTCGAAGTGCGAGATGGCCTGGCCCTCGACGCTGTACGGTTCCAGCACGGCAAACGTCGGACTCTTGATGCGGCCTTCGATGCCGAGCGCGCGCAGCAGGTGGCGCGCGAAGGTGGTCTTGCCGGCGCCGAGCGCGCCGTCGAGACGCGATGAAGGTCGAAGGCCACAGCGTTGGCGCGTGCGCCAAGCGTGCGGCGAATGCGGCGCAAGCCGACTCGTCGGGCCAGGTGAAGGTGCGGGTTTCTAGAATCGGTGGATGAACGCTTGCGTCGGCCATTCGTGCGACGGTGCGAACCTGCTGGGCAAGGTGCGCGCCTGGGCGAAGGAGTCTCGGATTTTCACAGATCGGCGTGGCCGGCATCGAACTGTCTTCGGCCGAGGCCGGTTTGAGTGCGTGGCTCGACGCCGGCTTTGCCGGCTCGATGCGCTACATGGCACGTCATGGCATGAAGCGCGCGCGGCCGGCCGAGTTGGTACCGGGAACGGTGAGCGTGATCACGGCGCGCATGGACTACTTGCCGCGCGCCTTGGACGAAGGCTGGCAGGCGATCGAGTGGCAGCGCCTGGGCGATGCGAGCGCAGCCACCGTCTCGTTGTATGCACGCGGCCGCGATTACCACAAGGTGCTGCGCACGCGGCTGCAAGCGCTGGCCGATCGCATCGCCGATGAAGTCGGCCCGTTCGGGCACCGTGTCTTCACCGACTCGGCGCCCGTGCTTGAAGTGGAGCTGGCGCACAGGAGCGGCCTCGGCTGGCGCGGCAAGCACACGCTGGCGCTGTCGCGCGAGGCGGGGTCGATGTTCTTCCTCGGCGAGTTGTTCGTCGACATCGCATTGCCGCCGACATCGCCGGCCGATGCCCACTGCGGCACCTGCAGCGCCTGCATCGATGTGTGCCCGACGCGCGCCATCGTCGCGCCCTATCGCCTGGACGCGCGGCGCTGCATCTCGTACCTGACGATCGAGCACGAGGGCGCGATTCCGCTCGAGCTGCGTGCCTTGATGGGCAACCGAATCTACGGGTGCGACGACTGCCAGCTGGTATGCCCGTGGAACAAGTACGCGCAGCGCAGCACGCTGCCGGACTTCGATGCGCGCCACGGGCTGGATCGGGCCACGCTGATCGAGCTCTGGTCTTGGGACGAGGTGGAGTTCCTGCAACGCACCGAAGGCAGCGCGATCCGCCGCATCGGATGGCAGCGTTGGCGGCGCAACCTGGCCGTGGCGCTGGGCAACGCGCTGCGCGCCGGTGGCGATGAGCATCTCGTCGATATGCTGGAACGTGCGCGCGCGCAGGCTGATGACCTGGTGGCAGAGCACATCGACTGGGCGCTCGGGGCGACGCCGGCCTGATCGCGGCGTTCGTCGACGGCCGAATCGATCTTTGTTGACGCCACTACAAACTGTATATACATTGCCGTATGGAGTTCTCGTGGTCCGAGACCAAGCGCGCCGCGAACATCAAGTCCCACGGGCTCGACTTTGTCGATGTCCCTCGCGTGTTCGAAGCAGCTGCGTACACGTTCGAGGACGACCGGTTCTCCTAACGGCGAGCAGCGATTCGTCACGCTCGGGCTGCTCGTCGGTATTCCAGTGTCGGTCGTTCACACGGAGAGCGAACGTGAAATCCGCGTCATCTCGTTCCGCAAAGCAACCAAGCGCGAAGCGCAGCTCTACTTCGATGCAATCCAAAACTGACTGGGCCCGCCTACGTTCAAAGCAGGCAGGAGCCCCTACCAAGGAGCACCCGGAAGCCGACGTGCGCCACGTTGTTCGAGGTATGGTTCGTCGGGGGCTGAAGCCGTTGCCGCCAAAGGCATCCATCTCGCTGCGAGTCGATCAAGACGTCCTCGAGTGGTTCAAGGCGCAGGGGCCGGGCTACCAAACGCGCATCAACGTCGTGCTGCGCGCGTTTCGTGATGCGTCGGTCTAGTCGGGTGGCCTGGGTTCGCGACGAAGGCTATCCGAATCGGCTGAGGGCTCAAGCCCGCGCGAGCCCGCCACGGCGCGGTGAAGTGGGTTGAAGCACAGTCTCGTTTGAGGCGTCATGAGCGAGAGTCCGAGGGTAGGATGGCCCTGTTATTCGCGCGCCAGCGCAGTCAGCAAGGTCGCTATGAGGAAGCCATGGACTTCGTCCAGTACGGGCTATCGGTGGCGGGCGGTGCAGACCTGCTCATCCAAGATTTGCGTGCAGTCCACGTGACAAGTGCCACCCCCGTGCGGCGATAGAAGCACACCCAACGCGGAGCCGTTGCGCGACGGGCTCGTGGCAGGTCGGCCAACGTGGCACGATGCGCGTTGACGGCTCGTCGCCCGCCGTTTTCCGCCGATGCCTGACAACACCCGTAACCTGCGCCGTAGCCTGTTGATCTGCACCTTGGCCGCCGCCCTGCCTGCGCAGGCGACGCGCCCGATCACCACCGAAGGCGTGACCTTCATCGGTGACATCAAGCTGGCCGACACCGTGCTTCAGTTGAACGGCGTCGGCTTGCGCGCCGTCGCCTGGCTCAAGGGTTATGCGGCGGGGCTGTACCTGGCGCGCAAGGCCGCCACCGAGGCGCAGGTGATCGAGACTCCCGGGCCGAAGCGGCTGCAGATTCGCATGCTGCAGGAGGTCGAGGCCGAGGAGTTCGTCAAGGCCTTTCACAAGGGCGTGCAGCGCAACACCGCGGCGGCCGACGCGGCGCGGCTGGCCGAGCGCATGACGCAGTTCGATGCGATCGTGCGCGGCCTCGTCAAGCTGAAGAAGCAGGACGTGATCGATCTCGATTTCTTTCCCGGCAAGGGCCTCGTGCTGTCGCGCAACAGCGCGGTGCGCGGTGCGCCGCTGGCCGGCGACGATTTCTATGCGGCGCTGTTGCGCTGCTTCGTCGGCGCGAAGCCGGCCGACGCGGAGATGAAGATCGGCCTGCTCGGCGGGCCCGTCGGATAGCATTTGCCACCACTCGTCACGAGGATTGATCCCATGCAAACCAGAACCCTTGCCGCCGCGGCGGTGCTCGCCTTCACGGCCACGATCGCTGCGGCACAGGCTTATCCCACCAAGCCGGTGCGCCTGGTGGTGCCGTTCGCACCCGGTGGCACGACGGACATCATCGCCCGCGTGGTTGCCGAGAAGGCCAACGCCGCGCTCGGCCAGACGCTGGTGGTGGAGAACAAGGCCGGCGGGGGCGGCTCGGTGGGTGCGCTCGAAGTGATCCGCGCGCAAGCCGACGGCCATGTGCTCGGCATGGCGACGGTGAGCACGACGGCGGCGAATCCGGCGATCAACACCAAGATCGGCTACGACCCGACCAAGGACTTCACGCCGATCATCAACATCGCGGCCACGCCCAATGTCATTGCGGTGCACCCGAGCTTTCCGGCCAAGGACTACAAGAGCTTCATCGAGCTGGTGAAGAAGAGCCCGGGCAAGTACAGCTTCGCGAGCTCGGGCACCGGCGGCATCGGCCATCTGCAGATGGAGCTGTACAAGAGCCTGACCAACACCTTCATCGCGCACATCCCGTACCGCGGCGCAGGCCCGGCGTTGAACGACGTGGTGGCGGGCCAGGTGCCGATCATCTTCGACAACCTGCCCTCGGCGCTGCCCTTCATCAAGGACGGGCGCTTGATCCCGATCGTCGTCGCCGCGCCGCAGCGCCTGGCGCAACTGCCCAACGTGCCGACCTTCAAGGAAGTGGGGCTCGAGCCGGTGAACCGCATGGCCTACTACGGCGTGCTCGGGCCCAAGGGCCTGCCCAAGGACGTGATCGACAAGGTCGCCGCCGCAGTGAAGAAGACGGCCGAGCTGCCCGACGTGAAGAAGCGCATCGAGGACACCGGCTCGCTGCTGATCCTGAACACGCCCGAACAGTTCGCGACGCAGATCGCGGCCGAGTTCGAGGTTTACCGCAAGGTCGTGGCACAGCAGAAGCTGACGCTGGAGTGAGCAGCGCGGCGGTCATCGACCGCTTCCTCGACGCGCTGTGGATCGAGGACGGCCTGGCCGCCAACACGCTCGCCGCCTACCGCCGTGACCTGACGCTGTACGCGGCGTGGCTCGCCCAGCAAGGCGCCACGCCGATCGAGCACTCGCGCGAGAGCGACCTGCTGGGCTACATCGCGGCGCGGCACCCGGGCTCGCGCGCCACCAGTGCGAACCGGCGCCTGACGGTGTTCAAGCGCTTCTTCCGATGGGCGCTGCGCGAGCACCTGGCCGACGCCGATCCGACCTTGAAGCTGCACAACGCCAGGCAGGCGCTGCGCGTGCCGAAGTCGCTGTCCGAAGCTCAGGTCGAAGCCCTGTTGGCCGCGCCCGACGTCGACAAGCCGCTGGGCCTGCGCGACCGCGCGATGCTCGAACTGCTGTATGCCTGCGGCCTGCGCGTGTCGGAACTGGTGACGCTGAAGACGGTGCAGGTGGGGCTGGCCGAAAGCTGCCTGCGCGTCACCGGCAAGGGCAGCAAGGAACGGCTCGTCCCGTTCGGCGAGGAGGCGCATGCGTGGCTGCAGCGCTACCTCGCCGAGAGCCGCGGTGCGATCCTCGATCGGCGCACCAGCGATGCCCTCTTCGTCACCGCCCGAGGCAGCGCGATGACGCGGCAGATGTTCTGGAAGCTGATCAAGGCGAACGCCCTCAAGGCCGGCATCGACGCGCCGCTGTCGCCTCACACGCTGCGCCACGCCTTCGCCACGCACCTGCTGAACCACGGCGCCGACTTGCGCGCGGTGCAGATGCTGCTTGGCCACGCCGACATCTCGACGACGACGATCTACACCCACGTCGCGCGCGAGCGCCTGCGTGCGCTGCATGCGCAGCATCATCCGCGCGGTTGAAGCGCTGTCGTTCTGGAATCTGCGAAGGCGCTGCAGCAGCAGCCGCGATGATCACGGCGCCGCGACGCGGTCAGCTCGTGACGCGCTCGGTGCGGTAGGAGATCACCACCCAGGCCAGTGCAGCCACCAGCCCGGCCGCCGGGTGCAGCAGCGCTGCGACCACCGGCCCCACCATCATCAGCTGCCGCAGTCCCGCGCCGTAGAGCGCGCCGGCGCGCCGCAGGTAGCTCGTGCCGGTGTCACTCCAGCGACGACGTTCCGGCGAATCCACCGGCATCGCGCCGATGTAGCCGGCGTGGTGGTAGTAGCGGATCGCGGTGGCCGAACTCACCAGGGCCGCAAACAACAGGCCCATCAGCACCAGCAGCAGGGCGTGGCGCGTCGTCAGGGCCGAGTCGTGAAGGGCCGGCAGGGTCAGCGTGACGGTGCCCATCAAACCGATGGCCGCGGTCGAGGCCGTGAGTGTTGCCGACATCAACGAGTTGCGCAGGGTCTGCACCGCCAGCACTTCCGTGCCGCGTTGCTGCGAGATCGCATGCAGCCAATCCTCGCGCAGCGCCGCATGCACCGAACGCGCCATGCGCTGCGGCTGTCGCAGCCGGGCCAGCGCGAGTGCCAGCTCGCAGGCGAGCAGCACGCCGAGCGTGGCGGCGACGAGGACGAGGGCGACCGATGCGCTCACGCCTCAGGCCCCTTGCGCTGCCAACTGCGCGCGCCAGCGTTGCCACAGGTGTTCGATGCCCTCGAACACGGCCATGCCGGCGAGCATCGCCGCGACGAACAGAAAGGCCTTGGGTTGGCCCATGCCGACGGCCACCAGTGCGGGGCCCGGGCAGAAGCCGGCGATGCCCCAGCCGATGCCGAAGAGCGCACTGCCGCCGACCAGGCGCGCGTCGATCTGCCGTGTCGGCGGCAGGCGCAGCGGCTCGCCTTGCAGCGTCGTGCCGCGCCGCTGCGCGGCCGCAAAGGCCACCGCGCCGACCGCGATGGCACCGCCCATGACGAAGGCGAGCGACGGGTCCCAGCGGCCGGCGAGGTCGAGGAAGCCCAACACCTTGGCCGGATCGGCCATGCCGGAGACGATCAGGCCGATGCCGAAGACCAGGCCGGCCAGGAGTGCGTACAGCGTTTTCATCGGATGACCTCAGGCAAAGACGTGGCGCAGCACGAACACCGCGGCGAAGCCCGCCGCCATGAAGGCAGCCGTGGCCACCGCCGAGCGCGGCGACAGCCGCGACAGGCCGCACACGCCGTGGCCGCTGGTGCAGCCGGCGCCGTAGCGCGTGCCGATGCCCACGAGCAAGCCGGCAGCGATCAGTGCCGTCGTGCCCGCTTCGATGCGCGGCAGCGGCACTGCCGCGAACAGCGCGTAGACCAGCGGCGCAGCGACGAGCCCGGCGACGAAGGCGACGCGCCAGGCGATGTCGCCCGCGCGCGGCCGCAGCAGCGCGCCGACGATGCCGCTGATGCCGGCGATGCGGCCGTTGAACCACAGCAGCATGGCTGCGGCGGTGCCGATCAGCGCGCCGCCGAGCAGGGCGCTCCAGGGGGTGAAGGAAGCGAGGTCGAGGGTCATGGGGCGTGTCACTCCGGGCAGTAGAGGCGGTGCAGCAGCGCGAGCACGTCGAGCAGGCGCGCATCGGCGATCGAGTAGTGGATGTTCTTGCCTTCGCGGCGGGTGCTGACCACGCCGTCCGCGCGCAGCACGCCGAGCTGCTGCGACAGGGTCGGCTGGCGGATGTCGAGCGCGGCTTCGAGCTCGCCGACGCACATCTCGCCGTGCGCGAGTTGGCACAGCAGGAGCAGACGATCTTCGTTGGCGAGCAGGCGTAACGCCCCCACCGCCTGGGCTGCGCCAGCGCGCATCGCGGTGGGATCGATCGAACGGTGGCGGGTCTTCACGGCAGGTTGCGGGACTTGTGAGTCAGTATATCAATAGATATAATATGTGGCAACAGATTGTTGAGGAGCCCGCAATGCATGAACGTCTCGGCCTGCTGTCCTTCCACGACGCCGACACCGGCACCGTCAGCCATCTGGTCTGGGATCGGGCGACGCGCCAGGCGGCAGTGATCGATCCGGTGCTCGACTTCGACGCCAAGGCCGGGCGCACCGCGACGCGCTCGGCGCAGCGCCTCGTCGATGCGCTGCGCGACAACGGGCTGGCGTTGCAGTGGATCCTGGAGACGCATGCCCACGCCGACCACCTCTCGGCAGCGCGCTGGCTGCAGGACCGACTCGGCGGGCGCATCGCCATCGGCAAGCGCATTCGCGACGTGCAGGCCATCTTCAAGAAGATCTACAACCTCGAGCGCGGTTTCCTCGCCGACGGCAGCCAGTTCAACCATCTGTTCGGCGACGGCGACATCTTCCTCATCGGTGGCATCGAAGTCACGGCACTGCATGTGCCGGGCCACACGCCGGCGGACATGGCCTACCTGATCGATGGCCACGCCTTCGTCGGCGACACGTTGTTCCTGCCGGACGTGGGGACGGCGCGCGCAGACTTTCCGGGCGGCGACGCGCGCACGCTGTACCGGTCGATCCGGCGCCTGCTGGCGCTGCCGGTCGACACGGTCATTCATGTGTGCCACGACTACCCGCCGGCCGGCCGCGAGCCAGCATCGCGCACCACAGTGGCCGAACAGCGCGCCCGCAACATCCATGTGCACGACGGCGTTGACGAGGACAGCTTCGTCGCAATGCGCGAACGGCGCGACGCCACGCTCGAGGTGCCGCAACTGATCCTGCCGTCGCTGCAGGTCAACGTTCGCGCCGGTGCGCTGCCGCCGCCCGAGGACGACGGCGTGAGCTACCTGAAGATTCCGCTGAACGTCATCGGGCGTGCTCAGGCGGCGTCGTAGCGCGCCACGAACGCGCGGTCGATGCGATCCTTCCACCAGCCCATCAAGCGTCCGCGCGCCGACCACGTGCCCCAGCTCGCGATAGCGCGGCCGTCGCCGGTGGCCAGCAGGTTGAGCGATCTCGCCTGCGGCAGGTAGGGCGTGAGCGCGCCGCCGGCGACGAAGGCGCGCAGGTTGGTGGCGAGCACCGGGCCGGCGCGCACGGCATAGACGCCGCTCCTCGGATGCTCAATGTCGTCGCGCACGATGACGTTGCCGGCGCCGAAGACGTTGGCGTGGCTCGTGCTCTGCAGCGTGGCCCCCACGCGCATGAAGCCGCGTTCGTCCAGCGCCAGGCCGCTGCCTGCCAGCCACGCCGGCGCGTCGCTGCCGGTGGCGACGATCGGCACGTCGCAAACCAGGCGCATCGAGCTGCCGACGATCACGTGCTTGCGCTCGATCGCACTGCAACGCCCGGGCAGCACCTGCACGCGCGCGCGCCTGAGCGCGGCAATGGCCTGGTGCCGGACGGCGGGCGCGTGGCCGGCGAGCACACCGTCTTCGTCGACGATCGAAAGCTCGGCGCGCGGCCCCAGCGCGGCGCGCACCGCCAGCACGAGTTCGACGCCTGCAGCGCCGCCGCCGATCAGCACCACCGACAGCGGTCGCTCCTCGGCGAGCGCGCGCGTGCGCTGCCACAGCGCCAGGAAGTTCTCGATCGGCCGCACGAACAGGGCATGTTCACGCGCGCCGGGGATGCGATCGCGGTCTTGCGTCGGGCCGGTGTTGATCGACAGCACGTCATAGCCGATCTGCTCGCCGTCGGCCAGCGTCACCTGACGCGCAGCGGCGTCGAGCGCCACCGCCTGGCCGATGCGCAGGTGCACGCCGCTGTCGCGCGCCAGCGGCATGACGTTGATCGCGATCTCGTCTTCGGCGTAGCGCCCGGCGATCAGCCCCGGCACCATGCCCGAGTAGAGCTGGCGCGGGTGCGCCGTGACGAGCAGCAGATCGCCGCCGGCCAGGCGCTGCTGCTTCAACGCAGCCAGTACCGAGAGCTGCGCATGGCCGGCGCCGAGCAGCAGCACTTTCTTCATGGCCGCGGCTCCAGGCGCAGATCGGCGACGTAGCCGAGGCTGCGCGAGCCGGTGTTGTCGCTGTCGGCGCCGATGGCGATGGCCACCAGCGGCGGCAAGCCCGGCGTGTCGTCGCCCCAGTCGTCGCCGAAGGCGCGGCGGAAGTCGGCCGCGATGTCGTGGCGCTCCTCGCGCCACTGCCCTGTCGTGGCATGCGTGACGATGTAGCGCAGGCGATGGGTGTAGGCGTTGTGCAGCAGCGTGCCTTGCGGCAGTTGCGCGTCCCAGACGTAGCACAGCGTGGCCGTGGGCAATGCCTCGCCGGCATGCCACGAGGCGATGCGCAGCAACTGGCGTTCGAAGAACGGCACCTTGGCAATCGGCATGTCGAACAGCGCGCAGACCTTGAGCGCGCTGTCGTCGCCGCTCTTGCGCTGCAGGTCGGCGCCGGCCGGCGCCTGATCGACGCGCCAGCGCCAGGAAAGCACGCCGCTGGCGCGCGCGTCGCGCAGCCGGTGCACGATCACGCCGTAGGCGCGGTCGGCCTCGATGCGAAGCACACGGCGCGCATCGAGATCGATCACCGACACTTGCGCCAGTGGCTTCACCTGCCGCGGCAGTCCGCGCAGCTCCCACGGCGGCGCCGGCTCGAAGCCGGCGCCGATGGGCGAAGACAGATCGGCCGCCGACGCGCCTGCGGCCGCCAAGCACGCGACTGCCGCCAGCGTCAGCGCGCGCGCGCGGCGATCGATCAACGTCCGACGGCGTTGATCGACCAGTCGTAGTCGAGATGCGCCACCGGCAGCGAGCCGGCCTTCAGCGCCGCCTGTTCTTCGGGCTTGTCGCTGAGCAGTGCCGCGTACTTGGCGAACACGTCCTCGACCTTGGCGAAGCCCTTGTGGCCTTTTTCGAAGTCTTCTTTGAACCATTTGAAGATGGAGCTTACTTCGACCTTGCCGCCGGCCACGCGGTTGCGCGTGCGGTCGCCCATGAAGCGCTGCATGCCGTCGTCGAGCTGCGCTTCGAGCTTGGCGGCGGTGAAGGCTTCGGTGCGCAGCGCCGGGCAACCGATCGAGGCGCAGTTGACGGCACCATGCACGCGCGGGTCGGCGTACTTGGGTCGCAGCTCTTCATGCTCGATCCAGTCGAGGTGGTGCTTGGCGCCGAGCAGCGTGAAGAACTCGTTCTTCCACGGGCCGCGGTTGAAGAGGCCGAGTTCCTTGATCGACTTGATGTCGGGCCACTTCGTCAGGATGACTTCGACGGTGAAGGCGTTGTAGGCGTTGATCAGGAAGGCCATGCGCTGCTCGCGGGGCCACTTGTCGAACTCGGCCTTGGGCACCGCCGACATCGCATCGAGCACGGTCTTCAGCTCGGCGCGGTCCTTGGCGAAGCCGGCGTAGTCGGCGCGGCTTTGCTTGTTGTCGGGCAGCCAGCGCACATGCTTCTTCAGCAGCGCGTCCCAGGAAGCGTAGGCGTGGTCGAAGGTCTGGGCCTGCGCGAAGGCGGCGACCAGACTCAGCAGCAAGGCGGTCAGCAGTTTTCTCATGCACGTCTCCAGGCGTGGAACTTGCCGACGAATTCGAGCAGCTTGAGCGGCTGGTGCGCGCGCTTCCACTCGCCGGCAGCGTACTTGTTGGCCTCTGCCAGAGTCGGGATAGGTGTGGATGGTGCCCAGGATCTTGTTCAGGCCCAGGCCATGCTTCATGGCGAGCACGTATTCGGCGAGCAGGTCGCCGGCATGCACGCCGACGATGGTCACGCCCAGGATCTTGTCCTTGCCGGGCACGGTGAGCACCTTGACCCAGCCAACGGCTGCGCTGTCGGCGATGGCGCGGTCGAGGTCGTCGATGCCGTACTTCGTCACCTCGTAGGCGATGTTCTTTTCCTTGGCTTCCTGCTCGTTCAGGCCGACGCGCGCGACCTCGGGGTCGATGAAGGTGGCCCACGGGATCACCGAGTAATCCGCCTTGAACTTCTTGAAGGTGCCGAACAGGGCATTGACGGCGGCGTACCAGGCCTGGTGCGCGGCCGTGTGCGTGAACTGGTAAGGGCCGGCGACGTCGCCGGCGGCGAGGATGTTGGGGTAGATCGTTTCGAGGTACTCGTTGGTCTGCACCGTGCGTTGCGCGGGGATGCCGAGCTCTTCGAGGCCGAAGCCCTTCAGCCGCGCGCTGCGGCCGACGGCGCACAGCAGCACATCGAACTCGATCGCGCGTTCCTGTCCGCCGCTCTCGACGACGATGCTCTTCGTGCCGCCGCGCAATTCGCAGCGCAGCGCCTTGTGGCCGGTGAGCACCGTCACGCCGTCGTGCTCCGAGCGCCTTGCGCGCGAACGCAGAGACTTCCTCGTCCTCGCGGATCATGATGCGCGGCAGCATCTCGATCTGCGTCACCTGCGAGCCCAGGCGCGCGAAACTCTGCGCCAGCTCGCAGCCGATCGGCCCGCCGCCGAGCACCACCAGGCGCTTGGGTTGCTCGCGCAGGCCCCACAGCGTGTCGCTGGTGAGGTAGCCCACTTCGTCCAGGCCCGGCAGCGGCGGCACGAAGGGCGCGGCGCCGGTGGCGATGACGATGGCGCGGGTGGCGAGCGTCTGCTGGCTGCCGTCGTCCTTGGTGATCTCGACATGCCACGGGCTCGTGATCTTGGCCTTGCCGATGATCACATCGACGCCGAGCGCGGTGTAGCGCTCGACCGAGTCGTGCGGCTCGACGGTCTTGACGATACCGGCCACGCGCTCCATCACCTGCGCGAAGTCGAGCTGCGCGTCGGCCTTGGCGATGCCGTAGGTGCTGCGAATGCCGGATCTGCTGCATCAGCGTGGCCGTCTTGATCAGCGCCTTGCTCGGCACGCAGCCGTAGTTCAGGCAGTCGCCGCCCATCTTGTGCGACTCGACCAGCGTCACCTTGGCCTTGACCGCGGCGGCGATGTAGCTCGTCACGAGGCCCGCCGCGCCGGCGCCGATGACGACCAGGTTGCGGTCGAAGGAGCTGCGGCTTCTTGTCGGCCCACTTCGCATAGACCTTGCGCGCCTTGATCGCATCGACGATCTTCTTGGCGATCAGCGGGAACACGCCGAGCAGCACGAACGAGCCGAGCAGCCCGGGCGAGAGGATGCCCTTCAGCGAATCGATCTTCGCCAGCTGCGTGCCGGCATTGACGTAGACGAGGGTGCCGGCAAGCATGCCGATCTGGCTGACCCAGTAGAAGGTCCAGGCCTTCATCTTCGTCAGGCCCATCAGCAGGTTGATGACGAAGAACGGAAAGACCGGCACCAGCCGCAGCGTGAACAGGTAGAACGCGCCTTCGCTCTCGACGCCCTTGTCGATATCGGCCAGTCGCTCGCCGAACTTCGACTGCACGCTGTCGCGCAGCACGTAGCGCGAGGCCAGGAAGCGCCAGCGTCGCGCCGATGCGTCGAGGCGAACGAACACGATCAGCGTGCCGGTGCCCAGGCCGAAGATCGCGCCGGCCGCCAGCGTCATGATCGCCGCGCCCGGCAGCGACAGCGCGGACACCGCGACGTAGATCGCGAAGAACGCGCCGCCGACCAGCGAGCGGCTTCGCGCGGACAGCGCCGTGAACTCGGCCTGGCGCGACTTGATGTAGTCCAGGCTCAGGAAGCGGCCGAGGTCGAGCGCGAAGAACGCGACGATCAGCGCGACGAGCAGGGCCACGATGACGAGTTTTTTCTTCGACATGTTGTTCTCCGTTCAGCCTGTCGGTCGGCGGCCGCCGCGCACATTACACCCGGCGGCCCGGCCCGGAGAGCGCTTCGCGCCGCCGACGATGCGCGTGGCGATCGTCAGCGCGCACAGCGCTGCAAAGCCGTAGGCCCACCAGGCGAACTGCTCGGGCCACAGGCACATCAGCGCAAAGCAGATCAGCGTCTCGGTGGCTTCGGTCAGGCCGCCGAGGTAGTAGAGGCCCTTGTTCGGGTAGCTGCGCGCTTTCGATGCCGCGCTTGTGCGGCCAGCACCGCGAAGGCCAGGAAGCTCGAGCCGGTGCCGATGAAGGCGGCCAGCAGCACGGCCGCCGGCAACGCGTTGGCGGCCGGGTCGGCGATGGCGAAGGCCAGCGGGATGCTGGCGTAGAACAGGAAGTCGAGCGTGATGTCGAGGAAGGCGCCGCGGTCGGTGGGCTGCGTCAGGCGCGCCACCGCGCCGTCCAGGCCGTCGGCCAGGCGGCTGGCCAGCAGCAGCGCCAGGCCCAGCACGTAGTGCTGCAGCGCGATCGCACGGCCGCGGCGATGCCGATACGCGAAGCCGGCGAAGCGTGACCGTGTCGGCGCCGACGCCTGCGCGCACGAGGCCACGCGCGCACGAGCTCGCAGCAGCGGCATCAGCGCGGCGTTGGCGGCGCGGTCAAGCATCGGTCGAGGCTGGATCACCTGCGCGCCCGGCGGCACATCGGCCGCGTCGTGCGTGACCAGCACCGTCGGCACGCCGCGCGCGGCGCAGCGTGCAGAAAGTGAACTCGCGCATCTGCGCGCGCAGCGCAGCGTCGAGTTTGGAGAAAGGCTCGTCGAGCAGCAGCGCGTGCGGTTGCGCCAGCAGCGCACGCAGCAACGAGACGCGCGAGCGCTGGCCGCCCGACAGGCTGGCCGGCAGGCGCGGGCCGAAGCCTTCGAGCCCGGCTTCGGCGAGCGCGGCGTCGGCCGCGGCGATGCGCTGCTGCGCGCGGCCCGCGGGCAACGCGAAGAGCAGGTTGTCGCGCACGCTCATGTGCGGGAACAGCAGGTCGTCCTGGAACAGCAGGCCGATGCGGCGCTGCTGGATCGGCATGGCAGCAAGGCTCGCGCCGTCCAGCCGCAACTCGCCCGTGGCCTCGAACGGCGCTTCGAGCGTGCCGCGCGATCCAGGCCAGCAGGCTCGACTTGCCCGAGCCGCTGGCGCCCATCACCGCGAGCACCTCGCCGGGCTCGATGCTCGCGCTGAGGTCGCGCATCAGCGTGCGGCCGTGCACGGCGATCGTCACTGGTCGCAGTTCAAGCGCCATCGCCGCGATTCTCGCGGCGCTGCCCCCGACCCACCGCCGCCGCGAGCGCGAAGCCGAGCAGCGGCAGCAGCGCCTGCAGCAGCGCGAACGCCGCGGCGCGTGTGGCGCTGTCCGCCCGAGGCCAGCGTCACCGCTTCGGTGGTGACGGTGGCGTGGCGGCCGGCGCCGATGAACTGCGTCGGCAGGTACTGCGCCACGCTGACCGCGAAGCCCACCGCCAGCGCGGCGGCCAGCGGCGCGGCCAGCAGCGGCGCCTTGACGCGCCACCAGAACGCGGCGCGCAGCGGCCGAGCGCGAGCGCAGTGTGTTCGTAGCGCCTGTCGAAGCTGCGCCAGGCCGGCGCCAGCGCGACGAACACATAGGGCAGCGTGACGAGGGTGTGCACCCAGGCCAGGCCGGCGCAGCGTGCCGTCGAGCCGAGCGCGCAGCGCCAGCGTGTACAGGCCGACCATCAGCAGCAGCGAGGGCACGACCAGCGGCGCGAGCACGAGCGGCATCGCGCGCGCGTCCCAGGCCGCGGGCGTGGCTTCGAACCAGACAGCACCAGGGCCAGCGAGGCCAGCGCCGCGAACGCCGCCAGCGCCGGCCGAAAGGCCGAGCGTGCCCAGGCTCGTCGCGCACCTGCTGCCACGCGTCGCCGGTCCAGGCCTGCGGCAGCAGCGACGGGAAGGTCCAGACGCCGGACGAACGACGACAGCGACGAGCAGCAGCGCACGGCGGCGTACAGCGCGAGCAGCGCCGCGCAGCAGCGCGCGATGCGCCGCGGTGCCGCGCGCGCGACGTGCGGCGCGGCGCCCGCCGTCGACGCGTGCGCCGCCAGCGCGTTGCGCGGCGCAGCGGCGAGCCAGCGCGAGCGCCGCCACGCAAGCCGCGAGCACCAGCCGCCAGCAGCAGCGCCGCCGCCGCGCCTTCGGCGTTGCGCGCCGCCTCGCCGTCCTGCAGCGCCTGCCACGCCAGCACGGCCAGCGTCGGCGGCGAGGCCGGGCCGACGATCAGCGCCAGATCGACGACCGTCAGGCTGTAGGCCAGCACCGCCAGCAGCGGCCAGGCCAGCCGCGGCAGCAGCAGCGGCCACAGCACGCGCCACCACAGTCGCCGCGTCGGCAGTAGCCGAGCGTGCGCGCCGCTGGCCAGCCAGCCGCGCAGTTGCAGCGCCAGCTCGGGCCGCGTCAGCAGCGCCACCACGTTCCACAGCAGGAACGGCAGTCTCCTTGCCGACCAGCACGAGCGATCAGGCCGATGCCGTGCGGGTCGTTGACCGTCGGCCAATCGGGCGGCGCGCTCCAGCCGAGCAGCGGCGCGAGCAAGCGCGCGAGCAGGCCGGCGGGCATGACCAGCAGCGCCAGGCCGATCGCAAAGGCCGCGTGCGGCAGCGCCAGCATCGGCGCCAGCGCACGCGACAGCCGCGCCCACGCGCGCGTGCCGTGCAGGTGCGTCACGAGGCACAGCGCAGGCGCAGCGAGACCAGCGTGCGAGACAGCGCGCTGCCCACCGACAGCGCGAGCGCGCGCGGCAACTGCGGATCGGCCAGCAGCGCGCGCCAGGCGTCGCGGCTCGGCGGCCTGCCACAAGGCCAGCGGCAGGGCCAGCGCGAGCGGCAGCGCAAAGAGCAGCAGCGGCACGCACAGCGCCGCGGCGTGCAGGCTCTTGCGCGATGTCAGCGCCGACGCTGCCATCCGGCCCAGCCGAGGAACAGCGCTGCGCTGGTGACGACGAAGCACCACGTCGCCGGCCCCGAGTGACCGAGCGACTCAAGGCCGGAAAACGCCTCGACCCACGACCACAGCGGCAGCAATACGCAACTGGTCGGCGCCAAGGCAC